>CAVZFB010000049.1:0-319933 GCA_963774345.1 uncultured Alphaproteobacteria bacterium
GTTGGCCCTATGACAGATCCGTTGAACGATCCCTCGACCAACGGTGCACCCTCAGCCGGCGCGCTGCGCATGGCCCGGCATCGGAACCGTCGCAGGAAGGGCTTGAGGTGCATCACGATCGAATTACGCGAGAGCGAGGTGGACGTGCTCATTCGTCGCGGGCGGCTCTCTCAAAACGAGCGCGAGGATCCCGCAGCGTTACGCAAGGCCCTTCACGGATTTCTCGATGACCATCTGCGGTGACGCGCAACGAGACGAGCCGTGACGCGTTACAACCGGCCCGATTTTTCCGCTTCTGATTTCGGGGCACCCCTCCTGCGCGCAGGGAATTTGGCTCAGAAGTGCACCAATGCTAGGCTATCTGCGGCCTAATAGGGAAGGGGCGGCCCCCCGACTAGCGCCCCCTACCCCTCCCAGACGAGCGCGATACCGTTGACGTCACCGCCTGTGAGAAATGCGCGAGTTTTTCTAGGTTTTTCGATGTTGTGGCTCACGCGGCTTCTGACTAACACTATCGACGCGGATCGCTATCCATTGTCGCCGCGCATTCAGACCTTGAAGGGCATTCTTGCGACGATGGGCTGGAGCCGGCGCGCGGGTCATCGCCGCCATCGAAGCATTACGAGCCGCCGCGCGCGACAGCGGCCAAAAGGCGTCGGGCGGGGCGCTAGCGTTGAAATCCGAGCCGGGCCGGCCGGCGACGCTAGGCAGTTCGGCTGCTGCCGGCGTTCGCCTCATCGTGTGGTGCCGAGATTGCCGCCATCAAGTCGAGCCCGATCCCACCGAACAGGCTCAGCGCTACGCCGCCGAAATGACCGTTCCCGAGTGGCGGGACCGGTTGGTCTGCTCGAAATGCGGCAGCCGCGAGATTGATATGGTGGTGACTGGGCGAAGCGACTAGGTAGTCGTGAAGAGCGTCGGCCCCGCGAGCGCTCAAGGCCGTGGGCGCCGTGTTGGGGCTCTTATTTTGGAACAATACCAGGTCGACATTCTCCAGACAGTTCTCAAAGAGAAAGGATGGGTACTCGGCCAGAATCTCGGGGTCGAATTTCGAATAACTGGTGGCGATACCGATCGCTCCCGGGCGTATGCTCGCGAGCTGATCGCTTTGCTGCGTGATGTTATTTCGCAGTGACCAACACATCGATGGCTGCATTGCATGCCGAACGTTCTGACATTCCGACTGTTTTCGCGATGGTCAGCGACCCGGTCGGGATGCGTTACGTCGCGAGCTTCTCACGTCCTGGCGGCAAGGTGACTGGTTTTACGGCACTCGAACCGTCGCTCGGCGGCAAGTGGGTTTCGTTTCTGAAGGAAGTGGCTTCAAATGTTGAGAATATTGGGATCGTGTATAACCCTGAACCGGGCAACAATTCTCAGGCGTTTCGCAGGTCAATTGACGAAGTCGCGAGTAAGTTAGGGATCGCCTCGATCGAGACACCGAGCGGCGATAGCTCCGACATTGATCGTCTAATTCGCTCGCTCAAGGATAAGCCGAATAGCGGGCTTATTTTTCTGCCGGATGCGATCACTTCTTTCCGGCGTGTCCGGATTACTGCGTTGGTTGCGCAGTGCAGGTTACCGGCGATCTATCCGTTTCGCCAGTTCTGCGAGGCAGGCGGCCTCATGTCGTACGGGGTCATAATCGAGAAGCTTATTGCAGGCGCAGTATCTTACGTTGATCGGATCTTGCGTGGTGCCAATCCTGCCGAACTGCCTGTTCAAGCTCCAACCGAATTTGAGTTGGTGGTGAACCAAAAAACCGTACGGCAATTCGGCCTGCAACTGCCGTCCGCGTTGCTTGCTCGCGCCGACGAAGTGATTGGATAGAGCTTTCTTGCGGTGACAGCGCGTCAGGTGGAACAGGCGGTTGTGGGAGAAACCGATGCCGGAGCGGGCGGATAAAACGCAGGCCTACAGGATCTTGCGCACGCAGGAGAGCGAGATCATCGACCGCTACCGGGTGACAGACGGGGAAAAGTTCCGGCTCAAAGACCACGACCCCGCGGACACGGCCGGGCATCAGTCCGACAAGCCCTTGGCGCGCGCTCTGCTGGAAGGCGGCGTGCAGCGGCTCTCCGAGCAGCAAGAGAAACTATACGCCCAAGATCGCTGGGCGATGCTGTGCTGCTTCCAGGCGATGGACGCCGCCGGCAAGGATGGCACAATCAAGCACGTGATGTCGGGCGTGAACCCGCAAGGCGTGCAGGTGACATCGTTCACGGCGCCGGGTCCTGAGGACCTCGCTCACGACTTCCTCTGGCGCATCGTGCGGGCCCTGCCCGCGCGCGGGCGGATCGGCATCTTCAACCGCAGCCATTACGAGGAAGTGCTGGCGGTGCGTGTGCATCCGGCGCTGCTCGAGAAGCAGCGCCTTCCGTCCTCGCTGATCGGCAAGCGGATTTGGGTGGAGCGGCTCGAGGCGATCGCCGCCTTCGAGCACCACCTCGCGCGCCAGGGGTGGGCTATCCAGAAATTCTTCCTCCACATCTCCAAGGAGGAGCAGAAGCGGCGCTTCCTGAGCCGGCTCGAGGAGCCCGAGAAGAACTGGAAGTTCAGCGCAAGCGACCTCGCTGAGCGCGGCTGCTGGGACGACTACATGGCGGCCTACGAGCAGGCAATCGCCGTCACCGCCGCGCCGCATGCACCGTGGTTCGTAGTGCCCGCCGACAACAAGTGGTTCACCCGCCTCGTCGTGGTAGCGGCGATAAACGAGGCGCTGGATAAGCTCGACCTGAAGTTTCCCACGGTTGACAAAGAAGCCCGCGCGGCGCTCGACGCGGCGCGGGCACAGCTCGAAAGCGAACGGTAGCGATCGGTCAATCAACGACTCTTCTTTATCCGGATGTTGGGCGAACCGCTGTCAAGACCGACCCTTGCGGAATGTCTTCGATGTTGGCCGCCGAGGACGTCGTCAACCGGATTGCCGCCCAGTGTGCTTGTGTCGATGACCGGGGCGCCGTCGGGATTCGGCCGATCTGCTGGCGATCAAAATAGCGCCGCGCGATTCCGCCACGGCGGCGACCAAGCGCATTTCTCATATCACCGGTCAGGGTCGAAAGGCACGTTTCAGAGCAAATGGCTGAGATCCTCGGCCGATATGTCCAGCCCGGTTACACGCTCCAGCGGGAATGGTGTTCCCCACCCCCGCCCTCGTCTTTGCACCAGCGGCCGAGGTCGGCTCGAACGTACTCTCCCACCTGCGCTCACACGAGGTAGGCTGCCGCTGCGGCGAAGCCGAGCAGCGCGAGCGCGCCGAGTAGGATAGCCGGCCGCTCGGTCGCGGCGAGGCCGCCAAACCCGATGGCATAGGCGGCCTTTGCGATATTGTTTGCGGAGGCGGCGATCAGCACCGCTGCGGCGACTGCCGATAGGCTCATGCCCGGCGCGCCGCCCTGAGCAAGGCTCAGTACAAAGGGGTCGATATCGCTCGCTCCTATGAGCGCCGCGAGAGTAAAGATGCCAGTCTGACCAAAGACCGATTCGACCCAGGCGGTCGCCAGCGATACCGCGAGAAACACCACGGCGAAGATTAGCGCTGTCGTTAGTTGCAGCGGGTTCGCGGCAGGGATCGCCAGGTCATCGGCATAGCCAGGCTGGATCTTCCTCCATTCCCACCAAGAGATCGCGGCTCCGACGGTAAAGAGAAAGCCCAAGCCAGGCAGCAGCACCGCCGCCATAGGCGGGCTGAAGAACGCGATCACCGCGGCGAGCCGCGGATACATAACAGCCGTGGCGGCGATAATGCCCGCCGATAGCTCGGGCCGGCGCGTTACCGCTTCCTTTTGCCGCTTGGCAAGAACGACAGTGGTCGCGGTCGACGAGTACGCGCCGCCGAGCAGCGCCGAAAGGAACGCGCCCCCCTTTACCGGACGGTAGCGCTGCACGAGGTACGTCAAATAGGAGAGGCTCGAGATCGCGATCACTGCAAGCCAGATGTGATAGGGGGTCACAGACGAGATCGCGATCAACCTGGTATCAGGCACGAGCGGGAGAATAATGCCGACGAGAATGAGAAACTTTCCGGCGGTCAGGACCTCGTCCTGCGGGATCAGGCGTACAAAACCGTGCATCCGCTCGCGCGTCCCGATGACCAGCACCGCCGCGACGGTCACGCCGACGGCGACCCAAGGGGGTTGCGTCAAGGCGATCGGTCCGAGGGCGTAGACGAGGAGGTTCGATACCGGGACGACCAGGGTCCTGCCGGAACCCATTTCCAGCGACTGTTCGTGCCGGAGAAAGGCGTATAACCACGCACCCATGGCGAGGAGGCCGGCGCCAAATGCCAGGACCCAATGTGGTTCGACCAGATAAAGCATTGCTCCAGCCAGCCCGACCAGCGGGAACGTCCGGATACCGCCGGGGATCGTTGGTTCGTCGCGCTTGTAGGTTTCCTCGAAGGCGAGGCCGAGAAAAAAGGCCAGTGCGAGCAGTAGCGCCAGCCGCTCGGCGAGTTCGATGGGCGGCATCGTCTTCTGTACCACGCCGATCCCTCAGCGCGCGACAGCACACCGATGCGGTTGCTCCTATCCTCCTGCAGGTCGCTTGCGATCTGGGTGAGATAACCGGTCGCCTCTGGCCCAGTCTCAGAGAATCTCGATATTTCGAGCGCCCTTCTGTGGACCTTTGACTAATGAAACAGCTCATGCCGATGCAGCAACAACTACCAACCGTTGCCTGTGGCGGTGGATCTGGTAAACCAAATCTAGGTCGGAGCTAGGCGCGCATACGCGCCGACTGGAGCAATGCTCTTAATGACCTTCCTGCCCCGGAGCCGGGAGTCCAGCGGGAGCGCGAAAGAGGAAGCGCTAGTTTGAGAGCTCTTCGGTTGAGCAGCGCACTCTTCGTTGCCTGGATGGCGTTCTGCAAACCGCACGCGGTCACGCGCACATCTACGTAAGATAGGAATGGATGATCCCGATTAGTTCCTCGGCGGCATCCGCCTCACGCGACCCGGCTTCGCTGTCGGGCGGCAATAGATATTCCCGCACGTGTTCTTCCAAGACCTCGGCCATCAAGCCGTTGATCGCACCGCGCGCCGCGGTTATCCGTTGCAGAAGGTCTGAGCACTAGCCTCACCGGCAAGCGCGCGCTTGATCGCATCGACCTGACCGCGCAACCGGCGCACCCGGTTGACCAGACCCCGATTGTCGCGAAGCGGATGCGGGCCCGAGCCTCACCGTTTCGTAAGAGATATCGAGCCCTCGGTTGGCCAGCAGCTCCTCGACATCGCATGAAGCGGAGATAGAGCCAGATCGCGTGCTGGATGATCTCGGGCGGGAAGCGATGGCGGCGGTAGCAGAGCGGAGTCATGCTACATGCTACCCTCTACGCCGCTGGCTCCCGACCCGGTTTCCGTGACAATGCCCGGTCAGCCATCCTCGTCGGCGAATTTCTCGAACCGCAGACCGTTTGTACGAATTGACCGCTTACGGCGTGGAGAGACATCGGGGGGTATCTAGCCTCGCGCGCGCGAGGGAATAAAAACTCCCCGCTTGTTTCACCGGTTGCTCACTTGTGATATTGTGTGATTGAGTAGTTAGAAAGGGGAGGAATTGATGAAGCTGCGGTCACTGATACTGATGGCAGTCGTCGCAATCACGCCGCCCGCTTATGCGGACGAGGCGATGACTGTGGCTCAAGAAATCGTGTCAAATTGGCAGACTGCCTATAACAGCGGCAATGCCGGAAAGATCGCAGACCTTTACGTCCAAGATGCGGTCTTTAGTAGTGGTGTTCTGGGCGTGTTGAAAGGCAAGTCTGAAATCGAGAAGGCACTTGCCGACCAGATGAAGAAGACGCCCAAGATAACGCTCAATCTCGTAGACGCCCACCAAAAGGGGAACGTCGTCTGGTATTATCTCGATTTCATGTTCCCTAATGGGCCTAGCGGACATGCCGGTGTCACAGCGGTTAATGATGCGGGTTTGTGGCACATCGCGATGCATGTTTCGAATGCAACCCCACCAAAGCAGCAATAGTAAATGGTGGGTTACCGAAAGAGAGTGCCATAGCCGACGCTAATGGAATACGTGCTTCGCGATGTGATTATGGTAGCCTGCTCCGCCTATCGCTGGGAACGGGGTCTGAGTAGCAGATTGCGGTAGGGACACCCATTACTGGGCGCCCCCCGCACAGAACCGTACGGGCAGCTTTCCTGCATACGGCTCCCACCTCGGATGTTTGACGGCTGGCCTCGGCCTTCCGTACGCGCTCCGGCGTCGGTGACACGCTTTCCCGGCACTGTGTCCGGCACGTGCGGCATCGGTTCGCGTTCTCCTTGGCCTCCGCCCTTCGCTCCACCGCCTCCGCTGCCGGTCGCCCGGCCTTGTTCGGCGGCTTCGTTGCTACTATGGCGGAGTTCTGACTTCTCATGCCCGTGCATCATCGGCTTCGGTTCCTCACCTTCCCGATGCGGACCAGTCGGGCTCTGCAGCCTGTGGCCGGACTTGAGACCTCTCAGGTTCCGACGCGTTCCTTTCGGACGTGATGTGGCCTTCGACCCCGGCGGAGCGACGGCATCTCGCATAGCGATGCCGCACATGTTGCCTTCGACGGTTCCGAGCGTCTCGGCCTCCGCAAAGTTACTTCTTTCGTGGCTCAATCCCCCACCCCATCCGATCACTGTGTACGCTTCGCATCCGCCGTCGCCGACGACTGCGCAACACTCGCTTCCCGGCGGTGCGCTACCGCCTTACCGGGGCCGGTCTTTCACCGGCAGGATCGCGTCAGCTTCGCCTGACGCACCGGAACAAAAACTCCGAATTCTTGGCGGATGTCGTCTTCCGGTAAGGTAAGGGTTTCGGATGCCGGCCCGAGCACGAGCGGTCGACCCGGTAAAAGGCCGGCGTCGGAAAGCCTCCGATGAACGAAGCCTCGGAAAAGCGGTGAGCGCTGGATTTGTCTATGGGGATTTGGCGCAGCAGCGGCGTTGCTGGGGGATGGTTTTCCTAAGATTGCTGAGAGCTGAAAGCCGCTGGTGATTGCGAACTGGTGGCTGGCGCCGTATTCGACGGGCTGATTGCGAACTGTCCCCTGGGTGCCCTGGCGACGTTTGCCGAAGCTGGGATGAAAGAGGTGCGGCGCCGGGAATGAGACGTTCCGGCGAATGGATGCTGCCAGGGGACGGGAAGGAAGGTCATCGGATCAGGTCTTGATCCCAGCGCCGGAGGGCGGGCCGCGCGGTGCGCCGCCGCGGGCAAAGACCTCGACAATGATCATGTGGCCGCCGCAGCAGGGGCACGGCGGGCGGTGGTCGGGCGTGGCGTGCGGATCGGCTGTCCCATCTGCAGGGTCGTGCGCCGCTTCTGGACGGCGCGGCGCAGGACCGCCTGGGCTGTATCGTTGGCGTCCGGTGCGCTGCAGCTCGGCCAAGGTGTTGCCCGCTCTGGGTCGACCCCTGCCGCCGGCCCGCGTCTCGATGAACGTCCGGAATCGGCGCATCTCGCCCGTTGCAGCATTCCGGCGATCGTCTCCTTTCTGAACCCATAGCCGGCACTCAGCCGTGTCGGCGGGAACCGCTCTTCATGGTAGAGTCGGAGTGTGACGCGGGTGGCTTTAGGTCGACCCTGTCTGTTGCCGCCCCTTTCGTCTGGCGGTGCCTCACTAGGAGCCTGTCCGAGTAATATCCGCAAGGACGCGATCTTAAGATTTTATTGTCCTATCTGCGGATTTCAGAGATGCAATCTTCCCACAGCGTGGTTTCGAGTGACACATTCTTTCGTCCTCGCGATTACTCGGACAGGCTCCTAGGTTGCCCGTTGCTCCCGTTTCCACACCCACCGGGTCACCGGAGGCGGTCGCCCGCCCCCGGTTCCCACAGAACGTGGCGTGCGGATTTCCCGCACCAACGCTCTTCGGCAGTTGCTTCACAGCACTTCGCTGCTATTTGTTCAAGTTTCGTTTCCATGGTCAGCTGATCTTCTCTTTGAATAGAAGGCCGTGTCTCCCGTTGGATGGAGCCCATGTCGCCCAAGAACAATTCAACTACCGCTGACCGCTTCCCCATGTGGCCGGCTCTCCCGACCTCGGAGTACTATCAGTCAGTCTGACTTCCACCCGATCATCAGCCCCTTCTCACCTCATCGGCTTGGCAGGTCCTACAAGCTTGCGCTTGAACCGGATGGATCTCCCTTGTTCCCGTTGACCCCTTTGGTTGCATGCTGGCGGTACGAACCCCGGGAGCACCCCAGGCCGCTCGCGTTGGCGCGGCCAGCGATTCCGCCTTCCCCTTTGAGCGATAGGGTCGGCTACTCCGATCACGTTCGATTTCGGGGCTATCTTCCCGTTCACTGGTGTTCCGGCCTACAACCTCCCTGTCTACGCTTCGCAGCGGCCGTTACCGGACGCCACGCAAGACTTGGTACGCGGCTGCTCGCTAGGCTTTGCCGCCGCCGCCATCTCAGGCGACTGAGTTCAACGCGCT
Source organism: uncultured Alphaproteobacteria bacterium (assembly GCA_963774345.1). Taxonomy (GTDB): domain Bacteria; phylum Pseudomonadota; class Alphaproteobacteria; order ATCC43930; family CGMCC-115725; genus AP-15. The sequence goes on from CAVZFB010000049.1 coordinate 8,426, forward strand.
TACAAGGCGCAACGCTCATCGAACCGGACATGCAGATTTGCCGCATCCGGCTCTCGGACAAGACTTCACGCCTTCACCCACGACGGGCCGCGACCAAGCTGGGTTAGGCGTACGAGCCCGAAATGCCCGTAGAGGTGCGAGAGTGGATAAGCTCCCGCCCTTGCGTCGCCGGACCTTGTGCTTGAAGCGCAGCCACCGGCGCAACCGCACAGCCGTGTACGTGTCGAGCACGCGATATGCTTTGCGGGTGGTACCAACACTGAAGTAATTAGCCCACCCGCGAAGCGCGCGGTTCAACTGATCCACCAGCTTTGTGGTCTCCTGCCAAGTACCCGTTCGGTCGGTCAGCGCGTGGACTCTTTCGACCATGCGCTTGATGCTCTTCTTTGACGGCCGGTAGCCCAACCGGGCCTTGCCCGTCACCGGAGAGTACATCCGCCCGAACGTATAGCCCAAGAAGTCAAACTCCCCCTCCGGAACCCTGCAGATCCGTGTCTTCTCCTCGTTCACTGTCAGCTTTAGCTTGCCCCTCGGCGCTCCAGCTATTGGCTGGCTTCCTGGCTCGCCCAGAACTCGCACTTGTAATTGGCGCTGTATTGCCGCGTCGGTTTCGAGCGAGTTTGGGGTATCCTGTTGGAGGAACGGCCCATTCCCCGGCGTAAACGCCTGCCACGTGGGAAGTCCGGGTCCGTTCGGATTGCCGGTCTTCGCGAACCTTGTCCACGCTCCCACGATCTGATCAGAGAGCGTAATCTCCGCGCCCTGCAGCTCCCGTGGCTGACCGCTGGTCTGGTCCAGGTTCACGCCGAGATTTCCGCCGTGGTAGCCCAGAAACACGAACTGAATGTCGCTCGTATGTGCCGCGAGAGGCTGGAAATGCCCTCCCGGCGCTGCGGCATTGGGCATCTGCGGGAAGTAATACGGCGCATTCTGGTACGTGAAATCGTAGCCGTAGACCGGGAAGCCGCTGTTCGTGGCGGCCAGCTCGAGTGAGGACGCGGCGAGCATCGCATTTGAATGGATCTGCACCGATCCTGTTCTGAGCGAGTTGAGGATCATTGCCAAAATTCGCGAGGGGATACTGCTGCTTGCACCGCCGGGCTGTTGGCGTTATATTGATCGACCGTCACCGCAACCTGTGGTGGACCGGAGAAATACTCGGCAATGCCCAACCCGAAATTGCCGCCCCCATCGTCCTTGGTCGTCCCCCCAAGCATGGGCATGTGCTGGTACGCGCCTGTTGTCCATGCGGTTTCCGGGAGGACCGGAACGATGGTTCCATCCACAATCGCGCCGCCAAATACGAAAGGACCGTTAGCATTGGCTGTTCCCTGCAGCTGAAGAATACGCTCGGCCGATAGCGCGCGCAGACATGCGGCATCGGAACAGCCGGCTGCAGCCGCGAAGTTATTTCCAAGGGTCAGCGCGGCGGCCTCTGGAAGGAAGTAGGCATTCGGTATGGGGCTGCTTTGGAAGATCGCCCGTTGAAACAGTCCCGCGGCGGCTGGCGACATTATGTTCGCCGCAGTATTTATCGCGCCTGCCGATTGGCCGCCGAGCGTGACGTTGTTGGGATCGCCGCCGAAGGCTGCGACGTTGGCACGAACCCAGCGAAGCGCGGCCTGCTGATCCAAAATGCCGTAGTTGCCGAAGGGATGCCCTTCCGCATTCAAATGGGATTCCGACAGGAAGCCAAACAGGCCCATGCGATAGTTGATCGTTATGACCACGGTGGGGGTACCGAGGGGACCGCCTGTGGCGAATTTGCTCCCATCATAGTCGTTGGTTTCCCCGTCGACGTTTCCGCCGCCATGTATCCAAACCAGGACGGGCTTCGGCCGTCCACCTGTCCCTGTCGTAAAGACGTTGAGATAGAGGCAGTCCTCAGTAGTGCTTGACGGCCCTGCAAATGCTCCGAGTTCGGTCACCTGCGGACAGGTGTTCGCAAATTGAGTGGCATCGATAAGGCCGTGGCGGGCGGGCGGCGCCGGCGGGCGCCAACGCAAGTCGCCGACCGGGGGCGCCGCATAGGGGATGCCCAGATAGGCGTTGACGCCGTTCGCGACTAGGCCGCGAACGGGACCTTCCGTCGTTATCACGACGCGGCCGGCGTCCGCGGGGCCGGGGGTTTGCCAGGCAACTCCGATTGACGATGTCCCCACGGCAGCAAGTACTGCCGGTATCGCGACCAATGCCAATTTTCTGATAGTCAAGACATATCCCCCCTTATTTGACGAACGCTGAAAGATGCGTTCATTGGCGACTTCTTTACCTTATCCGGCTAATTGAAGAGACTCAAACTTTTTCGCCGGATCAGGATCGCCCTTGACGGCACGCTCGACGGCGGCGTTCTGGCGCAGAGCCTGTAATCGTCGAGGGGTCGGTTATGGGGTCGGTACCCCAATCGACTTCAATCGGGCATGGGCACGCCCCGCGCGCGCTTTCATCCCGTCAAGATAGGTACTGACATCGTTCCCCGGCAGGTTCAGCACCTTGCACCCGAGCTTCCAATATTCCTCGATCTGCGCCTCGGTCTCCGCCGATCCGCGAGCGAGCTTGCCATGTGCATTGCATGCCGCCGCAATCCGCCGCACCGCCGCCTTGAATTTCGGCTGCTCGAGGTCGAGGTGAACCCCAAGCTGCGCGCTTAGATCGGAATGCCCATACGCGATCATGTCGATCCCCTCGACCGCCGCGATCTCCTCGACATTCTCCAGGCCCTCGAGCGACTCGATCGACGGGCAAATGATGATGTTCTCGTTGGCCCACGGCGCGTATTCGGTGGCATGGCGGGCACCGTAGCTTTTGTATCCGGTGTGCGGCCCCTGGCCGGAGATACCCCGGTTGCCGATCGGTGGATACTTCGCCAGGCGGACGATCGCGCGCGCCTCTTCGGTGGTTTCCACCTCGGACACCTGGATACCCATGATGCCCTGATCCAGGATGCCGGGAATCAGATGCGCGAACGATTTGTGGATCCGAACGATGGCCGAGACATTAGTGGCCTGGAACCAACTTGCGAGGTTCGCGATCGTTTCCATGTCGAACGCGCCGTGCTCGTGGTCGATCGCGCAGTAATCGAAGCCCGCCGCCTCGATGATCCAGGGAACGCCGCGTGATGCAAACTCCTTGAGCCCGGTGCCTAGCGCCGCTCGTCCTTCGCGCACCGCCCGCCTTATGCTGTTTTCTTTCATGACGCGCTCCAGGCTTCCTTCATCTTAGTCTGTGCAAGACGGGTCGAGCCGCTCGGCCATTCCCCGGCGCTCACCCAATCGCGATCGCCCCCCCGGTCGGCGACAAGTTGCGCGGCCATGACATAACCTCGCGGATGGCTATTCCGCTGCCGTCAACATCTTTAGCTCTTCTGCCGCCGACAGGATCGGCACGCCTTCTATTGATTTCGATGGCTGCCCATCGACGCCGACTAACGGCTTGCCGACCAGCGTCACCCGGTAGAGCTGGCGGTCGAAATCGGATTCGAAGATGTCGGTTGGCGCGAGGTGCACCGTCGAGCGATTGTCCCAAAACGCAACGTCGCCCTCGTTCCACTTGAAGCGCACGGTGTATTCCGGGCGCGTGATGTGCTCCCACAGGATTTCGAGGACTTTCTGGCTTTCGCGCGGCGTCAGCCCGACGATCGATTTGAGGAATGACGGGCTGACATACAGGATGCGCTCGCCGGTCTCAGCATGCACGGTCACGATCGGGTGCTCGCTTTCAAGCGCACGCCGCTTCACACGATCTGTGTACTCGTCGCTGTGCTTGCTCGTGCTGCTGCCGAATTGGTGAATGCCGCGCAGCCCGTCGATAAAGGCGCGCATGGTCGGCGACAGCGCCATATAGGCGGCGTTCAAGTTAGTCCAGAACGTGTCGCCGCCGTAGGGCGGGATCGTGACGCCGCGCAGGATCGAGGCCATCGGCGGGTTAACCGCGGCGGTGATGTCGGCGTGCCAGCCGGTCCACGGCGTCACCATTTGCGCCTCGCGGTTTTCGTTGGCGAGCCGGTTCTTGGCGACCGAATAGATTTCGGGATAGTCATCGAGATGGCCGAGCACAGCGTGACCGATCGTCGGCTCGCCGAATTGCCGCGCCATCGCGACGTGCTGCGCATGATCGAGATGCTGGTTGCGAAAGAAGACGACCTTCCATTTCAGGAAGGCCTCGCGCACCTCCTTCACCTGCTGCGGCGGCAACGGCTTGGTCAGATCGACACCGCGGATTTCCGCACCGATATGCAGAGTCAGCGGTGCGATTTCGATGCTTCGCGGCGTCTGTGGGGATAGCGACATCTCTTGTCTCCTCCAGTTTGGGGCCGAGCGCCGGTCCAGGGTAGGGCCTCGGTCTTCCCTCACTCGAGCGGCGCCACGATCCAATCCACGCCGGGCGTCTCTACCATGAACCGGTGTTGGCCATGCTGGTCCAGGGTTCGGCAGGCGATAGCGCTTCGCCGGCCTGCAGCAGCTCGATGGAGATGCCGTCCGGCGTGCGGATGAAGGCCATACGGCCGTCACGCGGCGGGCGGTTGATCGTCACGCCGCGGGCGATGAAAGCGCTGCAGGTGTCGTAGATATTGTCCACGGCGTATGCGAGATGTCCGAAATTGCGGCCGCCGGTGTAGGGCTCGGGATCCCAATTGTAGGTGAGTTCCACGGCAGTCGCCTCGTCGCCGGGGGCGGCAAGGAACACGTTAGTGTAGCGGCCTTTCTGGTCCGGACGGCGGCGGATCTCGCGCAGGCCGAGCACCTCGAAGAAGGCGATGGTGTCCTCCAGCGAACTGACGCGGATCATGGTATGCAGATATTTGGTCATGGGGTGTCCTCTGGTCAGCGTGTTCATCGCGGCGCGGCAAACGGGTCGAGGTGTGGTGATAGCGATGGTCAGGATGGCCGCGAGGATTATCCAAATCGGCTGATACCACAAAAGCGAAACGTCCGCTTTGAAGATAAGGGAGATTCGACGGAATTACCGCCTCGGGCGCGAAAATGGCATCGACCTGCCGCAGCAACTACGCCGCTCGCCACCCAGCGCGGTCCTTCCTCAAGCTCTCCCGTGAATGGCCGGAGTGGGGCATCGGCACGCGCGCGGGCGACTGCGGTGCGATGGCTCGAACGCGCCGATTCCGGCCGTTCGCGCGACAACAAGACTCGGCGCAAGTGAACCTAACCCGACCTTGACGGCAACCGGGTACGGGATCATTAGCCTCTCTCACCTTGACGGCGATGGGCCGATTTGCCAAAGGCGATGCCCGCGATCAGGTGAAGATGGAGATGCCGATGCTCCCGCTGGTTCTGTCATCCGACTCTCACGTGTTCGAACCGCCCGATCTATGGCAGACCCGCATCGATAGAGCGTTGCGCGATCGTGCGCCGCGGATCGAGCGGATCAACGGCGGCGACCACGTCGTGGTCGAGGCGGATCAGATCCTCTCCGGGATCGGCCTGATCTCGAACGCCGGCGCGCGGTTCGAGGCCCCTGAGACGATCTCCCCCCAGGGGCGCTTTGAAGACGTGCTCCGCGGCGGCTATGACCCCGAGCAACACCTTAAGGACATGGAGCTCGACGGGGTGGCCGGTGAAGTCCTCTATCCGAGCCAAGGGCTGTTTTACTTCAAGGTGGCGGACACGCCGCTGATGTCCGCCATCTTTCGTGCGTACAATGACTGGCTCGCCGAGTTCTGCCGTACCGATCCCGCCCGATTGAAGGGCATCGCGATGATCAACCTGGACGACGTCCCGGACGGGATCAAGGAGCTGGAGCGCGCCGCCCGCCTGGGCCTCTCCGGCGCGATGATCACCGAGTATCCAGCCGAGGACCGGCGCTACGACCAACCCGAATACGAGCCGTTCTGGGCCGCTGCCGCCGCACTCGACCTGCCCTTAAGCCTACACACGGCCACACGGCGGCAGGGCAAGATCCGTGGCGCCGGTCCGGGAACATTGCGCGACGCCAGCAGCCGCGCGACCAAGGCGTTCTATCCGGCGCTGTCGATGTGCGACATGATCTTCTCCGGCGTCTTCGAGCGTCATCCGCGCCTGACCCTGGCCATCGTCGAGTTCGAATTGGCGTGGGCGCCGAGTGTGCTCACTTCTATGGACTACACGTATCGCGAGCGCCACGGCGAGGCAATTTATCGGTTCAAGGACGGCCTGCTCCCGAGCGATTTCTTCTGCCGCAACGTCGTCTTAAGCTTCCAAGAGGACGCCATCGGCATTCGCCTGCGCGACGTCATTGGCGTCGACAACATGATGTGGGGCTCGGACTATCCGCACAGCGAGTCGACGTTTCCCCAATCGCGCAAGATCCTGGCGGAGATCCTGGAGGGCGTGCCGGACGACGAACAGGCTAAGATCGCCGGCGGCAACACCGCCCGGGTGTACAATTTCGACGTGGCGAGGTTGACCGTCCTCGCTTGAAGAGCCAAACTCTCTGCGGAATTGACGAGCTCCTCGGGCGAATAGCCCCGCGCTTGGAGGGTCGCCACTCCACCTTTTTGCTCGGACGGGTCAAAATCGACCGGTAGGACGCCCGGGCGGTCGAGCACCGTTACCGCGCACACCGATATCACGACGTAATCCCCATCACTTCCTGCATGACCGCCAGCGCAGTGTGGCGCTCCAGCGTCCCGGCAGCATGATAGAAACGCGAGGACGGCATAACGGGAGGGCGGCATGGGGCGGGTCGCGGGCAAAGTGGCGCTGGTTGCGGGAGCGGGAGGTGGCATTGGAGGCGCCGGGGCCGAGGCGCTGGCACGCGAGGGCGCGGCGGTGTTCTGCACTGACCTTGACAGCGCGGCCGCCGAGGCTATGGCTACTCGGATTCGTGGCGCCGGCGGGCGGGCAGCCGCGTCGGCTCTCGACGTGTGCGACCGTGTGGCGGTCGATGCGGCTGTCGCCGCTGTCGTGCGCGAATTCGGCGGGCTCGATATCGTGCTCGAATCCGCTGGGATCAGCCACCGCCTCAATTTCTTGGACGTCGATGCCGAGACTTGGGACCGCATCATCGCGGTCAACCTGACTGGCATGTTTCACGTCGGGCAGGCGGCGGCGCGGCAAATGGTCAAGCAGGGCGGCGGCAGCATCATCAACGTGACCTCGCAGCTCGCCGAGGTGGCGCGGCCCGAGCGCGCCGCTTACGTCGCCTCCAAGGGCGGTGCGCGCTCGCTGACGCATGCGATGGCCGTCGATCTGGCGGCGCACGGCATCCGCGTCAACGCGATCGCGCCCGGCCCGACGCTGACCGGGCTGACGCGTGCGAGCTATACCGACCCCGAAGCACGGCGTGCGACAGAAGCGATAATCCCACTCGGCCGGCTCGGCCAGCCAGACGATCTCGTCGGGGCGGTGCTGTTTCTTGCCTCCGACGAGTCCCGCTGGGTCACCGGCAGCACGGTAACCGTGGATGGCGGCTATCTGGCAATCTGAGGAGGCGTCAATGACCGGCGACCAGTTACACGTTACGAACCGGCTCGCTCAATTCGTCGCCGGCTCGCAATGGGAGGCCATCCCGCCGGAGGTGCGCCAGGAGGGCGTGCGCGGGCTGCTGAATTTTGTTGGCTGTGCGCTCGGTGGCGTGCGGGACGAGGCGATGGACATCGCGATCAAGGTGCTGACACCATTCTTCGGGCCGCCGCAGGGGATCGTGATCGGGCGCGGCGAGCGGCCCGACGGGCTTAATGCCGCGTTCTTGAACGCGGTCAGCGCCAATGTCCTCGAATACGACGACACGCATCTCGCAACAGTAATGCACCCGGCGGCGCCGGTGGCACCCGGCCTGTTCGCACTTGCCGAGCTGCGTTCGGTGTCCGGCCGCGAACTGCTGCACGCGTTTATTGTCGGGGTCGAGATCTCGTGCCGCGTCGGGCTTGGCGTGATGCCGACGCATTACCGGCGCGGCTGGCACATCACCGCGACCTGCGGGATTTTCGGTGCGGCAGTCGCCTGCGCCCGCCTGATTGGGCTAGACGCGCGGCGCACGGCCTGGGCGCTCGGCCATGCCGCAACGCAATCCGCCAGCCTCGTCGAAAGCATCGGCAGCATGGCGAAAAGCCTCGGGGTCGGCAACGCCGCGAAGAACGGGCTGGCCGCGGCGCTGTTCGCCGAAGGCGGGTTCAGCGGACCCGAGCAGCCGATCGAAGGGCGCTACGGGTTCGCGGCGGTGACGAGCGACTCGGCCGATCTCGCACGCACGATCGACGGGATCGGCGAACGCTGGGAGGTGCTGGACAACGCGTACAAGCCCTATCCGTGCGGGGTCGTGTTGTTCCCGGTAATCGACGCCTGTCTCGAACTGCGTGCGCGTCACGCGCCGGCGCCGAAAACAATAGAGCGCGTCGTCGTGCTCGGCCACCCGCTGATGCGTGAGCGCACCGACCGGCCGAATGTCGAGACCGGGCGCGACGCCAAGGTCAGCCTGCAGCACAGCGTCGCCGCAGCATTCCTCTGTGGCGCCGCCGGGCTCGCTCAATACGAGGATGATTGCGTTGCCGACCCGGTCGTGCAGGCGCTGCGCGCAAGAGTTGTCTTCGAGGAAGATCCGGCCATGCCGGTCGAGTCGGCGACCGTGACCTTGCACCTCGCCGACGGGACCGAGCTGAGCGAGCATATCCGGCACGGCCGCGGCACGCCGGGCCGGCCGATGAGCAATGCCGAGCTCGACGCCAAGGTGCGCGAGCTGGCCGCCTACGGCGCCCCGTTTGTCAACGCTGCCGGCCTGATCGCGGCGGTGCGGGGCATCGAGGACGAGGCCGATCCGACCCGATTGCTGCGGCTGACCGTGCCCGCCTGAAGAGTCAAATCGGCCTCGGCGGCATTATGGGAATTGGAGGCGGCTCAGCCCAATCTGATCCCGCCGAAAAGATGGCCTCCCTCGGGCAATAGACCGCCGGAATTGTCACGAGATCGCCGGTCGGGTCGCGGTGGACTCGTGAAAGCACCGATCCGGTCATTCGTGATACTCTTACTGTTATACTGTTCGGCGGAACGGTCTGGACACGTTTGATGCGCCTTGCGGGAAAGATCGCGGTCGTGGTCGGTGCCGGGCAGAGCCCCGGCGAGGGGATCGGCAACGGTCGCGCGACCGTGCTGCGCTTCGCGCAGGAAGGAGCGAGGATCCTTGCGGTCGACCGCGACCTTGCCTCGGCTGAGGAGACCGCCGCGCTGGCGGCGAAGTCGGGTGGCGAATGCGTCGCCTTCGTGGCCGATGTGACGCGCGAGGCGACGCTCGCCGCGGCGATGGCGACGGCCATTGAGCGCTGGGGTCGCATCGACATCCTGCACAACAATGTCGGCGTCAGCATCGCCGGCGGCGATAAGCCACTCGACGAGTTGACCGAGACGGCGTTCGACCGCGTGTCCGCGATCAACTTGCGCGGCACGATCATGGCCTGCAAGCATGTGCTGCCGATCATGCGTCGACAGCGTTCGGGGGCGATCGTCAACATTTCGTCGGTGGCGGCTTACGAAAATACCTACCCGCTCGTCGCCTACAAGGCGACGAAAGCGGCGATGATCGCTTTCACAGAGCAGCTGGCGCTGCACAACGCGCCCTACGGCATCCGCGCCAACTGCATCCTGCCGGGGCTGATGGACACGCCGATGGCGGTCGACACCAGAGCGCGGGCCAGCAACCGCAGCCGCGCCGAGGTCGCCGCAGAACGCGACGCCCGGGTGCCGCTGCGCGGCAAGATGGGCACCGGCTGGGACGTCGCCAACGCGGCACTGTTCCTGGCGTCGGACGAGGCCAATTTCATCACCGGGGTGGCCCTGCCGGTCGATGGCGGCGCGCTGGTGAAGGTCGGCTGAGCCGGCGAGCCGAAGGAATTCCGATGCACTCGGCGGCCAGCTTTTCGTACCCTCGCCGAGCAGCCTATAATTACGTCTTCATTCTTGGTCACGACCATAAAGATCAGTTTGGCGCCCAGGCGGCGGCCCTGATCTCGCCGACACGCTCCGACGTCACCGCGCCGACCCTTATAACCAACCGGCCGGCCCGGCAGGTGGATGCTTGGCAAAGCTGAAGTCGGAGCGCCTAATTTGGCTGTGTAATCGGGGCAATGCAAATCTGTTGGAGGCAGTGATGGCTTATGGGCTCGGTCGCTTCTTGACCACCCATACCGGCAGCCTGCCGCGGCCTGATGAGCTGATCCGGGCGATGTTTGCCAAGGAGGAAGGCGTGCCGGTCGACCGCGCCGCGCTGGCGGCAACGATTCACGCGGCCGTCGCCGAGATGCTGAGGAAGCAGGTCGAGGTGGGCGTCGATCTCGTTAACGACGGCGAGATGTCGAAGCCGAGCTACGCCACCTATGTCAAGGACCGGCTGACCGGTTTCGCCGGCAGCAGCAATACCTTCGTCTATCAGGACCTGGCCGAGTTCCCGAACCTGGCGAAGCGAGTGTTCAGCGATCCCGGCCGCTCGCGCCGCCGAACCCCCGCCTGCACCGCCCCAATCGGGGTCGGCGACGCGGCCGCGCCGCTCGCCGACATCGACAATCTGAAAGCGGCCCTGGCTGGGGTGAACGCCGCCGGAGCATTCCTCAGCGCCGCCTCGCCGGGCGTCATCTCGCTGTTCTTCCGCAACGAGTACTACCCGAGCCAGGAGGCGTACCTGTTCGCGATCGCCGAGGCGATGCGCGGCGAGTATGAGGCGATCGCCGCAGCCGGGATCATCGTGCAGATCGATTGTCCTGACCTGGCGATGGGTCGGCACATCCAATATGCCGACTTGTCCCTTGAGGAATTCCGCAAGCGGGCGAGGCTCCACGTCGAGGCGCTGAACCATGCGCTGACCGCGGTCCCGCCGGACCAAGCGCGGCTGCATCTATGCTGGGGCAATTACGAAGGGCCGCACCATCACGACGTGCCGCTCGCCGACATCATTGACATCGTGTTCACGGCACGGCCGGCGACGATCTCGTTTGAGGCTGCCAACCCGCGCCACGCGCATGAATGGACTCTGTTCGAACAGGTCAAGCTGCCGGAGGGCAAGGTCATCATTCCCGGGGTCATCGAGTTGAAATCGAACTTCATCGAGCACCCGGAGCTGATTGCGCAGCGCATCGCCCGCTACGCCAACCTCGTCGGCCGGGACAACGTCATCGCCGGCAGCGATTGCGGCTTTGGCACCTGGGTCGGCCAGGCTGCCGTCGATTCCGACGTGGTGTGGGCCAAACTGGCGACGATGGCCGAGGGCGCGAGGCTGGCCACAAAACAATTCTGGGGCGGCTGAAGCGGCCCAGTCCATGATACGGAACATAGTGCGGAACGACCCATGAGTGGCCAGCGCCGCATCCTCGGCCGTTCCGTCGCGCGGCTGGAAGACCCCCCGCTGCTCCGGGGTCAGGGACAGTTTGTCGCCGATATCGCATTTCCGCATCAGCTCCATATGCGGATCGTGCGCGCGCCCTGTGCCCATGGCGAGCTGCGCTCCGTCGACGTCACGGCTGCGCGCGCCGCTCCCGGGGTGGTGGCGGTGTGGAGCGGGGCAGACATCGCCGACCTGCCGCCAATCGATTTCCGCGATCCGGCCGGCGAAGCTCTGCGCCCGTACCGCCAGCCGCTGCTAGCGCAAGAGCGGGTGCGCTATGTCGGCGAGCCGGTCGCGGCAGTGTTCGCCACCGATGCCTACCGCGCCGAGGATGCCGCCGAGCTGGTCTCGCTGACGGTCGAGGAGTTGGCGCCGATCCTCGATGCCGCGGCAGCGCCCGGCAGCTTTGCGCCGGGGCTTTCGACCGAGGCGACTATGCTGCGCGCCGAGTACGGCGATCTCGCTGGGGCTTTCGCCAAAGCGCATGCGGTCGTGGAACTCGATTTGACGATCGGCCGGCACAGCGCTGTGCCGCTCGAAACGCGCGGCGCACTGGCTCGCTACGTTGCCGCATGCGACTTGTTGGAACTCTACGGCGCCGCCAAGGTGCCGCACCGCAATCGCGACGCCCTGGCGCGCATGCTCGGCCGCAGCGCCGCCGCAGTGGTCCTGAAGGAAGGCAACACCGGCGGGGGGTTCGGTGTGCGCGGCGAACTATATCCCGAGGATTTTCTCGTGTGCCTCGCCGCGCTGCGTCTCGGCCGCCCGGTCAAATGGATCGAAGACCGCCGCGAGCACATGATGGCCGCCAACCATTCGCGGCAGCAGCGTCATTTCGCGCGGGTGGCGGTTGATGCTGAAGGCGTCATCCTGGCGCTCAACGATGAGTTCTGGCTCGACCAGGGAGCCTATGTTCGCACGCATGGCGCCCGCGTTCCGGAAATGACGATCGCGATGCTGCCGGGCCCGTACCGCATCCCGGCCTATCGCGCGGTCGGGCATTTTCGCCTGACCAACAAGACGCCCGCCGCCACCTACCGCGCCCCCGGCCGCTACGAGGGGACGTTTGTGCGCGAGCGGCTGATGGATGCGGTTGCCGACCGGCTCGGGCTCGATCGCCTCACGGTGCGCCGATGCAACCTGATTGCTGCGGCCGAGATGCCGTTCAGCCGGCCGCTCAACGCGCTCGGCACCGAGGTCGTGTATGATTCCGGTGATTACGCGCTGTTGCTCGACAAGGCGCTCGCTCAGATCGGCTGGAAGCCGTTGCAGTCCGAACTGCGGCGGCGGCGCGCAGCGGGCGAGTTGGTCGGCGCCGGGATCGCCGTCTTTGTCGAGAAGGGCGGACTTGGCCTGATGGACGGCACGCGCATCACCATTGACCCGACCGGCGCAGTCGAGCTGGTAACCGGCGGCTCGTCCGTCGGGCAAGGCTTTGTGACGGCGATGGCGCAAATCTGCGCCGATACGCTCGGCGTCGACTACCGCCAGGTGCGTGTGGTTCTCGGCCAGACCGACCGCATCCAATACGGCATCGGCGCACACGCCTCGCGCGCCTCGGTGATGACCGGCAGCGCGAGGCGTGTGCGGCATTGAAGATACGCGCCAAAGCGCTGGAGATGGCGGGTGAGCTGTTGCAAGCGGCGCCTGAAGAGCTCGACATTGCCAGTGGCATTGTACGTCATCGCGATCGGCCGGAGGGCCCGTCGATTGCACTCGGCGACATCGCGCGCCATTTGGCGCCGGATTCCCCAGTGCTTGGCGGCCGCGACCCGGGCCTCACCGCCGAAGCCTGGTTCCGCGCCGACCACATGACCTATGCCTATGGCGTCCATATCGGCGTCGTGCGCGTCGATCCGGAGACCGGGCACGTCGCGGTGGAGCGGTTCTTGATCGCCTACGACATCGGCCGGGCAATCAACCCTATGATGGCCGGGGGTCAGCTGGCCGGCGGCTTCGCACAAGGGCTGGGGGGCGCGCTCTGCGAGGAATTTGTTTACGACGCGCGCGGCGAGCCGCTCTGTACAACTCTGGCCTATTACGCCCTGCCCAATGCCGGTGACGTCCCGCCCGTCGAGATCCTGCTTACCGAGGACGCCCCGAGCCCGCTCAACCCGCTCGGCATCAAGAGCGTCGGAGAGGGCGGCATCACCGGCGTCGGCGCGGCGCTTGCGGCCGCAATTGACGATGCGCTCGGCATCCCCGGCGCGGTGACGCAACTGCCGGCGACACCGCAGCGAATAAGAACGATTTTGCGTGCCGCACGCGATCGGAAGGGCGGATGACACGACACTGCTGACGCTACTGAACGCGCCGACCCTGGCAACCTATACGGCGGCGGGGTTCTGGGGCAACGAGACGATCTACCATCTCGTCTCTCGTCGCGCTTGCGCCACTCCCGGGGCGTCTGCCGTCACCGACCGGCATCGCCGCTTGACCTATGCCGCACTGGTCGCCGCCGCCGACCGCCTCGCCGGCCATCTCGCCGGAAACGGCCTGCACGCGGGGGATCGCGTCGCGGTATGGCTGCCGAGCCGGGTCGAGACGGCAATCGCGTTGCTCGCGTGCTCGCGCAACGCCTATGTCTGCTGCCCGTCGTTGCACCGCGACCACCGGGTCGGAGAAGTCGCCGCGCTGGTGGAGCGGGTGCGCGCGGCGGGGCTGATCGCTCTCCCTGGCTACGGCGCGGACGGCGACCGGTGCGATATTTTCGCCGAACTCGCCGGCCGCGATTTTCTGCGTTTTCGCTGGCCGGTTGGCGCGGCTGATAAGGCCCCGTTTGCCGCCCTGGCGAGTCCCGCCATCGACCGGCCGGCGAGCAGTGACGCGAACCAGATCATGTATCTGCCCTTCACCTCCGGCACGACCGGGATACCGAAGGGCGTCCTGCACAGCGACAACACGTTGCTCGCCACTGCCCGCATGATGGCGCGCGACTGGCATCTGGAGGGGGCTGTGCTCTACACGCTGAGTTCGTTGTCGCATAACCTCGGCCTCGGCGCCTTGATCACCGCGCTGGCCGGCGGCGGCGAAGTCGTGCTGCACGATCTGCCGCGCAATGCCAGCCTGATGGACCGACTGGAAGAAGTCGGCGCCGAATTTCTCTTCGGGGTGCCGACGCATGCGATCGATTTGTTGGCCGAGATGCGCGCCCGCGGCGCGCGCCGGCTCGGCAAAGTGCGCGGCTTCCGCGTTTCCGGCGCGGCGGCGCCGCCCGCCGTGGTCGAGGCGTTGATGGAACACGGCATTGTGCCGCAGAGCGGCTACGGCATGACGGAAACCTGCTCGCACCAATACACCCGACCAGACGATCCGCCCGCGCGCATCGTCGGAACCTGCGGGCGAGCCTGCGCCGGTTACGAAGTGCGCATCTGGCGCCAGGACGATCCGGACGTCGAACCGTCTCCCGGCGAGATCGGCGAAATCGGCGGTCGCGGCGCCAGCCTGATGCTCGGTTACTTCGATGATCAATTGGCCACCGAGGCCGCGTTCAATGCGCAAGGCTGGTTCATGACCGGGGATCTCGGCTGGCTCGACGAAGCCGGGTATCTGCATATCACCGGCCGCAAGAAGGACATCATTGTCCGCGGCGGGCGCAACATCTACCCGGCCACCATCGAGGCTGTGGCGCTGCGCTGCGCGGGAATTGAGAAGGCAGCGGCGTTCGCGGTTTCCGACGCCCGGCTCGGCGAGAGGGTTTGCCTCGCGGTGGTTCTGGGTAACGGTGTTCGTCTCGATCCAGCCCGGTTGCTGCGCGACCTTGAAGCGGCCGGGCTTGCGAAATACGACATGCCGGAATTCCTGCTGACGGTTGTGGCGATGCCGCTGACGCCAAGCGGCAAGATCCTGAAGCGCGAGTTGATGCGCTGGGTGGCCGAAGGCCAAGCCAGGCCAATCCGGGTGAGCGGCTAACAATGCGCGCGATCGTCGTCGACGAATTCGGTGGGCCGGAGCAGCTGCGCACCGCCGAAGTCGCGATGCCGGTCCCCGGTCCTGGCGAGATCCTGGTCGAAATTTACGCTGCGCCGGTCAATTACGTCGACCTGCTGGTCGTCGGCGGCACGTATCAGTTCCTGCCGGAGCGGCCGTTTATCCCGGGCAAGGGGCCGGCCGGCATTGTGTGTGCGTGCGGGCGTGGCGTTACGATGCGAGCAGGCGATCGGGTCCTGGCAATGGCCGAGCAGGGCGGCTATGCCGAAGCCGTCGCGGTTCCGGCTGACCAGTGCTACCACCTGCCGGCTCGTATGACGTTCGGCGAAGCGGCATCGCTGAGCCTGGTCTACGACACCGCATGGTTTGCGTTGCGCGAGCGCGGCCGGCTACTGACGGGCGAAACCGTGCTGGTGCTAGGCGCCTCGCGCGGGGTCGGCTACGCGGCGGTTCAGCTCGCGCACGCAATGGGTGCCCGCGTGCTTGCCGGCATAGCCCGGCCCGAGAAGGCGGCAGCAGTCAGGGCGGCCGGCGCCGACGCCGTCATCGACTTGTCGCGTGCAAATCTGCGCGACACTCTTCGCGAGCAGGTTTACGATGCAACCGGCGGCCGAGGGGCCGATATCATCCTCGATCCGCTCGGCGGCGAGGTGTTCAATGCAGCCCTACGGGTACTCGCTTGGCGCGGGCGACTGGTGGTGATCGGCTTTGCGGCGGGCGCCATCCCGATGATGCGGACGAATTATCTGTTGCTCAAGAACATCGAAGTCAGCGGGTTGCAGATCAGCGACTACCGCAAGCGTTGCCCAGCGCAAGTGGCCGCCGCCTTCAGCGAGATATTTGCGCTGTTCGAGCAGCGCAAAATCTGCCCCGCCCAAACGACGGAGTTCCCCCTCGAACGGGCCGGCGAGGCGCTGACTGCACTGCAAGACCGCCTAATCGATGGTCGCGCGGTGCTGCGACTGCGTGCGGAATAACCCGATTATTCCTGCCGGCGTCGCTCAAAATCGAACCGGAGTTCCAGTCAGGGGCTCTTGTTGTATTTCGCTGGGTTCTGTCGACCGAGCTGCACATCGGCTCGCCACCTACTGGACTGGCCCGACCCGAAGCTGACCTCGCAGGACGTCGCTGACGTCCCGCCCACTTATCCCAGGGGTGGGTGCGGACGCAGTGTAGAAGCCAGCGCCGCGTCGGAAAATCCAATGCCGCTCATTCAGGTTCAAGTCATCAAGGATGTATTCAGTAAGGAACAGAAGCGCCAGATCATCAGCAAGCTGACCGATGCGATGGTCTCAATCGAAGGCGAGAACATGCGCCAGGTCACCCTTTGCCTGGTCGAGGAGGCCGAAAGCGGCGACTGGGGGATCGGCGGCAACGCCCTAACCACCGCCGATGTGCATGCCTTGGCGCGCGGAAAGGCTGCGTGACGGCGCGACCTCGCTCGCGCAGCGTTGCGCCCGGACCCTCCGATGGTGGTTCGGGCGCTCCTTCTCAGGGCTTCGCGTGAGCGGAGGATAGGACCGACGTGAATGACCTATCGTCAGGGGTCGAAAGCTGGCTGGTAGGCAGCCATGGAGCTAGACGGCGATGAACAAATTGCCAGCGATCAAAGCAGACTTTCTTGAGGCCGGATCCGGTCCGGTGGTCATGCTTGTACATCCCAGCGTGTCGGGCGCTCGCATGTGGGGCCGCCTGATGGACGACCTGAAAGTCGATTTTCATGTGCGCGCCGTGAATTTGTATGGATACGGCCGGACACCGCCTTGGCCGAGCGACGCACCGCAGAGCCTCGATGATCAGGCGCGCCTAGTGGAAACCGCACTGCCGACAAACGCGGATACTGTTTGCCTTGTCGGTCACTCCTTCGGCGGGTCGGTAGCCATGAAGCTGGCGGCACGCCTGTCGAAACCGGCCTCGTCCGCGTAAGCGCGAAACGGGTGCTATACAAGCTTCCTCGGTCGATAGCACAAATCAAATACGGTATCGTGGCCGTCTGAGCGCAAGAGGTTCTGAATAGTGGGCGCTGTCGCGACGACCACGCTTGTGATCGCAGGCTTTCTGGTTCTCATCAGTCTCGTTCAGCCGATCGCCGAACGGCTGCGCCTACCCTATGCCGTGCTGCTGGCGATGGTAGGAGTTGCGGTCGGCGGAACTCTCCAGCTTCCTGCTCTACACACCGCTAACCGATCTTTTCGACGGGATCGTGGCGCCGGTCGTCAACCTGCCATTCAGCGCCTCGATCTTTCTCACCGTCTTCTTGCCGATCCTACTGTTTCACGCGGCGCTGATGATCGACGTGCGCGAGGTCGCCGAGGATGCGGCGCCGATCCTCATACTGGCGATCGTTGCAGTCTTCGCCGCCGCGGCGGCTATCGGGTACAGCCTGAACCTGATCGCCGACGTGCCGCTGATCGCGGCGCTGCTATTCGGCTCGATCGTCGCTACAACCGACCCGGCGGCAGTTGTGGCGATCCTGCACGAGGCCGGCGCACCGCCGCGCCTAACGCGGCTGTTGGAGGGCGAAAGCCTGCTCAACGACGCTGCCGCCATCGTGCTGTTCACGGTGCTGGTGGCGATGCTGACTGGTGGCACCAATTCGCACATCGCCGCCGGCGCCGAGCATTTCGTCATCGCGTTTCTCGGTGGCATCGTGCTGGGCGTGGTCGGCGGGCGGCTCTACGGCACGATCTTGCCGCTGCTCGGCGGCTCGCGCATGGCCGAGGTCACGCTTGCCGTCGCACTTCCCTACCTCGTCTACATCCTCGGTGAGGAATGCGAGGTGTCGGGCGTTGTTGCGGTTGCCGCCGCCGGGCTGACCGCCGGCACTTTCGCGCGCGTCCGCCTCACCCCCGCGAACTGGCTCTACCTCGAGCAGGTTTGGGAGCAGCTCGGCTTCTGGGCGAGCTCGCTGATTTTCATCAGCGCTTCGGCGCTGGTGCCGAAGCTCCTCGTCGGTATCCACCTACCTGATCTGTGGCTTCTGGGGATAGCGCTCGTCGCGGCGCTGCTGTCTCGAGCGGCGGTGCTGTTCGGGCTGTTCCCGCTGTTGAGCTCGCTGCGCCTTAGCCAGCATGTTAGCGCCGCTTACAAACTGGCGATCACCTGGGGTGGCCTGCGCGGCGCGGTGACGTTGGCGCTGGCACTCTCCGTCACCGAGGACAACCGCATCGATCCCGCGCTGAAGGACTTGATCGCGGTGCTCGCGACGGGCTTCGTGCTGTTCACACTACTGGTCAATGGGCTAACGCTGCGGCTGGTCATGCGACTATTAAAGCTTGACCGGCTGTCGCCGCTCGATCGCGCGCTGCGCGACAAGGTGATGATGCTGTCGCTCGGCGACATACGGGACGCGGTGCGGGTGACGGCAAGAGATTACGAGATCGATGCCGAGGCCACCGCCGCCGCCACCGCACGCTACAGCGAGGAAATGGACCATCTGGCGGCTCAATCGGATATCGACACGGCGATCTCCGACCAAGACCGGATGACGATTGCCCTCGTCGCGATCGCCAACCAGGAACGCCGGATCATTCTCGACCATCATGCCCAGCACACGGTATCGGGCACGGCGATCGAGCGGTTGCTGCGCAGCACCAACCGAATTCTCGATGCGGCCAAGGCCGAAGGATTGGTCGGCTACACTCGGGTCGCGAACGGGGCGCTGCAGTTCCCGCGCAGTCTTCGGATCGCTAATTTCCTGCATCGTACGCTGCATCTGAGTGGAGCGCTGCAACGCGAGATTTCGATCCGTTTTGAGACGCTGCTGGTAGGTCGGCTGGCCCTCGGTGAACTCGGCCGTTTCTCCGGCAGCCGCTTGCGCGCACTGCTGGGGGAGCGTGCCTGCGAGGCGCCGGGTGAGTTGATCGCGGCGCGTTTGACAGCCACAACCCGCGCGCTCGACGCGCTGCGGCTGCAATATCCTGAGCACGCCGCGGTGTTGGAACGGCGTTTCCTGCAGCAATCAGGACTGCGACTGCTGATCTCGCGGTACCGCAGTCTGTACGAAGAAGGGTTGATCGATCGAGAGGTGTTCGAAAACCTCGAACGCGAGCACGCGGCCCATCGCTCGAACTGGGTCGACGATGCGCCGCTCGACCTCGGCCTTCGCGCCGATGAGCTGATCGGCCAGATCGAGATGTTCGCTGCTTTGGGGTCCCCTGAGCGGAGGGCATTGGCGCGTCATCTGCGGCCGCGTCTCCTCGTTCCCGAGGAGACGGTGATCCGCAAAGGCGAACGTGGCACTGAGATGTTCCTGATCTCGTCGGGCGCGGTCGAGGTCGTGTTGGGCGATCAACGGGTGCGACTCGGCAGCGGCGACTTTTTCGGCGAGATGGCGCTGCTCAGCAAACAGCGGCGCCAAGCCGATGTGGTCGCCCTTGGTTATTGCCAGGTGTTGGTGTTGAACGTCACCGAGTTCCGGCGTTTCCTGCGCGAATACCCCGCAGCGAAAGCCGAGATCGATCGCGTCGCAGCCGCCCGTGCCCGAGAGAATGCGGAGCGCGCCGCGAACTAATGAGCGGACCTTAACACGGCCGCGGCGGCTCAGAATGGAACCCTGTTCTATCGCTAGTGAAACCAGATGAACATGAGCCAATGAATGGTCGCAGCTGGGCGCGGCGATGCCAAAAGTGGGGAGATCGGAGCGAGCCGCCCGACGCTCGTCTTCCACAGCATGACAGCGCGCCCGCCGCCGGGTGGCGCCCGCCAGGACTTCGCCATGCTGTCGTCAAATTAGGCGAGTACATGTCCGGGCTTACCCTTGATGGCAGCAAAAGGTCATGGTTCGTTGTTGTTTTTTGCAATTCCCGTGTATACCCGGTTACGCCGATTTAATTCCCGGTTATGCGGAAATAATTCCCGGTTCGGCCGTCACGGGAATTGGGTGTAACTCTCTAATCCAAAACCCGGTTTTTGTGCGGAGCCGACTGCTCCGGCGGCCAAATCGAATAAATTCCCGGTTGCTTTCCCGGTTCACGGGAATTTTGAGGCTGGTCGGCGGGCTCGCCGGCGCCTGGTCGGGACGCGGCCGCCCGCTGGTCCTACTCCACCGTGACGCTTTTCGCCAGGTTGCGCGGTTGGTCGACGTCGGTGCCTTTGAGGACGGCGACGTGGTAAGCCAACAGCTGGATCGGGATCGCGTAGAGCAAGGGGGCAACGAACGGGTCGCAGCTCGGCACCGCGATTCCTGACGCCAGCCGATCGGCGAGCCGCGCCACCCCGGCCGCGTCGGAAATCATGACGACCCGGCCTTTGCGTGCAATGACCTCCTCGATATTGCCGAGCGTCTTTTGAAAGAGGTCGTCATTTGGCGCGAGCACGACGACCGGGACATTCTCGTCGATCAGCGCGATCGGCCCATGCTTCATCTCGCCCGCCGCATAGCCCTCGGCGTGGATGTAGGAAATCTCCTTGAGCTTCAGAGCGCCCTCCAGCGCCAACGGAAATGCACTGCCGCGGCCGAGATAAAGCACATCGCGCGCCTCGGCGATGGTCGCGGCGATCTCGCGGATGCGCTCGTCGTGGTTCAGTACTTCGGCGGCCCGCGACGGGATCTCGGTCAAAAAGCCGACGAGTTCGGCCGCGCGTGCCGGGCTGATTGCGCCGCGCGCCCGCGCCAATGCTACAGTCAAGCCGGCGAGCACGGCGAGCTGGGTGGTGAACGCCTTGGTCGAGGCGACGCCGATCTCGGGGCCGGCCAAGGTCGGTAACACGACATCCGCCTCACGCGCGATCGAGCTCTCCGGCTGGTTGACGATTGCGATGATTTTCTGGCCTTGCGAGCGGGCATAGCGCAGCGCCGCCAAGGTGTCCGCCGTCTCGCCCGATTGCGAAACGAAGATTGCCGCTCCGCCGCGCGGCATGGCCGGCGCGCGATAGCGGAACTCCGAGGCGACGTCGATCTCGACCGATATTCGGGCGATTCGCTCGAGCCAGTATTTGGCGACGATGCAGGCATGATAGGCGGTGCCGCAGGCGATCATGGTGATCCGTTCGATCTCGGTCAGAGCGAACGGCAGCTCGGGCAGGTGAACAGTGCGGGTCGCCGGGTTGATCAGCGCGTTGATCGTGTCGCCGATCACCGCGGGCTGCTCGAAGATCTCCTTTTGCATGAAGTGGCGATAGTTGCCCTTGCCGATCAGCGCGCCCGAGGCGGCAGATTCCCGGATTGGCCGTTCGACCTCGATATTCTCGGCATCAAAGATCGTTACCGTCTGCGCGGTCACGACCGCCCAATCACCCTCTTCGAGATAGGTGATGCGGCGGGTCAGGGGCGCCAGCGCTAAGGCGTCCGAGCCGAGAAACATTTCGCCGTCGCCATAGCCGATGGCGAGCGGGCTGCCGCGCCGGGCGCCGATCAATAGATCGTGCTCGCCGGCAAACAGAAAGGCGAGGGCAAAGGCGCCGTCGAGCCGCGCCAAGGTCTTGGCCACCGCGTCCCTTGGCGACAGTCCCTGATCGAGGAAATGCGTCGTCAGGATCGTTACTGCCTCGGTGTCGGTCTCGGTCTGAAAGACGTGACCAAGCGCAGTCAGTTCGCGCCGCAACGCCTGGAAATTCTCGATGATGCCGTTGTGGACGACAGCGACGCGGTCGGTGGCGATCGGATGGGCGTTGGTCTCGGTCGGCAGGCCATGGGTCGCCCAGCGAGTATGGCCGATGCCGATCACCCCCTGAACCGGCTCGCGGTCGAGCCGCCGGGCGAGATTGGCGAGTTTGCCCTCGGCGCGCCGGCGCTCGATGCGGCCGTCGACCAGAGTTGCGATCCCGGCCGAATCATAGCCGCGGTATTCGAGCCGGCGGAGCCCTTCGATCAGCCCCGGCGCCACTGTTTCCTTGGCGATGATGCCGATGATCCCGCACATCAGATTTTCCTCCGTAGCCGGGCGCGGATCTCGACCGCGCGGCCGGGCTTGTTGACCTGCTGGCCGCGCGCCAAGGCGAGCGCGTCCGGCGGGACATCACCGGTGACGACGCTGCCGGCGGCGACGATCGCGCCGGCGCCGACCGTGACCGGCGCCACCAGGGCGGTGTTCGAGCCGATAAAGGCGCCCTCGCCGATTGTCGTACGATGCTTGTTAACGCCGTCGTAATTACAGGTGATCGTGCCGGCGCCGATGTTCGCCCCGGCCCCGATCGCGCTATCGCCGATATAGGAGAGGTGATTGGCCTTGGCTCCGACGCCGAGCCGGGCCTCTTTGATTTCGACGAAATTGCCGATATGGACCTCGGCCGCGAGCGTCGCTCCCGGCCGCAGCCGCGCGAACGGGCCGACGATCGAGCCAGCGCCAACGGTCGCACCTTCGATATGACAGAACGAGCGGATGCGCGCGCCCTCGCCGATCTCCACGCCGGGACCAAAGACGACGTTGGGCTCGATCACCACGTCGCGGCCGAGCCGCGTGTCAGCGGCGAGGAACACGGTTTCAGGTGCGACCAACGTAGCCCCCTCCGTCATCGCCGCACGGCGCAGCCTGTCCTGCATCAGCGCCTCGGCCTCAGCGAGATTGGCGCGGGTGTTGATGCCGACCAGCTCATCGACCGGCAGTTCGATCACGCCGCACACGAGCCCGCGCCGGCGCGCGACAGGGACGATGTCGGTCAGGTAGAATTCGCCTTTCGCGTTATCGCAGTCGAGAGCGTCCACAAGATCAGCGGCGTGCCGCGCCGCGATCGCCATGATGCCGCCGTTGACTAGCCCGATGGCGCGCTCCTCGGGGGTGGCGTCCGCGGCCTCGACAATGCGGTCGAGCGTGCCGTCCGCAGACAAGACGAGCCTTCCGTAAGCACCGGGATCGGTGGGGCGCATGGCCGCGACCAGCACCGCCGCCGACACCCGCCGCCGTTCCGCCAAGAAACGCGCCAATGTTTCGCCGGTAAGCAGCGGCGTGTCGCCGAACAGCACCAGCAGGTCCTCGATCTCACCCTTTGGCGCGAGCTTGCCGTGGAGGGCGGCTAGCCCAGTGCGGACTGCGTCGCCAGTGCCGAGCGGCGGATCTTGCACGACGCTCTGCGCCGGTTCGACGAGACGGGCGACAGCTTCCATCCGCGGCCCGATCACGACGACGGTTGCCACCGGCCGCAGCGGGGTCAGCGCGGCTAACAGGTGCGCGATCATCGGTCGGCCGGCTACTGGATGTAAGACTTTGGGGATCGCGGACTTCATTCGTGTGCCGCCGCCGGCGGCGAGGATGATGGCGGCGAAACCGGACTGGTTCATCGACTTGGCCCGAATCAGACAATCAGCGCCGGTTGCATTGTTGCGCAGCGGCGCTGTGTCTACAACACACAGATTGTTGCAGACTGTAGCCCAACCACGCAAAGGTTGTCGAGGAACAACGCGAGACGGACGGGCTCACGGCGCTGGCGCAGCGATCGAAGACGCCCGTCGGAAGCGGCTTAGGAGCTCACTACCGCAACCTCACCAAATCATCGCAGACGATCGCCGGGGACCGGGACATCGGCCATCGTCACAATCAGGAAAGGTGTCGGCGATTCTGCTCCCGCCCGAGGCCCGGTCGCCGAATCGCCGCGACGCGGACCGGCTCTGATCCGTCGTACACGGTTGCGCGCCCTATCACGGCGGCGCAGACTTTGCGGCGATGGGACATTTTCTGCTGGTCTTCGATCTCGACGGCACCCTTGTCGACAGTGCGCCCGACCTGCGCGCCGCGCTCAACGAAATGCTGCGCGAGCTCGGCCGCCCATCACTGTCGCTGCCGCAAGTCAAGCGCATGATCGGCGACGGCGCGGCTGCGCTCGTCGCCCGCGCCCTCGCAGCGAGCGGCAGCGACCTCGCCGATGCGGCGAGCGCTCTTCCCCGCTTCATCGAGCTCTACGAGGCCGAAGCGGTGCGGCTCACCCGACCCTATCCGGCCGTGCCTGAGACCTTGGAGGCATTGCGGGGACGCGGCTACCGGATGGCGATCTGCACCAACAAACCACAGCACGCGACTATCGCCGTGCTCGAAGGCCTCGGTCTGTTGGCGCTGTTCGACGGGATTGCCGGCGGAGACAGCTTTGCGGTCAGAAAGCCCGACCCTGGTCACCTGTTGGGATTGGTCGGCGCGGTCGGCGCCCGGGCCGAGTCGGCGGCGATGATCGGCGACAGCGAGAACGATGCCGCCGTCGCTCGATCCGCCGGTGTGCCCCTGGTGCTGATGCGCTATGGCTACGCCGGCGCCGATTTGGATTCCCTGGGCGCCGACGCTGTACTGGACCATTTCGCAGAGTTGCCCGGTGCGCTCGACCGCCTCGGCCTTGTTCCATGAATCGTCCGTCTGCGCCAGAGCGCTAGGTCAGCATCCTCTCCAGCGTCTCGAGAGTGTCGGCTTCGCGGAAGGGCTTGTCCCAGCGGATGCGATGGATGCGCGGAAAGCGCATCGCCACCCCGGATTTGTGGCGGGTGGAACGGTGTACGCTGTCGAAGGCGACTTCGAGGACGATGCCAGGCGCCACCTCGCGCACTGGCCCGTAACGCTGCACGGTATTGTTGCGCACCCAGCGATCGAGCCGGCGCAGCTCGTCGTCGGTAAATCCCGAATAGGCCTTGCCGACCGGCACCAACGCATCGTCCCGCCAGGCGCCAAACGTATAATCCGAATAGAATGACGAGCGCTTGCCGTGGCCGCGCTGGGCGTACATCAAGACGGTGTCGAGGGTCAGCGCACCCCGCTTCCATTTGAACCACGGGCCTTTCGGGCGGCCGGCGAAATAGTGCGAGTCCGCCCGCTTCAGCATCAACCCCTCGATGCCGCGCTCGCGCGCGCCGTCGCGCAATTCGCGCAATTCGTCCCACCGCGAAAACGGCACCAGCGGTGACAGATCGAGCGCTTCGCGCGGCGCTCGCACATGCCATAACTCAAGCCGCTTGCGGCGCTCGGCAAAGGACAGGCGGCGCAGATCTTCCGGTCCCTCGCGCAGGATGTCGTAAAGCCGCACCGCCGCCGGATAGTCCCGCAGCATCTTTGGACTGGTGATCCTACGGTTGAGCCGCTGCTGCAGATCGTTGAACGGCGCCGGCTCGCCGCCGCGCACCACCAGAAGTTCGCCGTCGAGCGTCACCTCCTCGGGCATTGCAACCAGGATATCCGGAAACGCCGAGCCGATCTCGTCCCCGGAGCGCGAGTAGAGCCGCTTTTCGCCGCCGCGGCTGACGAGCTGCACGCGGATGCCGTCCCATTTCCACTCGGCCAGATAGTCGCGCGGGTCGAGCGCCGCGAGATCGGCATCGTCGAGCGGCTGGGCCAGCATCAATGGGTAAAAGATCGGCAAATCCTCGATCGGCGGCGCCGGGGAGTGCCCTTCGAGCCAAGCAAACAACGCCTGATAAGGAGGCTCCAGCCCATGCCAAACCTCTTCGATGCGATCGACGCCGATGCCGCTCCATTCGGCGAGTGCGGTCTTGGCCAGCCGCGCCGAAACCCCGATCCGCAGGCTGCCGGTGACGAGTTTGAGCAATGCCCAACGCCCGGTCGGGTCGAGCGCGTCGAGCCAAGGCTCCAGCAATTGCCCGATCTTGGCGCGGCCCGCTGCTCGCAACGCGTCGACGATCTCCGCGAGGCTCGGGACATGGGTCTGTACCTGCCCGGATGTCGGCCATATCAACGAAACGGTCTCGGCAAGATCGCCGACAAAATCATAAGACCAGCCTAGAAGCTCCGGATCGACGCGCGCCATGACGAGAGCGCGCACTTGGCTCGGCTTGGCCTCGGCAAAGGACAGCTCGCCGGTCAACGCCGCCAATGCCCAGCCGCGTTCGGGATCGGGCCGGCTCGCGAAATATTCCTGCATCAGCCGCAATTTGCCGTTGCGTGATGGGGTGAACAGCAGCGCATCGAGCAGCGCCGCAAACTGGTTCACTCGTCCTCCTCGAAGCCGGTGAGCGCCAGTGCACGGGCGCGGTAGCCCTTTTTTGTCGCGTAGTGGACGAGCGCTTCCTCGCGCCCATGCGTGACCCAGATCTCCTCGGCGGCGACATCGTCGAGGGTCGCAGTCAGCTCGTCCCAATCGGCATGGTCGGAGATCACCAGCGGCAGCTCGACCCCGTTCGCCTTGGCGCGTTGGCGCACCCGCATCCAGCCGGAGGCCAGCGCCACCCGCGGATCGGGCAGCCGCCGCGACCACACATCGGCCATCGCGCTGGGCGGAGCCAGTACGATGCGGCCCCTCAGCGCCTCGCGCGCCACCCCGGCCGCGGCCAGTACCGGTCCCAGCGGTACGCCGAGATGCTCGTACAGTTCGGTCAGCCCGATCAGCGCACCGTGCAGATAGACCGGCTCTTCGTATCCGGCCTGCCGCAGCAGCGCCAGCACCCGCTGGCATTTGCCCAGCGCATAGACGCCGACCAGATGGCAGCGCTCGGGAAACAACAAAAGCGAATGCAGCAGCTTGTCGATCTCCTGGTTATCCGGCGGATGGCGGAAGACCGGCAGGCCAAAGGTTGCCTCGGTGATGAAGAGATCGCAATGCAGCGGCTCGAACGGCGCACAAGTCGGGTCCGGCCGGCGCTTGTAATCGCCGGAGGCGACAACCCGGCTGCCGCGGTAGTCGAGCACGATCTGGGCGCTGCCGAGCACATGGCCGGCCGGCGCCAGCCGCACCTGCACCTCGTCGATCGCCAACGTTTCGCCGTACGCGAGCGGCTGCAAGGCGCCGCCGGCCTGTTCGCCATAGCGCGCCTGCATGATCCCGATCGTCGCGGCGGTGGCCAGCACCCGCGCGTTGCCGGGGCGCCCGTGATCGCCGTGCCCATGGGTAATCACCGCGCGCGCCACCGGGCGCAGCGGATCGATGTAAAAGTCGCCGGGCGGGCAATAGAGCCCGGAGGGGGTGATCTTGATCCAGGTTTCCGGCCGGAGAGCAGCAGACACGATCAGGCAACGCGCAGTGGCTGTAGATCTCCGTATATAGGCGTCACAGGGGCCGGACGGGCGGTTTGGCGGATCAGAGATCGGGCATCGCCGCCAAGCGCCTGATCGCCGCGAGATCACGGATCAGGATCGAACCTTTGCTGAGATCGATCAGGCCATCCCGCTGCCAAATCTGCAGATGTTTGTTGACGCTCTCGCGGCTGCCGCCGGCGAAGTGGGCGAGCTCTCGCTGGGAGATATGAAGATCGATTGACGAGCCTGGAACTCCGTGCAGGCTGGCACCCTCGGCGAGTTGCAGCAGGGCTTTTGCAATCCGCGACTCGAGATGCCGAAACAGCACGTCCTCGACCTGCTCGGTAGTCTGGCGCAACCTCTGGCAAAGCACCTTGAGCAGAATGAGACAAATATCCGCCCGCTTTTCCAAGATGGGCATGAAATCTCTGCGATATAATACCAACAATTCGCAAGCAGTCATCGCTACTGCATCCGTAGACCGCGCACCGCCGTCTAGCAACGCGATCTCGCCGAAGCAGTCACCGGGATTCATCAAGTTGAAGATAGCTTCTTTTCCCTCGGAGGAGACCGAGCTCATTTTAAGGGTTCCGCGCAACACCGCCATCATGCTCGACCCGGGAGAGCCTTTCGAGAAGATCTCACTGCCGGCGGAATAACGCTCCACCCGGGCGTAATGGAGCAAAGTGTCGATCTCGTCGCCGCTCAATTTCCCGAGAAGGAAGTGGCGCTCGAATATCTGCCGCTTTTCCTCAAAAGTCGGGCCGGTCATGACAGTTCCCCACACGCCTGTAACGACGCCGTGGGCGCACCCCGCTCACGGGTCGTTCGTGTCGCCGGGACGAGCACGACGGCCGGGCTCAGCCGGTGCCGCGGCCGTCACGTTTGGCGAATTAACCTAACCGGACGCCATCATAGATCGTCTTGCTAATCGTCGTCTCGCCCTATTTGCGGATCCGGCCCCCCGAACCAGCTCAAGAGCCAAGGCAGCACCGCCGGGCGATGCCGTGTCGACAAGGGTAGTGGGGCAGAGGCGATCGGGCGCGCCGCGGCGCTCTCCGGCTCGCACTCGAATGTTGCTAATGCGCGCACCTGCGCGGCCTCGGACTCTTCGGTCCAGCGCAACAGCGTCGGCCTTCGCGTGGTCATGACGGTCTCCTGACGGTCTTTTGACGGTATAACTGTCGCCAGGTGAGATATCATCCCGTGTTGCGCTGCAATGTGAGCCGCTTCACACAGCGATGATTTTGCTGTCGCGGGCCGGACCCGGCGGGTTGCCTCGGCCAACCGATCAGCGAAACTTGCCAATCCCGGCGGGCATCCGCTATGTTTAAATCTCCCGTCGACGCAGGACCCCGTCGCACCTTGGAGGCCCGGCATGAGATGCTCTCGGTGTCACGCCGAGAATCCCGCCGGCATGCGGTTCTGCGGACAATGCGCGGCGCCGTTGGGTGCTGCGTGCCCATCCTGCGGCGCTGCAAACCCTCCTGAAAACAGGTTTTGCGGCAGCTGCGCCGCACCACTCGACACTGACCGCGCGCCGGGTTTCGCTGAACCTGCCCTGTTGGCGCCGAGCCTGGCTACCGCGCCCGCGCATGCCGGCGAAATGAAGCAGGTTAGCATATTGTTCTGCGACATCGTCGGCTCCACCGCCCTGACCGAGCGGCTCGGCGCCGAGGCGATGCGCGATCTCGTTAACTGTTTTCTCGAAGTCTCGATCGCCGAGGTGCGGCGCTACGACGGGACCGTGCCGCAATTCGCCGGCGACGGTTTCATGGCGGTTTTCGGCGCTCCGCTGACCCATGAAGACCATGTACGGCGCGCTTTGCTGGCGGCGATTGGCATCCAGCGGGCGCTCAGTGGGGCTGGCGCAGCAGCCGATGGCCAGCGGTTAGACCTCCCGGTGAGGATCGGGATCCACACCGGGCCCGTCGTCTTTGGCCCGATCAGCGGCAACTTTGGCTTGGACACCGCGATCGGCGACACCGCAAACCTCGCCGCCCGGCTGCAGCAAGCGGCCGAGCCGGGTACGATTTTGGTGAGCGAGACGACCTGGCTGTCGGCGCAACAATATGCCCGCGTCGATCCAGTCGGGCCGCTCACCCTCAAAGGCAAGGCCGAGCCGATCCCGGCCTACCTTCTGCTCGGGGTATCGCGCTGGCGCGCCGCTCGCGACGGGGTGATGCCAGAGCGAACAACAAACTTTGTCGACCGGATCGATGAGGTAGCCGCCCTCGAGAGCTTTGTCGATCAGACCGAAAACGGGCATGGGCGAGCGGTCGGCATTGTCGGCGAGCCGGGCATCGGCAAATCCCGCATTCTCGACCAAGTCCGTCGCAGGCTCCCCCTTGGCCGATTTACCTGGGTCGAGGGGCGATGTCTTTCCTACGGCACCGTGATCCCGTACCTGCTAATCCTCGATCTGTTGCGCAGCAATTGCGGCATCATCGAAACTGATACGCCCGAGGAAATCACCGAGAAAGTCTGCGGTGGTCTGCGCGCGGTCGGGATGAATCCCGACCAGGACAGCCAATTTCTTCTTCACGTATTGGGGATCATTGGCGCCGACGACCTACCGGCCCCGTTGCGGCCCGAAGCGGTCAAACAGAAGACTTTCGAGATTTTCCGTCAGCTAGCGGTCAAGGGTAGCCAGCGCCGACCGTTAATATTGGTGCTGGAAGACCTTCACTGGGTCGATACCTTGTCGGCGGAGCTCGCTGGATTTCTGGCAGAGAGCATCGCTGATGCCCGCATTCTGATCCTGGCCACTTACCGCCCTGAATTCCATCCGCCTTGGATCGACAAATCCTATGCGGGACAGATCCCGCTGCAACCGCTGAGCCCCAACGACAGTCTCCACGTCGTTCGCTCGGTAATGGGCGAAACTCCCCCGGCCGAACCGGTGACCGAGGAGATTGTCGCCAAGGCCGACGGCAACCCCTTGTTTCTCGAACAGCTGGCGCTGCACGTCGGCGAGGCGAAGAGCTCTCGCTCGGAGCTGATGGTACCGAGCACGATCCATGACGTGGTCATGGCGAGGATCGACCGGTTGCCGGAGCAGGCCAAGCGACTTCTCCAGATCGCTGCAGTGATCGGCCGGGAATTTCCGTTGCGGCTGCTGAGAGCGGTGTGGCAAGGGCTTGGACCGGTCGAAGACCAGCTTCGCGAATTGGCCCGGCTCGAATTCGTTTATGAACGCGTTGAGCTCGAGGGCGCCACCTACGTCTTCCGCCACGCGCTGACCCAGGAAACTGCCTACGGCAGCCTGCTAGAGCGGCACCGTCGCGCCTATCATGGCGCCGTCGGACAGGCCCTCGAAGAATTGTATCGTGGCCGAACCGACGAAGTCGCTGAGCTACTGGCGGTGCATTTCGGCCGCAGCGATGACGCCGAAAAGTCGGTAGATTTCGCGATCCTGGCGGCCGAGAAATCGCAGCGCCGTTGGGCCAACAGCGAGGCGTTGACGTACTTTGAGGATGCGCTGCGCCGGCTCGATGCAATGCCCGACATCGCGCCCAATCGGCTACGCCGCATCGATGCCGTGGTCAAACAGGCCGAAGTCAAATTCGCGCTTGGGCGGCACAGGGAGCACATCGAAGCTCTCGAAGAAATCCGCGGCATCGTCGAAGAATCGGACGATCCGCGCCGCCGTGCCACTTGGCATTACTGGACCGGGTTCCTGCATAGCTTGACTGGCAGTCGGCCGCAGGTCGCCATCGAGCATTGTCGCAACGCGGCGGCAATCGCGGCGATGACCGGTCTGGACGAGATCGACGGGTTTGCGACTTCGAGCCTGGCGCTGGTCTACATCCTCGCCGGCCAGCTGCACGATGCGATCGAATCCGGGGAACGCGCGCTCACAATTTTCGAATCCCGCAGCAATCGCTGGTGGGCGGGGCGAACGCTGTGGCATTTGAGCCTGGCAGCAAACGCGCTCGGCGAGTGGGATGCCAGTCTCGACTACTGTCGTCGCGCACTTGATCACGGCGTTGCGCTCAATGACCTGCGCCTCAAGGCGGTCGGCTGGTGGCGCATGGGTTCCGCCCATATTCAGCGGGGTGATTTGGAACGCGGACTCGAATGCTGCGACGAAGCGCTCGCCCTCGCACCGATCCCCTATGATGTCGCGAATGCCAGGGCGGTTCGCGGCTACGGACATATCAAGGCTGGCCGGCTTGACACCGGGATTACCGAACTTACCGACGCAGTCGCTTGGTTTGAGAGCTTTCACCTGAGCCAGCCTTCTCTGCGCTGGGCCTTGTGGCTTGCCGAGGGCCATCTTCTCCGCGGCGATCATGCCAGCGCGCGACCATTGATCGACGAGGTGCTCAACACCAGCCGGGAAACCGGCTATCTGCACCTCGAAGGTCTGGCCTGTTGTCTAATGGGCGAGTGCCTGGCCGAGCAGGCGCCCGCCGCCGCTGAAGACAACGTCAAGACCGCAATCCATATTCTCGGCAGCATCGGCGCGCGCAATGACTTCGCCAAAGCGATGGTGACGCGGGCGCGGCTCCGGCAGGGCTTTGGAGATCTTGCGACGGCGCGGAAGCTGCTGTTGCAGGCCCATGCGATCTTCGAGGCGCTTGGCAACCGTCACGAGCCCGGCCGGGTCGAGGCGTCTCTCGCGACGCTGGCGCGGCCTGTGCGCCGGCACGCGGCAAAGAGAGTGTGAGGGCGCCACCCCGAAGAGGGCCAGGGAACCGGCAGCGATGTCCAGACCGATTTTGCCGGAGAGCAAACCGCTCCAGAAAAGGGCATTGACCTAACCGAGCGAGCTAATTGATAAACGAGATACTAAAAAACTTAATCGGCAAGGGAGACGAGAAAATGGCTCAAGCCGACGACATCGGCAATCTAATCATGCTGCTGAACCCGTACACCGACAAACCTAACACGCCGAAGTACGGCCAATCGACCGGAGAGATGGATGTCTACATGGGCCAAAACGCCAGCATACCGCAAATCCAACTGCAGGTGGACGCCAACTATCCGGGAGAGTGGACTTTCAAGGGCCAACCACAAAAGATCAACAAAGCCGTCCGTATCCTGTACCGTTATCCTGTACTTGGTCCGCCCGCGGGTCAACCCCCCACTCAGCCTGTGCTCTATTACGTCGAGGACTATCTGCTGATCGGCTTCGAGGGCTCCGGCGCCGGCTAGGACATGTTCCGCAGGTTCGGGAGCCGCCTTCGGCCGGTCCGGGGACAGGCTCCGGCCGGAACCCGCTTCCGCCCTGAATACCGCCTTCGCTGGTATGACGAACGCGATGGGCTGCTTTCGGGTCGCGTGAGCCGCTGGGCACCGCCGCCAGTTTTCAGTCCGGGCTGAACAGGCCTTAGACGTGGTGGGCGTCGACGCGACGGTGACGGCCCTCCCGCCCCCGCGAGCGGGAGAGACCGCTGGTGAAGCTGCCGGAGATTAAGGGGCAGACGGCGTGGGTCGATTGAACGCGACAAGGCTGGATTTGGACGAGATCCAAGGGGATGTGCTGGCCGGCATGCAGAAGAATGCCGAGCTGTTCCTGTTCTTCAAGATCACCGATGGCGCTCGCTTCAAGGTCTTGGCACGAGAGTACATGGTCGGCCGCCTGGCGAGCGGTCGGTCGGTGCACGAGCGCCGCCGGCTCGTCGGGGAACGCAGACGCCTCGGCGAACCGGCGCGCAAATCATGGCTGGGATTGAACCTCGCCTTCACGAAGGACGGATTGACCCAGCTGTTGGGCGCGAACCGGCCAAAACTGGACCCGTCTTTCGAGCGGGGGGCCGATCATCCGGACACGATCAAGGCACTCAATGATCCGCCGCCGGCGAAATGGCTGCAAGACTTCGTCTCCGACCGCATCGACGGCGTGTTCCTGATTACCGGGCCCAATCCGTCCTTCGTGACCTACCACGGCAATATTTTGGGCGAGCGGCTCGGCACTACGATCAAACCGGTGTACTCGGAAATCGCCAAGGTGCGGCCGGGTCGAGAAAGCGGTCACGAGCATTTCGGGTTTCGCGACGGGATTTCGCAGCCGGGCATCCGCGGTCTGACCCCGGTATCGCGTCCGATCGCCGCCCCCAATCAGGGGCTGCCGGGTCAGGTCCTGGTCTGGCCGGGCGAATTCATTCTCGGCTATCCGGGCCAGGATCCACACGATCCGGTCAAGCCGGGGCCGGTCGCGCCGCTGCCAGCGCCGTGGGCGCGCAACGGTTCTTACATGGTGTTCAGACGCCTCGAGCAACGGGTGCCCGAGTTCCGCGCCTTTGTCGCTGCGCAGGCGGCGCGGCTCGGCATGGACCCGGACCTCTTGGCCGCGCGAATGGTCGGGCGATGGCGCAGCGGGGCTCCGTTGGAGCTGGCGCCGCTCGAAGACAAGGCCTGGCTCGGAGGCGATGCAAAACGGAACAACGACTTTGACTATGCCGATGACCCCTTACAGCGCGCCTGTCCCTATGCCGCGCATATCCGCAAGACGAACCCGCGCGACGATGTCCCCGGGCAAAAGGCGGAGATCCTGACCCACCGCATCATGCGCGCTGGCATTCCCTTCGGGCCCGAGGTGATGCCGGGTGAAACCAGAACGTCGCACAGTCGGGGGCTGATGTTTGTGTGCTATCAGGCGTCGATCCCGAGACAATTCGAGTTCATCCAGAGCCACTGGGCCGACAATCCAAACTTTGTGAACGGCAAGGTGCGTCCCGACAACGGCAACCCGGTCACGCCAGGCTTCGACCCGATCATCGGGCAGGCCCCAGGAAATGGCGCCCGCGCAATGGACGAGCCCTATCCGAACTATCCGGCCGGCAACCGGCGAACCACCCTCGATATGCCGAGCCAATTTGTGGTCCTGACCGCCGCGGCTTATTTCTTCGTGCCGTCGATCACCGCACTTCGTACGGTACTGACCTGAGCTATGCTCGTGAGGGCCGGCGGCGCGATGGCCTCGACCCGGGACCGGGCGGACCCTAATTAATGGCGCTAGGGCCCGTATGGAATGCCGATCTGTGCATGATCGAGGGGATGTCCGATGAAAAAAGTCGAGATCACCGATTATGGCGCACCCGAAGCGGTCGCCCACTGTATCGAAGCCCCCGATGTCGGCGCACCTGGCGCGGACGAGATCGTCTTCGACGTACTCGCCTTTCCGATCAACCCGGCCGATATCTCATTCTGCCGGGGGAATTATCGCCTGCGGCCGCCACTGCCGGCGACGCCGGGCGCCGAATGTGTCGGCCGGGTGACGGCGGTCGGCGCTGGGGTCGGCGACATCCGGCCCGGCGATCTGGTCATCCACATGCAGCGCGAGAATTGGGTGCAGCGCCGGCGCATCCCGGCTGCGGACGCAATCCCTCTGCCGCCAGGGCTCGATCTGGCGCAGGCGGCGATGCTGCGCATCAACCCCGCGACCGCGTTGCTGTTGCTCGAAGACCACGTCGTGCTGAAGCCCGGCGACTGGGTAATTCAAGACGTCGCCAATTCTGCGGTCGGGCGTCATCTGATCGTTTTGGCCAAGGCGAAAGGCGTGCGCACGGTAAACGTCGTGCGCCGCGACGATGTGGCTGCGGAATTGAAGACGCTGGGCGGCGATGTCGTGTTGGTCGACGGCCCCGATCTGGCCGAGCGCGCGCGCCAAGCCGTCGGCGGCGCCCCGATCCGGCTCGGCATCGATGCCGTATCGGGCGAAGCCTGCAAGCGCATCGGCGAGTGCGTTGCCGAGGGCGGGGTCGTCGTCAGCTATGGCTCGATGAGCGGCGCCGACCCGGTGATGAGCCGCGCCGCCCTGACCAGAGGCGTCCGTCTCACCGCCTTCGCTCTCGGCGACTGCCTCGCCAAACGAACGACCGCGCAAATCCGCGAGCTTTACGCCGATCTCGCCGCCAGATTGCGCGACGGCGTGCTGAAGGCGCCGATCGAAGCCTTCTACCCGATCGACGAAATCAAGCAGGCGCTCGCTCACGCCCAGCGCGGCGGGCGCAGCGGCAAGGTGCTGGTATTGCCCAACGGCCCGCTTTGACATCAGCCATTTTCGCCGCAGCCTCTTGCGCCGGAATGCCGAAATAAGTAGCTGATCTTAAGAGAAATCGTTATGGGTCGGCCTTTAGCCGGCTGATGCCACCCGCCGAAAAGGAGCTGCCGTCGATGCCCGAGATTACCACCCTCACCGCTGAGTTGCGCGCCAGCGCCGGCAAGGGCGCCGCCCGGGCCACGCGGCGGGCGGGGCGCGTTCCCGGCATCGTCTATGGCGGCGGCCAGGACCCGGCGCCGATCAGCCTGGAGCCGCGCGAGTTGTCGCGCGCGCTCGCCAAGCGTGGCTTTCTCGCAACCCTCGTCGACCTCTCGGTGGATGGCGCCGTGCAGCGCACCCTGCCACGCGAAGTGCAGTACCATCCGGTGACCGACGCACCCTTGCATGTTGATTTTATGCGGGTCGGGGCGACCAGCCGGGTCACCGTGAGCGTGCCCGTCGTCTTCGTCAATCAGGAGCTGTCGGTCGGCATTCGCCGC
The DNA here is from genome assembly GCA_963774345.1 of uncultured Alphaproteobacteria bacterium. Classification (GTDB taxonomy): domain Bacteria; phylum Pseudomonadota; class Alphaproteobacteria; order ATCC43930; family CGMCC-115725; genus AP-15. The sequence continues at coordinate 44,029 of CAVZFB010000049.1, forward strand.
GGCGGCATCCTCAACATCGTGCGCCACGGGATCGAGCTGGTCTGCCCGGTCGACAATATTCCCGACCATTTGACCGTCAGCCTCGAGGGCCTCGATATCGGCGACAGCGTCCATATCAGCGCGGTGACGATACCAGAAGGCTGCCGCCCGACGATCACCGGACGCGACTTCACGATCGCCAGTGTCGCGCCGTCGCAGGCAGTGCGTGAGGAGGCCGCCACAGCGGCCACTGCGCCGCCCGTCGCCGAGCAACCTGCAGCTGCGCCCCCAAGCTAGCGAGCGCGGGATTGCGGCAGCGCAAGTGGCGCGATCATGCGGCTCGTCGTCGGCCTCGGCAATCCGGGCGCCCGTTACGCCCGCAACCGTCACAATATCGGCTTTATGGCGGTCGACGCGATTGCCCGCCGGCACGGGATTGTGGCCTTTCGCAACCGCTTCAAGGGCGAGCTCGCCGAGGGGTCGATCGGCGGCGAACGCCGGCTGTTGCTGAAGCCGCAGACCTTCATGAACGCGTCGGGCGAGGCGGTGCTGGCGACGATGAGCTTTTACAAGATCGCGCCCGAGGACATCGTCGTGATCCATGACGAGATCGATCTGCGCGAGGGTAAGCTGCGGGTCAAACGCGGCGGCGGCAATGCCGGCCATAACGGCTTGCGCTCGATCGACGCGCTGATCGGGCCCGATTATTGGCGGGTGCGGATCGGGATCGGGCATCCGGGCATCAAGGAGCTGGTGCAACCCTACGTGTTGCAGAATTTTTTCGCCGAAGAGGTGACCGATTGGGTCGAGCCGCTGATCGATGCAGTGGCCGAGACCATCCCGTTGCTGCTGTCGGGCGCGCCCGACGCTTTTATGAGCGAGGTGGCCCGCCGCCTCGCCCCGCCCGAGGCGACGGCGGCCACGGCGCCGCCCCCGTAAATCGATGGGCTTCAACTGTGGCATCGTCGGTCTGCCGAATGTCGGCAAGTCCGCCTTGTTCAACGCGCTGACCGCGACCCAGGCGGCAGAGGCGGCGAAGTATCCGTTCTCGACGCGTGAAGCGAATATCGGCCGGGTCGCGGTGCCCGACGAGCGTCTTGCCGTCTGCGCGCGGCTTGCCAAATCCGCCAAGATCATCCCGACTCAGCTGGAGTTCGTCGATATCGCCGGGCTGGTGCGCGGCGCCTCGAAGGGGCAGGGGCTCGGCAATCAGTTTCTGGGCCATCTGCGCGACGTCGATGCGATTGCCCAAATCCTACGCTGCTTCGAGGATGACAACGTTGTCCATGTCGAGGGTACGGTTGATCCGATCCGCGATGCCGAGACCGTCGAGACCGAGTTGATGCTGGCCGACCTCGAGAGCCTCGAGCGGCGCGCGGTCGCGGTGCAGAAGCGCGCGCGCGGCGGCGATCGGGAGGCGCGGGCCCAGCTCGCAATTATCGAACCGGTACTCGCGGGGCTTCAGGAGGGCGTGCCGGCGCGCCGAGCTGCGCTGACCCAAGAGCAGCAGCTCGAGCTGAAGTCGCTGCAATTGCTGAGCGCCAAGCCCGTGCTCTACATCGCCAATGTCGACGAGACCGCCGCCGCGACCGGCAACGCAGCGAGCCAACGCGTCGCCGAATACGCAGCCGCGCAGGGAGCGGAGGCGGTGATGATTTCGGCGGCGATAGAAGCCGAGCTGGCGGTGCTGGCGGATGCCGGCGAGCGGCATGAGCTTCTCGCCGCGCTTGGCCTGGGCGAGACCGGCCTCGATCAGGTGATCCGCGCCGGCTACACGCTGCTCGATTTGATCACCTTCCTGACCGCCGGGCCGAAAGAGGCGCGCGCCTGGACAATCCCGCGCGGCACTAGGGCACCGCAGGCTGCAGGCGTCATTCACAGCGATTTCGAGAAGGGCTTTATTCGCGCCGAGACCATTTCATACGAGGATTTCGTCGCCCATGGCGGCGAGCAGGGCGCCAAGGATGCTGGCCGCATGCGCCTCGAAGGCGCCGATTATGTGGTCCGTGACGGCGACGTCATGCACTTTCGGTTCAATGTGTGACGGTTACCGGCGGCTCGTGAAGTTCCGGTCGACTGCCGACCCTGCTCAGCGGAAATGCCGTGCAGGAGATCGAGGATGGGCAAGGAGCGGCTCGAAGCCTTCACCGACGGCGTAATCGCCATCGTGATCACGATCATGATTCTCGACATGAAAGTGCCGCCGGCTCCGACCTTGCGACGCTGCGGTCTAGCATTCCGATATTTCTGGTTTATGCGCCAAGCTATACCTACGTCGGGTGCTGACTCAGTTTGAAATCGTCCTTTCGGACGGCCCTCTGCCGCGGGGCTTTTTTCGCCGTGGGGTGGTTCTCGTTGCCGCGACCCGGCGCGCCGCCGCCCACGCTGCACGCGCCCATTCGACAAGTTCCTCGGGTTCGTCGAACAGCCGCTCCGGTACTCGCCAGAAGGCGAGGTCAATGAGTTGGCCCCCCTTTTCGTAGTTGAGCGGTGGAAAGGACGCCGCTTCCGCAAAAGCCGTCTGGTTGTGCTCATCGACACGGCAAAAGAGCGTGTTCTCCGTCACCATGCCGAGCATGAACCCGTCGCAGAACACGCCGGTCTTGCCGAACATGCGTCGCGTTGTAATGCGACCGAGCGGAGCGAGTTGCTCACGCAGGAACTCAGCAAAACTATTGCTCGCGACCATGCTCCATCCCCTCTTGGACCAGCTACTTTTGACACGCAAAGTGAGACATAACATCCGAGACGAAAAGCTCGGGGCTTTCTTCGATAGCCTCAGACGCCGTGCCGACGAAGCCGAACGACGGTTTGGGGAAGGTGAACCGTTCGCGCTTCTGCACGCTTCTGCCGCCACTGCGGCGTCGGTGCGCGCGAGTAGTCAAGCCTGGATATGGGTCTTTTCAAAAGTGTGATATTCGCGCCCCACCACATCCCAATGGCGGCACAGCTGCCGCCTTAGGATAGCAGGTCCGGCCGCAGCTCGCGGTAGAGTGCGAGATACTGGCGGGCGGAGGCATCCCAGCTGAAGTCGCGGGTCATCGCCCGTCTGGTCATCTGCCGCCAAATCGCGCCCTGGCGAAACAGCACCGCGGCCCTCTCGATCGCCGAGCCCAGCGCCTGCGGGCTCTCGACGGTGAAGGTAAAGCCGGTTGCGGTCCCGTCCGCCAGGCTCAACGCGTCGGCGCCGACGACCGTATCGGCCAACCCGCCCACCCGACGAACCAACGGCAGGGTCCCGTACCGCAGCGCATAGAGCTGGGTCAGGCCGCCGGGCTCGAAACGTGAGGGCATGACCAGGACGTCGGCGCCGCCGATGATCAGATGCGACAGCGCCTCGTCATAGCCGAGCTCGACCCCGACCGATCCTTGATGGCTTTGTGCCATCGCGGCAAAACCCCGTTCGAGATCGGCGTCGCCGGATCCGAGAAGAGCTAGCTGGGCGCCGCCTGCCACGAAATCCGGTGCGACGAGTAGCAGGTCGAGGCCCTTTTGCGGGGTCAAGCGGCTGACCGCCCCAAACAACGGTATATCCGCTCGCGGTTCGAGCCCGAGGCGGCGCTGCAACGCCGCTTTGGCCGCCTGCTTTCCCGCCGCCGCGTCTTCGAGACTGTAACTCTTCGGCAGGTTGGCATCATTCTGTGGATCCCAAATCCCGTAATCGACCCCGTTCAAAATTCCGGTCAGCACTGCCGCACGGCTGCCCAGCAGCCCATCGAGCCCCCAGCCGAACGCCGGGGTCTGGATCTCGCGCGCATAGGTCGGGCTGACCGTGGTCAGGCGGTCGGCGTAGAACAGCCCCGCCTTGATAAACGACACCTGTCCGTAAAACTCGACCCCGTTGACCGAGAAGAAACCGGGCGGCAACGCCAGCTCCGGGAAAATCCCGGGCGCGAACAGTCCGCGATAGGCGATGTTGTGGATCGTGAACACGACTGGCGTGGGGCCCTCCGGCGGCGGGAGCGCCGCGAGATAGGCGGGCGCCAGCCCGGCGTGCCAGTCGTGACAATGCAGGATGTCGGGCCGCCAGCCGCTGTCGGCCCCGCGCGCCAACGCCGCCGCCACCCAGCCGAACAGCGCGAAGCGGCGATGGTTGTCGGGCCAATCGCCGCCGTCCGGCCCCGCGTAGGGGTTGCCGGGCCGGTCGTAGAACGGCGGATGGTCGACTAGATAGGCCATCCGCTCGGTCCCGGGCAGGCGGGCGCGCGCCACCCGCACCCGCTCCGGCGCGAACGGCGTCACCAGCCGCGCGACATCGCCAATGTCCGGAAAAGCATCGAGAAAACCGGAAAAGCCGGGCAGCAGCAGGCGCACGTCCGCGCCCAACCCGGTCAGCGCCGGGGGCAGCCCCGCGGCCACGTCGCCGAGCCCTCCCGACTTGACCCAGGGATACAGCTCGGCACAGACATGAAGGACGCGCATCGTTGTCGGAGGGGCCGATCGCAGAACAACACGGTCGCGATCGGCCGCGGCCTAGCCGGCGGCAATCATCGGATGATGCACGACAGCGCGCGAGAGCCCGGCCGTGATGGGCGCGACCCGCTCGCTCAACACCCGGCTCGCGGGCAGCTCGACGATCATTCTCGTGCCCCGCCCTCTCTCGCTGGCGATCCGCAGCGAGCCGCCATGCAGTTCGGTCAGCCGTTGCGCCAGAGGGAGCCCGAGACCGGTTCCCTCGCGGCGGCGGGCGGTGCCGGCATCCACCTGACCAAACGGCTCGAGCGCGATCTCGATCTCGGCCGACGTCATGCCCAATCCGGTATCGCGCACCTCGAATTCGACCCCTCCGCTGGCCGTGCAGCGCACGGCGAGGATGACGGCGCCGCCGGGCTCGGTAAATTTTACCGCGTTGCCGAGCAAGTTCAGCAGGATCTGCTTGAGCCGCGTTGAGTTGGCGACGAGCAGCGGCATCGGCGCCTCGATCTCCATCGAGAGGTTTAACATACCGGCGGCCGCGCGCTCTCTGACCAGGGCGATGCAGGCCTCGGCGAGCGCGCGGACCTCGATCCCCTCGTCTTCGACGAGATCGAGCTTGCCGGCATCGATCTTTGCCAGGTCGAGAATCTCGTTGATGACGTCAAGCAAATGCACCCCACCTTGGCGAATATAGCCAACATATTCCTGCTGGCGAGGATCCAACGGCCCGGCCGTGCCCCGCTCCAGCATCTCCGAAAAACCGAGGATCGCGTTGAGCGGAGTGCGCAGCTCGTGACTCATATTGGCGAGAAACTGGGATTTGGCCAAGCTTGCCGCCTCCGCTTCGGCCTTGGCCTCCTGCAGGCTGCGTTCCGCCCGCACCTGCTCGCTGATGTCGCGCGCGGTGCCGCGGTAACCGGAGAATTGTCCCGATGAATCGAAGATCGGCTTGCCGCTGACCGACACAATATGCTCCGGCTGCGCCCCGACCTTCCTCCTATAGACGAATTCGCGAAACGCCTCGTGACGTTCCAACGCCGCAATGTGATCGCGCCATTTCTGCGGCTCGCTCGTGCGATCCGCGGCAAGCTCCAAACGGGCACGGCCGAGGCGGCTCTTCGGATCCTGGCCGAAATCTCGGATGTGCTCGGATTGATAGGTAAAGCGGTGATCTCGATCGGTTTCCCAATACCAGTCCGACCCGGTCTCGGCGAAGTCGCGCAAGCGGGCTTCGCTGTCGCGCCGCGCCGCTTCCGCCCTCTGAAATGCCTCCGATCGGCAGCGTAAGGATGCGTAAGCACCGGTCATAACCCGGATTACGTCGTCGATTTCAACGACACCCGATGAGGATTGCGGCGGCGCTGCGCCGTTGGCCAGTGCCTTGGCCGCCCGCGCAAGCGACCGCGTCGATGCGATCAGCCGGCCCGCCGCCGCCAGCGCCACCACGCCGCCCACCACCCGCAGGCCGACCCCGGCCAACGCAACTTCGGCAGTTGCGCCGAGCTCATGCCAGCTCGTGACAAGCCGCGCAAGGACCAGCGGAGCTAGGCCGACGGTGGGCAAGATCGGCGCCGCGATCATGATAATCAGCAGCGTCCGCAGTGAACGCATAATTTGACCGCGATGAACATTGCCGAGCTGCCTTTCGCCCAGCATCGAACATCGCATTGGTTTATTTTCGATTAGCGCATTGGGTGGCCACAAACAGCGGCAATATCAGTGGCGCACCGGCGGTATGGCGGACTGATCCGACAACGACGGCGCAACAAAAGGCTCAGTTTCTAGTCTTGTCGACGAGGCGGTTTTCGGCGATCCACGGCATCATCGCGCGCAATTTTTCGCCGACCTTCTCGATCTCGTGCTCGGCGGCGCGGCGGCGCATTGCCTTGAAGCTCGGCTGACCGGCGGTGTTTTCGAGCACCCATTCGCGCGCAAAGCGGCCGGATTGGATGTCGGCGAGGATTTTCTTCATCTCGGCGCGCACGTGGTCGTCGATGACCCGCGGCCCGCGCGAGTAGTCGCCATATTCGGCGGTGTTGGACACCGAGTAGCGCATATTGGCGATGCCGCCCTCATAGATCAGATCGACGATCAGCTTGACCTCGTGGCAGCACTCGAAATAGGCCATTTCAGGCGCATAGCCGGCTTCGACCAGCGTCTCATAGCCGGCGAGGATCAGCGAGGTCAGCCCGCCGCACAGCACCGACTGCTCGCCAAACAGGTCGGTCTCGCATTCCTCGCGGAACGTCGTTTCGATGACGCCGGCGCGACCACCGCCGATGGCGCAGCCGTAGGACAGTGCGATCTCGACCGCGTTGCCCGAGGGGTTCTGCTCGACCGCGAGCAGACAGGGCACGCCGGCCCCCCGCAGGTATTCCGAGCGCACGGTATGGCCCGGCCCTTTGGGCGCGATCATGAATACGTCCATGTCGGAGCGCGGCTCGATCAAGCGGAAATGAATGCTGAGCCCGTGCGCGACGGCGAGCGCGGTGCCTTCGCGCATGTTGGCGCGCAATTCGCCATTATAGAGGGTCGCCTGTAATTCGTCCGGCGCCAATACCATGACGATATCCGCCCATTTCGCGGCCTCGGAATTGGCCATGACCCTGAAGCCGGCGTTCTCGGCCTTCTGCACCGAAGGCGAGCCCGGCCGCAAGGCGACGACGACGTCCTTGACCCCGCTGTCGCGCAGATTGTTGGCGTGGGCATGGCCCTGGCTGCCATAGCCGATGACCGCGACCTTCTTCGACTTGATCAGATTCACATCCGCATCGCGGTCGTAATACACCCGCATTTTTATCTCCTCTGGTTCACAACCCCGCGGCTCCGCGGGCGATCGCGACGGCGCCGGTGCGCGAAATCTCGACCAGCCCCAGCGGCTCCATCAGGGTAATGAAGGCGTTCAGCTTTTCGGCCGAGCCGGTCATCTCGAAGACAAAGCTGTCGGTCGTCGAATCGACGACACGGGCGCGAAAGATGTCGGCGAGGCGCAACGACTCGATGCGCGACTCGCCTTTGCCCGCGACCTTGATCAGCGCCATCTCGCGCTCGACGAAAGGTCCCTCATCGGTCAGGTCGTGAACCCTGTGCACCGGCACGAGCCGCGACAATTGCGCCTTGATCTGCTCGATGATCATCCGGGTCCCCAAGGTCACGATCGTGATCCGCGACAGGTTGTTGCGGCGATCGACCTCGGCGACCGTCAGGCTTTCGATGTTGTAGCCGCGCCCGGAAAACAGCCCGACGACGCGGGCGAGGATGCCCGGTTCGTTATCGACGAGCACGGCAATCGTATGACGTTCGATTTCAGCCACGGCGGTGTGCTCAGACGAGCACCATCCCCTCTTCCGAGACCGGCTTTTCGGCCTCGTCCTTCGGGCCGAGCAGCATCTCGTTATGCGCGGCACCCGACGGGATCATCGGGAAGCAGTTTTCCGCCTGGTCGACCGCAATATCGAGGATCACCGCACTCGGCGCCCTTATCATCCAGGCGATCGCGTCATCGAGCTCGGCGGGATCCTCGACCCGCCGTCCGACCGCGCCAAAGGCCTCCGCCAGTTTGACGAAATCGGGGAGAGCTGCCGTATAGCTCTCCGAATAGCGCCCGCCATGCAGCAATTCCTGCCACTGCCGCACCATGCCCATATATTGGTTGTTGAGAATGAATATTTTCACCGGCAGCCGGTATTGGGCGGCAGTCGACATCTCTTGGATGTTCATCAGGATCGACGCTTCGCCGGCAATGTCGATGACCAGCGCCTCAGGATGCGCGATCTGGACGCCGATCGCCGCCGGCAGGCCGTAGCCCATTGTGCCGAGCCCGCCCGAGGTCATCCAGTGGTAAGGCTCTTCGAACTTGAAGAATTGGGCCGCCCACATCTGATGCTGGCCGACCTCAGTGGTGATGTAGACGTCGCGGTCGCGGGTCTGCGCATAAAGCCGTTCGAGCGCGTATTGCGGCTTGATCAGGTCGCGCCGGCCCTTGTCGTAGCGCAGGCAGTCGCGGCTGCGCCACCCCTCGATTGTCCGCCACCACCGGGAACGATCGGCCCCGGCATCACGGCCGGGCGCGCCATGCAGGGCTGCCAGCAAGGCCGACATTGCCTGCCCGGCATCGCCGATGATCGGCAGATCGACGCGTACGTTTTTGTTGATCGAGGACGGGTCGATGTCGATGTGGATCTTTTTCGACCCCGGCGAGAAGGCGTTGAGCCGCCCGGTCACCCGGTCATCGAAGCGCGAACCGACCGCGACCATCAGATCGCAATCGTGCATCGCCAAATTCGCTTCATAGGTGCCGTGCATGCCGACCATGCCCAGAAAATGCGGATCGGCGGCCGGGAACGCGCCGAGCCCCATCAGGGTCAGAGTGCATGGCGCGTCGGTCAGCCGCACCAGCTTTGTAAAGCGGGCGCAGGCCTCGGGTCCGGAATTGACCAGCCCGCCGCCGCCGTAAAACAGCGGCCGCTTGGCCGCGGCAATCATCTCGACCGCTTGCGCGATCCGCGCCGGATCGGGCGTCAGCTGCGGACGGTAGCTTTTGTGGCGTGCGTCCTCCGGCCCGCTGTAAGGGCCCAGCGCAAAAAGAATGTCCTTGGGTAGATCGACGACCACCGGCCCCGGACGACCGCTTTTGGCGACGTAGAAGGCTTCGTGCAGCATCCGCGCCAGTTCGCGCACATCCTTGACCAGATAATTGTGTTTGGTGCAGGGCCGGGTGATGCCCGTCGTATCAGCCTCCTGAAAGGCGTCGTTACCGATCAGGTGGGTCGGCACCTGGCCGGTCAAACACACGACGGGCACCGAATCCATCAGCGCGTCGGTCAGGCCGGTGACCGCGTTCGTGGCGCCGGGACCGCTCGTCACCAGCACGACGCCGACCCGCCCGGTCGAGCGGGCATAGCCCTCGGCGGCATGGACCGCGCCGCCCTCCTGCCGCACCAGGATGTGGCGCAGCGCGTTTTGCTTGAAGAGCGCGTCGTAGATCGGCAGGACCGCGCCGCCCGGATAGCCGAAAACGACATCGACGCCCTGGTCGACGAGCGCCTTGATGACGATTTCTGCCCCGCTGATCGGCTCGGCCGACATGATCAGCTCCCTCTTAAATAAACAACCCGCATCAGGGTGGGCCGCCGAGGCGCGCTCGCCCTTAGGCGGGGCTGGCAACCTAGTCATCTATTCCCGGCCGGTCAACAGAAACTCATCAATAAACTGGCGTGAGCGGTGCAACAAACTTTGCGAAAATTGCTCATCAAGGATCAGATCCGGCGCGATCTGATGGCGAAACCAGGTCATCTGTCGCTTCGCATAGCGCCGCGTCGCGCGCTGCGCGGCGGCGACCGCCTCCCCGAGCGGGATTTCGCCGCGCAAATGGCGCATCAGCTCGGGCAGCCCGACGGCCTTCATCGCCGGCAGACCGGGATCGAGGCCGCGATCCGCAAGCGCCGCGGCCTCGGCGAGCGCACCCCTCTCGATCATTGCGGCAAAGCGTGCATCGCAGGCGGCGTAGAGCCGGTCGCGCGGCGGCATCAGCAGAACCGTTGTAAAGCGGTAAGCCGCCTGCACATGGCGCTGGCAGCGCCACGCGCCGATGGGGATCCCGGTAGCGCGCACCACCTCATAGGCGCGCACCAGGCGTTGGGTATCTGCGGCGTGAAGCCGGTGGGCGGAATCGGCGTCGAGCCTCGCCAATTGCTCGCGAAACGCCGCCCCGCCCAGCGCGTGGTAGAGCGCTAACGCCTTCTGCCGGACCGCTTGGGGTATGTCGGGAACGGGTGCTAACCCAAGCGCCAGCGCACGGAGGTAAAGGCCGGTTCCGCCGACAACGATCGGCAACCGGCCAGCCGTTGTCGCTCTCTCCATCTCAGCCAGGGCGAGCGCACGCCAACTGCCGACGGAGCCGCGTTCTGCGGCATCGAGAAAACCGTAGAGCCGATGCGGTGCGCGGGCGCAATTCGCAGCATCAGGCCGTGCGGTCAAAATGACCAAGTCACGATAGCACTGCAGGCTGTCAGCGTTGATGACGGTCCCGGCAAAGGCCTCTGCCAGCTCTAGTGCCAGTGCTGATTTGCCGCTTGCCGTCGGCCCGGCGATGACGATGGCGGCCGGCGCGAGCGCCGAATTGGCCGCAAGCCGCTTGTCGCCCAGCCGCCTCTCGGCGTAGGACGACCACGCATGCGCATCGCCCTCACCTTGATCGCTGACCCTGCCGATTGCGGCCTTTCCGGCCTCGCCGCCTCGATCGCCGCGGCGCTGGCGATCGAGGCCGAAGCGGTCTGGCTCGCACCGGGCGAGGCCTGCGATTTCATTATCGATGCCTCGGACCCGGCAGCGATCGACCGCGCCGCGCGCGACGTTGTTCGCAGCAACCCCGTCGACATTCTGGTTCAACCGGTCGTCGGGCGGCGCAAGCGGCTGCTCGTCGCCGATCTCGAATCGACGATCATCGAAAACGAGATGCTCGACGAACTGGCGGTGATCCTCGGCATCGGCCCACGCATCGCCGAAATTACCCGCCGGGCGATGAATGGCGAGATCGACTTTGTCGAGGCACTTGGGGCCCGCGTCGCGTTGCTGGCCGGGATCGATGCGCGCATTGTCGAACAGGCGGCCGCGCGAATTCGCCTGACGCCGGGAGCACGCACCCTGGTCGCGACAATGCGGCGCGACGGCGCGATGACCGCGCTCGTCACGGGCGGGTTCACGGTCTTCGCCGACCGGGTCGGCGCCGAACTCGGCTTCGACCGCGTCGTCGCCAATCGGCTGGAGGTCGTCGGCGGCCGGGTTACCGGCAAGGTGCTGCCGCCGATCGTAACCGGCGAGACTAAGCGGGAGATATTGCTGGCGATCGCCGCCCAGCGCGGCATCCCGCTCGCGCAGGCCATCGCGGTCGGCGACGGCGCCAACGATCTGCCGATGTTGACCGCTGCCGGCATCGGTATCGCCTTTCGCGCCAAACCCGCGGTCGCTGCCGCTGCGCGCTGGCGTCTCGACCATGCCGATCTGACCGGTCTCCTCTATGCCCAAGGATATCGTAAGGCGGAATTCGCCGCCTGAGCCGCCATTCCTCTCAGCTCTGGTCGAGACGAAGTGCGACAAAGTGTAGATCGCCCTGACGCTGGACGAGCAACAGGATCGATTTGCGCCCGGATTTTTTCGCCTCGTCGATCTTGCTGCTGAGGTCTTGCGGGTTTTTCACCTCTTCCTGCGCGGCTTCCATAATTAGGTCGCCGGGGTGCACCCCTCTGTCGGCGGCCGAACTGTTCTTAGCAACATCGACGACGACGACACCTTTGGCATCGTCGCCGAGGGAAAACTTGTCCTTGAGGTCGGGGGTGATCCCGGAGAGGGTCAGGCCGAGCGTCTTGACGATGCCGGTCTCGGTCCTGGCTGTTTTCTTGGGCGCATCCTGCGCGTTGGCCACCTGCTGATCGCTCTCGTCAAGCTTGGCGATCTTGACCTGAACCGTGGTTTCGGCGCGCTTTCGCCACAAGACGACGGCAACCGCCTTGTTTACGGGCGTCTCGGCGACGAGCCGCGGTAGCTGGCGCATGTCCTCGACGTCCTTACCGTCGAACTTCAAGATCACATCGCCGGGCTGGATTCCGGCGGCCTGCGCCGGTCCCTTGTCGCTGAGGCTGGCGACCAGCGCGCCGCGCGCCTTGGCGAGCCCGAGGCTCTCGGCGATCTCGTCGGTCACCGCCTGGATGCGAACGCCGAGCCAGCCGCGATGCACGGTATGGTCGGCCTCCTCCTTGAGTTCGGCGACGACGAGCTTGGCCAGCGCCGAAGGGATCGCGAACCCGATCCCGATCGAGCCGCCGGACGGCGAATAAATCGCCGTGTTGATGCCGATGACGCGGCCATCCATGTCGAACATCGGGCCGCCGGAGTTGCCACGATTGATTGGCGCATCGGTTTGCAGAAAATCGTCATACGGGCCGGAATTAATATCGCGCTGGCGTGCCGACAGTATGCCCGCGGTGACGCTGCCGCCGAGCCCGAACGGGTTGCCGATCGCCAGCACCCAGTCACCGACCCGCGCGGCGTCGCTGTTGCCCCAGACCGTCGCCGGCAGCGGCTTGTCTGTTTTGACCTTCAGCAGGGCGAGGTCGGTTTTGGTGTCGCGGCCGACGACGGTTGCCTTCAAATTGGTGTTGTCGTGCAAGATAACGGTGATCTGATCGGCATCGGCGATGACGTGGTTGTTGGTGACGATGTAGCCCGCCGGATCGATGACGAAGCCGGAGCCGAGCGAAGTCGCCTTGCGCGGTCCGAGCTCGGGATGCTCGCCCTTGGGCACCCCGTGATCGAGGAAATCATGAAAGAACTTTTCGAACGGCGAGCCCGGCGGAAACTGCGGCATGTCGGGCGCGTCCTGGTCGCCGCCGCCGGCGGTTTTCAGTGTCTGCGTCGTCGAGATGTTGACCACCGAAGGCAATAGCCTGGCGGCCAGATCGGCGAAGCCGTCAGGCGCCGGGTGAGCCATGGCCGGCGCGTTCACAACAGCTGCCGGAGCGGCAAACAGGAACGCGGCAGCCGCGACAACGACAGCGCGGCGCATTAAGGTCGAGCGGCGGCACGGCACCAGGACCAACTCCTCGCGACAAAGCCCCGATCGCGCATTTCGAACGATCGTTCGGGGCAGGGGTTCCTGCTTTGAACTCAGTCGTAAGCTTACGGGAGAAGCGCCCCGCAAGCCAGATGCTTTATCTGTCTGCCACCGGTGACCCGTTCCCATGCCGGCGTACAGATCGGGCCGGTTCTGAGCCGCTCGCGGGGCGGCTCGCCCCGCCACCACGGCCAACGTTGCTACGCGTGGGCCTGATCGGCGGCCGTGATGTGGCTGCGGAAGTTCAGCGGGTCGGCGATCTTCCGCATCGGCTCGAGACTCCCGCCGGTGCCGCGGACAATGATCGTGCCATAGCCGAGAATGCGACCGAGGATCGTCTGGTTGACGTCGACGCTTTCGACCTTGGAAATGTTCATCTCCAGAGTATGGCGCGACAGCAGCCCGGTCTTGTAAATGACCCGATGATCGGTGATCGCGAGTTCAGTCGTCGCGCGGCGAACGAACGCACCTAGTCCGGTCGACAGCGCGAACAGGGCGAATATCGCCGCTCCGATCCACAGCGCGAGGCTGAAATATTGTCTCTGGTCGCTCGCGACAGATAGCGCCGATCCGGCAAGAATGAGGCAAACGATCAGCGCCATGATCGCCCGCAGATAGATCAGCCAATGCAGCCGCGTTTCATAAACAACCGTTTCGCCCGGCTGCAGCACCCGTCTGACATACCTCATCGCGGCAGGCATCCTCGTCGCCCGGCGGGTCGCCTATGAATACTCGCTCCCCGGCGCCCATCCTCCGCTGGGACTTATATCATACCGCGACACGCAACTTGTGCGGTGTTCGCCGGGATGGCCGTCAGGTTGCAGCGGCGCGGTTCAGCGCAGCGCGGTAGGCCCGCACCGCATCGGCAAAGCCCATGACCAGGGCGTCGGCGGTCAGCTCGTGCCCGATCGAGGCCTCGGCCACCGCCGGCAACACGGCGGCCAACGGCGGCAGATTGTCGAGGTTCAGGTCGTGGCCGATATTGACCACCAAGCCGAGCGCCGCAGCGCGCTCTGCGGTCGCGGCGCAGGCCCGCAGCAGCGCGTCCGGGCTCCCCACGCGAAACGCCGCGGCATAGCCGCCGGTGTAGATCTCGATGCCGTCGGCGCCGGTGTTGTGGACCGGGGCGACAGCGGCTGGGTCGGGGTCGAGGAACAGGATCACGCGGATGCCGAGCGGCTTCAGCTCGGCGAGCGCCAGATCGACGAGGCGGTGCTGCGCCGCGTCCAGCTTCCAGCCTTCCTCCGAGGTTAAGGCGTCTGGCGGGTCCGGCACCAGCGTGCATTGCTCGGGCCTGATCTCGGCGACGAGATCGAGAAGGCGCCGATCGGGGTAACCTTCGATGTTGAGCTCGAAACTCGGCCGCCACGGCCGCATCAGCTCGGCGATCGCGAAGACGTCGTCGCGGCGGATATGGCGCTGGTCCGGGCGCGGATGCATCGTCAGCCCGTCTGCGCCAGCATCATGCGCGATCCGGCCAAAGCGCACCACATCCGGCACCCCGGTGCGGCGCGAGTTGCGCAGCAGCGCGATCTTGTTGAGGTTGACGCTGAGCCGAGGCATTGCGCCGAGATTACATCGACCAAGCCGCCCGCACCACCCGGCGCTGCGGACGCCCAAGGTGCATCAAAACTCCCCCATCCAAGCGAGCCGGACGCCCCGGGCGCTAGGCGGCTAGCCTTCTCGCTACCTGAACATGCGCCCTTCGGGAGGGAGGCCGAGCAGGATCTGGCCGACGGTTTCGAAGTGGACCGGCCGGCCCTGGCCTTGCTGGCTGCCAGCGTGCATGTCCCTGAGCCGGCGCTCGAACGGATTCTCGTTGAAGATCGCGGTCGCTCCGGCGGCGCTGTAGACCGCGGCGACGACGTCACGCGATTGCTGGATCGCCCAGGTCGAGGCAAGGCGCAGCCTGGCGTGCTGCTCGGGCAGGAAGTCGCCGGTGCGCTCGGCCGCGTCCCACATTTCGCGCAACGTCGCGTGGATAAACGCTCGACAGGAGCGCAGCCGAGCCTCGCATTGCGCAACCTGCGCCTGGATTACATTGTTCTGTCGCAACGGGTTGCGGGCGCCGCGCGGGATTTTGTCGCGCGCCAGAACGATGAACGCCTCGAGCGCGCCGCGGGCGATGCCCAAGGACACATTCGAAAACCCCATCGCATAGACCATGCCGCTGGTGAATTTATAGAGCAGGCCGGGCTCGCGCCGCTCGGCCTGATTGTCGCGCGAGGCGGTGTATTTCTGAGGCACGAAGAGATCCTCTACCGCGTAGCTGTCGCTGCCGGTGCCCCTGAGGCCGATGACCTGCCAGTTGTCGATGATCTTGGCGCTGGTCTTGGGGAACAGCACGGTGCGCACGAACGGGCGGCCGTTCGGGTTCATGCGCGGGGCGCCCTCGGGCTCGAAGATCGGCACGTGCGCACCGAGCCAGGTGGCATGCCGGCTGCCGGTCGCAAACCCCCAGCGCCCGGTGACGCGAAGTCCGCCTTCGACCGCAACGCCCCGCCCGACGCCGGGCAATTCCGGGCCCCAGGCGAGGATGCCTCGTGGCGGCCCGAAGACCTCGCGCGCGACCGCCGGGTCGAGATAGGGCGCGGTCATCGAGCATCCCGAATTCTGGCCCAAGGACCAGGCGGTGCTGGGTTCGGCCTTGCCGATTTCCTCGAGCACTTGGACATAGGTCAGTGGATGAAGCTCGGCCCCGCCCAAGGAGCGCGGCAACAGCAGACGGAAGAAGCCGCCCTCGACCAGGGTCTCGACAACCCGTTCAGGCAGCTGACGGTGTTCCTCGATTTCGTCTGCCGCGTCTTCGAGCAATGGCGCCAGGGCTCGCGCGCGCTCCAGATAATCGATGTCGCGCGTCTCGGCGGGTGCCAAATCCAACTCGACCGTCGCCATTTCTTTCTCCCCTTGCCGGTAGCGTTTCACTGCCCCCGGCTGCTGCCATGAGCCAAGGATACATCGCGGCGGCGTTTTGCAGAGAGGATTTCGACGGGGCGCGAGGTCGCGAAGCCGGGCAACGGGCTGCTACAGCCCTGAGACCAGTGCCACTCCGCGCGCCCGCGCAGGGATGCGGCATCAGGCGAGTGAACCGAACGCTGCGTCGACGCGGCGTTCGATCGGAACGCCTGGTTCTAGCGTAAATCTGTCAGAGCGACCGCCAGTCACATTGCGGGCGTGGAGGCGCGATCCGCTCAGCTACGTTCGTAAGCGACTATGGATTGGTCCGAAACACTATCGCCTGCCCGGTGCGTAGCACGATCGGGAACTCTGGCTTATCTACGAAGAACTCATCGACTGCTTGGCGTGCACCGGGACAAGAGGGATATCCATAATCGTCGAAAAGAATAATGCCCCCGAGTGTCGTGCGGGGGTAAACGAACGCACAACAGTCTGCCACCGACTGATAAATGTCGACATCAATATGCGAGAAGCCGAGTCGCAGATTTTCGAGGCCGTGAAACGTGTGTGGTATCAGCCCCTGGTGACAGATTACCCGTTGTCCTCCCCCCACAAACGCCGAAACGGTCTCTACACTCGTATCAGCAAAATCATCTTCTCTGTGCAGATCTCGCCGGAGATCCGTTTTGGGCATTCCGCCAAATGTGTCAAATAAATTAAGCCATCGCTGGCGGCTCGACCCTTCAAGGACCCGCCAAAGGAGTCGAGCCGTTCCACCGCGGTAGACACCAGCCTCTAAGAAGTCCCCATCGACACTCAGCGCTTGCTGGGCCAGGCTGTAGAGGATCCAAGCTTGCTCCGCGTTGAGCAATGTTTGTCTGGAGATCTCGTCATAGAGGGTGCGAAATTCCGGCAATCCTCCCCATGGGCGGTAGGTCGGTGAATAGAGTTTGGCCTCGGGCACCCCGTGCAATGCCGCCCTCCAGCGAAACAGGAAACCGGGAAGGAAATTGTCTCGTGCAACGGCCTTCAGTTTTTCGGAAGTGTAAGACATTGCCTTAACCATCCTGAGACCATAAACGGCTTCAATCTTACTTCGACGATGGTTAAGACTTTCCTCCCGAGGATGCGGTTTGGCTGCGCGACACGCCCATCACGCGGGCGGGGACATTGTCAGCCCGGGGCGGCGAGCGGACGCCACCAGCGCCGGGTCAGCAACAGGGCGAGGATGCCCTCGCCGGCGGTCGCCGCAGTCGCCCACGGCGCCCCGATCAGGCCGGCGAGCACGCCGATCAGAATAAAGCCGAACATGCCGATCCCGATGCACACCGATAGCACGCCGTAGATGCGGCTGCGCATCTCGGGCGGGGCCGACAGATAGACGAGCGTCGCCTGCATAATGCTGAAGCAGGCATTGGCTAGGCCGGTCAGCAGCAGCACGCTGGCGACCGTGGTCGCGTCAGGCACCAGGGCAAAGACCGGCACCAGTAACAGATAGGCCACGACGCCGCCGAGATAGATGCGGGAGAACAGCGGCGGCCTGGCCAACAGCGCGATCGCGATCGCGCCGCAAAAGGCGCCGACCCCACCCATGCTGGCGAGCACGCCGATGCCGGCGGCGCCGAGCCGCAGATTGTCGTGGCCGATCACCGGGACCATGCTGGAAGCCGGCCAGGCGAACATGTTGTAGATCACGGTGATCGTTAGGATGGCGATCAGACGGTGGTCGCCCCGAACCAGCAGCAGACCCTCGATCATCCGTGTAAGCATGCTTTGTGCGCCGGTCGACCCGGCCATATTCCGATGGCGCACGCGCAATGCCGCCGCGACCGCAATCAGATAGCACAGGACGCTGACGGTGAAGGCGCCACCGATGCCGAATGTCGCCAGCAGAACGCCGCCGACGGTCGGGCCGAAAATCTGGCTCGCGTTGTTGGAGCCAACATCGATCGACATCGCCGCACTCATCCGCTCGGGCCCGACGACCTCGCCGATCATCGTGCGCCGCACCGGGTTGTCGGTGGTCCAGGCGATGCCGTTCAAAAAGCTTCCGACTGCGAGCTGCCAGACAGCGAGCTCGCCGGCAAAGGCGAGCAACGCCAGGGTCAGCGAGGTCAGCCCCAGCGACACGACGACGAGGATGAGCGACGTGCGCCGTTCGATCCGTTCCGCCGCGGCGCCGATTACCGCGCCGAACAGCGCCATCGGCAGCATCCGCAGCATGGTCAGCGCGGCCACGATGAAGGGTGAGCCGGTGCGTTGGTACGCGAACACCGCGACCGCCAGCATTTCGAGCCAGCGCACCGCAAAGACCACCAGGCCGACCAGCCACAGCCGCCAGAAATCGGGCTCGCCGATCAGCCAGGCGCGGGGGGCTGGGCGCGCGATCGCCGAACTCGCCGCATACCCTCCCGCCGGGGCGCCGGAGAGAACCCGCCGCGCCCGAGGCCACCACACCGTACCCATCCCGCCCTCCGACCCGTTTCCCACCCCTGGCCGCTTGCGAACGGCGAACGGCGCCGAGGCAAGCCGACTTCGGCCGGTTCGTTGCGCCGACAGTCGCTTTGCGTCAGGCTTAGCAGAGAATCGACGGCTGGGCGATTTTTAGGCAATATTTCCTAACGCCGGCTTGCTCACGCTTGAGCCCGGCGAGCGATCGGCGCGGCCCAACGTTTGCAGGCGGTGACGCGATTCGAGGCGGGGAGGCCGCTTATCTCGATCGAAATCGAATTAAAGCTCGCCGCCGCGGCCGCCGACCTGGCGGCGCTGACTCGCGCGCTGGTGGCGATGGCGCCCGGTGCGGTAACGGCTCGGCGCACTCTCGTTGCTACCTATTTCGACACGCCCGACCTTGCCTTAAAGCAGGCGGGATCGATCTTGCGCGTCCGTGATGAGGAAGATCGTTTTGTGCAGACCTTCAAGACGGGCGATTTCGACGGGGCGAATCTGCTGACCCGTGGCGAATGGCAGGATACCATCGCCGAGAACCGGCCCGACCCGCACGCACCGCACAGCGGGTCGCTGCTGCCTGAAGGGGTAGCCGGCGATCTGCACCCCCTGTTCGTCACCGAGGTGGTGCGCGAAACCGTCGTGATCGAGCCGTCCCCGGAAACACGGATCGAAGCGGCGATCGACACCGGCGAGATCCGCGCGATCGACAATGGCCGCAGCGAGCCGATCAGCGAGATCGAGCTCGAACTCGAATACGGCGACCCAAGCGCGCTATTCGATCTCGCTTTGAGACTGCTCGAAACGGCCCCGGTACGGATCGAAGCCCGCAGCAAATCCGAGCGCGGATATCGGCTCGTCGCGGGAGACGAGGCGCCGCCGGCGGTGCACGCCGAGCCTCTTTCCCTCGATCCTCGCATGGTTGTCGAGGAAGCTATGAGGCGCGTTGGCCGCTCGTGCCTCACCCACATGCTGCGCAACGAACCCGCCGCTCTTGCCGGTCAGCCTGAGGGTGTCCATCAGATGCGGGTCGCCGGCCGGCGCCTGCGCTCGCTGCTCTCCGCGGTCAAAAACCTGCTTCCCGAGGACGCGCGCCGGGCGGTTGCCGACGAGCTGGCGGAGCTCGCTGCCCCACTCAGCTCGGCGCGCAACCTTGATGTGTTCGCCGCCGAACTGCTGTGCCCATTACGTGTTGAGCACGCCGCCGAGCCCGGCTGGGATGCACTGGCGGCAACCGCCGAACGGGCGCGTGCGGAAGCCTATGTTCGGGTCGATAAAGAAATTCTGTCGCCGCGGCATACCCGCTCGGCGCTGCGCCTGCTGCGCTGGTTCGAGGGTCGCGGCTGGCGCTCGCCACAGGCGCCCGCCACACCGGTGCCGCTGGCTTCGCCGATCGGCGCGAGTGCGCCCGCGATTCTCGAACGGCGTCGGCACGCGGTGCGCAAGCGCGGCCGGGGGTTCGCGCGGCTGAACGCCAGCGAGCGGCACCGGCTGCGCATCGCCGTCAAGAAACTGCGCTACACCGTCGAGTTACTGGGGAGCCTCTACGACCCGGACGACCTGCGGCGCTATACCAATCGGCTAAAGCGCGTACAGGAGGACCTCGGCCACGCCAATGATTTGCGTGTCGCCTACGGCCTGGTCATCCAGCTGAGCCGCCAGGCCGAGCCTGCGGAACCCGTCGTCGACGCCGCGGCGCAGCTGCTGGCGTGGCACGAGCGCGCCCTCGCCCGAAGCGAGCGCAAATTGAGCCGCCGCCTGCGCCGGCTGAACCGGGCCGAGCCCTTCTGGCGGGAATGAAGGCCGCGATGTCGGCTAGGCCGCGGTCTTTGCCGGGATCGGGCAGGACACGCCGGTGCCGCCGAGCCCACAATATCCGTGCGGGTTTTTGGCGAGATATTGCTGGTGATAGTCCTCGGCGAAATAAAACGGCGGGGCGTCGGCAATCTCGGTCGAGATCGCGCCGTAGCGGGCGGTCTCGAGCGGCCCCTGATAGGCCTCGCGCGATGCCTCGGCGGCCCGGCGCTGCTCGGAGGAATAGGTGTAGATCGCCGAGCGGTACTGGGTCCCGACATCGTTTCCCTGGCGCATGCCCTGGGTCGGGTCGTGGCTCTCCCAAAACAGCTTCAACAGCGCCTCGTAGCTGATGGCCTTCGGGTCGTAGACGACGAGCACCGCTTCGGTATGGCCGGTACGGCCGCTGCACACCTCCTCATAGGTCGGGTTCGGGGTCGAGCCGCCGGCATAGCCGACCGCGGTGACCCATACTCCGGGGGCCTGCCAGAACACCCGTTCGGCGCCCCAGAAGCAGCCGAGCCCGAACACCGCCTTCTCAAAGCCCGCGGGATAAGGACCGACCAGCGAATGGCCGTTGACGAAATGCCGCTCGGGGATCTTGACCGGCTCGGCACGGCCCGGCAGGCAATCTTCGGGCTGCGGAACGACAAGCTTGTCACGCATGAACCGCCACATTTGGCACCCCCTTCTCTTTTGGATTCGCCGCCCTCGGCCACCGCTTCGATGTAGGCAGGCGGCCAGCCCTCGCCAAGTCTCGGCGCGCGAACCGACAAAAAACGCCGGTCTTCCCTGGGGTGGTCGCCGGCCGCATCGAATACGCTGCGTCAACATCTCGTCCTATGCGAGGATGTTGTCAGGCGGATGCTGCCGCGGTATTAGAGCGTCGTGAGCCAAGGCCAAAAGGGGATGGTGACCATGGCTTTATCCAGTTGGCAGAGACCTGTCGCGCAACGGGATCGGCGGGGCGTCGGCCTATTACTGGGGCGCCGCCTGATGGTGTTCTTGTTGCCGTTGGCGCTTGCGGCGAGCCCGGCGATGGCGGCGGCGCCGCTTAGTGATTCCGGGGCTCAGGCAACCGCCTTCATGAATGAACTGTGGAACCACGCCAGCGAGCTTTTGAACAACAAAAGCCCGGTTGCCCAAAGGCAAGCCCAGTTTCGCGCATTGTTCCATAACGATTTTGACAGCCCCGGCATCGCGCGATTTGTTCTTGGGCGCTATTGGCGCACTGCCAGTCTGGAGGAGCAGAAAGAGTTCCTCAAGCTGTTCGAGGACTATGTCGTCTTTGTCTATACCGCACGGCTGTCCGATTTCGGCGGGGAGCAGTTCAAGATCAGCGGCAGCCGGCCGGATGCGGATGCGGTGATCGTCTCGACCGACGTGATCACGCCCGGGGCGCCGCAACCGCTCAAGATCGACTGGCGGCTGGTCAACGACGCGGGCGCCTACAAGATCAGCGACGTCATCGTCGAAGGGGTCAGCATGGCGGTGACCCAGCGCTCCGAATTCGCCTCGGTCATCCAGCGCCATGGCGGCCAGATCCAAGGACTGATCGACCTGATGCGGCAAAAGACCGCGAGCGCCGCGCAATAGCCGGCGGCACAGATCCTCCGCAACTCGTCATTGGCCAGGCGGGCGAGCGCCGGCGAGTCGCCGGGGCCGGCGATCGTCTCGAGCGGCGGGTTCGACAGGGTCAGCACCTGCTGATAGCCCGGCCATTCTTCCATCATCCGGATGCGGGCCTCGATGTCGTGGAGCATCGGTATGCTGGTCACCCGCTTGACCATGTCGCCCTTGCCGGGCGCCAATTCGCGCATATGGTCGGCGACGGTGCGCGGCATGACGTGATTGTAAATGTCGATCTTGCGTCCGCCCATGCGAATCTCCGGGAAAGCAGCGTTCGTCACGCCGTGTTTGTTCCGTGCTGTTACCCAATCGCACATGGCTTTCATGTCGAGCCGGCCACCCGCCGGTTCGGGGAAATAGCGGCCGTCTGCTCCTGAGGCGGATCCCGCGTACCGACCCTCCTTGCACCCGCATTCAAGGATTTTCAATCGGATCAGGCCAAGGATGCGCTCCGAGGCAGGGCATGCGGCGACAGGTTTTGGTTATATGGACGGCAGTGACCTTGTTATCGGTCATCGATCTGCTGCTGTGCCATCGCCTCGGATTGCGGTTCCACGATTGGTCGCGGCTCGCGCTGGCCGGTGGGGTCACCGCGGGAATTGCGCTGTTCTACCAGATCTCCGGGCGAAGCACGCGCCTGGCGCAGGCGGCCCATTGGACCTTGCTATGGCTGATCTTTGTCAACGCCGGCACGGTGATGATCTACACTGCCGCAGCCTGCGGCGGGCGCACCCACGACGCCACCTTGGCCGCGATCGACGCCGCCCTCGGCTTCGACTGGACCGCCTGGTACAATTTTCTCGCGCCGCACCACAACCTGCGCTTCGTCCTCTGGCTTGCCTATCTGAGCCTGTTCCCACAGATCCTGATCTCGATATTCTGGTTCTCTTGGCGTGACCTCGATTATTGCAATTACGAGCTATTGCTCAACAATATCGTCAGCTTGTTGATCACGACGGCGATATTCTTGCTGTTCCCGGCGATAGGACATAGGGAGCCAGGCCGCGAGCTCGAAATCCAGGTTCTGCTCGAGTTGCGCGGAGGGGGGCCTTTGTCGTTCGACCTGTCGCAACTACAAGGGCTGATCTCCTTCCCGTCGTACCACACCGTGCTCGCCGTGTTGCAGACCTACGCCCATCGCCGGTCCCGGCTCCTAGTTCCGATTGCGCTCGTCAACGGTATCATGCTGTTCTCGATCCCGAGCTACGGCGGGCATTATCTGATCGATATCATCGTCGGCGCCGCCGTGGCACTGCTGGCGATCTCGGCGACCGCGGCAGCGCATCGTCCGCATGCAATCGCGCGCGCAAGAACGGCCTGAGCATTTCGCGGCTTGGAGCAATGCTGTTGGCCACAAACTTCGGTCGTATGCCATGCGACAATCCCTTAGATTGCGTTGATGACGATCCGCCTGCTGCCCCCGGTCCTGGTTAATCGCATCGCCGCCGGCGAGGTCGTCGAACGTCCGGCGGCGGCGGTCAAGGAGCTGGTCGAGAATGCGATCGACGCCGCCGCGCGTCAGATCACGGTGACGCTCCACGAGGGCGGGCAGGGCTTGATCGCGGTCGCCGATGACGGCGCCGGCATGACCGCCGATGAACTGGGCTTGGCGGTCGAGCGACATTGCACCTCGAAATTGCCGGACGATGATCTCCTCCATATCTCGGCCTTGGGCTTTCGCGGCGAAGCCTTGCCGTCGATCGGTGCGGTCAGCCGCATGCGCATCGTGTCGCGCACCGCGGAGGCCGCAAACGCCTGGGCGATCACCGTCGAGGCCGGCCTGAAGACCGCGCCTGCGCCGGCGGCAGCGGCGCCGGGAACCCGGGTCGAGGTCCGCGATCTGTTTTTTGCGACGCCGGCACGGCTCAAATTCCTGAAGACGCCGCGCACCGAGCGCGAGCTCGCGGTCGACATGGTACGCCGGCTGGCCATGGCCTATCCGCAAATCGCTTTCTTGGTTACCGCCGAGGATCAGCGCGTTCTGCTGCGGCTTCCCGCAACCGCCGACCGGCGGAGCCGGCTGGCGGCATTGCTCGGCCGTGACTTTGCCGAGAATTCGTTGGCGATCGAGGCCGAGCGCGGCGGCTTTCGCCTTTCTGGGCTGGCCGGCCTGCCGACTTTGAACCGGGCATTGCCGCGCGACCAGTACCTGACGGTCAACGGCCGGCCGGTGCGCGACAAATTACTGGTCGGCGCGGTGCGCGGCGCCTATCAGGACGTGTTGGCGCGCGATCGCCACCCGATCGTGGCGTTGTTTCTCGACGGGCCGGACGACGAGATCGACGTCAACGTCCATCCGGCCAAGGCCGAGGTGCGGTTTCGCGATGCCGCCCTCGTGCGTGGATTGATCGTCGGCGCGCTCAGACACGCGCTCGCCGATGGCGGGCACCGCGCCTCGACGACGGTCGCCGCGACCGCACTCGGCGCCTTTCGCCCGGCGGGCACATATCCGGCCGGCGGCGCGCCGGCGAGCCCGCCGCGTTTCGCGTTTCCGCCAACCCCACCCACCCTTGCGCTTGCCGAGAGCGCCAATGCTTTTCTCGCGTCCGATGCGGCGGCGGAGGCGCCGATGCCCGGTCCCGGTCGGGAGGCGCCCCTCGGCGCGGCGCGGGCGCAATTGCACGGCACCTACATCCTCGCCGAGACCGCAACCGGGATCGTGCTGGTCGACCAGCACGCCGCGCATGAACGCCTCGTCCACGAGCGCATCAAGGCAGATCTCGCCCGCCACGGGGTGGCGCGCCAGACCTTGCTGTTGCCCGAGATCGTCGAACTCGATGAAGGGGTCTCCGCACGACTCGCGGCACGGGCCCCGGAACTCGCCGAATTCGGTCTGGTGATCGAAGCGTTCGGGCCGGGTGCGGTTGTCGTGCGCGAGGTCCCGGCCTTGTTGCCCGGTCTCGATGTCGCCGGCCTGGTGCGCGATCTTGCCGACGAACTCGCCGAATGGGGCGACGCGCTGTCCTTGAAGGAGCGGGTCGAGGCCGTCTGCGGCACTTTGGCCTGTCATACCAGCGTGCGCGCCGGGCGCCATTTGTCGCCGGCGGAGATGGATGCGCTGTTGCGCCAGATGGAGGTGACGCCGAACAGCGGCCAGTGCAATCACGGCCGCCCGACCTATGTCGCCCTCGACCTCGCCGATATCGAACGCCTGTTCGGCCGCCGTTAGTACTCAGTTCGACACGGGAATCCCCTTGCCTTTGCGCGCTGTGCGGCCAAGTAGGCACGGCTTGATCTGACGCATTTGCCCAAATTCTGGCACGACCTGTGATCGCTTAGCAGGCGATAACAGGACCAGTCGCCTGTTAAAGCGGAGGCGCCCGTTCTCGCGCCACCTCAGGATTTCTGTCTGGCACATGCCTTGCACCATCGATACCGGGAGGGTGCGCAATCATGGCGATCATCGAGGCAGAGCCTTACCACTTCGATCTCGATCCGGCGCGGGCCGGCCTGGTGATTATCGACATGCAGCGAGACTTCCTCGAGCCGGGCGGCTTTGGCTCCGTGCTTGGCAACGATGTTTCATTGCTACGCCAGGCCATCGCACCAACCCGCCGCCTCTTGCAGGCCGCGCGCGCCGCCGGATTGACGGTGATCCACACCCGCGAAGGTCATCGTCCCGACCTTGCCGACCTGCCACCCGCCAAGAAGGCGCGCGGCCGGCTGGCGGCTGGCATCGGTGACCCGGGGCCGATGGGCCGCATTCTAGTGCGCGGCGAGCCCGGGCACGACATCATCCCCGAACTCTACCCGCTGGCGGGCGAACCCGTCGTGGACAAGCCGGGAAAGGGCGCCTTTCACGCCACCGACCTCGACGCAATGCTGAAAAACCGCGGCATCAGCCAGCTGATCGTCTGCGGGGTCACTACCGAGGTCTGCGTCAACACTACCGTGCGCGAGGCTAACGATCGCGGTTACGAATGCGTGGTCGTCGAAGATTGTGTCGGCTCGTACTTCCCGGAGTTTCAGGAAATGGGACTGCGCATGATCAAGGCCCAAGGCGGCATCTTCGGCTGGGTCGCGTCATCCGAGGCGGTCATTGCCGCACTCCCCGCCTCCGGCGCTTGAGGAGGAGGCGATGAAAACGTCAACCGAGGCGCCGCGCTGGTGGGTTCCCGGCGATTGGAACGGCTTCTTCGGGCTGTTCACAAATGTCGCGCTGAATGTGATCGTGCTGACCGGGCTGTGTCTGCATGTCGTCAACCTGCCGGCCGACATCGTCTACGGCCGGATCTTGCCGGCCCTCGGGATCGCATTGCCGCTCGGCAATCTCTATTACGCCTATCTTGCCTGGCGGCTCGCCAAAAGCGAGGGGCGAGACGACGTGACGGCGATGCCGTATGGCCCGAGCGTGCCGCATATGTTCATCGTCGTCTTCCTGATCATGCTGCCGATTTATCTGAAGACGCATGACCCACTGCTCGCCTGGCGGTCGGGACTGGTGTGGTGCCTGGTTATCGGCGCCATCGTGCTGATCGGCGCGTTTGTTGGGCCCACCGTGCGGAAATACACGCCGCGTGCGGCGATGCTGGGCACACTCGCCGGAATTTCCATCGCCTTCATTTCGATGCGCCCGGCATTCCTCGGGTGGGAAGACCCTTGGCTATTCATGCTCTCGCTGACGATCGTTCTGGTCAGCTGGATGGCCGGCGTTCGCTTGCCCTATGGCCTGCCGGGTGGCCTGGTCGCGGTGGTGGTCGGCACCATCCTCGCCTGGTTGGCAAAGCTCGTCCACCTCGACGAGCTGATGCAGCCGGCGGATGTGATCTCTTCGCTAAGTCAGTTTGGTTTGCGTCTGCCCTACCCGTCGGGCGACTTCGCTAAGGCGGTCGGCAATATCGGACCGTTGCTGGTCACCGCCGTGCCCCTCGGCATCTATAACTTTACCGAAGGCATGAATAACGTCGAGAGCGCCGCCGCTGCCGGCGATGATTACAGTCTGCGCCAGATTTTGCTGGCCGATGGTACCGGTGCGATCGTTGGTGCGTTGCTCGGCAGCCCGTTTCCGCCGGCTGTCTATATCGGCCACCCGGGATGGAAGGCCGTCGGCGGCCGCATCGGATATTCGTTGGCAACCGGCGTTGTCATCGGTGTCGTGTGCTTCCTCGGGTTGACGGCAATGCTGCTGGCGGTCATTCCGCTGGTCGCGATCCTGCCCATTCTGCTCTATATCGGTCTCGTCATCGGCGCCCAGGCATTCCAGGCGACACCGCCACGGCACGCACCGGCGATCATTCTCGCAATCCTGCCGAACATCGCCGCCTGGGCCCAAACCCTGATCGACGGCGCTCTCGGCGCGGCCGGCACGTCCGCCGAACAGTTGGGCATGGCCAAGCTCGCGGCAGTCGGCGTCGTCTATCACGGGATGGCCCTGTTGGGCGGCGGCGCGGTGCTTGCCGGATTGATCCTCGGCGCTATCGCCGCCTTTATCATCGATCACAAGTTTGAGTGGGCTGCGCTGTTCGCCGCCGCCGGCGCGGTATTGTCATTTTTTGGCTTTATCCACGGCACGTCGCTCGGCATCGGCAATTCGACGCCGGTCGCAATCGGCTATCTCATCGT
Source organism: uncultured Alphaproteobacteria bacterium (assembly GCA_963774345.1). Taxonomy (GTDB): domain Bacteria; phylum Pseudomonadota; class Alphaproteobacteria; order ATCC43930; family CGMCC-115725; genus AP-15. The sequence goes on from CAVZFB010000049.1 coordinate 71,366, forward strand.
CGCCGCCGTATGTTTTACGCTCAGCCGGCAGGACCACCCGGAAGTAATCTTATCCGATGAGCATGCGATCGCGGACGACTGACGCTGGACAATCGGCCGGCCAGATCTATTTGCGATGGTGACTGCCTGAAATCCGTGCAGCGCGGCAAGAGCCAGGCCTCGAGCATGGCAGACAAGGTTCGTGAACCGGCCATTTAGCGTTCGAGTTCCGTAATATATTCGATATTTGACCCGCAGGCATCGTGGATTTAAGGTCGCTGTGCTATGAGGCAGCAATGACGCAGATCCACGTAATTCACGAAAATGCCGCCTGGCTTGAGCCCTTGGCGAGCGCGCTCGATCGACAGCGGCTACCATGGCGCGAATGGTTCCTCGACCGCGGCATCTTCGATCTGTCGCAACCGCCGCCGGAGGGCGTCTTCTACAATCGAATGAGTGCTTCGTCGCACACCCGAGACCATCGCTACGCCGCCGAATTGACCGCCTCGGTCCTGGCTTGGCTCGAACGGCACGGGCGCCGCACCGTCAACGGCAGCCGCGCGCTCGACCTCGAGATCAGCAAGGCGCGCCAATACGCTGCCCTCGAAGCCTCCGGCATTCGCACGCCCCGGACTGTTCTCGTCGCCGGTAAGGAACTACTCGTCGACGCAGCGCAGCAGCATTTCGGCGACGGGCCGTTCATCCGCAAGCCGAACCGTGGCGGCAAGGGGCTCGGGGTGGGGCTGTTCCTCAGCGCGGGCGCGCTCGGCGACCACCTCGACAGCCCGGATTACCAGCCGCCGGTCGACGGCCTCCATCTCTTGCAGCAATACATCCCCTCGCCGGCAGCGGTGATCACCCGCGCCGAGTTCGTCGGCGGCCGGTTCATGTACGCAGTCGAGGTCGACACCAGCGACGGCTTCGAGCTGTGCCCGGCCGATGTCTGCGCCGTCGGCGATGCTTTCTGCCCGGCCGGAGAACAACCGCGCGCCAAATTCACGATCATCGAAGACATCGACACAGCGCTGAAGCACCGTTTCGAGGAGTTTCTAGCCCGCAACGACATCGGCGTCGCCGGCATCGAGTTCATCACCGACGCCGCTGGCGCGGTCTATACCTACGACGTGAATACTAACACCAACTACAACCCGGACGCCGAAGCCCGCGCCGGCCGTTCGGCCATGGATATCCTTGCCGGCTACCTGGGCGCCGAGCTCGGCCGCCTTTACCCCCGCCGCGCCGCCGCCGCGTGACTGAAACGGGTTGCGAGGTCGAGCAGCGGGCATTCGGCAAACGCTGGCGCCAGCAGCGAAATCCCGAAGGGCAGCCCGTTGCTGCGGAATCCCGCGGGCAGCGCCACGGCTGACAGGTCGAGCAGATTCGCGAAATTCGTGTAGAGGCCGAGATTGCTGTTGAGTGACACCGGGTCGGCGGCAACCGCGGCAACCTCGTAGATCGTGCCGGTGGTCGGCAGCAGCAGGCAATCGACGGTCGCCAGTTCGTGCTCCGCTTCGCGGCGCAATGCCGCCAATTGGTACTGCGCGCGAAAGGCGTCGAGCGCGCTGTAGGACCGGCCGCGTTCGATGATCGCGCGCGTGACCGGCAACAACGCCTCAGGATTTTCGGTTAAGAGCTGTTCGGTCGCATGCAGTCGCTCGGCCACCCACGGGCCGTCGTAAAGCAGCCCTCCGGCGTCGCGGAACGGTGCAAAGCGGATCTCGGCCGCGCTGCCGCCAGCTTTTTCGACCGTCCTAATCGCTGCCCCGAATAGCGCCTCGGCCTGATGATCGCCGAAAAATTCGAGATCGCCCGCGGCTGGGACGCCGAAGCGAAAGCACGGCCCGAAAGTTTCCCGCGCTTCGGCCGGCGGCGACCGGCTCAGCGGATCCTCGGAGTCGAAACCGGCCACGACATCGAGAATGGTGGCTGCGTCCGCCGCGGTCAGTGCAAACACCGATACGCAGTCGAGCGAGCGGCACGCGGGAACGACGCCGTGCGTGCTCAACAGCCCGCGAGTGGGCTTGAGCCCAACAAGGTTGTTAAACGCGGCGGGGACGCGGCCCGATCCCGCCGTGTCGGTGCCGAGCGCAAAACTGACGAGGCCCGCCGCCACCGCGACCGCCGACCCCGAACTTGATCCGCCCGGAATATAGCGGACGTCGAACGGATTGCGCGGTACGCCAAAGGGCGAGCGCGTGCCGACAAGCCCGGTTGCGAACTGGTCGAGATTCGTCTTTCCTACCAGGATCGCTCCGGCGGCCACCAGCCGCTCAACGACCGCGGCAGATCGGGCTGGCGTGTAGGCAAAAGCAGGGCAGGCGGCCGTGGTTGGCATGCCGGCGACATCGATATTGTCCTTCACGGCAAACGGAATGCCGAACAGCGGCAGCCGCGTAACCAAGTCCGGCTCGGCTCTGGCGTAGGCGTCGAGCGCTTCTGCCCGCTCTCTGACCGCCAACTCGTCGACGCGCACGATCCACAACGCCGGATCGTCCCATCGTGCGATCCGCTCCAGTACCTGGCCGAGAAGTCTGCTCGCCGTGACATTGCCCTCTACAAAGGCGCGGCGCAGCGTGCCGATTTCGAGCCCGGCCGCAGTAGAAATAGCAGAAGAGACGGGCATCGCTCGGTCCTGTCTGGCATGCTGTTTGAACGCGTGACCTGTGGGTAAAACTTGCCCGCAGCCGCCGCTTTCGGCAACAGAGGTACCGCAATGAACCCGCGTTATGTCGCCGCCGATCCTTATCCGTGGCCTTATGACGGCGATTTACGGCCGGCCAACACCGCCCTCGTCATCATCGACATGCAAACCGATTTCTGCGGCATCGGCGGCTATGTCGATCGCATGGGTTACGATCTGTCACTGACCCGCGCGCCGATCGGGCCGATCAAGGCGGTGCTGGCGGCGATGCGCCACCACGGCTACCACATCTTTTACACCCGCGAAGGCCACCGGCCCGACCTCGCCGATCTGCCGGCTAACAAGCGCTGGCGCTCGCGCCGGATCGGCGCCGGCATCGGCGATCCCGGCCCGTGCGGCCGCATTTTGGTGCGCGGCGAGCCGGGCTGGGAAATCATCCCCGAACTCGCTCCCGTTGACGGCGAATCAATTATCGACAAGCCGGGCAAAGGAAGCTTTTTTGCCACCGACTTCGAGTTGTTACTGCGTCTGCGCGGCGGCGCCAATCTGGTGCTGACCGGGATCACCACCGATGTCTGTGTGCACACGACGTTGCGCGAGGCTAACGACCGCGGCTTCGAGTGCTTGCTGCTCGAAGATTGCTGCGGCGCCACCGACCGCTCCAACCACGAGGCCGCAATCAAAATGATCAAGATGCAAGGCGGCGTCTTCGGCGCCGTTGCCGATTCACAGGCCCTGCTGGCGGTGATCGGTTAATCGTTGCGGAACTCAAACTCGCGCCCGAAGTCCGGGTCGCTCCGTCGGCCCGCTTCCCGATAAACGTCCGAGCGGATCGCAATATGAACCTCTCATTCATCAATCTGGCGAAAAGCGGGGGCAGCGGTGTCATGCGGGTCAGCACTGCGGGGTCGGCGGGACTCTGATCCGTCGCGGCGGCATCGGCACCCCGACCAGTTGCACGAACATCTATCGCGCTGCGAGACGGCCGGGATCGACCAGGTCATGTTCGTCCAGCAGAGCGGCGCCAACCGCCATGAGCACATCTGCAAATCGCTGGAAGCCTTCGCCTCGCAAGTAATGCCCAAGTTCAAGGAGCGGGAGCGCCAAGCACAGAATAACGGGAACTCGCGCCCAGTATCGAGGCGGCGCTGGCGCGCAAGCCGCGCATGCCGGCGGTGGAGGACGCAGACATCCCGCACGTCGAAGCCCTTAGCCGCAAGGCGACGACGCCGATCCTCGTGCGCGGCGACCGCGGCGGCGCGATCTCGATCCCGACCGCCGACCCGCTCGCCACGTAAGAAATTGCCGTTGGCTATAAGGCCTCCAATCTGAGATGCGCGGCTAGTTTACCTGATTGGGCTCCTCGGCTCCACTTGACGGAAAAATTTACAGTATTCAACAAATTCTGCAAGAATTCGTGGGTCGGAGCACTTCTGGATATGGTTTCCTTACTGGTCCAAGAAAATCACCTTACGACGCCGGCCAGAAAATTTCGGGAAATCTTACACTTCGCCCCCCATGCGAACCCCAACTGATTGGTAAATCAGGCGAGACTAATGTGGCACGTTTTTTGCCTCGCGAAACATGGTTAATCCCGAGGTATGCAGCATGAACTTCCGCCACCAACTTGCCGGTCTTGGACTCGGAGCCGCCATCGCGATGCTGGCGGCATCAGCCGCAAGCGCGAACGTGATCAGCCGGTACGGTACGATCAACTGCTTCGGACTGCCCGGGGTGACATCTTGCCCCGACGGGTCCCTTTGGGAGACTGGGCTTGGTGGCGTATTTTTCACAGATTACCGAGATGCCTACGATCTAGCGAATGCACCTGCTACGGACATCTGGGCTACCCCCGGCAACGTGTCGTGGACCCAACCGACCTACTCGCCGGCCGGGGCGACCAGCGCCAACCTCAGTATCCGGATTGCCGGCATCGCTGATGGCTTCGGCGACTATCCGGTACTCTTCGATGGCACAAACATTGGCACCATCCCGGATAACACCACATCGAACGCCTTCCAGGAGGTGCTGACTTACTCGTTCAATGTTCCGCTGAATCTGCTGACCGGGACAGACTCCGTCGACATAGAAGCGTCACCCAATGACGGTTTCATTATTGATTTCTCGCAGTTGACGATTAACACTCCGGTCCCGGAACCGGCCTCTATCCTCTTGTTGTTGGCCGGATTAGCGTCTGTGGGTGGCGTTTTGATCAGGGGTAGACGTTCGCAAAACAGGTCTGCGGCGGAATCGGCATAGCAGGAGATTGACAAACCCGTTCGGTTACGCGTGGGCCGGCCGTGGCAGCAGCCAGGCCCGCTGGGGCCGGACAAGAGCGCCTAACTCGCTGACCGCTCTTGACGTTCGCCGCGGGTGAGATCCTGTGGCGTCGACCGAATTTGCCGGCGAGGTGCAGGCGCCGCGCCATCCGGTTGCTGCCACTTTGGGACACGCGCCCCGATAATTCAGAATTAAAGGCGCGCCCGGACCCTGGCACCACGGCCGCGAATACCGAGGCGCTACGGGCGCGAACGGACTGCCTCGATCGCGGTCCGCTGCCCCTCGACATCGGGTGTTCTCCCTGTGACAATCCGGTATCTGACGGAGAGTCAGCCGCCGCGACGCGACGCGCGGTGGCCCGATCCGAGACGACAGGACGAGGCCACACCGATGATCATCGACTGTCACGGCCACTACACGACCTCCCCGCGTCAGCACGAGGGCTGGCGCACCGAGCAGATCGCGGCGCACACCGCCGGTAAACCAGCGCCGCCGCGCCCGACGATCGCCGACGACGAGATCCGCCAGTCGATCGAGGGTGGCCAGCTCAAGGTGCAGCGCGAGCGCGGCACCGATTTGACGATCTTCTCGCCACGCGCCGCCGGCATGGGCCACCACCTCGGCGATGCCAGGACCAGCGAAGCCTGGGCCAGCGCCTGCAACGAGCTGATCCACCGCGTCTGCTCGCTGTTCCCGAGGAACTTCATCGGTGTGGGGATGCTGCCGCAGAGTGCCCGCGTCTCGCCGAAGAACTGCCTCGCCGAGATCGACCGCTGCGTCAATGAATACGGGTTTGTCGGGGTCAATTTGAACCCCGATCCGTCGGGCGGGCACTGGCAGGACCCGCCGCTCGGCGACCGCTACTGGTATCCAGTCTACGAGAAGTTGGTCGAGTACGACGTCCCGGCGATGATCCATGTTAGCGCGTCGTGCAACCCGACCCATCACACGACCGGCGCGCACTACCTCAATGGCGACACCGCCGGCTTCAACCAGCTGATGACATCGTCCGTGTTCAAGGATTTCCCCACCATCAAAATCATCATCCCGCATGGCGGCGGCGCCGTTCCGTATCACTGGGGGCGCTACCGTGGACTGGCGCAGGACGCCAAGCTCGGGCTGCTTTCCGATCTCATGTTAAAGAACGTCTTCTTCGACACCTGCGTCTATCACCTGCCCGGTCAGGAATTGCTGGCAAGGGTCATCCCGGTCGACAACATCCTGTTCGCCTCCGAGATGATCGGCGCGGTGCGCGGCATCGATCCAGAAACCGGTCACCACTACGACGACACCAAGCGCTATATCGACCAGCTTCCATTATCGGCCGCGGAAAAGGCGAAAATCTTCGAAGGCAATGCGCGCCGCGTCTACGGCCGCCTGTCGCGGACGATCGAGCAGCAGTCCGCGAAGGCGGTCTGAGGAGGGGGCGATGCCGCAGGATAACAGCCCCGAGCCGGGCAGCCGCTGGGATATTCTGACCAAGACCGGCGCTGGTACGCCGATGGGTAATCTGCTGCGCCGCTATTGGTGGCCGATCGCCGGCGCCAGCGAGCTCGAGCGGCCCGGCACATTGCCGGTGCGGTTGATGGGTGAGGATCTCGTCCTCTACAAGGATCTCGGCGGCAAATACGGCCTCCTCGACCGCCATTGCCGGCACCGTCGCGCCGATCTCAGCTATGGCTATGTCGAGGAGTGCGGGCTGCGCTGCAATTATCACGGCTGGCTCTACGACGCCGACGGCAGCTGCCTGGCGCAGCCCTACGAGGACATCGCACACCCCGACGCGCGGCTGCGCGACGAGATCCGTATCAAGGCTTATCCGGTCGAAGAATTGGGCGGGCTCTTATGGGCCTATCTCGGCCCCAAGCCGCACCCGCTCGTACCCGATTGGGAATTCTTTTCGTGGAAGAACGGCTTCCGCCAGATCGTCAAAGCCGAGATCCCGTGCAACTGGTTCCAATGCCAGGAAAACTCGATCGACCCGGTGCATTTCGAATGGACCCATTCGAACTGGGGCGTGCGTCTCGCCGGTGAGACCGGCCCCTATACGGCGCAGCACGTCAAGGTCGATTTCAACGAATTCGACTACGGCTTTCAATACAAACGCATCCGCACCGACACCACCGAGCATGACCGGCTGTGGACGGTGGGCCGCGTCTGCCTGTGGCCGAGCGGGTTGTTCACCGGCAACCATGTCGAGTTCCGCGTGCCGATAGATGACGAGAACACGCTCAGCGTCATGTATCATTTCAGTCGCGTGCCCCGGGAATGCGAGCCCTATATGCAGAACAGCATCCCGACCTGGCAGGGGCCGATCGCCGATCCGGAAACCGGGCGCTGGGTCACCAGCCATGTGATGAACCAGGATTTCGTGACCTGGGTCGGGCAGGGCAAGATCGCTGACCGGTCACAGGAATATCTGGCGCCCTCCGACCGCGGCATCGTGATGATCCGGCGCCGCTTCCTGAACGATATCGAGGCCGTTAAAGAGGGGCGGGACCCGAAGGCGGTAGTCCGGGACTCGGACGCCAATCGCGCGATCCGATTGCCGGTCGCTGAACGCGAGAATTTCATCGACGGCTTCGCGCGCGCCGACTTCCTGCGCGATCCGTTCTGCCGCCGCAACCTGCAGGGCTACATCTTCCAGACCGGGCAACCTGCTGAGGTGCGCGCGGCGTTTCTCGCGGCGATGGGCTTCAGCGAGGCGGAAGCAACCGCCGACCCATGGCCTTTCGACCCGCTGGCCCCGGCCGCACGCTGAGCTGCTGCCATCTGTCGCTGTTTGCGATAGTTGCATACTCTACAGAGGCAAAATACGCGATGATCGCTTGCACACGAGTGCCGAACGTCTGATATTTTGTGGCATGACTCCGCAAGAGATGATCGCCTTTCGCGCCCGGATGGGCTGGGACCGCACCGAACTCGCGCGTCGGCTCGAGATCAGCGTCTCGCGGCTGGCCGATTACGAACTCGGCCATACCCGAGGCAAGAAACAACAGAAGGCGCCGATCCCCAGACTCGTCGAGCTCGCCTGCGCTTGGCTCGGCGACCATGAAGGTAAGAACCGGCCGCTGACCCCGGCTGAGCGGGGGGCATTGTGGCGCGATACGTCATACCTGTCCGCGATTGACGCCGTGGTCGACGATAGCCGGGACGCGCTGTACGACCCGCCGCGCGGGCTGTGAGTGTTCTTGTCGATACCAATGTGCTGCTGCGGCGGATCGAGCCGCTGCACGACCATCATCGCCGCGCGGTGGACGCCACCGCCAGACTGGTCGAGAGCGCCGAGCCGGTTCATGTAACGCCACAAAACATTGCCGAATTCTCGGCGGTGGCCACACGGCCGGTAGCGCGGAACGGCCTCGGTCTGCCATCGGCGACGGCGGCGGTCGAAATCGAGCGGATCGAGCGGGTGTTCGCGCTACTGCCCGACGAGCCGGCAATCTATGCGGTATGGAAACGCCTCGTGATGACCCACGGGGTGATCGGCAGCCAAGTCTATGACGCTCGTCTCGTCGCGGCGATGACAGTACACGGGGTTGGCCGCATCCTCACCTTCAACGCGGCGGATTTCAGCCGTTATCCGATTGAGATATTGGACCCGGCGGCAGTGTCGTAGCCGGCGTGCCCCTACTCTCGCTTAAAACACGCGGCTGGTTGATGTAGTCTCGAACGCCCGGCTTCGCCGCCGTCAGCCGGCGCGACAAATTTACCGACAGGGAGAACAAGACCATGACAGACCTGCGCGTCATCACCACCGACGGCGGGGACGCCATTCTGGAAGAAGCGGCGGTGCAGAAATTTGCCGACAGCCTGCGCGGGCGGCTGGTACAGTCGGGCGACAGCGGCTATGACGACGCGCGCAAAGTCTGGAACGGCATGATCGACCGGCGGCCGGCGTTGATCGCGCGCTGCGCCGGACCCGCCGATGTCATCGCTTCGGTGCGTTTTGCCCGCGACCACGGTCTGCTGGTCTCGGTCAAAGGCGGCGGTCACAACATCACCGGCAACGCCGTCTGCGAGGGCGGGCTGATGATCGATTTGTCGCCGATGAAGAGTGTGCGCGTCGATCCGGTCGGACGCACGGCGCGCGCCGAGGCTGGGCTCACCTGGAGCGAGTACAACCGCGAGACCCAGGCCTTTGGACTGGCCAGCACCGGCGGGGTGGTCTCGACCACCGGCATTGCTGGGCTGACCTTGGGCGGCGGCCTTGGCTGGCTGATGGGCAAGCACGGGCTCAGCTGCGACAACCTGCTGTCGGCCGACATCGTCACCGCCGACGGGAAGTTACTGACGGCCAGCGCCGACCAGCATCCGGATCTGTTCTGGGGCCTGCGCGGCGGCGGCGGCAATTTTGGCGTCGTCACCTCGTTCGAGTACCAGCTTCACCCGGTCGGGCCGGTCCTTGCCGGAATGGTCATCCACCCGATGGCCGAGGCCAAAAAGGTGCTGCGCTTCTACCGCGATTTCGCCCGCGGCTGCCCCGACGAGATGCTCGCCGCCGCCGCGCTGATGACCTCGCCCGACGGCGAGCCGGTGGTTGTCATTATCGCTGCCTATATCGGGGATCTGGCGACCGGGGAGCGGCTGGTCGCCCCGCTGCGGAAATTCGGGACGCCCGTGACGGATACGATCGCCCCGACCTCCTATGTCGAGCTGAACACATTATTCGACGCGGCGGTGCCCTATGGTGGGGTACAGCGGTACTGGAAATCGAGCTTCTTGAACGAACTCGGCGACGAGCTCTTGGACATCATGATCGCGCGCGCGGCGAAGATGCGCTCGCCGATGTCGATGGTGCTGTATTTCCACATGCACGGCGCGGCGACCCGGGTCGATCGGAACGAGACCGCCTTCGGGCTGCGCCACGACCAGTGGGATTACGACGTGATCTCGCAATGGAATGATCCCGCCGAGACCGCCGGTCATATCCAGTGGACCCGGGAGTATTGGACGGCAGTCGAGCCCTTCGCGACCGGTGAAGTGTATGTCAACCACCTCGATGCCGAGGAGGCCACGCGGATCAGGGCTGCCTACAGCGGCAACTACGATCGGCTGGTCGCCCTCAAGAACAAATACGACCCGACCAACCTGTTCCGCATGAACCAGAACATCAGGCCGACAGTGTAAGCCCGCGCTTACGGCAGGGCGCCGAGCTTCGCCAGAAGGTCTTTCGCGCGTAGATTATGCTGATGCCCGCCCCAGGGCCGGGCGCGGCTCCCTGGCCTGGAAATGCGGGATTATCTGCTCGCCGAAGAGGCGGATGGTGTTGAGCACCTCCTGGTGCTGCGCCGGCCCGATGGCGCACAGCAAAAACACTTCCTCGATGCCGAGCGCCTCGTACATTTCGAGAAAGCGGATGCAGTCCGCCGGCGTGCCGACGCAGAATTTCGTGCCTTGCTCACGCACCTGCTGGGGCGTGGGTTCCCCTGGATATGGTCCACCGGCGAGGCGCTGGTCACGAGCGTAGTAGCCCTGGTAATCCGGCGGCACGGTGGACGGATCGTAGTCGCGCCACACCAGGCGGGCGCGCTCGCGTTGCTGCTCGAGGTACCAACCGACAAGTTCGGTACCGCGCTCGGCTACGACCTGCGGATCCTCATGGCAGTAGCCTGCCGTCATCAGCGCGGTCCGCGCGGTGGGCCCGGCCCCGTTGCCGGAGGATGTGCGCAGCGCGTCCTGATAAAGCGCCATCAGCTGCCCGACGCGCTCCGGGCCGCCTTCGCTGCCGAACAGCCCGCCCATCCCCAGGCTGCCAGTCAGCCGCGCCGTCTCGTCACTGCCGCACGCCGACCACAGCGGCGGGTGCGGGCGTTGCACCGGCTTGGGCAGGACCTCCCGCCGCGGGATCTGGTAGTACTCGCCGTCGTACGAGATCTCTTCTTGGGTCCAGATGCGCGGCAATACATCGGCGAATTCCTGCCACATGCCGCGCGTGTCCCGCAAATCCGACCCATACGGAGTGAGCTGGTAGGGATAGCCGGTCCGGCCCAGGCCCACATCGACCCGCCCATGGCTCAAAATATCGAGCGTGGCCATGCGCGCCGCCACGTGCAGCGGGTGATGAATCGGGGCCAGAACCACGCCGACCCCGAGGCGGATACGGCTGGTGCGCTGGCTGACCGCCGCAAGGGTTAGGTCGGGCGCGCTGTTGTGCGACCACACTGGGCGGAAGTGATGTTCCGAGAACCACACGCTGGCAAAACCCTGCTCTTCGGCATAGGGAATTTGCTCCAAGGCTTCGTGGATGCGTTGCGATTCACTGGACGGGGTCCAGGGTTTGGGAACTTGGATCTGGTAAAACAGGCCAACTCTCATCGGTTTTTCCTCCAATCGGCGGCCCGTAGGGCTCCGGACAACCAACGGCCACGGATTTCGTCATTCGATCACGTCGTTTGCGAACGCTAAAATGGAGGGCGGAACGGTAATGCCGAGCGCCTTTGCCGTCTTGAGATTGATGACCAGTGCCAATCTGGGCTGCAATTCGACCGGCAAATCGGCCGGGTTGGCCCCGTTAATGATTTTCGCCGCCAACGCCGCGGCGCGTCGCCATAGATAAATCAGATCGAGCCCATAGCTCATCAGCCCGCCGGCCTCGGCGGATTCTCGGAATCCGGTCACCGTCGGAAGCCGCGCCGCGAGCGCCAGCGCCGCAACCTGTCGCGCGTTTGCGTTAAACAGCGCATCTTGCATCACCAATATCGCCTCGACATGGTTATCGACAAACCTTCGAAACGCGGGTTCGATTTCCGAGAGCTGACCTATCTCGGCGGGAACAAACCTCAGCGACCGGAGGGCTGCGTCGTTTTGAACAAACCGCACCCCAGCCATGTTGGCGGGGTTGTTCACGTTGGCCAGGATTCCGATTCGCGCTCTGCCCGGAACCGTTTGAAGCAGGAGTTCGAGCTGCTTCGCCACGAGGCGGTCCACGCTCGACAGCAATCCGGTCACATTGCCGCCGGGGTGCGCGATGCTCTGCACCAATCCGAAACCAACCGGATTAAAAATGCCCACGCCGATTATCGGAATTTCATTGGTGACTTGCTTGGCCGCCAAAGTGAGCGGTGTATCGGAGGTCAAGATTGCCCCCGGTTTGAGCCCGATCAATTCAGCCAAAAGCGCCGGTGCGCGGGTCGCGTCGCTCTCGGTAGACCGCAACGTAATCTCGTAGTCTCGGCCCCTCACATAGCCGGCCTGAAGCATCCCTTCATCAAAAGCACGGATATAACGCCGCATTGAATCTGGCGGCCGCGCCGTTAACACTGCCAGGAGCGCGGTTTTGGAGGAGATTTCGCGAACCCCGATTGGCGGCCAAGCGTGCACGGCCCATCCGAGCAGCGCGAGGAGCTCACGCCGCCGCACTGGGAACCCTTGAGCAACCAAGCCTTGCGGTCGAAACGCCGGTATTGCCGCCCGCGGCGCCAATGCCGACGATGGCAATCCTCTTGCCCATCATCCTTCTCCCGGCTGTTTCCCGATGATCCTAGCCTTCCAGGCTGGAGATTCATCGCACAATCGCGCCACCCCATGCATCGAAGATGGATTCCGCTGGCAGGCTCCCCAGATAAGCAACTCCAAACGTTCGTGATTTGCCAGGCGCGCCTCTAAGTGCCGCCGGATCGCAGGACGATAAACGACGATGTTCGCCTACGTGGACGAGACGGGAAATACGGGCGGCAATTTGTTCGATCCGGAGCAGCCGTGGTTCATCACGGCCGGCTTGATGACCAAGGTTAATTTCGATGTGCTTGAACGTAACTTATTCAGCGCGCAGGCTGGTAACGACGAGATCGACTTTCACGCCAATGAGGTTGGATTCGAGCAGATTGAGCAAATTGCACCGAAATTATTAATTATAACCAAAAAACGCGACGCACGATTTTTCATCTCTCGTGTAGAAAAGCTTTACCTTGCTACGGCAAAGATAGTCGACACTATATTTGATTCTTACGAAAACAAGGCAGTGCCCTGGCATGTTTATAACTTGAGGCATTTGAAACTGATACTGCTGTTCAAACTTGCGCGTTTTGTTCTGAATGAAGACATAGCGAAGTTGTTTTGGAACGGATTGATGCACAAGAACTCAACGACCGCTTCCGAGCTTTTCGTGGAGGCGTGCAAGGCGATGTTGGCGCGGGTCGATAATCTACCTGACCAACGGTCGAGGGAGATTGCGCGCGAGGCATTCACTTGGGCCATCGAAAACTACGATCGCATCACCGTACACTCGGCAACGAAACTAGCGCGATATGGCCACATGCCGAATACGGTAGCGTTTACCAACCTAATCAAAGGTATCGAGCGACAATCGCAGGCTTGGGGCAAGTCGGTGAAAATCATTAAGCATGACCGGCAGACCCAATTCGAGAGGTCTCTGGCCTTTGTGCACGAACTGTATGCGAACGCGGACCCGATGCCAATCGCATGGCCGAGCATGGGGACATACAGCTTGCAAAAAGTAAACGGCAGTAAGTTCGTGGTGGCAACCAGATTTGAAAGTCCTGGCATCCAACTAGTTGATATCGTCTTATGGCTATTTAGCCGTATAAATAGCGGCGCTGAGCTTCTCGAGCACAGTCATCGCTTTATGGGATACGTTCTGCGTAAAGGTTATTTTAATGATTTCAGTTTCGACGGCGTTTATTCCAGCCTCGATAAAGAAATGCGACCGATAATGGAGGCTCCGTTCTCAGAAGAACAATTAGCTAGGGCAAAGGAGATGATCGAGCGCTCAGAACAAAGACGGGTCGCAGGCATCCACCAACCCGATATGCATCAGGTTGTGGCCGCGAGATTTTATCCGAAAGATCAGGCCGGCTGACGATCAGCGCCTCTCGGACGGATCATGACGTTCTAGCCAGCATCCGTCGACCCCCAACTCCAATCGGAATTGCTATAGGGGCGGAACCTTCGAATTGTTGCAAAAACATTTGGCTCAGACAGTTTTCCAGCGGTCCGAGCCGGCCGTTCCCGGTGACCGTGCGGCGCCCTAGTTCGAGGGTGCTCAAACCACCCGATTGTGTTGTCTAATCGGGGGATGCGCGGGCTTCTCGGCATTGCCGTTATCCTGCTGCTCGCCTGGGGGCTGAGCGAGGACCGCGCGCGCGTGCCGTGGCGCGTCGTCGTCGTCGGCGTGCTGCTGCAATTCACCCTCGCTCTGGTGTTTCTGAGATTCCCGCCGGCCCGGGCGGCGTTTCTGTTGCTGAACCGCGCCGTCGAGGGGTTGCAGAGCGCGACCGAGGCCGGCACCGGCTTTGTCTTCGGCTATCTGGGCGGCGGCCAATTGCCGTTTGCCGAGACCCGGCCCGGCGCCAGCTTTATCTTCGCCTTCCGCGCGCTGCCGCTGGTGCTGGTCATCAGCGCGCTCGCCACCTTGCTGTTCTACTGGGGCGTCCTGCAGCGCGTCGTGCAGGCCTTTGCCTGGGTGCTGCGGCGCGCGGTCGGGGTCGGCGGCCCGCTCGGCCTCGGCGCCGCGGTGCACATCTTTGTCGGCCATATCGAGGCGCCGCTGCTGATCCGCCCCTATCTGATGCGGCTCGCGCGCGGCGAGTTGTTTGCGCTGATGAGCTGCGGCATGGCCGGGATCGCCGGCACGGTGATGGTGCTCTACGCCGCGCTGGTCGGCTCGGTCATCCCCAACGCGCTCGGCAATATCCTGATCGCCGCGGTGATCAGCACCCCGGCCGCACTCGCGGTCGCGGCGCTGATGGTGCCGTTCCGCCCCGACCCGTCGGCTGCGGCGCAGCTTGTCATCGACGATCCGCCGGTCAGCGCGATGGACGCGATCGCCAAGGGGACGCGCGACGGCATCGTGTTCCTGCTCAACATCACCGCGATGCTGGTCGTGACGATCGCGCTGGTCAGCCTCGTCAACGCCGCGCTCGGGCTGTTGCCGGACCTCGCCGGCGCGCCGATGACCTTGCAGCGCCTGTTCGCCTATGCCTTCCGCCCGATCATGTGGCTGATCGGCATTCCCGGCCCGGAGATCGCGACCGCGGCGGCGTTGATGGGCACCAAGACCGTGCTCAACGAGTTCATCGCCTATGTCGACCTCGCTCATCTGCCGCCCGATGCGCTGAGCGCGCGCTCGCGCCTGATCATGACCTACGCGCTGTGCGGCTTCGCCAATTTCGGCAGCCTCGGCATCCTGATCGGCGGCATGGGGGCGATGGTGCCGGAGCGGCGGGCCGAGATCGTCGCGCTCGGCCTGCGCTCGATCCTGTCCGGCACGCTCGCCACCTGCATGAGCGGCGCCGTGGTCGGGATATTATGAGCGCCCGGCGCTCTCGGCTCCGGCGTATCGCCGGTTCGACCTCAGCAAGCGGCCGAAATCGAGAGCCGATTGAGGCGATGCTAACGCGACGGCGCTGGCGTCGATGTCGGCGACTGCATCGCTGAGCGAGGTCGACACGGAGTCGGCTGCGGCGTCGGCGATCGACAGCTGTTCCGGCTGAAGGGCCCAAAACCCAAGGATGAGCCGCGCCAGCGGTGCCCGGCGTCGCACCCGCCGCACTAGATGACGGGCACGGGCCGGAGCGCTGGTGCTGAGCAGCGACAGGCAGACGACAGCCGCGTCCTTTAGGACAATTAAAGCCTTGCCGTCAGTAAGCGCGTCGGCCGAAAACACCTGGGTGGCACAGCCTCGCAGATGCAGCAGATGGGCGAGCAATAGGGCTGCCGTCTCGTCCAACTCGTTGCGGCCCGCGATGCAAACGACCGGGCCGCCCTCCGGCCCGATCCCCTCCTGTTCCTCAGCGGGGTCCGCTTCCGGAAGAGAGTCCTCGAGCAAATTGTCGAGCATCCTCGAAAACCCCTCCTTCAGCCTCGCCCGCCGCTCGGCCGACAACGCGCCACGGTCGCTGTCGGCCTGCGCTCGCATCAGCACCGGGATCGCCACTGTGTCGAAAAACTCGGCGAGCGATGCCTCCTTGGCGAATTCTTCGGCCTGCTCGGTCGCCTCTTCAGGGTCGTTGGCGAGCATGCGCTGATAGAAGGTTTCCTCGGGCGTGAGCGCCGGCTCGTTGCCCAGCAGGACGTCGAGGAAGCGCAGTTGCGGCACGTGCCGGCCGAGCACGACCACGCAGGCCGTCAGCGGCGTCGACAGCAGCAATCCAACCGGGCCCCACAGCCAGGTCCAAAACACCGCCGCGACGATCACGGCGGTCGAGGACAGGCCGGTGCTGCCGCCATAGAGATGGGGTTCGACCAGATTGGCGATAATCAGCTCGACCCCAACGAAGAGAACAGCGGTCCATGCCACCAGCCACCAGCCCGGATCGACGGCGATCGCCAGCGCCAGCGGGAAGCAGGCGGCGATGACAATGCCGAGGAACGGGATAAAGCGCAGCAGCACAACAAGAATGCCCCACAGCGCCGGGTTTGGAATCCCGATAACCGTCAGGCCGCAACCAATCAGCAGACCGGCCGCTGCGTTGACCGCGAGCTGCATCAGCAAATACCGGCTGACACGCTGCGCCGCATCGTCCATTGCTTCGGTTGTCCGGTGCAGGTCGCCCACCCCGGCGAGGCGGAGCAGCCGATCGCGCAGGTCCTCGCGCTTCAGCAGAATTAAGATGACCAAAACGACGACCAGCCCGGCCGTCGCCAGTGGTTCGAGCAATGGCCCGACCACGCTCTGGGCGATCTCTAGCGGCGTCGGCTCGGGTTGCTGAATCTCGACCGGCAGGGGCTTGGCTGCTTCCGCGCCGCCCGCACCGACGTTCGGCGAAAGACCTGCCGACGGCGAGAGCTGTTTTTCCGAGCGGGTCAGCTCGGCGCGCAGCTGATGAAGCATCGTCGAAAAACGCTCCATCGCGCCACCACCGGCGACGCTCGGCAAGGTGCGTATCTTCGCGGCGATATTGTACCGATAATCTGGGAGCTTTGGCCCCAGCGAGGACACTTCCTGGGTAAGGATGGCGGTCAAGCCAAAGATCGCGACAAAGGCGACGAGCGCGGTGATGGCGACCGCAGCGACCCGGCCGGCCCCGATCCCCCGTAGCCGGCGGACCGCTGGCGCCAGCAAAAAGCTCAGCAGTACCGCCAAGGCGAACGGGACGAGGATCTCCCGGGCAAAGTAAAGCACCGCGACGACCACGCCCGACACCAGGACAGTCAGCGTCCCCGACAGGCTGGGTCCGCCGGTGCTTGCAGGGGCTTCGTCGATGGTCGGCGGCGGACGCTCCGCCATCGAGTCCCCTACGCTACGGGCGCCTTCGGGTTGGCTCCTCAGGCGCGGTGAATTATATAGGCGATACCGTACCCGATCGCACCGGCAATCAGCAATGCGAGCATCGGTTGTTCGGCAGTGTTCCGGCTCACATACTCGCCGGCCCGCGCGCCCTGCCGGTAAGTCTCCGCCGCGGCGTCACGGACGTGTTTGCCAGTCTCAATCGCGGCCCCCTGGATTGTATTGACCGCCTCGGCGGCAGCCGACCGCGCCTGTCCGGCCAAGTCGCTGAGCGTACCCGCTGCCCCGGTGATGCCGTTTTTCACATCGTTCGCAGCGCCGCTCACCTGATCGCTAATCCGATTTTCGTCCATAATCGTTCCTACAGCTTGCCTTTGATGACCCCATGCCATCGCGGAGTAAACGGCACGACGGCGGAAAGGCTCCGGATCGAGCTGGGGCGGTACCATAGAATTTATTGTCGGAACGGACCGGCCGATCGACCTGTTGGCAATGCGAATTGTCATCAGAGGAAACCCGCTATGGACAAGGATCGTATTGCCGGGGGCGTGAAGAAGGTCACCGGAACCGTCAAGGAGAAGGTGGGCAAGGCGCTAGGCGACGCCAAGACCGCGGCCGAAGGCAAAAGAGAAAAGGATGAAGGGCGGGTTCAAACCGCGATCGGTCACGTCAAGGACGCGGTCCGCGAGATTGCCGGCAAAAAATAGAATCAGAATATTCAGGAGTTCGTGACATGGGCAGAGGTATTCTGCTGTGGATGCTGGGGATTCCGATCCCCGTCTTGATCCTTCTATACTTGTTTCACGTGATCTAAGTTGAAAATCGGAACCAAGCAAGGGTTGGTACGTTGCTCATCACATGCGTTCTTCGGATGAACGCATCTCACTATTGGAGGATTAAACGTGTATAAGCGCAACATGACCGCTGCCATGGCAGCATTGTTCCTCGCCGCGGCGCCGCTTGCCTATGCGCAGGCCGCCCCCCAAGACGCTACCGTCGCCATGATCAGTTCCAGCGGCATTATTCAGCCCGATCAGGTTCGCGCCAGCAAGATGATCGGCAGTAGTGTCTACGACGTTCAGAACCGCGACATCGGCAAAGTCCAGGACGTGATTCTCGAGCGCGACGGCCGGGTGGCGGCAGTGGTCGTCGATGTCGGCACCTTTCTCGGAATGGGCGGCAAGGACGTCGCCGTCCACTTCGGCGACATCAAGGCTGACAACAACCGCCTGACCTTGGACATGACGAAAGAACAACTGCAGCAGGCGCAGGCCTACCAGCTGGAAAACCCGGACACCGGCGCTGGGTCGACGACTTCGCCGGTTCATGGCGGCCAGCTAGGCTCGGGCGCTGGCTCCAATACGGCGCCACGTCAGTAGCACCGGCTATCGGCCGGGCGGGGCGGCTGCTCCGCCCGGCCACCTCTTGCCTGCAGGCGATTTCACCGCCCCACCGGCAGGCCAATGGCCCGCCTCCGGACTTACCCCGCCTTCTTGCTGTCCTTTCCGCGCGTGCTATAACCGGCTGTTCGCCAGGGGAGGACGCGTGCCTACCGTCTTCGTGCTCAACGGCCCCAATTTGAACCTGCTCGGCGTTCGCGAGCCGTCGGTATACGGCCACGACACCTTGGCCGATATCGAAGCGCGCTGCCTCGCCCGCGCGGCCGCGCTCGATCTGCAAATCGATTTTCGCCAGACCAATCACGAAGGCCAGCTGGTCGACTGGATCCAGGAGGCGCGTGAATCGGCCGACGGCATCGTTCTGAATGCCGGCGCACTGACCCATACCTCGATCGCCGTGCTCGATGCACTCTCGGCCTGCGGCTTGCCGGTGATCGAAGTGCATCTGTCGAACATCTTTCGCCGCGAGCGCTTCCGCCACCATTCCTATGTGAGCCTGGCGGCGCGCGGCGTGATCTGCGGCTTGGGCGCGCAGGGATATGAATTGGCGCTCGAAGGGATCGCCGATCTGATCGAGGATGAACCGGGCGAGGCCGCTCGGTGAGGTTTGGCGGCCGCAGCCCGCCGCTGTCGCCCGACCCCGACCTGATCCGCACGCTCGCTCACCTGCTGAGCGAAACCGGTCTGACGGAAATCGAATATGCGGTCGGCGATTGCCGCATTCGCGTCGCTCGTGCTCCGGCCGTGGCGGTGCTCTCCTCGGGTTCGACCATGGCGCCCGGGGTTGCCGCACCGAGCGAAGACGCGAGCCGTCTAGCCGGTCACCCCGGTGCGGTGACCGCGCCGATGGTCGGCACCGCCTATCTGGCGCCGCAGCCCGGAGACCCGACATTTGTTCGGCTCGGCGAAACCGTTGCCGCCGGTCAGCCCTTGCTGATCATCGAAGCGATGAAGGTCATGAACGAGATTCGTGCGCCTCGGGCGGGTCGAATTGCGCAAATCATCGTCGCCGACGCCCAACCGGTCGAATATGGCGCGGTGCTGATGCTGATCGAGTAATCATTCTGAGGCGATGTTCGAGAAGGTGCTGATCGCCAATCGCGGCGAGATCGCGCTGAGGATCCACCGCGCCTGCCGCGAGATGGGGATCAAGACGGTTGCCGTGCATTCGACCGCCGATGCGCGGGCAATGAATGTGCGGCTTGCCGACGAAAGCGTCTGCATCGGGCCGCCGGCCGCGCGCGACAGCTACATGAACGTGGCCGCGATCCTTTCCGCGGCGGAGATCACCGGCGCCGACGCGATCCATCCCGGGCTCGGATTTCTCGCCGAGGATGCCGATTTCGCTGCAGCAGTCGAAGAGCATGGGTTCACCTTCATCGGCCCCGCGCCCGAACACATCCGGCTGATGGGCGACAAGGTGGCGGCAAAGACGGCGGCGGCGCGGCTCGGCATCCCGACGGTGCCGGGTTCCGCGGCCGTGCGCGATCCGGCTGCGGCCGCGGCCGCAGCCGACGAGATCGGCTATCCGGTGCTGATCAAAGCTGCGGCGGGCGGCGGCGGACGTGGCATGAAAATCGCCCGCGACCGCGCCGAATTATTACGCATGCTGCCGGCGGCGCAGCATGAGGCGGTGTTGTTTTTTGGTCGGGGCGAGGTCTATCTCGAACGCTGGCTCGAGCGGCCGCGACACATCGAGATCCAAATTCTCGGTGATGGCCAGGGCGGGGTCGTCCACCTCGGCGAGCGCGACTGCTCCCTGCAGCGGACGCATCAGAAGGTGCTTGAGGAAACCCCGTCCCCGGCGCTCAACCCGAGCGAGCGCGACCGGCTCGGCGCGCTCGCCGTCGCCGCGTTGCGCAACATCGGCTACCGCAGCGTCGGCACCCTCGAATTCCTGTGCCAGGACGGCGAATTCTTCTTTATCGAGATGAACACCCGGCTGCAGGTCGAGCATCCGATCAGCGAGATGGTCAGCGGCATCGACATCGTGCGCGAGCAGCTGCGCATCGCCGCCGGCGCCCCACTCGGCTATCGTCAGGCTGAAATCCGCCTCTCCGGTCATGCGATCGAGTGCCGCATCAACGCCGAAAACCCCGAAACCTTTCGTCCATCGCCGGGCCGAGTGACCGATTATCACGCCCCGGGCGGGCTCGGCGTGCGCGTCGACAGCGCGCTCTACCAGGGCTACGAGGTGCCGCCCTACTACGACAGCTTGATCTCCAAGCTGATCATCCATGGCAAGACCCGCAACGAATGTTTGATGCGGTTGCGCCGGGCGCTCGAGGAATACGTGATCGGCGGCATCGAGACAACGATCCCGCTGCATCAGCGCCTGGTCGACGCCGCCGATTTCATCAACGGCGACTACGACATCCACTGGCTCGAGCGCTTTCTCGGGCGGGCACCATGAACCGAGCCGCATCGTGATCCAGCTGACGCCCGAGATCCTGCTCGCCGCCTATGCCGCCGGCGTCTTTCCGATGGCCGAACTCGGCCGACGATCCCGAGCTGTTCTGGGTCGATCCGCACCATCGCGGCATCCTTCCGCTCGATGCTTTTGATGTCTCGCACCGGCTACGCCGTTTGCTGCGGCAAGGCCGGTTCGAGATCAGCTGCGACAGCGCCTTCGCCGCCGTCATCCGCAGCTGCGCCGAAGCGAGCGAGAAGCGTCCGAACACCTGGATCAACGACGAGATCGTGCGGCTCTACCAGGCCCTCTTCGCGCGCGGGGCGGCGCACAGCGTCGAATGCCGGCGCGGCGGCGCTCTGGTGGGCGGACTGTACGGGGTCTCGATCGGCGCGGCTTTCTTCGGCGAAAGCATGTTCAGTCGCGAGACCGACGCGAGCAAAGTCGCCCTGGTGCATCTGGTCGCCCGGCTGCGTCTCGGCGGCTACCGCTTGCTCGACACCCAGTTCCTGACCCCGCATCTGGCGCGGTTCGGCGGAATTGAGATCTCGCGCGCCCGCTACCACCGGCTGCTGGCTGCGGCGCTTGCCTACCGCGCCTCCTTTCCGGTGTCACTCCCCGAAGACTTCGGGCGGGGACCCTTTGGCTCCCTTGCAGTCGAGCAAGATCACGTCGTAGACCGGGTTCTCGAGCGACGACAGCGCCGGGCTCTGGGCGAACATCCATCCGCTGAATCGCCGAATGTTCTCTTCACCCGGACGGACTTCGTCGATCTGCAGAAACGCCGCGCTTTCCGGCTGATCCTCGGGCGAGTTTTTCTCGCAGTCGCGCACCGTGATCGCCAAGCCGCCAAAAGTCACCGTCTTGCCGACCGGCGCCTCGATCTCCGAGACGCGGGCGGTGATCTTGTCGAGCCCCTGCAATACCGCGGTCGGCTCGGAAATCATCTCCGAGGCCGCGACCGCGGCAATGGTGAGCGCCAACACCGTCGGGGCAGCCGCAGCCAGCACTCCCCCGGCTAGGAAGAGGAAATTACGCAGCTTCAGCCTCCTGCGAGACTTCGCATTCGCGCCTCGCGAGCGGCGATGGCGGCTTCGCGCTCGACCAACAGTCGGGCCCGCTCGACCACCGGCACGTCGATCATCCTGCCGTCGACAGTGACCGCGCCCACCCCTTCGGCCAGCGCCTTGTCGTAGGCGGCAAGCACCCGGCGTGCGTGATCGACCTCCGCGGCGCTCGGGCGGAACTCCTCGTTCAAGATCGGCACCTGACTCGGATGGATCACCGAGGCGCCGATGAAGCCGAAACGACGCGAGCGGCGGATCGTCTGTCGGAAACCGTCGAGATCGTGGAACTCGGCGATTGAGCCGATAAAGCCCAACGGCATGATACCGGCGGCGCGGGCGGCGAACACCGCCATCTGTTTCGGCATCGACAGCGCTTCGGCCTCGGGCAAAATGCCGGCCCAGGTGGCGAAATCCTCGGCGCCGAGCGTGAGGGCGCAGAGCCGCGGATGGGCACGGGCAATCTCGGCGAGATGAAAGAATGCCACGGCGGTCTCGACCATTGCGATCAGCCGTGTCGTACCCACCGCCATGCCGCGCTCGGCCTCGACCTCGTCGACGATCTCGGCAAGCAGCCGGACATGCTCGGCACTGTCGACCTTGGGCAGCGCGAGCGCCAAGACTCCAGGCCCGACAGCCGCCTCGATGTCACGCACCGCCATGCGCAACGGCCGGTTGATGCGTACGACGACATCGGCTCCGCCGCGCGACACGATCGCCGCCGCCTCCGGCACCAGCCCCCTCGCCCGCTCCTTTTCCGAAGCCGCGACACTGTCCTCCAGATCGAGGATGATCGCGTCGGCGCCGCGACGCGCCGCCCCGTCGACAAAGCGGCGTTGCGTCACCGGCACGAACAGCAGCGAGCGCCAAACCGGCAACGCGTCAGTCACCGCGCGCCTCCGAGAAAGATCACGCCGTCACCCGCCAGCCGGTCGAGCGCGGCGCGGTCGAGACCAAGTTCGCCGAGGATTTCGGCAGTGTGCTGGCCCAATGACGGGGCCGGGCGGCGCAGCCTTCCGGGGGTGTCGGACAGGCGCGGAACAATGTTGTGCATCGGCAGACGTCCCAGATCATCGTCGGGAAGATCGACCAGGATTTCCCGCTCGATCACATGCGGGTCGGCCATGAACTGGTCGATATCGTAGACCGGCGCCGCCGTAACTTCGGCGCGCTCGAAGATTTGCATGTTCTCGGCAAGGGTTCGCGCCGCGATAAAGGCGACGATCGGCGCCTCGCACGCCTCGGCATTCTTGACCCGCTCGGTATTGGTGCGGAAGCGTGGGTCGGAGATCATGTCTTCGCGGCCGATCGCGCGGAACAGGCGCTCGGCCATCGCCTGAATTGACGCGGAAATGCCGATATAGCGGCCGTCCTTGGTACGAAACACGTTGCGTGGTGAGGTCGTCTCGGAGCGGCTGCCGGTACGCGCGCGAACCGCACCGGTCAGGCGATAGATCGCCGCCTCGGTGGCGATGAACGAAAACAGCGGATCGAGCAATGGCAGGTCGATGACTTGGCCCTTGCCGCCCTTGACCTCGATGTCGCGCAAAGCCACCAGCACCGCCATCGCGCCGTAGAGCCCGGCGACCATGTCGGCGAGGGCGGTCGGCGGCAAGGCCGGCTCGCGATCGGCAAAGCCGGTGCGCGCGGCGTAGCCTGACATGCTCTCGACCAAGGTGCCGAAACCAGGGCGGTCGCGGTAGGGGCCATCCTGTCCCCACCCGGAGACCCGCAATATGATCAGGCCGGGGTTGCGCCGGTGCAGGAGCTCGGGGCCAAGCCCCATCGTCTCGAGCGTTCCCGGCCGAAAATTCTCGATCAGCACTTGTGCGCCGGCGATCAGCTCCGCCAGCAGTTCGCGGCCGCGCGCATCCCTGAGGTTCAGCGCCACGCTCTTCTTGTTGCGCGAATAGACCTTCCAATGGACGCTGATCCCGTTGGTCTGCCAGGCGCGCAGCGGGTCGCCGCGCTTCGGATCCTCGATCTTGATCACCTCGGCGCCGAAATCAGCGAGCTGGAGACTAACCATATTGCCGGAAACGAGCCGCGACAGATCGACGACCCGCACGCCGTCGAGTGGACACCTCCCCTCGGGCTCAAAGGATTTCTCCGGCACACGCATCGGGCGGGACCTGTTCCGCTGCCTGCTGCCGTCGAGCTTAGCCTCGTGGAGACGGGAAACAAAGGGCAGCCGCGCGGAGCGGAGCAGCGCCGCTGGCGCAAGCGCGAGGTCAGCGTCCTCGGTGTTGATTTTCTACGCCAGTGTGAAGCAATTCACACTGCGCTCCCACCCTCATTCGTTAACGATGGTGCTGATATCGAAGCTCAAGTGCGGAAAGGGGGTCGGCGATGCCCTGCGGAGTGAGCGGCGCGAGCCGCCAACTTTGCTGGTGGAGAAACAATTTGGGAACTTGCCGAGACATCGCCGGCGGTTGCCGAGGCATCGGTCCGCTGCTGGAGCGGTCGCCGTCTCGATGGGGATATGCGTGGAACCCGCTGCGGAACAATCCCAGAAAGTGCCGGCGCAAACCTCGGCATGGCAAGGTTTCGAGTGGGCGACTAAGTATCCCCGATGGGCGATAGCGACAGCCGTTGCCCTACAATCGTTGTGGTGAATAATTATGGTGTCGACTCTAGGGTAACGTTATGTTAACTACCTTAGGTGAGTGTTAACCACGCCATCGCCGACAAAGGTTGTCGGCCAGATCCCCGGAGGCTCCTATGCGCGTGCTTCTCGTCGAGGACGATTCAGCTACGTCCGCCAGCATCAAAATGATGCTGAGGAAGGAAAATTTTATCTGCGACACGACCGATCTCGGTGAGGACGGGCTGGAGATCGGCAAACTCTACGACTACGACATCATCCTCCTCGATCTGATGCTGCCGGACATTGACGGGTACGAGGTGTTGCGGCGGTTGCGCGCAGCGCGAGTACACACGCCGATCCTGATCCTCTCCGGCCTGGCCGAGCTCGATCACAAGCTCAAGGGCCTGGGCTTCGGCGCCGACGATTTCTTGACCAAGCCGTTCGACCGCCGCGAGCTGGTGGCGCGCATCCATGCCATCGTCCGGCGCTCCAAGGGTCACGCCGAGTCGGTCATCCGCACCGGCAAGCTGGTCGTCAACCTCGACGCCCGGGTTGTCGAAGTCGACAACCGCCCGCTGCATTTGACCGGCAAGGAATACGGCATCCTCGAGCTGCTCAGCCTGCGCAAGGGCACCACCCTGACCAAGGAAATGTTTCTTAATCACCTTTACGGCGGGATGGACGAGCCGGAGCTCAAGATCATCGACGTCTTTGTTTGCAAGTTGCGCAAAAAGCTGGCTCAGGCCACCGGCGGAAAACACTATATCGAGACGGTGTGGGGACGGGGCTATGTGCTGCGCGACGCGCCGGAGCCCCTAGGGGCTGCCAGCGCCGTGGTTCCCGGAGACAACCACACGACGCGCCACGACACGGCCGTTGTTTAGGCCGACCCAAATAGAACGACGCTCCGCCGCCAGAGACTTTCGGCGTACGTTACATCTCCGGTCAGACACTCAGGCGGCCGGCCCGATCGAAGAGAGCCGAAAGCGACCGGGACCTTGCGTGGCGCCAGCCAAGCGCGAACCCTGAGCTCGTGCGAGCAGGCCCGAGAAATAGGCCTGCACAGTGCGCGAGGTGACTGCCCCGACCGGGGTTTCGAGCCATAGCGCCGCGGCTTGCTCGGGAGCGAACGAAGCGGATTCGCCGGCCACCTCCAACTGCAGGCCGGTGAGTGAGGCGTCCAGCACGAGCAGCCCGCCGCGGACCAGCGCGTCGGCTCCGACCAAAAGCAGGTTGCAGCCGAGCTTCTGCCATTCGAGCGGTAGCGCGCGAACGCGTTCGGTGTAATCGCAAGTGATCGGCGTCCCCGCGAAAAGCTCGGCGGCCAATTCGCCCGGCGCCGGTCCGGCGGAGGCGGCGTCTCCGCCGAAACCATAACAGAAACGATAAAATCGTAGCCGAATAGCGGCTCGGCGCGCGTTGTCTTGGACCAAGGTCACCGCGTCGCGCGCAAAATCGGGGTCGTCCTCGCCGAGCAGCTCGACCCCGTTGCCGACCGCGCCGATCGGGCCGCTCAATTCATGGCACAGCCGCGCCGTCAGCAACGCCAAGACGCGCAGGTCGAGCGTGACAGTCATGGTTAAATGCTGCCATGACCCTCGCCCGGCTGCAACTTGCGCGGTGGCCTTGCCGACGCGCCTATTGACGCAACATGCGGATTCCGGCGCGTGTGCCGGCGGGCTTTGCTCCTTGCGAATAGTCCGCTTGGCGGGCCCCTCACCAGAAAATCCCGTCGGGTCTGCTCAGCAAGCAACAGCCACGCCTTAAGGCAAGATATCATCGAAGACAGCGGCCCCGAAGGACCTCCAGGCCAGACCAGAAATCAAGTTACATTTGTAAGCTTTTGCTATAAAATTGTCATACTGTGCACACCCGGCGCATTCGTAGAGGCTGGACTGCACGAGTCCGTACGATCCAACCGGCCGACGGACGCCGCAAGACGTGTCCGCGGTCGGAATTGAGGGAGGAATCCATGTCGGTTTTTTCGCTTCTCGATAAGGAGCGAATAGTCGCCCCGCCCGGCTACAGCCGATGGCTGATCCCACCAGCGGCGCTTTGCGTCCATTTGTGCATCGGCCAAGCCTATGCGTTCAGCGTGTTTAACCTGCCGATGACCAAATTGATCGGCATCAGCCAATCGGCGCCCGGGGATTGGAAGCTGACCGAACTCGGCTGGATCTTCAGCCTTGCGATCTTTTTTCTCGGTGCGTCAGCGGCCGTCCTCGGACGTTGGGTCGAAGATGGCGGACCGCGCAAGGCCATGTTTACCGCGGCGTTGTGCTTTGGCGGCGGGTTTTTTATCTCGGCCCTTGGCGTTTCGCTCCACAATCTGTGGATCATCTATCTCGGCTATGGTGTGCTTGGCGGCATCGGACTCGGGCTCGGCTACATCTCGCCGGTGTCGACCCTGATCAAGTGGTTCCCCGACCGTCCGGGCATGGCGACCGGGATGGCGATCATGGGGTTCGGCGGCGCCGCCTTTATCGCCGCGCCGCTTTCGGTATGGCTTATGGACAAGTTTTCGACGCCGACCCATGTCGGGGTTGGCGAGACCTTCATCGTGATGGGGCTAATCTATCTTTGCTTCATGATGATCGGCGCGGCGATCGTGCGAGTTCCGGCGCCGGGATGGGCGCCCGAGGGATATGTCGCTCCGGTGCGGCCCCAGCGGCTGATAACGACGCAACATGTCTACGTCTACGACGCATTGAAGACGCCGCAATTCTGGCTGATCTGGTGGATACTCTGCCTCAACGTCACCGCCGGCATTGGCGTGCTGGGCCAGGCCTCGGCGATGAGCCAGGAGATGTTCAAGGGCCGGATCACCGCAGTCGCCGCGTCGGGGCTGGTCGGGCTGTTCAGCCTGTTCAACATGGGCGGACGGTTTATCTGGTCATCAATGTCCGACTATATCGGGCGCAAGAGCACCTATTTCGTGTTCTTTGCTCTCGGGACCGCGCTCTACGCAACGGTTCCATATGCCGGCGCGATCGGCAGCGTCGGTCTCTTCGTGTTTTGCTATGCTGTCATCTTCAGCATGTATGGCGGCGGCTTCGCCACGGTGCCGGCCTATCTGCGCGATATGTTCGGCACCCGTTATGTCGGCGCGATCCACGGGCTGCTGCTGACCGCGTGGTCGATGGCCGGGATCTTCGGTCCGGTGCTCGTCAATTACATCCGCGAATACAATATCACTCACGGGGTCGCCAAGGCCGAGGCATACAATGTCACGATGTATGTCATGGCGGGGCTGCTGATCATCGGCTTCATCTGCAACTTCTTTGTCAAATCTGTGCACGAGCGCTTTCACATGCGCGCGGTCGAGGCGGATGCCTCGGTCGAAGGCGCGCCAGTATTCGGGAGGCAATGATGGACGGCACTCGGCAAAGCGGCGGCGGCAACGGTGTCAAGCTGGTCCTCGCTTGGGGCTTTGTCGGGATCCCGCTGGTCTGGGGCGTGGTTCAGACCCTGGTCAACGCGCTCAAGGCGTTTCACTAAGGTCGAGCAATGCCGCGGCTGCGGCGAGATCCTCGGGCCGGTTGGCGTTAAAGAACGGGTCGATGGGCTCGCTACCGAACACTACCGTGGCCAAGTGATATCGGGCGGTCCATTGATCGACTTTGCGGATGCCTTCCTCGACCACCGCATGGCGCAGATCCTCGCGCAGCCGGACCGGCCACAGGCCGATCACCGGATGCGCCTGTCCCCCTGAAGCAGCGCAGGCAAGATCAGCCTGCGCTGCTTCGATCTCGACGGTGAACCGCGCCACGAGGTCTTTCGGCAGAAACGGCGCGTCGGTCGCGACGCTGACGACATAGGCGCAATCCGGGCGATGCAGCGCGGTCCAGTCGAGGCCGGCCAGCACGCCGGCTAGCGGCCCGGCGAAATCGGGAACGCTGTCGGGCACCACCGGCAGCCCCAACACTGCAAAGCGCTCCGGATCGCCATTGGCGTTGAGTACGAGCGCCTCGACCTGCGGCCTGAGGCGATCGATGACCCGGTCGAGCAGCGAAACCCCGCCGAGCAGCCGCAGCGCCTTGTCGCCGCCGCCCATGCGCCGGGACAGTCCGCCCGCGAGCAACAGCCCGACGGCTTTCACACCGCATCCTCGGCCAGGCTCGCCTTGCGGGCGAGCCGCGGATGCTCGTCCTCGACGGCCCGAATATCGCCGTCGAAGACGATGCGCTCGCTGCCGGCCAACGCGACGAACCGCTTGCCTTTGGCGCGGCCGATTAGGGTAAGGCCGGCCTGGCGGGCAAGATCGACGCCCCAGGCGGTAAAGCCCGAGCGCGAGATCAGGATCGGGATCGCCATCTGTACGGTCTTGATCACCATCTCCGAGGTCAGCCGGCCGGTGGTGTAGAAGATCTTGCCCGAGGGCGAGATGCCGTGCAGGTGCATGTAGCCGGCAATCTTGTCGATCGCGTTATGGCGGCCGACATCCTCCATATAGAGCAGCGGCCGGTCCGCCTCGCACAACACGCAGCCATGGATCGCCCCAGCGGCGAGATAGAGGCTCGGCACGGTGTTGATCTTGCGAGAGAGCGCATAGAGCCACGAGGTGCGCAACACTGCGTCAGGGTCGAGCCGGACCTCCTCGAACTTCTCCATCAGATCGCCGAAGACGGTACCCTGGGCGCAGCCCGAGGTCAGCGTCTTCTTGCGCAGCTTATCCTCGAAATCGGTCTCGCGATCGGTGCGGACGACGACGGTCTCGAGTTCCTCGTCGTGGTCAATGCCGGTGATCCGGTCCTCGGCCTTTAGCATATTTTGATTAAGCAGATAGCCGACCGCGAGATAATCCGGATGGTCGCCGATCGTCATCATCGTGACGATCTCGCGCCCATTCAGGAACAAGGTCAGGGGCCGCTCCATGACCACGGCGGTCTCGATTGCCCGGCCTTCCTGGTCGATGCCCGCGACGGTCCGGGTCAGCCGCGGATCGTCGGGTTGCGGGCGGACAGTAAATTCTTGCATACATCGATGATGGGTCTGCCCGCCTCCCGGTGCAAGCAGGCAACGGCGATCTCAGTCCGGACGAGTTTCGGCCGGCCCCGATCACATGTACGATGTCGATAAAGGACGCCTTAGTCGGGGAGCCACCATGGCGGAGTTGAGGAGTTTATACGATCAGGATTTCGTCGCTTGGTCGAAACAGCAGGCTGGCGCCTTGCGCACCGCTGCACGCGTCGGCTCGAACCAAAGCCTGGACTGGGAAAACCTGGCGGAGGAGATCGAAGATTTGGGCAAGTCAGCAAGGCGGGAGCTGCAAAGCCAAATTCGGCGGATCGTCCGCCATCTCCTTAAGCTTCAGGACTCACCAGCGAAAGAACCGCGCCGCGGCTGGGAGGAATCAATAGCGGACGCGAGGGCCGAGATCGAGGATTTGCTTGAAGCGAGTCCGAGCCTGAGAACTGGGCTGGATCGCGATATTGAGAGGCAGACCCAGCGTGGTATCAACCTCGCGCTGAGAGACCTTGGGCGCCAGCAAGAAATCGACCCCGCCACGACGGCGCGGTTGCGCGCCACCTCCTACACCGAGGAGCAGATACTCGGTGACTGGTTCCCCGACGAGCCGCGGGGGTAGCGCGGACGCACCATACCGAGATCGGGGGCGACATTTGACGATCGCACCCCTATCTTTACGAAAGCGCGCAACAGAGAGAGAGCGGCGCCGCGAGCGAGCACAGCATGATCGACCCGTTTGGACGGACCATCACCTATCTGCGCGTATCGGTCACCGACCGGTGCGACTTCCGCTGCGTCTATTGCATGGCGGAGGAGATGAGTTTCCTGCCGAAGGCCGAGCTGTTGACCCTCGAAGAGCTCGACCGGGTGTGCAGCGCCTTTGTTCGGCTCGGCGTCAGAAAGCTGCGCCTGACCGGCGGCGAGCCATTGGTCCGCCGAAATATCATGACCCTGTTTCGCTCGCTCGGCCGCCATATCGGCACCGGCGCGCTCGACGAATTGACCCTGACCACCAACGGCAGCCAGCTCGCTCGTTATGCCGGCGAGCTGCGCGACTGCGGCGTACGCCGGGTCAATGTGTCACTCGACACGCTCGATCCGGCGAAATTCACCGAGATAACCCGCCGCGGCCACCTCGAGGTGGTGCTCGACGGCCTCGCCGCGGCCAAGGCTGCGGGTCTCGCGGTCAAGATCAACACCGTGGCGTTGCGCGGCGTCAACGAGGACGAACTCGACGATCTCGTCGCCTGGTGCGGCAATCAGGGTTTCGACCTGGTGTTTATCGAGGTCATGCCGATGGGAGATATCGGCGGCGAAAACCGGCTCGACCAGTATCTGCCGCTGTCGATGGTGCGCGCCCGGTTGCAGCGGCGTTGGACGCTCGACGACAGCGACTATCGCACCGGCGGCCCGGCGCGTTACGTCACGGTGCGCGAGACGGGCCGGCGGCTCGGCTTTATCACCCCGTTGACCCACAATTTCTGTGAGAGCTGCAACCGCGTGCGGCTGACCTGCACCGGGACGCTCTATATGTGTCTCGGCCAGGAGGACGCTGCCGATCTGCGAACCCCGCTGCGCCAATCCGAAGGCGACGAGGCGCTCGTGACGGCAATCCGCGAGGCGATCGACCGCAAGCCAAAGGGCCACGATTTTATCATCGACCGCCGCCATAACCGGCCCGCCGTCGCCCGCCATATGAGTGTCACCGGGGGGTGAGCGCCGCGCCGCGACAGCAGACCGCTCCCCGGATCGCCGTCGTCGCCGCCGAGACTGAAGCAGCTCAGCAGGCGCTGGTGGAGCTTACCCGGCGTTATCCCTGCGTCGCCCCCGAGCATGCCGATATTGTCGTTCCGCTCGGCGGCGATGGCTTTTTGCTCGAGACGTTGCATCGCTTTCTGCCGCAAGGCGTGCCGATCTTCGGCATGCATCGGGGCAGCGTCGGCTTTTTGATGAACATTTATCGGCCCGACGGACTGTTCGACCGGCTCGCCCACGCACAGCCGGTTGTCCTGCATCCGCTCGAAATGATCGCCCGCGACGATGACGGCGCCCGCCACCGCGCGCTCGCCTTCAACGAGGTCTCATTGCTCCGCGAGAGCCGTCAGGCGGCAAAGCTGCGGGTCACGGTTGACGGGGTCGTGCGGCTCGACGAGTTGATGGCCGACGGCATTCTGGTCGCCACGCCGGTCGGCAGCACCGCCTACAATTTATCGGCGCACGGCCCGATCATTCCGCTCGGCTCCGGTGTTTTGGCGCTGACCCCGATCAGTGCCTTTCGTCCCCGGCGTTGGCGCGGCGCTCTGCTGCGGCACGAGGCTCAGGTCAGGATCGACGCGCTCGAAAGCGACAAGCGCCCGGTCAGCGCCGTCGCCGATTTCACCGAGGCGCGCGACGTGACCAGCGTCGAGATCCACGAGAATCGTGACATCGCGATGACTTTACTGTTCGACCACGAGGCCAACCTCGAAGAACGCGTCTTTAAGGAGCAGTTTGCGCCTTGAGACGCACAGCGGGCCCCGGCTGGGACCCGCCGCGCCCATCTGCTACGCGATTGTCAGAACATTGCCGACGCGATGGAATTCTTTGCCGATGAGTGCGGCAAAGGCCCCCGAGGCCGCGGTGACGCTGCCGATCTCCCCACCAGAGTTGAAGTCGTGGGAACCCTGCACCACAAGGTTCTGCGGCGGCATCTGCGGGGTTGCGAACACTTCGAGCGTCAGCATCGCCGTGTTTTGTGCATCCGTCGCGCCGAAAATCACCCGCTTGGTGCTCGCATAGTAGCCGATCTGCCGTTTTTCTTCGAAAACAGTGCCGCCTTCGTATTGCCACCGACCGGCAACATCATCGACGTTATTCAAAGTCGTACGCTCCAGCATCAGAGACAGTGACATCAAAATCTCCTATCACGCGGTGTTTCATATCCGCGGCACTGTCGTACCCAGAATTCGCAGCAATCACATGTGAAGTACTTCACACAGCACCAAAATATGGTACCTAATATTATATAAACACCATCTGCAATTTACTTAAGTTTTGAAATATCCCATCGGCCATTTTGCTCGATTTCGCTGGTACCTAAGGCCGCCTCCCAGACCGCGAAGTTGCTGCCCGGTATAATCCAGATGTCGACGCCCCGCCCAATCGCCTTTCCATAATTTGCGGTCGCGTCGCACTTCAGGATCACCAAACCGGACATGTGAGCGACAAATGTCCGCGCCACTTTGGTGCCGCGGGTTGCGAATAGTAATTGCCGTCCTCCGTCGCAGCGGACGCCAAGAATGCATAAAGGAGGTTTCGGTCACCGCCCGTTAGCGGATTTTGTGCAGCCTTTACGCCCGCCGCGACGATATGCGCGCTACTCGCGCAGCTCGGGGACGATCCAGAACGGCTTCTGGCCGCGGGCGACGCGCTCGAAATTGTCGAAGGCGTTGCGCCAGCGCTTCCAATGATTGTCCCAGGTCGGGCCGGCGCCGTGCGGGCTGAAGGTGATGTTCTTCAACGTGAACAGCTCGTGGTCGGGTTTGGGCGGCTCCTCGACCATCACGTCGAGCCCGGCGCCCAGGATCTTTTCGTCGCGCAGCGCGTTGTACAGCGCCTTTTCGTCGACGACCGGGCCACGACAGGTGTTGATCAGGATCGCCGTGGGTTTCATCATCGCCAATTCTCGCTCGCCGATCAGATTGTGCGTGGACAAGTCGAGCGGCACGTGCAAGGTCACGATATCCGAGGTCTTCAGCAGTTCGGTGAACAGCGCGAACCGCACGCCGAGCGCGTCCTCTTGATCGGTCGTCAGCCGGTTGATGTCGTAATACTTGATGTGCATGTCGAAGGCCTTGGCGCGGCGTGCGACCTTTTTGCCGATATTGCCGAGGCCGATGATGCCCAGAAGTCTTGTCTTCGAGCTCATAGAGCTTGGTCGCGTTGAAATCGTTGCCGCGCCAACGTCCGGAGGACACGCCTTCGTGCTGCCAGATCAATTTGCGGCTGACGGCCAGCATCAGCATCATTGCGTGCTCGGCGACCGCGGTCGAGTTGGCCCCGCCATTGTTGCAGATCGGCACACCAGCCGCCCGCGCCGCGTCCAGGTCATAAGTGTTGTAGCCGGCGCTCAGGGTCTGGACGATGCGCAATTTTGGCGCCCGCCGGTAGAAATCGGGGCCGTGCGGGAATTGCCCGCCGCCGATGTAGTATTCGGTGTCCTTCAACAGATCAAAGAATTCAGGGCGGCCATGCGGGGCCATCACCAGCTCCCAGCCCGGCGACAGCAGGTCGTAGGCGATCTTCAGGGTTTCCTCATTGTGGGTGGAGGGGGTCAGGATGCGGGGCATGCAGCGTCTCCTCTTGCGCGGGATTGTCGTGTGTGGTTGGCGAAGCGCCGCCGGCGTTGATTGGCCGTCGGCAGTGAGGAAAAGCCATCGTAGCGACAGCAGACGATGACACCCAAGCGCAAAAACCGGGGCCCTAACCGATTGCCGAAACCGGGCGGCTCGGCATAGGTTGAGATTCTGCGCCGTCCGACGCCAAAACCTCAGCCACAAGTCGAACACCACACAAAACCAACCAGCGAGTGAGAACAAGCATGCCCGAGTCGCTCCACGACCGCTTCCAGAACCTGCACGAGTTCGTCACGCAGGCGCGCACCAATCTCAACCGAAACAATTGGGACTACCTGATCGGCGGCTCGGAGACCGAAACCACTTTGGCGCGCAACCGGCTGGCGCTCGACGCCATTGGCTTCCGGCCGCGGGTCTTGCGCGATGTGTCGACGATCGATTGCAGCCGCACCTTGTTCGGCAAAAAGCTGCGCATCCCGGTGCTGTGCGCGCCGGTCGGATCGCTGCAGGTGTTCGACCCGGCTGGTGGCGGCGCGGTGGCGGCGGCGACCCGCGAATTCGGCAACGGCATGATCCTCTCTTCGGTCTCGGAGCCGGGGCTCGACAAGACCGCCGAAGCTTCGGGCGACGGCTTTAAGATCTTCCAGCTCTATGTGCGCGGCGACGCCGCCTGGGTCGACGACCATGTCCGCCGCACCATCGACACGGGCTACGACGCCTTTTGCTTGACCGTCGACACCGACAGCTACAGCCGGCGCGAGCGCGACATCGCCAAACGCCACCAACGTGGGCGCGTGCGCGTCGACGACGCCCGCATCTATCAGGCGCAGTTCAACTGGCGCGATATCGAGCGGATCAAGAAGAGATTCGACATCCCGCTGATCCTCAAGGGAATCGCCACCGCCGAGGACGCCAAGATTGCGCTCGAGCACGGTGTCGATTGCGTCTACGTGTCGAACCATGGCGGGCGCCAGCTCGATCAGGGCGTCGGCTCGATCGATGTGTTGCCGGAAGTCGTCGAGGCGGTTGGCGGGCGGGCCCGCATCATCGTCGATGGCGGCATCAGCCGCGGCGTCGACGTGGTCAAGGCGCTGATACTAGGCGCCGACGCGGTCGCCTGTGGCCGGCTCTATGTCTATGGGCTCGCCGCCGCCGGAGCCGAGGGCGTGGTGCGCCTCTTCGAGATCCTCGAAGACGAGATCCGCATCTGCCTGTCGCTATTGGGCGTCACCGGCTACCACGAGCTCGACAAATCCTATATCCGCCCCGCCCGTCAAGTGGTGCCGCCGCACGTCCACAGCGCCTTCCCCCACCTCAACCTGCCGCGCGAAACCTATTAACCGACGCGGCCGAACAGCGCCGGCGGAAGTCGGGCGCTTGTGAACCACCGCCCCGCTACGCCGGACGGTACGCGATCGCTTTCGCCAGGTTGCCGTTGATATAAACCTCACCGGAGCCGATTACCGTGGCCCCGGCGGGCGGGGCGCCGATCGTTATGACCGTGTTCTTTTCCGGTTTGTCGGTGGCCTTGTCGTCAATTTCAAGTACTGTCGCGCCATCCTCGGCCCGTAAGGCGACCAACGGGCCCCGCAGAAAGTTCTCCTGCTGCGCGATGAAGGTATTCAGACTTGAAAGGTCCCAGCTGGGGCCAGCTTTCAGACTGCGCATCGTGGTTCCTTGACATTGGGCATCAAAAGTCCCGTTCGGTGATGTCGTGTAGCATGCGCGAAAGTTCAGTCATGGCGGTTGCGGCTGTTGCGGCGTCGGCCGAACCTACTCTATCGCTCGCCGCGGCAAGAATGTTCGATCGCTCCGTCGTGATGTCGGCGTCCGTCGCGGTACCGAGCGCCTGTGCGATCTGATCGAGCTTAGCTTTATCATTTTGACGGACCAAGCCTTGAATGTAATTCGAAAACTCCTGCGTTCGAGTCTGGAGGTCGGGGGGAAGAATTGTCCCTTGATCCGGCGAGGGCGCCCCGGCATAGCTCAGCTCTGCGTCGGTGCGCGCCACCAGCTCCGCGACCACCAGTTGCGTGAACAGATACGCATAGAGAAACCCGAGAAGCGTACCGGCGATGATCACCGCTGGGATTACCACCAGGCTTCCTGCCGCGCCATCGAACAGCATCGTGCCGAGGCTTCCCGAGAGGCGGGATAATTGGTCATAAATCGCCTTGGCTTCGACAAGACCGACCCCGACGATGATCTTGGTCAACCAGTCGGAAATCTCTGTCAGATTGGTGCTGGATTGCCATCCGCGCCTGCCGCGTAGCGCCGCAGCCCCAGCTGCGGACGGCTGACCCGAGGGCGCAGCAGCCCCAAAACTTGGGGTCGAGATCCCGGCGGGTGGGGTCGCTGGAGCGGGAGTTCCGGAGCCGGACGTCGCCGAAGGGGCCGGTTGCGGAGCGGTCTCACCCGACAGCCGAGGTACGCCGAACAAGAAGCCGAGAAAGCCGCCAAACAGGGCCGCCGCCAGGCCGACGAGCATGGTCACGCCAAACGCTTTCAGCGTGTAGACGGGCACCCCGAGCAGCGGTCCTAACCAATTCGCCCGGTCGGCCCAGTACCCGGCAGCGCCGTGACCCGGAAAGCCGCCAGGGATGTAGCTGACGAGGCGCCCGGTTTGAAGAAAACCGGCGGCGATCGCCCAGATCGCGGTCAGCGCGACAAGTATCTTCAATAGGTTTGTGAGCAGCCCGAAGGTGGATGCCAAGCGCCGCCCGTGCTGGTCGGATCCGAAACTCGGCCCGACGGCTGACAGAAGGCG
Source organism: uncultured Alphaproteobacteria bacterium (assembly GCA_963774345.1). GTDB lineage: Bacteria > Pseudomonadota > Alphaproteobacteria > ATCC43930 > CGMCC-115725 > AP-15. The sequence goes on from CAVZFB010000049.1 coordinate 107,986, forward strand.
GTCCCACAACCGGTTCATCTGGTCGGAACTCTACTTGCCCAGCCAAAGATATAACTGAATGGTAGTGTCTCTGTAGTGAATAATCTACCTCGGAAATCGTTCGCAAAGCGGCACAGCTCAGCGCTTCGATGCAGCGGATCAGCGGGTTTCAGTCCCTCGGCGCAGTCAACTGGCCGGTGCGACCGTCTGTTGTGCACGCGGGCGCGATTTACGCTGCCCAAGCTTGTCCAAACCGGGCGATCCTGTGCTCACACCCCTCGGAATGCGGAGAATGTCGGCTAATATCCTTTTACGGTGACCGCCGGCCGCAATTCAGCCGCCGCCATTCCGCGCCAGATAAAGGCGCCCAGTCGCAACCGAGATCCAGACGCGCTGGCTGCCCAGAAAGTCAACACCGATGACGCCATCGCCAAAGTTCCCATTCCCACCGAGCGCGGGCGGCTCCTTTGCCAACACATAGGCGTACGGGTGTCGCGATACCGCAGGACCGATCTGGAGGCTATCAAACCAATGGACGTGTGACGGAGTGTCGTCGCCGGCAATGACATGAAGTTTGATCATGCGATCGTTCTCCAAGTCCTGATCCGTGAGGCCGAGCCGCTGCGCCATTTGGGGCGTGATCATCGTGTTGGATGCGCCGGTATCCAGGAAGCCGGTTCCTTCGACACCGTTGAGCTTGAACGGCAATTTCAACCAGCCTGTTCGCGTGGAAAACCCGGCGATCGGCGCAGCCGGCTCGTCCCAGGGGGGCGGCGCCGGCTCGCATCGCCGGATGCGATACAGCGTCAGCACCCGTTTCGGCCCGTCGATGTCAAGATCGTAATCGCGCAGGATGTCCAGGCCGAGGATGCCATCGAATGGTTGGTTGCCGCCAATCGAGTTCACCGCCAGCCGGTGCAACGACAACGCCGCAGCGCCGATCGACATGCTGTCGATGCGGACGTCTGGCTGGGCCGAAGTGCCACTTAGACCCATAAGGGAAGTGAGGGATCGCGGGTCGCGGACCAGGCTCAATCGCTGAACCGCCGCCTCCCCCAACAGGCTTTTTTGCGCGCCTGTGTCCAACAGCATGCCGATAGCGTGGCCGTTAAGGGTGACCGGGACAACGAAGAGGTGGTTCTCGAGTTCAAGTGGCGCCTGGGCGATGTGCACGAGATCGCATGCGGCATCCGACGGACCGCTTGCCAATACCAACAACAGCAGCAGCGTGAACCCTGCTAACGCACGTCGCACCGGGTAGGCGATCGGAGGCATGAACTAAATCCGCAGGAAATTGAGCTCGTCAGGGACACAGCCGTTCAATTCTCTGACGAAAGATGGTGAGGCTTTCCGCCGCCCGCATCTCGGCTTTGCCATACCTCAGAGCAGAGCCGCTCATAAATGCGTTCAAACCTCGGCCTAAACCGGGTGAACCCGAGACCAGCGATTTCGGACCGGCGCCTGCAACTTCTCGAAGCTAGCCAGGCCGCTTATCCCCCCGGCATCGAGGTCGGCCACCGCTACTCAACTAAATAGTGAAGTCTCGCTGCTGATTCGCTGCAGGTGCAGCAGTTCGTAATCTTAGACTCTCGTTACAGTTGTAGTAACGAGTGGCCGGAGCGAGCTGCCGATACGGTCAAGACTGTGCCGGCCCGAACCTACGCCGGGCGCAGCCGGGATGGCCGCGTTGGCGCATTCGCCATCGCCGTCGCGATCCTGTCGGGCCGGGTCCAGGCGAGATATTCGGCCGCGTATTCGGGCGGCAGGATCTCGACCATCGACTCGTTCTCGACCCACACTTCGATCACATGGAACGGGCCGCGGTTGCAGCGGTAGCATTGCCAGCCTTCACGGCCCGCAATCGCCTCGACAGCGTCAGCTTCCGCGGCGACGCTTAGCGCGAAATGGGTCGGGCCGTAGCCGCGCGCTTCCGGCTTCTTGGCAAACCCCGCGCCGTCGCTGCCGCCCGGCTGAAGCTCCGTCCCCGCCGGATAGACCTCGACGCCCGACCCGTGCTCGTCGAGCTGAAGGGCGAAGAAGCTCCCCGGATTGGGTGGAAACGGAACCGCTTTGCCGCCCATGAATTCGGCGAGAACCCCGGCGACGCGCTTCGGATCGTGGGCGGCGATCGAAAGATGATGGATCATGGCTTCCTCACGAATTTCCCGCGCAACCAATAGCACGACGAACGCGCCGGCGCGACGCCGACCTGCGGGGTCACCGCAACAACGGCGTAGCGTCGAAACCGGGCTCGGGGGTGAAAAGCTCCTGCGGTTGCGCCACGCCGCGCAAAGCGTAGCGCCCGACCGAAATCAGACGACTTCGCACCTCCGTGCCAACCGCGTCCGCGAAGCTCGCCGAAACCAGAACATCCTGCTCGACCGAGCGGCTCATCGCCAGGATTCGGCTTACCTCGTTCACCGCCGGACCGATGACCGTGAAGTCGAGGCGATCCTTGCTGCCGACATTGCCGTAAAACACATCGCCAACATGCAGCGCCAGATAAACCTGGGTCGTCGGCAAATCGGCTTCGGCACGGCTTCTATTGAGCTTGCCGACGCCATTGCGCACCCGTGCTGCGGCGGCGAGCGCCTCGAGGCAGGCTTGCGCGTGGTCCTCACCGGTGAAGATCGCCAGGGTCCCGTCGCCGATCAGCTTCAGGACATCGCCGCCATGACCGTGCACGGCGGAAACAACGACATCGGCATAGTCGTTGAGGAGCGGGATGATCTGCTCTGGCGCGGCGCTGTCGGTGATCTGGGTAAAACTGCGCAGGTCGCTGTACCACAGCACCGCGCTGATCTTGTCGGCGACGCCGCGGGCGATCCGGCCGCTCATCACCCGCCGGCCCGCGTCGCGTCCGAGATAGGTTTCGGCGAGCGTCCCGGCCATGCGCGCGAGCGCGGCCGATTTGAGGGCGAGGTTGAGGAAAGGCACGAGCCGTTTCAACGCGATGATTGCGCCGTCGCCGAACCCTTTCGGTGAATCGGTCGCCCAGGATGAATAAACGCAATCCATCTCGCCGATTACGCCTTCGGCGGCAAATCGATGAATAAGCGCCAGGTAATCCGTCATGCCCTCGTCGCGGGCCTGTGCGATCGCTGCAAAATCGGCTGCGTCGCCGCCGACCAAACGGCGGCGCATCACCTTTTCGCCCGACTGCAGCAGATGGAAGAATGGGCTGCGTTGCCAATTCTCCGCTGCTTCGCCCTCATTGGTGCGCCCGTAATCGATTGCCTCGACCGCATCCGGCAGATCCGCACGCCAGCGCAGGACGCGACCCTCGTATATCGGATGGAGCGTGTCGAGAATGACCATGGCGCGGGCCAAGGGAACGCCGGCATCGGCGATCCGCCCGCAGAAACCGGCCATCAGCTCGCTGTCGGTTCGACCGATTAGCCCGGCCTCCGTCACCCAGCCGGCCAGTTGGTCGAAAGCCGATTGATCCATTTTGCTTGCTCCGTCTCGACGATGATCGTCCTCGGCAGCGGGCGCGGCGAAATTCTAGCCGCCGTCGAAAGGATTGGGATGTACGGCTTGTGCCTTTGCGATTGCTGCGATGGCCGCAATATCGTCGGCGCCGATCGACGCGATGCCGAAATCGCGGGCAACCACTTCACCGAACTCGGGGACGTCGTTGAGAGTGCGTCGCTCGGTCGTTCCGTCGCGGTTGCGAACCGTGAATTTGTTGTTGAAAAGGGTGTAACGGGCCACCGGGTCGGAGCGGGCGGCGATCAGATGATTGACGAACAGCGAATTCGGGTGGGTCGAGGTAAACCAGTTCGCGACCCCATAATCGACCGCCATCTGTTCTTGCGGCGAGAAGCGGTAGAGGCTCGCCCATGCATCGCCGAGCCTGGTTTCGAGGTCGAATTCGCCGCCGGCAGCGACCAGGCGGAAGGACCCGTGCGGCGTCGCCTGCTCGCTTCCGGCTCGGAGCGCCAAGGGTGCGGTCGGCGTCGGACCGCCAAATCCGACATCGGCGAGGTAGGGCCCTTCGGCCAAATCGACGCGCAGCAGCATGTGGGTGCGCGGCCCGATCGTCCCGGCCGGGCGGCCCCACTGCACGCGCGCCGCCAGCCCGACGGCGCTAAAGCCGATCCGGCGCAAAACATCGAGCAGCAGCAGATTGTGCTCGAAGCAATAGCCACCGCGCCGCTTACCCACGAGCTTCGTGTAGAGCGACGGCAGGTCGAGCCGGATCGGCCGCCTCAGGAGGACATCGAGGTTTTCGAACGGGATCGCGGCCGCGTGCTTCGCGACGAGCGTCTGCAATACGGCGAGGGTGGCCTCGCGCGAGCCGGAATAGCCAATTCGCGCACAATAGGCGTCAATGTCGTCGCTCATCGCAGTCTCGCTCTCAGGTCGCGCCGCTCGTCAGTTCAACGGAACGCTGCCGGTGTACCGGATGATGTAGAGCCCGCCGGTCAGCCGGTCATTGGCGTAAATCAGTCCGTTCTCGTCGACATAGACATCGTTGATCTGGATCGTATGTGTCGGGTTTCCCGGCGGCGCTTCCGGGATCACATAGCCGATCTCCACAGGATGCGACGGGTCAGCGGTCGAATAGGCGCGCACGCCACCGTTGAAATAGCTGCCGACGACCGTTTGCGTCAGCGTGCGCGAGGTGCCGATCGGCCGGTTCATGTTGATATTGTGCGAGCCAAACCGTCCGCCCGCGCGGCACAGCGCCGTCTCGTCGTGCACCGGCGGAAAAGGCGCCAGCGGGTATGGGTGCCGCTCGTTCGAGATATCCCAGACCCAGTTGCGCTTCGGCCAATCGCTGCAGTCGTTCCCGATCGCCTCCTCGCTCTGGATGGCAATGCCGCGGGAGGGGATTGCCACGACGGTGTGGGCAAACCCCTGGTCGAGCGACTGCCAGGAGCGGCGCACGATCGCCCGCGGCCGCGCCTTGTCCCCGATATCGAGGATCACCCAGCCGCCGTCGATCCAACCGATATAGGCGCGGTTCGGCTGGTCGGTCGGGATCGTCAGCGAGTGCATCCGGATACCGGAATCCGGCCGTTCGACCCGCGGCGGCGCTTCGGCAGCATCGCCAACCCGGGTGCCGGGCAGCCACCAGCGGCCCACCTCATGCGGCTGTGCAGGATTGGAGACGTCCACAATCATCAGGAATTGGTCGTCCTCGGGATTGCGCGAGATGAAATCGCGCGCGCCGGTCGACAGATAGGCGTAATGCCCGTCAGTGAACCAGACATAGTGGACGCCACGCGAGTGCGGACCGGACGTGTCGAAATGCGACAGCTTCTTCGGATGGACCGGATCGCTGATGTCATAGATATCGATCCCGGCGTTGGGCTGACCAGGCTTTTCGGTCTGGTGCGCCACGACCAGGGTGTCGCCGGCGAGGCCCAGCGAGTTGCAGCGGACAAAATCCGCCTCGACCGGTATTTGAGCGATGACGGCAGGCGCTTCGGGCTTGGTCACGTCGATCACGCTGATGCACATCGGCGCCGATTCATGCGCGAGGTAGAGAACCCGCTGGCCATTTGCATATTGCTTCAGCGCCAGCCCTTCGCCGCCCTTTCCAGCGCCGTTCAGGTCACTCCGGCCGATGATCCGCATGTTGCTGGCCTCGTCGGAGGCGAGCGCGCCTTGGGCGCAGGCCGGCCCGGCACCGAACAAAGGGACCGCAGCGCCGAGGGCAGCCACGAGAGCGACAATCAATTTGCCCATTCGGATCCTCCTAGGAAAGCAATCAGGCGTGGTATATAAATTTACGGGTCGGATTTCATCACGGCAGCTCGTCGAATTTGGTCATGTCGATCAGCGACCTCTGATGCGATCCAGCCTGATCTTTCAGTTACACTCCGTTACTCGCACAGCGATTTCGCCGGGGTCCCGTCCGCGATCTCGAAATGCGCATGCGTCGGCTGCATCTCAACCCCGTTGACCGGCAGCATATCCTGCGGACAGGCCGAGAAAGCGACGACACAATCCACCTCCGCGCGCAGGGCCACATGGCTCCCCGGCGTGCTGACCGGGGGCCGGACCTCGACCCGATTGCCGTCGACAACCGGAATGTTCATGAAGAGGTTGAGTGGCGCCGGCGTCTCCGGCGGAGAGAGGCCCAACTCGGCCATCCCCGCGGCAAGGTTATCGGTGCAGTTGTCGTGGTATTCCGCGCAGCCGAGCAACTCGTAACGCCAACGGTCGCAGGCGGCGAACAAAGTGTCGTGAATGCCGCCGGAGGTGTCTTCGACAATGGTCAGGATCGGCCGTCTGACGTTGGTGACCAGCGTGTCCCCGACCGCGGGGATGATCCGGCCGATCGCGACGCGGCTGTGCTCCATCGACATGAATTCGCGCAAATCCTCGGCGTTGAACGCCCAGGTATCGACGACCTGCTGGCCGGTCGTATTGATCACCTTGACCACTTGACCCTTTCGGAGGCGTGCGGCCTTGCCGTGGCGCGCCGGGATCTCGATCATGTGGTCCTCTACTTGCTGGCTTGCGGCGAGTGTAGCAGGGAGCTGTTATCTGCCGCCGGAAGGGACCTCGATCGGCGCGCAGTTGGTCCGCCCGGACATCAGACAATCCTCGAGATGTGATTCCTTTTGCAGCGCATGAACCAAATAGACAGCGGCAATGACCAGCGCCAACACCACGACCAGCCCAATCACCGCTCCGGATCGCGATCGTTCGCCGCCTTGATCGTCGGGGGGTTGGGCCATCGCAATACCTCCGGTGCAATCGGCTGACCGTCGGCGACAGCCTCTAGCCGACCATTATATGCGGCCGAAACGCCCGGCAACGCCGCCGTTCGCGTCTTGTCAAACGATCTTGGGATGCGCGAGAAGTCAGCCCGACCAAGTGGAGATCGCCGTGACCGATCCGCGCTCGTTATCCGCCAGAGACGCCGCTCGGCAGATCGCCGAGGGCAAGCTTACCGCCGAGGCGTTGGTATCGGCCTATCTCGGCCATGTCGCCGCGCGCGAGGGCGTTGTCGGCGCCTGGCAATATCTTGGCCGCGACCAGGCGCTGGCCGAAGCTCGGCGGCGTGACGCCGAGGCCCCGCGCGGGCCATTGCACGGGGTCCCGATCGCGGTCAAGGACCTGATCGACACGTCAGACATGCCGACCGCCTACGGCTCGCCGATCTATCGCGGCCACCAGCCGGCCAGCGATGCCTCCTGCGTTGCGCTCGCCCGCGCCGCCGGGGCGGTCGTTCTCGGCAAGACCGTCACCACCGAATTTGCGACCTTCACCCCCGGTAAGACCGCGAACCCGCGCAACCCCGCCCACACGCCCGGCGGCTCGTCGAGCGGCTCGGCTGCGGCGGTCGCCGACGGCATGGCGCCGCTTGCTTTCGGCACCCAGACCGCCGGATCAGTGATCCGCCCCGCCTCGTTTTGCGGCTGCATCGGCTACAAGCCGAGCTTCGGTCTGATCAACCGGGCCGGTGTCAAGCCGCTCGCCGACAGTCTCGACACGGTCGGCGTTCTCGCCCGCACAGTCGACGACGCGGCGTTTTTCGCCGGCGTGCTGACCGAGCGTCAGGCGCTGCGCCATTTGGCTGCGCCCGGCCGGCCGCCGCATTTCGGCCTCTACCGCACGCCGATGTGGGACGAGGCCGAGCCTGCGACCGCTGCCGCCCTCGATACGGCACGCGCCGCGCTCGAACGCGCTGGGGCGCGGGTCGAAGAGCTGGCCAGCGCCCCCGACCACCACGGGCTGACCGCGGCGCAAGACAAGATCATGGGGTTCGAGACGGTGCGCGCGCTCGCTGATGAGCGCATCAGGCACAGCGCCGAGCTGTCGCCTCGGCTCGCCCAGCTGCTCGATGCCGGAATGACGGTCGGGGCCGAGGAATACGACGTCGCACGCGCCCTGACCGAAGCGGCGCGCGCCGGGCTCGCTGGTTTTTTTGCTGGATGCGACGCGATCCTGGTTCCGGCGGCGCCTGGCGAAGCGCCGGCCGGGCTCGGCTACACCGGAGACCCGGTGTTCAACCGCATGTGGACCTTGCTCGGGGTGCCCTGCGTGACCGTTCCTGCACGCTGGGGCGAAAGCGGGCTGCCGACCGGGGTTCAGCTCGTCGGCCGAATGCATGACGACGCACGGCTGATGGCTTGCGCGGCCTTTCTCGAACGCGCCCTCGCCGAGACCGCGTGAAGGCGGCAACAGGCCTCGTGCTGCTGGTCACGGCGGCAGGGCTCGCCGCCTGCTCGGCGCTCACCCCCTACCCGACTGAACCCCAGCCTGCCGCCGCCGGCATGAAGGATGCTGGGACACGGGTGGCGATCTGCTACGACGCCCTCGTCAGCTCGCGCGCCGCGGTCCAAAAGGCCGCACAGGACGAATGCACGCCGGATACCCGCGCCACGCGCGTCGATACCGACTGGAAGCTTGACTTTTGCCCGCTGTTGTTGCCGGCCCGCGCCACCTTTGTCTGCGCTCCAAAGAAATAGCGCGCATACCGAGGCCATGGGCGGCGACAGCGGCAAGGTGTTGCCGCGCCGCGCCGGCAGGTTTAGAGGCTGGCCACTATCCCTTCGATGAGGATCGCACCCGATGCCGTTTGATAAGCCCCATCTCGAATTTCACCGCGTCGATATGAGCTCCGGCTGGCAGACCCCGCAGGGCTATCCGCCCGGCATCGAGCAGAAGATCTTGGCCGGCGCGCTCGACGAGAAAGGCCACAGCGGCAGCCGCACCCGGCTGCTACGCTTTGCGCCCGGGGTCTATACGACCGCACCCTTTGTTCACGAATACTGGGAGGAGGTTTATTTGGTGTCGGGTGACCTGACCGTCGGCAACGACGCCGAGGGCCGGGGCGGCGAGAACTTCCCTTCCAACACCTATGCTTGCCGGCCGCCAGGTGCGGTGCACGGCCCGTTCAAATCGAACGGCGGATGCCTGCTGTACGAAACTCACTATTACGCCGAGTGAGGTTAGCGCCGACGGGCGTAACAGGCGCGTTCCCCGTTGATCGGGTAGCGGCCGCCGGGATCCCTTTTACGTCATTTGACGAAGCTTTTTCCGGGATTTATGCGATAGTCCCGCTATCATTCGGATGAGCGACCGACAGGGGTGACGATGCCGATCCGGCCGAGGCGCAGCGATCCGCCCGTCTTCCATGTCGTATTGATCAAGCCGACCCATTATGACGACGACGGCTATCCGATCCGCTGGGTTAAGGCCGCTATACCGTCAAATACGCTGGCCAGCCTGAATAGTCTGACTGAAGACGCGGTCCGACGGCAAGTGCTCGGACCCGACGTCACCATCCGACTTCATACTTTCGACGAGACCAATCAACGCGTGTATCCATCTCGACTCATTCGGGCAATCCGCAAAGCCGGCGGGCGGGCGCTGATTGGGCTGGTCGGGGTCCAATCGAACCAGTTTCCGCGCGCCGTCGATGTCGCCCGGCCGTTTCGCATTGCGGGCCTCCCCGTTTGCATCGGCGGCTTCCACGTCTCGGGCTGCATTGCCATGCTGCCTGAAATGCCACCCGAGATCGTCGAGGCGCAAGCGCTCGGCATTTCGTTTTTTGCCGGTGAGGCCGAAGGCGGCCGTATCGACGCGGTCTTGCGGGACGCTTGGAATGGCGCGCTGCAGCCCGTCTACAACTACATGAGCGACCTGCCGGGGCTCGAAGCCGAGCCACTGCCGATCCTGCCGCGGCGTCATATTCGCAGGATCGCTCACTCGTTTTCGAGCTTCGATCTCGGTCGCGGCTGCCCCTATCAATGCTCGTTTTGCACTATCATCAACGTCCAGGGCCGCAAGAGCCGGTTTCGCACGCCCGACGATCTCGAACGGGCCATCCGGGAAAATTACGCGCGCGGCATCCGCCGATTCTTCATTACGGACGACAATTTCGCGCGCAACCGCAACTGGGAGGTGCTGTTCGACCGGATGATCAGATTGCGCCAGAACGACGGGATCAGGCTCAACCTGATGATCCAGGTCGATACTCTGTGCCACCGTATTCCGAACTTCATCGAAAAGGCGGCGCGGGCCGGGGTGCGCCGCGTCTTCATCGGGCTGGAAAACATCAACCCTGACAATCTGATCGCGACGAAGAAACACCAGAACAAAATCACCGAATACCGTGTGATGCTACAAAAATGGCGTGAGCACGGGATGATCACCTATGCCGGCTACATCACCGGATTTCCTGGCGACACCAAACAGTCGATCCTGCGCGATATCGAGATCATCAAGCGCGAGTTGCCCCTCGACCTCCTCGAACTGTTTTATTTGACGCCATTACCGGGTTCCGAAGACCACCGGACCTTGTGGCAAGACGGCGTCTGGATGGACGACGACCTGAACAAATACGACCTGTCGCACCGAGTCACCCATCATCCGCGCATCTCGGACGCCGATTGGGAGGAAACCTACCGCGCCGCCTGGGAGAGCTTTTACAGTTTCGATCATATGCGCACGATCTTGCGGCGTGCCGCAGCCAATCCCAACGGCCGTCCGCGGACGATTGTGATCGCCTTGTTGTGGTTCAAGCTTGCGGTAACGTTCGAGGGCGTCCACCCGCTCGAAGGCGGCGCCATTCGCCGCAAGGCCAGACGCGAGCGGCGCCCCGGGCTCCCGCGCCTGACCCCGATGGAGTTCTATCCCCGCGCCGCCGTGGAAATCGCTGCCAAGGCTTGGAATTACTGGTCAGTGTTTCGCCGTACCCAGCAAATCCTGAAGGAGACGCTCGCCGCCCCGGATCGAGGGGCCTACTCCGATCTGTCGATCACCCCACCGGAAGCCGATGAATTCGACCACCTCGACCTGTATCGCCTGACGAACGGCGGCGAGGGGGCGCGCGCCCGCAAACGCCGCGATGACATGCTGAGGGCAAAGGTTGCCTGACCGCATCGTGCGCTTAGAAGCTTTTGCCGGGGCCACGATTGTGCACTATCGTACAAATGTACACCGACAGGGGGGACGATGCCGACCCAACCGAGGCGCGGCGATCCGTCCCTCTTTCATCTCGTGCTGATCAAGCCGACGCATTACGACGATGACGGCTATCCGATCCGTTGGGTCAAGGCGGCGATCCCGTCGAACACGCTGGCCTGCCTAAACGGCTTGGCCGAAGACGCCGCGCGGCGCGGGGTGCTCGGCCCCAGCGTCGGCATCCGCCTCCATACCTTTGACGAGACCAACCAACGCGTTCGCCCGCCCCGGATCATCCGAGCGATTCGCCGGGCAGGCGGTCGGGCGCTGATCGGGATGGTCGGCGTCCAGTCGAACCAGTTTCCGCGCGCCGTCGATCTTGCCCGCCCGTTTCTCGCGGCCGGCCTGCCGGTTTGCATCGGCGGCTTTCACGTCTCCGGCTCGATCGCGATGCTGCCGCAAATGCCGTCGGAGATGGCGGAGGCGCAGGCGTTGGGGATTTCGTTTTTCGCTGGCGAAGCCGAACTCGGCCGCCTCGACCAAGTCATGCTTGACGCCTGGGATGGCGCCCTGAAGCCCGTCTACAATTACATGAACGATCTTCCGGCCCTCGAAGGGGAGCCGGCGCCAATGCTACCGCCCCGCCATATCCGACGGATTTCGGGGTCTTTGTCGAGCCTCGATCTCGGCCGCGGATGCCCTTACCAGTGCTCATTTTGCACGATCATCAACGTCCAGGGCCGTAAGAGCCGGTTCCGCACCCCCGACGATCTCGAACGCGCGATCCGTGAGAACTATGCCCATGGGATCCGACGCTTTTTCATCACCGACGACAACTTTGCGCGCAACCGCCACTGGGAAGAATTATTTGATCGCATGATCCGCCTGCGCCTTGGCGAGGGCCTGAAAATCGGGTTTACGATCCAGGTTGATACTTTGTGCCACCGCATCCCGAACTTCATTGAAAAGGCGGCTAAGGCCGGGGTGCGCCGGGTCTTTATCGGCCTCGAAAACATCAACCCCGATAATCTGATTGCCAGCAAGAAACACCAGAACAAGATCACCGAATACCGGATGATGCTGCAAAAGTGGCGCGAGCACGGCGCCATCACCTGTGCCGGCTATATTATTGGTTTTCCCGGCGACACTAAGGAATCGATCCTGCGAGACGTCGACATCATCAAGCGCGAGATGCCGCTCGATGTCCTCGAATTGTTCTACCTGACCCCGCTGCCCGGCTCTGAGGACCACAAGGTGCTGTGGCAGAACGGCGCGTGGATGGATGACGATCTGAACAAATATGACCTCTACCACCGAGTGTCGCACCATCCGAAAATGGCGGACACGGATTGGGACGATGCCTACCGCGCCGCCTGGGAGAGCTTTTACAGTTTCGACCACATGCGCACGATCCTGCGCCGCGCCGCAGCCAACCCGAACGGGCGGCCGCAAACGACCTTGACGACGCTGTTGTGGTTCAAGCTGATGACCATGTTCGAAGCGGTCCATCCGCTCGAAGGAGGCGCATTTCGCCGCAAGTCGCGGCGGGAGCGGCGCTACGGGCTAGCGCCGGAGAACCCCGTTGTCTTCTACCCGCGCTGTCTGCTTGAAATCGTCGTAAAGGCTTGGGGCTATTGGTCGGTCTATCGGCGTTCTCGGACGATGCTGAAGGCCGTCCTGGCGGCCCCCGAGCGGTGGACCTATACCGACCTCTCGATTGCGCCGCCGGAAGCCGACGAATTCGATAATCTCGATCTCTATCACGCCACGAGCGGCGGAGAAGCAGCGCTCGCACGAATGCGCCGCGACGACGCGCTACGCGAGAAAACGTACTGAGGAGGCGATTTTCGGCAACCGATGGGCCGTTGGCGCGCTCCGGGTCTGGTCCGCCGCCTAGCTAGTAGGAGGCCGAGAGGCGGACGGTTGGACTGCGACACGGCGTCCGCCGCCGGTGCGGAATGTTATGTTATGGTCGACCCTCCTGCGATTATGGCGGCGATGGACTACGAAGCCTTTTTCAACGCGCGCCTCGATGCGCTTCGCGGCGAGGGGCGGTACCGCGTCTTCGCCGACCTCGAGCGGCGCTGCGGTCGCTTCCCGCGCGCTTTCGATCACAGGATCGGCGCCGAGGTGACGGTATGGTGCTCGAACGACTATCTCGGCATGGGCCAGCATCCGACGGTCCTGGCCGCGATGGCGGAGGCGCTGCACACCCTCGGCGCCGGCGCCGGCGGCACTCGTAACATTTCGGGCAACAGCCATTACCATGTGCTGCTCGAGCGCGAGCTTGCCGGTTTGCACGAGCGCGAAGCGGCGCTGGTCTTCACTTCTGGCTATGTCGCCAACGAGGCGGTACTGTCGACCCTGGGGCGCGAGATGCCGGGAACGGTTGTGCTGTCAGACGCCCAAAACCACGCCTCGATGATCGCCGGCATCCGCAACAGCCGCGCCGAGAAGCACATCTTCCGCCATAACGATCCGGATGATGTGGCGCGTTTGCTGGCCGGGATCGCCGCAGGCCGGCCCAAGCTCGTCTGCTTCGAATCGGTCTACTCGATGGACGGCGACTTCGCGCCGATCGGGGCATTGTGTGACGTGGCCGATCACTATGGCGCGATGACCTATCTCGACGAGGTGCACGCCGTCGGCCTCTACGGCGCGCGTGGCGGCGGCATCGCCGAGCACCAAGGCGTCATGCACCGCCCAACCGTGATCCAGGGTACGCTCGGCAAGGCGTTTGGGGTCATGGGCGGCTATGTCGCGGGATCCGCCGCGCTCGTCGATTTTCTGCGCGGCCACGCGCCGGGGTTCATTTTTACGACGGCGTTGCCGCCGGTGCTCGCGGCCGGCGCGCTCGCCAGCCTTCGCCATTTGAAACAGAGTCGAGTCGAGCGCGACCTCCAGCAACGGCGCGCGGCCACTTTAAAACGCCGCCTCGCCGAGGCAGGACTGCCGGTGATGCCGTCGCCGAGCCACATCGTCCCGGTCATGGTCGGCGACGCCGAATTGTGCAAAGCCGCCTGCGACGCGCTGCTGCACCGGCATCGCATCTATGTCCAGCCGATCAACTATCCGACCGTGCCGAAGGGCGGCGAGCGGCTGCGCCTGACCCCAACGCCGTTGCACAGCGAGGCCGACATCGAAGCGCTGGTGGCCGGCATCGCCGATGTGTGGGATCGCTTGACCTTGCGCCGCGCCGCCTGAGCAGAGACGCAACCCCACCGATCGAGCCTACCGAATTCGCGCAAGTCACTCCCGGTGATAAGGGTGGCCGGCGAGGATCTGCTGGGTGCGGTAGAGCTGTTCGAGCAGCAGGCCGCGAACCAATAGATGCGGCCAGGTCGGCGGCCCCAACGACATCGCCGTCTGGGCGCGTTCGAGGACCGCCGCACCCAGCCCCTCGGCGCCGCCGATGGCGAAAGCGAGTTCACCGCAGCCGCGGTCGCGCCACAGCGCGACCTGGCCGGCGAGCTCGCGGCTCGACCATGGCGCGCCATGCTCGTCGAGTGCGATCAGGGGCGCCCCCGACGGTAGCGCCTTCAGAATCAGTTCGGCCTCCCGCTCCTTCAGCAGCGCCGCCGGCAGACGCTGGCGCACTTCGAACTCGACGATCGCCGGGGGCGGCGCGATCCTCCCGGCGTAGAGCGTCTGCAGCTCCTTGAACGGCCCGCCGCGCAGTCTGCCGATGGCCAAAATGCGGTAGCGGATCGGCCGAGTTCCCGAGCTATTGCCGAACCGCCTCGGCGTCGGGGAATGCCTCGCTCCACAGTTTTTCGAGGTTGTAGTAGGCGCGGATTTCGGGCCGGAACAGATGCACGATCACATCACCGGCGTCGATCAGGACCCAATCACCCTGCGTCTTGCCCTCGATCGAAATCCGCGCCCGAGACGACAGCGCCGCTTCGAGGTGCTCGGTCAGCGCCGCCACTTGTCGCGCCACTCGGCCGCTCGCGACCACCATGTAATCGGCGATCGTGGTTTTGCCGGCGAGATCGATCGTCACGATGTCTTCGGCTTTGCCGTCTTCGAGCGTCGTCAGGACGAGACCAAGGAGCTCTTTTGGCGTGGCACGGGGGAATCGCCGGGGGCGGGCGGGATTGCGAGACGGCAGCGCGGTGATCGTGGCCAATTCGGGTCCTTGCTCCGCTAAGGTTGGTGACAGGATCTGTTTACGCTCGGTGCGAATAAGGGTCGCGGAAGTCGGATCGAGCTTAGTGTGGAAAAACGCCCAGGCCGGCGGTTTCGTTTCAGCCAGCCGGCGCGCGGCGGTGCACGATAGGCGCTCTCGGGCAAAGCGCCGGGCAGCGAGGCCGGCGAGCGCCCTTAGAGAGTAGGAAGGGCGATCGAACACGGCGATCGCGACCGTCCAGAAGATCTCGGCCCAGCGCTCCCAGTGCCGGATCTGAACCAGATTGTCGCCCCCCATCAGCCATACAAAGCGCAGCCGCGGAAAGCGCCGGCGCATGGCCTTCAGGGTTTCGACGGTATAGTGCGAGCGGCCGAGCCGGTTTTCGAGATCGGTCACCCGGATGCGCTTGTGCCCGGCCGCGACCTGTCGCGCCTGGTCGAGCCGAGCCGCGAACGGCGCCATGCCGGCCACCGGCTTCAGCGGGTTCTGCGGCGAGACCATCCACCACACCTCGTCGAGGTCGAGGCGTTGCAGCGCGGTCAGGCTCAGGTGCAGATGGCCGCGATGGGCCGGGTTGAACGAGCCGCCGAGCAGTCCGATGCGGCGATGCCGCGACGCTCGCCGGCCGGCTCTCGGCGAAGGTGGTCAGGGGCGCACCTGACCGCTGCCGCGCACCAGGTATTTGTAGGTCGTCAATTGCTCGGCGCCGACCGGACCGCGCGGCGGCAGCCGCTGGGTCGAGATGCCGATCTCGGCGCCCAAGCCAAACTCGCCGCCATCGGCGAACTGGGTCGAGGCGTTGACCAGCACGATGGCGCTGTCGACCTCGCGCAGAAACCGCTCCGCGGCCTCCTGGTCTTCGGTCACGATCGCATCGGTGTGATGCGAGCCCCAGCGGTTGACATGCGCAATGGCGCCGTCGACGCCGTCGACGATGGCGACCGACAGGATCGCGTCGAGATATTCGGTGCGCCAATCCTCCTCGCTGGCCGGCAACACCGCGGGATCGATCGCCCGCGTCTGGTCGTCGCCGCGCAATTCGCAGCCCGCCGCGCGCAGATCGGCGAGGATCGCCGGCAGTTGGCGCCGTGGCCTTGCGGTCGACGAGCAGCGTTTCGGTGGCGCCGCAGATCGACACCCGCCGCATCTTGGCGTTCAGCACGATCGCCCGCGCCTTGGCGGGATCGGCGGCGCCGTCGACATAGGTGTGGCAGAGCCCCTCGAGATGGGCGATCACCGGGATCCGGCTGTCGCGCTGCACCCGCTCGATCAAGGAACGCCCGCCGCGCGGCACGATCACGTCGATGTATTCGCTCATGCCGAGCATCAGGCCGACCGCGGCGCGGTCGCGAGTCGGCACCAGCTGGATCGCGGCTTCGGGCAATCCGGCCGCGCGCACCCCTTCGACCAAGGCGGCGGCCAGCGCGCGCGAGGAATAGAAACTTTCCGACCCGCCGCGCAGGATCGCGGCATTGCCGGATTTGAGCGCCAGCCCGCCGGCATCGGCGGTGACGTTCGGGCGGCTCTCATAGATGATGCCGATAACGCCGAGCGGCACCGCGACGCGCTCGATGTCTAGCCCGTTCGGTCGCCTCCATCGAGCCAACGTGCGGCCGACCGGGTCGGGCAATTCGGCGATCGCTTCGAGCCCGGCGGCGATCGCCTCCAACCGCTTGGAATCGAGCGCGAGGCGGTCGCGCAGCGTCGGAGAGAGACCCTCGGCCTCGGCGAGGTCGCGGGCATTGGCGGCGAGGATCTCCGCCTCACCATCGCGCACGCTCTGCGCCGCAGCACGCAATGCGTCTGTCTTGGCTTCGGCCGAGGCGAGAGCCAGGGAAGCGGCAGCGGCGCGGGCGCGACGCCCGATCCCAGCCATCTCGCTCGCCAGTGCGCCATCGGGTGCGGCGGCGCGGCTTCGCGACAAGGCTTCGCCAGTCACTGGGTTTGGCGTCATTGGCGTTCGGTCACCACCAGATCGTCGCGATGAATAATCTCATCGCGACCACGGTAGCCGAGGATGCCGGCAATTTCACCACTCTTGTGCCCGGCAATGCGGCGAATGTCGGTGCTGGAGTAGGCGGAAAGCCCGCGCCCGGCCTCGCCGCCCGAGCGGGTGCGCACGATTACCGGCGTCGCCGCGCTCGAACTCGCCCTCGACAGCGACGACGCCGGCCGGCAGCAGGCTGCTGCCCCGACGCAATGCCTCGAGCGGCCCCGTCGTCGACGATGACCATGCCCGACGGGTCGACGGTCCCGGCGATCCACGATTTGCGCGCCGAACGCGGCTCCCCTCGCGGCAGAAACAACGTCGCCCGCGCTCCGGCCTCGATCGCGGCAAGCGGAGCCGGTCGGGGCATCGCCATTCGGGCACGCCGCGGGCGATCAGCATGCAGCAGCCGGCGTTCATCGCGATGCGAGCGGCGGCGAGCTTGGTCACCATTCCGCCGGAGCTGTAGCCGGGTGCGGCTTCGCCGGCCATCGCTTCTATTTCGGGGCCGATCTCGCGCACCGTTGCCAGATGGCGGGCGTCCGGCTGCTTGCGCGGATCGGCGGTGTAGAGCCCGTCGATATCGGACAGCAGCACCAGCATGTCGGCGCTGGTCATCTGCGCGACCCGGGCGGCGAGCCGGTCGTTGTCGCCAAAGCGGATCTCGGCGGTAGCGATCGTGTCGTTTTCGTTGACGACGGGAACCGCACCCAGCCGCAACAACTGAGCGAAGGTCGCGCGCGCGTTCAAATGCCGCCGCCGTTCCTCGGTATCTTCCAGGGTCAACAGGATCTGGGCGACGGTGAGGCCATGGCGAGCCAGCGCCTCCTGATAGGCGTGGGCGAGGCGAATCTGCCCGGTTGCGGCCGCAGCCTGTTTCTCTTCGAGCCGGAGGCGATTTTCGGCGAGCTCCAGATGACGGCGACCGATCGCGATCGCGCCGGAGGAGACGACGATCACCTCCTGACCCCTGTCGCGACAGCGAGCGACATCATCGGCCAATATCTCGAGCCACTCTCGACGGATCTCGCCGCTGTCGGCCACCAGCAATGCCGAGCCGATCTTGACGACCAGCCGTCGCGCCCCAGTCAGCGCCTCGGCGGGGCTGGGGGTGCTGGCGTCTCGCCCGCAAAAGGTTCCGGAAGCCGGCTCCGTCACGTTGCGTGCGCGAGGGACCCCGCCTCCGCCCTCTCGCTATGCTCCGCAGCTAGCGCTGCGAACAGCGCGGCCAGCACCTCCGGTACGCCGGCGCCGGAAACGCCCGACAACGGCATGATTACCGCGCCGCGTCCGGCAACGCACCGCAACTGGCGAATTTTCGCAGCAACCATTTCGGGGTCGAGCGCGTCGATTTTGTTGAGCCCGACTATTTCCGGCTTTTCCGCGAGACCGTTACCGTAGGCAGCGAGCTCCCGGCGAATCGCGAGATAGGCGCCGGCGATATCGTCGAGCGTGCCGTCGACGAGATGAAGGATGACGGGGCAGCGCTCGACATGGCCGAGAAACCGGGTGCCGATCCCGACGCCCTCGCTCGCCCCCTCGATCAAGCCCGGCAGATCAGCCAGCACCAACTCATCGTCATGGACCCGCACCACCCCGAGCTGCGGCTTCAAAGTGGTGAATGGGTAGTCGGCGATCTTCGGCCGGGCGTGTGAAACAGCGGCGAGAAACGTCGATTTGCCGGCATTGGGCATCCCGACCAGACCGACATCGGCAATCAGCTTCAAACGCAGCCACACCCAGGCTTCTTTCCCGGGCCAACCCGGATCGGCGCGGCGCGGTGCGCGATTGGTCGAGCTTTTGTAATGGGCGTTGCCGAACCCGCCATCGCCGCCGCGCAAGAAGACCAGGCGCTCGCCAGGGCGCGCGAGGTCGGCCAGCACGACCCGGTTTTCCTCGTCCATGATCTGGGTCCCGATCGGTACGCGTAGCACCAGCTCGCCGCCATTGGCGCCGCTCTTTTCGCGCCCGGCCCCACCGCGCCCATCCGATGCCCGAAAATGCTGGCGATAGCGGTAGTCGATCAAGGTGTTGAGATTATCCGCCGCGATGAAGACGATGTCGCCCCCCTTGCCGCCGTTGCCGCCGTCGGGGCCGCCGAATTCGATGAATTTCTCGCGGCGAAAGCTCGCGGAACCGTGACCCCCGTCACCGCTTTTCAAATAGATCTTGCACTGATCGAGAAACTTCATCGAAACGGTCACGAAAAAGGGGAACGATCGGGCCGTTCCCCTCGGGCCTCGGCAGCTTTCGGGAAACGGCTATTCGGCAGCTTCGGCCGAGGTCGGCAAGGCCGGCGGGACCACCGAGACATAAGTGCGCCCGGCGAGGCCCTTGTGAAAGCGGACCGCGCCGAGTGCGGTCGCGAACAAGCGTATGGTCGCGGCCGATGCCGACATGCGGGCCGGGATGAAACTTGGTGCCGCGCTGGCGCACGATAATGTTGCCGGGAATAACCGCCTCGCCACCGAACTTCTTGACGCCAAGCCGGCGCCCGCGGGTGTCGCGGCCGTTGCGCGAGGAACCGCCTGCCTTTTTATGCGCCATGTGTCACGCCCTCCTCTTGCGCGATCGGCGACCCGTTGGCGCCCTTGATTTCGGTAACGCGCAGCACGGTTTGGTACTGGCGATGACCCTTTCTTGCGCCGATAATTTTTCCGCCGCTTCTTTTTGAAGACGATGATCTTTGCCGCTCGGCTCTGCTCGACGACGGTGGCGCTGACCGCGGCGCCGGCGAGCAGCGGGGTACCGGCCGCGACCTCGGCGCCGTCGCCGATCATCAGCACTTCGCCGAACTCGACGACGGCGCCGGGTTCGCCGGGCGAGTTTCTCGACCGTAATGACGTCGTCCTTGGCGACCTTGTACTGTTTGCCGCCGGTTCGGATCACTGCAAACATAATCTCTGCCGAAATGGGTTGCCGCGTTTCGGCGGACAACGCCGAGGGCGCGGGAACGCGACGGACAAGTCCCCTCGTCCGCGGGAGGCGCACTATACGTCCCGAGACGGCACTGTCAACGTCAGCCAAGGGCGTTGCCGACAGCGGATCAGGCGGCGTCGACCAGGACCAGCTCGGCATCGTCGAGGGCGCGAACCCGCAAACCTTCCTCGTCGCGGATCGCGGCGCCGTCGCGGGCATCGATCCTGACGCCGTTGACCTCGACCGAGCCTTTGGCCGGGACGAGATAACCGTGGCGCTCCCGGCCGAGGCGGTAGTCGACGGTTTCGCCGGCGCGCAAGGTGGCGCCCAGCACCCGCGCATCGGTGCGGATCGGCAAGGCCTCGTTATCGTTCTCGAAACCGCTGGCCAAGGCAATGAACCGGCCGGAACGATCGTCCTTGGGAAACGGCCTGGTGCCCCAGCTCGGCGGCTGGCCGCGGCGGGTCGGCAGAATCCAGATCTGGAACAGCTTTGTCGTTTCCGGCTCTCGATTGTATTCGGCGTGGCGGATGCCGGTGCCGGCGCTCATCACCTGGACGTCGCCTGCCTCGGTGCGGCCCTTGTTGCCGAGGCTGTCCTGATGGGTCACCGCCCCCTCGGTCACATAAGTGATGATCTCCATGTCCTGATGCGGGTGCGGCGGAAAGCCGGTGTCGGGGGCGATCGTGTCGTCGTTCCACACCCGCAGCCGGCCCCAGCTCATCCGCTCGGGGTCCTGGTAATCGGCAAACGAGAAATGATGCTTGGTGTCGAGCCAGCCGTGGTTGGCGCCGCCCAGGCGCTCGAAAGGTCTACGTTCGATCATCTCAACAGGCTCCGGTTTGCGAGGCGCCAGGCGCCTCGGCGATACCGCGTTAAATCGGGCGTATCCCGTCGATATAAAAGACCAGCAGACCAGCCTCGCCGTCTTCGAAATGGTCGGTGTAGCGGCGGCGCTCGATCGGCCGGCGAGGATCCTTGCGGTCCTCCCTCATTCAGCTCAACACACCCTCCTTCTTTCGTTCGATCAAGGCGAAATTGATGTTCGCGCGATTGACCTGTGCCAGACGGGGGCCATATTCTGGGTGATATGAAAGTCACGCTGGATACGATGTGGTGGTTGCCGCGCTCCGTAGCCGGCGAGGTGCTTCAAGGGCGTGGTTGCGCGGGATCTTGAGCGGGGAGGCGACGTTGCTGCTGTCGGTCCCGCTAGCGCTGCAATACGAGGCGGTGCTGACGCGCCCCGAGCACCTCGTCGCCAGCGGTGCGAGTGTCGACCAGATCGGGATGTTGTTGGATGCACTCTGCGCGGTCTGCACGCCTGTCGAGGTCTCGTTTTTGTGGCGGCCAATGCTGCGCGACACCGATGACGAGATGGTGCTCGAAGCCGCGGTAAACGGCCGAGCGGGCCGGCTGTTGACGTTCAACCAGCGGGATTTCGCCGACGCCGACCGGCTCGGCGTGTGGGTCGAGCAGCCTGGTCCGGCTTGGCGCTCGTGGAGGAGCGGATGACGCAGGCGAATTATGCCTTACGGCTTCAAGCGTCGCTCAAGGCGGAAGCCGAGCGGCTGGCCAAGGCCGAGGGCACCACTCTCAATCAGTTCATCAATGTCGCGGTCGCCGAGAAGATCGCCGCGCTCAGAACCGCCGACTTCTTCCGCGAGCGCGCCCGTCGCGCTGACCTGCCCGCCGCGCTCGCCCTCCTCGACCGCCTCGGCAACGACGATCCGTCCCAATCGGGGGACGAGCACGAATAGCGCAGGATTATTTAGTGTGAATGGTCGCCGTTGTACCTGTTCCCTGGGCCAGCTACCTCAGGGAAAATTTGTACAGCCCTAAGCATAAGCAGGCACATGAAGCCGCAGAATCTTTGCATATACGGTCGCACTTCCCTGGATCATTAAAACTCGCGCCACTCAGATACCCGAATGACCCCATAGAGGTGAGGCCCATATTAGTGTCCAAGCCGGTAGGGTCCGCATGGATTAGAGAATTGAATTGGGTAATCATCTCCTGAGCAACTTCAGTGTTGGACTTCTTGTCCATCCCCGCGTCTTCTCCCATAGAAAGCAGCATTTTTGACAATGGTGGCCGGGATTTATATGGCCAGCCACGTTCCCATAGGTTGAGCGCTTCTTCATGCTGAATCAAATAGCTGATCACCGCAACCCTCTCCATCAGCGGCCGCAAAAGGAGTTCTGCAGAGAACAGATAACCCGTCCGGACCAGTTCCCTGATGCTTAGTGCGATCGAAAACCCGTTTGGAATAATCTGACAAGCAGCTCGCTGAAGTGGTGTGAGCTGCTGACCACGCGTCCATCGGGCTATTTTCTGGTTCACCTCCATTGCGGGCGGGATCACGCTGTCAAATGAGAGCAGTGACTGTCTACCAAGATAGGGATCTTGGATCGGGCTATTCCGATGAGGCATCACTGGCATCTCCGAAGGCGCTACATCGTGGTGCTTTTCGCAAGGTTCGCGATCATTTTGCGGGTTTGCGCTTAGCTCAACACACCCACCTTCTTTCGTTCGATCAGGGCGAAATCGATCTGGGCGCCGAGGCCGGGGGCGGTCGGGGCGTGGACGAGGCCGTCGCGGTCGACAGTAATGTCTTCGGCGAGGCCGTATTTTTGCATCGCGTCGGGTAACAGGACCTCGAAGAACTCAGTGTTACGGATCGCCATGATCACATGAAGGTTGGCAACGTTGTTCAATGAATTGCCGCCGTGGTGGGTCTCGAAATTCATCCGGAAGGCTTCGGCCAGATGCGCCGTCTTGATCAGGGTGGTTATCCCGCCCTTGACCGCGACGTCGCCTCGCAGAAAGTCGGTGGCGCGCTCGGTGATCCACGGGATGTACGAATCGAGCCCGCCGATCGGGTATTCGGTCGCCAGGATCGGGATGTCGAGCTTTTGCTTTAGTTTGACGTAATTGTAGATATCCTGCTCGGCGAGCGGGTCTTCGTACCAGTAAAACCCCATCTCCTCGATCGCCCGGCCAACCCGCAACGCCTCCTCGTAGTGGTAGCTCCAGGTCGAATCGAGCATGACCGTATAGTCGTCGCCGACCGCCTTGCGCACCGCCTCGCAGACCTTGATGTCGTCGCGCCAGCGCTGCGGCGGGTGGATCTTGTAGGCGGCCCAGCCGGTCGCCTGGTAGTGCAACGCCTGCCCGGCATAGGCCTCGGGCGAGGCGTGGATCTCGGAACTGGCATAGGCCGGGATGCTGGTGCGGCAGGTGCCAAGCAGGCGATGGATCGGCATTCCCGCAGCCTTGCCGGCGATGTCCCACAAGGCGATGTCGCAGGCGCCGATCGCGCGCACCGTCGAGACCCGAGCGCGCGCCCATAGCAGGCGATTGAGCCGTTCGCGGTCCAGCGGATCCTGATCCATCAAGAGCGGCTTCAGAAAGCGAATAAGCCCCGGGCCGTCGAGGCTCGCCGGATTGGACGACGTGCCGAGAAAGGCGTGACCCACTAGTCCCTCGTCGGTCATGACCGCGAGCAGGCCGAGATCGCTCTCGCCGGTCGGCCGGGCGGTGTGATGGCCGTAGATCGTCGAAGGGATGCTCTCCCAGGCGAACAGGGTCAGAGTGACGTCGGTGATCTTCATGGCGCGGCCCTCCGAGCGCTTCGGCACGGATACGGTAATACGCCGTTCATCCATATCGGGTCGAGGCGCTTGGCTCGCAGACGAGGCTCTTGCCTTCGCTCTTTGCACGTGCACAATTCCGGCCCTTTTTGGGTGGCGAGGCCGGCGCCGCCGCGGATGCGAGGACGAAATGAAAGCGCTGGTCGCGGTCAAGCGGGTCATCGACTACAACGTCAAGATCCGGGTCAAGGCTGATCACAGCGGGGTCGAGACCGCCAATGTGAAGATGTCGATGAACCCGTTCGACGAGATCGCCGTCGAAGAGGCGTTACGGCTGCGCGAGGCCGGCACGGTCAGCGAGGTGATCGCGGTCTCGCTCGGTGCGGCACAATGCCAGGAGACGATCCGCACCGCCTTGGCGATGGGTGCCGATCGCGGGGTCCTGGTACAGACTGACGCCGAATTGCAGCCACTTGCCGTCGCCAAGCTGTTGAAGGCGGTGATCCTCGAGGAAAAGCCCGAGATCGTGATCATCGGCAAACAGGCGATCGACGACGACAGTAACCAGACCGGCCAGATGCTGTCGGCATTGCTCGGTTGGCCGCAGGCGACCTTTGCTTCGAAGATCACGATCGGCGACGGCAAGGCCGAGGTCACGCGCGAGGTCGATGGCGGGCTCGAAACGATCGCGATCAAATTGCCGGCGGTCGTCACCACCGATCTCAGGCTGAACGAGCCGCGCTATGCCTCATTGCCCAACATCATGCGAGCCAAGAAAAAGCCGATTGCGACGACGACGCCGGAGGCACTCGGCGTCGATGTCACCCCGCGCCTTATCGTGCTCAAGGTCGAGGAGCCGGCGAAGCGCCAGGGCGGGCATAAGGTAGGCTCCGTCGCGGAGCTGGTCGACAAGCTCAAGACCGAGGCGCGGGTGATCTGATGGCTGCTCTCGTCGTCGTCGAACACGACAACCGGGTATTGAAGCCTGCGACTCTGAACGCGCTCGCTGCCGCCAAAGAGATTGCCGGGGTGGATGTCGATCTCCTGGTAGCCGGCAAGGATTGCCGCGGCGTGGCCGAGGCGGCCGCGCAGGCAGCCGGCGTCAAGCGCGTGCTGCTCGCCGACGATGTCGTTTACGAACACGGGCTGGCCGAGAATTTAGCGCCGCTGCTGGTCGGGCTGGCCGAGGGCTACACCCATCTGCTGGCGCCGGCGACGACCGCAGGCAAGAATTTGATGCCGCGGGTCGCTGCACTCCTCGATGTGATGCAGATTTCCGATATCAGCGCAGTCGTCTCGCCCGACACCTTCGTACGCCCGATCTATGCCGGCAACGCGCTGGCGACGGTGCAGTCGAACGACCAGATCAAGGTCATCACCGTGCGCGGCACAGCGTTTCCACCGGGCGAGGCGACCGGCGGCGCCGCGCCGATCGAGACGGTCGCTGCGACCGGGTCGGCCGGGCTGTCTGAATTTGTGCGGGCAGAGCTGTCGAAATCGGAGCGCCCGGAATTGACCAGTGCGCGGGTTATCATCTCCGGCGGCCGCGGCATGCAGTCGGGCGACAATTTCCATCTGCTCGAAAAGGTCGCCGACCAACTCGGCGCTGCGGTCGGGGCCTCGCGCGCTGCAGTCGATGCCGGCTTTGTCCCCAATGATTATCAGGTCGGCCAGACCGGCAAGATCGTTGCTCCTGAACTCTATATCGCGGTCGGCATTTCCGGCGCGATCCAGCATCTCGCCGGCATGAAGGATTCGAAGGTCATCGTCGCCATCAACAAGGATGAGGAGGCGCCGATCTTTCAGATCGCCGATTACGGCCTGGTCGGCGATTTGTTCAAAATCCTGCCCGAACTGGCTGATGAGCTGGAGCGCCGTCAATGAGCGCCGCCCCGCCATCTTCCGCACCATCGACTCTCGAGCGGCTGCGCCGTATCGGCGTTATCGGCGCCGGGCAGATGGGCGGCGGCATCGCCCATGTCTGCGCCCTTGCCGGCTTCGATGTCGTCATGACCGATATCGACGACGACGCGTTGCAGCGCGGGCGCGCGGCGATCGAGCGCAACCTCGCGCGGCAAGTTGCCCGCGGCAGAATCAAAGAGGCCGAAGAGCAAGCCGCGCTGGCGCGAATCGCTACCGGGCTCGATTATGCGCTGTTCGACGATTGCGACATGGTGATCGAGGCCGCGACCGAAAAAGAGGAGGTCAAGCGCCAGATCTTCAAAAAGCTGACCCCGCATCTCAGACCCGACGCGCTGATCGCCACCAATACCTCGTCGATCTCGATCACTCGGCTTGCCGCATCGACTGATCGGCCCGGCAAGTTCATCGGCATGCATTTCATGAACCCGGTGCCGGTGATGAGCCTGGTCGAACTGATTCGCGGCATCGCCACTGACGAGCAGACTTTTGCGTTGACCCGCGACTTGGCGTTGAAGCTCGGCAAGAACCCGGTCGCGGCCGAGGATTTCCCGGCCTTCATCGTCAACCGGATTCTGCTGCCGATGATCAATGAGGCGGTCTATGTGCTGTATGAAGGGGTGGGTTCGGTCGAGGCGATCGACACCGCGATGAGGCTCGGCGCCAACCACCCGATGGGTCCGCTCGAGCTTGCCGATTTCATCGGGCTCGACACCTGCCTGTCGGTCATGCAGGTGCTTTATGAGGGTCTCGCCGACAGCAAGTACCGGCCTTGCCCGCTGCTGGTCAAATATGTCGAGGCGGGCTGGCTCGGCCGCAAGACCGGCCGGGGCTTTTACGACTATCGCGGCGAAAAGCCGGTGCCGACCCGCTGACCGGCGAAAAACACCACGCGTCATTTCGTCCCCCAATCTTGTCGTGAAGCGGCCGATCCGTTATCAAGCTGTCACGATCGCGTGCTATTCCGGCCCTGCGAGCAAGGATCAGCGGAACGGTTCTTGGTGACGGCCTGCTTGGATAACTGCCCCGCTTTGGTGCTCAACGCGGATTTTCGCCCGCTGAGCTATTTTCCGCTGTCGCTGTGGTCATGGCAGGACGCAATCAAGGCGGTATTTCTCGACCGGGTCAACATCATCGACCACTATGACGTCCGGGTGCACAGCCCGTCGCTCGAAATCCAGCTACCGAGCGTCGTTTCGCTCAAGGAGTACGTGCCGGCCGCACGGCATCCGGCGTTCACCCGGTTCAACGTATTTCTGCGCGACCGTTTCACCTGCCAGTATTGCGCCGAGCCTTATCCTTCGCACGACCTCACCTTCGACCATCTTGTGCCGCGCTCGCGTGGCGGACACACGACCTGGAGCAACGTCGTTACCGCCTGCGGCACCTGCAACCTGCTGAAAGGCAACCGCCTGCCGCGCGAGAGCGGCATGTACCCCCGCCACCGCCCGGTCCAGCCTACGACCCATATGCTGCAGCAGAACGGGCGCGCCTTCCCGCCCAACTACCTGCACCACAGCTGGCGCGACTATCTCTACTGGGACACTGAGCTCGACCAGTTCTGAGCCCGGGCCCGGCCAGGCCAGGGGCCGACTTCGGGCGTGAAATCTCGGCGATTGATGGCCCGGTTAGCGGATTCTTAGTGGCGCGTCACGGGAATGGCCTATCTGCATTTGTGCGTTAGGTCGAAAGCGTGATTTCGCGGTCAATGGATAAAAAGCGCTTACCCCCAACTCGTCTGCGTCGTGTTTTCAGCTTCATCAACGAGACCCGTTGGATTGGTTGGGGTCTCCCGTTGATCGGCATCCTCGTCGCAATCGCTAACTATCGAATTGTAAGCCCTGCCGACCGTCCCGAGGTCCACATAACCGAGGCGTATGCAGGAAGGGCATCGGCGGCTTCTCCGGACACGATATGGGTAGCCAAATATAAAAATGACGGCGCGAAGGCTGCCGCACACATCACGGTAAAGCTTGGAACGGTTGACCTAGCCACTAAAAAATCGAAGATGCTAGCGCCGCCAGATAAGCTGGAAAGACTCGCCGTAGGGCCGCCGTTTGAGACCGCCGCTGCCGAGTTCAAATTCAAACAAGAGGACGTTCATGGGCTGTTCGTAGTCTGTCTATATTATACTGATGATAACGGTACAACCTTTCGCCCGGTAGCCAATTTCTACAAGGCCTCGGCAATACTGATGTCTTCGAGTGACGGCCGCTGCTGCGAGCTGGCCGACGCGACAGCTGTTGAACGGGAAGCGTTATCAAATTGGTTCACATGCGCGAAGTTGTAAGTGTCCCATGAAGCCTGGCTAAACCATCGAACCGCGCAGCCCGGAGCTTCCGAGCTCGGCGTGCGGACCAACATCTTTGCCCTCTTGTCACCTGAACGAGCTTCAGGCTTAATTTTAACAAGCGCCGGCGTGGCGCCGCCGATCACGCGCGGATGCGAGCCGGCGGCGGGCTGAATTCGGCGAGCGTCCAGGGCAAGGAGGGACGGGCTGATGCGGGCGGATTTGCCGGCCAAAAGACAACGGCTTCTCGGCATCATCCGCCACAACTCATTGCTCCAGCAACGGGATTTCCTGCTCGCCTCGGGGCGGTCGAGCAGCTTTTTCTTCGATATGAAGCGGACGATGTTCGATCCCGAAGGCGCGGCATTGGCCACCGACCTGTTGTTCGACCGAATTAAAGATGAGCAGGTCGATTATATCGGTGGGTTGGAAACCGGCGCGATTCCGATTGTCGCCGCTATGTGCGCGAGGAGCTGGCCGAAGAAGCCGATCAAGGGCTTTTTTGTACGTAAGGAAGCCAAGGGCCACGGCACCGACCAGCGGATCGACGGGCTGCTCGAAAACGGGTCGCGGGTAATCCTGTTCGAGGACGTCACCACCACCGGTGGCTCGGTGATGCAGGCGGCGACCGCGGTCTGTCAGCGCGACTGTACAATCGTCAAGATTATCGCCATCGTCGACCGCCTCGAAGGCGCCGACCAAAACTTCAAAAACGCGGGAATCAATTTCGACTCTCTGTTTACCTGGCGAGACTTTAGTTGACCCAGTCGATCGTCGATCTGGCCGCGGCCCATCTCAAGCGTCAGTTGATCTATCAGACGCAACGCAACCGTTTCGGCAGTTTGGAAGCGTTGCACGAGCTGGCGATCTATGCCCGCGGGTGCATCGCCTCGTCGCTGTCTGCGGGCCGGGTCACGGTCGCCTTCGTCCTCGAACGCGTTCTGCATAAATGTGCCCGCGACCTCGATGGGCGGCCAGTGCGGATTTCTGAGCTCGCCGATCTCGGCGACCGGCTGCATCCCCCGGTGCTGCGTGCGGTCGAATATCTCGCCGGCGCCGAGGACGATCCGGTCGAAATCGCCGCCGCCCTGATTCGGGCCAATCCGGCGCGAGAGCGCTGATCGCCGTACCGGCTACCGGACGTTTTCCCGCAACAGGAAGGCTAGCCGCACCCCGGCCTTGACCAATTGGACGCCTCGAAGAACCCGATTTGAGTGATGATTTTCCGGCGGCGAGACGGGCGGTGCGGATTTTGGGCCGACCAGCGGCGTGAGAAACCGGTTGTGCGGGGTTTTTCGGTGTGGATGGCCGTGTGTACCTCATCCGGGCGCGGTTCGACCGTTGAGCCAGGCCAGCCGGGTGAAGTTATAGGCGAGATTGGCCAGGCCGATCTTGGCGCGGGCGCGGACCATGCCGACGGTGCGCACGACGAGGCCGAGCCGGCATTTCTGGGCGGCGAAGACGTGCTCGACGCGCGAGCGCACCCGGGCGCGGGTGGCATTGCCGCGGGCGATGTGCGCCGGCATCTTCCGACCTCGTGGCTTCTTGCGCTGGAATTGCGGCTTCAGGCCACGCCGCTCGAGCAGGGCCAGGTTCGCCGCCGAGCGATAGGCGGTGTCGGCCCACACATCGCTGGCGGTGTTGTCGCGGTCGAGCACCGCGCCGAGTTGGCCGCCGTCATAGGCCGCCGCGTGGGTGACGGTGTAGCGCCGCACAAAGCCGAACTCACGATCGATGCCGACATGGTTCTTGTACCCGAACATCGGCACCGCGATCTCGACCTGGCGCTTGCTGGCCGTCGCCCGGCGGCAGCCTCGCGCTTCGTGCCGCGCTTCATCGTCCAGCGCCCGTCGCGGTCGATCTGCGCGCGCCGCGCCGGTTTCCACTCGGCCGGCACGCCGCCGCCTTTGATCGTATCCTTCTCGGCCTGGGTCAGCCGCGGCCGGCGCGCTTCGATCACCGTCGCGTCGACGATCTGACCGCCCATCGCCAGCCAGCCCTTGGCGCGCAGGAGCCCGTCAAACCGGGCGAACAGCCGCTCGACCGCGCCGGCCCGCGCCAGCTGCTCGCGGTAGAGCCAGATCGTCTTGGCGTCCGGCACCGGATCGTGCAGCGCCAGCCCGACAAACCGCATGAACGACAGCCGGTCCTTCAGCTGATATTCGGTCTGGTCGTCCGACAGCGTGTACAGCGTTTGCAGCACCAGGACCTTGAACATCAGCACCGGGTCGTAGGGCGGCCGGCCGCCCTTCGCCCGATCCGAGCGCGACAGCGCCGCTTCAAGATCGCCGCGGAACACCTCGAAATCGACCACCCGGCCAGCCGCTCCAGCGGATCGCCCGCCGCAGACAACGCCTTCAGTCGCTCATCGCCGTCGAAAAATCCCGGTTGTCCCGCCATCGCCGATCCCCCGCATCCCCCGCATCCCAAGAGCCGGCGATTCGGGCCAAAAAACAATCAGTTCTTAGAGGTGTCCAATTGCGCTCTGACCGCGGCGATGGCGCGGTCCTGATAGGCCGAATCGATTCGATAGACCGAGATTGCCCCACAGGAATCCTTTCCCCCTCGGCGCTGTGGCAAGGCATGTCTGCCGGCAACCAAGTCGGCGAGATAGCTGTAGGTGACACTCTTGGCGATGTCGTAGGATTCGCGCGCCCAATCTTGGAGCGTGCCGCTGGACCATTTGGCGATGTCGCCCGGGCTCAGACCCGTGACGATCTGATCGGCCGCCGTAATCGGGTCCTTGCTCTCGGCCTCGGTGACCAGAACATCATTCCAATAGATGCTGAGCCGAACCGGAGTCTTGGCGCCGGGCGGGAGCACGGCAATGCAGTCGCCGCCCTGATCGTGGTGTTCGATCGCAGCCAATGGCTGGTGCAAATCTCCGGTAAAGTTCAGCAGGAACCGCAGCGCCATCAGCCGCTCGCCGGCGATGTCGGTTTTGGTCCAGCTGTTGTCTTTATCGGTCGCCAAGATCGCCGCGACCTTTTTTTGCACCGCTGGGTCGTGCGCCTGTAACAGCCGATCAGCGACCAATGCGACGATCCGGTCACCCTCGGGGCCCCACGCCTTGGCTTCGCGCGGAGCCATGATCGCAAAGATCTGCGCTAGGCAGACAAGGGTGAAGCACAAATGCGCGGGTTTCATCGCGATCTCCGATATCGCTCATGCTAGCATCGCCGCGGCGACGGTGTCAGCCCGCGGCCAGCCGCCGCCCCTGGAGAAACCAGCTCCGCGGCCTAGCGGCTACCGCGCTAGCGTCAGGGTAGGGGTGATGCAAGATTGCGCGATCCACTTCACCTCCGACGGCCTCGCGCTGTCGCCAGCAGAGTACGCGCGCCTCCTGGCCCGGCTCGCCGAGGACGGGATCACAGCCGACGAGTTCTCCTTGGGCGGCGCCGTTGCGCGGCTCGAACAGCGCATGGCCGCACTGCTCGGCAAGGAAGCGGCGATCTTCATGCCCTCAGGGACGCTGGCCAACCATCTCGCGGTTCGCCTTCTGGCGCAGCGCGGGCGCCGGGTGCTGGTCCAGCGTGAAAGCCATCTCTATGCCGACACCGGCGATTGTGCGCAGGAGCTCAGCGGCCTGACCCTGGTCCCGCTCGCCGCCGATCGGGCGAGCTTTACGCTCGACGAGGTCATCGCCGAAGCGGCGCGCGCCGAAACCGGCCGAGTCACAACGCCGATCGGGGCGATCTCGATCGAAAGCCCGGTGCGCCGCCTGTCGGGAGAGGTCTTCGACCATACCGAGATGCGGCGAATCACCGACTTGCGCGCGAGCGCGGGATCGGGCTGCATCTCGACGGCGCGAGGCTGTTTCTCGCCACCCCTTACACCGGGATCGCACCAGCGGATTACGCGGCGCCGTTCGACACGGTCTACGTGTCGCTTTACAAATATTTCAACGCCGCCGGCGGCGCAGTGCTCGCCGGGCCTAGGCATCTGCTCGACGGGCTCTACCATCAGCGCCGCATGTTCGGTGGCGGATTACGGCAGGCTTGGCCTTACGCGGCGGTGGCGCTGCATTATCTCGACGGCTTCACCGAGCGCTTTGCCCGGGCGGCCGCGGCGGCCGACGCGCTGTTCCGTGCATTCGGCGAACAACCCACCGTCCGGGTGCGCCGCTCGGCGGCGTCGACCAATGTTACCCGCCTGCATATTTGTGGCGCCGCCGCCGCTTCTCTGCCCGAGCGATTGAGAGCACGCGGGATCTCGATCCGGCCGCCGCTGCTGGCGGCTTCGGCGGCGGCCGAGTTCGAACTCGTCACCAACGAGACCATCCTGCGCCGGCCGACAGAGCAAATCACGGCGGATTTTCTCGCCGCGATCAGACCGGCCTAAGGATCTGGATCGGTGCCGGCGGATTGACGCTGCGCAGCCGGTCCCTTATCTAAATTTGCGTCCGATGGCCCTGCTACCGATCATTACCGCCCCCGACCCGCGCCTCAAAATCAAGGCGCTGCCCGTCGCCGCGGTCGACGACAAGGTCAGGCGGCTGATGGACGACATGCTGGCGACGATGCGCCAGGCGATCGGCGTCGGCCTTGCTGCACCCCAGGTCGGGGTCGCAAAGCGCGTCATTGTCCTCGATGTTGCGCGCGAAGGGGAAAAGCCGCAGCCGATGATGCTGGCCAACCCGGAGATCTTGTGGCGCTCGCCGGAGCTGACAACCGGCAGCGAAGGCTGTCTGTCGTTGCCCGAGCACTACGCCGAGGTCACCCGCCCGGAGAAGATTCGCCTGCGCTACGTCGACTACCAGAACGAGATCCGCGAGATCGAGGCATCGGCGTTGCTCGCGACCTGTGTTCAGCACGAGATCGACCATTTGGACGGCGTCCTCTTTGTCGACCATATTTCGATGGTCAAGCGCGGGATGATCCTGCGCAAGCTCGCCAAGTCAAAACGCAATCGGACCCTCGTCCCCGCCTAGCGCCAGCGGCCGGGCGACGACCGCCGTCTGCGGGGAGTGCGCAGCGTTGGACCTGGTCTTCATGGGCATGCCGGCATTTGCTGCGACGATCCTCGAGAGATTGATCTCGGCAGGGCACCGGCTGCTCGCCGTCTATACGCAGCCGCCGCGTCCGGCCGGCCGGGGTCATCATCTGCAATCCTCACCGGTTCAGCTGCTGGCGGAGCGGCATGGGATCGTGGTCCGCTGCCCGGCTGGGCTGCGTGACCAGGAGACTCAGGCGGGGTTCGCCGCACTCGGCGCCGAGGCTGCGGTTGTTGCCGCCTATGGGCTGATCCTGCCTCAGGTGATGCTGACGGCGCCGCGGCTTGGATGCCTCAATGTACATGCCTCGCTGCTGCCGCGGTGGCGCGGCGCCGCCCCGATTCAGCGCGCCCTGCTCGCCGGCGACCACGAAACCGGAATCACCATCATGCAGATGGAAAAAGGGCTCGACACCGGCCCGATCCTGATGCAGCAGTCGCTGTCGATTGGTCCCGCGGCGACCACCGCCGGCCTTACCGAGGAGCTCGCCCAACTCGGCGGCAGGCTGATCGTCACCGCTCTCGACGGCCTCGCCGGGGGCACCCTGGTCCGGCGCGCGCAACCGCAAGCGGGCGTTACCTATGCACCCAAGATCAACCGCGAGGACGGTCTGCTTGATTGGCGTCGCCCGGCAGCGGAGCTCGAGCGTCGGGTACGCGCTCTTGATCCCTGGCCTGGCGCCTATTTCGAGCATGATGGCGCACCCATTCGCGTACTCGCCGCCGCGGTGCTTGCCGATGGGCCGGGTGAGCCGCCAGGCACCGTGCTCGACGATCGTCTGGCGATCGCCTGCGGGTCCGGCGTTCTACGGCTGCTGCGCCTGCAACGGCCGGGTCGCGCCCCGCTCGACGTATCCGAGTTCCTGCGCGGCTATCCGATCCCGCCCGGGAAGATTTTATCGTGCCCCGCTACAAGCTGACGATCGAATATGACGGCGCGGGGCTCGTCGGCTGGCAGCGCCAGCCGCAGGGCTTGTCGGTGCAGGAAGCGCTCGAAACCGCGGTCATGCGCTTTTGCGGTGAAAGGGTCACAATGCACGGTGCTGGGCGCACCGATGCGGGAGTTCATGCGTTGGGACAGACGGCGCATCTCGACCTTGCGCGCTCGGCGCCGGCCGAGGTGTTGCGCGGCGCGGTCAACCACCACCTGCGCCCGGCTGCGATCAGCGTGCTCGCCGTCGAGCCCGCGCCCGAGGATTTCGACGCGCGTCTGTCGGCAATCTTGCGCGTCTACGTCTATCGCATCCTCAACCGGCGCTCGCCGGCGGCGCTCGAGCGCGGCCGGGTGTGGCGGGTAGCGCCGCCGCTCGATGTCGAGGCGATGCGCGAAGGCGCGCGCCATCTGGTTGGCCACCATGATTTCACGACCTTTCGCGACCGGCTGTGTCAGGCGAAATCGCCGCTCAAGACGCTCGATGCGCTCGACGTGACCCGCATCGGCGAGGAGGTTCGAATCGAGGCGCGGGCGCGCTCGTTCCTGCATCGCCAGATGCGTAATATGACGGGCACCTTGGAGCTGGTCGGGCTGGGCCGCTGGCGGCCCGACGACGTCGGCACGGCACTCGCCGCCCGCGACCGCC
This sequence comes from uncultured Alphaproteobacteria bacterium, assembly GCA_963774345.1. GTDB lineage: Bacteria > Pseudomonadota > Alphaproteobacteria > ATCC43930 > CGMCC-115725 > AP-15. Next base: position 142,244 of record CAVZFB010000049.1, read on the forward strand.
GCGCCGGCGGCCCGACCGCCCCGGCCGATGGACTTTATCTGGTCGAGGTCAAGTATCCCAACTGCTATCGCGAACTCGTAAATGACATATCCTGCTGTACCCTAGCGCTGAAGTCAGGGTTGCAAACATGTTTCATGTTTAATAATTAACCTATCGACGGCGCAAGATGGTGAAGGCGCCGAGCGATTAAGCACTATTCACCAGCATATGGCGCGAATTGTTACATTTTGCGAGGTTACTCGACGGAAAGCGGCGAGAATGAGGCGATAAATGGGCAAGAATATATTTGACGACCTCCCGCTTACTCTGTCCAGGCGAGAGCCCCAACCGGCCAGGCGAGAGTCCCGACCGGAACGTGCGGAGCCGCAGCTGTTCCCGGCATCCGGGGTTCGGCCGATCGATCCACTGGTCGCCGATGCGCAGGTGGCCTCGCCGGTCGGGACCGGCGGGCATGTTCCGGTGTTGTCGCCGACGCCTTTCGCGCCCGATCGCCTCGCCGCTGGCAAGCCCGGGCTGCCGGCGAGCACGCTGGCGTTTCTCGCCCTTGTCGGCCTGGTCGCCATCGGCGTCATCGGCGCCTCTTACGGCATCGGATTTTCGCTGCTTTCGGGGCCAGCGAGGCAGACCGTCACCGCTTCCGGGCCCAAATCAGCGCCCCTTCCGCCGCCGATATCGCCCGACGCCGGCACAAAGCATGTCACCGCGACAGTCGCTCTTACCCCCGATCCACCGGCCGCGCCGCAGCCGGCGGCGGCCGCCGCAACCGCTCCGCCGCCGATCAAAGCCGTCCAAACTGTCCCGCCGGCGCTCCAGAGCAGCGTATCACCGCCGCCAGCCGTCCCGGCGCCAAAGCCTGCGTCGACCCCCGCAGCCTCGCCCGTCGCCACGCGTGATGCAGCCCCGCCCCCGCCATCTCCGCGAAAGGCCGCTTCCTATCACGCAGCAGGGCATCCACCGGCTCGGCATCCGCAACCCGAGCATCAGCGAACGGCATCGCGAGAGGCGCATTTGCGATCCGACCGCGATGACGCGTCGCCCGCGCCGCGGCAGTCTCGTCTCGCCCGGTCCCTGACCCCACCGCCGGATCAGACCCAATCGTTCGATCAGCTCGTGTCGCAGTTGACCAGGCAGACCCGACCGGCCGATCAGGCTCCGCCTGCCCGTCAGGCTCAACCCGCCGCCCAGTATCAGGACCAGACCTTGACGCCGCCCCGACCGGACCAGCCCGACCCCTTTGCCGCGCGCTAATAAAGGCTGCCGGCGGCGCGGCTGACGACAACCCCGAGGACGAGATCGACGAGGACGACGAGCGTTGCCGCCGCGCCGCTCGCCTCCAGGGCAACCCGGGCGATGTACCACTCGTAAACAAGGACGGCGATAGCGGCCGCGGCTTCGATTGCCTGCGCCGCCGGATCGCCCAGGATGCCGGTTTCCACCCCGAGACCGACCAGCACGAACAGCACGCTCTGCGGCAGCTGGCACCAATTGTACGGCACCATAAAGTCGAAGAAGCGACCTTGGCGGCCGATCCAGCGGGTGATCGACAGCATCAGCAGGGGAAAGGCGACCCAGGCGATCACGTAGCCGATCGTCTCGACTAGAATGATGCGCAGGGCGCCCGCGGCCTCCCATTCGGCTGCGCTGACCCGCATCGTCAGCAACGCGAGGTAGAGCGGATAGCTCAGCACACCGGCAAAGAACGAGCGCCAGAATCCGTCGAGCGAGCGGTCGAAACAGGCGAGCCCGCCGCGATCGCCTTTCGCCAGCCGTAAGCTCCCCACAATCGCCGAGCGCACCTCGTCCCGCCATGCCGTCGCGGCCATCGGGTACTCGTCGCCGGTCAAGGATTTTCGAAGAACAGGTCGAGGAAGGTGCGGTAGATCTCGGTCAAGGCGACGAGATCGGCGAGATCGACCCGCTCATCGGCTTGGTGCATGGTCTGCCCGACAAGGCCGAATTCGGCGACAGGGCAATAAGCATGGAGGAAGCGTGCATCCGAAGTGCCGCCGGTGGTGCTGAGCTCGGGCACCCGGCCGGTGACGCGACGGATCGCCTCGGCGAGCGGACCGGTGACGACGCCGGGCCGAACCAGAAACGACTCGCCGCTGACAGTGACCTCCAGTTCATAATGCCCGCCAACCGCATCGAGCCGATCTGCGATCCAATGTTTCAAGGTCTCGCCGGTCCAGCGATCGTTGAAACGGATGTTGAATACCGCCCGCGCCGCGGCCGGGATCACGTTCGTGGCCGGGTTGCCGATATCGATCGTCGAGATTTGCAGGGTCGAAGGCTGAAAATGCTCGGAGCCGCGGTCGAGCTCGGACGATGTCAGCGCGTGCAGCATCGCGACAAGGCGGTGGGCGGCGTTGTCGGCGAGGTGCGGATAAGCGGTGTGGCCCTGAACGCCGTGAACGGTCAACCGCCCGGTCAAACTACCGCGCCGACCGATCTTGATCATGTCGCCAAGCGCCGTGGCCGAGGTCGGCTCGCCAACGAGGCAGGCATCGAGCGCCTCGCCGCGCGCGGCCAGCCATTCGAGCACTTTTTTGGTGCCGTCGACGCCCGCCCCTTCCTCGTCCCCGGTGATCAGCAGGCTGATCGAGCCGGCAAAGCCAGAGGATCGTTCGGCAAGCCAGCGCTCGACCGCGGCGATGAAGGCGGCGATCGCGCCCTTCATGTCAACCGCGCCGCGGCCCCACAGCGCGCCGTCGCGCAGGCTGGCCGAGAACGGGTCGAACGACCAGGCCTCGCGCGCCCCCGGTGGCACCACGTCGGTGTGCCCGGCAAAGCACAGATTGGGCCGCCCCTCGCCAAGGCGGGCATAGAGGTTGACGATCGCGTCGCTGCCGCCGCCGCCGAACACCAGGCGGTGGCAGGTGAAACCGAGGTCTTCGAGATATCCGGCGACGATCGAGAGCGCCCCCTCGTCTTTGGGGGTGACGCTCGGCCGGCGGATCAGCTCGGTGGCGAGTGCCGCCGGGTCGATGGCGGCATTTCTCATTCGCGCAGCAATTCGTTGATCGCAGTCTTGGCGCGGGTCTGCGCATCGACGGTCTTGACGATCACCGCACAATAGAGATTGGGGCCGGGGCTGCCGTCGGACAGCGGCCGGCCGGGGAGCGAGCCCGGCACCACCACCGAATAGGCTGGGACGCGGCCGAGATGGATAGCGCCGGTATCGCGGTCGACGATCTTGGTCGTGGCGCTGATAAAGGTGCCCATCGCCAGCACCGACCCTCGTTCGACGATGACGCCCTCGACGACCTCGCTGCGCGCGCCGATGAAGCAATCGTCTTCGATGATCACCGGCTCGGCCTGCAGGGGTTCGAGCACCCCGCCGATGCCGACCCCGCCCGAGAGATGGCAATTGGCGCCGATCTGGGCGCAGGACCCGACCGTCGCCCAGGTGTCGACCATCGTGCCCTTGTCGACATAGGCGCCGACATTCACGAAGCTCGGCATCAGCACGACATTCGGCGCGATATAGGCCGAGCGGCGGACGATCGCGCCGGGGACAGCGCGGAACCCGGCATCGCGGAAGCGGTTCGACGACCAGCCGGCGAATTTCGAGGGCACCTTGTCCCACCACCGCGAGGCCCCGCGCTCCGGATCGGTCGGGCCGCCGGAGATCTCGACCATGTCGTTGAGGCGGAACGACAACAACACCGCCTTTTTCAGCCATTGGTGGACCTGCCAGCCCTGCGCAGTCTTCTCGGCTACCCGCAATTCCCCCGAATCGAGCCCGTCGAGCGCGGCCTCGACCGCGTCGCGGTAGGCCCCCCTGGTCGATGGCGAAACCGCGTCTCGCGCCTCCCAGGCGGCGTCGACGGTGGCGGCGAGATCGGCATCGGTCATGGCGTCTTCCAAGGGGTGGATGCTGGCGAACGGCGCGCACCATGATCGACCCCACCCCGCGGTGTCAACCGGAGGCCGGGCGGTAGAGGCAGCCGGCGGCGGCGTATTCCCGTGACCCGGGAAAATAACCGGGAATCTTGTCGATTTTCGCCGCGCGACGCCGGCCGACCGCGAAAACAGCCAATAAATCAAGGTATTGCGAGCAAATTCCCGTTGAGAGGGAACCGGGAATTTTTGCCGGCATAACCGGGAATTAAATCGGCATAACCGGGAATTAAATTGCCGTAACCGGGAATACACAGGAATTGCCAAAAACAACGATGGACCACGACCTTTTGCTGGCATCAAGGGCAAGCCCGGACATGTACTCGCCTAATTTGACGACAGGATGGCGAAGTCCTGGTGGGCGCCGCCCAGCGGCGGGCGCGCTGTCATGCGGTCACGGGACGAGGGTCGGGGGGGCTCGCTCCGACCGCCCCGCTTTTGGCATCGCCAGCTGCGACCATTCATCAGCTCCGGCCTGCCCGATGCCGGTCCCGCTTTCGGGCTACTACACCGCCGTCCTCAAAGGCACCGATATCGACCGGCCTCGCAATTCGGCGAGAGCAACACGGACGCGGCGCAGCACCCCTCGTGTAATCGCATTTCCGCTATAAAGCCTCTCTTTTTTCTTTGTTTAATGTCTCAAGTCGACCCAGCTTTGCCGTTTACGAAGTCGCACGCCGTCGACAGGTTTGCACTCGATTTCGGACATTCGCCCTGTTCCGCTGCTTTCACCGTTAGCACACCTCCGCTTAGCCAGGCTGAATTCCGGCCTCGAAGATCCGCGATTTAGGACTTGAGGTGTCCTTTTGCGCGAAGTCGGCAGTCGACAGGGCGCTAATGCCGAACCTTTTTCGGTGGGCTCCCGGCGCCAACCCTGTGACCTTGCGAAAGGCGCGTGCAAATGAAGCCACGTCCTCATACCCGAGGGACTGAGCGATCTCCTTTTGAGGCGTGTTCCCACACTCCAGAAGCTCGCGGGCGCGGGCGATGCGGACAGCTCGACAATATTCGATCGGTGTCATGCCCGTTGCGTTCGCGAACCGGCGGAGGAAGGTGCGCCTTTCCAATCCCGCCGCCGCCGCCATGGAGGCGAGAGAGATGTCTCGGCCATCCCTGATGTGCACCCACTCCTGTGCCTTCAGCACAGCTGTATCTTCGTGCGCCTGCCTAGGAGCAAAGCCGGGGAAATAGCGCGCCTCACGCGCGGCTGGATCGGAAAGAATAAAGCGAGCCGCTTCCGCCCTGACGGCACCCCCAAGCATCCTATCCACTAGAAGCAGGCCAACATCGACCCACGCCAGGAATCCGCCCGCCGTGATGATGTCGCCATGGTCAATAATGCGCTGATTCGCGTCGACCGCGATTTCTGGAAACCGCTTCGTCAGCGCCTCTGCACAAATGCGGTGTGTCGAAACCGAACGCCCGGCGACGAGACCCGTTTCGGCGAGGATGAAGGCGCCTGAGCACACAGAAACCAATTTGGCACCGCCAGCATATTGGCTACGCAGCCAGGACGCTACGCCGGTGGGAACGTCAGGATCCGGAAGGTCCACCATTGTTGGCGGTATGATCAGGATCCGCGGCTGTGGCCTCCCGCGCGGATCGCTGTCGTATACGCACGAAAGTTTGGCATCGCGGTTATGCGCTAGTTGCCAATGGGTAACACGAAGCGGGGATCGACCATCTCGGCGTTGATCAAGTGCGATGCCAGCGGCGATCCCGAACAAATCCGTGAGACCGTGAACACAGGCCGCTTGCACGCCCGGATAGAGCACAATCCCAATTTCGTTGGTGGCGCCCGCGACTGCTGTTCGCCGCTGATGACGCTGAGCAAGAATTGTCGCTTTTCCCTGTTCCGTTCTATCCACCGCTCGCCCTCCGCCTCGGTGTCCCTGACGTAAACGTCCGGAATCGCCATTTTGTCGCTCGCGGCCAAAACCTTGACCCTTGCGGCAATTGTAAAGTGCCGATGGGTCGAAGACCTTACCAGAAGTCGGGGACAGCGACACCCTGCTCGACGGATTGAGGGTGAATGATGGAAGCTGCATCGACCTATCGCGCGGTGCACGCGGTCAGCCCAGGTCGGCTGGAGCTCACCGAAAAAACAATGCAGGCCCCGGGACCCGGCAGGGTGCGGATCCGCGTCGAGGCGTGTGGGGTCTGCCACTCGGATTCCGGCACAGTGGAAGCTCTGTTTCCGATCGAATGGCCGCGCGTCCCGGGCCATGAGGTCGTCGGGCGGATCGATGCGCTTGGCTCCGGCGTTCAGGGCTGGGTGGTCGGTCAGCGCGTGGGTGTCGGGTTTCTCGGCGGGTCTTGCGGCTATTGCGAGTTCTGCCGCAACGGCGATCTCGTGAACTGCCGGAACCAGGAATATACCGGCATTCATCATGATGGCGGATATGCCGAAGTGATGATCGCCAAGGCTAGCGGGCTCGTGTCGATCCCTGACGACCTGTCCTCGGTCGATGCGGCGCCGCTGCTGTGCGCGGGACTCACAACGTTCAGCGCTCTGCGAAACGCACCAGCGAAGGCCGGTGATCTTGTCGCTGTGCTTGGTATTGGCGGCCTGGGTCATCTGGGTGTGCAATATGCCCGGCACATGGGGTTCGAGGTCGCGGCGATTGCTCGTGGCGCCGACAAGGCGGAACTGGCGCAGAAGCTCGGCGCCCACCATTACATCGACAACGCCGCTACCAACTCCGCCGAGGCTCTGCAGGCGCTCGGCGGCGCCAAGGTCATTCTGATAACGGCGTCCGGCGGCAAGACGGTCGCCGAGACCTTCAAGGGCCTGCGTCCCGGCGGTGTCTCGATCGTCCTCGGCGTCGGGCCGGAGCCGATCGAGGTCTCGAGCATTGATCTCATATTCGGAAGCCGCAAGCTCGAAGGCGCCCTGACGGGTGATCCCGCGACCAGTGACGAAACGCTCCGTTTCAGTGCGCTGAGCGGCGTGTCCGCCATGATCGAGACGGTCCCGCTCGAAAGAGCGGCGGAGGCTTACGCGCGGATGATGTCCGGCGAAGCCCGCTTCAGGATGGTTCTGACGATGACCTGAGCGCCCCGTCCGGCCGCGGTTCTCTGTCCAAAGGTAGAACGATGAGCGACGACGCACCCCAAGTCCCGGACACGCTGACGGGCCGCTGCATGTGCGGCGCGGTCACCTACAAAATCACCGAAAAGCCGATGGTGGACGGCCTTTGCCACTGCAACCGCTGCCGGCCGCAATCTGGGAGCGCCTTCTCAACCATCATCTTCATCCACCGCAGCGCGATGACGATCACCGGGGAGACGGCGGTCTTCGACGACATCGGGACGAGCGGACTTAGGGTCTTGCGCCGCTACTGTCCGCGCTGCGGTTCGCCGCTGACCACCCAGCCCGACCTGACCCCGGATCTGATGATGGTCAAGGTCGGGACCCTCGATTCCAACGAATGGTTCCACCCGGTGTGGGAGCTGTTTGTGGGCCGGCGCAGGCCCTGGGTCAGCCCGGTTCCCGGCGCGAAGCAATTCGACGGCAATCCAGGCATATAGGCTCGGCCCCATGAATCTGTTCCAGAACATCTTCGACGCCCAGAAGGCGCTCTTCGCTGCGGGGGTCACACGCACCTACGAGTGGCGCGTCGAACAACTCGACCGCATGGCCCGCATGATCAGGGAGAACGAGCTGCGCCTTCAGGAGGCGATGGCTAAGGATTTCAAGACTGCTTCGCAGGAATATATCTTTGAGACCCAGGCGTCGGCGGGTGAGACCCAGGTCCAGAAGAGCCAGCTGAAGGAGTGGATGAAGCCAGTCGAAGCGCCCATCCCGCGCTTCCTGGCCGAAACCGGCCACAAGGGGATGATCTATCGCGAGCCGTATGGCGTGGCGTTGATCATTGGCCCGTTCAACGGACCCTTGCTCTTGCTGATCCGTCCGGCGCTCGCGGCGCTCGCGGCCGGCAACACCTGCATTCTCACTCTGAGTGAAGCGCTCAGGACGACGAACTATGTGCTGCTCGAGCTTGTCCCGAGGTATTTCGATCCGAGCGCGGTGACCGCGGTGACCGGCGGTAAGGAGCAGAATACCGAACTCCTGAAACTGCCGTTCGACTTCATCTTTTTCACCGGCAGCACCTTTGTCGGTAAGATTGTCGCGCGGGCGGCTGCGGAAAACCTCACCCCCGTCCTACTCGAACTCGGTGGGATGAACCCGGCGCTGGTGGACGAGACCGCAAACATCCCCGACGCTGCGAAGAAAATCGTTTGGGGCGCGATGGCTTGGGGCGGTCAATGGTGCACCTCGCCGGGCTACGCCTATGTCCACGAGTTTGTCGCGGACGCCTTCGTCGCCGAGGCCAAGAAGGCGCTGGTTGAGCTCTTTGGTGATGACCCGAAATCCAATTCTGACTATTCGCGCATCATCAATGCGCATGCGGTTGATCGGCTGGCCTCGCTCATCGACCCCGCCAAGGTGATCGCCGGCGGCAAGTCAGATCCGGAAGCGCACTACCTCGATCCCACGCTTCTTTATCCCGTCACCTGGGACGACAAGGTTATGGAGGACGAAGTCTTCGGGCCGATCCTACCGATCCTGACCTACAAATCCCTCGACGAGGCGTTCGCGCGGATTGCGGCGACGCCGCGTCCACTCGCCGGCTTCGTGTTCAGTCGCGACCAGAAGACCATTGACCGGTTCATCGGCGAGCTGTCCTACGGCGGGGGCGGGGTGAACCTAGTGAACGTTTACCTGTTCGTCGAGACCATGCCGTTCGGCGGCACCGGGTCGGCTGGGATGGGCCACTACTACGGCAAGTATGGCTTCGACGCGCTCACCCATGCCAAGTCGATGTTGATCTCCCCGCCCGACGTCGCGATCGAACACCTGTACTCGCCCTTCACCTACGAAAAGAACCGGGCGCTTCAAGGGTGGTTTGAGTATTGAGGCGACCACGCCGGCCCCATCTAAGGCAGCTGCCGACTATGATGCGGTGGTCATCGACAGCGGAGTGGGTGGCTGCATCGCTGCGATCTGCGCCAGACAGCAGGGTCTGAAGACCGCCCGCGTTGAGGGGACCCCGGTGTTGGGCAGCAGCTGCCTGAACGTCGGCTGCATCCCCTCGAAAGCCCTGCCTTCACATCTTGGAACTGTGAGACCGCCCAGCGTCGCTGACTGAGACGGTGATTGCCGGTGAAAATTTCGCGCAGCCGGAGAAAACCAAAAGCTTTCGGGAACGCCCTGTTCGTGGCGCGCTGATGTTCCGCTGCGGCTGATGATCTCTTGCCTGGGAACCCCAGAGCAGGATTTCGGTCCGCGCTGCACTAACTTTCTTTTCGTTGGAGGGCAGCTTTCGGCGCGACTTCGCTGCTCCCCTTGGGCTCGGCTAAGGTCCATTATCCACCCACCGCGGAAATTCACATGCGACGCCCTTTCTCCGCACGGCCTCAGTCATGCGCGCTATGCTGGGCGATCGGTTCGGCTGATCGGCCGGCGGGAATGGGAGGATCGCAGATATGTCCAACTCGCAACGCTTCCTGAATGAGGCTCAACAGCTGTTGCCTGCCGCGGTGGCGTTGCGCCGCCAAATTCATGCCAGGCCCGAGCTCGGGCTCAATCTGCCGCTGACGACCGAAGCCGTGCTCGACGGGCTGCGCGATCTCGATGTCGACATCGCCCGCGGGAGGTCGACCTCGGGCCTTGTCGTCTCATTGCACGGCACCAAGCCCGGATTTCAATCCGGCCGCACGATCCTGTTGCGCGGCGACATGGACGCCCTGCCGATGCCCGAGGATACCGGTCTCGACTACGCCAGCGAGATATCCGGCCGCATGCATGCCTGCGGCCACGATGCACATACGGCGATGCTGGTCCAGGCGGTTCACCTTTTGCACCGGCATCGTGACGAGCTGGCGGGCACCGTCAAATTCATGTTCCAGCCGGGCGAGGAGGGCTATGGCGGCGCCCGTCTGATGATCGAGGACGGGCTGATCGAGGCCGATCCCAAGCCCGACGGCGCGTTCGCGTTGCACATCGCGCCCCATATCAAGGCCGGCGCAATTCTCGGCAAGCCCGGCACGATGCTGGCCTCGGCCGATACCTGGACCATCCAAGTCAAGGGTCGCGGCGGCCACGCATCGATGCCTCACCACGCCGTCGATCCGATCCCGGTCGCTTTCGAGATCGGGCTGGCATTGCACGCCATGGTTACCCGGCGGATCGATGCCTTCGACCCGGTGGTGCTGACCTGCGGCAAGGTCACCGCAGGCACGGCCAACAATGTCATTCCCGAAACGGTCGAGATGACCGGCACGTTGCGGGCGACTTCCGAGACCGCACGAGAAAAGGCGCAGGAAGGGATCAGGCGGATCGCCTCGAATATCGCCGCGGCGCATTTGTGCCAGGCCGAGATCACGATCCGGCGCGGCTATCCGGTCACCGTCAACGATGATGGCTTTGTCGATTTCGCGCGCGCCGTGGCGACCGACCTCGTCGGCGCCGGCAACTATCTCGACTCGCCGGCGCCGATCATGGGGGCCGAAGACTTTTCCTATGTGTTGCAGCGCATTCCCGGCTGCATGATGTTTCTCGGCGTGATGCCGGAGGGGCGCGATCCGAGCGAGCCTCTCGCTCCCTGCCACTCCAACCACATGATCCTGAACGAGGCCTCCATGGCCGTCGGCATTGCCATGCACGCCTCCATTGCACACCGGTTCCTCGCGCAGGGAACATCCTGCTGACGACCGCCGCCCCAGGCGCATCGCCATCGGTCGATAAAGCAAGGGCGACTGCTGGCTGAAATGCCTTGCACGGTATCGCCGGCGGCACCGCTTGCGACTGCGAGAAACCCAACGGTAATGTGCGACTTAAGCGGGCGGACTCGCGGTGTGAGGTGACTTAACGGGGGAGAGCCGGGGGGAGAGGAATTGAGGATGCGCGGCGCGATAGGGTGCCTGCGGTTGGCGGGGTTGGTACTGGTAGCGGTGTGTTTGATACCGAGAGCAGCTCGGGCCGAGTGGGCGGACGAGGGTCAGACGGTCCGGGCAATCGTCAACACCTTCGCCAATGCGGCGATCCATCAAGGGGTGGCGGTGGGTGTCGCCGTCGGCGTGGTCGACAAGACCGGGGTGGGCTTCCAGAAAGCCTACAGCTTCGGCTATGCCGACGCGGCGACCCAAACCCCGTTCGCGACCAACTCGATTTTTGAAATCGGCTCGACCACCAAGGTGTTCACGACAAACCTGCTCGGCCAATCAGTATTCGAAAACACGCTGAGCCTCGATGACCAACTCTCTCGCTTCGGCGCTGAGCTGGGCCAATTCACACACCCCCTGACCGGCGAAGTCACTCTGGTAAACCTTGGCGATTTTACGGGCGGCTTTCCGACTTACGCACCGATTTGCAAGAGCGGTGAATCGCCGGCGACGACCGGCTGTCGGCCCTCGGCGCGCCCGTCGATCAGCGACTATGGCGCGGCTGACTTCCTCGCGTTTTTTCAGAATTACAAGGAGAAGGTCGGAAGCCTGCCCGCCCCGTATGAATATTCCGACTACAGCACCGGCCTTTTGGGATTGCTGCTTGGAACCCGGCGCGGCCAGCCAATCACCGATGATGCGGTGGATGGGTGGTACAACGAGGTCAACCGACGCATCTTGCGGCCGCTTCATATGCAAAGCACCTTTCTCGATGTTCCCGCGACGGATGCCGAGCGCACCGCCAAGGGGTATGATTTAGCAATCGCGGCTGCTGAGGTAACCGGCGGCGCGATTAGCCAAATCGACGTTCTGGGCGGCGGGCGCTCCTATTCCGCAACCCCGCTGGTGACGATCACCGGCGGTGGCGGTTCGGGAGCCAGCGCCACCGCCACGCTCAAAAACGACACGGTCGATAAAATCAACGTCACGACCGGCGGCAGCGGCTATACGGCTCCACCCACTATTGTGTTCAACAACGGCGGTTCGACGAAAATGGCGCACGCCCTGCCGATCGTCAGCAGGGGCGCGGTGAAGGCGGTGCTGATCCTGCTCGGCGGCGCCGGTTATCAGCGGGCACCGCACGTTACGATCAATGGCGGGGGCGGCACGGGGGCGGCGGCGACCGCGCATATCGCCAATGGCCGGGTCGTCGCGGTCACCGTCACCAATGGCGGAAGCGGGTATCCGGACCCGCTAACGGCGATCGTCGCGCCCGGAGGCGCCGAGAGCAGCGGCGTCCCGATTTGGGCTGCGGCCGGGGCGCTGAAATCGACGCTGGACGATCTGATGTCGTTCGCAGGCGCGGCGCTAACGCCGGGTGCGAAGTCGCGGGGGTTGCCGCCGTCCCTTACTGCCGGCTTCAAAATTGCTGAAAAAGCATATGCGTGCCAGAACTCAGACCCCGATCTTTCGACCTGTCCGGCCGAGAGCAATCGGTCCGCCCTCGCCTGGGGCGTCATCCCGGCGGATGAAAGCAATGGAGTACCTGAGGTCGTCGTCAAAGACGGCGGGCTGCCGGGCTTTTCGAGCGAGATTTTTCTGATGCCGAAGCGGCAGTTGGCCGTGGTCGTGATGGTGAATTCGCGGTCGCCGGCGACCGGGCACACCAGCCCACTGGCGTTCAGACCGGCTGAGACGTTGGCCGCCGATCTCGCCTATAACTTATTTTATGCCTTGCCTGTGAAGGGGACCCAATGAAAGTCTTTGTCTTCGATCTGCTGGCCTATGGCGAGCAGCTGGACCATCTGAAGATCGGCAGCGAGCTGCCCTATCCGCTGGCGAAACAGCACTTTAAGCCGAAGGTCGCGGCACGGACCTATGCCGAGCACCTCGACGCCTGGGAGGAACTCGACCGGCTCGGTTATGACGGGGTCGGGTTCAACGAGCATCACTGCTCGCCTTATGGGCTGATGAATTCGCCGAACCTATTGGCCGCAGCCGCGGCCCAGCGCACCAAGAACCTCAAATTATTGATTTACGGAAATCTGTTGCCATTGCACGAGCCATTGCGCCTGGCCGAAGAGCTGGCGATGCTCGACTGCATGTCGAACGGACGGCTGATTTCAGGCTTCGCCCGCGGGATTCCGCGCGAATACCAGGTTCACAACGTACCGCTTGCCGACTCGCGCGCCCGCTTTGAGGAGGCGTTCGACATCATTACCCGGGCGTGGAGCGAAGGGGTGTTTTCGTATAAGGGCCGCTATTGGAGCTACGAGGATGCTGCCCTATGGCCGCGGCCGTTGCAGCAACCGCGCCCGCCGATCTGGATGCCGATCGTCGGCAGCAAGGAATTGATCGAATTCGCCGCCGCGCACGATTTGCCGATCACCCCGGGCCTCGGCCGCTCGCGTGGCCTGCGCGACGACATCATCCGCCATTACGCGCGCTGCCTCGAACGCGCCGGTCACCATATCACCCCTGACCATCTCTCGCTCGGCATCAGCGCCTATGTCGCCTCCAGCAAGGCCGAGGCGGTGCGCGAAATGGGCCCGCATCATCTCTATTTCAACCGGACCCTGTTCAGCCACGGCAACTTCACCGAAACGAGCCGCCAGCGCGAGACCGGGTATTCGAGCGCCGGGTCGACCGACTATGTGCGCCCGGAAAACCTGCGCGCCGCGCAATTCGCCCGCGAGGATTTCCGCAACCTGACGATGCACGATGTCGAGCGCCAGGCCGAGGAGATGCCGTGGGGCACGGCCGAGGAAGTGACCCGGCGGATCATCGACGCGGCCGACAGCGCCGGCGCCGACAATGTGCAGATCAGCCTCAATCGCGGGGTGCTGCCGCACGAGATGTTCATCGAGCAGATCCGCCGCTTCGCGCGAGACGTGCTGCCGGTGTTACAAGCCCATAAGGTGATGCGTGTGCCACTGGCGGAAGAGGTCGCCGTCTGATCGCGTCGAGCAGCGGCGCGTCTGCTGGTGCCAGGCAATACCGCGGACCAGGGAGACCGGATCATCAGTTCGTGCACGGTGCCCCTTCCGGTCACGTAAAGATGCCGGAGCAATCGGGCCGCCGCGACGCGGAACCAGTTTACTTTCTGCTGCATATTCCAAAGACCGCTGGGCAAACCATCCAGCAGCATTTCGCCCAGCATTGTGCGCCAGGGGTATTCTGGCAATCGAGCCGCAGGGTGAACTTCGCACGCGGCGACCGTTCCGATGATCTCCCCGATCCGAGCCGTGCTCGTATCATTGCCGGACACCATATCAGCCGATCATTCCAAAATCTATTCCCCGATCGCGAGATTCGTCCGATACTATTGCTGCGCGATCCTCTTGAATTACAGATCTCCTTCTACAATTGGCAAATGATGAACAACATTGCCATTGGGGTTGGCACTTATGGATTTGATCTCCATCTGCGTGCACTACCTTTGAATTTTATGACTGATTTCTTGCTTTGGTCTTGGCTGGAAATCCCCCGAGGAGCACTGCGGGTGATGGCGGAAGGGAAGAAATACGATATCCTTAATCGGATGATGGCCGAGTTCTGGTTTGTGGCCGCTCACACCGATTGCGATCGCCTGATTGCAGAGATCGGACCTGATCTGGGTGTGCCGCCCACCGCACGGCGGCGCAATACTTCCGCGGCATTGCAGTCTCAAACCGGGTGGCGGCTATTGACTTCGGCTTCGCTGCCAGCCGCCATGCGCTGCGCGATGCGGGCCCGAAATCGGGTTGACCAAGCGCTGTGGGAGAATTGGCGTGCGGCTGGATTTAACTCGGCTGCGATCCACCCGCCTCTCCTGGAAGCAGGCAGGAAGCGCGGTCTTTCCACTCATGAAATCGTCCGCCCCTGGTTCAGGCTTCGTCGGTTTGCCGCGCGACAACGGGGTTCTTGGCCGCGCGCCATCAAGGCCGGCGAGGCAAAGCTCACGGAAGCCGATCGGGCGCGCGACGCCGGCCAATGGGAACTCGCCGCCCGGCGCTATCGTGACGCGCTGCGAAGCCTGCCGAAAAGCCCGGCGATCTGGGTTCAATACGGGCACGCCCTGAAGGCGATCGGCAAGGTTGCGGAAGCGGAAGGAGCTTACCGGGAAGCGCTCCGCCTGAACCCGGCCTCAGCCGACACCCATCTGCAACTTGGCCACGTGCTGAAGCTGCAGGGAAGGGTCGGCAAGGCAGAGGAGGCTTACCGGCGCTCGGTCCTGCTCGATCCGACGGGCCGCCATGCTCGCGACGAGTTGATCGGGCTCGGCTGGACGATGGAGAGGCTTGAGCAGACCATCGCCAATACCCGGAGAGAGCTACCCGATATCTAACCCGCGCCATGCCAGACCTCGCAGCCGACGAGCGACGGCCGGGGGTCAGCCTTGTTTCTTGAACCCTTTGGCGCGCATGCAGCTGTTGAAGGCCTGGTCGGCGTCGCCGACGGCCTGCTCCCGCATATTCTGATCCTGGAGACCCGTCGTCTGGCTCATCTGCCAATTGCGGCCGAGCGTGGCGCTGATGTCCTGATTTATCCCTTGCTGTCGGGCGAGCGCGACGTTTGCCTGAGCCCGGCAATCATTGATCTCATGCTGCGTCGTCGGGTCGGCTGCGCCGGCCTTGACCCAATTCGTCGTGGGCGGAGGGCCGGCGCATACGGTCAGCATCAAGCAGGCGACAACCATGGCCGTGTCGCGCCTCGCGATACCCTTGCCGCGGTCGAAAAAGCCCGCAATCATTCCGGATCCTCCGACGCTCTTGCCTGGTCGAGCCAACGGCGCTCGGCGAGCCGCGCCAGGATCGTGCGCTTCTCGGCTGCACTCGCGCCGTACCACGTGGCGATTTCGTCGATATAGCGCGAGCAGCCGCGGCAGCGGCGGATCGCCGGGTCGATCAGACAGATCCCGATGCAGGGTGAGGGCGGCGCCGGCTCGGATGCCACCGTCTGATCAGCCATCCCCTGCCGCCTTCTCAAGAACCCTTGGGGGGTTCGAGCAAGTCGGCGAGCTTGGTCTGTATCATCTTGGCCTTGTAGGACGGGATCTCGTAGATCCAGTGCGATGCCCGATCGCTGATTTTCTTCGCCTCGGGCGCCGCTTTACCAGAGCCGGCGGCGGTGACAGCGACCCAATCCTTGCTGTCGTGCTGAAACAGCTTAAGGTCGACGGTCAGCCCGTCGAAGGTCGTGTAGGACGCGGCGGTCACACCCTTGTCCGGGACCGGAAGTTTCGCGGCCGGCTGCACATCGTCGAGGTCGAGGGTTTCGAGCGCCATCGCGGGCTCGCCCAACGCCGTGTCGCTCTTGTACTTGGCGTTCGCCGGCGCCCCCATGACCACGAATTTTTTATCGGGCACGGTCCGGCTGAGGATCAGGCTCGTGCCGTCGGGTTGGGTCAGGCTGACCTTGGCGACGCGGCTGTCGGGGAGGTCGACGATGCGCCGGTCGAGCCAGCTTGCCGTGTCATCGGAAAAATCGAGCGCGCCGCGGGCGAGCCAAGACTGCGGGTCGCCGGGCTTTCTAACGTAGACGCCGTCATTGCCGGCGCCGAGCCGATGGTAGCGCCGCTTGCCGACGATCAGCCGGGCGAGCACTGCCCCGGACTTGTCCTCAAGGGTGATCACGGTCGATTTGCCTTTGCCCGGATCTTCGACCTCGAGACGCGGGTAGAGATCCGGCTTTCGCGTCTTGGGCTCGACCAGAGTCATGTCGGCCACGGCGAGCACGATTCGGCGAACTTTGCCCGCGTCGGCCGGATAATCTCCTTTTTGCGTGACCAGCCACCGGTCGCCGTCGCGCACGAAGGTCAGGTTCAAGCCCGTACGCTCGACCGCGACCGAGGCGACCTGGCCGAGCTTGTCGCCCAGCCCGGGGAACGCGGTTCGGTCCGACCCGGCGCGGCTAACGCCAGGGCCGCCGGTGGCGAGCGCGACGATTGCCAGGGCCGCGAGCACGACGGCCGCGGCGAGCAACAGGATCAGATTTCGTTTCTGCATGGCACACTTTGGCGGCTTCCAGGATGGGTGCTGCTCATGCCTCGACCACGCGACGGCGGCGCCGCTTGAGACGGACGGCTCCGACGATAATCGCGACCACGGCGACGATGATCGGGATCAATGCGATATCGAGAAACTCCAGTCCATCCTTCAGCTCCTGGATATTGCTGCGCAACGCCGCCTGCACATCGCGCAGCTGGCGGCGGGTCTGCACCATGTCGCCGCGGAACTGTTCGATCGCCTTGGTCTGCTCCGGCGACAAGGTTGCCGGGGTGTCGGTCTGGTCTTTTCCGGTCAAATCGGCGAGCTTGGCTTCGGTGGCCTTCAGTTTCTGCTGCAAGGCCCGCTCTTCGGCGCTGTAGCGCGTCTGGGCCTCGCGCTGGATCCGGTCGACGACCTCAAAGGGCCGGGCCGCGGTGCCCCGGCTGCGCAGCCCGACCAGATCCTCGCCGCCGGCCAGCACGTCGATCGCATTGGCGACAAAGTCCCCATTGTTGGCGATCGGCGCGATGACCCGCTGGCCGAAGAAATCCTGGCTCTGCACCCAGAGGCGGTCGTCGAGCAGATCGGTGTCGGCGACAACGACGACGTCGATCGGATGCGCCGACTGTTTGAGCCAAGTGGCGGCGGTGGGCGGCTTGGCTCCGCCCGGCTTGGCGGTCTCGGGTTTGGTTGTCATCGACTTCGGCGGCTCAGGCGGCTTCGGCGGACCTTCGGGATAGGCAGTCTGGACCATGCCGGTAACTTTGGCGGCGAGGATGTAGCGCTTGTCGTCGGACTTGAAATCGGCAAGCAGGCCGGCAACGTCGGGTAATCCTTCGAGCTTGTCGACCGGGATCTTGGTCGAGTTCGGGCGAGGTTACGATCAGCGGCTCGAGCGTCGTCTTGGCTCCGGGCAGCGGCTCGATGATGCCGGCCGAGGCCATCGTCAGGTGGCTCAGATCGGCGGTGATCATATCGTTGCGATTGAGGTTCCTCGAATGCAGATCGAGCCAAGCGATGTAGTCGAGCGGCTCCTCGCCATGTCCGGGGATCGGTACGCTGACCCGCTGGGCATCGCGCCGGTCGCCGGCGACGACCCCCGGCAGCATCTCGAAAGCCCCAGGATTTGAACAGCGGCGCCAGATTGCTGGCGGTCGGCGAGCCGGGCGGGTTCATCTGACTCGCTTGCGCCGCCTGCAATTCGGAATGGGGATCGACAAAGATCAGCGCCTTGCCGCCCTTCAGCACGAACTGGTCGATCGCGAACAATGTCTTTGGCGGCAGGTTCTGCGGATGCACCAGCATCAGCACATCGACATCGGCCGGGATCGCATCGAGGCTTGCCGACAACGGCTCGATCTTGTCGAGCTGTTGCAGTTGCTCGATCACCGCCATCGGCTGGCTCGGGCGGCCCTGCATCATTGCCGCCATGTCGCCTTCGAGCGGCAAGCTGCTGATCAAGCCGACCACGGTCTTCTTCGGAAAGGCCAGGCTGTGGATGAGCTTGGTCAGATCGTATTCGAGAAAGCGCTCGCGCTCGGGCGAAAAGAACGCGATGACCTGCTGATCGTCGGTCGAGTTGGTCGCGGCGAGGCCGAAATAAACCTGGTCGCCCTCGCTGTCGAGCGGCACCGCCTGCAGGCCGAAGGCGACCGCCTGGTCCTCGACATCGGAAAACGGCTGGGGGTTGAAGATTTCGAGGCGCAGCTTGCCGTGCGCCGCGGCGACATATTGCTCGAGCAATTCGCGCACGCGCTGGGCATAGACGCCGTAGGCCGGGACCTCGTCGCCGAGACGGTTGGAATAGTAGAAGCGCAGGGTGATCGGCTCGTCGATCTGCGCCAGGGTGTGCACGGTACCAGGCGAGAGGGTGTAGAGATGCTCGGCGGTCAGATCGAGCCGGGCAGAAAAGAAACGGGCAATGATGATGTTGGCCGAGACCAGCATCAGCGCGATGCACACGAGCGCCGTGATCGCGACCGCGCGGCGCGAGCCGAAGAGACCGGGAGAGCGGGTGGTAGACTGCATCTCATTCGGCCTTTTCGAGATCGACCAGGATGGCGTTCGCGAACAGAAACGCGATGATGATCAACACGAAATAGGCGAGGTCGCGCATATCGAGAACGCCGCGGGTGATGGCGCTGAAATGGTCGAGAAAGCTGATCTGGGTGACGGCGCCGATCAGCCATTCGGGCGCCCAGCCCTGCAGCAGTCCCAGCACCACCGGCGAGCCCGCGACGGTGAAGACGAAGGCGATGGCCGCGGTCACGACAAAGGCGATGACCTGGTTCTTGGTCGCCGCCGACACGCAGGCGCCGATCGCCAGCAGCGCGCCGGCCATCAGCCAGCTGCCGATATAGCTCGCCACGATCACCCCGTTGTCGGGCCGGCCGAGCAGGTTGACCGTGATCCAGAACGGAAAGGTCAGAGCCAGCGCGATCCCGGCGAAACACCAGGCGGCGAGGAATTTTCCGACGACCGCCTCGGTCATGCGGATCGGGAGGGTCAGGAACAGCTCGATCGTCCCGCTCTTGCGCTCCTCGGCCCACAGCCGCATCGACAATGCCGGGATCAGCACGAGGTAGAGCCAGGGATGAAAGGCAAAGAAGGGCTGCAGATCGGCCTGCCCGCGATCGAAGAAATTGCCGATGAAAAACGTCAGCATCCCCGCCATTACCAGGAAAATGACGATGAACACGTAGGCGAGCGGCGTGGTGAAATAGCTGACGAACTCGCGCCGGAAAATGGTCAGGACGTTGCGCATCGCGGGTTAGGCCGCATCGGCGAGCGGGGTGGGTTCCACCGGCGCCGTGGTAATCGTGCGGAAGACGTCGTCGAGCCTGCCGTGCTCGACCCGCAACAGGGTAACGTGCCAGCGGTGGGCGCGGGCAAGATCGGCGACATCGGCGACGACATCCTCGCCGTCTCGCGGAAAGACCAGCAGCCCCGCGCCCTCGCCATCCTCAACCGTTTCGGCCGCGGCGACCGCGGGCAGGCGCAGCAGCTCGGCCTGGATTTGGGCGACGTCGCCGCCGGCGACGGCGAGGCGAACTGCGTTATGGTGACGCGAGCGCCGGGCAAGCTCTGCCGGCGTCGCATCGGCGAGAAGGCGGCCATGAGCGATGATGATCGCCCGGCTGCACACCGCCTCGACTTCCTCGAGCAGATGGGTCGAGATCACGATCGCCTTGTCGGGCCGCATCGCGGCGATGATCTTGCGCATCTCGTATTTCTGATTGGGGTCGAGCCCGTCGGTCGGCTCGTCGAGGATCAGCACCTGAGGATCGTGCAGCAGCGCCTGCGCGACCCCAACGCGGCGCCGGTAGCCCTTCGACAAGGTCTCGATCGGCTGGTGCAGAACTTCGGCGATGTGGATCATCTCGACCACTCGGCCGATGCGCAGCTGGGCTTCGCGGCCGGCAAAGCCCCGGATTCGGGCGATAAAGCCGAGAAACTCGGCGGGGGTCATGTCGGGATAGGCGGGCGCGCCTTCGGGCAGGTAGCCGATGCAGCGCTTGGCCGCGATCGGCGCCTTGGCGATGTCGTGGCCGCAGATGATCGCCGTACCTGATGTCGGCGCGACAAAGCCGGTGATCATCTTCATCGTCGTCGACTTGCCGGCGCCGTTCGGCCCGAGAAAACCCAGCACTTCGCCGCGCGGGACGACGAACGAGACGTCGTCGACCGCAACCAGCGGACCGAAATGTTTGACCAGATGACGGATCTCCAGCATAGAGCAAACCCCTAGCATGGCAGCGCGGTTTTGCCACTCTCCGGCGGTTCGCGCATTGCGGCGCAAGCGCGCAGCAGCGCCGGCCGATGGCGTGCCGCTCCATAGCGGTGGGCCGCCGGTCGAGGTTGCGACGCGGCGGCGCCCGCTTCGGCCAATTCAATGATCCGCCGAGTACGGCTTTTTTCGGGCCTGGTGATGCTCGCCTATGTGACGATGCATCTGCTCAACCACGCCGTGGGCCTGGTCTCGCTCCCCGCGATGGAAATGGTGCTGGCCGAGGTCTTTCGGATCTGGTCGAACCCCCCGGCGCAGGCGCTGCTCTATGGCAGCTTTCTGGTCCATTACATTCTGGCGCTGTGGGCCCTGTGGGAGCGGCGCACGTTGCGTCTGCAAGCCGGCGAGCTGATCCAGGTGGTGCTCGGCTTCGCGATCCCGATCCTGCTCGCCCATCACGTCGTCGCGACTCGAATCTCCGAAGATTTTTTCGACGCCAACATCGGTTATTACACTTTTATCTTGTGGGTCTATTTCGTTCGCTCGCCCGAGCAGGGTGTGCTGCAGATGGTGACCCTAGTGGTCGCCTGGACGCATGCGATGTTCGGCCTGCATTTCTGGCTGCGGGTCAGACCGTGGTATGCGCGGGTCCATCCCGCTGCCGTGGGCGTTGCCATGCTGGTGCCGGTCCTGTCGCTGCTCGGCGCAATCGAAGCCGGAAGGCAGGTCGCCGCGCTCGCGGCCGATCCGGCCTGGGTCCGCGACGTCTTCGCCCATATGCAGTTGCCGTCGCCAGCGGTCGTACGTGAACTCGATCTGATCAGCACGGTCCTGGGTTGGTTCTTCGCCGGCACGGTCGCCGCGGTGCTGCTGGCGCGCCTGGTGCGCCGATTGTGGCAGCGCCGCCATGGCCTGGTCCGTATCGGCTATCCCGACGGGCGCTTTATCGACGTAGTTCGCGGCACCAGCGTGCTCGAGGCGAGCCGGCTCGCCGGCATCCCGCACGCCCATGTATGCGGCGGCCGCGGGCGCTGCTCGACCTGCCGGGTGCGGGTGCGCGCCGAAATCGGCAGCATCGACCCTCCCGCCGACGCCGAGCAGCGGGTGCTCCGCCGCATCGGGGCCACTGCCAATGTACGCCTGGCCTGCCAGTTGCGGCCGAAGGGCACGGTTGACGTGACGCCGTTGCTGCCGCCTTTCGCCTATGCCATGGACGGGCGGCGGCGGGTCGATTTCGCGCAGGGCAGCGAGCGCGAGATCGCGATCCTGTTCGCCGACATCCGCGGCTTTACCGCGCTTTCAGAGGGCCGTCTCCCGTACGACGTGGTGTTCATCCTCAATCGTTATTTCGCCGCGGTCGGGCGCGCGGTCGAGAGCGCCGGCGGACGCGTCGACAAATTCCTCGGCGATGGGGTGATGGCGCTGTTCGGCATCGAGAGCGGCGCGCAACAGGGCTGCCGCGAGGCATTGACCGCGGCCCGACTGATGTCCGAACGTATGGGCGAGCTGAACGCTTCGTTGCGGGGCGAGATCGAGCGCCCGCTACGGATCGGCATCGGCATCCACGCCGGGCCGATCATCATCGGCGAGATGGGTTATGGCGGGGCGACGGCAATGACCGCGATCGGCGACGCGGTCAATACCGCGAGCCGGCTCGAAGAGCTGACCAAGGAATACACAGTCGAACTTGTCGTTTCGGAGGCGGTGGTGTCGCGCGCCGGGTTCGATCTGTCCGGGTTTCCGCGCCAGGAGGTCGAGATCCGCGGCAAAACCGAGACGCTGGCGGTCAGAACCCTCGCCAGCGCCGCCGAGCTGCCGGCATCGGCCGCCGCCGCTCGCGCGGAAATAGCCCAGGTCTGACCTCAGCCCGGCGGCGGGAGCAGCTTGTCGATTTCCGTGATGATCCGAGGGTCGGTGGGCGGGACCTGGGCCGGCCAGGCGCCGGCCAGTTCGCCATCGGGCGCGATCAGGAATTTGTGAAAGTTCCAGCGTGGGGTTCCGGCTTCGCCCAAGGTTTCCGCGATCCAGCGGTAGAACGGATGGGCCTGGGCGCCGATAACCCGGCATTTCTCCGCCAACGGAAAGTCGACGGCGTAATTGGTCTGACAGAATTGCTTGATCTCGGCCGTAGATCCCGGCTCCTGCTGGCCGAAATCATTGGACGGCACGCCGAGCACGATGAGCCCCCGGTCGCGGTAGCTCTGCCACAGCGATTCGAGACCGCGGTATTGCGGCGTGTATCCGCAGAACGACGCAGTGTTGACGACCAGCACCGGCCGGCCCCGCCAGGCGTCGAGCGGCAGCTTTTCGCCGTCGATCGAAACAAATTCGAATTGGTGGGCGTTATCGGCGGCGGTCATCGGCAACCTCCGTGAGGCAGGGATTCGGTCTGCCGGCCAGCATAGCGCGAGTTGCGCCGCGGGAAAGCCGCCGCATTTCGCATTGCGTCGCCTCGGCTGTTCCCGGAGACTGAGCCCGGTTTCCGCCCGGGCAGCTCGGCGATGCTTTTGGTGTTTTTTTTGAAGGGCATCGTGGTCGGCGCGGTGATCGCGGTTCCGGTCGGCCCGGTCGGCATCCTGTGTTTGCACCGCACGATTTTCGATGGCCGGCTGTCGGGGTTGGTATCGGGGCTCGGCGCGGCAACCGCTGACGCGCTGTTCGGGGCGATCGCCGCCTTTGGCCTCACTTTTGTTTCCGACTGGCTTTTCGGCTACGAAATTTGGCTGCGCGCAGCCGGTGGCGTTTATCTGCTCTATATCGGCGGCTCGGCGCTGACGACCGAGGTGCGGGACAAGATCGCCGAGCAATCCAGCCCGGAGACCCTGTTTCGCGACTTTGCCTCCGCTTTTGCGCTAACCATCACCAATCCGGTAACGATCCTCGTCTTCCTCGGAATTTTTGCCGCGCTGGCCCTCGGCGGCTCGAAGGCGGCGCTGGCGCGCGCGGGGTTCCTGGTGCTCGGGGTGTGGGTCGGGTCGTTCGTGTGGTGGCTGGGGCTGAGCCTCGGCATCGGATTGTTTCGCCGCTCGATCGAGCCGCGCCATCTGGGCTGGATCAGCCGGGCCTCGGGCATCATCCTGTTTGCAACTGGGGCAGCGTTATTGGCCACGGTCGTGCTAGAGCATCTTCGCTGACCGCAAAGAGAAGGTGGTTTCGTGGTTTATCTGCCCCCGGCTTTTACCGAGGCCCGCCCCGAGGTGCTGATCGCGCATATCGAGCGCCATGATTTCGGTCTTCTGATCAGTCACGGCCCGGCGGGGCTGGTAGCGAGCCACATCCCATTTCTCGTCGAGCGCGAGGACGACGGATTACACCTCGTCGGCCATCTCGCCCGCCCGAACCCGCAAGTCGCAGAGCTGTCTGATGGCGGCGAGGTGCTGGCAATCTTCAGCGGCCCGCATGCCTATATCTCGCCCGGATGGTATGCGAGCGGCCCGGCGGTGCCGACCTGGAACTATGTCGATGTCCACGCCTATGGAACCTTGCGCCTGATCGACGACGTTGACTGGCTACGGATCGTGTTGCGCCGGCTGTCCGACCGGCACGAGGCGCGCAGCGCGGAACCCTGGAAGATGCAGGACCTGCCCGAGGCCTATATGAGCGGAATGGTGAAGGGGATCATCGGGCTGGACATCGCGGTTGTGCGGCTCGAGGGCAAATACAAGCTTAGCCAGAACCGCCCGGCTGCTGACCGGCCGCGCATCGCCGCCGCGCTCGAAGCGCGGGGCGACGCCGATGCGGTTGGCGTCGCCCGGCTGATGCGGGAGCGCGAGCCCCGCACGGACTGAGGCGGGGGATGCTCGGCACCGGCGCTCTCCAGAGGCGAGGCTCATCATCGACCGCCCGCCGAGGACGGCGGCTTTGGGCGGTCCGGGTGGCGGTGTTTTGCGTTGTCGTGGCCCTTTCGTCGCCGGCTCACGCCGCAGCACCCGTCGCGACGCCCACACCAAAACCGGCAACGCAGCCGGCGCCGGTGTCGGTCGACGAGCTGCAGCGGCTCGTCGATACGCTTCAGGACGGCACGGAGCGGGCGAGGCTCGTAAGCGAATTGCGCGCGCTGATCGCCGCCCAGCACCATGCCGAGCCGAAGAAGCCCGAGGGCATGGAGCTGCTCGGCCGGCTGTCACGCCAGATCGACGCCTTCACCGGCGATATCCTGACCGGCGCTGCGATCGTCATCGACGCGCCGCGGCTGATCCGCTGGGCGCGCGAACAGGTGTACGACCCAGCCGCCCGCCAGCGCTGGATAGACGCGGCCACCGCTTTTGTGCTCGTGTTTGGCGCTGCCGGCGTGACCGAGTGGGGGCTACGCTCGATCATCGCCCGGGCGCGGCCCAAATTTCCAGTGCGGCGGCGCGACACGCGCGCCGTCAGAGTTTTGTTTGCACTGTTGGGGTTGGTCTTCGACCTCGTGCCGTTGCTGGTATTCGCCGCGATCGCCTATGGCGCGGTGGCGATGGCGCTCGACCCGCTGACCGTCACGCGGATCACCCTCTCGGTGCTGGCCGTGGCGACGATCGAGGCGCGTCTGATTTTGTGCCTGGCCAGGGCCATGCTGCTCCCGGTCGATGAGGGCGCGCTGGTCCTGCCGATCGCCGCCGAAACCCGCAACTATCTCTATATCTGGGTCAAGCGCTTCACGTTTTGGGGGATCTACGGGTATGCCGTGCCCGAAGCGGCGTGGTGGCTCGGCATACCCGGCCCGCTCTACACCTTGATGCTGAACCTTGTGGGGCTAGTGCTGGCGCTGCTTGCGATCATCTTTCTGTTGCAGAATCGGTCGTCGATTGCCGAGTGGATCGGCGGCGACGGGTTGACAACGTCGGGCTGGGGCCGGGTCCGTCGGTCGCTTGCCGATATATGGCAGTTGTTGGCGATCTTCTACATCGTCGGCCTCTATGCGATTTACGCACTGCGCATCGAGGGCGGGTTCGTCTATGTGGCCCGCGCCACCGCGCTGAGCGTCGTGGTGGTCGTCGCGGCGCGGCTTATCGCGCGCTCTATCCGCAGCCTCAGCCAACGCGGCTTTGCGATCTCGCCGCAACTCAAGGCGCAGTTTCCGACATTGGAGCAGCGCGCCAACCGCTATGTCCCGATCTTGACCGGGCTGGCCGGCGGCGTGCTTTACATCTTGGCAGGGCTGACAGTGCTGCAGGCTTGGGAAGTCAGCGCCTTCGCCTGGCTCGACTCCGACCTTGCCCGGAGATTGGGCGGCGACCTGTTGTCGATCGGCATGATCGTGCTGGCCGCACTGGCGGCTTGGGAGATCTTCGCGTCGGCGATTGAGCGCTATCTCGGCAAGATCGACGCCAGCGGCGTGCCACGGCGTACCCGCATCCGCACCCTGTTGCCGTTGTTGCGCACGGCGATGCTGTCGCTGATCGTGGTCATGAGCGCGCTGATCATCATGTCGCATCTAGGCATCAACATCGCGCCGTTGTTGGCCGGAGCCGGCGTCCTCGGCGTCGCAATCGGCTTTGGCAGCCAGGCGCTGGTGAAAGACGTGATCACTGGCCTGTTCATTCTGGCTGAGGATCAGCTCGCGGTCGGGGACATCGTCGATGTCGGCAAGGACCATGCGGGCGTGGTCGAGGCGATATCGGTGCGCACGATCCGCCTGCGCGACCAAGCGGGCACCGTGCATACGGTGCCTTTCAGCGAGGTTACGACCGTCAAGAACATGACCCGCGACTTCGCCTTTGTCGTCGCCCGGGTCACGATCTCGTATGGCGAGGACATTGACCGGGTGGTCGAGATCCTGCGTCAGGTCAGCGCCGAATTGATGGAGGACGAGACGCTGCGGGAGGTGATCCTCGACCCGTTCGAATATCTCGGCGTCGACAAGCTCGACGAGTTTTCGCTCGTCCTGCTGGTCCGCATCCGCACTCTGCCGTCGAACCAGTTTGCTGTCGGCCGCGCCTTCAATCGCCTGGTCACGATCGCCTTCGCCAGACACGGCGTCGTCACCCGCGACCCAGCCCCGATGCTGATGATGACACCGCCGGCCGCACCCGTCGAAACCGAGGCGGCCACAGCCGGCGAGCGGCGGCGGGCGTGAACTGACGCCTCAATCGGGCTCGGCGCGGGCTAACGCCTCGACCGCGTCGATATCGGCGCAGGCGAGCACCCGCTCGGCCACGCGGCGGGCGAAACCGGCGCGGGCGAAGATGCCGAGCTCGCGCGCCGGGTTGGCGGCGACCCGGCGATAGGGTCCGAGCCGGCGGCGCCGGGCAAAAGCGCAGGCGGCGGCGAGATCGGGGTCGGCGGCTTCGGTGCGCAGCGTCCGCACCGCCTCCGCGGCAACCGAATTCTCGACGCCCTTGGCTGCGAGCCTGGCGCGGATCCTGGTCGTGGACTCGCCTCGCCGATGCAAAGATTGCACGCGCGCCAGGGCATAAGCCGCGTCGTCGAGCAGCCCCGATTGGCGGTAACGCTCGACCAGCGCATCGACCAATCCCGCTAGTTGCTGCGCCGCCTCTGGCAATGCCGGGGCACGGCGCCGGGCGCGCCGCAGCAGCACCCGCCGCAGATTCTCGGACGAGCTGGCGTACCGCCCGAGATAGGCCAGTGCCCAGCGTTCGAGAAGCTCGGGCCGGATTTCGCTGTGGTCCACCTTTGCCGCCCCACCGACGGTTCACGATCGGCTATGGTCCGGCACGCGAGCGGTGTCAACGGATAGAGCGGGCGCGCGGATGAGCCATTGCTACCCGGAAGATGGGGCCGGAAATGTTCGATCGACCTCGGCCGAGCCCCAGCCGGGACTGCGGCCACTTTGAGCGAGACCGGCCCTGCGTACGCTCGGCAACAGTCGCGGCGGGCCATCATCATCGCGCTGATCGTCGGCTGCGCCTTTTTCATGGAGGGGCTGGACTCGACGATGATCGCCGTGTCGATCCCGGCGATGGCCAAGAGCCTCGGGCAGAACCCGCTGCGGCTCAGTCTGGTTATCACGACGTATTTGTTGAGCTTGGCGGTGTTCATCCCGGTCAGCGGCTGGATCGCCGACCGGCTGGGGACGCGCATCGTGTTCTGTTCGGCGATCGCGATTTTCACGGCCGGGTCGGCGCTGTGCGGGCTGGCGACAAACCTGCCGATGCTGTTGGCGACGCGCGTGATCCAGGGTTTCGGCGGGGCGATGATGACGCCAGTCGGCCGACTGATTTTGCTGCGCAGCTTTCCACGGACCGAACTTGTCTCGGCGATGAACTGGATGACCATTCCGGCGATGATCGGCCCCACCGTTGGCCCGATCGTCGGCGGGTTCATGACGAGCTGGATTTCCTGGCGGGCAATATTTTTTTTGAACCTGCCGATCGGTGTGCTCGGCTTGGTCCTCGCGCTGCGCCTGTTCGAGAATTTTCGCGCTCCGGCGCCGACCCGTTTCGATTTACGCGGGTTCTTTCTCTGCGGACTCGGGCTGGCGCTGCTGCAGCTGGCTATCGAAAATCTCGGGCGGCCAATCTTTCCGGGTGTGCTGGACGCGGTGTTTTTCCCGGCGGCGCTGGCTATCCTCGCGGCTTACGGCTGGCATGCGCGGCAGCGCGAAGATCCGGTCCTCGATCTTCGCCTATTTCGCATCCGCACCTTTCGGATCGGCACCGTAACCGGCGGATTTTGCCGCGTCGGGCTCGATGCGGCGCCGTTCTTGCTGCCGTTGCTGTTCCAGGTCGGGTTCGGGCTGAGCCCGATCCAATCGGGCCTCTTGTCCTTCTCATCGAGCGTCGGGGCGATGCTGGTGCGCACCCTCGCCGGATCGCTGCTGCGCCTTTTCGGTTTTCGCCGATTGCTGGTCGGCACGGCATGTCTTGCCGCTGCAGTGACCGCGGGCTGCGGTTTGCTGGAGGCAGATACCCCGGCCTGGGTGATCGTGCTGCTAGTGCTGCTTTCGGGCTGCGTGCGCAGCGTTCAGTATCTCGCACTCAACGCGCTCAGCTATGCCGACATGCCGGGACCGCTCCTCAGCAAAGGCACCAGCGTCGCCGGGGTAGCGCAACAGGTGGCGCGCGGCTTTGGCGTCGCTATCGGCGCGGCGTTGCTGGCGGTCATCGCCGGACCGATGAAGGTCACCGTCGAGGATTTTCGGCTGGCTTTTTTCCTGGTCGGGCTGATCCCGTTGCTCGCCGCTGTCGGCTTTCTCCGGCTGGCGCACGACGATGGCTCCGCCGTCAGCGGGCACGTCCAGCCGCAGAGGCGCGCCGCATAATAGAAATACCGGGGTGGCGTTCATGACGGGATACGCTGAGCCTCGATGCTTCGGCGCGGAATTGGCGTCCGACGCCACCGCGCGAAGCCGTGGCCCTCGTCTGCGAGCGCGCCGGCCCGCGGTTCATTCGCAAACGAGACACTTGATACATCTCAAGCGAGACGATATGAGACGATATGAGACAGGTGAGACAGCTGCAGCGCAAAGGCGAAACGTTAGATGTGGAGTTAACCTATTTATAAAGCGCACATTTCTGCCTCTGTAATTTGGTTGGCATGCAAATTGCTCTCACCCCTTTTGAGGCAGAAAACGGGTCGGTAAGACGATTAGGCGGCTGATGCGTGATCGGTGGCCGTCTCTAAGACGTGGGCTCGGAATTCACACGTCTCAAAGCGGGTATGGAGGCTGGAGGATTACATGCAGGTGCTTATTGCGACTTCTAATGACTTCATGTCCGCTAGCATCAAGATGATGCTGAGGAAGGAAAATTTTATCTGCGACACGACCGATCTCGGTGAGGACGGGCTGGAGATCGGCAAGCTCCACGACTACGACATCATCCTCCTCGATCTGATGCTCCCCGACATCGGTGGGTACGAGGTGCTGCGGCGGTTGCGCGCGGCGCGGGTGCACACGCCGATCCTGATCCTCTCCGGCTTGGCCGAGCTCGATCACAAGCTCAAGGGCCTGGGCTTCGGCGCCGACGATTTCTTGACCAAGCCGTTCGACCGCCGCGAGCTGGTGGCGCGCATCCATACCATCGTCCGGCGCTCCAAAGGTCACGCCGAGTCGGTCATCCGCACCGGCAAGCTGGTCGTCAATCTCGAGGCCCGGGTTGCCGAAGTCGACAATCGCCCGCTGCATTTGACCGGCAAGGAATACGGCATCATCGAGCTGCTCAGCCTGCGCAAGGGCACCACCCTGACCAAGGAAATGTTTCTCTTTCATCTCTACCGCGGGGTGGATGAGCCAGGACATAAAATAATCGACGTCTTTATCTGTAAGTTACGCAAAAAGCTGGCTCAGGTCACCGGCGGAAAACATTACATCGAGTTCGGTGTGGGGACGAGGCTACGTGCTGCGCGACGCGCCGGAGCCGCTGGGGGCCGCTACCGCCGTGACTCCGGGGGCAACCCAGGACCGCATTGGCCCTAGCCACGACAGCGCGGCGGCTTAGGAACGACCTGGGACGGCGAAAACCGATCGGCGATCGCAGACCTCGCCCGGGCGGACGTCGTGCTGACCGGGGGCTTTCCCTGCTCGGCGCCGCGTTCACACACCGCTAGGTTTCGAGCACGCCGCTTTCCGCTTCGTTGCCGACGATCTGATCCGCAATCGGCATTTTCGCCCGAGCTTTACCGACTGCTTCTTCCAGTTCCTCGAGCGTGCATAGGCCGAGCCCAACCGGGTGCCGCGGCTTGATGTTGGGGCTGTTCCAGTGGGTGCGGTCGCGCACCGCGGCGATCGTCGGCTTGGTCGTGCCGATCAATTTAGAAATCTGGCCGTCGGACAATTCCGGGTAAGTCTTGAGTAGGAAGCTGATCGCATCAGGCTTGTCCTGGCGCTTGGCGATCGGTGTATAGCGCGGGCCTTTGTGCCGAAACATCTGCGGTGCAATAGCCTGCGGCGAGAGCGCGAGCCGCGCATTGGGGTCGGCTTGGCAGCGCGCGATCTCCTCGGCGGTGGTCTGACCGTTCGCCACCGGATCGAGGCCCTGCATCTGCGTTGCCACCTCGCCGTCGGCGATCGCCTGGATCTCGAGCGGATGCAGCGCGCAGAAATCGGCGATCTGCTCGAAGGTGAGAGAGGTATTTTCGACCAGCCATACGGCGGTCGCCTTTGGCATCAACGGAGCTGGCATGATGGAGTCCTGATTTCGGCGACGCCCCGCCGCCATGAACAATCGGCGCGCGGGCGAGCGCAAAAAAGCTGATCATTATATAGTCTGGCGACCAATCGAGGGAAGACGGCTGCGGGAGCGGAGCATCGATGGACGAATTGGAGCTTGAACCGCGACACAAGCCGGCGGCGCGGAGGGATCTGAGCCCGATGGGGATCGCCGAGCTTGAGGCCTATATCGCCGAACTCGAAGGCGAAATCGCCCGCGCGCGGGTCGAGATCGCGGCGAAGCTCGGTCAGCGTCAAGGAGCCGAGGCATTATTCAAGCGCTGATCCCACAGCGACAGCGGGGCCCGCCCTGCGCGGTGGTGGGATCGTTCACGGGAAGCGGAAATGACCGGGATGCGCGTGGTGCAGGTAATGTGGCCGAAAGGGCCGCCGGAGCTGGTCGAGCGAGAAATTCCCGACCCCGGTCCTGGGACGGTGCGGATCGGTGCTCGGCGATTGAGTTCCGGATCGCGCCGCTCGCCCCGACCCTCTCCCCGCGAACGGGGAGAGGGAATAACAGGCAGCCAAAGAGGCGCTGGGCGAGCGCCTCTTATCCGAGGTGCTTTTTGAAGAACGCGGTAATCGGGTCGTAGGAAGCGTTCGACTGCCGCTTTTCGTTGTCGATATAGACGATCTCGATGTCGCCGCCGGCGTTGCGGTAATTCGAGATGAAGCGCTCGGGCTCGTTGCCCGGGAAGCTCGAATCATCGTCATGGTAGTCGTGGACGATGTCGGGCCTGCCCTGGACCCAGAGCGCCGGCGGCATCGTCACCTTTTCGCCGCGTTCGAGCATCAGCATCGGGTTGCCCTCGGCCATCGCGGCCTCGGTCTTCCAGTAGAGGTCGTGCTTTTCCTTCATGCCGATCGAAAAGGCCGGCGGGTTCGGGGTCTTCGCCGCCTTTTGCGCGTTGCGATAGCGCGACAGCGGGTTGATCACCGGCCACGACATCGCGACCGCGCGCACCGTCGCGTCGACCGCCGGCGAGCCGGCCGGCAATGGCGCCGAGGCGTAGCGCTGGTCATTGGGTCGCATCGCCGCCAGCATCGCTAGATGGCCGCCGCTCGACGCGCCGCCGATGCCGATCCGGTTGGGATCGACCTTGAGATCGCGGGCATGGGCCTTGATCCAGCGGACCGCGTGGTTGATGTCGACCAGCGAGGTCGGATAGCCGTCGGCGTTATGGCGGAACTCGAGCGAGGCGACGACAAAGCCGTTCTTGGCTAGGGTTTCGTCGAGGCCCTGGGTCCCGGTCAAATCGCCGCTGGTCCACGCGCCGCCATGCAGGTCGACCACCGCCGGAAACGGCCCATCGCCCTTCGGCTTGTAGAGGCGAGCGATCAGCTTCTTGTCGCCGTGGCGGAGATACTCGACATCTTCGGTCGTGATTTCATAGGTTGGCATCGTCACTCCCTCCCGGAGTTTGCATGCTGTTACGGCGCATCGGCGATCGTTCGGGAACCCCGAGGCCGGCGCGCCAGCGTACTCGCTCTTGGCGGCCCGGGGAAGGCGGCAAGCTGCGAGCGCCCGCAGTAAAGGCTGGCCAATGGCGAATAATCAGACCGCCGTCTTGATGGCGGATCCGGTGCCGGTTCGCGATCCGGTCTGCGGCATGACCGTCGATCCGGCTGCGGCACAGCACCACAGCCGAGCATGCGGGACATACCTACCATTTCTGCAGCAGCCGGTGCCGCGAGCGGTTCGACACCGATCCGGCGCGTTATCTGAGCCCTACCCCTTCGGGCGAAGCAGCGGGGCCCGGTAAGGTCCAGTGGACCTGCCCGATGCATCCGCAGATCGTGCGCGACGGGCCCGGCAGCTGCCCGATCTGCGGCATGGCGCTCGAGCCGATGACGCCTGCTGCCGGGGAGGCCGCCAACCCCGAGCTGCGCGACATGACGCGGCGGTTCTGGGTCGGGGTGGCGCTGTCGGTCCCGCTGGTGGCGATCGCCATGGGCGAGCACGTTGCCAAACCGGCGCTCGACGCGCTGATCGGCCCGGCGCTGCTGTCTGGGTCCAGCTGGTCGCTCGCGACACCGGCCGTGCTGTGGTGCGGGTGGCCGTTTTTCCGGCGCGGCTGGGCTTCGATCGTCAACCGCCGGCTCAACATGTTCACGCTGATCGCGCTCGGCACCGGCATCGCCTATGGCTACAGCCTGGTCGCGGCGCTGCTGCCGGGGATATTCCCCGCCTCGTTCCGCATGCCGGACGGAACGGTGCCGGTCTATTTCGAGCCGGCGGCGGTCATCGTCACCCTGGTATTGCTCGGCCAGGTGCTCGAACTGCGCGCCCGCGCGCAGACCGGCAGCGCGATCCGCGCCTTGCTCGATCTCGCGCCCAAACGCGCGCGCGTGATCGCGCGACGACGGCCGCGAGGACGACATCGCGCTCGAAGAGGTCGTCCCCGGCGATCGCCTGCGCGTGCGCCCCGGCGAGAAAGTGCCGGTCGACGGCGTCGTGCTCGAAGGGCGGAGCGCGGTCGACGAAGCGATGATCACCGGCGAACCCGTTCCGGTCGAAAAGGCCCCGGGCGACAAGGTCACCGGCGGCACCGTCAACGGCACCGGGCAGCTTCGTCATGCGCGCCGAGCGCGTCGGCAGCGATACCTTGCTGGCCCGGATCGTCGCGCATGGTCGCCGAGGCGCAGCGTTCGCGCGCGCCGATCCAGAGCCTGGCCGACACCGTTTCCGGCTGGTTCGTGCCGGGGGTCATCGCCGCCGCGGTGGTGACGTTCGTCGTCTGGTCGATCTTCGGGCCGGCGCCGGCGATGGGCTTTGCGCTCGTCAACGCGGTCGCGGTGCTGATCATCGCCTGTCCCTGCGCGCTCGGATTGGCGACGCCGATGTCGATCATGGTCGGCACCGGGCGCGGCGCGCACGCGGGCGTCCTCGTCAAGAACGCCGAAGCGCTCGAGCTGATGGAAAAGGTCGACACGCTGGTCGTCGACAAGACCGGGACCCTGACCGAGGGCAAGCCACGCCTCGCCAGCGTCGTCGCGATCTGGCGCCGTCGACGAGAACGAGCTTGTTGCGGCTGGCCGCCAGCCTCGAGCGCAGCAGCGAGCATCCGCTCGCCGCCGCGATCGTCAAAGGCGCCGAGGAGCGCGGTTTGCAGCTCGGCACCGCAGCTGATTTCACGTCCGAAACCGGCAAGGGCGTGATCGGCACCGTCGACGGCAAGCGCGTCGCCGTCGGCAACCAGGCGCTCTTCGCCTCGCTCGGGATCGATCCGGGCGGTTTGCCCGAGCGCGCGGACGCGCTGCGCAGGGATGGCCAAGGGCGTGATGCTGATCGCCGTCGACGGCAGGCGCGGCCGGGCTGGTCGCGGTCGCCGATCCGATCAAGGACAGCGCGATCGGCGCGCTGAAGGCGCTCCACGACGAGCGCATTCGGGTGGTGATGCTGACCGGCGACAGCCGCATTACCGCGCAGGCGGTCGGCCGCAAGCTCGGCATCGATGATGTCGTGGCCGAGGTATTGCCGGATCAGAAGGCCTCGGCCGTCAAGAAATTCCAGGACCAGCACCATTTCGTCGCGATGGCCGGCGACGGCATCAACGACGCGCCGGCGCTGGCCCAGGCGCAGGTCGGCATCGCCATGGGCACCGGCGCCGACGTCGCGATGGAAAGCGCCGCCGTCACGCTCGTCAAAGGCGATCTGCAGGGGATCGTGCGGGCGCGCCGGCTGTCGCGCGCGATCATGCGCAACATCCGGCAGAATCTGTTTTTCGCCTTCGTCTTCAACGCGCTGGCGATGCCGATCGCGGCCGGCGTGCTCTATCCGGCATTCGGCCTGCTGCTCAATCCGATGATCGCCAGCGCGGCGATGAGCATGAGTTCGGTGCTGGTCATCGGCAACGCGCTGCGCCTGCGCACGGTCCGGCTGTGATCGGCACCGTGTGGCGCAAACCTAAACGATAATTCCCCAAGCCCGGAGCTCCCCCGGGTAGCGAGCCGACCCTACGCGCTGTTTTTATCGCATGACGCCTTCGCGCCGATTCCAGCCGTCCGCGGGACCACAATGGAACCGCCGGAGTCGACCTTCTCCCGACATTCGGCCCGACGAACGAAATCGAGATTTCGCGGACGTGTTGGCGTTCCAGAATGGCGGTTATGTGCCGCGTGCGCTTTAGCTCGCGTGCTTCAATCAGACAGTCGTGGATCAATCCCGAGTGCGACTTTCCCAATGTACTCGAACGCCTCATTCGGCGAAAACACCTGCATGAATGGCCCAGCCCGCACGTCCCTATAGAGCCGTGCGAGAGGGTTCGTGCTCAAATAGCCTGCACCACCCGAGGCGGTCAGCGCGCGGTCGACTATCTCGATGGCCTTACGGTTGACGAACCACTTCGTACATTGGAAGTCCTTCATCAATTCGTGCAGTTCACCCAACGATGCTGTCCCTCCCGAATGCCGGTTGAAGAATGCGTCTGCCATCGTCGCGGTACGGGCCAGCATTGCTCGCGCGGCCGCCAGGTCAATCTCGATCTCGGCGATCAGGTGCTGGATTGCGGGGCCCTCGGCTACAGACCGGCTATTCGGACCCCGCCGTCGCCTGGTGACCGTCTGTACTATTAAATCCCGCGCGGCTTCTGCGATTCCCAGGAAGGCGGCGACCAACCCCATATTGAAGGCCATCTGACCTGACAAGAACCGCTCGGTCCATTCCCCCCACGGACCGTCCTCGCGAAGCGCCGTCTCCGGGACAAAGCAGTCCTGGAATACGATATCGTGGCTCCCTGACGCCCGCATGCCGGGGGCGTCCCAGTTGTTCTTGATGTCCATGCCGGCACTGCCGCTGGGTACGCTGGCGAAGGCTCGACGGAAGCTGCCCTGCGTATCACGGACTCGGCAGACGATTCTTAGCAGGGAGGCCGCGGGCGACAGGGTCCCAAATATCTTTCGTCCATTTAGGTGCCAGCCCGCTTCGACCTTGGTTGCCTCCACAAGCGGGTGCAGCATGTCCGTCCCCGGCTCGGATTGGGGTGAGCATAGCACGAGTTGGCCTGCGGCGATCCGACGAAGCGAGGGGGCTGTCTGCTCTGCCTGCGGCGCGTCTCCGGCGGCGGTCGCAGTTCGCCAAGCGCGAGTGAGCGCCCACCTAGACAAGACATGCATTGCTGTTGCAATCGCCGTTGAGCCGTCGCCGCGACCTAACCGGTTGATGCCAAGAATCGCGTCATGGAGGGATTCGACGCCCATGCCGCCCAACTCCGCCGGCACGCAAGCAGCCATTACCCCGCTCCGCTGCATGGCCTCGATATTCTCGAAGGGAAAACTGCCCTCGCGGTCGTGCTGGTCCGCACGGGTCGCGAAATCAGCAGCATGCTCTTCAGCAAGCGAGATGAAGCGCGATCCCAATGCGGTATTGGGTAGCAGAGCGAAATCCACGATAACACCTCCCTGTTGCTCGCAGAGCAGAACGGAAACGTGCGGAGCCACCCACGCATTCGTTAGCCCCCGGCTTCGTGTGAGTCTCAAGGTTCACGCCGCTGCGCCGGCTTAGCAGAACATGACTTAGCTCGCGCAGAAATCTGGTGCAAATGTCCGCTTTCCACCGACTAGGCCGGTGCCGGGTGCAGTCCGAAAAGGGCAGCTAAGGGGGCGATAGTGGCCTTACGCTGCCATCACCGCGAGCTGCCGCTCCTTGGCGCATCACAGACGTTCCCTCCGCACGACGCAAATCTTGCGTCACCTCGAATCGACGGCAAGTAGCTTGGGCCCAGGACGCCAAAACCCCCGCCGGGCACGCAGCCAAGCGGGGTCTTGTCATCATCTTGAAAATCTCTTCGGAGCGGAATTGTTTCTGACGCCTCGACCCTCCAGACCCGCAGATCTGGAGGGTGAAGGCGTCATGCTAATGCTATCTCCTCGGCGATAACCTCGGCCATCGTGCGGTGATCGCGAAAGGCCCAGCTGTCGCCGGCGGCCACGTCGCGGGCCGCGGTGGCGGCTTCGACTTGCCGCCAGGCGCCGTCGGCCGGAAAGCCGATCACGGCATCCCGGGCATGGGCACAGGCGCCACAGCTCTTGCAGGTCGCGTCGGTGTAGGTGGCGGGGCAAATCGCGATCCGCCTTCCAGCGGGCGTGTATCGCGGCAATGATGCCGTGCGCTCGCCATTCGCCGATCGTCTCGGCCCACTGGTCGCGCCGTCGCTTGAACCGATGCCTGACGGCTCGGCGCGCGTAGTCTCGGGCGAGCACGGTCACCACCGGGGCGAGCCCCAACTCAGCCAATTTGTCCGCCTGAGCGGGGTTGTTGGCCGAGAGATTGACCGTGAACCCGGCCGTGACCGCCCCAGCGATGAGATGCCGGTTCTCGGCGGCGACAGGATCATCACCGAGGACGGGCTTGTGGGTGAAGGCGATCGCCTTCTTGCCGGTGTTGGCCGCGACAAGCTCGCGCAGGAGCGTGCCGTCGATTGCCGGACCATATCCGGGCAGATCGCCGGCTTGGGCATAGCGCCATAGACAGTCGGGCCGGAGTGCCGCGATTTTCGCGCAAAACTCCGACCAGGACCCGCCTGTCGGCCCGTGGGAAACACGATCCCAGTGCATGGCAAGCGCCCCCGTTTCGGCGTAGCAGCCATTCTCGTAGAGCGCGCAGCCGGGCCAGCATGACGCCCGTTCGATGATCGACACGGGGATCGGGCCGGTCTTCGCGTTCTGCGAGACGGCAATGAAGTGTACTTTCACTTGATGTCTCCATCGGAGCGGGATGCTCCGACGGCTCGACCCCGGCGCGCGGCTGCACGTCGAGGTCGAGGGGCCGATCAGATCGCGAAGTCGAAACCTGCCGCGGCGATCTCGTCGGTGAGATCGCGGGCATAGCGGCGGTCGACACAGAGGGCGCCGCCAAGCCACTGCCAGGGCTCGGAGAGACGACGTTCTCGTCGATCCACTTCGGCTTGGGTCATTGGCATGATCGAGACGATCGAGCCGCGATCGGCGATCAGGAAATCGTACATCGGCAGGCCTCCATCGGAGCGGAGTGCTCCGACGCCTCGCCAGCTGCTGCCGACGAGGGTGAGAAGGCTATTTCTTCCGGCGTGGGGATTGCCGCGGGTCGAGCCGCTGCTTGACGATCTTTTCGATCTTCCAAGCGGCGATCGAGTTCGCCGGCGATCGCTGCCCAGATCATCGGGATATGCCGATCCTGCCAGGCGGCGGTGAGTTCGACGGCGCTGGCATGATAGGCATTGTCCGCCGCGCTGAGGACGCCGGCCACCTTGTCGGGGGCGTCGACGTCGAGGTTCAGCTCATCGACCACGGCGCCTCTCCTCGATCAGGACGAGGCAGGCTTCGAGCCGCAGCCACTCCTCGGGCGTGTTGCCCCAGGGATGCAACGACAAGGCTGCCGCCTGGGCCTTCACGACCGAGATGTTCGGGTGGCTGACGAGGGTTTTGGCTTGATCAGGAGTAAGTTCGCGGCGCGTATGACGACGCACTGCGTCGAGTTTGATCAGGTTCATGGGGATTTCCTCGGAGCGGGAGTGCTCCGACGCCTCGACCCCCACCAACTGCTGCTGGTGAGGGGGAGAGGCCGCGCTGGTGGGAGCAGGCGTAGGGATTAAACCGGCCCGGGGGCTGGCCCCTCTCGTCTGACCGGACTCCGACATAGGCCGCGCCGACAATCGCAAGTCCGTTCTTGCTAGTGGTTCTCGGCGCGATCGCGATGGCCTGACGGCTCCGATGCCGCGAGCCCCCTCAACTTCTGTTGAAGGGGCGCGGACGCTATTCGTCGGTGAACTTGGCGGGGATTTCGAGCAGCGGGCCGGTCTTGGCCTCGTCCTCGTAAAGGAAGGTGGCAAGGCTGAGCATGTCCGGTGGATGGTCGCTCGGATCAGTGCCGGCAATCAGCAAGCGCTGCACCGGATCGACCTCGTAGCCGTCGGGGACCACCTTGGCTTCGGTGATGGTCGTCGCCCGCGCGTTGTCGCTGTCCATCTCCTGGGTGTCCCAGGCGATATCGTCGCTCACGGCCTTCTCACAGGCTGCTTCGAGGGTTTCGGCCTCGACGACGATTTGCTGGTACATCGGCACCAGGTACTGGCGCTCGATAACAAATTTGGGCATCGGGGTTTCTCCTGTTGGATGTTCCGACGCCCCGACCCCCGCCAACTTCTGTCAGCAGGGGTGGAAGGGCTCAGCCGGCGCCGAAGGGCCGAAGGCCAAGCTCGGCAAGGCGTTCCTTGCAGGCGGCCTCATCGGCGATGTAGCGCTCGAGTGCGTACTCGGCGACACCGCAGATCGAGGCGAGCTGGTAGACCATCAGCCGGATCGCCGGGTCCTGGCACATCTCTTTGGTGCCGGTGGTCTCGTGCTCGCGGATCTCGCGGCAGGCCTCGACGATCGACAGCGCAATACCGCTGGGATTGCATGCACCGGGATCGACGATCGCCAGCGCGTCCCGAAAGCGGCTGCCGTGGGGGCGTTTTGCTTCAGACATGGACGATGTCTCCGTTAGGGAGCTGGGGATGCTCCTAACGGCAACAGCCCGACCCACGGCTGTGGATCGAGTTACATACAGGTTTGTCAGCGATTATTTCGGAGATGTTGAGATGTTCTACCTAACACGTAAAATATATTGGTGGGGTGGAGTTATTACAAGGTCAATTCCTGTTTTCTTGCTGTTTGCAGTATTTATGATGGGCGCTAGTGCTTTCGTGTAGAAACAAATGACCGGCCGGCCTGTCATCATGCGTCGTTTGGCCTTTCACTGCGTTTCCAGAAGCCGGGTTGCTATCGTATCATTGCGTGTAGCAGGCTGTGCCGCCCGCCGTACGCCACCAGCAGCGAAGCGGCAAAGCCCTAGCGGAGGAAATCGATGGTTCAATCCGGGCGCGTCATCTTCGGGCGGATGGAGGAGGTCGTGTTCGGCAGGCCTGCTGCGGAAGCGGTCGCCGAGGAAGTGCTGCGGCTCGATGTCGATCGCGTCTTCCTGATGGTCAGCGGCACGCTTGCCCGCGAGACCGGCGAGATCGAGAAAGTGCGCCGGGCTCTCGGCAACCGTTGTGCTGGCGTCTTCGACCGGATCCCGCCCCACACGCCGAGGCAAGCGGTGATCGACGCGGCAGCGTTGGCGCGGGAAGCCGATGCCGACTTGATCGTCACCATCGGCGGTGGTTCGGTGACCGACGGGGCCAAGGCCGTACAGCTGTGCCTCGCCAACGATATCGGGAAGCCCGAGGCGCTCGACGAACTCCGGCCCGTCAGAGGATCTGATGGCACACTGGGGCCTCCACCGTGTAATGCGCCGTCAGTCCGGCAGATCACGGTGCCGACGACGCTATCCGGCGGCGAGTTCAGCGCGATCGCCGGCGTCACCGATGAGCGGCGCAGAGTGAAGGAGCTGTTCCGGCATCCAGACATCATCCCCCGCGCCGTGATCCTGGACCCGGCCGTCACCGTGCACACCCCCGAGTGGCTATGGCTGTCGACCGGGGTGCGTGCAATCGACCACTGCGTCGAAGGCATCTGCTCCGGCGAGG
This sequence comes from uncultured Alphaproteobacteria bacterium, assembly GCA_963774345.1. Lineage (GTDB taxonomy): Bacteria > Pseudomonadota > Alphaproteobacteria > ATCC43930 > CGMCC-115725 > AP-15. The sequence continues at coordinate 182,306 of CAVZFB010000049.1, forward strand.
CCAATCCGTTTGCCGATGCTCAGGCGCTGCACGGGTTGAGCTTACTGTCGCGTGGTCTCCCGCGGGTTAAGACCGATCCGATGGACCTGCAGGCGCGCCTCGATTGCCAGATGGGCACATGGCTGTCGATGGGGCCGTTGGCCGCCGACGTGCCGATGGGTGCCAGCCACGGCATTGGTTATGTGCTCGGCGCCGCGTTCGACATTCCGCACGGGCACACCTCGTGCATCATGCTGCCGGCGGTGATGCGCTGGAACAAGCCGGTAAACGCCGAGCGGCAGATGCTGGTCGCCACCGCGATGGGTCATCGGGGCGAGGATGCCGCCGATGTGCTCGACACCTTTATCACCGGCCTCGGCATGCCGCGCAGCCTGAGCGCCGTCAAGATCGGGCCGGACAGCTTTGATCGCATCGCAAAAGGGGCAATGGAGACACCCTGGGTCCCGCGTAATCCACGGTCGATCGCCGGCCCGGCGCAGGTGTGCGAGATCCTCGAGCTGGCAGCTTGATAACCATTGGGCTCCGACGGGCTTGCAGCCGCACGAAGGGAGACGCTGCGAATGGAGTTCCACCGGACCGTGCGCAAGGTCCAGGTTGCGGCAGACGGCGAAAAGCGGGACGCACCGGTCCCTCCGATTATCGAGCCGCTCGCGGCCTCGACCGCGCATTGTTTCAGGCGCTTGATCGCCGGCCGCTGGATCGACGAGGCTCAGAACCTGGTCGTCGAAGGGCCAGCCGGTGTCGGCAAATCTTGGCTGGCTTGCGCGCTCGGACAAAAGGCTTGCCGCGACAATCGCTCGGTGCTCTACCAGCGCGCTCGTGGCGACGGGCGATACCCGCGCTCGGCGGTGTCAAGCTGTTGATCCTTGATGATGGGGGTCTCGAACCGCTCGGGCCGACCAGCGCCACGACATGCTTGAAATCGTCGAGGACCGCTACGGGCGCGGCGCTATTCTGATCACCAGCCAAATCCCGGTCGACCGCGGGCACGATCTGAACGGCGAGCCCACTCTCGCCGACGCCATCCTACATCGGTGGCTTCGCGGTCGAGCAGCAGGGCAAACCATTCGGCATGCGAGAGATCGGCACTCTGCGGGGTTGGTCTCCAGTTCACCGAGGCGCGCGCCATGTCGGTGAGGCCGAGTTGGTGCATCTGGTCGGTAGTCGGATGGATCAGCACGATCAAGCTTCCTCAATGGTAATAGCGGGAGCCGCGAATGTTGGAGTGGTCGGGCAACAGCTCGCCCTGCCGAGCAGTTCGGGCCGGCTGCTTGTCGAGGCCATGCTCGAGATCGACTGGATCGCTTGCGCAAGCTGTCGCCGCGGAGCTGGGGGCGATAAGCGTGGTGGATGACCCGTGGCAAAGTTACTTTGCATCGACCGGGCCGCTGAAATCGGCGGCGCGTGGCTCAGCAACTCATCTGCCATCGCCGTGTACGGCCCATGCCTCCACCTCCAAACCGGCTGCGTCCAGCAGGGTTATGTGGGAGGGCGTGCCGTCACGGTATTTTGTAATCGAAGTCCCACACCATCCCGGCTCATTGCGACGGAATTTATCAGAGTCAAAAACGTACCATGTAATCAACCTTGAACGTTGGCCATCCTCTCCGAATTTGGACACCACCCAATCACCATATTGTTCCAGATGTCTTTCCATTTTATTTCTCTTATCATTAAGGTAATATCTGGATAGAACTCGCATAATGCTTATTGTCGCTTGGGGGGTTGGTAGATTTCAGGCGCTGAATGCGCTCGCGGTAGCTCGCGCCGAGGTGCCGGTAATCGTGCAGCGCGACCGGCGGCGGGAAATTGCACCACAGCCATTCCGTCGCCAGCGGGACGCCGCGAGTCATCGCCTGATGCCTGAAGCTGTCCAAAAAGAGAGCAATGGGAGTTCGCTTCAGAGCGTACCGACTCCAGGCACGAGCCACGGACGATGCGGCTGTTCATCTGGGGTCATCATTCCTTGATCGAGATCCGGAACCGGGATGACGGCAGCATCGCCCGCTACCGCGCGAGCACCGGCGATCTTCGGATCATGCGCCTCCGACCATTTCCTGAACCCACTCGTCGGGCTACTCATCGAAATACCCATGAGGCATCCTTTTCTGAATTGCAGAAAATAATATATGGGGACGATTTCAAATCATATTGAAAGTATTTTGCTATAGGGCCGAAAATTCTTGGGACCTCTTTGTAGAAATGGCATTCACCCGAAATCGATGCGGTTAGACTTTTTAACTTTATTGGCGAACACCATGGGCTTACGGCGAGATTCTCGCGCCCGCCAGAGTCCGAAGCGATAGTTCCTGATTGGTTTTTTGGCCGATCGACGGACACAATATTTAGGTTGGGGATGTCCCCAAAATCCGAGGATACCTCGGTTGAAAACCGGTGCCGATCGGCCGCCCGAGCGGCCTTGATCGTGCTGCCGAAAAAGGCGGCAGCCAACTAGCCGTAGGCTCGTCGGCCCACCCTCGCCTGTTCCAGGGATCGGATCCGCCATGCGTCGTCGATTGCGGCACGCAACGCCTGTATGGTCAGTCGCGTCCGCCGTTTAGAGAAGGCGAGGCTTTCCCAGGGTTCGCGATCAGATGTTTGGTAGAATGTTGGGTTTGCTGTCGGCCGACATGGCGATCGACCTCGGCACGGCAAACACCGTCGTTTACGTGAAAGGGCGCGGTATCGTCCTGAATGAGCCGTCGGTGGTCACAATTGCAAGCGTCAAGGGCAAAAGACTAGTTCTCGCCGTCGGGGAGGAGGCGAAACTAATGGTCGGCCGCACCCCTGGCAACATTCAGGCAATCCGGCCGCTGCGCGAGGGCGTCATTGCCGATTTCGAGGTAACGGAGGAAATGATCAAGCATTTCATCCGCAAGGCGCTCAACCGCCGCAGCTTCTCCGCGCCGCAGATCATCGTCTGTGTGCCCTCTGGCGCGACCGCGGTGGAGCGGCGTGCGATCCGGGAATCGGCTGAAGGTGCGGGTGCAAGGCAGGCCTTTCTGATCGAGGAGCCGATGGCGGCAGGCATCGGTGCCGGTCTTCCGGTGACCGAGCCGACCGGCTCGATGGTCGTCGATGTCGGAGGCGGGACGACCGAGGTGGCGGTGCTGTCGCTTGGCGGCATCGTCTATTGCCGATCGGTTCGGGTCGGCGGCGACAAGATGGACGAGGCGGTCATTGCCTACATCCGCCGCAACCATGACCTCCTCGTCGGTGTGAGCAGCGCCGAGCGAATCAAGAAGGAGATCGGCTCCGCCTGCATGCCGGAGGACGGTGAGGGCCGCATGATGGAGATCAGGGGGCTAGCCTGTGGGAAAACCCGTGAGTTGAGCGGCTGATGCGCTGTGTTTGCCGGCAAGACAGTTGAGATACGGGTAGATCGGCTGACGCGTGCGGCTTGAACGAAGCGATCAGGCCCTGATCGCCGCCATCAGTGGTTCCACACCGAAGATCGTGATCATTCGCTTCAGGTTATAGGCCAGCACGTGGAGGCTCATCTCGGTTCGGACCTTGTCGAGGGTGCGGGTCAGGAAGTGGGTGGCGCCCATCCAGGCTTTGAGGGTGCCGAACGGGTGTTCGACGGTTTGTCGCCGCACGCCCATGGCCTCGGGCATGCGGTCGAGCCGATCCTGCATCCTGTCGAGCACGTCCTCATGCTCCCAGCGCTTGATGCGCCGCAGCTTGGTTGGCGTGCACCGTGACCTGAGAGGACAGGTGAAACAGGCGCTCAGGTGACGGTAGAAATCGAAGTCTTCGGTGTGATCCGCGCGGCGCCTGGCATTGGTGGAGTTTCCCGCCCGCCGGACAGGTGTAATGATCATGCTCGGCGTCGTAGATGAAGTCCTGCCGGGTGAAGAAGCCGCGCTTGGCCCCGCTCGACGTCAAGGTCTTGGGCACGACCGGTGCGACGCCCGTGCCTTCGCAGGTCAGGACCTGGTCGCCGTTGAAGTAGCCGCGGTCGGCCAGGGCGGTGATCTGCTCGCGGCCCGTGGCCTGCTGTGCCTTGAACGCCATGGGTGCCAGCTGGTGGCGGTCGTAGCCCTGATTGATCACCTCGTGGGCGACGATCAGATGGTGCTCGGCGTCGACGGCGATCTGCACATTGTAGCCGACGGTGGCGGTGCCTTTGCCGCTGGTCGCCATCGATCGGGCGTCAGGATCGGTCAGCGAGACCTGCTGGTCGGGCGCGTCCTGAACCGTCTGCTCCATCACCTTCAAGGCCTGCATCTGCTGGCGCAGGCCGGCAATCTTCTCCTTCAGCCGGACCGACTTGGCCTCGGCGACATCGCCCTCTTCGCGGTCGGCCCGGTCCAGCGCCCGCAGGTAACGCGCGATGCTGGCGTCGACCTGCTCCATCCGCCCGGTGACCTTGGCGACCGTGTAATTCTTGTCGCGGTTGTTCACCGCTTTGAACTTGCTGCCGTCGATCGCAACAACGGCATGAGTGAAGAGTTTGAGCCGGCGGCAAAGTTCGACAAACTGCCCGCACACCGCCCGGATCGCTGCGCCGTTGTCCTTACGAAAGTCGGCGATCGTCTTGAAGTCAGGCGCCAGCCGCCCGGTCAGCCACATCAGCTCGATATTGCGCTGCGCTTCCCGTTCGAGCCGCCGGCTCGACTGCACGCGGTTGAGATAGCCGTAGAGGTAAATCTTCAGCAGCGTCGAGGGATGGTAGGCCGGCCGGCCCGTCGCTTCCGGGATAACGCCCGCAAAGCCCAGCGCCACCAAATCCAATTCATCAATGAAGGCATCGACGATGCGGACAGGGTTATCTTCCCCGACGTAGTCGTCCAAGCAATCCGGCAGCAAGAGCAGCTGGCTCCGGTCTTGGCCCTCAACAAAACGCTTCATCCCGGTCCCCCGAACCCCCGGGAATAATACCAGATTAGGTGTTTTCACACCTGGGGTAATCGGGGCGAGCACTTCCCCCGACATTGGGCTTAGTAGGATCGGCCCAACCATAGAGCCTCGGGAGATGCCGCCATGGAGCAGTACGTCGCGCTGGACGTGTCGCTGAAGGAGATCAGCATCTGCATCATCGACAGCAACGGAGACATTGTCTTCGAAGGCAAAACCGTAGCTGAACCGGCGACCCTGGTTGAGCTGATCAGAAGCAGGGCGCCGCAGGTGATCGGGTCGGGCTGGAAACGGGCTCTACCTCGCCCTGGTTGTTTCATGCGCTGGCCTCTGCAGGGTTGCCGGTCGTATGCATGGATGCGCGACATGCCCACGCCGCGCTGTCGATGCGGCCTACGAAGTCGGACCGCAGCGATGCCCGAGGTTTGGCCGACATGCTGCGGATGGACTGGTATCGCGAGGTGCACGCCAAAAGCGTCACCTCGCACGAGCACCGGGCAACAAGGACACACTGATCCAACGCGCCGAGAAACTGGCCGCGGGGCATCCGGTGATGAGCGGCTTGGTCGCCAAACTGGCCGAAGTGCGTCGGCATGTGACGTCGCAGATCGCTGCTATCGATCGCGACATTCGTCACCTCGTCCACACCGAGCCTACCTTGAAGCGCCTCATGAGCGTGCCAGGTGTCGGACCGATCACCGCGCTGGCTTTCCTATCCTCCGTAGATGACCCGAGCCGCGTCAAGCACGCGCGCGACGTCGGCCCGTATCTCGGCCTGACGCCGACACGCTATCAGTCCGGTGAGACGGACAGGCAGGGGCGCATCTCGAAGTGCGGTGACACCTTCACCCGCACCTGCCTCTACGAGGCGGCCCACGTGCTGCTAACCAGGGTTCAGCGGTTCTCGCCGTTGAAAGCCTGGGGCATGCGCTTGGCGAAGCGGATCGGCGGCAGGAAGGCGCGCATCGCGGTCGCTCGCAAGATTGCCGTCATCCTGCATTGCATTTGGACCGACGGTACCGAGTTCTGGTGGACGCGCGAAAAGGCCGCCTGACGCGCGATCCGCCATACCAGCTCCGCTCCGGCGGAGGCGCTGTCCTTGCCGGGACGGCGGGTGCGGACGACCGCGCAGAGGCTGTGGGTCGACTGGGCATATGTCCGGTCAGACCGCTTCACACCTCGCGGCGTCACACCCCTGACACCCATCATGGGGCGGGCAACCGACCCCGGAGAGAACCATGATCCCGGCAAAGACCAGCGTTTCACACCGAACTTGACCCAGGCGCCCCGATTAGAGAACGGCCTCTGTCGAACCTGGCTCTATACCCACCCTATGCAGGGGTGCTTCAGACGGCGATCGACTCGCCCTGGACGCTAGAAGTCAAGCACTACACGATCGCCGCGATTCGCGCTGAGATCCCTCCTTTCCCGGATCAAGACGATGGGGGATACCGCTGACGGACAGTGCATGATTGACGGGTTGGGCCGCGCCATTCGCCTCGACAAAAAGGAGTAACGGCCGGGGGTTTCTCCAGAATAGACTGGCGGTCTGACCTCGTGTAGTCCGCCCGGGCAAATCTCGATAATCGGATTGATCTGTTCGCCCAAACAACGACGATCATGTGTGTCTTACCGTCGCGAGCGCCGAGTCTGGGTCATTCTTGAACAGCTGCCGGCCTTCGCGCCGCGACAAAGGCGGGATCATGCCGGTGCGCCAGCAGCGATATTGTCAAGAGGTCGGCCAGCCATGACGATTTCGCTCGCTTGGCGGATCCTGGCCCATCAAAAGGGGCGGACAGCGCTGGCCCTGGTGGGGATCTTCATGGCGATCCTGCTGGTCTTTATCCAACTCGGCTTGTTTTATGCCGTGCCGCAGGGCGGGATGCTGCTTTACGACAACATGCGGTTCGATCTGCTGCTGGTTTCGGACGAGTACGAATATCAGGCGCAGCCGGGCGCGTTCGCCCTGGGCCAGCTCGATCGGGCGCGCTCGTCGCCCGAGGTCGCGGCGGTGACGCCGATCTATTTTGCGGTGGGGAAATGGAAAGGCGGCCAGGGCGGCGTATGGCCGGATGTCTTCGTGATCGGTTTCGACCCCGCCAGCCACGCCTTTCTGCCCGGCGGCATCGACCAGCAGATAGTTGAGCTCGAGCGACCCGACACGATCCTTGTCGACAGTGCAACGCGGCCGATTTTCGGCCCCCTTACCCCCGGGCGGGTCGTCGACCTCGGCGACCGCGAAGTGACGATTGGCGGTCAATACATGCTCGGAACCGGCTTTATGGGCCTCGGCGTCGCCCTGGCAAGCGAACCGAACTTCGCCCGCCTGTTCCCCGGCCGCGGGCTCGGCGAAGTCAATCTCGGTCTGATCCGACTGAAGCCAGGCGCCGATCCTGACCGCGCTGCGATTGATTTGCGCAAGCTGCTTGGCGTCGGAGCACAGATCTTCACTCGCCGCGAGCTCGCCGGTCATGAAGCGGCGTACTGGACAACCCGAACCTCGGTTGGGCTGATTTTCGGGTCGGGGTTGCTGATCTCGGTCGTAGTCGGGATCATGGTGGTGTACCAAATCGTTTCAGACTCAGGTAAGCCGGCAATTGCCGCAATTCGCCACCTTGAAGGCGATCGGCTATAATGACGGTGCGCTGGCGGCTACGGTCGCCACGATGTCGCTGCTGATCGTCGCCGCCGCCTTTGTCCCAGCGCTAGCGGCAGCTGTTTGGGTCTATCAGGTGATCCGCCAAAAGACCCTGCTGCCGGTAACGATGACGCCGGGCCACGCTGCGGCGGTGCTTGCCGCTGCGCTAGCGATGGCGACCATCGCGGCGCTTTTGGCGCTTGGGGGTTTGCGGCGCGCCGATCCTGCCGACGTGTTCTGAGGGAGGGACTGCCGCTCTTGCCGATCGTCTCCGCCAGTGCCAGCTGGGCGCAGTTGCGTCCGGTCCCGCTCGCACGGCGTAATCTTACGGCGAACAAGCGCCGGTTGGCGCGTTCCGGCGCCGGGATCGGCTTCGCGGTTTTGCTGATGCTGATGCAGCTCGGCTTCGAGCAGGCCTTTTTCGACAGCTCGCTGCAAGTCATCCGCGGCCTCGACGGCGACCTCTTTCTGCAGAGCGCCCACAAGTACCAGTTCGCTACGCAGGACCCGTTTCCCGCCGCCACCCTGAACACCGCTAGGCGGGTGCCAGGGATCGCAACCGCGCGACCGCTTTATGCCGACTGGTACGACGTGTTCTGGAAGAATCCGCTCAACGGTAAGGTGTTCCTGGTTCGCGCCCTGGCCTTCGACCCCAACAAGCCGGTCTTTTCGTTCGCCGATGTTAACGCTGAGCGCCAACAGCTGAATTCGCCCGACACAATCCTCGTCGACCGTCGCGCCCGTCGTTTTCTCGGTATGAACCCGCCGGCAGCGAAATCGGAATTAAACGGTGCCACGGTCAGGATTGTCGGCAGCTTTGCCCTCGGTCCTGACTTTCAGAACGACGGGACGGTGATCATGGGCGCGCGTACCTTTGTCGGCCTTTTGCACGGCGCCGCCGGAAACCCGCCCGGGATCCAGGTCGGGGTAATCAAGCTCGCACCCGGCGCCGACCTGGTCACAGTTCAATCGGCGCTCGAGCGAGCGTTACCTGGCACGATCGCTGTCATGACCAAGCCCGAGCTGATCGCGTTCGAGCGCCGGTTTCAGGCGGCGGTTTCTTCGGCTGGGCCGATCTTCGCGATCGGGACCGTAGTTGGCTTTGTCGTCGGCATGCTGATCTCGTATCAGGTCACCTACACCGATGTGTCCGACCAATTGCCGCAATATGCGACGTTGAAGGCAATCGGATACCCAACCCGGTTTTTGCTGCGTGTGGTGCTCGAGCAGGCGTCGCTGAACGGGCTGACGGGCTGGATTCCCGCCTGGCTCGCAGGCATTCTGTTGTACAAAGTGATCGCCGAGGTGGCATTGCTGCCAATGCGAATGAGCCCCAAAATCACCCTTCTGAGCCTCGCATTGACCCTTGGCATGTGTCTGATCTCGGCGGCAATAGCGGTGCGCCGGGTGATCGCGGCCGACCCTGCTGAGGTGTTCTGATGTCTGCCGCCATGGTCGCCGAAGCGCCCGCGCCGACACCGGTCGAAGCCCCGTCCGCGCCACCACCTGCGGTCAGCGTCGAGCGGCTGGACCACCATTACGGAGAGGGCGAGGCGCACAACCAAGTCTTGTTCGACAACTGCATCACAATCCCGCGGGGTCAACTGGTGGTGATGACCGGCCCATCGGGCGCGGGCAAGACCACTCTGTTAACCTTGATAGGCGCCTTGCGTTCGGTGCAGGAGGGACGGATCGAGGTATTGGGTCGCGATCTCTCACGCCTCGCGGCCCGCGACCTCGTCACGGTGCGGCGTGAGCTCGGGTTCATTTTTCAAATGCACAATTTGTTCGACGCGCTGACCGCCTTCGAGAACGTCAAGATGGCGATGCAACTCGGCCACGATTCCCTAGAAGTGGGGCGCGGTCACTGTATTGAGCTGCTCAAGCGGCTCGGCCTTGGTCATCGGATTGACTATAAGCCGAGGCTATTGTCCGGCGGCGAGCGTCAGCGGGTCGCGATTGCGCGGGCGTTGGTCAACCGCCCCCGCCTCGTCCTCGCCGACGAGCCAACTGCCGCGCTCGACAAGGACGCGACGCGGATCGTCATCGATCTGCTCAAGCAGACGACAGTCGAGCAAAACGCTGCGGTAATCATGGTCACTCACGATTACCGCATTATCGAGTGCGCCGATCGGCTCGTTCACATGGTCGACGGCAGGATCGTCTCCGATGTGGTGCTGCACGATGCGTTGCGGATCTGCGAATTCCTGCGCGGGGTCGAGCCCTTCCGCACACTGACCCCGGCCCAGCTGACCCACGTCGCCGAGAAGATGACCAAGCGTCATTTCGCTGCCGGCGAGACGGTCCTTCGCGAGGGCGAGACAGGCGAGGAGTTTTTCCTGATTTCCGACGGGGAAGTCGATGTGGTCCGTGCCGATCATGAGGTCGCGCGTCTGGGCCGCGGCGAGTTTTTCGGCGAGGTGGCGCTGATCAGCGGCGAGCCGCGCAACGCCACCGTCGTAGCCACCGAGCCGCTCGACACGTTCGTTCTCGGCAAATCCGATTTCCAGGTTGCAGTGACATCGAGCCCGTCGTTTCGTGATCAACTCTACCGGGTATATTTCGTGCGTCATTGACCAGGCGCCGTTGCTCAAAATGGTCGCATCGAGTCGTGATTTCGATACTGGGGCAAGCCTTGCCATAGGGCGCTCTTGCCAGTCGCGGCCAACTCGCCTATGCGCTGGCGCGTGGCCGAGATCGCACCCGCAGAGGGTAGAGAAGAGATCGAGTTCGCAGCCCCCGGTAGCCGCCGCGCCGAGGCGCGGCTGCGCGACAGCGAGCTGTTTTTGCTCGTGCTCGCGCTGGGGGCCGGGGTCGCCGCCGGTCTCGGGGTCGTCCTAACGGACCTGCTGCTCGGCCTGGTCCGGCACTTTGCTTTCGCCGTCCCGAACGAGAGCCGCCTCAGCGAGGCCAACGCCATTGTAGAGCCGGCCCGCCTGATGCTGATGCCGGTTTTGGGCGGAATCTTGGTTGGCCTCTCCTCCCTCCTGTTGCGCCGATGGCGCCCGCGCGAGGTGGTCGACGCGATCGAGGCCAACGCGCTGTTCGGTGGCCGGATGTCGCTCAGTGACAGCCTCGGCCTGGTCTGGGTGACGATCCTCTCTGGCGGGTTCGGCGCATCGGTCGGGCTCGAAGCAGCCTATACCCAGCTCGGCGCCGCTCTGGCTTCGCGGCTCGGGCGCAGCGTCGATCTGCGTCGCGACGACGTGCGCACGCTTGTTGGATGCGGTGCTGCCGGAGCAATCGCGGCAGCGTTTAACGCGCCGTTGACCGGCGCCTTCTATGCCTTCGAGCTGATTATCGGCAGTTATACGTTACAGGCGCTGGCGCCGGTCGGGATCGCCGCCTTAACCGGCGCGCTGGTTGTGCGCGGGCTCGTCGGCTCAAATCCGATCTTTGTCGTCTGGCACGACATCGCTTTGTCGCCATCGGATTATCTTGCTTTTTTCGGCCTCGGGCTGGCTTCGGCCGGGCTCGGTATCCTGACCATGAAGGGGGTGACCTCGACCGAGAGCCTGTTCCGTTCGCAGGCTGTGCCGCGTTGGGCGCGCCCGGCGCTGGGCGGGCTGATCGTCGGTCTGATCGCGCTGCCCTTTCCGCAGGTTCTCGGCAGCGGCCACGGCGGCATCCTCAGCGCGCTGCATTCGGGCTTCGCTCTGCCGTTTCTCGCCGGGTTGATCGTGGCCAAGATCATCGCCTCGGCGATATCGATTGGCTCGGGGTTTCGCGGTGGGCTGTTCAGCTCCTCGCTGTTTCTCGGCAGCCTGTTCGGCAGTCTGATCGGCGACTTGCTGACGCGGCTCGGCCCCGGGCTCGCCGCTGACCCGCTGATCTATGCATTGGTCGGGATGGGTGCAGTCGCCGCTGCGATCGTCGGGGCGCCGATGACTATGATCATGCTGGTGCTCGAAACGACCGGCGATTTCTCGGCTACGATCGGCGTCATGGTGGGAGTCGTCACTGCTGCGATCGCAGTGCGCCATTGGTTCGGCTATTCGTTTGCCACTTGGCGGTTTCATCTGCGTGGGCTGGCGATCCGCAGCCCCGAGGATGTTGGCTGGATCAACGAGCTACTGATCGGCCCGATGATGCGGCGCGACCCGGCAGTTATTTCCGCCGACCTACCGCTTGACGAGCTGCGCCGGCGGTTTCCGGCGGGTAGCACGAAGCAGGTGTTCGTTGTCGACAGCGACGGCCGTCTGTCCGGCATCATCGATCCCACCGAGGCAAACGGTGGCGGAGAGGCTAAGACAGTCGGCACCCTCGTTTCCGAACCCGCGCCGTATTTGTTGCCGGGCGATGATTTGCGCACGGCCCTTGATCGCTTCAGCCAGGCGGCGCAGGAGACGCTGCCCGTCATCGATAACCCCGATGGTCGCCGGATTCTCGGCTACTTGAGCGAAGCCTACGCACTACGCCGGTATGCCCACGAGCTCGAACGCCACCGCGGTGCGCAGCAAGATGATGCCGGTATCTTCAGCCCCACCGCCGGAGATTTCGACGGCTGTGCCGCCAGAAAAAAATTAGCCCGGCCAAATGCTCATCGCAGCGTTTCAAGCCGGGCGATCCGGGGCGTCGGTGCGGCGGCAGCCCGCCGGGTTCGCGCGCTCGGGCGGCAAGCGCAAATTTGATGGCATGATTACGCATGGCTGCGCTACAATCGATGCAATGCTAGGGTTCGACCCGCAACGTAAGCTCTTTGTAAGGTGGACGAACCAATGGCAGCAAAACGATTCCGGTGTTCACACGGTTGTGACGCGACCAGCGGGACGCAGGCGCTAGGTTGATCGGGCTGGCGATTTCGGCGAGAGTGGCAGGTCGCCTGGAGTCAGAGGTACTCGGCGCTGCGCCGTAGCTGATAACCTAGGCGTTCCCGATGGACTACTACATTGCCGGCCTGACCGCCGGTGCCACCAAAGGCTGAGAGGAAGGGCCTACAGTATGGCGCAAGTGGCGCTTCGCAATATCGTCAAGACCTTCGATAAGACCCCGGCGGTGCGGGGGATCGATCTCGACATCGCCGACCGTGAGTTCATCGTGCTCGTCGGACCATCGGGATGCGGCAAAAGCACGACCTTGCGGATGATCGCCGGGCTCGAAGAGTGCACCGAAGGCGAGATCTATATTGGCGACCAACTGGTCAATGACGTGCCGCCCAAGGATCGGGACATCGCGATGGTGTTCCAAAACTACGCGCTCTACCCGCACATGACCGTCTTCGAAAACATGTCGTTCGGTCTGCGGCTGAAGAAATTCCCGAAGCTGGAGATCAAGGAACGCGTTGAGGCCGCCGCCCGAATCCTTGATATCACCGAACTTTTAGACCGCCGGCCAAAGGCGTTGTCAGGCGGGCAGCGGCAGCGAGTGGCGATGGGCCGCGCGATTGTGCGCAATCCCAAGGTCTTTCTCTTCGACGAGCCGCTGTCTAATCTCGATGCCAAGCTGCGCGTGCAAATGCGCACCGAGATCAAAAAAGTGCATCAAAAGGTCACGACGACGACTGTCTATGTGACCCACGACCAGGTTGAAGCGATGACCCTGGCCGATCGGGTCGTCGTCATGAATGCCGGACGGATTGACCAGATCGGCACGCCGTACGAGGTCTACCACAACCCGAGGACCCGCTTTGTCGCCGGATTTATCGGCTCGCCGATGATGAATTTACTGCCTTGCCGGCTGGTCGAGAATGGCAGTGGGCTGACCGTGCGTCTGTCTGACTGGCTCTCGTTTCCGGTTCCGCCGTCGCGCGAGGCGCATTATCGTCCGCGCGTCGGCAGCGACCTGTTATTCGGATTGCGCCCCGAGCACATTACCGAGGCGCGTGGGGAGGCTGCTCCCGGCGTTGTGCCGTTCTCGGCGCGGCTCGACGTCGTCGAGCCGATGGGTATGGAGACGATGGTCTATTTCATCGTCGACGGGGTCGAGGTGTGCGGCCGCGTCAACCCGACCTCGGCCGGTCTCGTCGGCGAGTTGATGCCGCTTGCCGCCGACCTCAATCGCATGCATCTGATCGATCCGCGGACCGAACTAGTCGTCTAATCCGTGCCTTAGATTGCGGGGCGCTTCACCGTTGGCCAAAGCGTCGATCGATATGCGCCGTGCCTGCGGTACGGGGACGACCGAGAGGAATGCGCAATGACGCTCACCGGAAAGGCGGCGCTGGTTAGCGGGGCGGCGGGCGGCATCGGGCGGGCGATCTCGATCGCGTTTGCTGAGGCGGGGGCAGTGGTCGCCTGTTGCGACATCAATATGGTCGGGGTGGCCGAGACGGCGCGCCTCGTCGAGAAGGTGGGTGGGCAGGCGCTCTCTTTGCATTGCGAGGTCGCCACCGAGGGTGAGACGCGCCAAGCTGCAGGGACGGCCTACGACACTTTTGGCCGGCTCGACATCCTGGTCAGCTGTGCCGCACCGCACGATGTCAGCGGTACGGTGCTGGAAACCAGCCTCGCCGATTGGGAACAGGTGTTGGCGGTCAACCTAACCGGCTCGTTTTTGCTCTGCCGTGCTGTGCTGCCCTTGATGATCGCTGGCGGCGGGGGATCCGTCATCCTGATCGCCTCGCAGCTCGGGCGCGTTGGCAGCGCCGGGCGTGCGGCTTATTGCGCGACCAAAGGCGCTCTGATCCAGCTCGCCAAGGTCATGGCAATTGACCACGCCGGCCAGAACATTCGGGTCAACACGTTGTCGCCGGGCGCGGTCGAAACCGAGCGGCTGTTGCGCCGCTACGGCAGCTTCGCGGCGGCGAGCGAAGCACTCGGCCCCAAACATCTGCAAGGGCGCCTTGGTCGTCCGTCCGAGGTCGCTGCGGCTGCGGTCTTCCTGGCCGGCGATGCCGCGAGCTTTGTCACCGGAAGCGATCTCCTCGTCGACGGCGGTTACACTGCGATCTGAGTTTCAGGTGCTCAGAGGGCAACTTCGACGAGAAACGGGCCGGAAGCGGCGATCCCTTCGGCCAGGCGGTGGTTGAATTCCTCCATCGTCGTGACTCGCGCCCCAGGGACGCCCATTCCCTTGGCTATGGTCACAAAGTCGAGATCCGGGCTACCCAAATCGAGCATGTCGAGCGCCTTGCGCCCGGGATTCCCGGCGCCGACATTGGCGAGCTCGCCGCGCAGGATCGCATAGCTGCGATTGGAGAATAATAGGGTGGTGACGTCGAGCCCCTCGCGCGCCTGCGTCCACAGGGCCTGTAACGTATACATCGCACTGCCGTCGCCCTCCAAGGTAATCACCTTGCGGTCGGGACAGGCGACCGCCGCTCCGGTCGCGAGCGGCATGCCCAAGCCGATCGATCCACCCATATTCGACAGCCAGTCGTGCGGCGCCGCCGAGCGGGTCGGAGCGAAAAAGCCACGCCCGGTCGTCACTGCCTCGTCGACAACGATCGCATTCTCCGGCAGCAGCGCGCCCAGCGAGGCGCCGAGCGCCTCGGGCGTGATCCTGCCACTCGCCTTGGTCGGCGGCGGGTCGTTGACGACCGGGGCGGGGGTCGAACGGGCGCCGACCTCCTCGGCCAGGGCGTCGAGAGCGCCGATCATGTCCTCGTCGAGCCGGGCGAGCACATGACCCTGCGCGTCGGGCGGCGCCAGCAGGCTCGGCTTGTCGGGATAGGCGAAGAACGCCACCGGCATCTTGGCGCCGACGAGGATGATGTGCTTCACCCCCGCCAGCACCTTGGTGGCCTGATCGACGACATACGGCACGCGCTCCAGAAACACGCGCCCGCGCCCGCGCTGGGTTCGCGCATTCGAGCCCTGCGCGATCAGCCGCGCCCCGGTCTTGGCGGCAACCTTGCCGGCAAGATCGAGACCCTGCTGGCGTAAAGCCCGCCCGGCGACCAGGATCAGGCATGCCTCGCCCGAGCGCAGCGCCTTCGCCGCCTCGGCCACCGCGTCCTGTGACACCGGCTTTGGTGGCGTGGGCGGCGCCACTTCGGCTGGGCCTGACCCCTCGTTCCATGCCGTGTCGGCCGGCAGGATCAGGGTCGCGATCTGCCCCGGTAATTGGCGCGCCGCGGCGATTGCGGCAGCGCCATCGACGGCGATCGACTTCGCATCGGGCGAGGTCTTGACCCAATGCGAGGACGGCCGCGCCAGACCCTCGATGTCGGAGGTTAGCGGCGCATCGTATTTGCGGTGATAGGTGGCGTGATCGCCGACGATGTTGACCATCGGCGACGAGGCTTTGTTGGCGTTGTGGATGTTGGCGAGCCCGTTAGCGAGACCAGGGCCGAGATGCAGCAGGGTCGCGGCCGGCTTTTCGCTCATCCGGGCATACCCGTCCGCGGCTCCGGTGACGACCCCCTCGAACAGGCCGAGCACGCAGCGCATGCCATCAACCCGGTCGAGGGCTGCGACAAAATGCATCTCCGAGGTGCCGGGATTGGCGAAGCACACATCAACCCCGCCCCCCACCAAAGTACGCACTAAGCTTTCCGCGCCGTTCATCGATTCTCTCCCCTCGACTGCCGCCGTATTGCTCGCATATTGGGCTTGGCGCAGCATGCCCACCCCCTAGCGCTGCCGCAAGCCGGGAGGTCGGCTGCAGTGGCCGGCAAGGGTATCGTGCACCACGCCTTCGTGCTTCAAATGATCAAGGAATATTTTGGCTCGCTGGGCGAAACTTCACATCTCCGTGCAGCAGGGAATTATCCGCGGCGGGGCGGTGTCATATTCGGTGTCGGGATGGTCCCGGACAGGAGGATCCTTTCGATGCTCGCAGCCCCGCGCCTCCTGAGCATCGCGACCGCGCTTCCGCCTTATCCGCTCCACCAGGACGACGTGATTGAGCGGGTCAAGCTGCTGTTCGGCGGCGCGCAGGCGCTTGACCGGCTGCTTCCCGTCTTTACCAATACCGGCATTCGCACGCGCTATTCCTGCGTTCCGTTGGAGTGGTATGACCGCCCCCATAGCTGGTCCGAACGCAACCGCATCTACCTCGCGGCGGCGCTCGACCTGCTCGAGGCGACGACGGTCCAACTGCTTGACCGCGCCGGCCGTTCCAAGGACGAGATCGATGCGATCGTGGTCGTCTCGACCACCGGGATCGCCACGCCTAGCCTGGATGCGCTGCTAATCGACCGCATGGAGCTGCGCGCCACCGTACGGCGACTACCGATTTTCGGCCTCGGCTGCGCCGGAGGTGTCATCGGCCTGGCCCGCGCGGCGAGCCAGGCAATATCGTCGCCGGGCGAGACCGTGCTGTTCCTTGTCGTCGAATTGTGTGCGCTGTCGTTTCGCCGCGATGATTTTTCAAAAAGCAACATCGTCGCAACCGCGCTGTTCGGTGACGGCGCTGCGGGGGCGCTGCTGTCGACTGAAGGAGGCGGGCCGACGATTGTCGCCGCGGGAGAGTACACTTGGCCCAACAGCCTCGATGTTATGGGCTGGGAGGTCACTGATGACGGGCTTAGCGCGGTGTTTTCCCGCGACATTCCGCAACTCGTAGCTGCAAAGTTTCGCGAGGTAATGGCCGAATTCCTCACCCATCACAATATTGCGATAAACGACATCGACCGGTTCGTTTGCCATCCCGGCGGCGCCAAGGTGGTCGCCGCACTCGAAAACGCCTTCGGGCTAGCGCAAGGCGCGCTCGCCGGCGCGCGTGGGGTGCTGCGCGACTTTGGTAATATGTCAGCTGCCACCGTGATGTTCGTGCTCGAACGCGCTCTCGCCGATACACGGCCCTGGAACCGGGCGCTGATGAACGCGCTGGGACCGGGTTTTTCCGCTGGGTTTATGGTACTCGACAACCGGTGACCGTGCTTTACTGGACGGTTGGCCTTGTCGCCCTGCAGCGACTGGCCGAACTTGCTTGGGCGCGCCGCAACACCGCGCGGCTGCGCCGATTGGGCGCGATCGAGACGGATGCCGTCGGCTTTCCGCTGTTCGTGTCTCTGCATGCCGCCTGGCTCGCTAGCCTCGCTTTGTTGGCGCCAGTCGCCATCCCGCCCTGCTGGCCGATCCTCAGCTTGTTCGCGCTGCTCCAGCTCGGCCGGCTCTGGGTCATCCTTAGCCTGGGCCGTTGGTGGACGACGCGGATCCTGACCCTTCCCGGCGCGCCGCTGGTGCAAACCGGTCCATTCCGTTGGTTGCGGCATCCGAACTATCTGTTGGTCGCCGCCGAGTTCGCGGTCCTGCCGCTGGCCTTTGGCGCCGTAGCAATCGCCGCGATATTCTCGGTGCTCAACCTGATGCTGGTCATGAGGCGCGTCCGAATCGAGGATCGTGTGCTGGCGCCGCGTCGAGGGCTGTGACCATCCCCGCCGTATCCCACGCCGCCGGAGCCAAGACGTGGATCGGATTTGTCGCCATGGCCGTCGGCATGTTCATGGCGATCCTCGACATTCAGATCGTCGCCAGCTCATTACCCGAGATCCAAGCCGGGCTCGGGCTCGCGCTCGATCAATTGAGCTGGGTGCAGACGGCCTATCTGATGGCCGAGATCGTCGCAATCCCGCTGACCGGCTGGCTGACCGCAATGCTATCGACGCGCGGCGCCTTTCTCGCCTGCGTTTGCGGCTTTACTGCCGCCAGCCTCGCCTGCGCCGGTTCGACCGGGTTCTGGTCGCTGATCCCGGCGCGGATAGTGCAGGGCTTTTGCGGCGGAGCGCTGATCCCGCTGGTCTTTTCGGCGATCTTCCTGATGTTCGACTGGTCGGCGCGGACCCGGGCGACATTGGTCGCCGGCCTCCTGGCGATGCTGGCGCCGACCCTCGGACCGAGCATCGGCGGATTCGTCACCGACCGGCTTTCCTGGCACTGGCTGTTCCTGATTAACGTACCAGCGGGGATCGTCGTAGCGTTGCTTGTCGCCCAGACCGTCGAAATCGACCGGGCCGATCGACGCGGCTTCGGCGCGGTCGATCTTTGGGCCTTGCCGCTGCTCGCGGTTTTTCTCGCCGGGCTCGAACTCTTGCTAAAGGAGGCGCCGAATCGTGGCTGGGGCAGTGCTCCAATGCTGCTGCTGGCGGCCCTTTGCCTCACCTGCGGCGGCGGCCTGGCGCGGCGCTCTCTACGGCATCCGGCGCCCTTGATCGACTTCGCCGCATTTCGCAACCGTAATTTCGCGCTCGGCTGCTGGTTCAGCTTTGTGCTCGGCATCGGGCTCTACGGGGCGAGCTATTTGCTGCCGGTCTTTCTAGGCTTGGTGCGAGACTACGACGCTTTGCCGATCGGCGAGATCATGATGGTCACCGGAGCCGCCCAGCTGGCGGTGGCGCCGATCGCCACCCTGCTCGAACGCCGCACCGATGCGCGGCTCTTGATCACCGCGGGTTATGCGCTGCTGGCACTCGGCTGGCTCGGCAACGGGTTTATGACCTACGAGACCGATTTCTGGGGGCTGTTCTGGCAGCAAACCGCGCGTGGGGCGGCGGTGATGCTGTGCCTGTTGCCGACGACCGCGTTGGCGCTCGGCGGCTTCGAGCCCGCCGATGTCCCGAACGCAAGCGGTCTGTTCAACCTGATGCGCAATCTCGGGGGAGCGATAGGGCTGGCGGTGATCGACACGGTGATCGCACAGCGCGCGCCGACCCATGTCGCCGCCCTCGTTAGCCGTCTCCGGGCCGGTGATGCGGCGGCCGCTAGTCTCGTCGGGGTGCCGACCGAGCGCTTTACCGGGGTGGCGATCGGCCCGGTCGACGCGGCGACGCGCGAGCTCGTCGCCCCATTGGTCGAGCGCGCTGGGCTTGTCGCCGCCTTCAACGACGCCTGGCTCTGGATCGGCGGCGCGATGCTGTTGTCCTTGCTGCTGCTGCCCCTGCTGCGGGCAGCTCCGGCCCGCGACTAGTCGGTATGAAATCGGGCTTCGCCTGAAACCGCTGTGTAACGACAAAAGCTGGCGAAAGATGACCGAAGCACAGTCCCCGGTCGACCCGGCCCATGGCATTGCGAGCCAACCCCCCTCGTCGCGCGGCTTCGCCCGCTCGTTGCGCGACAACGCCATCGGCATATTTCCGTCGCAGGCCTTCGACGAAGAAGTCGTCTTTCGCAAAGTGTTCGGCCGCCGGTAGATTATTATGAACCAGCCTGCGGGCATCCAGCACATCCTCGTCGACAATCCTGGCAATTACCGCCGCACCGCCGCGGGCATCCGCATCCTGCGCCCGCTGCTGGGTAAAGGGCTGCTGCTGCGCACCGGCGGGGATTGGCGGGATCAGCGCCGCACCCTGGCCCTGGCTTTCGCTCCACGCACGATCCCGATCCTGGTGCGTCATGTCGCCAAGGTTACCGGCACCGTGATCGCCGGTCTCAAGGCGTCGTGCGCGGACCCGGTCGATCTGCTCGCGGCGATGCAATTCCTGGCCCTGCAGATTGCTGGCGCATCGATGTTCTCGCTCGAGATGGAGCGGTACGGAGCGGAATTACGCGATTTGATCCAGGGTTACGCCTCGCGTCTCGGCCGGCCCAGCCTCTTGGACTTTCTGTTGCCGCCATCGATCCCGAGCCCGCGAGATGTGCTCCGCTGGCGCTTCCGACGCCGCTGGCTGAACCTGATCGGCCGGATCATCGCCGCGCGCCGCGAGCAAGGCTCGGCCGGGGCGCCGCGCGACCTGTTCGATCTGCTGGCAACCGCACGCGACCCGGACAGCAGCACCTTGTTTCCGCCCGACCGCCTGGCCGACCAGGTGGCGACGATGATCGTCGCCGGCCACGAGACGACGGCGGTTGTATTGTTCTGGTCGCTCTATCTGCTCGCTTCAGCGCCCACAATCCAGGACCGACTTGCCGCCGAGGTAGCCGTTGCAGATCTCGGGCCGGATAACGCCGCCGCCGGGCTGCCAACGCTGCTGTACACACGTGCGGTCGTGCACGAGGCGTTGCGGTTGTCCCGCCGGCCTTTACCCTGGCGCGCCAAGCTCTCCGCTCCGATGTCGCTGGCGGCATCCTGGTCCCGGCGCACACCGTGGTCTTGATCGCCCCCTGGGTTTTGCACCATCACCGCCGGCGGTGGGCCGGGGCCCGAAATCTTCGACCCCTCGCGGTTTTTGCCCCCCGCGCCGTCGCCCGATCGCTTCGCCTATCTGCCGTTTGGCATCGGTCCGCGTGTGTGTATCGGTGCCCAATTCGCCCTGACCGAAGCCACCTTGGTCCTGGCGACAATGATCCAAACCTTCCACGCTGAGCGCGCCGACGACACTCCGGTCACCCGGCGCGCCGTCGTCACCACCCAACCCGATCACCCACCGCCGTTCCGCCTACAGCTTCGCTAAGTTCTACCGTGGCTTCAATACGTGATCTTCACGTAAAGGCGAGATGGGGTCGCCCGTCCGGTATCGGCCGTCCTACCCGAAATCCTCTAAATCGTGCAAACGTTTGGATTTGGTTGTCCGGGCGCTCTCCTGATCGGGCCGGATAGGTGGCCGAGGGTTTAAGGTAGCCAAGGCCTACAACAACGATTTTGGCTTCGCATCCACAAAACCGATCGATCAGCGCGCCGGGTTTGTGCGCTGCGGCAAGGTCCGCGGCAACCTCGCCGGCTGCCACGACATGGTCATTCGGCAGCCTCGTTCTTCGATCGCGGACCGATCGGCGCCCGGTACGCGCTCACAGAACGCAAGATGCGCCGACCGGCCCTTGCAAGGCAAGCAGGCCCTGGGCGGCGGATCGCAGTTGACGTTCATACCATGAACGCGATATGGATCCATCCCGACGGGGGGTTGCCGCTCTTTGGATTTGATGCGCCGCGGAATTACCGAACGCAAGATCGTGCTAGGCCTGCTCGCTTCGATCGAGCGGGACAGCGCCGTCACGCAGCGAAAGATCGCCAGTGATCTCGGCATCGCTTTGGGTCTGGCCAACGCGTACCTGCGACGCCGCGTTCGCAAAGGCCTCGTCAAGGTAAGCGAAGTGCCCCTGAATCGGTACGCCCATTACCTGACGCCGCGGGGTTTCGTCGAAAAAACCCGCCTGACCGCGGAATATTTGACGGCATCATTTAATTTTTTCGGCGCGCGCGGTCTGACTGCGCGGCGTTGTTGACGGCCGGCGCCGCGAGCGGCTGGCTCCGCGTTGCGCTCTATGGCGCCGGTGAGCTCGCCGAAGTCGCGGTGCTGAGCGCGGGGGATGCCGAGCTTGAAATTGTTTGCGTGGTTGACGCGCAGCAAGCGGGCTGTCGCTGCGGCGGGGTGCCGATCGTTGGTGACAATTCGGCAGCCCAGGCGCGCGCCTCTCCGGCGCCGCTCGACCGGCTGATGCTGACAGATACCCGCGCCCCACAGATGCGCTTTGAGGAATTGCTGGCAGCCGCGCAGCAGCACGGCCTGCGGCCAGATCAGCTCGTTGCACCGAGCTTGCTCGGGATTTCGGTGGTGTCCGCGCGCGCCGGAGGCGGCGGCTGCCGACGGCGCCAAAGAGCCGCTGGGCTCCGGTGACGCGATAGCTCCCGGAATGCCCTAGTTTCGGAAGGATCCCGGATTGACGAAACCATCGAACCCGCCGCAGCGGATCGCGGTTATCGATTGCGGTTATTGGGGCAAGAATCTTGTCCGCAACTTTGCCCAACTGAACGCGCTGGCAGCCATCTGCGATGTCGTTGAGGCGACGGCAGCGCGCTTGTCGAGGCAGTAAGACGCCCCAGTGGCCTCGCTCGATACATTGTGGCGCGATCCGACGATCGCTGGAGTTGCGATCGCCTCGCCCGCCGCGCAACACGCCGAATTGGCGCGCGCCGCGATCGAAGCCGGCAAGCATGTGTTTGTAGAGAAGCCGCTGGCGTTGACGGTGACTGAGGCCGAGGACATCTGCAACCTTGCCGAGCGCCGCGACCGGCGGCTGATGGTCGGGCACCTGGGCTACCGGCCGATTATGACGCAGTGTTGGGAATTGCCGCAGCGCACCGCCTGTGGGTTTTGTGCGACGCGGCGCCGAGCTTTGGCGCCCGGTACAAGGGATGTGCGGTCGGCACCCTCGGGGACATCACGACGACGAGTTTCTTTCCGGCCAAGCCGTTGGGCTGCTACGATGGTGGTGGCGCCGTATTCGTCGACGACGACGAGATGATTGCGATATTGCGCAGCCTGCGCGTGCACGGCCAGGGCGCCGACAAATATGACAACGTGCGAACCGGCATGAACGCCCGCCTCGATGCGTTGCAGGCGGCGATTTTGATTGAAAAGTTGACGGTCTTCGCCGACGAGATCGCCGCTCGCGACCGAGTTCGCGGCGCTTTACGCCGATCGGCTCCGACACCTTGTCGGAGTGCCGCGCGTCCCGGAGGGACTGACCAGCGTGTGGGCCCAATACACCGTCCGCTTGCCCTGCGGCGTCGATCGCGAGCGGGTCATGACGCAACTTAAAGATGCCGGTGTTCCGAGCGCCATCTGTTACGCGAAGCCGCTGCATCTGAAGGTACCCCACGGCGGGCAACGGCCTGCCGATGTCAGAGCGGCTCGCCGCCGAGGTGTTGAGCCTGCCGATGCACCGCTACCTCAATGAACCGAACCAAGACCGTATCGCCGATGCGTTGCGGGCAGCGCTGGACTGAAGTCAGGCATGACCCTCATCTTCTTCAGCGTCGCAGCCTAGCCGCCCGCGGGGGAATTCGGCGATCCTGCCGTGAACGAGCGATTGCGCACGCCCTTCCTTTACGCCAATGGTGTCGGCTCGCGGATCGTCTTCGTCGATACCGTGTTGCGCGGGATATTCTGCTACCAGGACGGCGATCGGCCGCCGGCGTTCCTATAGAAGTGCTATCCTAAGGCTGATTTGCTGTTCGCCGAATTGCGCGACTTTACTGCGAAGTTGTCATAACACCTTGGACTGGCAGGACGGATTTCGCGCGTCGCCGCAGCTGGATGTCGAATTTTGCGATATCAACAATCTTGTACATTTCGGGCGCCGCCTGCTGCGATTGCGCGAATACGAATCTGATCGTGGTGGGGCACACGGCGGTTGGCGACGACCTCTCGGTGCTGTTGCACGCCGCGGGCCGGTTCGACAGACGTCGCGCGCCCTTGGTTGTCTTTACCGGCAACGAATATGACATCCTCGACGACAAGATCGCCTTCATCCGGCAGACCGGGGCCGAGTTCATCTGCACCCAATTGCCCCTGGCGGCCGCGCAATATCTCCATGGAGAATGCGCCGGCAGCCGAATCGTCGAGATGCCGCATGCGCTGAATCCAACTCACTAGTCACGCGGGAAGTCGATATCGGCTTTGTCGGTGACATCTACGGGCCGTTTGTGGGGAACCGGGAGCGCACCGAGCTGGTTGAATGGTTCGAACGCTGCGGCAACGCGCGCGGCCTACGCTATGATATCCGCAAGGAGCGGGTCGAGCGCGAGGCGTGGAGCCGCTTTCTCGGTGGCTGCAAAGCGGTCATCGGCGCCGAATCCGGAACCTATTACCTAAACGATCGCGGTTGCTTGTCGGAGCGGGCGTGTGCCTACAATCTTTTCGAGAACCGCGAGGCGAGCTTTGGCGAGGTGTTCGATAGGTTTTATCGGGACGCGCCGCGCGAGGTATCAGGAAAGCATCTCGTCGCGCCATTTCGAGCCGATCGGCACCAAGACCTGCCAGATTCTGATGCTCGCCATTACAATGGCATCCTCGAGGCCGACCGCCATTACATTGCGCTGGCATCGGACCTTCGCAATATCGATGACGCGTTGCGCCGCTTCCAGGACGACGACTACCGGCAGCAGATGGTCGACGAGACCTATGACTACGTCATTGCCGAACACACCTATGCGAACCGGATCAGCGAGCTGATCGAAACCGTCACCGGTACCAGTGGCGTGAGGGTGAGCGGCAAAAGCCTCAGCTCGACTTGCGTTGCCGCTCCGGGGAGATCGAGACGCAACCGACGCTCGGTCGGCGCGGCGCGAATTTATCTGCGAGCGAGTGAACCGGACGCGGCGGAGGTCGACGGAGGAACAAGCCTTCTCGCCTGCTATCGCACCGTCGACGCCTGGAGTGAATTGTTGATAGGTTGAGGTTCACAGAATGAACGTGGTACGGAACCCCCGTTGGGGGAATGCTGTGGCAGAAGCGCGGCGCGATGCCGTCCAATCCGAGACCATGTCGGGTCTGCTCGCGTCGATCGAGCCAGACAGCTTCGGCTCGCGGCCGAGCTCGCGAGCCGCTCCCGACCTACGTTGTTGCGTGGCCTCACGTCCGAAAATCTGGCGGTCTCATGCAACTCCTTCCGGCGCGCGAACCGATCGCGCAGAACTTCTCGCCGATTTTGCCGCCGCGGGCTCGCGCTGGGCTGCTCCTTTCGGTGCGAGCGATCTCGCTGAGATTGGCGTGCTGAGCGCCGCAGAATCGCGGGCAGAGATCGTCTGCACGGTCGACGCGCAGCAGGCCTACGAGCCCTGCGGCGGACTGCCGATCGTGGCCGGCATTCCGGTCGCTCCGGCCCTCGCCGATCCCGCCTCGCTCGACGGCCTGATCCGGACCGATACGCAGGCGCCAGAGGCGCGCTTCGACGAACTGATCGCCGGCTTTGCCGCATCTGGCCTCGACTTGCGCCAGATTGTCGCGTCGACGCTGCTCGGGATTTCCGCGCTTCCGGTCGTGGCGGAGGTGGCGGTGTGATCGCGGCTACGACGCCCTGGTATGCGGTCTACACCCGGCCGCAGGCCGAACGAACCGCGTTGGAGAACCTGTTGCGACAAGGCTATCGCACCTACCTGCCGTGTTACCGTACTGTGGTGAGCCACGCGCGGCAGCGCCGTAGCGTGTTACGCCCGTTGTTCCCGCGATACCTGTTTGTCGGCATCACCGGGGCGTCGATGCGCTGGCGCCCGATCCTGTCTACCCTGGGGGTAACCGGCATCGTGCGGGCCGGCGATGACCCGGTGCCGGTGTCCCCCGAGATCGTCGCGACGTTACGCGAACACGAGGCCGCTGGGGAATTCGACCGGCTGGCGACGCGGCGGCCGCTGCGTCCGGGAGCGCTGGTGCGGGTCACGACCGGTGCGTTCGAGGAACTGGTCGGACAATTGCTCGAGCTGCGCGACCAGGAGCGTGTCGTCGTTCTGCTTGAGTTGCTGGGTCGCAAGGTGCGCACCCAGCTCTACGCGGCTACGATCGAAGCGGCCTGAGACGGCGCTGCCGCGATCGGCCGCGGCGGCATGGCGTTGACGATGAGTTCGGGAAAGCCCCTTTCACCCGGACTGCGGTAGCATGGAGAAGTCGAAATTTTGGGCAATCGCCAGCCGAGAGTCGTAGTTGTGGGATGCGGTTATCGGCTATCGCGGCCGCGAGATCGGCCCTCGATCCGCATCGGCGAGCAGGCGGATCGGCAGCGGGGGCGCCGGGACCGAAGCATTACGCATGCTCGTTCGATACGCATTCGATCATCTGAACCTCATCGCATTTTCACCCATGTGTGGGCGGATAACTTGCGAACGATCCGCGCTTATGAAAAGGCGGGGTTTCAGCGCGAGGGTGTAATGGCGCGCCATGTCGTTATCGGCGGCGAATGGAAGGACGTCGCGATCATGGCGGCTGCGGCCCGGCCCGGATTGACAGGGTCGGACGCGGCATGAGTAGGAAGCACTAGTGTGTGCGGAGTGGTCGGCGAATACCGGCTTGACGGCGCGCCCGTTGCCGTGCGGCGGCGGCTGGCCATGCGCGAGGCGCTGGCGCATCGCGACCCTGATGCCGATGAACTCTATTGCGAACGCCACGTTGGATTGGCGCACCGCCGGCTCGCGGTTATCGACCTGTCGGCCGAGGCGAACCAGCCGATGCTCTCGCCCGACGGCCTTACGGCGATTTCGTTCAACGGTGAGAAATACAATTTCCGCGATTTGCGCACCGCGCTCGAGCGCGAAGCTTGCCGCTTCCGCACGCGCTCCGACACGGAAGTGCTGATTTGTGGCTACCGCGTGTGGGGCATCGAAGGGCTGATGCGCCGGATCGACGGTGTGGCGGCGCTCGCGCTGTGGGACGCGAGCTCCGGCCGGCTGCATCTGGCGCGGGATCGCTATGGGACCAAGCCGCTTTATCTTTGGCGCCGGCCTTGCACCATTGCCTTCGCTTCGGAGATCAAGGCATTTCTCGCGTTGCCGGATTTCACAGCGCGGCTCGATGCGGCGGCGCTCGGCGAGTACTTCACCTTTCAAAACCTGTTTCGGCCGCACACGTTGATGGCCGGCGTCGAGCTTCTGCCGCCGGCCTCCATCTTGACGCTCGGCGGCGACAGCGAGCACATGACGCGCTATTGAGATTTTGATTTCACCAACCGCGACGAGAGTATCGGCAAGGCAGAAGCGGCCGCCGAAACGCGGCGTCTGCTTCTAGAGGGAGTCGAGCGGCAGTTGGTGGCCGATGTGCCAGTCGGCGCGTATCTCTCGGGAGGCGTCGACTCTGCCTCCATGGTTGCCGGGGCGGTACCACACGTTTCGCGCCTGACGACCGTCACGGCCGGGTTCGAGATGTCGGCTGTGGACGGCATCGAACAACTCTTCGACCGTTCATGGACAACGCGCTCGTCGAATTCGCTCAGCGCCTGCCAATCCGTCACAAGCTCGCCGATCTGCGGCACATGCTGTCGATCGACGAGGAGGCGGTGCGCAAGAAGGCGCCGGCGCAGAGCCGCTATGACATCGGCAAGAGCGTACTACGGCGAGCGATGGCTCCGCTGCTGCCGGAAGCGGTGATGCGTCGGCCCAAACAAGGCTTCGGCGCCCGACGGCTCCTGGTGTCGCGGCGAAAACGCCAGTTATGTCCACGACCTATTGCTCGGCCCGGAGCTGGCGCTGGCTGATTTCATCAACCCGGATTTTGTGCGGCAGAGCGTGGCCGAGCACATGAACGGGCAGGCCAATCACCGTTTGCTGATCTGGTCGTTGCTGAGCTTCGAATGGTGGGGCCGCATCTTTCTCGGTAACGAGCGCCGGCACCATGCTGACAGGCAGCAGCGGCGGAGCCATCGCGGTGATTTGCTATGGCGTAAGCAAGGCTTTCGAGCTGCTCGAAAACGCCTCCGGCTGGCGCTTCGCATTCGGCATTCGGCATCGCGGGGAGCGCTTTCAGGCGCTTGAGGGCATCAGCTTCGACGTTCCGCGTGGCGAGTTCGTCGGGATCCTCGGACTCAACGGCGCCGGCAAATCGATGCTGTTGCGGGTCATGGGCGGAATTTATCATCCCGATCGTGGTCGCGTGCGGGTGCGCGGCGATCTGTCGGGGCTGTACGAGATCGGCACGACCGGCCAAGCCGAACTGACCGGCCGCGAGCATGCCCGCCGGTTCCTCCGAATCGGCGGCGTGCGGGGTGCCGAACTCGCCCGGCTGATCGATGAGGCGCAGCAGTTCTCCGAGCTCGACGCTCGCTTCGACGATTGCATCGTCACCTTTTCGAGCGGCATGGTGGCACGGCTCTATTTTGCCGTCGCGACGGCGCGGCAGCACGAGGTCTATCTGATCGATGAGATCCTGTAGGTCGGGGACAGTCACTTTCAGGCGAAATGCTGGAGGCGTATGCGCCAACGCCTCGGCCAGGGCGCTTCCGGCATTCTGGTCACCCACGACTGGTCGGCGATACTGAAGTTATGCCGCACCGCGCACATTGTTGACGGCGGTCGTATCGTCTTCTCGGCCGAGCGGGTGGTGCGGCGCTATCTACCCCGAAAACGACGGGGTCGAGCGGCCGAGCCACATCGCTAGCTTCGAAGACGGGATGCCGGAGTTCGTCACCTGGTTCGCCGGCGAGCACGGCAGGCTCGTCTTGCCCGTTCGGATCATGGAGCGGCGGCCGGTTTGTTTGCGGCTTAGCATCGAGCAGATGTCGACCGGTGTAGGCTGGGAAATTGGGCTGATGTCGCGGGATGCAGCACTGATCGGGGAAGCGGCCGGACGCTACACGGCCGAAATCGTCATTCTGAAGCTGCCGCTCACGCCAGGGCGCTAGTGCTTAACTTGTTTTTGACGTTAGAGCCGGAGCCCGGCCGGCCGGAGCGCATCGGCTCGACCGGCGCAATTGGCTGAGCGGTGACGGAATCGACCTCACCGTCCTGGGTGAGCCCGGCGAGGCGGTGCTGCGGCTGCCAATGGAATGGGAGCTGTCGCCGCAATGAGCTGCAGCGTACTGCTCGACAACGTCTGCAATGTGTACCAGTCGCCGGTAAACTCGAACGGCCGCATGACGTTGCGGGCCGCCTTGCGTAGCCGGCCGGGCACGCCCGAGATGCGCGAGATCCGCGCGGTGGACGGCGTGTCGTTACGGCTTCGTGAGGGCGACCAGCTCGGCATCATCGGCCGTAACGGCGCCGGGAAATCGACATTGCTGCAGCTGATCGCGGGGCTGAGCGAACCGACCTCTGGCCGGGTCGCCATCGAGGGCCGTGTCCACGCGATCATGACGCTCGGCACCGTGCTGCGCGACGAGGTCACGGGACGCGACAACATCTATCTCGACGGCGCGGTGCAGAGCCGCACCCGCGTCGAGATAGACAGGATACTCGACGCCGTCATCGAATTTTCTGAGCTCGGCCCCTTCATCGACCAAAACTTCGCGGCCCGGCCCTATCGCGATCCCGAGAGCCTTCTCCCTGGTCTGTCCGTCATCGAGTATTTGATGTGGGCGCCCGTCGAGTGGGCGAGACCCGGCGCGGAGTGCGTCTGGTGACTGTCCCGCCGCCCGCGTTCGCAAATCGCCGCGGCAAGTGAACCCTGGTCTTCTGCTGATCCTCGGCGGCAATCGCGTGGCGGTGCCGGAGATTGAGTTGCTCGAACGCTCGGGCTGCCGCACGCTGGTGCTCGACCGCGACGGGCTCCGCACCGGGCCGCCGCTCCCCACCGGATCGCAACGCG
The DNA here is from genome assembly GCA_963774345.1 of uncultured Alphaproteobacteria bacterium. Taxonomy (GTDB): domain Bacteria; phylum Pseudomonadota; class Alphaproteobacteria; order ATCC43930; family CGMCC-115725; genus AP-15. The sequence goes on from CAVZFB010000049.1 coordinate 211,570, forward strand.
CGCTGACGCTGCGCGGCATGGCGATGCTCGCCGGCCTGATGCCGCCGATCAGATGGCGCCGGCGCGGTTCGGGGCATCCACGAGAGGAGCGCTATTTGCGGTCGTTCTCATGCCTTCCGGCCGGCGGTCGGGGCGGCTTAGCTGAGGCTGCCGCTGGGGAGCGGACGCCCGCCGATGCGGGGCTGGCGCTCGGTCGTGAGGGCGCGCCGGCGGCGTCTGGAGGGTGAACGATGCGGCTGCCGGAGGAACTTTGCTGCGCTGCTCACTGCCTGCCGTTCGCCAGTGATACGAGCAGAGCGGCGATCGATGCAGGCACGCGGCTGCTGGTCTGTCCGTCCGGATGCCGCACCCCCGTGGTGCGCGGCATCCCCCGCTTTGTCGTGTCCGAGGGCTACGCCGCTGCTTTCGGCCGCCAATGGCGGAAGTTCCGCCGCACCCAGCTCGATTCCTTCACCGGGACGACCATCTCACGCGATCGCCTGGCGCGCTGCCTCGGCGGCTCCCTGGTGGCGGTTCGCGGCAGCAGCGTCCTCGAGGTCGGCTGTGGCGCCGGCCGTTTCACCGAGTTGTTGCTGGCGGCCGGAGCGCGGGTTTTCGCAGTCGATCTGTCGTCCGCGGTCGAAGTCAATCAGGATAATTGCGGCCGGTCGGCAGGCTATTTCATCTGCCAGGCCGATCTGCGGGAATTGCCGGCGCGGCCCGCATCGTTCGATTACGTCATCTGCCTTGGCGTGATTCAGCATACCCCGATGCCCGAACACACGATCGAGGCGCTGTGCCGTTTCGTCAAGCCAGGCGGGTCGCTGATCATCGATCATTACCGCTACGATGCCGCCGACATGACACGGGTTCGGCAGCGGTTGCGCCGGTTTTTGATCAGGCTGCATCCAAGGCTGGCGATGAGCTTGGTGCGCGCGATGGTGGCGGTGCTGTGGCCGGTGCACCGGCTGCTGTGGGGTCTGTCCGGCCATCCGCCGATCGCCGAGTTACGGCGTCGCTGGCTGCGGTTGTCGCCGGCGTTGGACTACCATGATCATTACTGCCAGCTGGGGCCACGGCTCCTCTATGCCTGGGCGGCGCTCGATACGCACGATTGTCTGACCGATTTCTACAAGCACAAGCGTACGATCGCGGAGATCGATGCCTGCCTACGGCGGCTCGGCCTCGAACACATTGAGGTCAGCTATGGCGGCAACGGCGTCGAGGCGCGCGCCGTCAAGCCTGTATCGGCCGAAGCAGGGGTTCAATGTACCGATGAAGGTATGGATGCGCAGTGAGCTGCGTGACTTCATCCGCGACAGCCTCACCGGCCCGCGGTTTCTCCAGCGGGGCCTCTATCGCCAGCAGGCGGTCCTATCACTAATCGACGGCCATTTCTGCGGCAGGTTCGAGGCTTGCAACAAGATCTTTGCGCTGTTGATGCTTGAGCTGTGGTACCAGCGCTTTGTCGATACGCGGCGGGAACTGCTCGCAGCGAGCTGTTGAGCGTCCCATGGCCGCGGCCGTCGAGCTCCCAGCAAACGAGCCGAACGAGCGAGGCCGTCGCCCGCTAACAATCTGCGCGATCGGCTACGCCACGAGCACTCATGTGGCCACACGTGTGCGCTGTTTTGCCGAGTTGGGTCATCGTGTCTTTCTGATCACGGAGACAGCGAGCCCCCACGGCATTCCCGGTGTCGTCGAGTTGGTGCCGGCCTGGGATGAGGGGCTGGCCCAACGCTGGTGGTTTCGCCTGTGCCTGTGGGCGGCCCGCAAGGTGGGCGACAGGCTGATCGATGACGCTTGGCGCTTGATCGTTTTCATTCGCCTGCTGCGTCGGTGCCGCCCCGATGTCGTTCACGTCCATTTTGCTTACAGCTATTTCGGCTGGCTCGCCGGCCTTGTCGGCTGTCGACCTCTCGTCGTCACGGTGATGGGAGGAGACGTGCTGTTCGACGAGCAGGGCAGCCCGACGCCAACCGGCAAATGGTTCACATTGGAGCTGCTGCGCAGAGCCGACTACATCACCTCCAAATCGAATTATTTGACGGCGGAGCTCGATCGTCTGGGCGGCTTCGGCAAAAAGGCCGAACGCGTCGTCTGGGGCGTCTCGTTGCGGCAGTTCCGGCGGGTCGATCCTACGCACCTGCGCCGCTCGCTCCAGCTGACGCCAGCGCACCGCATCATTCTCAGCCCAAAGATTCTACAGCCGCTCTATCGCGTCCACCTCGTCGTCGAGGCGATGGCGATCGTCCGCCGGCGCCATCCCGATGCTGTGCTGCTGGTCACCGAGTACGGCGCCGACCCCGCCTACAGGCGAGCAATTGCCGAACAGGCAGCAGGGCTTGCTCTGCATAGAGAGGTCATGTTTTGCGGTCGGATCGATCACGCCGACATGCCGCTTTTCTACAGCCTAGCGGACGTCTCGGTCGCGGTGCCCTCGTCCGACGGGCTGCCGCAGACTCTGTTGGAAAGCATGGCTTGCCAGACACCCAATATCCTCAGCCGCTTGCCGCGCTACGAGGAGATCGTGCAGCACGGCGAGAGCGCCTATTTCGTAACCGCGACGGCCGAGGAGATTGCGGCAGGCATCGTCGCGTTGCTTGATGACGCTTGCCTGCGCACGAAAATAGCCGAGAATGCTTATCGAATTGTCCGGTCTGTGGGTGATCTCGACGCAGAGGCGCGGCGGATCGAGGCGCGGTACTATGAACTCGCTCGAAGCACGCGGCCGCGCATTTTTGGCGCCCGGGGGTGGTGGAGCAGTTTGCAATCCTTTCGGCGGTTTCGTGCCGCCGAATGCGGTGCTGCTCGGGCGTTGGAGCAGACCAGAGAGAGGGCTAGTGAGCGGCAATAGGGTTCGCGTGCTGATGATTTGCGCGCACGAACCGAACCTCGATCCCCGGATCGGGTGGGAAGCGAGAGCCGCCGCGGCGCGTTTTGAAGTGACGGTGCTGGGCTTCAACCGAGCCGATGGGTCGTGTAACCAGACAGAGCAGCGCGATGGGTACCACATCGTGCGCCAGCCGTATTCGGAGATCACACCGCTTTATTATTTTTGGAGGTTCAAGGACACACTGCCGCGTTGGCTGTCGATCTCGGCGCTCATTGCCCTCGTTCCGATGGTGCCGTTGCTGGTTGTTGCGGAAATTTTCGGTCGCCCAGTGCGCGCCTTGATCCGGAAAGTTCTCCGCCCGCCCGTGCGTGGCGCGCGCCATCTCGTCACGTTGCGGTTGCTGTCGCGGATGGGGGTTAGGCTGTTCCACAGGGGACACCTCCGCGTGGCGGCGGGGCGCATGCATTACATCGTCGCGGTTTTGCGTGTTCAATTTGCTCCGGCGACGGCCTTCTTCTGGCATTACGTACGTGATCTGCCCACCAAGCCGGATGTGGTACATTGCAACGATCTTGACACGTTGCTGGTCGGGATATTGGCGAAACGGAAGTACGGTTGTCGTGTTATCTATGATGCGCATGAATTCTGGCCAGTGGCGGATTCGTTGTGCCGGTGGATCGACACCACATTTTTTGCCGCGGTCGAGCGACTCCTGATTCGCAAAGCCGACGCCGTGGTCACGGTCAATCCGCTGCTGGCAGAAGAAATTCGCCGGGCTTATCGCCTGAAGCAGGTATTTTCGGTGCCGAACGTCGAGCCTTGGATCGAGAGTTCGGCCAGCGCTCGGTACAGCTCGGGAGATGGCGGCACTTGCCGATGGGCGCGTGAAATTCCTGTTCCAGGGCCGTTTCACATTGGCTCGCGGTGTTGAAGAGCTGATCCGCGGTTGGGTGCATGTCGACGCCGGCAAGGCGGCGCTGTTCCTGCGCGGCCCGGACAACATGTGGCGCCAACAGGCAACAGCACTGGCGGCGCAGCTCGGAGTGCTGGGCAAGAGTGTATATTTCCTCGAATTGGTGACCGAGGACCAGCTGGTCCCGGCGGCGGCGGAGGCCGATGTTGGCCTCATTCCCTATCTGCCGCTAGCGCTCAACGAGCGGCTGAGCTGCCCGAATAAGCTGTCGCAATATCTCCATGCGGGTCTCATGGTCGTGGCCAACGATTTGCCTTATGTACGATCGGTCATCGATGAAGCCGGTGCCGGCATGTGTTATGATTCCACCAACCTGGTGACGCTCGCCGATGTCGTCCATAAGGTAGCGGACAACCCGGAATTTCTGCGGCGGTGCCGGCAAAATGCATGCCGTTTTGCGCGCGAACGTTTCAACTGGCAAAATTACGGCAAAACCTTTCTCGATCTTTACAGCGGGACGCAGATCGACGTCTGGTCAGCATCCGGCTTGCCGACGGGGACCAGTCTGCGTGATGCCCGTCCTGAGAATGCGGCGGGCTGAAGGCGCGGTGACGCGATGCGCGGCATCAGAACCAGCCTGCTGGCGAAGATCCGACCGTTGAAATCTCTAATTTCCGGCACCCGCGACGATCCAGCCGAAGACGTGAGCAAGGTTGCTGGTTATTGGACCGATTACAACGTAACGCTGCATCAAGACTTCCGATCTATTGAGGAATCGCTCACCTATCTGAGATGGCGTAACGATCAATATTTCGGCTATGCCGCGCTGATGCCGGTGAATAACCAGGACGGTCGGGTCGTCCTCGATTTCGGCTGCGGGCCCGGACACGATGTCGTCGGATTTTCGACAGAAGTCCCGTCCGGCGCGATTGATCGCGATCGATGTGTCGGGTTCGTCACTCGCCGAGGCGCGAGCGCGGTTGGCGTTGCACCGGGCGAACTGTGAGTTCCTGCAACTCGACGCCACTGCCCGCATGCTGCCGCTGGCAACGAATTCGGTTGATTATGTCCATTCCTCCGGCGTTCTGCATCATGTCCCCGATCCCCTCGGCTGGCTGCGGGAATTTCACCGCGTGCTGCGGCCTGACGGCCGCGCGCGCATCATGGTTTACAACCATGACAGCGTGTGGATGCACCTGTTTGTTGCGTATATGAAGCGGCTGGTCGGAAGGGCATTCACCGACCTGACGCTCGAACAGGCATTTGCCCGGACGACCGACGGCGAGAACTGCCCGATCGCCAATGCCTATCGGCCGCCGGACTTCATCGAACTCGCCGGTGCAGCCGGATTCGATGCCGAGTTTCTCGGCGCGGCCGTATCGATGCATGAAGCCAAGATTCTGCCCTATCGGTTCGATGCGATCCAGGATCGCCGGATGCCGGAGCCGAGCCGGCGGTTTCTGCTGGAGTTGACGATCGATCATCATGGGTTTCCATGCTATCGCGGGCATGGGGCGGGAGTCGACGCCTGCTACCAGCTGACGCCGCGGGTCTGAGCGGCAGAACGCGATGAGTTGTTGGCGATCACCTGCAATTCCGCGAGCAAGTGGGCAAAATACCCCTCCTCTGCCCCGCATGCCGCGTGTTCTTATGATTTGCGCGCACGCACCCAGTCTCGATCCGCGCATCCGCTGGGAAGCCGAGGCCGCGCTCCCTCGATTCGATGTGACACTGCTCGGCTTCACCCGAGAGGATGCTGTCGATCGGTCCGGCACCGCGATCGATCGCTGCGCGTTGAAGTTGCTTCGGCGCAAGGCGCGTAGTGCGCTGGTCTTTCTTTGGCGGATCAATGGCGCCCTCAATTTCCCGCTCGATCTCTGCTACCGCGCCCTGCTGATCCTGCTTTCGCCGCCGCTGGCCTTCGCCGACGCGATCGCATGGTTGTTTGCGCCGGCAGTGCGTCGGCGAATGGCCGCCGCGGCTGCTCCTGAAACGGCGATACTATCGGGCGCTGAAGCCGCCGGGCCGCTCGATGCACTGCGTGCCCGGCTCTCGGCCCGCGTTTTTTACGTGTTCAATGCGCTCCGGCAGCAATTCTCTCCGGCGGCAGAGCTGTTCTGGAACGCCATCCGTTCGATGCCCGAAAAACCCGACATCGTGCACTGCAATGACCTCGACACCCTGTTGGTCGGAGTGCTGGCAAAGCGGCATTACGGCTGTCGTCTGATTTACGACGCGCACGAATTTTATCCGCGCAGCGACCCCGCCGGTCGATGGATCGATATCGGCTTCTTCTCGATGCTTGAGCGCTTGTTGATTGGGCAGGCGGATGCCGTGGTGACGGTCAACCCGCTCCTTGCTGAGGTTATGCGCCAAGCGTACGCGCTTCCGGTCGTGCACGCCGTTGCCAACGCCGAGCCCTGGACCATGCGCCGCGAACCCCTTCAATCGGAGATGGCGCGGCTCGCGCGCGGTCGTGTCAGGTTCCTGTTTCAGGGCCGATTTTCGCCGGCTCGCGGCATCGCCGAGATGATTATGGAATGGCAGGCGGTCGACCCGGATCGCGCCGCCCTGTTCCTGCGCGGACCCGCCAACATCTGGCGTACACAGGCCATAAACCTCACGGTCGGTCTCGGATTGCTGGACCGCAACGTTTATTTTCTCGACCCTGTCGCCGAGAACGAGCTGGTCGCCGCTGGCGCCGAGGCGGATGTCGGCATCATTCCCTACCGGCCGACGATCATCAACGATCGTCTTTGCTGTCCGAACAAACTGTCGCAATACCTGCATGCCGGCCTGCTGGTCATCGCAAATGATCTGCCCTACGTCAAATCGATCCTGACCGAGGCCGAAGCCGGTTTATTCTACGATTCGGCGCAACGCGGAACCTTGTCGCAGGCAGTGCAGCGGGTACTCGACGATCCAGCGCTTCTGCCACGGGCGCGAAAAAACGCCTTACTATTTGCCCGTCGGCGATTCAACTGGCAGATCGAAGGCGCGAGGCTGTACGCGCTGTACGAGGCGTGCGCGTTCGCCACGGCGCCGCAGCCCGCCGCAGCGCAAGTAATGCAATAGAGGCCGAGCTTATGTGCGGCATTGCCGGTATCGTTTCACTCGACGGATCGCCGCTGCCGGGGCTTGCCGGCGCTCTCGCCGTGCTGAGCCGGGCCATCGCGCATCGCGGTCCCGACGGCGAAGGCGCGTGGACCAGTTCCGGGCTGGCCGCAGGGCTCGCCCATCGCCGCCTTGCGATCATCGATTTGAGCGATGCGGCGGGCCAGCCGATGCTGGCACCAGGCCCGACCGCGATCACTTATAACGGCGAAATCTACAATTATCGCGAGCTCGCGGCGGAGCTGGCAGGCCACTGGTTGTTTCGCTCAGCTTCCGACACCGAATGCATTCTCGCCGCCTATGACCGCTACGGTCAGGACTGCGTCATGCATCTACGCGGGATGTTTGCTTTTGCGCTGTGGGATGAGCGGCAGCAGCTGCTGTTCTGCGCCCGCGATCGGTTCGGCATCAAGCCTTTCTATTACGCCGTGGTCGGCAAAGCGTTCGTCTTCGCGTCGGAAGCGAAAGCGCTGCTGCCGTTTCTGGCCGACACCGAAACCGACCCGTCGGCGCTAGCAGAATACTTGACGTTTCAGTACACGATCGGTGACTCCACGCTATTCCGCGGCATCAAGCAATTGATGCCCGGCCATGCGCTGACGGTTGAGAACGGAACGGTCCGGATCCGGCGCTACTGGGATGTTCGCTACGAGATCGATTTCGAGCACAGCGCCGTCTACTTTGAACGCCGCCTCATCGAGCTGGTCGACGATACGGTGCGCCTGCATTTGCGCAGCGATGTTCCGGTCGGCGCCTACATTTCCGGTGGCATCGATTCGAGCCTGATCGCAATCCTCGCCGGTAAGACCACGGCTTGGTGCGGCGACGGCTTCCACGGACGCTTCACGCAATTTCCGGGCTACGATGAAAGCGCGTTCGCTACGATGGCGGCGGAGGAGGCGGGCGGGCGGCTGCATGTCATCGACATCACCGCCGAACACTTCCGAGATCATATAAAAGACGTTCTCTACCACCTCGACTTTCCGGTCGCCGGGCCAGGAGCGTTCCCGCAATTTATGGTATCGGCGCTCGCCGCGCGACAGGTGAAGGTCGTGCTGGGCGGACAGGGCGGGGACGAGATCTTCGGCGGGTATGCGCGTTATCTGCTTGCCTATTTCGAGCAATGCATCACGGCAGCGCTCGATGGTACCTACAAGAACGGCAACTTCGTCGTGACGATCGAGTCGATCATCCCGAATCTGGGATTGTTGCGCGAATACAAGCCCCTGATGAAGGAGTTCTGGCGCGATGGGCTATTCGGGAGTCTCGATGAGCGCTATTTCCGCCTGATAGACCGTTCGACCGATATGGATCGCGAGGTCGATTGGACGGCGCTCGACCGGTCTCGCGTCTATCAAAGCTTTCAAACGATCTTCAACAATCAAAGTAACGTGCGCAAGGAGGCCTATTTCGATAAGATGACCCACTTCGACTTCAAATGCCTCCTCCCCGCCCTGCTGCAAGTCGAGGATCGGATGAGCATGGCGCACGGCCTCGAAAGCCGTGTACCGTTTCTCGATCATCCACTGATCGAATTTCTCGCGACGGTGCCCGCCGACATCAAATTCGCTGCCGGCAGCATGAAACATCTTTTGAAGCGCGCGTATTGTGATGTGCTGCCGCCGGCAATCCACGTGCGGCGCGACAAGATGGGCTTTCCGGTCCCGCTTGCAGAATGGTTTTCCGGAGATCTACGCGAGCTGATCGAGGATACGTTCCGCAGCCGCAATGCCCGGGAGCGACCTTTTTTCGATGCCGACGCGGTGCTTGCCAATTTTGAACGAACCGGAAAGTTTTCTCGGAAGATCTGGGGTTTGTTGAGCCTCGAATTGTGGCAGCAGATTTTTCACGACCGGGGCCATGAGTTACGCAAGGCCCCGATGCCGTTGCAAGTCGGGATGCCAGACGAGATGATGCCGCGGAGCCGCCATTTTATCGATGGGCGACAGAGGAGTGCTGGTCCATGAGGGTGTTCGTAACCGGCGGCTCCGGGCTCGTCGGCTCGACCGTCATCGACCTGTTGCTTGCACGCGGCGACGAGGTGTTGGCGATCGACAATTTTGCCACGGGGCGACGCGACAATCTTATACCGCATCCGCGACTCCGTATTGTCGAAGACAGCATCGTCGACGCCGCGGTTGTAGACGAACTGATCGGCGGCTTTCGACCCGACGTGGTCATCCACACCGCCGCCTCCTACAAGGATCCCGACGACTGGCAGTCGGACGCATCGACCAACTGCGTCGGCAGCGCCAACGTGGCGCGCGCTGCAAAGACCTATAAGGTCGGGCGGCTAATCTACTTCCAGACGGCGCTATGCTACGGCACAAAGCCGCGCGAGCAGCCAATAACGCTCACGCACCCGATTGATCCGGTCAACAGCAGTTATGCGATCTCCAAGACGGCCGGCGAGCATTACATCCAGTTTAGCGGCGTCGACTGGCTCACCTTCCGGCTCGCCAACGCGGTCGGACCGCGCAACGTCAGCGGTCCACTGCCGATTTTCTTCGACCGGCTGTCGCAGGGAAAGCGCTGTTTCGTGACCGAGGCGCGGCGCGATTTTGTGTTTGCCGAGGATCTCGCCCGCATTGTGCTTAGGGCCGCCGACGGGACCGGCAGCGGCACCTACCATTTCTCCTCGGGGCGCGACGTCGCGATCAAGGAACTGTACGACGAGATGGTGCGGGCGATGAAGCTCAACGAGTACCCGCAACCCGAGATCCGCCCGCTCGGGCCGGACGAGGCGCCGACGATTCTGCTCGATCCGTCGCGCACCTTCCGCGATTTCGGCGAAATCCGCTTTACCCCACTGGACGAGATCGTTGCTAAGTCCGTCGCTTATTACCGCGACCACGGCGTACAGGGGGGCTATACGCATCTGCGCAGCGGGCAACATTCGTGAAATCGGAATTCACCGACCGTGCGGTGCTGGTCGGCGGCGGGGCTGGCTTTGTCGGCAGCGCGCTGGTTCGTCACCTGCTTGCCGCGGGCGCGGCCCGCATCGTCATAATCGATAATCTTTTATCCGCTGATCTCAGCAATGTGCCGGAGCACGCCGCGGTCGATTTCCAGCTCGGCTCGATCGCCGACGATCGCATCCTTGCGACGCTGTCGCGCGACCTCGATTACGCGTTTCATCTTGCCTGCTACCACGGCAATCAATCGTCGATCCACGACCCCTTCGCCGATCATCAGAACAATGCGCTGACCTCGCTGAAGCTGTTCGACTGGCTCGCCAATTGCCGCTCGATACGGAAGGTGGTCTACGCCGCCGCCGGCTGCGCAGTGGCGCAAAAAACGTTCGGGGCGGCGACTGCGACGGCAGAGGACGCGCCCTTGTCGTTGTTTCACGACAGCCCGTATTCGATCTCGAAGCTGATCGGTGAGATGTACGGCAATTATTATTTCACCCACTGCGGGTTGCCCTTCGTCACGGCGCGCTTCCAGAATGTCTACGGCCCAGGCGAGATCCTCGGGGCCGGGCGGTGGCGCGGCACGCCGCATACGGTGTGGCGCAATGTCATCCCAACCTTCGTCTGGAAGGCGTTGCAGGGCGAGGCGCTTCCGGTCGAGAACGGCGGAATCGCCAGCCGCGACTTCATCTTCGTCGAGGACATCGTGTCCGGTCTGGCGGCCTGCGCAGAGCGCGGCGTGCCCGGCGAGGCCTACAATCTCGCTTCCGGCATCGAAACCTCGATCCGCGACTTGGCGGCCCTGGTCAACGAACTAACCGGCAATCCAACGCCACCCGCGTTGGCGCCGCCGCGCGATTGGGACCATTCGGGTCACCGTTTCGGCAATCCGGCAAAGGCGCGCGAGCAGCTCGGTTTCACTGCGACGACGGCGTTGCGGGACGGCCTCGACGAAACCATTACCTGGACTAGCGCCAATCGCGAGACGATCCGCCGCTGCATGCTGCAGCACGCCCACTTTGTGCCGGGGCTTCGCAGCATGCTCGAATGAAGCGCTTCCGGATGCTGACGGTCGTTGGCGCCCGGCCGCAATTCGTCAAGGCGGCGGCGATATCGCGCGCGGTCGCCGCCCGCGACGATATCGAAGAAATCCTGCTGCACACCGGCCAACATTTCGATCCCGAGATGTCGCACATCTTTTTCGACGAACTCGCCATCGAGACGCCGCGCCGCAACCTCGGCATTCACGGCGGCGGTCACGGCGAGATGACCGGCCGCATGCTGGCTGGCATCGAGGAGACGATCCTCGCTGAACGTCCCGACATCGTGCTGGTGCCGGGCGACACCAATTCGACGCTGGCCGGTGCGCTGGCGGCCGTAAAATTGCCGGTGCCGGTCGTCCACCTCGAAGCAGGATTGCGTTCGTTCAATCGAGCAATGCCGGAAGAGATCAACCGGGTGCTGACGGACCACATGAGCACACTGCTGCTGTGCCCGACCGAAACCGCCGTGGCCAATCTTCACCGCGAAGGGGTGACGGAAGGTGTCTACGACATCGGCGACGTCATGTACGACGCGACCCTATTTGCGGCCGCTGCCGCGCGCCGCTCCACCGTATTGGAGCGGCTGGGGCTCGTCGAACATCGCTATGCGGTCGCGACCGTCCATCGCGCCGATAGCACTGACGATCGCAGACGGCTTGCCGCGATCATCGATTTCCTGCGGCAGCAGGCACGCGACCATATGGTGGCGCTGCCATTGCATCCGCGCACTCGGCGCCGGATCGCCGAATGGCACATTGGGACCGGATCGCTTCTGCTCTGCGATCCCCTCGGTTATTTCGACATGCATCGGCTCCTGCAATCGGCAATTGCGATCTATACCGACTCCGGCGGGCTGCAGAAGGAAGCCTATTTTCATCGCGTGCCCTGTGTCACCTTGCGCGGCGAAACCGAATGGGTCGAGACCGTGGCAGCGGGCTGGAATAGGCTCTGGCAGGGGCCGGACTACGCGCCGCGCCGCGACATCGCATCCTACGGCGACGGTCATGCCGCGGAGAAGGCCCTCGCCATAATCGTCGGTTATCTCGAATGCCGAGCGAAAGCCGCATCCGCACCGTCGTTTTGACGCTCCATTATGGGGTCCGTGCCTCCTATTATGAGGATTGGCTAGAGTCCTTCGAAGCCTCGCCGCACTTCTCGGTGACGTCCTTCAACCTGTTTCGCCGCTCCGAGCGCCGCGCCGCGATTCCTGCGGTTCGCGACGCCGAACTCGTCGTCGTACTGCACGCTTGCACGGCCGATACAATGCAGTACATCAACCCGTTGCGCGGGCCATTAAAGGCGCGCCGCGGGCGGCTCTTGGTGTTCGTTGGCAACGAATATAACCTGCCATGGATCCGACTCGGCGAAAAGCGCTGGTTTTTGCGCGATGTCGGCGCCGATTTTGCCGCCACCCAACTGCCGCTCGAAGCTGGGCAATATCTCTATGGCGATTGCGCTGCCGCTGTGCTGGCCGTGCCACATGCTGCCAACGAGAAAATCTTTCGCCGCATGAAACCGGATGAGGGGCGTGCGATCGACATCGGCAGCCGCTCGTTCCGCTATCCGGTTTATCTTGGTGACGACACGCGTAATCGGGTCTACGACGTGTTCGCGAAGATTGGCCCGGCGACCGGGCTGCGGGTCGACATCGCCAATAACGGGCGCCTCGACCGCTCTGGCTGGGCCGCCTTTTTGAACGAATGCCGCGGCACGATCGGGACCGAGGCGGGGACCTGGTATCTGGAGCGCGACGATCACACTGTCCTCGCCATCCGCGACTTCCTGCGTGCACGGTCGAAAGCCCCGCGGATCAGGGCAGACGGCCGGCTGCACGCTGCCGCCCGCCATCTGCCTTACGGTCTCAAGGCTGGGCTCAAGGCGGTCTTAGCGTCATCCCAGATTCATCATGAGGCTCTCGATTCGAGCGAGGCCGATTTTTCTGAGATAGCGGCGCGGTTTTTCACCGGCCGGCCGCGTTGTCCGGCCTATTCGAAGTGCATCTCGTCCCGGCACTTCGAGGCGGCGGCGACCGGCACTTGTCAAATCCTGGTATGCGGACGCTACAACGGCATCCTCGAGGCAAACCGGCATTACATCGCGCTCGATGCCGATCTCGGCAATGCCCCGGCCGCGATCGAACAATTTTGCGACCCGGCTGAACGTCGCCGGATTACCGACGCGGGCCACGACTTGGTGCATGACGCGCACACCTATTGTCATCGCCTCGCGGCGCTGCATCGGGCCGTGTCGACGCGCTAACCGTTCTCGATGGCCGACTAACAGAAAATCTCCGAACGGAGACGGGATCCCTTCAGACTGGCAGCTCAGCTGGTCTGACGCCTTGATTTGGACGATTTGAGAGGCCCGGCGCGGCGCGGCGGAAAATTCGTGTTCACACGCATACGGTAATCAGCGTCGTCGCGCCAAGGGTAAAGATTGTGGTGGCGAACGCGGCGATGGTCGCCCAAAGGGCCGCCATGCGGAAGAATGCGCCGGTCTGGCCGAAATCGCCGCTCGGGTCGGCGCTACCGAGACGGCGCCACATCCAGCCGAGCACGGCCAGATGCGCGAAGAGCACCAGGGCAAGGCCAAGCCGCAGCGGACCCGCCGACCAGGCAAAGGTGCAGCCGATGGCGTGGACCGCGTAGACAACGACAAGCGCGCTGCACCAGACGAGGAACCCGGCGGCGAGCCACCAGAGATATCCGGGCGGCATGGGATCTGTGCGCGCGGTTATGTTCCGAGGCTCCTCACGAGGGCGGGCAGTGCTGACACCAGGCCGAGCGCGATCACCCCGGTCACGACCGTGTAGTCGAGCCAGAGCCGCGTCAGGCGGAGATCCGTCAACCGCCGGGACGACAGAAAGCCAGCCTCGAGGCGCAGCAGATTGCTGAGCAGGAAGAGCAGCCCGATACCGGCATGAAACGCGACATAGGCCAATAGCGCCGCTGCGGTTGCACCCAGGGCATGCTCGGTCGGATGCGGGACGATGCCGCCGATCAGCCCAACGACCATGGCGATCGCAGCGACAAGCCCTAGGGCGGCGAGGCCAATCCAGCCGCGCGCCATGCCGCCGGCGCTGATCGATCGCAGCGATCCGCGGGCCGCCGTCGCGCCGACGACGACGGCCGCGACGGCCGCGACAGCGAGCCCGAGATTGGGTCTGAATATCTGCGCCGGCGGCCAGTTCGGAGCGGAGATCCACAGATAGAGCGTCCCGAACAGCAGGGACGTGAACAGCGTACCATCGGCGATCAACGTAAAGATAAGCGCCCACCACGGCGGCGAACCGGCCAGTTCAGTATGCGGCGCCACGCTGACGCCGCGGCCGACCGGCAGCGGGCCGTAGTCCCGGTTCAGCCCGGCGCTATGCCCTGCCAGCAAGAAAAGCCCGGCGACCGCCAGCGCCGCGGCCAGAGCAAAAAAATAGAACCGGAAAAGCATCGCCAACACCGCCACCCCCGTGGCGAGCGCCGTGTATAGTGGCAGGTAGGACGAGCGCGACAGCACGATGAGCTGCTCGGGCGCCCCGGACGTCATATGCACGCCCAGCGTCTCCTGCCACCCGTTGCGCACGAACCCGAGATATCCGTCGCCTCGCGCCAAAGATGGCGCGAGTCCCTCGGGAGCGGTACGGTCGGGTCCGGCCCCGACATGCGCGATCGAGGCGAAATTATACGGCGTCGGGGGAATCGGCATGGCCCACTCCAGCGACTGCGCTTTCCAGGGGTCGCGGCGCGCGCGACGCCCATAGCGAAGTTGCGTGAGAAGATCGATCACCACCAGTGCGAAGCCGATGGTCATGATGAACCCGCCCACCGAGGATAGCAGGTTGAGCCAGTTCCAGCCTTCATCTCCCGAATAGGTGTAGATTCGCCGCGGCATGCCGCGCAGTCCGGTCAGGTGCATCATAAAGAAGGTCAGATTGAAGCCGACGAAGACCAGCCAGAAGGCGGGTATCGATAGCTGATGCGTCGCCATGCGTCCGGTCAGCAGCGGCAGCCAGTAATAGAGCGCCGCCAGCATCGGAAAGGCGAGCGCCCCGGCCACGACGTAGTGCATGTGGGCGACGACGAAGTAGGTGTCATGCGCCTGCCAGTCGAACGGCACCATGGCCAGCATCACACCGGTCAACCCGCCGATCGCGAAGATGAAGAAGAAGCCGAACACGTACAGCATTGGCACGTTCCAGGCCGGCCTGCCTCGCGCCAGCGTGGCCAGCCAGGCGAAGACCTGGACGGCCGTCGGTACCGCGACGATCGCCGAACTCGCGGAGAAGAAGGCGAGCGCGAGGTGCGGAATGCCTACCGTGAACATGTGGTGCACCCAGATGCCAAAGCTCACGAAGGCGAGGGCGATGATCGCGACCACGATTGCCCGGTAGCCGACGAGCGGCTCGCCTGCAAGAACCGGGATGATGGTGGACAGAACGCCGGCCATCGGCAGGAAGATGATGTAGACATCCGGGTGGCCGAACAGCCAGAACAGGTGCTGCCACAGCAGCGGATCGCCGCCCCGTGTCGGGTCAAAAAATGGCAGATGGAAGGCCCGCTCGACCTCGAGCAAAATCGAACCGAGGATCAGCGGGGGGAACGCCGCCACCATCATCAGCGCGGTGATCAGCATGTACCAGCCGAAGATCGGCATCCGGTCGAGCGACATGCCCGGCGCGCGAATTTTGAGAATAGAGACGATGATTTCCACCGCCAGCGTCAGCGCCGAGATCTCGACGAAAGTCACGCCAAGCAGCCAGACATCCGCGTTCACGCCCGGCGTGTAGACGTTGGAACTGAGAGGCGTGTACATGAACCAGCCGGTATCCGGCGCCACGCCGGCGAGCAGCGCGCCGGTCAGGATCGTGCCGCCGAACAGGTAGCACCAGTAGCCATAGGCCGTCAGCCGCGGGAACGCGAGGTCGCGTGTGCCAAGGATCTTCGGTGTCAGATAGGCCGCCACGCCCTCCACAAGGGGGATGGCGAACAGAAACAGCATCACCGACCCGTGCACGGTGAAGACCTGGTTGTAGGTCTCCGGCGTCATAAAGGCCGCAAAGGGCGTTGCGAGCTGGACGCGGGTCAACATGCCAAGAACGCCGCCGATCGCGAAGAAGACGAACGCCGTGGTCATGAAGCGCAGCCCGATGACGGAGTGATTGACCGCGGCGAGGCGCTGCAGTCCCGGCCCGGTCCCCCAGATCGCGGCGAGTTGCCGATGCAGCCGCAGCGCGGGGTTTCCCTGCGGCGGCCGATCGCTGGATGCGCTCATTCTTTCGCCTTCGACGACGCGGGCGACGACGCGGCGGCCCGGGCGAGTGCCGCAGAAAAGTCCTTTGCCGGATGGACGATCACGGCGAACCGCATCAGGGCGTGGCCGATGCCGCAGAATTCGGAGCACTGTCCCTCGTAACGGCCCGATTCATCGGCCTGGATGCGCAGGACGTTCACATGCCCGGGCACCGCGTCGATCTTGCCGCCAAAGCGCGGAATCCAGAATGAGTGGATGACGTCGCGGCTGCTGACAATGATGTCGACAGAGATGCCCGCGGGCAGGTGCAGGACATTCACGGTCTGCACCCCGCCTTCGCCGGGATAGCGGAACGTCCAGCTCCATTGCCGGCCCTCGGCTTCGATTCGCTGCCGGGCGGGCTCCGGCAACGGCAGAAGCCGCTGGCCGGTGATCAGCGCATAGGCAACGAGCGGCGTTAGCACCACGCCCGGCAGGACGAGGCCACCAAGCACGATCCAGCGCGCGCCCGACACGCTCGAGCCCCAGCCGGGCCGCCCGACCACCAGCACGAAGAGGCCGAGGACAAGCGCGAAGATGGCCGCCGAGCCCGCCAGCATCACCCACCACAGTGTCGCGATCGCGTCCGCCGACGGCCCGGAGGTAGAGAGCGCCGACAGCGGCCCGCCGCAGCCGCCCAGCGCCATGGTCGATCCGAGTTGAACGGGGTGACGCGAGAGGTTACGAATCCCGCCCGAAGGGCGGGGAGGTCGAGGATCATGGCGACGAAAGACGATCCGGCGGTCCCGCGCGAAAGTCCGGTTCTGCTGGAGCTGCGCCGGCTCGATGTCGGATCGGCGGTCGCCGTGGTCGGTCATCCGATCCACGTGATGATGGTGCATTTCCCGATCGCGTTCGTGCTCGCGACTCTCGGCGTCGATGTTTTCTATTGGTGGTCGGGCGATCCGTTCTGGGTACGGGTCGGCATCTGGTCGTCCGGCATCGCGTTCTGGACCGGCGTTGCGGCCAGCACCGCCGGCACGGCGGAACTCCTGCTCGTGCGCGGCATCCGCGTCCTGGAGGCGAGCTGGTCGCACGCCGTCGCGGCGATGACCTTGGTCGCGATTGTGGGGGCCAGCTGGGGTCTGCGGCTGACCGATCCCCAGTCGATCTTGCCGCACGGCCTCGCATTGTCTGGCCTGGCCGCGGTGATGACGGCCTTCGCCGGCTGGCACGGGGGCAAGCTCGTCTTCGATCATGGCGTCGGTATTTTGGTAGCGCCGAAGAACTGACCAAGCGCCCCGGGCCTGAACAGATCCGTGGCAAACCGGTTGGAGTCGATGTGCGGCTTGGCGAGTACAATCCAGATGATTGCCGTGATCAGCACGATATAGGCGCTGGACAGCGCGACACAGGAAACCCGGCCAAAGCGGCCATCCGCCAGAAAGAGCCGCCCCAGCACGAGGCCGGCGACGACATGCAGCATCGCCATCGCCCCGACAAGGACCAGCTTTGTGGAGAACCATTCCTGAAACGTGGCCTGGAGAAAGATCAGCGCGGTGCCGCTGCCGATGGCGACGACGGCGGCGGGCGAGGCTATCTCGACGTAGACGAAACGCGTCATCCGGTGCAGCCGGTCCAGTTCCCAGCCCGGGTCGAGCGCCCCGCGCTGCCGGAACATGAGCGGCAGAACAATCAGCCCGGCCGACCAGATCGAGATCCCCGCGAGATGAACGAATTTGAGGAAGAGGGTCAGCGGACCGGCGCCGCCGGCCGCAGGCTCGACCAGGCGAGCCAGAGGCCCACGCCGACATAAGGCAGCATTGCCGGCACCCACATCAGCAGCCCGGCGAGTTGCTGGTCGGCGAGCGGAGAGAATCCCCAGGGTAATGTGCTCGCGAAATGCACCGCGTAGAGCGGCCGGGATGCGAAGACGATCAGCGCCCCGAGAAGACCCATCTGCCCGACCGTCGCCAGCAGCGCGACCAGCGCCGGGCCGGGCCGGGCCCGCTCCGCCAGGATCGCCCACCACATGAGCCAACCGCTCCCCAGCAGCGAACCTTGCATCAGCCAATAGGCCGGCACGGTGGCGAGACCCCAACCATAGGGGCCCGGCGCATGCCAGAGCCAAAGGATGACCGCATGCGCGGCGACGAGCAGCGAGAGCGGCGGCGAGCCTGTTCGTCGCAGCGGAAACGCCAATGCCAGCAGCGGCGCGACGGCGGCGACCAAAATGACATGATGGAATACTCGCGCCGAGAACAGCGCCGATGACAGCGCGCAGAGCGGTGAGACGAAGACGACGGCCATCAGCGCGATCGCGCCGCACCCTGCACTGGCGTTCGACGAACGGCCGCGACCGACCGCCAAAGCCAAGGCCGCGAGCGCCGCGATCAGCAGCGGATCGAAATTCCAGCGTACCCACAAATCGTCCGGGACCGCCGCGGGACCGCAATATGCGATCAGTGGATCCGACACGATCTCCTCGTCAGCATCGTGGCGCGCCGTCTGTCCCAACTATGCCGAGCGGCAAATCGAGTAGCCAGAAAAAACCAGCAACTGCGACGTTCGAGACGCCTCCATGCGGGCCCCGTTTCGGTTCGGACCGCCGATCATCATCGTCGCTTCCGTCGTAGATATCGCACGTATAGTACCTACTCGCTGCGTCCTCGTTTCGCCGGCGGCGGGGCGCATTGGGGAGGATAGGATTCATGCGCCTCAGCTATGCGGTGCACGGTACGATTTGGATCGCGGTTTATCTTCTGTTCATTCTCGCCCCCTTGTTCGCTTTGCTGGCGGGGACGTGGCCGCCCGCGCGCGACTTCTGGACCGAGTTCGCGGTTGCGCTTGGCTACTCCGGCTTGGCGATGATGGGCCTGCAAATCGGGCTCACGGCGCGTTTCCGCCACGTGACCAAGCCCTGGGGCGAGGATGTCATCTATCACTTCCATCGCCAGATCTCGTTGATCGCGGTGGGCTTGATCGTGACCCACGCGGTCGTCCTGACGGCTGGCCGGCCGCAAATGCTCGCGCCGCTCAACATGCTCCAGGCGCCGTGGAGCGCGCGTTTCGCAATCGTGTCGATCGTTGCGCTGCTCGCGCTGGTGGTGGCGGCGCTATGGCGGGTGAGGCTGAAGATCGGCTACGAGGCGTGGCACCTTTCTCATATCATTCTCGCGGTTGTCGCCATCGCGGCCGGGATCGCGCACATGGTGGGATCGGGCGTCTACCTGGTCGACCCGTGGAAGCGCGCGCTGTGGATCGGGTTGACGATCTTCTGGATCGGGCTGCTGCTCTACGTCCGCATCGTAAAGCCGCTGTTCATGCTCCGCCGGCCATACCGGGTCGCGGAAGTGCGCGGGGAGCGCGGTGACACCTCGACGTTGGTGATGCGGCCGGACGGCCATCCGGGGTTCCGCTTCACCCCCGGTCAGTTCGGCTGGCTGACCCTATGGGGGAGCCCCTTCAAGATCACCGGACACCCGTTTTCGTTCTCGTCCAGCGCCGAAGCGGCGGACGGCCGCGTTGAGATGACGATCAGGAATCTGGGCGACTTCACGAGTGCGATCCCCAAGGTGTCGCAAGGGCAGCGGATTTATCTCGACGGACCTTACGGTGCCTTCACAATCGGCAATCCGGCGGACATGCATGTGCTGATCGCGGGGGGAATCGGCGTCACCCCGATGATGAGCATGATCCGCACGCTCGCGGACCGCGGGGACCGACGGCCCGTGACTCTGCTTTACGGCAGCAGGGACTGGGATTCGATCACCTTCCGGGAAGAGCTGGAGGCGCTGCAAGCGCGTCTCAACCTGACGGTCGTCCACGTGCTGGCAAATCCGCCGGCCGTCTGGACCGGAGAGCGGGGCTTTATTACCGCTGACTTGTTCAAGCGCCATCTCCCAGCCCCCTACGCCTCCCATGAGTATTTTATCTGCGGGCCGAACGTGATGATGGACGCGATCGAACGGGCGCTTGGGCAGATGCGGGTGCCGCTGTCGAAATATCATTCCGAGCGCTACAGCTTTGCTTAGGGTGTTGCCGATGCGGCGCTTGTTTGCCGACCTACTGGTCGTCGTCACCGGGGTAATTGTGGTGTTGATGTCCCTGCTGTTCGCGCTCTTGCATTTGGCCGCGTAGGCGTTCGGCCGAACGCAGCACGGACCCACGGGAGGGGACCGCGGTTTTCGTTATATCCCAGGTGATATTTCGATGGTAAGCTCTCCGATCATCGCAAATCGCGGCCGATCGGAGGACCCTGTGACATCAGCTGCCAACGAGAAGGAATTAAAGATTGTCGGCACCCGGCCCATTCGCCCCGACGGGGTCGAGAAGGTCACCGGCCGCGCCAATTTCGGGGCCGACCGGACAGTGCCCGGCATGCTTTACGGTAAGGTCAAACGCAGCCCTCATGCACATGCCCGCATTCTCCGGATCAACGCCGACAAGGCCTTGGCGTTGGCCGGGGTCAAGGAGGTGGTGACCGCAGCCGACTTTCCGGAGATCACCTCGGAAGAGGCCTTTGTCGGCGAAGGGCCGATGAACTTTCGCGACCTGTCGCGCAATATCATGGCCCGGGACAAAGCGCTTTACGAAGGCCACGCGGTGGCCGCGGTGGCCGCCCTCTCGCCGACCATCGCAGCCGAAGCGATCGAGCTGATTGAGGTCGAGTACGAGGTGCTGCCGCACGTCATCGATGTCGAGGCGGCGATGGCGACGGATGCACAGCTGTTGCATGACGATCTCTTCACCCAGGGCGTCGAGCCCAAGCCGGAAAAGCCCTCGAACATCGCCAAACGGGTGACCTTTGCAAAAGGCGACGCGGAAGCCGGCTTCCGCCTGGCCGACATCATCGTCGAGCGGCGCTATACGACCAAGCCGGTGCATCAGGCCTATATCGAGCCGCACGCTTGCGTCGTCTCGGCCGCCTCCGACGGGCAGGTGCAGATATGGGCGTCAAGCCAGGGCCAGTTCATGATCCGCGCTTATTGCGCCAAGCTGCTCGGCATCGATATCGCCAATATCCGCGTCACCCCGGCCGAGATCGGCGGCGGGTTCGGCGGCAAGACGCTGGTCTATCTTGAACCGGTGGCATTGGCGCTGTCCCGCAAGAGCGGGCGGGCGGTCAAGATGGTGATGAACCGCGAGGAGGTGTTCCGTGCTACCGGGCCGACCTCGGGTGGGGTCATCGAGGTCAAGCTTGGAGCCAAGCGCGACGGCACGATCGTCGCCGCTGAGCTGGTGTTGAAATATCAAGCCGGCGCCTTCGCGGGTTCGCCGGTTCAGCCGGGCTGCATGTGCGCCTTTGCCATGCACGATCTGCCGAACGTGCAGATCACCGGCTATGACGTCGTCTCGAACCGGCCGAAGGTGGCGGCCTACCGCGCACCGGGGGCGCCGATCTCATCCTTCGGCGTCGAAAGCTGCATCGACGAGCTGGCTCGTGAGCTGCGCATCGATCCGCTGGCGTTGCGCGAGAAGAACGCGGCCAAGGAGGGCACCAAGGCGGTGCACGGCCCAACCTGGACCAATATCGGCTACCTCGATACCCTGACGGCGGTCAGGAAGCATCCGAACTACCAGATCCCGCTGGGCCCCAACCAGGGTCGCGGCATCGCCTGCGGCTTCTGGTTCAATGTCGGCGGCGAGTTCGAGCGCGCAGGTGCATGTCAACGAGGATGGCTCGGTCAGCGTCGCCTCGGGCAGCCCGGACATCGGCGGATCGCGCGCCTCGATGGCGATGATGGCGGCGGAAACCCTTGGCCTTCCGATCGAACGAGTAAAGCCGATCGTCGCCGACACCGCCTCGATTGGCTTCACCCATGTGACCGGCGGCAGCCGCGTGACCTTTGCCACCGGCATGGCCACCGTGCAGGCCGCCGAGAAGGTCATCGACCAGCTGAAACGGCGTGCCGCGATGATCTGGGACATCAGCCCCGACGCGGTCGATTGGCGAGATGGCTGCGCGGTGCCGGCCGGCGCCAATGCCGGCAGCTTCGATCCGCTGCCCCTGGCCGAGATCGCTATCAAGGCGGCGCGCACCGGCGGGCCGATCGGCGCCGAGGTATCGGTCAACGCGCAAGGCGCCGGTCCCGCTTTCGCGACGCATGTCTGCGATGTCGAAGTCGATCCGGAGACCGGTCATGTCACCGTGTTGCGCTACACCGCGGCGCAGGATGTCGGCCGGGCGATCCACCCGGCCTATGTCGAAGGCCAGATCCAGGGCGGTGTGACTCAGGGCATCGGTTGGGCGCTCAACGAGGAATACATCTACGACAAGTTAGGCCGCCTGGAGAACCCCGGGTTTCTCGACTACCGCTGCCCGGTCGCCTCCGACATGCCGATGATCGATGCGGTCCTTGTCGAGGTGCCGAACCCGCGCCATCCGTTCGGCGTTCGCGGCGTCGGCGAGGTGCCGATCGTTCCGCCGATGGCGGCGGTCGCCAACGCGATCCATGCCGCGACCGGCGCCCGGCTGCGCGATCTGCCGATGTCGCCGCCAAAGATCCTCGCCGAACTCGACATCGAAGAACCGCGTCGGCTCGCCGCAGAATAACCGACCGAGGCCCGGGCCTATGGGGCGCGGCTACCGGTCGCGCTCCGGCCGAGCATAAATCTCGTCGTTCGACGCAATACGGAAGTTTTCGACTGCTCGATCGGCGATCAGCCGCCCGGCATGCAGACCGAGGACCCGATCGGCGAAGTCCGGGACCAGGTCCACCTGATGCAGGCTGCAAAGCACCGTGATGCCGCGCTCATGCGCGATGTCGCGTAACAGCGAGAGAACTGACACAGCCGAGGCTGGGTCGAGGCTAGCGACCGGTTCGTCTGCCAGGATCACCAGGCTCTCCTGGGCGAGCACCCGGGCAATCGCGACGCGCTGCTGCTGGCCGCCGGACAGCCGGTCGGCACGACGTTCGGCAAATTCGAGCAGATCCACCCGGTCCAGCGCCGCAAACGCCCGCTGCCGGTCAGTCTGCCCGAAGCGCCTGGCCATCACTCGCCACAGTGGGACGTGACCGAGCCGGCCGGCCAGCACATTGTCGAGTGCCGAGCGGCGGCGGATCAGGTTGTGCTGCTGGAACACCAGGCCGATGTCGCGGCGGGCGCGGCGCAGCTCGCCCGACCGCATTCCGCTGATCGAATGCTCGAGCAGGTAGATCTCTCCTTGGTCGGCTTCGACCAGCCGAGCGAGGCAGCGGAACAATGTCGTCTTGCCTGCCCCGCTCGGCCCGAGGATCGCGACCACTTCGCCGGCCGTCACGGTAAAGCGGATCTCGTTGAGCACCGGCTTGCCGTCATAGCGCTTTCCGAGCCCTTCGGCCCGGATCGTCGGAGCGGTCAGACCAGCCTCCAGCGCAACCAGCCGCTGACTTGATCGATCGCCGTCACCATGGCCAGGATGATCATGATGATCGTCGCGACGGTGGGGAAATCCAGCAGATCGACCGCGTTCTTGAGGTCCTGTCCGATACCCCCGGCGCCCACCAGCCCGAGCACGGTCGAGGACCGAATGTTGAATTCCCAGATGTAAAGGCTGGTCGATAGCAGCGCCGGCAGCACGTCGGGCAACAGAGCGTGAAACACTACCTTGAGGCGCCCGGCGCCGGTCATCGCGACGGCTTCGAGCGGGCCGGGCTCGATCGTCTCGATCGCCTCGGACCAGAGTTTGGAGACGCTGCCCGCCGAATGAAGGCCGATGCCGAGGACGCCGGCGAACGGACCTAGCCCCACCGCCGCGACAAAGAGCAGGGCGAAGACAAAGCTGTCGACGCCCCTCAAGAGGTTCAGCGGCCAACGCGCCGGATAATACACGAAGCCCGCCGGCATGACGTTGCGCGCCGCCAGCAGGCAAAGCGGGGCCGCGATAACAACAGCGAGGCTGGTGCCGATTGTCGCCATCGCCACCGTCTGCGCTGCCCGGAACAGCAGGAGATCAAGTTCGCTCAGATCCGGCGGCCATGCGTGCGCAGTCCAGTGAACGAGCTTTGGCAGGCCGATCCACAACCGCCCGAGGTCGATCTCGGCATAATGCAGGCAGACCGCGTAAAACGCCGCAAACACCAGAAGTGCAGCAGCAAAGCGCAGCCGCCCGCCGGCGAGCCAGCTCCGTGCCGGCTCGACGTAGCGGGGCCGGCCGTCCTCAACGATGCGGACGACCCGGGGGAAACCGATCAGTTGGCGGCTTTCAGCGCGCCGACCGCCAAGCCGGCATGCTCGATCATCTTGTAATCGCCATTGTTCGCGGGGACCCACCCAGTGTAGTGGGCGGGCATGAACAACTTTGCCTGTTCGGGACTGATGGCGAGCACCAGCTGCTGCAGCTTGGCGACGAGGGCTGGGTCCAGCCCCTTGCGGACCGCGAGCGCATCATTCGGCAGCGGGTCCGAAATCCACACGATCTTGGTCGCATCTGCTGGAATACGGCCCTTCTCGATCATGCTGTTGCGGTTGCGGTCGTAATCGGTCGCGAGATCGACTTGACCATTGATCACTGCCAGCTCATTCGCCGGGTGAGTGGAGCCGTCCCGGTACTTGAAGAAAGTCTTTGGGTCGATTCCTTGTGACTTGAACCAATAGGTCGGGATCAGCCAGCCGGAGGTCGATCCCACATCCGCAAGGGAGATGCTCATGCCTTTGGCATCTTGCGGCCAATGCTTGATGTCGAGGCTCGGCTTGCTGACGATGATCGCGTGATAAACCGGCTTGCCGTCGTATTTGACCATCGCGATCGCCTGCGCGCCGCCGGCGTGGTTGGCGAGCACATATCCCCAGGGCCCCATCCAGGCGATGTCGGCCTGGTCATTGGCGAGCGCGGTCGCGATGCCCGCCCAGTCGCTGGAGACCTGCACGTCGTAGTCGGCGCCGAGCGCCTTCGCGATGAAGGCGAAGAATGGCTCATACGCCTTCTTGGTGTCGGTCGCGGTCGGTTGGAAAGGCCCGACCGCGAAATGCAGGGTCTGCGCCGCGGTCGCAGCACCCGCTGCCGCGAGACTCGATATCATCATGGTCAGCAGGGCCGCAGCACGGCAGCCCAGGTTTGCTCTCATCATTATCTCCCGGGATTGGTACGCCCGGCATTATAGGCAGCGGAGTAATTGCCCGCACATCACAGAACGGTGACGCGGGGCCTAAAGATTTCAGCTTTCTCGTCAGGCGAGATAGGGGCGCGGCACGCAGACGCGGTAGCGGCCATCGGCAACCGGCAGCACTGCGACATCGACTGAGTAGCAGGCGCGCAGCGTCTCGGCGGTGATGGTTTCGGTCGGGCTGCCGAGCCGCAGCAATTTGCCGTCGGCCAGGACCGCGACCCTATCGGCGCAACTGAAAGCTTGCTCGGGGTGATGGGTGGACAACAACACCGACAGTGCGCGCTTCTCGGCGAGGCGGCGCACCGCATCGAGAACCCGCAGCTGGTTGCCGAAATCGAGGCTCGCAGTTGGTTCGTCGAGGACCAGGATTCGCGGCTCCTGAGCCAAGGCGCGGGCGACCAGCGCGAGCTGCCGTTCGCCGCCGCTAACCCGCAGCCATTCACGCTCGGCAAGATGGTCGATCCCGAGCGTCGCAATCGCCTCGTCGGCGGCGTCCCGATCGGCGCTCGACGGCGCCGAGAACGAGCCGCGATGTGCGGTGCGCCCCATCAGCACGATCTCGCGCACGGTAAACGGAAAGCCGCCAGCCCCGCTCTGCGGGACATAGCCTAAGCTTAGCGCCCGGCGGCGGGCGTTCCAGCCCGAGATCGATTGGCCATCAACGCGAACCGTGCCGGCGAGGGGCGGCAGCAGACCGAGCACGGTCTTGAACAAGCTCGACTTGCCTTCGCCGTTGCGCCCGAGCACGCACAGCACCTCGCCGGCGCCGACCGCAAAACTGACATGATGCCCGACGATATGCCTGCGATAACCGTAACTCAGGTCCTCGACCGACAGGCGTGGCGCGCTCATTACCATGCCGGGCGCCGGCTGAAGGCGAGGACCCACAGAAACACCGGCGTGCCCAGCGCCGCGGTCAGCACCCCGAGCGGCAGCTCCACAGTGCCCAAGCTGCGCGCCAGCGTATCGACGGCGAGCAGATAAGCGGCGCCAAACAGGACGCTGACCGGCAGCAGCCGGGTAAAGGAAGGGCCGACGACAAGCCGCGCCAGATGCGGCACGACCAGCCCGACCCAGCCGATGATGCCGCTCGCCGCAACAGCGGCCGAGGTCATCAACGTCGCCGCCGCGATGACGACGATGCGCAGCACGCGGGTGTCGATGCCGAGAGCCGTGGCCTCCTCCTCGCCCAATGTCATCGCATCGATGCGCCAGCGCAGCAGGCCGAGCGGCGCCAACCCGATCGCTAGCGCCGGCAGCAGCGCTGTCAGATCGCCGGGATTGGTCGCCGCCAGGCTGCCCAGCAGCCAAAAGGTGATCGCGGGCAGCTGGTTGTAGGGGTCGGCGAGATATTTCAGCAATCCGATGCCGGCGCCAAACAACGCGCCGATGACGACGCCGGCGAGGACCAGCACCAGCACCGCGTCACGCCCGCGGATCGCCGCCGCAATGGCGTAGACGATCAGCACTGCCGCCAACCCGCCGACAAACGAGGCAGCCTCGATCGCCACCACCGGCAAGGATAGGAAGATCCCGATCACGGCCCCGAACGCAGCGCCCGACGAGACGCCGAGAATGTCGGGGGAGACCAGCGGGTTGCGTAACAGCGATTGGTATGCCGCACCCGAGGCGGCGAGCGCCGCGCCGACCGCCAATGCCGCCAACACCCGCGGCAGGCGAATTTGCAGAATGACGGTTTCGACGACGGCCGGCAGCGGCCGGGCGTGGCCCCCGGCCTTGGCGATCAGTAATCTCACGAGATCGCCGGGCGCCACCGGATAGGGTCCGACCGAGATCGCGATCGCGACCAGCGCGAGCAGGCCTAAAAACGCCCCAGCGGCGACCGCGCGATAGCGGGAAGCTGCCCGAACCTCACGCCGAGGGTTCGGCAAAAAGGCCGTCGAGCTGCGCCTCGCTCGGTTCCTGCTGATAGAAGAGCGCATAAAAACGGCGCGCCTCGGCACGGATGTCCTGTGGAAAAGACGCAGGATAGAGCAGCTTACCGAGCCATGAGAGGCCGATCAGCCGATTGGGCGCCGGCGGATCGTCGAGCCACGAGAACGGCAGGTCGGGGACGAAATGGACACGCCCCGCCTGCACCGCCTTGAGCTGACGCCAGACCGGGTCGGTGCGGATCGCGGCATGAAAGCGCCGGTCGATGGTCAGGATCACCTCCGGTTGCCACGCCAGGATCTGCTCCGGCGAAACATCGACGATCGTGTGCGGCCCCGCCTCTTTGCCGACAACATTGCGCGCGCCGATCAGATCGACGAGCTCGCTGCCGATCGAGCCGACGACAGCGCTTTCCAAGCCATGGGGACCGCGTGCGATGTAAAGGCCGGGCCGCTCGGCCGGCGGAATTTTTGCGATCTGCGTTTGCACCCGGCTCAGCACCGCCTCGGCATAGAGGGCGAGCGTGTCGGCGCGTTGCTGAACCTCGAGCAACCCGCCAAGAATTCGCAAGGTCTGGGGCGTCTGGGCAAGGTGGCCCGCGATCAGCACATCCGGAATATGCGTCTGCGCCTGCACCCGATTGGCGAGCGAAACATAGGTTTCGGTCGTATTGCCGACATCGAGCACCAGATCAGGCGCGAGCTTGACGACATTTTCGAGATTGACCGTGTTGCCGCGACCGGTGAGCCGGCCGAGTTCGGGCAACTCGGCATAGCGCTTGGGGATGAAGGGTCGCGCCGCCTCGCTCGGCGCCCGGGTCCAGCCCAGCATCTTCTCGGGCGCGACCGTAAACAGAGTAACCGAAGCCGGCGGCCCGGCCGGAAAGACCCGGCGCACCGGACCCGGGATGTCGACCTGTCGACCGGCCGAGTCGGTGAAGGGTTTCGCCGCAGCGCGCCACGACGGCCAAGTCAGCGCGGCGAGGGCGCCGAGGCCGAGGAGGCTGCGTCGCCTCACTTGGCGACCATCACATCCGACGCCTTGATCACCGCAAACGCGTCATCACCAACTTTGAGGCCGAGATCGTCGACCGCCTCGTTGGTGATCGACGAGGTGACAATCACCCCGGCCCCGATATCGATGCGGACATGCGCTGTCGTCTGACCCTTAGTCACCCCGACGATCTTGCCCTTGAGCTGATTGCGGGCGCTGAGCTTCATCAAATTCTCCTGTCAATAAATTCGGCGATCAGAGATGGCGTGGATATCCACCATCCCATTGTCAGTAACACGGCCCTTGGACACAACAAACTTCGGGTGGCGGGTCAGGCGAGACGGTGACGCGCCGTCCTGCAGGCGCTCGCTGAAGCGGACCTACACGTGCCCCGAGCGGGCCTGCCATGCAAGGGAGATGAAAGGCGGCGGCGCAGACCCGGTTGACAGGGCAATATATTTTATTGAACATAACGGCTGTTATAAAAACCGTCGCGGCCGGCGAGTGCGGGCCGGCAGCTCAATCGCGAGCTCCAATCAATAGGGGGCCTCCAATGATGGTGCGCGCCGGAATCCGCGAAAATTCGATGAAGGAGGGAAACCAGCCATGTTGAGCAGCCATGCGAAGCAACTGATGCTGGGCGCCGCAGCTGCGGCTATTTTTATGGTGTCTTCACTCGCGGCTGATGCGGGTAACTCAAATTACCCGCCTAGCGGAAAAACAACAAATATCAACCTCGCCGTGGCATCGAATTTTTACGGCGACCCGTCATCTAATCCTCCTAATAGCGCAATTACGGATATCATTAATGCATTTCAAGCTGCAAACCCTAACTGGACTGTTACGGTGACTGACATCGGCGCCACAGCAACACTTGCAGCTAATATAATTAACGGCAACAAGAAAAATGTAGACCTATTTTTGGCGGCAGACACCGAGACCCCACTAAGCTTATTTCTAAATAACTTTAAGCTGGTCTCCCCTTACAATTCACCCGGCTTCTCTTTCAACAGCCCTTCTTTTGGGTCTTCCAATAATTCGCTATTTTCTTTCACGCCGCCATTATACCTTTTTAATTACGCCACGGGCGTGCTTGCGTTCTTGAGCAACACGCTGGATGTCTCCTGTGATACTGGCGGTAGCTGCGGGTATGATCCGACCGACCCCAGGCAGCAACCGGTGGGGATCGCCGATCCAAGCCTTGCGCCTTATGGAGTGGCAGCTCAGACAGTTTTGACCGGCAGGTATAATCTTACGCCGCCCCTTTGCACGAGTAGCACGAACGGGCCGGGAAACTCTCTCGTCAAGCAGCCATGTTACCAGAATATAACGGCGGCTCTCAACGCGGTGTTGAATAACGACGTCCCGGTGGGTTTTGTCGCGATGTCAGCAATCTGTTCCAACGGGACTTATCCGACGCAAGGAAAAAGCGCTTTAGCGTATTTCTCTATTGAAGGCGGTTCTAAGCCTGGAACGATCGTGAATAATTACAACCCCCTTACTCAAGGGGGCATTGCGATCAACAAGCGTCGCAAGTCGGCGCAGGACACTGAGTTAACAGCCTTTGTCGCGTTTATGACGGACTTCACGACGTCGCCATCGCCCGATTCACCGATGATGGCCACGCTCAAAAAATACTGCTACAACGCTCCGTAAAATGGCTCCGGCGGTAGCGGCGGTTCCATCCATCGTCGGGGCCGCTCCGCTCGCTGCCGAGATCCTTTGCCGGGATGCGAGGCCTACTTATTCTATGGCGATGCCAGCATGAAGAGCGGACGCGTCAATGTACAGCGATAGCAAAACTATCCTCGGCGAAACCATCACGGCGATTGGCGCGATCCTCGGCCCCGAACTCAAGGAGATCATCGTCGAGCGCGTCGTCGTCGGGTTGTTTTTCACCGGGGTCAAGCTGACGAACGGCAGCGCCGGCAGCTGCGCCACGCCGATCAAGACGATCCCCGAGGCGGTGTGCTGTCCGAGCTCGGCGATGGCGATGCCGTTCCCCGGCAAGCTCGCCGGCCGACGCGCCGCCGACCTGGCGCGCGAAGCGCTATCCGGCCACGGCATTCGCCGCGCGGTCGGGATTGCTACCGTCAACGCGCTGGCCGATCGCTGCTGGCAACGCCGCCCCCACCCCGATGTCGAGCTGCGCCCCGGGGTCGATGCCTTTGACGCGACCGAAATCCGCAAGAGCGACAAGGTCGTGGTGGTCGGGGCTTTCGTCCCGTTCCTCAAGGAGCTGAAGCGGCGGGGCCAGGCCTTTCTCGTATTGGAGCAGGACTCGGCCACCTTAAAAGCCGATGAGCTGCCGTTCTTCCGGCCGGCCGACCAGGCTGCGGAGATCGTGCCCGAGGCCGATGTCGTGCTGATCACTGGCGCGACCCTGGTCAACAATACCCTCGAAGATCTGCTGGCGCTGGTCCGGCCCGAGACCCGGGTCACGATCGTCGGGCCAACGGTCGGGATGCTGCCGGACGCCTTTCTCGCCCGCGGTGCCGATGCTTTGGGCTGTGTCAAGATCACCGACGCCGATGCGTTCCTCGACCTCTTGGCCGAAGGCGGATCGGGCTATCATTTCTTTGGCCGCTCGGCGCAAAAGCTGGTGCTTGCGCGGCGGCCGGTTGGATACTCCGCCAAAGTCGCCTAAACGACCGCTCGCTCCGAGCCGGCGATCGGGTCAGCCGGGCGCGTCGTCGAGATGCGCGATCGGGTCCTCTTCCATCCACGCCTGCAGTAGGGTGTAAGCGACCGCGAGCACGACCGGGCCGAGGAAGATGCCGACCAGGCCAAAGGCGATCAAGCCGCCGATCACCCCAGCCAACAGCAGGATCATTGGCAGGTGCGCACCTTTCCGGATCAGCATCGGGCGCACGATGTTGTCGAGGCTGACGACGATAAGGGACCATACCAGCAGGAACGTCCCCCAGCCGGGCCCACCGGTCCAATACTGCCATACCACCGCCGGGATCAGCACCAAGCCAGGTCCGAGCTGGGCGATGCACATCATGAACATGACGGCGGTAAGCACGGTTGCGAACGGTACCCCGGCAATCGCCAAGCCGATCCCGCCCAGTACTGATTGCAGCAATGCGGTTACGACCACGCCCAGCGCTACCCCGCGGATCGCCTGACCTGCCAGCAATACCGATTGCCGACCCCGCTCGCCGGCGAGCCGATGGCCGAACAACTGGACGATCCCCGCCGCGCGCTCGCCCCCGGCATACAGGACCGCGGCGATGACGACGGTCAGGACGAACTGCACGACGACGATGCCGAACCCGCCCAAGGCGCCGACGAACCAGCCGGCCGCACTGCCGGCATAAGGGGCGGCTTTGGCCATCAAGTCAGTGATGCCGCTCGCCTCTAACCGATGCCACAGCGAAATCAGTTGTTCGCCGAACAGAGGAATATCCTCGAGCCATAAGGGCGGGGACGGCAATTTGAATGACGTGACGGCGTTCACCCAGCTGACGATTCGCTCGAAGTTTTGCGAGATCGTTGCGATCGCGAGCCAGAACGGCGCAACAAAGACCAGCAGCAGGGCCGTGGTCATGACCACCACGGCGAGCCAGCGGCGGTGCCACAGCTGCTGCTGCACTCGCAGCATCAGCGGCCAGGTTGCGACCACCAGGGTCGTCGCCCAGATTGTCGCCGGCAGAAACGGCCAAACTATCCAAACCGAGGCCGCGATCAGCCCGGTGACAAACAGAATCGCGAGGATTGTACGGACGAGATCGCGTTTGCCTTCCTGGTCCAGGGGCAGATCGCCAAGGTTTTCGCTCGGCCGGGGCGGAGGCGTCCCCTCGATTTGGCTCAGACCCTGCGACAGCGGGATTTCGCCGCGCATCAGCAGTCGCGGGGGCGGAGCACGGTCACGCCGAACCCGTGGATCGAACCACGGCGGCTCGGCTGCCGGACGAACGCCGGTCACCAATCAAGGCCGCGGCCACGGTCAGCAGCATGAACACGGCGCTGGCGCCGAAGATCCAGCGCGGTGCCCCGTGGTCCATGATCCAGCCGAACAGCATCGGCCCGATCATGCCGCCAACGCTGAGGCCGATCGTGACAACGCCAAAGGCCCGCCCCATGGCGCCGGCGGGTGCTGCCGCGCGCACCAGCATGTCCCGCGACGGCATGATCATGCCCGACAAAAATCCGGCTAGGCCCATGATCAATACCAGCAAGGTCGAACCGAGGCCGATCGTGCCGATCAGCAAAACCAGTGCCGCGTTCACCCCGAAGCCGATCGCGGCGACTTCGCCGTGGCGGCGCGTCATGTCGGCAACGAACCCGCCGCCCAGCACGCCGAACGCGCTCGCCGTCAGATAGGCGGTCAATGCCAGATTGGCTGCCCCGAACGGCAGGTGAAATGCGCCCATCAACGCCGGGACTGAAAAATTCGTGATGCCGCTGCTCGACAGGCTGAGCAGGGCGAAAAAGACCATTAGGCCCAGGATCGCCGGGGTAAAGATGGTTCCGGTTCGGCCCGGTTTCGACGCCTTCCGGCGCGAGCCTTCCGCCCGTTTCGCGAGCGCATCCCCTTCGACCATGCGCGCACAAATCAGCGGGATGGCGACCAGCGGGCCGACCATCCCGGCGACGATCAGCGCTCCCCGCAAACCCACCGTCGGCGCGAGCACCAGCATCGTCAGCGGCGCCACCGCGTTCCCGAGCATGCCGGAGAAGGTGTGGATGGAAAAGGCGCGGCCGATACGCGCCGGCGTGATCCTCGCCGACAGGATCGTATAATCGGCCGGGTGGTAGACGGCGTTGGCGATGCCCGCTACTCCGGCCGCGACCAAGAGCCAGGCATAGCGGTCGACGACGCCGACCGAGGCGAGCGCCAAGCCGCCGAGGCACAGCGCCGCGATCAGCAGCTTGCGCGAGCCGAAACGGTCGGCGAGATAGCCCATCGGCAATTGTGCCGCCACCGACGCGATCGCGTAGACGGTCAGCGCCAAGCCCAGTTCGATAAAACCCACACCCCAGCGCGCCCGCAGCAGCGGAAACAGCGGCGGCAGCACCAGCGACTGAAAATGAGAGACGAAGTGGGCCGCTGAAACCAGCCCCAAGGCGTGAACCTCGCCGCCCTTGATGATTCGCGGGGTGGCGATTGACTCGCTCGCCATTCTCGTACCTTTGACCGGTTTCGTGATAATGCGAACATAAGCGCGCCGGGGTCGCCGCGGCAATCGCCGCTGCCTTCTATTTCGGCATTTCCCTCATGCGCCGGCAGTGCGCGGCGATCTGAGCCGGCGGAACTCGGCCATTACGGCCTTCCCTACCGCTGAGCAGGCTGCCCAGAAGGGGTTGTCGCCAGCCCGCGTCGATCAGCGCTTGGAGAACTGGAAGCTGCGGCGGGCTTTGGCCTTGCCGTATTTCTTGCGCTCGACGACGCGGCTGTCGCGGGTCAAGAACCCTTGGCTCTTGAGAAGCGGATGTAGGCCCGGCTCGTAATAGGTCAAGGCCTTGCTGATGCCGTGGCGCACCGCGCCGGCTTGACCGGAGAGCCCGCCGCCCTTGACCGTGCAGATGACGTCGAATTGACCGAACCGGTTGGTGGCGACGAACGGCTGATTGATGAGCATGCGCAGCACCGGGCGCGCGAAATAGACGGGGCTCTCCCGATTATTGACCTTGATCGCCCCGTTACCGGGCTTGATCCACACCCGGGCGACCGCGTTTTTGCGCTTGCCGGTGGCGTAGGAGCGGCCAAGCGCATCGATGCGCGGCTGCACATCGACCGGCGCCACCGCGGCCGGAACTGCTGCTGCCGAAGGGACGGTCCGCGCCGCTTGGATCGCCTGGCGCAGGCTCGCCAAGCCCTGAAAGGTCTGGCCGGACCCCCTTTGTCCGGTGGGCTGGCCAACCGGTGGGGCTGCCGGGGGATTGGTCGGTTGATCGTCGTCGGCCATCGTCCTCACGCCCTCGCATTCTTGCGGTTCATCGCACCGACATCGAGCGGCGTCGGCTGCTGCGCCGCATGGGGATGTTCAGGTCCGGCAAAGACTCGCAAATTCTTCATGATCCGGCGTCCGAGCGGGCCGCGCGGCACCATGCGCTCGACCGCCTTTTCGACGACCCGTTCGGGATGCTTGCCGTCGAGGATGGCGCCTTTGCTGCGCCCCTTGATGCCGCCCGGGTAACCCGTGTGCCAGTAGAAAATGTCGTCTTTGCGCTTGTTGCCTGTCAGCTCGACCTTTTCGGCGTTGACCACGATGATGTTGTCGCCGCAATCCATATGCGGCGTGTAGGACGGCTTGTGCTTGCCGCGCAAGCGGGTGGCGAGGATCGCGGCGAGGCGGCCCAGCACCAGACCCTCGGCGTCGACTAATAGCCACTTTTTCTCGATATCGGACGGTTTTGCGGAAAAGGTTTTCATCGCCATGGCCGAAAAGGCCGGCGCCGCATTCTCGCGCGCGCCGGCAAGGGCGCCCATTTAGGCGATCGGCGGGCCGAGGTCAAGGCGCGCAGTCAAAACGGCGCTGCGCCCCGCGCTGCCGGTGCTAGTCTGCGGCGATGAGCGACAAGTCGAAACCGGGCGGCGCCGAGACCGCGCTGGCGCTGTTGCACTGGTACGTCGAGATGGGGGTGGACGAGACGATCGGCGACGAACCGGTGAACCGGCTGGCGCCCTGCGCGCCGCCGCGCGCCGCCGCTATTCGGCCGACCGAGCCCGAAGCGGCGGCGCCGCAGTCGGTGCGCGCGGTCGCGGCGTCGCCGCCCGCCGCCTTTGCCGACTCGCTGGGCGAAGCGGCGCAATCGGCGCGGCTTTTGGCGGCGCAGGCCAATACTCTCGCCGCACTCGAAGCCGCGATCGCCGGATTCGACGGCTGCACATTGAAGCGCACTGCGACCAACACGGTCATTGCCGACGGCAACCCGGCCGCACCGATCATGATCATCGGCGAGGCGCCGGGGGCCGATGAGGACCGGATCGGGCGCCCCTTTGTCGGGCGCGCCGGTCAGCTTCTCGACCGCATGCTGGCGGCGATTGGCCTCGATCGCGAAGGCGTGCTGATCACCAACGTCATCTATTGGCGTCCGCCCGGCAACCGCACGCCGACCACGGACGAGATCGCAGCCTGTGTGCCGTTTGTATTGCGGCATGTGGCGCTGGTCCGGCCCAAGGTGCTGGTGCTCGCCGGCGGCACCGCTGCGCGTGCATTGCTCCCGCCCGGCCCCGGCATCACCCGGTTGCGCGGGCGCTGGTTCGACCTCGCCGTTCCCGGACTCGACCAGCCGGTGCCGACCTTGCCGATGTTTCACCCGTCCTTTCTGCTTCGCGCCCCCGAGCGCAAGCGCGAGGCCTGGCGCGACCTGCTGGCCTTGCGCGCTCGCCTCGACGAGCTGCTGCGCGCCGAGCCCGCTCCCGGCTAGCCGCGCCACCCGGGCGGGGATATCCTAACGGCATCGACAGTGGGAGCGATCGCCATGCCCGGCCGGCTCGATGACACCCGATCCTTTCTGCCCGTCAACATCGCGCTGCTGACGGTTTCGGACACCCGCGACGCGGCCCAGGACCGCTCGGGCGACACACTCGCCGATCTTGCAACCAGCGCCGGCCACCATGTCGTGGCAAGGCGGATCGTGCGCGACGAGCGTGACGCGATCGTCGCGCAGTTGCGCGCCTGGATCGCCGATCCGCAGATCGACGTCGTGATCTCTACCGGCGGGACCGGCGTCACCGGGCGCGACGTGACGCCCGAGGCCTTTCACAGCGTCTACGAGAAGGAAATCGCCGGCTTTGGTGAGCTGTTCCGCTGGCTCAGCTACGACAAGATCGGGACTTCGACGATCCAGAGCCGGGCGACGGCCGGGGTCGCGGGCGGCACCTATCTATTTGCATTGCCGGGCTCACCCGGCGCGTGCCGCGACGCTTGGGAAGGCATCCTCGTGCACCAGCTCGACAATCGTTTCCGTCCCTGCAATTTCGTCGAGCTGATGCCGCGACTGCAGGAACACTGAAGCGCTAGTCTAATTCCCGACCGCGCGAAGCGGCTGACGAGCGCCTTCGATCTGGCGGCGGATCAGGCGGGCGTAGAGGCCGTTGCGGGCGAGGAGTTCGGCGTGGCTGCCGGTTTCGACCAGGCGTCCGTGGTCGAGCACCGCCAGCAGATCGGCGTTGCGCACGGTCGAGAGCCGATGGGCAATGACGATCGTCGTGCGGTCGCGCATCAGCACGTCGAGCGCGCCGCGCACCTGCGTCTCGCTCACCGCGTCGAGATGCGAGGTCGCCTCGTCGAGCACCAGGGTTGGCGCGTTCTTTAGAAAGGCGCGAGCGATCGCCACCCGCTGGCGCTGGCCGCCCGAGAGCTGGACGCCGCGCTCGCCGACCGGGGTGTTGAGCCCCTCGGGCAGGCTCTCGACAAACTCGGCGAGGGCGGCCTGGTCGAGCGCGCGGCGGATCGCCGCCTCGTCGGCCTCGGGCCGGGCCAGCGCCACATTAGCGCGCAAAGTGTCGTTGAACAGATAGGTGTCCTGCGAGACCAAGGAGACCCGGCGGCGCAGATGGTCGAGCTCGAACTCGCGCAGATCGACGCCGTCGATCAAAATCCGCCCGGCGCTTGGGTCCCAGAAGCGCAGCAACAAATTGGCGATCGTGGTCTTGCCGGCGCCCGAGGGTCCGACAAGCGCCAATGTCGCGCCTGCCGGCACATTCAGCCGGATGTCGGTCAGCGCCGCGCGCCGCGCGCCCGGATAGGTAAAGCTCGCCCCCTCGAAGCGGATCGCCGAGCCGCCTTCGGGCTCGGGCGGGCGCAGCGGGCCATCGATGACTGCGGGTCGCTCGCGATGCACGGCATAGAGCCGGCGCGTCGATGCGATCGTGTCGGCCAGCTGGCGGCTGACCTGGGCGATCTCCGAGATCGGCAGAAACGACGACAAAGATAGCAGGATCAGCAGCGGCAGCATTGTTGGGGCGAGATGATGCTCCGCGGCGAGCCGCGCGCCGACGACCGCGACCGCGAGCCCGCCGAGCCCGGTCACGGTTTCGAGCCGGGCGGTCTGGGCCGACAAATCGCCAAGCAGCTCGAGACGGATCTTCTGATAGCCGCGCACCAGCTCCATAAAGCCGCGGCGCCGGCCGGCAACCGCCTGAAACGCGACCAGATCGTTGAGACCCTGGATCGTCTCGGTCACGTACGCGCCCAGAAGCCCGAGCGCGTCCCGCGCCGTGCCGCCGAGGCGATCAATCCGCGCCCGGGTCACCACCGGCGCCAGCGCCGCGAACAGCACGAACGGCAGCAAAGCGAGGGCGATCGGCCAGGCGGCAACG
The DNA here is from genome assembly GCA_963774345.1 of uncultured Alphaproteobacteria bacterium. Classification (GTDB taxonomy): domain Bacteria; phylum Pseudomonadota; class Alphaproteobacteria; order ATCC43930; family CGMCC-115725; genus AP-15. The sequence goes on from CAVZFB010000049.1 coordinate 248,845, forward strand.
GCCAGAAAGATCAGCACGGTGGAGGGCACGAGCACCGCCACCAGCGCCGGCGCCACGGTGTGGGCGAAGAAATATTCGACGGTTTCGACATCCTGGCTGGCGAGCGCGATCAGATCGCCCGAGCGTCGGCGCATCAAATAGGCCGGCGCCAGGGCATCGAGCTTGGCGAACAGCGCGATCCGCATTTCCGCCAGCAGGCGATAGGCGATGTCGTGCGCGAGCCAGGATTCGAGCCAATGGAGCAGCCCGGCCAGCGGCGCGGCGACGGCCAGTAATATCAAGAGGTAACCAAAGGGCGATGCGGTCTTAACCGCGGCTACGGCGAGCGCGCCGATGATGCCGACGCCGATAAAGGCGGCCACGCGCGCGATGCCCGAGCCGACGACGATCGCGAACCGTCGCCGCCACGGCTTGATGATCTCGACCAGGGTACCGAGCGTCGCCACCCAGCCCACGGACGCGGCCTCGACCGCGTCCGGCGCCGTCGCGGCAGCCATTTCGATCTGCTCGCGCTCGCCGGGCGCGCCCGGCGCGAGGCTGTCCTCGATCAAGGCGGTATCGTCCTCGCGCTCTTCGGCCTGAGCACCCATCAGCCGGCGATAGGGACCGTCGCGACGGATCAGCTCGGCATGCCGGCCGGATTCGACGACGCGGCCCTTATCGAGGACGAGGATGCGGTCGGTCCCGATCACGCTCGACAGCCGATGCGCCAGGATCAAGGTTGTGCGCCCGGCCGAAAGCTGGTCGAGGGCCTGCTGGATCACTGCTTCGTTTTCGGCGTCGACCGAGGACAATGCCTCGTCGAGGATCAGAATCGGCGCGTCGCGCAACAGGGCGCGGGCGATCGCCAGCCGCTGGCGCTGTCCTCCCGACAGCATGACTCCGCGCTCGCCGATCATCGTCTGATAGCCCTGCGGCAGAGCCGAGATGAACTCGTGAGCGTTGGCGTCGCGGGCGGCGGCTTCCAGTTCCTCGCGACCGGCGTCGGGCTTGCCGAGCCGCAGATTCTCTTCGACGGTGCCATGGAACAGATAGGTGTCCTGATGAACGACGGCGATCATCCGACGTACCGCCTCGGGATCGAGCGTCTTCAGATCGCGCCCGCCGATCAGCACTGTCCCTTGTTGCGGGTCGAACAGGCGTAGCAACAGGCGCGCGACCGAGGATTTTCCCGATCCGCTTGGCCCGACGATGCCGATTTTCTCGCCGGCGGCGACGGTAAATGAGAGCCCGTCATGGGCCGCGCCGCGGCCGCCGGGATAGGCGAAATGAACATCTTCGAAAGCGATCGTGGGCATTAGCGGAACGACCGTCTGGAAATTCGGCGGGTGCGGCTGCACCAGCGGCTCGGCGGCCAACAATGCGTTGATGCCGGCCGCGGCCGACTGCCCGACCATCCCTTGATGCAGCACCGTGCGCAGGTCGCGCAGTGGTCGGAACACTTCGGTTCCGGCCATCAGCACGATCAACAATGCCTGGATGCTCATCAGTCCGTGCGACACCCGCCACACGCCGAGCGCCAGTGCGGCGGCGGCGCCGATCGCCACCCCGCAATCGGTGATGCCGCGGGTCATCACTCCGGTCGACAGCACGCGCAGGGTGCTGTCGCACAGCTCGCGAGCCTTGTCGGCGAGCCGCATGCCAAAGGCCCGGCTCTGACCGAACGCCTTCAAGGTCGGCAGGCCTTGGACGCCGTCGAGAAACTCTGAGCCGAAAGCTTTGAGGGCCCGTTGGCGCCCGTGGCTGTTACGCTGCTCGAGATGCACGAAGACGGTCGGCGCGAGCAGGGTTACTAAGGCAAAGACCAGCATCACCGTCGCCACCGGGACGTCCCAGAACGCGATGAAGACAAAGATCGCAATCGGCGTCAGGACGGCGATCGACAATTGCGGCACGTATTGGCCGAAAAAGGTCTGCAATTGTTCGACGCCGTCGACGATCGACAGCATGACCCCGCCGGTGCGCTCGCCGGCGAACCAGGCCGGCCCGAGTTCGGCAATCTTGTCATAGAGGCGGCCGCGCAAGGTCTCCTGCACCCGCGTCGCGGTGCGGTGCGAGACCATCGCGCGGTGGTGCTCGATAAATCCGCGCAGCAGCACCGCGGCGGCGACCCCCACGGCCGGGATCGCCACGGCGAGAAACCCGGCGCCGTTGAGGACGTGTGACAACAGCACGCCGAGGATCGCAAAGCGGGCGATGCCGACGACCGAGGCGACGAGCCCGAGCAGGATCGCGAAGACGATCCATCCACGCAACCCGCGCGTCAGCTCCCACAGACGTCGGTCGAAGTACATCGGCGCTACTCCCTCGTACGACCATGATGATAGCCGACAATCCTGGTTCTTCAGGTGAATTATCGATGCGCCGGGCCGATGCCGATATAATGCGGCAGTCGGACCCGCTCGATCTGCCCCGGGCAGCGTGGGCGCGGTGATCGGCCGGATTCAGCATCTTCGACCACTGCCGCCACGCGCTCGCCAGTACGCGGACCCGCGGCAGGTATCTCCGACCCGGAGCCCGCCGCGATCCTGCTCCGCTCCGCGTTGCTGCTCAATGACGGCGAGCGGCGACTGCTCGAGGATCGTCGACACCGCCGCGCCGTCATCCGCGGTGCTGCTGCCGCGTTCTACTGGACGGCCGGTCTCTTTGCTGCTACTATACTCATGGGTTATGGGCAGCGCCGTCGCGACTCGCGACGGTTAACGATATTGGAAATCTCCAATCAGCAATGCAGCTCAGACTGTTCAGACATTTTGTCCCTATTTCGGTCGTGTTGCTGGTGTCGTCGGACGCTCTGCTGATAACTGGCGCGCTCTACCAGATGTTGTCTCAGTCGAACGAGAATACGCCGTTAATATTTGGCGTCGCGAGCTTCCCCGCCCAGTTCGCCACGGGCTTCTCGATCGCGGCGGTCGGCGCGATGGTTTCCATCGGTCTCTATGGGGAACAGACTTTTGTCGATTTTCGGCTGCTGATCGGCAAGATCGCGGTCGCCTTCGTGCTGGTGCTGATGCTCGTCCTGGTCTCGGCATCCTTATGGCGCGAAGGGTTTGAACAGCTGCCAGACACTGGAAATCTGCCGTTGAAGGCAGCCTTGGTTTGGCTCGGCTGCATATCGGTGACGCGCGGGACCTTTCTGGTGACCCTGGGCCGCGGGCTGCTGAAGCGGCGGATCATCGTCCTCGGCAACGGAACCCAAGCGGCGCGCATTGCCAAATTGGTCGAGGCCGGCGAGAATCAGCATTTCACACCGGTGTTTTTTGTGCGGACGCCGGACGAGCGCGCCGCGGTTGGGGCCGACGCGCCGGGGTGGTCGCAGGGCGATCCCGACTCGCTTGCCGATCTCGCCTACCGCCTTAGCGCCAGCGAAGTCGTGGTCGCGACCGACGACCGCCGAGGCCTGCCCGTTCGTCAATTGCTGCATTGCAAGCTGGCTGGCATCAGAGTGACCGATTTCCTGGACTTCTGGGAGCGCGAGACGAGAACGGTCGACCTCGAGGCCTTGCGCCCCAGCTGGCTATTTTATTCCGACGGCTTCCGCTGCGGCATCGTCGACGAGGGGCTGAAACGCGCCTTCGACATCGCGGTCAGCCTGGCCCTGCTGATTTTCTCGCTGCCGCTGCTGGCGGCGACCACCTGCTTGATCAAGCTCGACAGCTCAGGGCCGATCCTCTACCGCCAGGACCGGGTCGGATCGCGCGGCAAGGTTTTCTCGATCTTCAAATTCCGCAGCATGCGGGTGGATGCCGAACTGGACGGCAGCCCCAAATGGGCGGTGAAAGGCGATCCGCGGGTCACCCGAGTCGGGGCGATCATCCGTAAGCTGCGCATCGACGAGCTTCCGCAAATTCTCAACGTCCTGCGCGGCGATATGAGCTTTGTCGGGCCGCGCCCGGAGCGCCCCTTTTTTGTCGCCAATCTGACCGAGGCCGTTCCCTACTATGCCGAGCGGCACTGGGCTCGCCCTGGCATCACCGGTTGGGCGCAGATCAACTATCCCTATGGCGCCTCGATCGAGGATGCGCGACGTAAGCTTTCTTTCGACCTGTACTACGTAAAAAATCAAAGCATTTTCTTGGATTTTTTAATATTGCTGCAGACGGCGCGGGTGATATTCTGGAATCACGGCGCAAGATAGGACAACGAAGCTGGCAAGACCCGTCGTCGAAACAGTTTATTCAGGAAGTGCGCTAGCGTTCGTCCTGATAATCATGCTGATGGTTTTGCGAGGCCGGACCAGTCGAACCGGTGCCGCAATCATCGGCTGCTGCCTGGCTTCGGCCGCTTGGGCGGCGGCGACGGCGGCGACGGGGGCCCTTCCGGTCGGCGTTCCGGCGCTCCTCGATAGTGTCCGGCTTTCCGCGTGGTTGTTGTTCGCGGTGGCGCTGGTAACTGTACATGCCGGCGACGGCTCGGAGGTCGGGAGGCGCTACCTGGTCGCGGCGGCGGTTTTCTGCGCCGCTGCGATCGCGATCGACCTCTGGACGCTGACTCTCGGTGGAGATGTCGCGACCCTCTACGCACAGCTGCTGGTCCGCGTCGGGTTCGGCGTCTTCGGGCTGCTGACGATCGAGAACCTGTGGCGTAACACTGCCTCATCGCGGCGCTGGCACGTATGGCCGGTGTGCCTGGCTCTGGGCCTGCTTTACGCCTACGAGCTGTTCTTCTTCTCGGACGTGTTCATCACCCGCGGCCGGATCGACCCAGGCCTGGCGCTCGGGCGGGCGATCGCCGCGGCGTTCATGACACCTCTGCTGGCGCTGGCCATGGTCCGCAACCGTGAGTGGCGGATCGATATTCATGTGTCCCGGCAAGTTGTGCTGCACACCGTCACCCTGGTCGCGAGCGGATGCTTTCTGTTGGCCGTGGCCATTGTCGGAATGCTGCTGCGCGGGTTCGGCGGCGACTGGGGTCTGGTGCTGCAGCTGGCAATGCTGTTCGGCAGCATCGTCGTGCTGGTCACGGTGCTGTCTTCGGGAAGCTTCCGGCAGCGGCTGAAATTGCTGATCTCGCGAAACTTCTTCACCCATCGCTACGATTATCGCGTTGAGTGGCTCAAATTCATCGACTTGGTATCGGCGCCACGGGAGGCCGAAGAGCTGCAGGTCAGGATCATTCGCGCACTCGCCGAATTCGTCGACAGCCCGAGCGGGATGCTGTGGTCGTTGGCGCCGGGGACCGGCTACAGCCCGACCGCGACATGGAAGCTTCGCGCCGACGATGGGGCGAAGGTGGCGGTCGACAACCCGTTCGTGGCAGGCTTTCGCAACGGCGGTTGGATTCAAGAACATTCGCCCGACGCGGCAGGCGAGGCCTGGCTGTTCGCCTCGCCTCGGGCTTGGCTGGCCGTCCCGTTGGCGCATCGCCACGAAATTGTCGGCTTTGTCGTGCTCGATCGTCCGACCCATCCGGTCGGGCTCGATTGGGAGGCGTTCGATCTACTGCGCGCGGCCGGCCGCCAGGCCGCTAGCTATCTCGCCGAAGAGCGCTCGACCAAAGGTTTGCGCGACACAGAGCTGTTGACCGAATACAGCAAGCGGTTCGCCTTCGTCGTGCACGACATCAAGAATCTCGCAAGCCAACTCGGTCTGATCGTGTCTAATGCCCGCCGCTACATCGACGACCCCGACTTCCAGCGCGACATGCTGCAGACCGTCGAGGATTCGGTGGCGCGCATGAACAACCTGCTGAGCCAGCTCAAGGCCAATGCTGCGCCTCGGGCAACCCCGCTCGCCAACCCCGAGGCCATCGTGGCCGCAGTCGCAGGCGAGTTCGCATCCGGGTCGGTGATCGTCGAGACCAGTGGTGACGATCCGGGAACAGCCGTTGCGATCGCTCCCGAACGGCTGCGCTCGGCGCTTACCCATCTGGTCCAAAACGCACTCGACGCCTCACCGCCGGACGGCCCGGTCACCATCTCGACGCGCCGGCTCGGCAGCCAATTCACCATCGCCGTCGTCGATCGTGGCGCCGGCATGAACGAAACCTTCATTCGCGATGAGCTATTCCTGCCGTTCCGTTCGACGAAATCGGGCGGCTACGGGATCGGCGCCTTTCAAACTCGCGAGCTGATCCGCATGGCAGGAGGCGACCTCGAGGTGATTTCCGAGCCAGGAGCGGGCACGACGATGCGCATCGCCTTGCCCGTGGTCCTCGACCACGAGACGGCGACCCGCTCCGCCGCGGCCTGAGAACCATGCGGCCAGCCGCGAAATCGTTACTGATCGTCGATGACGACAGTGGGCTGTTGCGCCAGCTTCGCTGGGCTTTTGCCGACCATAAGGTGTACCCGGCCGCGAGCCGCCACGAAGCGATCGAGATCATCAGGGCGGCCTCGGTTCCGGTAGCCATTCTCGATCTCGGGCTTCCTCCGGATCCGGACGGCGCCTCGGAGGGTTTGGCGACATTGACGGAAATTCGAGAAATCGCTCCGGCAACCAAGGTCATCATCGCCACCGGCAACGAAACCCGCGAGCATGCGCTGCGCGCGATTGCGCTCGGCGCTTACGATTTTTATCAGAAGCCGATCGACATCGACGTGTTGCGAATGATCGTCGGTCGCGCTGAGCAAATGTTCGAGCTCGAGGCCGAAAACCGCAGGCTCAACGAAGCCGCGACGGCATCGCCGGTAGACGGCATCATCGCTCAAAGCCCCGAAATGCTGCAGGTGCTGCGTAATATCGAGAAGCTTGCGCCGACCGACGTAGCGGTGTTGCTGTTGGGCGAAAGCGGCACTGGAAAAGAGTTGCTCGCCCGGGCGCTTCATAAGCTGAGCCCACGCGCCCACGCGCCGTTTATCCCGATTAATTGCGCGGCAATTCCCGAGACATTGCTCGAGAGCGAGCTGTTCGGGCATGAAAAAGGCGCCTTCACCGGGGCGGTCAGGCAAACCATCGGCCGGATCGAAAGTGCGCATCGCGGCACGCTGTTCCTCGACGAAATCGGCGATTTGCCGCTGCCTATGCAGGTGAAGCTGCTGCGCTTTCTGCAGGATCAGATCGTCGAGCGGGTCGGCGGCCGCAAGCAGGTTCAGGTGGACGTGCGGATCGTATGCGCAACAAACCAGGACCTCGATCGAATGCTGGTTGAAGGCCGCTTTCGCGAAGATCTGTTCTATCGGCTCAATGAGGTCGCTCTGCGGGTTCCACCGCTGCGCGAACGGCCGGCCGATGCCGTAGTCCTGGCAACCTTCTTCCTACACCGCTATGCCGGTGAATACGGGCGCGGCACCCGCGGCATTAGTTCGTCGGCGCTCGCAGCGATTAAGGACCATCACTGGCCCGGCAACGTGCGCGAACTTGAAAACCGCGTAAAGCGCGCGGTTGTGATGACCGAAGGCGCGCTGGTCTCGGCCGCGGACCTCGACCTGTCGACCAGCGAAGACGAGGGAAAATCCCTCGACATCCGCTCGGCGCGGAGCCGCGCCGAGCGCGAGGTCATTCAATTGGCCCTGGCCCAGGCAGGCTCCAATTTGTCGAAAGCGGCCAAATTGCTCGGCATAAGCCGACCCACGCTCTACGATTTGATGCAGCAGCACCAGCTCGGCCTCGACGCCTGATGGCCGCAGGCGGGTGAAAGGAAATCCGATGCCCCAGGCTCGACGCCGTCTCTCATGGCACTACGTCGCAGTTGCCGCCGCCGTGCTCGCCTTTGCAAATCCCGCTTCCGGTGCGGCCGAATTCGCCGGCCTCGGTTAAGAATACCGACCATCTTGTCGCCAGCGGGAACCTCAAGGCGGCCGAGATCGAGCTGCGCAACGCGATCCAGGAATCGCCGCAAGATCCGTTGCTGCGCAGCCAACTGGCGCGCGTCTACTTGCAGCTCGGTGATCCCATTTCCGCGGAACGCGAGGCGCGCGCTGCACGCGACCGCAACGGAAAGGAGGCCGATTATCTTCCGGTGTTGCTCGAATCGATGCTGCGGCAGGGCAAATTCGCCGACCTGGCCGATCTGGTCAAACCGGGCGATCGCGCTCCCCCGCTCGAAAGCAAAGTGCGATTGGCGCTCGGCATTGCGGCGGGAATCCTCCACGATCGCGCCAAAGCCGAGTCGATGCTGACCGATGCAGTCCGCCTCGACCCCAGCGCGCCGGCGCCAAAGATCGCCTTGGCGCGAACGCTGGCGGCGACCAACCCGGCCGAAGCGAACAAGCTGCTCGACCAGGCGCTCGCCATCGATCCCCGCGCGATCGAGGCGCTCCAAGTCAAGGGGGAATTGGCGCGAGCTCATGGCGACACCAAGACGGCGATGAGCCAATTCGACGCGGCCCTCAAGATCGACCCCAAGAATGTCGGGGTGCTTCTGAGCCGCGCCAGCCTCAACATCGCCGAAGGTAATTACAAAGCCGCGGACGACGATCTCAATCCGGTCCTCAAAGCCAATCCCGACAACTTCATGGCGAATTACCTGCACGCATTCGAGCTCACGAGACAGCAGAAATACGTGGCGGCCGACCATCTGTTCGACCGTCTTTCGCAGTTTTTTCCAAAGTTCCCCGCCGGTTACTATCTGCAGGGATTAACAAAGCTTGCTCTCGGACAATTTGCCCAGGCGGAAGACGTCCTCGAGTTATACCTCGCTCAAGTTCCCGGGGATGCCAGGGCAGCTCGACTCGCCGCCATTGCCGCTCTGCGGCAGGGCGCTCCGACACGGGCAATCGGATACCTCAAGTCGTTTGTCGAAAAATCGCCCCAGGACCCCCAGCTGCTGACGTTGCTGGGCAATGCCTATATGGCGAACGGCAAGCCCGAACTGGCCCTACAGCAGTTTGAAAAGGCGGCGGCACTCGATCCGGGAAACTCGGCGATCAAGACCCGGGTCGCGATCTCGGAGATCGGCGCCGGTCAGGGCAAAGAGGGGTTGGCCGATCTCGAGCGGGTGTTCGACACCCAGTCCGGCGCGGTGATCGCGGGCCCTACCCTGGTGCTGACGCAGCTGCGCGCCGGGCAGGTCGACAAGGCCGCCCAAACCGCCGCCGCATTGCTTAAGCGCGATCCCAAGAGCGCGCTCTACCAGACCCTGGCGGGTACAGTCAAAGCCGAGCAGCACGATTATCCGGCGGCCGAGGCCGCGTTCCAAGGCGCGCTGACCAGTCAGCCCGACTTCTCGCCCGCCAGACGCGACTTGGCGCAACTCTATCTTGCGACCGGAAAAGCCGACCAGGCCAAGAAGGTCTACACCGACGCTCTCGCCAAAAACCCGGATGACGAGGGCGCCCTGCTCGGCTTGGCGAACATCGCCATCGCCGACAAAAAATGGCCGGAGGCAACCAATTTGATCAACCGCGCCCGCACCGCCGCCCCGAACGACCCGACACCCGGGCTCACGCTGGTGCGCGCTTACGAGCTGCGGCAGGATTGGGCAAACGCTAAGTCGATGGCGAGCGCACTGAGCGCCCAATTCCCCTCCAATGCCGACGTGCTGGACGCGCAGGCAGGGGCCCAGTTCGCGGCCGGCGACACGGATGGCGCGATCTCCAGCTATAAACGCGCGCACGAGCTGGCGCCGAATTCGCTGCCGATATTGTCGCGTTACCTGACCTTGCTCAATTCAGCAAAGTATTACGCTGAGGCGCGTGGCGTGCTGCAGGATGCAATCGCCAAGGATCCCAAGAATGAGTCGCTGAAAGTCGAGCTGGTCCGGGTGACCGCCGCGCTCGACGGCGTGGACGCTGCAATCTCGCAAGCAAACAGCTTTGCCAAGGACGATCCGAACAGTGACGCTCTCGCTTTGATGTCGGCTCAGCTCTATCAAAATTCGGGGCGGTACGGCGACGGGGTAGCCCTGCTTGCCAAAGCAGTTACCGCCCATCCGGCTGATGATGCGCTGACGATCGCCCTCGCCCGCCTCTATATGCGCACTGGAAATTTCGCTAAAGCTGAGGCGGTGCTGAACGCCAGATTGACGGCGGATCCAAAAGACGACGCCGTCCGCTCGGTCCTTGGCCCGCTATATCTGGGTACCGGCCGCGCCGCCGATGCGAAAAAGGTGTACAGCGATCTGCTAGCTCAAAAGCCGAACGACGTGACGGGGCTCCTCGGCATGGCCGATGTCGCAATCGTACAAAAGCGGTGGCCCGAAGCGCTGGACGATATCGCCCGCGCGCGCAGCGCCGCGCCTAACGATCCGAGGCCCGGGATCAGGCTTATCAACCTCTACGCTATGCGCCAGGACTGGAAAAACGCGTCGGCGGCAGCGGCCGAGTTGTCAGCTAAGTTTCCGTCGAACGTCGATGTCCTCGAGGCACAAGCACAGGTCCAGCTTGCAGCAAGGGATACGCAGGGTGCGATCGCGACCTACAAGCACGCTTACGAACTAGCGCCGAATTCTCCGCAGATCTTGGCGCGCTATCTCGACGTCTTGCACACAGCGAAAGATTTTCCCGAGATGCGCTCGGTGTTGCAGGCGGCTCTCAACCATGCGCCGCAAAACGTCGTCCTCAAGGGTGAACTGATCCGGGTCGAAGGCGATATCGGCGGCATCGAAGCAGCTTTGGCAAAAGCTCGCGAGTTTGCCAAGGCCGATCCAGGCAACACCTCTTATGATCTGGTGTCAGCGGAGCTGCTCGATAAGGCCGGAAGCCGCAAGGAAGCAGCCACGTTGCTCGAAAGAGCCCTCGTGGCGAAGCCGGCTGACGACGGCCTCACGGCGGGCCTTGCCGAGGTTTACAGCCACGACGGCGCTGCGGACAAGGCCGAGGCATTGCTGAACGATCGCCTCAGGGCCGCGCCGAAAGACTATGCGCTCCGCGCTGCCTTGGCGTCGATTTATCTCGATGCGAAAAACTACAACGCCGCGATTGCCGAATATACCAAACTCCTTGATGCCCGACCGGACGATCCGGCGTGGCTCAACAATCTGGCCTGGCTCTATCAGCAGAAAGGCGATCTGACAAAGGCGCGGTCGCTGGCGGAACGGGCGGTAGCCGCCGCACCCAGCACGGCCCAGATCGACGACACCTTGGGATGGATTTTGCTGGCCCAAGGCGACGGTGATAAGGCGGTGACCTATCTTACCGCTGCCAGCGTGTCAGCCCCCGCCGACCCGGCGATCCAATATCATCTCGCTGTCGCCCTTAGCCGGACCGGCCGCGGCGCCGACGCGCAGGCCATGCTCGAAAAGCTGCTCGGCTCTGGAGCCGCTTTTGCCGACAAGGTCCAGGCCGAAAAGCTGCTCGCCGAGCTCAAGCACAGCTGATCGCGCCGCCGCAGCCGGCGGCCCTCGACAATACAGCCGGGCGCTGTTACGGGACGGTTCCGATCTCCTGCAGCAGCTGTTTCAGCTGGTCGGCGAGATCAGGCTGAGCCTCTCTGCGCCGAGTGGCGAGATCGCTGCCGGGCGCCATATCTCTGCTGGTGGCGGGTCCTGTCGGGACGCGCTCCAGCGTCGCGGTCAGGGCCACCATCGCCTGCCGAAGTTGCGATAACTCGGCTGTGTCGGCCATTGCCGGCATAGCCGCCGGCTGCCGCTGTTCGGCCAAGCGAAACGTGCTTTCGAGGGTTTCGATCGAAGACTGGGTGGTGGATGCGAGCCCGTCGGTCGTCGCCGATAGGCGCTCGATGGCATTGGACAACGCGCGATGTCCCTCTTCGAGGGCGCTGACCAGCCGATCGGGAATCTGCGAGATCGAGGCAGGGTCACCAAGATCGCGATCCCGGCGCGGCGTCGGGGCAGCTTCGAGCAGTTCCACCGCGCGGCGGAGGAGCGAGACGTCCATCGACTCGGTCGGGAACCCGGAGATCGCCTCGATCAAAGGGTCGATCGTAACGTCGACGGCGAGTCGGGCGAGGGCGGCGAGCAGAATCAGCCCGACCAGGATCAATCCTGCTGGAACGGTTGGGATAAGTCCGGTGACAATCGGCAACAGCCCGTGTTGCTGCGCCGAGCCCAATGACACCGCACAAGCGAGTGCGATCAATGCGCTAAAGAAATGGGTGCGCGCCGCCCAGATATAGTAAAGCCGCGCCACTTCTTTTCGTGCTTCCCCTGGATGAAACCGGCCTTGCAGCACGACCACGCCATCCGGTCTGGCCGAGGGCGGCTGGGGGTTAGCCGATGGCGGGGCCAGCCGCCGCAGCCCACTGTCGGCGAAGGCCGCCCAATCGGGGCGAGCCGCGCCTTGATGCGCCGGGCTGGGAGCCAGTTGGCGTCGCAGCCAGAGGCTGAGGACAACCAGATTGCCGGCCGCAAGCACGATCGCGCAGAGCGCATAGACAGCGAGCGCCGTTACCACCAGCGTCGGCATCAGCGGAATCAAGGCCGTTGCGATGGCGGCGGGGGGTGTCAGCGACAGCGCAGGCCAAGCCATCGCGGCCGCGGCGGCGATCGCGGCAGTCGCGCTCGACAAGACGATTGTCCATGGTCGCATCGTCGATCCTTAAACCGGACCGGCAAGCCTGTGCGCTGTCGCGCGGCTCGCGGTGTAATCGTTGATCAAGGTGCTCGCAGCCTACGACATCGGGAGAACCGTAATTCGCAGCGACTGTGGGTCGCCTTACCCTGATAGGGCAATGGCCCGAAATCCACGCTGATGCTACGTAAAGTTATTGCCTGCTTTTAAGTCGATGGCAACAGAAGCCGGTTAAAATTTCGTTAATTCGCCGCTGCGATCGCCTCGGTCCGATGCGCAGCGGGCCGGATCGCTCCGGGCGGATAGCGGTTACCGCGCGTCGTCGCTGCCGGAGCGCCCGCGCCACGATTTCGGTCAGAAGAAGATGCTGACGTTTTTGGCGAGCAGCACGTTCTGGTCGAGAGTGATCTTGCGGCCCGCGATCTTCCAGGCGCCGGCGACCCGCCGCAGAACATCCAGTCTGGCGCCGACATAGAAATCTTGTTCGGTCTCGGCTCGGCTCCGATAGACCATGAAATTCGAATAGACTTTGACCTCCGCTGCCGCATCGCCAGGTTCCACCTCGATATTGGTGATCAGATGGCGCGTGCGCGACGGCGGGTCCTCGGCCCAAGCCATGCCCGTGTCCAGCCGCGCGACGCGGCTGGTGAGGCTCGCCTTGTCCTCGTCAAGGATCGCCAGTTCATCCGCCTTGGTCAGATCGTCCTCGACGTAACGGTCGGGATCAAGGATCGCAATCGCCTTGCTGGTCCTCGGATAGCGGTTGCTTCGCGAGCCCATCCAATAATGGACGTCGTCCGTCAACAGCTCCAGCCACTCGTGGAAGCGCCGCTCGTCCAACAGCCGCGCCTCACGATAGAGGAACTGCTTAACCTCAGGGGTGACGTCTTCATTCATGCCCGGCATGCCCGGCCCCCGCCCATCCGTTGGTGCGCGGCACGTCGGCCCAGCTTTCCGCCCTCATCAGCTGGGCCCAGCGCCCGTAGAACTGGCGATGGTTGCTCTCGCTAAAGCCGGAATCGCTCGCCCAGGCGCCGAGCGCCGGATCGAAGCGATCGTGCCCGAGACCCATTTGATTGTTCACCGGCATACGTCGAGAGGCGACACCACGACAGGTCTGGGTGCATTCCTGCCAGTTGTCCATGTCGTCCTGCTCAAACGTGCCTGACGGGCTGAAGCCGCGAACGCCGGCGAGCCGGAAGGCTTCCTTGACCTCGCGCGGTGCCGCTTTGTCGACAAACACATATGACCACACCTCGGTCTTGCCCGGCCCCCGCGGCTGCCACACGCGGAATGTGCGTGAGGTGCCGCGCAGCAGCGAGAAATTCGGGAACACGGTGCCGACGATCGGGTTGGTCAGCGTCGCACGCGGGCCGAGCCGCCGGTTGACTTCGGGCCGGATCTCGCGCTCGTAGGCCTGGATCGCCGCCATCGGCGCGTCGCCGAAATTGTCTGGATTGATGCAGATCAGGACGTGGCCATTGCCGGGCGACACCATCCGATTGCCGTGGGACGGGCTGGCGGTCGATCCGACGCTGAAGCCGATCTTCATCGCGGACAGATGGCTCCATGACACGTGATAGGCGTCACCGCCGAAATTCTCAGCCGGGAACTTCCAGTTGCACGGCATGACCCATTTATGGGTCGCGACGATTTCGATCCCGCCGTCCCGCCGGTCGACGAACGTGTCGAGATACCACGCCATCTCGCCGAGATAGTCGCGCAATGGCGGCGCCTGATCGTCGAAGGTGGCGAAGTACAGCCCCTTGTAATTGTCGAGCTGAGCCACCGATACGAGTCCCCAGCGTTCCCGATCCAGTTCGTTGTGGTAGGCTTCCTTTAGATATGGCACCCCGACCAGCCGCCCGTCATTGCGATAGGTCCAGCCGTGATACGCGCAGGTGAAGGCGGCGGCATTGCCAGCATCGGCGCGGCACAGTCGGTTGCCGCGGTGACGGCAGACATTCAGAAAGGCGTGCACCTCACCTTGCGTATCGCGCACCACCAGCACGGGATCTTCACCCATATAGGTGGTGAGAAAATCGCCGGGCGCGGGGATCTGGCTCTCATGGCACAGAAAAAGCCAGCAGCGGGCAAAGATTTGCTGCAATTCCTGCTCGTAGATCGCCGGCTCGATAAAGATACGGCGGCTCAGCAGGCCGCCTTCGCCGTCGACGAGACCGGCGTAGTCATTTGCCATCGGCACCCCCATTATACCCGCCGCCGAGCCGGTTCCAGTCGCCGCCACCCATCAGCTCACCCCAGCGGCGGTAAAATCCGCGATGATTGCTCTCGCTGTAGCGGTAGTCGCTGGCGACGGCTCCGAAATCCGGCTCAAAGCGCTCACGACCCAGTCCCATCGTGTAGTTCAGCGCATGGCGCCGCGCGACGACGCCGCGGCCGGTCTGGGTGCAGCCCTGCCAATTGTCCATGTCGTCTTGCTCGAACGTACCGCCAGGTCCGAACACCCGCGCGCCGGCGAGGCGGATCGCCTCCTTGACTTCGGTCGGTGCTGCCTTGTCGGTATAGACAAATGCCCAGCATTCGGTCTTGTCGGGACCACGCGGGTGCCAGATGCGCAGCGTGCGCGAGGTCGGGCGCAGGATCGACAAGTTCGGAAACACCGTGGCAGCGACCGGATTGCCGCGGCCGATGCGAGGCCCCAGTCGCTGCTCCAGCTCCGGGCGGATCTGCTCCTCGTAGGCGAGCACGGCCGGATGCGGCATGTCCGCCGGCATGTCCGGGCCGGTCATCATCGCACTGTGGCCGTTACCCGGCGACAATGCCCGTCCGGCATTGTCCGGCCGGGTGCGGAAATCCCCGCCCGAGCCGGTCTGCACTGCTGACAGGTGACTCCAGTGCACGTGATAGCCGTCGCCGGCAAAGTTTTCGGCCGGGAACTTCCAGTTGCACGGCATGATCCATTTGTGCATGCCGCCGATAATCTCGATGCCGCCCTCGCGGCGATCGAAAAACATGTCGAGATACCACTTCATCTCGCCCAGATAGTCGTGCAGCGGCGGCGCGGCGGCGTCGAAAGTGGCGAACCACAGCCCTTTGTAATTGTCGAGCTGCGCCACCGGCACGAGGCCCCAGCGGTCGCGGTCAAGCTCGTCGTGGTAGGCTTCCTTTAGATATGGCACCCCGGCCAGCCGCCCGTCATTGCGATAGGTCCAGCCGTGATAGGCGCAGGTAAACGTCGCGGCATTGCCGGTGTCGGCGCGGCACAGCCGGTTGCCGCGGTGGCGGCAGACGTTCAAAAAGGCGCGCACCTGACCGCCGCTGTTACGCACGACCAGCACCGGGTCCTCGCCCATATAGGTGGTGAAGAAATCACCCGGCTGCGGGATCTGGCTGTCGTGGCACAGATACAGCCAGCAGCGCGCAAAAATCTGCGTCAGCTCCTGCTCGTAAATTTCCGGCTCGATAAAAATGCGGCGGCTGACGAGGCCGTTGTCGCTGTCCACCAACCCGTTCAGATCCCTCACCATCCCTGTCTCCTGATCGGCTCTCGCTGAGATCCGCGCTTCGCTGGCGGTTTCACGTCCCTACACCTCATTTCCGGGCTCGGCCCGGCCATACCACTCTTTCTTGCCTCAACCCCGCCGCATCATCCGCAAGGTCGATCCGGCGTCAACCGAGACGACCGATCCGGTAATGCCGCGGGCATTGGCGCGCGACGCCAGAAACACATAAGCGCCGGCGAGGTCGGCCGGGTCGAGCGCCAGTTGCAACGGGTTGCCCGCAGCGATCCGCTCGGCCGCACCCGGAAGATCGAATTGCGAGCGATCTTCGAGCTGCAAGGCCGCGACACTGCGCAGATCGGTCATCGTCCCGCCGGGAGCGACGCCGTTCACCCGTATATTCGGCCCCAATTCCACCGCCAATTGCCGGATAATGCCGACCACCGCATGCTTTGAGGCGGTGTAGATCACGCCGCCGCCAGCGGAGGTAAATCCCGCCCCCGACGCGGTAAAAATCATGCAGCCCTTGCTTTTGCCGAGTTCGTGGAGCGTCGCCTTGGCCCCCAGGATGCAGCCCTTGACGTTGACCGCAAACAACTCGTCGCAGGCGGCAGCGATGCTGGCTTCCGCCAAGTCGGCAAGCCGCAGGAAACCGTCGAGCAACCCGGCATTGCCGACAAAGATGTCGAGCCGGCCAAAAGCTGCAACGGTTTCCGCGACCGCACGCTTGTTGTCGTCGAGCCGGCTCACATCGCCGCTGATTGCGGTCACCTGATCGCCGAACCGCGCCCGCAGCTCGTCGCCGCGGCCGGGGACGCGGTCCATGACCGCGACCCGCGCGCCCTCCTCGACATAACGTTCGACAACAGCCCTTCCGATGCCCGAGCCGCCGCCCGTGACCAGTGCTACCTGCCCGTCGAGCCAGCCCATGACCCCCTCTCCCTGACGATGCCCGGCGAGCCTCAGCGCGTGCGCTGGTATTCGTAGTCCTCGCGCTCGCCATTGCCGACCCGCAGCCCCGAGGGCAGCGGCGGCCGCGTGGTGCTGAGCTTGGCGTGGACGTCGAGCGCCGCTTGGTCGGTCCAGCGTTCGAGCAATGCGAGCTTGTCGGGGTTGACGACGCTCTGAAAGACCTCGAACTGCTCGCAGCCCGGTTCCTTCATGACCTCCAAACAGCGCCCTCTATAAGCCTGCGCCAGTTCCCCGCCTTTGCCGGGCGCGGCGGTGATCGAGACCACCAGTCTGAGCGACATTTCTTTCTCCCGACACGTTGTCACTACCGAAGACGGCCGGGGCAGCGCCGCGGCACGGGCGACGCTGCCCCGCGCGCCTCAGTTCAGCCCGTACAAGCCCATGGCGCCGCCCGCCATGACCTGATGCTTGGTCTCGGGCGAGAGACCTTCCATGCGATCCATGATCATTTTCGGAGCGCCGGGGAAGAAGCCGTCCGGGTGCGGGTAGTCGGTCGCCCACAGGATCTTGTGCGGCCCGATGTAATCGGCCAGCGCCTTGATGCTGCCCTCGACCGGCTCGAACGAGATCCAGCAATTGCGCTGGAACAATTCGCTCGGCCGCATTGTCAGGCCGGAATCGTTGAAGCCCTGATCGTCGAAATGGCGGTCCATACGGTCGAGCCAAGGCGCTATCCAGCCCCCGCCCAATTCGAGGAAGGCGATGCGAATTTTCGGATGGCGTTCGCACACGCCGCCCCAGATCACGCTCATGCAGGCCAGCATCATTTCCATCGTATGGCTGATGATGTGGCGGGCGCCGCGGCCCTCGAAGCGGTCGACGCCAACCGTCGGCATGCCGCTCGATGCGCCCTCGTGAAAGCCGATCGCGAAATCGAGATCCTCGGCCGCCTGCCAGAACGGCTCGTAACGTTCGTCGTGGATCATCTTGTCGCTGTAGGGGTTGGGCCGGATAAAGCCGCCGCGGAAGCCCAATTCCTTCTTCGCGAACTGCATCTCCTTGATCGCCAGCTCAACCGATTGCAACGGCAGCATGGCGACCCCGAACAGCCGGTCGGGATAGGGCTTGCAGTAATCGGCGAGCCAGCGATTGTACGCGCGGCATACCGCGGCGGCGAGCTCGGGGTCATGGATTGCGCCCGAGAACAACCCGAGGCTCGGATAGAGAAAGGCGGCGTCGATGCCGTCGGCATCCATGTCGGGGATGCGCTTGTGCGGGTCGAACCCCCCCGGCTTGCCGTCCTTGTAGTCCATCGTGTCGGCCGCGACCACTCCCTGGCGGGCGCCGACCGCGCCGATCCGGCCGATTCCGAGCTGGGCATTGCCGACCGTGTGCTCCTCGATGACCAGCCGCTCCTTGCCGTTCTCGCCCTTGACGATCTTCGGCGCCCGGTCGCGAAATTTCGGGTCGATGTATTTGTCCCACAGATCGAGCGGCTCGAGGATATGACCGTCGGCATCGATGACGTTGTAAGCGTTGCGCATGATCCGTCTCCTATCAGACACCAGAGAGCAACCAACCAAGGGCGAGGTTACCAAACAAGCGTTTGGTAGTGAAAAACCTATCCTCCCGATCGAGCTTTGTCAAAGCCGAGCAGCGCGGCGGCGAGCGCCGGCCTCGACACTGCCGGGCGTCGTGCGACTGCCGGCCGGCGCGCGGCGTGGTCTGGCCGCGGCGAGACCGGCGAGCGCCAGCGACGTGAATTGTTCGGCGACCTGTTGAACGCTCAGGCGACCCTGCGGATCGTACCATTTGTACGCCCAGTTCAGCATCCCCAGCAGCCCATACGACGTCACCTGGATATCGAGCTCAGCGCGAAATTCCCCATTCTCGACCCCATCGCGCAGGATCTGCTGCCAGCACCCCTCATAATCTTTTGGCGAAAAGCCGATCATCTCGCGAAACCGGCGCTTCACCAACTCGCGCTCGCGCAGATAAACAAAGAGATGCGGGTAATGCCGGTCGAACGCTTCCAAATGCGCCAAAATCGCCCGGCGCAGCTTCTCGGTCGGCGCTAAATCCGCATCGGCGATCGCGGCGATCGTCCGATACATTTGCGCGATCGGCTCTTTGACGACGAGATAGAGCAACGCCTCCTTGCTCTCGAAATGATGATAGAGGCTGCCCTTCAGGATGCCGACCTCGTCGGCGATGTCGCGCACCGTGGCGGCATGATAGCCCTTGGTCCGGAACACCTTCGCCGCCGCCGCAACGATCTCGTCGAGCGTGGCCATCTTTACATGAGCTCCCGATTAAGTGCCGCGGCTCGGACTGCTTCGTCCAATGCGAACCTTGATCGTAGCGTGCTCCTGCCGTCGACGCGAGGCCTTATGCCACCGCTACCCTTTCGCGTTGTCGCGGTTTCGCCATCGGCGCATGCTGACCTCCCCGGGAGGGGCCAGAGGAGAGCAAAATGACCAGCGCCACGATCCGCGGCATCCTGCCGCCGACCCCGGAGGAGCTGATCCGGCGCGCCCGCGATCTGGTCCCCGAGATCCGCGCCCTCGCCGAGGAGACCGAGCACAACCGCACCATTTCCCCGCGCATCATCGCCCAGATTCGCGATGCCGAACTGTTGCGCACGACGCGGCCAAAGGAGTTCGGCGGCTTCGAGTTCGACCCTACCGTCGCGCTCGAAATCGCCTTGACGATCTCGGCCGCCTGTGCCTCGACCGGCTGGGCGGTCAACGGTGCGCTTTCCAACGGCATCTCGTTCGGTCATTACCCGATCGAAACCCAGCGCGAATTATGGGGTGATGGCGCCGACCCGTTCAGCTGCGCCTGTTTTGCCCCGACTGGCGTCGCGACCACGACCGACGGCGGCTATGTGCTGAACGGCAAATGGTCGTTCGCCAGCGGCGTCGACCATGCGAGCTGGATCCGGCTCGGCGCTTTGATCAAATCATCGGAAGCCGCCCCGTCCTCTGATGGCGCGTTCTTCCTGCTGCCGACAGACGAGGTCGAGATCGAGGACAATTGGTTCGTCTATGGCCTATGCGGCACCGGCAGCAAGAACATCATCGTGCACGACGCCTTCGTGCCCGAACATCGCGTGTTGCGGTTTGCCGACACCCGAGCCGGCCGCACCTCGGGTGCGGAACATCACCGCAACCCGCTCTACCGCCTGCCGCTATTGGTGCTGGGCGCCTCGATGCTGGCCTCGACCGCGGTCGGTGCGGCCAAGGGTGCCGTTGCCGACTATCTTGAAATGACCACGGGCCGCAAGACCCGCGGCGCGCTCGCCGGCGGTGGGCTGGCGATGGCCGAGTTCGCCACAGTCCAGCTGCGCTTCGCCGAGGCCTCGGCCGCGGCCGAAGCCGCCGAGCTGATCCTGATGACCAATCTGCGCAACGCGATGGCGAAATTACGCGCCGGGGAAGAAATCACCATCGCCGACCGCATCCACGCCCGCCGCGACCAGGCCTATGCGACCAAGCTCGCCCTGCAGGCGGTCGACGCCCTCAATGCCTCGACCGGCGGCGCCGGGCTGCTGCTCGGCAATCCGATCCAGCGCGCCTGGCGCGACGTCAATGCCGTCGCCCGCCATGTCAGCCTCAATTGGGATGCGGTCGGCACGATGTACGGTCAGCACGCCTTCGGCCTCGAACCCCGCGGTCAATATTAAGCCATCTTCGGCCCCAACTTGGCCTTCCAGGCGCGCGTATCTTCAGATAGCCGCATCCCGGCGCCAGGAGTTTACGGTCTCAGCTTTCCAGACAAGGCCGCATTTACGTCATCCGCGGTTACAGGCTTGCGCCCTGCGCTTTTTCCCAACGCTTTGACGGCATCGTTAACAAACCTCGGCGCCTTGGTCTGGATCGCCTGCCACAAAGGTGCGGACAATTTCGGATCCACTAAGAAAGCCCAGTCAAGCGGTTCGAGCGCCGCGAGCAGCGGGGCCAACTGCGTGGCACTGATTTGTGACGTCGTCATCGACGAATTCAGGGCCTGCAGTTCCAGATTTAACTTGAGCAATCGGTCGGAGTTGATCAGGTTGACGCCTGCCGGATAGGCGAATTCATCTACCGCTTTATGAAATGCTTCATTGAATACATAACAACAATCGTATTGCATGGATTGATAATGCGACATCAAATGCCAAAAGATTTGCTCTTGTCGCGGGTTCTTCATCAAAGTGTCGTGTTTCTCGTAAGCTTTCTTACCTGCCTTGGCCGAAGGATCGGGAGCGGAGCAGATCGTACAACTGTGGGAAATGGTGACTTTGTTCGAGTTGTCTGGTTTGCCTTTTGCATCTGGCAGGCTGTCAATGGCTGCCGGCGCAAGATCACCAATCCGTGGTGGCGGCGGCTGGATCCAAAACGCCCGAAACTCGGATTTGTAAGCCTCCAATATATCCTGCGAGCTGGTCGCAAGCTTCTTTTTAGGGCTCAAATCCGCGACATGTTGTCCCTCATGCACGAAAGTGTTTTTGAAACCGCTCTCGGTCATGTCCAAGCCACGGGTAAATAGGCGGACATCACCGGGAGAAAAGGGCGGTGTTGGCGGACTCGGTGTTTTCGCGGGAGGAGGCTCAACGCGTGTCGGCTTGGTATCGCCGGGGGAATGCTCTACCTTCGGGGGGACGGTTCCGGTAGGGTCAGGAGGCGGCTCTACTTTTCCAGCGGCATCCGTATCGTCAAACACCGTTCCGGGGCTGACGGCGCTGGGATCTGCCGGATAGTCTCCTCCAATCACTGGGTACTTGACGCGCGTGTCGAAATGCCGATTTGGCGAGTGGTGAGTAGGAGTCAGGATCATCAAGGTCAATTTGCCGTTGTCCAGCAACTCGATCGTATTGTGGAAAAGATTATCGCCGTCGAGAAGCCCTTTCTTGGGATCCGGGGTGATTTTCCGGCCATCTTCTATGAAAGTGGCGATCTGACGTTGCTGTTTTTCGTGCTCCGTCACGGCGTCCTTTTTAAGCTTCTCGTCTTCGGGAGAGGCCTTCCGCGAAATCAATCCAGGTGGCGCTGGTGTTGTTTCGGGTCGTCCGGCAAACTTGCCCTCTAAAGGTTGAAGGCCGCACTGCTGTACGACGTGTGTCAGCTCGTGCGCAATCAGTTTTGTGCCTTCGCCGGTCTTCGGTGCATACCGGCCACTACCGAAGACGATGTTACTGCCGACTGTATAGGCAAGTGCTCCGATCGCACGCGCCGACGCGGCGGCCTCGGCTCCGTCGTAAATGCGGACCTGAGAAAAGTCCAGGCCGAAGCGCGGCGCAAAATAAGCCTGGCTCGCGGGATCGAGCGGCCGCCCAGGCGAGCGGAGCACATCGGGAACAGCGCCGAGCCCTTCGTCGGCGGCGATGGGCGGCCCGGCTCGCTTGGTCCGCAGCGCCTGCACACTCTCATCCTCCTCGCAGGCAGCGCATTTGCGACTGACCCGCACTGGCGAGGCGCTGACCGACAGTTTGGTGGCCGACTTTTGCATTATTTCGTCGGCGACCCGGTCCGCTTCGTGCTCCAGCGGATCGTCGATTTGTCCAACCGCGAGCTTCGGCTGTGTCGTGTGTGGTTGCGGCGCGGCGATCGGCGGTGGTGTTGATCGCTCGGGCGGGAACAGAGGGATTTTGGCGAAATCCCATGTCATCGCTGACGTGGCCCCTCGATTGGGCATTCGCACCTGCTCGAAGGCAGGGTTGGCTTCTCGCTCGTGCCGCTCGCCACATCCCCGGCGTCGTACTGGCACGGAGATTTTTCGTCGTTGCTGAATTGCGTCAGTCGAGCTCGACCCGGCTTTTGCCTGTGCCCTTGCGACCGGCGGCGCAAACATGGCTCACCCCTCGGGCAGATGTCGACACATCGAGGAGGCCAGCTCGCTTACGAATTCGGCCATCTCCACGAAGATCAACGCTACCTTACACCAATCTGCGTCCACAAGAGGACCCCATGGCGCCGCCCGAATGACGTAAAGTGCCTCCCGCGCGGCCACGCGAGGATAGCCGGAGAAATCCCTGTGACGTGTGAATTGGCTCACATATCTCCATAGGTCCGGCAGGGTAGTGCTGACGCTGCCCTTGGGCGGGCGGACCACTCATCACCGGCCAAACCCCCTTGCGGCGCTGGCGGCGCGGAGCGCACTGTTGGGCCCGACGCCTTTGCCTGTCGGTCCATACCACGGACATCCATGCCCAGGTCGGGCAGCGTACCTTCAGGGAGAGATTCGGTGCTGAGAACGATCAACGATGCCGGACTTAATCTGATCAAGTCCTTTGAAGGCTGCCGCCTTGCCGCCTATCAAGACGTGGCGGGGATTTGGACGATCGGCTACGGCCATATCCGCGGCGTGCGCGAAGGCATGACCATTACCGAACAACAAGCCACCCAGTACCTGCAAGAGGACTTGGCTGATACCGAGGGGGCCGTCGATTGGATGACGTCAGCCGCTCCAACCACGAATGACCAATATGCCGCCATGGTTTCTCTCTGTTTTAATATCGGATCTGGAAATTTCAGAACGTCGTCGGTTCTAAGATTTCATCTCGTGCGCGACTACGCTTCGGCCGCTGACGCGTTCCTGCTTTGGGACAAAAGCCATGTGGACGGGCAGTTGGTGGAAGTCCAGGGGCTTCTCAATCGGCGGCGGGCGGAGAGGCGCCTGTACTTGACTGAAGACGCAATGTGACCCTCCGAGCCGCGCGGTTTCTGGCGCTGCTGGCGTGGTCGGGTTTTCTCGGTAGCGCATCGGGTGCGGCCGATTTGGAGCACGCGCCGGCGGAGTGGCGTGGCGCGTGGCTGCTGGACCGAGACGCCGGAGCATCGGCGGTCAGCGCGCTCGATCCCGCGCAAGCGCGTGCATTGCTCGGCACAACCTTGTCGCTGGACGGAGGCGCGTCGCTTGGCGAACTTCCATGTCCCTCGCCGAGTTTTCAAGTGTCGAGCGAGGCGAAAGAAGATTTCACCGTAGATTTTCGCATCCAGCCAGCCGACGTCGGTATCAAGGATGATCCAGTAAGCGTGCTAAACGTCGAATGCGGGAATTATGCCTATAGCTTCATTCGTCTCGCGGCCGATCGTGGCCTGGTAATCTACCAAGGCCATTTCTTTGCCGCCACCAAGCGCGCGAGCCGATAGCAACACAGCGTCCGCCCGGCGATACCGCCCGCACGTGCTCCTCCATATCTTGACGCAACCTGTAACTCTTATCCTTCAGCACATCCCCACAACATATGTCCCTTGTTTTATCTTTACCTCGTCTTCCCGGCGAAGGTCGGGACCCATAGTCGTCACGGAACTGGCTTCTACCGGTATGACGAAAGGGCTTGGGGAGCTGCAATCAGAGGTTGGTTGCAGAATTCCATACTGTCATTGCGAGCGAAGCGACGCAATCCCGTGCAGAATTTGCCTGTAGTCCACGAGCTCGCTTCATCGTCTGCGGGCTGCTCGCAATGACAACCCTGGAATTATCAAGCAAATTTGTATTCGAGAACGCTAGCGGTAAGAACCAGACAGTCCACCCCGTTCTTGTCGTCCCGGCGAAGGAGCGTGCGAAGGAATTGGTCTCGAAACGAAAGCCGGGTGCGGCACGGCCGCCATGCGTGGTTCGAGACGCGCCTTCGGCGCTCCTCACCATGACGTACGTTATTGATAGCATTGAGAAACCGCCTCATCCTGAGGAAGCTGCAACGCGGCTGTCTCGAAGGACGCACCGTGCCGACCCAGCCATCCTTCGTCGCCCCGTGCGCCTTCAGCCCACGGACATGTTCCGTGGGGAAAGCGGGGGTCCAGGTGCCGTTAGTACGGCGTTAGCTGCCCTCGGCGCCCGCTCTCACGGGGCATGACGGAAAAAGAGGGCGAGTACCAAGCGTCAAATTCGCACCCCTAGCCTATGGGCCCGCGCAAGCGGATTTAAGCGACGCCTCGCTTTTCTTGAGCAGCAATCTGGCTGTCGAACCACGCGAGGTCATTGGGCAGTGTCGCGTCGCTCGGCGACTGGCGCGCAAGCCGCGAAATGATCTCCCGTCCTCGCCGGAACCCGCCGAGCGCATCCTCGCGTAAACCCTGCTGCGCTTCGACCATCGCCACACCGCCGTAGCTCACTGCCAGATCGCGCTGCCACCGGCATTGCCGGGGTCGGACTGGATCACGCTCCCTGATCGCAACCGAAGCTCTGATAAGCTAGTCGCCACCACCGCCGTGGTCGCACGACGCGAAAACCCCTCCCGCGTTTGCCGCTGAGGCGGCGCAATTTTATTATTTGGAACAGATCTGATACTGGCGCCGATCTTTCTTGTGACAAAAAATTTGTGATATTATTGTCTCACACGTTCTTACGTGCGGCTCTTCAACTCTTTCTCAAGATCCTGGATATTCTCGAGCGGCCAGCCCTGCAAATCCATCCCCAAATGAAGGCCGATCGAAGCCAAACTCTCTGAGATTTCGTTCACCATGCCTCTGGTACAACCAGGAAATTGCATAATTTCTGCTACTGTTTTTTGCGCAAGATCTCCTACGTAAACAATATTGTCCCTCTTAAGGAGAACGATGACTTCCTTGGATACGCTTAGCTCATCAACTTTGCGCAACAGATCTAGATTAAACGGCAGATTGCTCGACGTAATCCAATTCAATGCTTTGTTTAGCCATAAGAATTGTTCATTATATTGTGCCAAACGGCGCGCTTTGAGCTCTATGGAAAGCAAAAAGTCTCTGAATTTGCGTAGGTCTGCGGCTTCGTCCAGTTTGGCGATAACTGGTGAGATCGCTGTGGCGAAGGGCTTAGATCTTTTAACGCTCTCGCTCACCATGAACCCGGTTAATCCTCCTGCGACGAGACCAGGCGAGCCTCCGAAAAGGCCACCCACCACAGGAAGAGCGGTGACGATAGCGGCGGCGGCAAGCGTGATTGCAACATTTAATACGACGCTGGTGGCAATAACGCCGCTGCGTTCGAGGTTCGGACCTTGGTTGATTTGCTCGGCCGCCCCGAGCACGAAGGCAGCAGCATTCGCGGCAATAACATCCGGTTTATTTTGAAGGCTTGCGGCGAGATCGACAGCCGCCGCGCGGTATCCTCTTTCCTCCGCTGGCCGCCGGCGATACCGTTGCTCCGCGGCGATCAGCTCAGCCCCGGCAATTGTGCTGAGCATAAAGGTGCCATGCAACTGTAGAATTGTCCCAAGCCGCTCCTCATTGGCCTCGCCAAGAGGCGGCAGTTCGCCTTCCTCGACCTTCTCTACCGCCGCTTTCTCCGCATTGGCCAGCCGTACACCCTCAACGTAAAGCAGAGTGAAATCGATCGTCTCGAGAGCTTGATCGATTTGCTTGCGGTATTCGTCAAGTCGGACCGCTAGGTAAGCATGCGGAGCATTACCCGTTCTCAGGGCCTCAAGGAGCTTGCGTACAAGGTCGCGAAGAGTTGGATGTAGTTGCCGGAGACGACCGACATTATTGCCCTCTCGGTCCAGCGCCTCCGGGGGCACAAAGTCTATAACCCCCGCTCTAGTAATTTCGAAATGCGGCCCTGGGCCTTGAGCAGGCAACTCCGGCAGATCTGGGGGCACTGACGGATTGTTGGGTTCGATGCCAAGAGGCATCGCCGCGCCGGCCACAACCCGCACAGTCGTACCCGCTCCGGCCAATCGCAGCGCCGCCCAGAGATTCTCCGCCGGGATCGCATAGGCGACGCCAGTGCCTTGCTCGGCAACGGCCACAATCATGCCCCAGACGACATTGCCCAGATCGTCCAGCACCGGAGAGCCTGAGAAGCCGGCCGCCACCGTAAAGCCCCGCGCTGAATCCTGCGGATCGATCTGACGCCAGCCCCGCGGGATGTTGCTGCCTGCCATCTCCCCCGGCACCTGCTGGCCGTAGCTCCTGTAATCGGCCTCGGCGCCGTGGATCAGAACCGGCCGGCTCTGATTCGGCATGCGCTGGGCGATCGCCGGTAGCGGTGAAATCGCTTCGGTCGGGCAGTCGAGACGAAGCACGGCGATGTCGGATAGTTCGCCAGGCGCGGGACGAGCATTGCTGAACCAGCCGCCCGGCACCACGTGACCGGTCAGTTCATCCTGCAATGCCTCGAAGCGGATCGTGACCGGGTCGGAGGGCGGCTCCTTTGGCACCGGCTTCGGCAAACCTAGGTGGGCACCGACGACGTGGGCGCAGGTCAGCACGATGTCCCGCCCGATCAGGAACGCGCAGCCCGCCAGGCCGTTCTCGGTATCATGTGCCCGCAGCCAGCCGACAACCGCACCTGGGCCCAGATCCGGCACGGCGCGTCAGCCTACCATTTCAGCACGACCTTCAGATTGGCCGCGACCGTCCCCTCGACCAGAACGATCCCGGTCTTGCCGCTGATGTTGACCCCAAACTCGACCGAGACCTCCTTGGCTGACGCGGTCGCCTTGCGCAATTGCTCGACCGCTTGCCCCGCCATCTCCGCGACCATGTTCATGCCGTCCGACCAGGCGACGGCGACCCTCTGCGCCGCTCCGGTCGCCTCCTGAGGGCCGCCGCGTGTCGGCAAGGGCGCCAGGCTCGACTCGACCGCGACCACAGCGCCGGAGGGCAGGGTGAATATCGTGTAGTCCACGGGCATTGCCTCGCTGATTGTCCGCAACCGGAACCCTACTCGCATTGGGCCGCGTCATCCAAGATCCGGATCGGCCGCGCCGCCCTCGCCAGTCATCTGACACAATGATGTGATAATCGCACCTCCGCCGATCGGGTCGGCGGCGGTTTCGGAGCCTTCTCAAAATTGCATTTTGGCATTTTCCCGTGATTTCCCGGTTCCGCCGGTTTAATTCCCGGTTAGTTCTTACAGCTCATCCCCGCCCGCTACTTAGCCTATAATACCACGCTGTTTCAATCGGCTAGCGGCTCATCGAGGCTGCCTCAGTGCGCCTGATTATGCTTGACTTTGCGGTTTTCTGCTACCAGATTGCTACCAGCTTTGCCACCGCCGTTCGCCCTCCGGGGTCGCTCGATAAAGGATCAGCAGCATATGACTACATCGGCCAAGATCAAGCTAACCAAGCGGGTCGTCGATGCCCTGATGCCGCCGATGCGCGGCGAGACGGTCGTCTGGGATCCTGAAGTGAAGGGCTACGGGCTGCGCATCTCCAGCACCGGCCGCCGTACCTACTTCATTCATAAGCGCACCAAAGCCGGCCGCCAGATCAAGGCCAAGCTCGGCGTGCATGGTGATATCACCGCCGAGGAGGCGCGTCAGGCGGCGATCCGGGAACTCGGCCGGATTGCCGGCGGTATCGATCCCGCCGATGAACGGCGGCGAGCCCGCGCGGCCGAGGCGAAGCTGCGCCGCACCCTGACCATCGCCCAGCTATGCGAGAAGTACCTCGCCGAGCACGCCCTGGTGCACAACCGCCCGCGCACGGTCGAGACCTACCGTCACGTCATCGAGCGCCACATCAAGCCGCGGCTTGGCGACATTCGCGTTCCCGACCTCGAGCACGATGACATTGCCGCCCTCCACCGCGACATGAAACCGACCCCGTATCTGGCCAACTTAATGGTCGCAGTGCTGAGCCGCATCCTCGGGCTCGCCGTTCGTAACTGGAAGATGCGCCCCGACAACCCCGCCACCGGGATGACCCACTATCCCGAGGAGAAGCGGCAGCGCTACCTGTCCGTCGCCGAGCTCGGGCCGCTGGCCGCGGCGTTGGCCGGTCATCCCCGCCAGATCGCCGCCAATGCTCTGCGCATGCTGCTCTTGACCGGCGCCCGCTCCGGCGAGGTGCTGGCGATGTGCTGGGAGGAGGTCGAGCGCCAGCCCGGCGTGTGGATCAAGCCCAGCGCGCACACCAAGCAAAAATCAGAGCACCGCGTGCCGCTGTCGCCGGGCGCCCGTCAGTTGCTCGCAGATATGCGGCGCTACCGTAAGCCGGGCGAGACCCTGGTCTTTCCCGGCCGCCTCCCTGGCCAGCCGCTGCAGGATATCCACAAGACCTGGGCGGCGTGCTGCGCGACCGCCGGGATCGAGGGCGTGCGGATCCATGATTTGCGCCACAGCTACGCATCGATCTTGGCGAGCGCCGGGCTCTCCCTGCCGATCATCGGCGCCTTGCTCGGGCACACCCAGGCGGCGACGACGCATCGCTACGCCCATTTGTTCGCCGATCCGCTGCTGGAAGCGACGACTAGGGTCAGCACGCTGCTGGAGGCGCTCGCCGAGGAGCGCAAGGCCGAGGTGACGCCGTTGCGTAAGCGCTAAAGTAGCGGATGCCCGGCGGGGTCTGACCACCCCGCGGGCGCCCTAACCGCGACCGGAAGGCACCCGGCCTATGGCTGACCGAAAATTTACCGGAACCGCTTAAGGATTATCTTCGGCGGCGCTGAATTTCACGCCACGGGCCGATGCGAGCGGGAGACCCCATCGGCGAATATCGGTTCGACAATTTGTTCGCGCTAGAGCGGGAGCGGCGCCCCATCCGGGTGCGCGGCTACCCCAAAGAGATTATCGGGGAGCCGCAGCTACTCCCGCCCGGCGAACTCTACGGTTATCTCGTCGACGATCGCGGGGAAGGCCGACTGATCCACGTCGCTTCGGGGGTCACTTGGTATGCGGTCGAGGTGCTGGAAGCGGCCGCGGCGGCGGCGACGGCCAGCCGCGTGCCCCCCCCCGCGGCGGTACCGTCAGTCGATGCGCCCGCTGTCGTGAAGAGCGTCGCTGAGGAGCCGCCGCAGAGCGTAACGCAGACGCCAGATGGCGAACGACCCGGTGATGCGCCCGCCCTCGCGCAACTCAAAGTTCTTCTCGAGACCCTCGGCCGGACCAAAGAAGACCCGGCAAGGCTTGTAGCCGTCGCAGCCGAGATCGAATTCGTTCGTCGGCAGTGGCGTATTGCTTGGAAACGCAACCCTTCCAAGAACAAGATCAAACCCGGCCACCACCAGTAATCCGCGGTCAAAAAACCTATGCCGGCGTATTTGGCGCATCTTGCGTCATCCCCAAAGACAGTTGTCTTCAACGGTCGCCCGAAACGGGAGGCGACCATGTTTATCGACGAACACAAAACCTCGGAAGTAACCGACATTCCCGTGCCGACCTTGCGCACCAAGCGCATGCGCGGCGGCGGCCCTATTACAAGTTCGGCCGCTCGGTCAGATACGACCTCGACGAGGTGATCGCCTGGGCGCGGGCGCGGCGGGCGTTGAATACGACCGACGCCGACCGGGTCGAGGCCCGCCTGCGGGCCGAGGAGCCGACCCTACACGAGTAAAACCCGTCCGGTGATGGGGAGACGCGCCGGACGGGGTCGGGGGGCGATTTTCCTTTTCGGGGGAAATCGCCTCAGTTTAACGCCGTCCGACCGTCATTTGCCAACGCCGGTCTCCGCTCGATGGAGGCCTCCACATGGTCACACTTCCGGCCGGCGAGGCGGCAGGATTTGGCGGGACACCGCCGGCAGCAGCCCGGCGCGGGCTGCGCCTGGCGCGGAGCGCGCGACCATGAGCGGCGTCGATCTCCCATCGGCAGTGTCGTTTCTGCAGCGCTGGGAGCCGGACGGCCCGTGGCTACTGACCGCAATCAAGCCGGACAGCCGCGAAATCGAAACCCGGCGTTTCACCGACCCCGACGAAATGCTCGCCTGGCTGCAGCGGCATAAGGGCGCGCGCAACATCTATTTTTCGGTCAACCGGCCGCGGCCTGGTCTCGCTGGTCGCGCCAAAAAGCAGGACATCAGCCACCTGCTCGCGCTGCATGTTGATCTCGACCCGCCAAAGACACCGGGCCTCGACCTGGCCGCAGCGCAGGCGGCGATCCGAGCGACACTTGAACAGGCCGACCCGCCGCCCACCGGCATCATCGCCTCCGGCAATGGTTTTCAAGGGTTTTGGCGGCTCAACGAGCCGGTCGAACTGGATGATGATCAGCACAGCGTCGAGAAGCTCGAAGCCTACAACATCGCATTGGCGCAACAGCTCGGCGCCGATCATTGCCACAACATCGATCGCATCATGCGGCTGCCGGGCACCACCAACCTGCCCGACGCCAAGAAGCGCGCCCTCGGCCGCCGCCCGGTGGCGGCAGAGTTGATCTAGCTCGACCGCGATCGGCGCTATTGTCTCGACGACTTTCCGGCGGCGGCAAACGTCAATGGTCATGCCGGCGCCGCCAATGGCAACGGCCGCGGTACATCACTGTTCGATCCGGGCCGGTGGATTACCGAGCTGCTCCGGATCGGCCATGACCCGAACAACCCGCAACGCTGGGGCGGTGACCGTTCAAAAGCTGTATTCGCCGCCGCCTGCGGGCTGGTCTCCGCGCTCTGGGACGACGAGGCCATCGCCGAGGCGCTGCTCGACCCGCAGCACGGCATCTCCGCCCACGTCCGCGATCAGCAACAGCCGCGCAATTACGCCTTGCGCCAAGCGCGGCAGGCGCGGCAGGCGCGCAAGGCGGTCGCCGCCACCCGCCCCAACGTCGACGGCAAAACCAACGGCCACGCCACAACTGCGCCGCCGCCGTGGGAACACGTCGAACTCGAGGCTTGGGCGCGCAGCGGGCAACGGATCCCGGAGCGCCAATGGATTATGGAAGACTGGATCCCGCGCGGCCAAACCATCGGCCTTTACGGC
This sequence comes from uncultured Alphaproteobacteria bacterium, assembly GCA_963774345.1. Taxonomy (GTDB): domain Bacteria; phylum Pseudomonadota; class Alphaproteobacteria; order ATCC43930; family CGMCC-115725; genus AP-15. The sequence continues at coordinate 280,173 of CAVZFB010000049.1, forward strand.
GTCTCCGGCGTGTTGAAAACGACATTTTTGTTGCAATTGATGATGGCCGCATCAGCCGGCCTCGCCTTTTGCGGATTACCAATCACCCAGGTCCCGGTCTACGGATTGTTCTGTGAGGACACTAAGGATGAAATCCTCCGCCGCGCCGCGCGCCTCGCCCGATTTTACCAGCGCGACCTCGACCGCTTCCCCAATTTTCACTTCGCCTCCCTGGTCGGCCAAATGGACACCGAACTATTGTCGTTCGACCTTGGGAAGCGTCATCCGGGACTGGCCTTCGATCACTTCGCCCAAGAGCTTGATTATTATCGGCCGGGTTTGGTCGTCCTCGACACCCTGCCCGACTTCTTCGGCGGCGAGGAAATCAACCGCCGTCAAACATCGCAGTTCATCCGCATGCTCGATGGCCTCGGTATGCTTCACAATTGCGCGATCGTCTGCGCCGCCCATCCCTCGATGCGCGGCCGCGCTTCGGGCCGGCTCGATAGCGGCAATACCGGCATCGAAGGCAAGATGCGCGCCCGTCTCACCCTGCACGACCCTGGCGACGATGGCGACGACGGCGAAACACCCGACGAGCGGGCTTATCGCGTCGCCCTCAATCCCACCGACAAGCGCATCTTGACCCGCGTCAACAGCAACTACGCTCGCCCCGGCAAAACCATCGAGCTGATCATCCGCGAGGGCGCGTTCTTCCCGGCGGCGATCGATCCGGGTCAGGCAGCCAGGCACGGACCAACCCGCGATCCGGCCGTAAAAAGCCTGTTTCTTGAACTGCTGGCCAAAACGAAACGAGAGAGCCGTTATGTCAATAATTCTGTCCAACACCCCTCATCCTATGCTCCGCGGATGTTTGCCCCGCACCCGCTCAACCTCAAAACTAAAGCCAGTAAAAGAGAATTTGAACGGGCAATAGTGGAATTGCTCGCGGACGAGAAAATCAGACTGGAGCAAGTCGGTCGGCCCAGTAAATCGCATAGCGAATTCGTGGTCTGCGACACCCCACAAAACTAACCCTAAAGGGGCGCCGTCGTGTCACCTCGCCTAGTGGTGCCCGTGCTCACAGTTAGTTGTTGATTTTGCTCAAACAAAAGTTGGTGCCCGTGCGCCCCTCCCCCTACGGGGGAGAAGGGGCTGGCGCTCTTGGCTACGCCAGCCCCAATAACCGTAGATTTTCACTGCCACGCTTCACTGGCATCCAAACCCCAATGACCGAATACGCCGGCTATCTGCTGTATTGGGATCACGACCCGCGCCGCGACCGGCTGGCTGATCGCGTTCAGCGACATGGATCTAAACGATCCGATGTAGTTGCCGGCGGCGCACGTCAGTTTTCGCCTCGTACCGGGGCAGGGCCGGTTTGGCTGGGGCGGTTCAACATCCCGCCGCAACTGGCGGCGCAACGGCACCGGCTGCGGGCGTGCGAACTGCGCGATCGTGCCCGCGAGTTGGCCAGGACCGCGGCGCGACCGACGCGGCCAGCGTTATCGATTTTTCCCAGAACGAGCGTCGACCGCATCGCCGCGCGCTCCGCCTCGATCGCGGCCCGCCCAACTTCGTTCAGCGCCATCGCAACCGCGAACCGAAGTTGACCGCGAGCCACGCTATCGGACTGCCGGCGGAACGAATTGACTTCGCTCTTTACCGAGATCGAGAGGCATTTTTCCCGTGGCACCCGAGAACGAATAATCCCGCCACCTGACACGCCGCTGGAACCGAAGCGCCAAACGCCAAACACGTGGCAACTACCCAATCCCGCAATTTCTCGATCAGTCATTTCCAAAGTCCGCAGGGCAAAATCGGGCGGTTGAAATATCCCGAAATTTCTATGCCCAAAACAACCCCCGCAAAAAATATAATCAGCGACGCCACCGTCATCTGGTTCGAAAAATTTCATGGGGTCGAGCCAATAGGTAGATTATGTTTTTGCAGTCCCAGTCGACCCTATTCGGAGCGCGAAAGCTCCGCGGAATTTTCGACGGCGGGAAGGACCCGTTGGGTTTTGCCTTTGATCCGGGCAGGCGGCACCCCGAGAGCTGCGAGCCGGCAATGGGACACCGAACTTAATTGACACAGGTCAATGCCCCTGTCGCCTCGCGTCGTATGCGTCAGCGCCGTGTTAGCCCCAAGCCGGAAGGATCGATCCATGCAGGCAAAAGACGTCATGACGGCGAAAGTGGTTTCGGTTTCCAAGGATACTCTGATCCACGAAGTCGTTGGCCTGCTGCTAAAGTACCGCATCAGCGCGGTGCCGGTGATCGGTGGCACACGACAGCTCGTGGGAATGGTTAGCGAAGGTGATTTGCTGTGGCCGGATACCCCGGGTAGCGGTTCCCCAGCCCATCGAACGCATGGGCCAAGCCGTCACGCCAGTGGCGCAAGGTGCTGCCCTCGGCAATGAACTCGTCGGGACAACCGAGCCGAGCGTATTGGAACACCGAAAACAGCACGTAATCGGCATATGTCGCAGTTGCTCCGCCAAAATAGGGCTGTTCCGCCAGCGTCCGGTCGAGCGGCGCGACCACGGCAGCGAACTCCTCGAGCCAGCGCGGTCGGTCGGCGCAATATTCCTCAAGCGCGCAGCCGAACGCAGCCTCACGCGAACGCCGAAAATAATCTCGGTCCTCGGGAGCCAGACACCAAATAAAGTCGGCGGAAATCAGTCGGCGAATGGTAGTCCCAAGCGTTTCAGCCGCCCAATGATTGACGAGACGGGCAAGACCGCGCCCGGCCTCCCCGCCGAATAACGAGGGATGGTCGGGAAAGCGATCCTCAAGATGGCAGGCGATGTTCCAGGAATTGTGGATCACGCGCTCGCCGTCGACGAGGATCGGCACCATGTGCTGGCCGCTCAGCGTGCGGATCGTCTCGACATCGGCGAAGCGGACGAGGCGGAATTCAACCGGGATGCCCTTATGGGCAAGAGCGTAGCGGATGCGCCAGGAGAACGGGCTCGGGCGGCGGCCATCATGGCCGACGCGCTCATACATGATGAGACTCATCGCTCAGTTCTCCCTGGTTATCCGGATCGCCGGTGGTGAACCCTGCCGCCGACGAAACGCGCATCCTCGAGACTAAATTCATCGAACCGCCGCGCTCGCACCCCCGACTGCTGACCCATCATTCCCCGCGGTCCCCCAACCGATTGGACGACTCGTAATGCGGGGTTTTAATCCTGATGCTGCCGGCGCTGCGCGTCTGTGCGCCATGCGCCTTGTAGGAGTCGAGCACGATATCAGCGAGGGCGACTGCCTCCGCCGGCGCGTTCAGCGGCCGGTGCTCTGCGAGGTAGCAGTCTAGGAGCTTTTGCCGGGCCTGCTTAAAATCGTCCGTGCCAAGGCTGACACGTCGCGTGCGCTTGGCTGCCTGGACATAGAAGGTGGCATACCAGGCGGGACTCCCGCTCCGCTGGGAAAGCCACCATGCGCCGACCTGGAAATTGTGCTTGGTGTAGCGCGGCATGGTCTGACCTGATCGATGAGGTAGTCGGAGATCTGGAACCCGAAATAAGCGACGGCGCGGCGGCCCTTGGAGATATAACCGATCACTCCGGCCAGGCGGATTTTCTTGAGGGTACCGGATGGAGGCGCAGGATGGCGGCGGCGTCGCGTTCGGAATAATGCCAGTAAAGCGCGAATCCGTGATCGCCGGCGATTTGCCGGCGCAGGGTTTCACGGCGATTTCGGACCCATGGCTCATACATCTCGATATGAGCCACGCTCTGAAACAACCCCCTCGTGGGATCGCAGGCCGATGCCTGCGTGCAACTCTGCCGGATGCCACCGCGAGCCCAGCCTGTTCAGCCTGACCGGGCGGGAGTGCTGAAGAAGCCCGGCAATGCGCGAGGAAACCCCTCCTTTAGCTCGAACAAAGCAGGCTGTTCGGTCTTGTCCATCGCCATAAGCGTTCTTGCCCGTTGCCTCTTTCAGATTGAAATCACACCCGGGTGCGGTGATTGCCCCATCAATGGAAGGAAAAACGCGGGGCCGGCTAAGGCTTGACCGGCGCATCAGGGACGACGGCCGGTACGCCTTCGGGATTGATGCTGAAGGCGAGGAAGGTCAACGGCTCGCTCCCGGGGTTGCCCCATTGATGGACGAGGCCGGACGGCTCGTAGATCAGAGATCCCGGCCCGCGCTCAGCCGTCTTGCCGTTAACCGTGTTCGCGCCGGTGCCCGAGACGATGTAGTAGAGCGCCGCGCCCGAGCGATGGTGCGGCCGGTTTGAGGGCATCCCCGGTGGAAAGGTGACCCGCGTCAGGTTCAACTCATAGCTCCCCGGCTTCAGCCCGGGCAGCGGGGCGGGCGTCCGGTAGAGCTCCTTGACCGTCGCCGGCGCGGCAGCGATCGGTTGATCGAGGGCCTCCTTCGGGACCAGCAGAAAATACAGCAGGGTCGACGGCTCACCGTTCCCGGCTGTCAAAGATGCGGTTGTCCCGCCGGCGATCAGCGCGCCCCCGCCCGCCGTGATCTTCTTTGCCTCACCGTCGGCTATTTCGGTCGATCCGGACAGCTGGTAGAGGATGCTGTTCGGCGCCGACAGGCTGATCTTCTGGCCCGGCGGTATCGACACACTTACCGCCCTGAAATAGAGGGGCGCGTTGCCGAGGGAGGGCAGCTTGGTGCCGGCCACTACCGTCCGCGCGATCGCCGGCGCCGCCGGCGGAGTCTGCGCGGCGGCGGCGAGCGTCAGGGCCGTCACTCCTGCGAGCGCGGCTGCAATGGCAAAACGCATGGTCACCTCTGACGATGCAGGGGTTTAAATTAAATCAGCGCAGTTTGCTCATCGGCGAGAGGAACCTGCTCCATTTCCCGCCGACCACGACCGCGAGAGCGCGCGGCTTCTTGCGAGATGCACCGTCGCTGGATGGGACCGCGGTCGGGGCTATGCCCTCCCTCTGTCACGCACCCAGCGACACTTTCTCCTCCAGATTGTCGCGCCGCCTCCTACCGCACGGGTGAGAAGGCCGCCGGGATCAGCAACTTGTTTGTCTGCCGGACCGGCCGCACCCCGGACTGCGCCGGCCACCCCGTCCCGGGCCGCCGGGATTCGTCGCGGACGCGCGCGCGCTCGCCCAGATCCTTGTACACCCAGGTGTGGACGAACTTGTTGAGCCCGCCGAGTTCGCTCGTCCAGCAGGCCGCCAGCGGGGAGAACTTCTCGCGCGCCTCAATGGCGTTGGCCCACCCGTCCAGCACCTTCGGGATGTCGCCCGGGGCGTAGGTGTAGGTGCGCATCTCATACACGTTCCCGGTGCCGTAATCCCGGCTGCCCAGGGCGCGCATGAACGGCGCCGGATTCATGATCTCGGCTTCCTGCGCCACGATCAGGTCCCCGCCGCCGGGGAGCTGCTGCATAGCGGTGTCTTGCGCCATCGCCGTGCGCACCCTCGTACGGTGTCCCAGGTCATCGTAGGCATAGACGTGGATGACCTGATTGAGCGGTCCGAATTCGGTGTGCCAGAAGGCCGCCAATTTGGAGTGTTTCTCCCGCAACGGCAGTCGCTTGGCAAAGCGCTCTTCGAATTCGGCAGTGGTTCCGGGGCGCAAGGTATAGGTACGAACTTCGTACAACATGAGCGCATCCTCCAGATGACGGGGTTTGGCGAGGCGAATGCCAGCCAACCGATAGCGAATTCTACCCGACATTTCGCATATGGGCGGCTGATCCGCCCCTGGATAGTACCGCCGAGGGGTTTTACGAAGACGCGTAGCAGGCCTGCGGACAGTTTTTGAGGGACAGATGCCGGCTGGTCCCGGCTACGCTCCCGCCGCCGCGGGACGTCTATCCTCCCTCTAAGCCCTCAGGCAAGGTCCTCGACACGCACTCGGTAGGTTCGATCTGCGATCACGATTTCGGCGTGTTCACTGTCACCAACATCGCGACGGAAAACACCGATGCGGTCCCGCCAGCGCACGCGGTCCCCAGGATGCCAAAGGCGGCTAATCACGGGGTTGCAAAGGTGCCGCGGGCCGAGAGTGCCGTTGACTTGCCTTGCGCCGCTCACCGCCTGGCAATCGCTGTGTACCGGACATGTTGACGCCTCACTGGAAAATTCTGTCGCACTGGCCTTCGCTGACGGGAACCGCCCGAGCGGCAATAGCCGATACTTCCGTCAGCCCTGCGTCGGAGCGCTCGCCTCCCTGGCGCGACAGTGAGGCCTTCTCGTAAGCAGGCGGAAGCGTTTCGCCCTTAGACAGGATTTAGGGACGTTAGGGGCGTATTACGAGAACGTGCGCTGGTGGGGTTCCGGGAAAGAGAATTCTACCGCTTTAGATCAGACGTAAACCGGTCGCCTCTGGACCCTTCCTACCGTCGATTACGTCGACGGCGACTCGCTGGCCCTCCGTCAGGCCCGTGATCCCCGCGCGCTCCAGCGCCGAAGCATGCACAAAGATATCCTTGCCGCCCCGATCTGAGGCGATAAAGCCAAACCCCTTCATCGCGTTGTACCACTTGACCGTGCCGGACTCCTCGACGGCGGCTTGGTCGGTGGGCGGATACACAGGTCGCTCCGGTCGGGCGCGTCTGAGCGGCTCTTGCTGCGCGGTGCTGCTGTCGACGCTGAGGATTTCGGTTACCTGTGGCCCTTTGGCACCGGGACCGGCGCGGACCTCGAGTGTCGCGCCCGGCGGCACGGTATCGTGGCCGCTGCGCTCGACCACACTCACATGCAGGAAGGCATCGCCGGACCCATCGGCAAGCTCGACGAAACCGAATCCCTTGTCGGGATTGTACCATTTGACGACGGCCTGGACCGGGGGACCGGAGGGCGCGTCAAACCTCTGGCCGCCAAATTGCGGTGTAGACCCGAAACTGCGCCGGGGTGCTTCAAAGTTGTCGTCGTCGAAGCCGCGGCGGCGGGTCGGACGAAAATCTCTGTCTCTGCTGCTCACTTGAGTTCCTGGGGGCCGAGCGGAATGCTCGCACTCTGAAATGAGGCGGAATGATCGTCAACAAATTCCATAGCCGCGCCGTGTCCTGCTTTTTTTGACGGCTTTGTCGCTAATTGGCCTCATTGTGCAGCGGGGCGCGGGATTGTCCCACACCTTGAGAAAGGCAAATTGGCGATGGATAGGGCCGAGTTTGAAGCCAACCTTCGGCGCGAGGGGTATGAGCTTCGCGAGGGCGAAATCAAACCGAACGAGCATCGTGGATCTCACGCGCACGAGTTTGACGCGCAGTTATTTGTGCTGGAGGGATCGATCACGCTGGTCTTTGGAGCCGATCGCTGCACCTACGGTCCGGGCAACTCCTGTAACGTTCCGGCAGGAACGATGCACGAAGAACATACCGAGGCTGACGGCGTGCGATATCTGGCCGGGCGTCGAGCGGCAGCAGTGAACGTCCCTGCATAACGCCGGCCGCTTACGACCACCACTGCGGTGACCCTACGGGCTTCGGTGCGATGGATAAGCGATCAAGTTTAAACCTAGTCTAGGCATCCCAGCCCGGGCAAATCAGTAATGACGCATTTCCACCCTCTTGAGGCCTGCGGACGGCGTTGGCAAACTGCCGGAATGGGGGCATAGAACGAACCCGCCTGCACGACCGGACGGTCTTCGCCGCGCATCTCGCACCGCTGTGGAAGAAAACTGGTTCGTCTACGCCAAGCGACCCTTTGCCGGTCCTGAGCCGGTCCTCGCCTATCTCGCCCGCTACACCCACCGCGTCGCCATCTCAAACAGCCGTCTCCTCGCACTCGACGAGCGCGGCGTCACCTTCCGCTACAAGGATTACCGTCGCAACGGGCGGGCACGGTATCGCACGATGACGCTCGCGCCGGACAAGTTCATCCGGCGCTTCTTGCTCCACATTCTGCCCAAGGGGTTCCATCGCATTCGCCACTACGGGCTGCTCGCCAGCGCCGCCTACAAGACCAATATCGCGCGCGCCAGAGAACTGATCGCCATACCCGTGCCGTTGATCGATCCGCCGGCAGACGACGAGGCAGACCTGACCGCCAACGCCGACCACCGTCCGCCATGCCCCTGTTGCGGCGGCCGCATGATCATCGTCGAGACCTTCGAGCGCGCCGGCGCACCCCGCGCCCGCCATCACCCGATGTCTGGGTCAGAACTGCGACGCCATGACCACCGTCACCACCCCATCACATCATCTGCCCGCCGGGGACGCTTGCTTCCGGCCTTGCATCGCCGTCGTCCCGACGCTCCCAGCGCCGATTGCATTCTACTGATCATGCCGAAATCACCGCGACGACGGCCGCGACGCCAAAAGGGTCTTGACCGCGATCGCCGATTTGCCGCCGACTTAGCCGGCCAGCATTACCCACGCCGCGACGGCCGCCACATCAAATCCCCATAGACGGCAAGCCACCCGCCAACGCCCGCGGGTTCCTTCCCTGAAGGCTTTCGGACACCGGCCCTCAGCACCGGTGGATAGATCATTAATGGGCCGGTATCCGAAACCCTGCACAAAACCAGCCGATCCCCGCGAGGAACACCGGCGGGCCGATCTCGCCTAATCCGTTTCGCAAAATTGAATTTCTCAGTGCTCCCCGAGGTTCCCAACGCTCCAACGCAGCCCTGACGGCGGAAATCGCCGACCGCATTCGGCGCGATTTCGAGGCTCAAACGGTGCGACCGCGTCTGAGGTTTGCCGACCAGAGCACCTTCTTATACCGCTGGGGATGCGCGTCGTTAGAAGGCCTCTTAATGTCCACCAGGGTCGCCGCATCCCTGGTGATGGTAACGAGTCTCCAACGTTGCGCAGCGAAGTCGAGGTTATAGTCCGGACCTCTCTCCTGAAGCTGTGCGTTTCATCTCACTCACTCGTCCTACCATGCTTATCTAAGAGCGCCCGCAATGCGAGATTCTCAGGACTGGACCCGGTTCTGTTTAAAAACTCCTCGACATCGGTATCTGTGATCCGGCCGCCGGAGGAGAGATTGGGCTCATGTCTCACGAAGGAACGGCCCGAGGCGGGATCGCGAATCAGCTGCCAGCGGTCACCGTTTGAGCTTCTGTAGAAATCTTCTGTCGATAGGGCCATAGGACGGCTCCTGTACTTTGCGTCGCGAAGCATACATGGGGCGTAGCCTGCTGTCCGTCACGCGTCCACCGCCGGGCGCTTGGACGTCGGCCCTGCGCCCCTTAACGGCCGCAGCAAAAGGCGGTTCTGGGATGTGCCGGCAGCTGCCGTTCGCTGGTCTGCGAGCGGACAGCCGGTGTCGACCTACGACAGTCACAACTGCGTCAGCGTGCCCGGGATTGCTGTAGCCGGCTCGACGCGCCGCCGTGGTCTGTTGAGACCGCAAGACCATCCACGAAACTGCGCTGCCGTCGGGTGAGACGGGCCATAGCTGACCCGAAGTCTCGATCGTCAGGCAGCATTGGCTCTCGCGGCTGCCAGGGTCCGATCGATGTCAGCTCGGGCTCGGGCCAGGCGCTCCGCTCGGACCGCGTCCTCCGCAGCTTTCTGCGCTGCGTCTCTACCGTGGCTCCGGTCTTCATATGGTGATCGCACCCCGTGGGTGTGAGGCATCGGTCCAAATCTCGCCGCTATTGGCGACGCGCCGGTTGCCAAGCGAGCAGTGAACCTTGTCCGGTTTCCATTTAGTTACCTCGCAAATGCCTATGCTTCATCCTAACAGGATCACGCTGTAGGGCGTTGCCGCGTTTTTAGGCAGAGCGATCACAGCCGCGCGGCGCGCTCACGCCGGCCGGGTTTTCCGCATCCCCGGACTTTGGGGATAGGCTCCGCCTAGATTTTGTGTCCATTGATCGACAGGCCAAAAAACCAATCAGGAACTATCGCTTCGGACTCCGGCGGGCTCGAAGAATCCCACCGCAAGCCCATGGTGTTCGCCAATAAAGTTAAAAAGTCTAATTGCATCGATTTCGGGTGAATGCCATTTCTACAAAGAGGTCCCAAGAATTTTCGGCCCTATAGCAAAATACTTTCAATATGATTTGAAATCGTCCCCATATATTATTTTCTGCAATTCAGAAAAGGATGCCAGTCATGGGTATCTCGATGAGTAGTCCGACGAGCGGGTTCAGGAAATGGTCGGAGGCGTATGATTCGAAGACCGCTGCTGCTCGCGCCGTAGCGGGCGAGGTTGCCGTCATCCCGGTTCCGGATCTCGATCAAGGAAGGATGACCCCAGACGAACAGCCGCATCGTCCGTGGCTCGTGCCGGGAGCCGGTACGCTCTGAAGCGAACTCCGGACTGCTTGGCTGGGTGTTCCATGGACACGGCAGCAAACGAACGACGGAGGCGGGGCAGCGAGGACATATCATGCTCACCGAGATCAATCCGGCCCCCAACCGGGAACGGCAGACGATTCAGACCCCCCGCCAATCACACCGGCCTGAGCCGACGCTGGGCGGCGGCGCCTATCTCAAGTTCAGGAACGACCGCGGCGTCCGCGAAATCTGTATCGGGGTGAGGGAATTCAAGTGCATTGGGGAGTCCCCGCCGCAGGACCACCCGCACATCTATGTCAACATGGGCGAGGCGGATACGATCCTCTGTCCCTACTGCGGGACGGGGTTCCGCTTCGATCCTCGATTGACACTGCTCGAAGCCGACCCGCCGGACAGTTTATTTACTGACCAGGACCCGGCCTGACCGTTCGCTGCCGGAATCCCGCAGCACCGCCAAGCTCACCCGCACAGTGCTGCCGCAGGCAAGCGCCTATGCGATGATCCGCCGGCGCCCGGCGGCAGCTGGCATCGCCACCAAGCTCGGGAACCACAGCTTCCGGGCGACGGGAATCACGGCGGCACGCTGAAAAGGCCGCGGCAATGGCGAACCACACGTCGACGCGCACGACACAACTCTACGATCGCCGGCGCGACGAGGTTAGTCTCGACGAGGTCGACCGGATTGTGGCCAACCCTTTGTCCTGCCGAGGGTCATGGACGCAATCGTGGTAATCGCAGGTTCCGCCGGTGGCTTTGAGGCCCTGCGGCGCTTTGTTACGGCGCTGCCGACCCGGTGTACGGCGTCGTTTTTCGTCGTCATCCACATTGGCAGTTACCCCAGCGTGTTGCCTTCCCTTCTGGCCCGTACCGCTGGACTTCGTTCGGCATTTGCGTACGACGGGGCCCCAATCGAAGCTGGACGTATCTATGTAGCGCCGCCGGATCATCACATGCTTCTGGAGCCCAGCCGCGTCCGATTGAATCAAGGACCGAAAGTCCACCACACCCGTCCGGCAGCCGACCCCCTGTTCATATCCGCCGCCAAAGTCTACGGAGAGCACGTCATCGGGATCGTTCTTAGTGGTGGAGGCAACGACGGGGCCGACGGGCTCCGGGCGATTAAGGAGCACGGCGGCATTGCTCTCGTTCAGCGGCCACAGGACGCCTTGACGCCCTCGATGCCGCTGTCAGCCATTGCGGCGGTTCACCTCGACGCGGTGTTGTCGATCCCAGAGATCGTACAATGTGTGGTTGCTCTATGTTCCTGATTTTATCAAATTGTTCTATTTATCTGCGGTTCACTTTCACCGGGAGTTGAAGTGAATGCCCCACTATCTGCCTTCCGATTTCGAGATCGACACCGACACGCGCACGGTCACGCATAAGGCGTCGGGTAGAAAATATTCGTGGGGTCGCTCTTCAGAGATGGGCGACGCAACCCCACTACCATCACAGCGCGGAGGGGGATACGGATATTTCCCTCCGCAATAGCCATGATCTTATCCGTTACGGGTTCAAAGCGCTTCGAGAGGCAGAGTACGCGGCGGGGCGCTCGTAACCCACGGGAAATGGATGCGATTTCTCATTTTCAGAGCGTACCCGGGCCGGGCACGAGCGGTGGCTGATGAGGCCGCTTGGGCGACAGACCAGCACCCTCGGCCGCCACTTCGTCACCCCCATCTGCCAGAACATCTTTCTTGATTTCTGGCTGGTGAGCGTCCGACCATTTGTTAAAGCCCTTGGAACAGCTATCTTTCAGGGAGATATACATCAAGGCAACCTTTCTTTAAGATCAGGGGGTCCCGCATCGCGGAAAAACGGACCCTCGGTAGGCACGTCCTAAGCTGGCGCGTCGTTGAAAAGATTGCTCGAATGTTTCAAGCGCGCCACCATGCCTTCGAGCCAAAGAGCATTTTGTTCTAATAATCGGATCATCAGTGGATTCGAATCACTTAACGCAAGAAGGCGATACCTTGCCGCGCAGACTAGGGCCTGTTCTATCTTGTCGTTTGTTATTGTAACCATGCGCTCCTCCCCTTAGCCGAGGGCGCGCGGCCAACTCCGCCCGGTCGGCGACCAAGCCCGACACCGGCAGGTTACGAGTGGTAGGTGAGCACGGATAGGTTCGGAAACTACCTATGGCTGGGTGGCCAACACGGAAGGCGCGGCACGCACGCCGGCTCGGGATCGAGTGACCGGGCCCGAGGGAATGTTGTCTGCTGTACCGGAATTTCGCCAAGTTCTCGGGTCAGAACTACCCCTCAGACTGCGCGCAATCCATCAAGCAGGCGGGTATGCCAGCGATGCAGGAACCGATCACCCAGACCGAGGGGCAGGCCGAAAGCGCCCCGGTGCATCCCGAAGAGATAAGAGCGAGCGTGGATCTCCGCATCGGCAAGAACGTCGCGCTAAAAGCCACGGTGCGCACGACGCCGGCCGGGCTCGTAACCGCCGGGGTCATGGTGGCCGCCATTGTCCTGTCAATCACGGTCTTGGTGCGGGCAATGCGGCGTCGCGACCCGCCCCGAGGGGTTATCCACTGAGGTCGCCGATTCGCCCTCTCAAAACCGACAGACCAACTCCGCCCCGCCATGTACGGGGCGGTGCCGAGTACGTCGGCTACGGGCGAGGAATCGCGCACCGCCTCGGTGTCTCACCGGCGACGCTCTATCGCTACATCCCGGCCGCGCGAACCGCGAATACGCCGGGCGTTTAACAACGGCCGCTCTACCCTAAAGACCGGGCGCTCCGGGAGGCTTTCAGCTTGGCGGCGGGCGGCGGCAGTGCGCCGATTGCGGGCATTCGCGGCACCGCGACAAAGGCAGGACGTCGACCGCTTGCGTCGGGTAACTGAAGGGGGAACGCGCAAATGTCTGGCGTCCTCCAGCCCTGCGGAACCATCTGGCCGATCGGGCGCCCCGTTCCAGGCGTCGCGCTCCCGAGAGGGAATGGGTTTGTTCTTCATAGCTCCCGAAGAGCGTTCTCTGGCTGCCGACGCATCAGCGTAGTCGACCAGATTCGGGCGCTTCGAGAATTCGGTCAGATCTTTGATTATCAAAGGATGAGTCATTGCGGCTTTGTACATCGGACAGTAGCAGCGCTTGCGCGTGAACAAGTTGGTGCGCCGGCGCGATGTGCACCTTGAATCTAGCGCAATCCGATGTGCCCTTATTCGGTATGTCAATCACAGCTAACGTGCGGCGGGCTGCCGACTCAGCTGCTCGAGCAGTGTCTGCAGCGCGTCGAGTTCGGCGCCAAAGCCGGCCCAGTCTCCGGCCTTTAGGCGATCGATCGCCCGATCATAATGCCCAAGCGCTTCACGGGCTCGCTTGTCTGCGGGACCAGGGGACGAAGCTTCGGCGCGCGCCGGTGAAGGGACGACCGGAGCGGATTCTTTGAACAGCGCGGCCAGAGCTGCGGGAAGGGTTTCCTTCATCACCACACGGTCCCCGTAAGCCGCGATCACTCGTTTGAGCTCCGGCAACTGGCCCAACTCGGCACGCAGGTACAGCGGCGACACATACAGGATCGAGTTCTCGATCGGTACGACCAGAAGGTTTCCGCGAATGACCCGTGAACCCATCTGATTCCACAGCGAAATCTGTTGGGAAATCTCGGTGTTTTGGTTGATGCGTGCCTCGATCTGGAACGGCCCATAGACAAGTTTTTCCTTGGGGAACTCGTAGACGATGAGCTTGCCGTAGTCGGGCGGATCGCAGCGTGCGGCCAGCCAGGCGATCATATTCTCCCGTTGGCTCGGCACCATCGGCAGCATCAGAAAGAACTCGGCGTGCAGATCGCCGGGCAGGCGCATCATGATGTAATAGGGCGCCATCCTGGCGGGGTTACGGCCGTTGGTGCCATCCGGTCCAGTCGGCTCGCGCGGAAACTGCCAGAGATCCTCGCGATTATAGAATACTTCAGGCGCATCCATATGGTATGCGCGGTACGCCAGAGCCTGGATGTAAAACAGGTCCTCAGGGTAGCGAATGTGCTTTTGCAGATCCGGCGGCATGGCGTCGAGTGGTTTAAACAGCGTCGGGAAGATACGCCGGTAGGTGCCCACAACCGGATCGATGACATCTGCCACATAGAACGTCACCGCTCCATTGTAGGCATCGATGACCACCTTGACCGAATTGCGAATGTAGTTGATGTCGCCATTCGGTTGCGGCTGGGCGTAGGGGAACCAGCTGCTGGTGGTGTAGGCATCCTGCATCCAGTAGAGTCGCCCGTCGCTGATAACCACATACGGATCGCGATCCAGCTTTAGGAACGGTGCTATCGTCTGGACGCGATCCTGGATATTGCGATGGAGCAGAATCCTACTCTCGCCGGTGATGTAACCGCTGAGCAGGATGTTAACGTCGTTGAAATACCAAGCGAACAGCGTTCTCCAGGCGGTTCCCCCGATTGGGATTCCATCCTTGCCGTGATATGTCGTATAGACGTTGTCTTTTCCCTTGGGGTAGTCGAACTCGGGCGTGCTACTTTTGACGATCACGTAATCGTCGGCGCCTTCGCCAAAATAGATCCGCGGCTCAGTTACCGGTGGGCCACCAGAGGCAACCGGCGGGACGTCCCTCAGGTAAAAAATCGGTAGACCTTCATTAGATTTCTGTGTGACCGGGGACATGACGACGCCGTTACCATGGGTGAACAGCAGGTGCAGGTTGACCCAGGTCTGGGCGTTGGTCGACAGCAGTGAAGGTGCCAGCTCACGGGCCGCAAGCGTCACCTGATGATATGAGCCATTGATACCGTAACGATCGACGTCGACATCGAGGAACTTGTAGTAGGTGCGGATCTCCTGGAGTTGCGCGTAAGTGTCCATCAGCGGCTGCCAGTCCCACAGCCGAATGTTGTCGACTGTCCCGCTGTTGTTCTGCAGGGACTCGAAATTCAGCCCCTGCTCCGCGGGGAACGGCTTCACCGTAATCTGCCGAAGGTTATATGCTTCCCGGGTAAGAGCGATGCTCCGCTTGATGTAAGGCGCTTCGAGCTGCAGCTCGCTCGGCTGCACGTAAAAGCGTTCGAACAGCCCAGGCAGCAGCTCGGCAAAAACAAACGAGCTGCCGAATACCAAAATCGCCGCTGCGATGACCAGCGTGTAGGCGCGGCGCTGCAGGTTGGCCCATGTAACTACGGCAGCAGCGGCAGCAAGGCAGACGAGCAGCCAGAGCACGGGCAGCTCAATGTTGATATCAGCGTAGCCCGCCCCGACCACGACGCCGTTGTCGTTGTAGAGCAGCAAGAACCGGTCCAACACATAGGACCAAGCTTTCACGGCAAAATAGAGACCCAGCAGCGCGGAGCCATGTGCGATGGCCGCGGACGAGATGCGCCAGGGCAGACGGTCCAGATTGATTTCGCCATGGATAAAGTACACCGCTCCGGCCATCAGGGCGCTTAGGAACAGGATCAACATCATCCAGTTCTTGAGCGCGACATAGACCGGCAATGAGAACAGATAGAAACCAATGTCTTTGTTGAACAGCGGATCGCTCTGCCCGTACGGCACCTGGTAGACGAACCGGAGGATCAGGTCCCATTTACCGGTCTCGCCGATCGCAATCAGCAGTCCGATGATGAGGGCGGAAGCCAGAATGATCAAACGCCAGCGCAACCGCGCGGAGGCCGGTCCCAACCACTCGGCCGGTGCCCCGGACAGTGCCCGGACCGCCCCGACGCCTGGATCAAGCACCACAGAAAGCCGAGGTCTGCGCCGCGACGCAAACCATAAGGCTGACCTTCCGCTCACCCAGAGAAGCAAGGTCGATACCGCGAAGACCGCTATAGAGAGAACGGCCTTTGTGAAAAAAACCGTCCAGAAGACGCCGACATAGCCGATTGTCGAAAACCACGCCCAATCGGCCACCAACCCGTTGGCGCTTCCGAGCAATACCAGAGCAGCCACGATGACGGCGACTGCCACGCCGATGCCTTTCCAACGCATGCTTCCTCCCTTGTCGCGCGTTTTTCGCGAAAGTCTGACAGCAGTAGATCCTTTGGCAAGCGCCCGGGTTTGTGCCTCAGCCTGACTGTCGCCGGACCGCTTGTCGGCGGGGATTGATCCTCGTTGGCGATACCCGGAACATTCTCGTCCGTGACCAGACGACCACTAAGCAAATCCGAAGACACTGGGAAACATATAAAAACTGCCGGACAACGATCGCGTGTGCTTTGATGTGCATCAACGGCATACCGGTTTGGCTGTGGGTAGGCGGGGGCCGGCATGAAAAGAGTGAAGCGTACGGCAGTGCTCGCAGTCGCTCTGGTCGCGACGGCTGCTGTCGCGCATGCCGAGGACGGCGATGCGGCGGCCGGGCATGCCTTCGCACGCAACGCATGCCAACCTTGCCATGCTGTCGAGGCCGAGCTGCGCAAACCGAGGAGGATCGTGATCGGGCGGGCGTTTCGCGATGTCGCAAACACCTCGGGAATGACGGCAACCGCTATCCGCGTCTTCCTAAGGACGTCACATCCGAAAATGCCGAACCCAATCCTGACACTGGAAGGGAGGGATGATGTGATCGCCTACATCCTAAGCCTGCGCGTTCCCCGCTGAGGAGACCTGGCCAACAACGCCGGGTTTTTTATGTGGATCTGCTCGCGATTGCGAAGGGGCTCGGCGAATGCGGGCCAACCGCCCGGGTTCAATAGTCGAGTCCCGCGCCCACTTCGGTCCTCGCCCCGTGCGAAATCTGTCGCCGCCGAAAGCCGCGCGTGCTGCTTGTCCTTGATCGAGATCAAGGTAGAGCCGCGGGATCTCATCGATTGTTAAACTGCGCGACGCCGCGCTGATCGGAGGGTCTAGAGATGGGCACGGTTTTGCACGACAGGCTGGACTACGTCGCGCGCGCCCGCTCGCTCGGGCCTGTTCTCGCCGCGGCGGCGCACGAGATCGAGCGGAACCGCGAATCACTGCAAGCGGTTGTGACCGCGCTGATTAACAACGGGCTCTTCCGCTTGTTGCAGCCGCGGTCGCTTGGCGGGGCCGAGCTCGACCCGATGACCTACATGCAGGTGGTCGAGCAACTCGCAAGTCTTGACGCCAGCACCGGCTGGTGTGTCGAGCAGGCGAACGGCTGCTCGATGGCTGCCGCCTTTCTCGATCCCGAAATAGCGCAGGAAATCTTCGGGCCACCCGACGGCATCGTCGCCTGGGGTCGGGTCGGCCGAGCTGTGCGCCGTCCCTGGCGGGTTCCGCCTGACCGGTGCATGGAACTTCGCCAGCGGCAGCCATCATGCCAGCTGGCTCGGCGCCCATATCGTGGCGCACGGTCGCGACGGCGCGCCACTGTGCCGCGCGGACGGCGGCGAAATTCTCCGTACCTTGCTGTTTCCAAAGAGTTACGCCACGATGACCTATATCTGGCACGTGGTCAGTCTGCGCGGCACCGGCAGCGACCAGTATTCGGTGACCGATGTGTTCATTTCCGAACGTCATACCGTGTTGCGTGACCCCCAGATCGCGCCGCGGGAGCCTGGCCGACTCTACTGCTTCAGCAGCAGCAACATGTATGCGGTGGGGGTTGCCGCGGTGACGCTTGGCATCGCGCGCGGCATGATCACCGACTTCACCGAACTTGCGACCGAGAAGGTGCCGCGCGGCGCACGACAGCGGCTGTGCGAGAACTAGGTGATCCAGTTGCAGCGAGCGCAGGCCGAGGCTCAGCTCGGCTCGGCGCGCTCCTTCCTGCTGAGCGGTCTCGCCGAGATTTGGGACGCGGTTGGCGAGACGGGTGAGCTTAACCTGGAGCAGAACACGAAGATCCGCCTCGCCACAACCTGGGCCATCGATCAGGCACGCGAGGTCATCAACACCCTCTATCACAGCGCGGGAGCGACGGCGATCTTCGACAACCGCCCGTTCGAACGCCGCTTCCGTGACATGCACACGGCCTCGCAACAAGCTCAAGGACGACAGGCGCATTACGAGACGATCGGCCGCGTCCTCTTCGGTCTCGCACCGGACACGACGATGTTTGCATTCTAACGCGCCCACGGATCGCCGGCGTCGATGCCATCACCTGGTTTCCAACCCGAGCCCACGTGCGGGCAGCGGAACGGAGCGATGATGGCTCCCGGCATGTGAGCCTCGTTGTAGAGGGAGGATTGTCATGCGGATTCTTGTACCGGTTGACGGTTCCGTCAGCGCGGGCCGGGCTGCGGCGTGCGCAATAGCGCTTGCCGAGGGTCGTCCTAATGCCGCAATCACCCTGCTGACTGTGCAAAATCAGCAAACCCTCGATGTATCCGACATCTCGGGCGTAACGTCGGTGGGGGCGAACGCGGAATACGCTGCCGCCCAGTCACAAAGGGCGCTCAGCCAGGCGATCGAGCTCTGCCACAACGCGCAGGTAAAGTTCGACAGCCGTTCGACCTTCGGTCCCGTCGCAGATATTATCAACAAGACAGCCCGCGAGATTGGCGCCGATCATATCGTAATGGGGACGCGAGGTTTGAGTTCTTGGCACGAGATGGTTCTCGGCTCGGTTTCGACAAAAGTAATTCAGTTCGCTCGCGTGCCGGTATCCCTGGTTAAATAAAAGATCAAAGAGAACGATTACACTTAATTGATTGCGATCTTTCGCGGGATCGCCTCCTTCACCTTTTTCAGCGTCAGGGTCAAGACGCCGTCATTGAGCTCGGCGGCGATCTGCTGCTGGTCGATCTTGTTCGACAGGGTGAACGCGCGAGCGAAATGGCCGACATTGTACTCGGTATAGAGCGGCTCCAGGCCCTCGTATTTGGTAAAGTCGAGCCGTCCTTCGACTCGGAGCACATCATTTTCGATATTTACATCAACATCCTTTTTTTCAACTCCCGGGATTTCCATCACAACGGTCAGGGCGTCGTCGGTTTCGTAGATGTCGGTATTCTGGACATAGTAGCGGGCAGGAACTGTCTTTTCCTCCTTGGAGACCAGTTCTTTTTTTTCCTGTACCGCGAGCTCTTGGGACTTTGCCATTTTACCCTCCGTCTTTTAAATCGATGCGGGCTATGCCACGGTGATCGCTTTTGGCTTGTCCCGCTCCGCGCGCGGGAGATAAAGCGCCAGAATCCCGTCGTGGTATTCGGCCCTGACCCGGTCCGCATCGATTTCGACCGGGAGGGTCACCGCCCGATCGAAACTCCCGGCCAACCGTTCACGGCGATGGACACCGGCCTTTTCGCCATACTCGACCGGTTTGGTGCCGGCAAGGCGGATCGTTCTGCCTTTGACCTGGATCTGCAGGTCGGCCTTTCGGATGCCGGGCAACTCGGTGATGATGACGACGTCATCGCCCTTGCGAAAAACATTGAGTGGCGGAAAAGCGCCGCCGCCGCTGATACTCGGCTCCAGCCAGCTACTGGCGCGCAACGCATCGAGAGCCTGCTGGAACTGGAGAAAAGTGCCGAACTGGTCGGGGAAGACCATGGCCATGGTTCACTCTCCTGGGCGTGGTTATCGATAAATTCGGCGAAGCGGAGCTCGACTTTTTAGAAGCTGGAGTGGACCCTGGGAGCAATAAGGTGATCCCGGGAAATTCAGTCTAAGTTGGGTCTTACTGTCGTTAACATTCTAGGACTGTCCAGCGAACGCTCATTGATCTAAATCAAAACACGCGAACTGGGCTGAAAAATCTTTAGCCGATCCGGTTATCCCACAATACCCCTATCGGACCTGTCTCGATTGAGACCCGGGTCTGTGGCATGCCCTTGCAAAAGACAACACCGCTCCCGATCTTAGTAGCACTCTTGCACACAGAGTGCTAATCCCTCGTGATTAGAGACATTCCAGAATTAGTATCGCTTTCCTTGCGAGGGCGGTCGGATCTTAACCCGAAACTTTGGAACACTTTGATGAAATTCAGACCTTTGCACGACCGCGTGCTCGTGCGGCGCGTCGAGCAGGAAGCGAAGACGACAGGTGGGATCATCATTCCCGATACCGCCCAGGAGAAGCCGATGGAGGGCGAGGTCATCGCAGCCGGGCCAGGGGCCCGCGGCGACGACGGGAAGGTGCACCCGCTCGACGTAAAGACCGGCGATCGCGTGCTGTTTGGCAAATGGTCGGGCACTGAGATCAAAATCGACGGCGAGGAGCTGATGATCATGAAGGAATCCGACGTCATGGGCATCGTCGAGGGCGCCGTCGCCGCTGCAAAGTCAAGCTGAAAGGGAAACGATTATGGCTGCTAAAGACATTCGGCTAGGCACCGATGCGCGCGAGCGGATGCTCCACGGCATCGATACACTCGCCAACGCGGTCAGGGTGACCTTGGGGCCTAAGGGCCGCAACGTCGTCCTCGACAAGAGCTATGGCGCGCCGCGGATTACCAAGGACGGCGTCACCGTCGCCAAGGAGATCGAGCTCTCCGACAAGTTCGAAAACATGGGCGCGCAGATGGTGCGCGAGGTGGCCAGCAAGACGAGTACGGAGGCCGGCGACGGCACGACGACGGCCACCATTCTCGCCCATGCCATGGTGCGCGAAGGGGTCAAGGCGGTCGCCGCCGGCATGAACCCGATGGATCTGAAGCGCGGCGTCGACATGGCGGTCGATGCTGTCGTCAAGGACATTCAAAAGCGTTCGAAGAAGGTCTCGACGAACGACGAGATCGCGCAGGTCGGCACAATCTCGGCCAATGGCGACGCCGAGATCGGCCGGATGCTGGCCGAAGCAATGAAGAAGGTCGGCAACGAAGGAGTCATCACCGTCGAGGAGGCCAAGTCTCTGGAGACCGAGCTCGACGTGGTCGAGGGCATGCAGTTCGACCGCGGCTATATCAGCCCGTATTTCGTGACCAACGCCGAGAAGATGCTCGCCGAACTAGACGATGCACACATCCTCTTGCACGAGAAGAAGCTCTCCAGCCTGCAGACGCTGCTGCCGATTTCTCGAAGCCGTCGTGCAGAGCGGCAAGCCGTTGCTGATCGTCGCGGAGGACATCGAAGGCGAGGCGCTTGCCACTCTCGTCGTCAACAAGCTGCGGGGCGGTCTCAAGGTGGCGGCGGTGAAAGCCCCGGGGTTTGGCGATCGGCGCAAGGCGATGCTCGATGACATCGCGACCCTGACGGGTGGTCAGGTCATCTCGGAAGACCTCGGGATCAAGCTCGAAAACGTCACTCTCGACATGCTCGGCCACGCCAAGCGGGTGCTGATCGAGAAGGAGAATACGACGATCATCGACGGCGCCGGAAAGAAAGAAGAGATCGTCGCGCGCACCACCCAGATTCGGGCGCAGATAGAGGAGACGACCTCCGAGTACGACCGGGAGAAACTGCAGGAGCGCTTGGCCAAGCTCGCGGGTGGCGTCGCGGTCATCCGGGTCGGCGGCAGCACCGAGGTCGAGGTGAAGGAGCGCAAAGACCGGGTCGACGACGCGATGCACGCGACCAAGGCTGCGGTCGAGGAGGGTGTCGTGGCCGGCGGTGGCGTGGCCTTACTGTTTGCGAGCAAAGTTCTGGCAGCCCTCAATCCGGCGAACCATGACCAGAAGGTCGGCATCGACATCGTCCGCCAGGCAATCCAGTCGCCGGTCCGGCAGATCGCCGAGAATTCCGGCGTTGAGGGCTCGATCGTGGTCGGTAAGCTGAACGATAGGAACGACCCGAATTTCGGCTTTGACGCCCAATCGGGCGAATATGTCGACATGGTGAAGGGCGGAATTATCGATCCGACCAAGGTCGTGCGGGTGGCGCTGCAGGATGCCGCCTCAGTTGCGGGGCTGCTGATCACCACCGAGGCGATGGTCGGCGACAAACCGGAGCCCAAGGGTGCCGCTGGGATGCCGGCAGGCGGCATGGGCGGCATGGGCGGCATGGATTACTGAGCTTTCACCTGCACTGACGCGTGTGGAAAGGGGCATCGCCTCTCTGAAGACAAGAGAGGCGATAGCCCCACCCTCCTGTGACCTCCAGGTTCGCGCCAGGCAATGGCCGCAAAGGGGGCAGGAGGAGCCGTTCGCTCCGCGGGGGAGGAGCGGCCCGAAAGGGTTGCAAGCCGAAATAGAGCTGGGTTACTTCCTTCGCCGGCGTGATCGACTTGCGGGCATTGCTGTGCAAAACTGCACCACGCCGTTACAGGCCTGCAGGGAGGCAGCCCGATGACCGAGAAGACCGCGCAATCCGTCGCGAATTTGGGCTATCACGCCCACATCTATTACGACCCAGCAAAAACGCGCCCCGTTGCCGAGCGGGTCTGCGCCGCGATCGGCGAGAAGTTCAAGGTCGAGATCGAAGAGTTTCGCGACACGCCGCGCGGACCCCATCCGATCAGCAATGCCCTGGTCATTTTCAAGCCCGAAGAGTTCGAGCGTGTCGTCCCGTATCTGATGCTGAACCGCGAGGGACTCGACGTGCTGGTCCACCCGCTGACGACAGACGCGGTCGAGGACCACAGTAGCTACGCGCTCTGGCTCGGCAACCCGGTCGAACTAAAGCTGCACACGTTGCCACACGGCCGCGGCGGGCAACTTCCGAGCGGGGTAAAAGCCTAAGCGTCGCGGCGGCTCGCCCGCCCGGTGCCAGTGCGGCCGGGGCGGCGCGATCCGGTCTGCGAGGAACGCCGTGCCGTGGAACGAGCGGCAGCAACTCAGACTAGCGGCGCAACGGGCGGCAACGAGAAGGGATCGGCTACCCCTCTGGGAGGCCGGCCTTTTGCAGGCCTTCGACGATTCGCCGGTATTGGGCGAGAAACACTGGATTGTCCGAGAATTTCTCGTTGGCCCACCTTGCGACTGTGTAGTTTGGCATCAGCTTGAGAAGTTGAGCCACGGCCGCATGGGCTTCATCTATCCTCCCGGTCCAAGCGTAAGCGGAGGCCAAGTCAACATACGCGATCCAGAAGGGGCTGACGGCGACCGACCGGCGGCACCATTTGATCGCTTCATCGTCCTTCGCAAGATGTGTATAGGCGTGGCAAATGTAAAAATAAGAGATATTCAACAATGGATCTCGCGGGCTCAGACGAACAGCCATCTGCAGCGGCGCAAACGCCTCCTCCGAGCGTCCGGCGCGAATCTGGGCGCCGCCCAGCGCGGCATAAGCAGGTGCCAAGCTGGGGTTGATCGAGATCGCTGCCTCGTATTCGCGAATTGCCGCGTCAAAATCTTTGCCTTGCGCCCGCAGAATGTCTCCTTTTACAAAGTGCGCCATGGCATCGTCGGAAGATCCCGACAATACGCGCGTTACAATACCGTCGGCACGCGTCAGTTGCTCGGCCGGGGCGGTGGTCCATCGGTATTGGACTTCGACGGTCAATGCCCATGCCAGTCCGACTAGAGCCTTGGCATACTCCGGGTCGATGGCGAGAGCCTTTTCAAACAAATTGCGGGCTCGAGTTAACTGTTCGCGTGAAAACGGTTGATTAAGGACCGACCACCCGCGCATCGTCAGGCCGACGGCATCGGGGTTGTTCGGGCGCTCCGATTGAGCCCGGCGGGTTTCCGCATCGATGAGCTCCAAATCCAGTCGCCGCGCCAGGCGTCCGGTAATTTCATCCTCCAATTGCATGGATTTGGTCCAATCGCCATCAAAGCGATCCGACCACACGGTGGCCCCGCTTTCGGCATCAATTAACAGGGCACTGACCCGGACATGATTTTCCGTCCGACGCACGTTGCCTTCCAAAACATAGCGCACGCCAAGCTCGCGCCCGAGCTGTTTGACGTCGACTTGGCTCCTCGCATAGGTAGCGGCGGTATGCGGCGCGATAACGAAGCTGTCTTGAATGCGCGACAGATCGGCTGTCAGGTCATTAGTTATTGCCTCGGCAAAATACTTCTGACTGGGATCGTCGGTAAGATTGGTAAATGGAAGTACTACGATGGACAATCGGTGAGCGGGCAGTGGATCGCGTAACGCATGCAGCTTCCAAAATGTTGCACCACCAGCGATGATAAAGAGGAGAATTACGGCGCCGATAATCGATCCAGCGCGCCGATTGGCAGTCGTCGCGAGTCGTCTGAACCGGCGCGGTCTGTCGCTCGTTTCGCCGGTGACCCAGCGGAAAATCTCAATCGGTCGAGTAATGTTTTTGACCCGCTGCTCGCCCAGTGATTCAAAGTGTAGCGCGAGCTTGTTTCTGACATGGTCGATAACCGTGCCCGAAACGGCAACGCCTCCCGGCTCCGCCAGTTGCTGGAGCCTCGCAGCAATATTGACGCCATCGCCGTGGCGGTCTTCCCCCTCAACGATCACGTCGCCGAGATTGACACCGATGCGCACGTCGACGCGCTGGTCCGGGTTCAGTCCGCGATTGCGCTCCGCCATTCGGCGTTGAAGGTTGACCGCACACTCCACGGCATCGACGACGCTGGCGAATTCCGCCAGCAGGCCATCGCCCATCAGCTTGAAGATGGTTCCGTTATGCTGAGCGATCTCCGGCTCGAACAGCTCCTTGCGATCGGCGCGAACGCGTTCAAAGGTGCCCTGCTCGTCCCTTTCCATAAGCCGGCTATAGCCGACCACATCAGAGGCGAGAATGGCGGCAAGTTTACGTTCCAAATCCAGCCCCGGAGGCCGAGCGCAGGTTAGGCTCGGATTATGATGCCCTCGTGCGTTCTCTACAACTTGATCACGGTGATTCCGTCACGAACGAGCATTCGGAGTCGACTGCGGATATTCGTGCAATTGCGATTACGTACTACCTTCGCAGCGACAACGGACGAGTTTTGGCGCGGTGTCGACGCGGCGCGCCATCCCGGATTTACCCCGCCGGCCGCGCTCTGTTAGGCTCGCACCTCCAAGGCCCAGCGGGAGACGCACCGAATGCCCTCAGAACTGACCGATCACGCGCTCGATTTTCTGTTGGCCCGCGCCGGGCTCAACCTCAGCGATGCGCAAAAAGCCGAGCTGAAGGGGGTTTATGCCGGCATCGCAGCGATGGCCGAGCGCCTGCGCAAGCCGCGCGGGCGTATGGCCGAGCCGGCGTTGACCTATGGTTTCGCCGAGGAGGATCTGCCATGAGCGAGGCGATCCCGACGATCGCCGAGGCCGCCCGGCTGATCGCGGCGAAGCGCCTGTCGCCGGTCGAGCTGACCCGTGCCTGCCTCGACCGGGTGCACAGGTTGGACAACCAGTTGCACGCCTTCATCCATCTGACCGAAGATCGCGCGCTGGCCGAGGCGCGCGCCGCCGAGCAGGCGATCATGGCCGGCGGCCCGCCCGGGCCATTGCACGGCATCCCGATCGGGCTCAAGGACATCGTCGACACCAAGGGCATTCCGACCACCTGCCAGTCGAAGATCCTTGCCGACAACATCCCTGGCGCCGATGCCGCCTGCGCCGAAAAGCTCGCCGAGGCCGGCACCGTGCTGATTGGTAAGACGACCACGCATGAATTCGCCGATGGCGGTCCGAGCTTCGATCTGCCCTGGCCGCCGGCGCGCAACCCATGGGACACGGATCACTTCACCGCCGGCAGCAGCAGCGGCACCGGCGCCGGGGTCGCGGCCGGGCTGATCCTCGGCGGCATCGGCACCGACACCGGCGGCTCGATCCGCGGCCCCGCGGCGTTGTGCGGCATCGCCGGGATCAAGCCGACCTATGGCCTGGTCAGCCGCGCCGGCGTCGCCCCCGCCGCCTTCAGCCTCGACCATATCGGCCCGATGGCGTGGACCGCCGAGGATTGCGCGCTGATGCTACAGGCGCTCGCCGGCCACGACCCGCGCGACCCGGCCAGCGCCTCGCGCCCCGTCTCCGACTACTCGGCGCTGATCGGCAGCGGCATCAAGGGGCTCAAGATCGGCGTCATCCACCATTTCCACGAGGTCGATTACCAGGTCAGCGCCGGAACCCGGCGCGGCATCGACGACGCGATCGCCACATTCCGCGATCTCGGGGCCGAGGTGCGTGAGATCAACCTGTCTCCATTGCAGGACTGGATGGCCTGCGGCTCGCTGATCTCGATGGTCGAGCGCGCGGCCGCCTACGAGGAATGGGCCCGCACCCGGCTCGGCGATTTCGGAGAACGCGTGCGCAGCCGGCTGATGCTGGGCGCGCTGGTTTCCGGTGTCGACTATGTCCAGGCGGTGCGACGACGGCGCGAGTTGCGCGCCGAATTGCAGGCGGCGATGGCCGGGATCGAGGTCGTGCTAACCGCCTCCCAGCCTTCCGAGGCGCCAAGGATCGACACCTTGCCGAAATGGGATGTGTTTGAGACGCCGAGCTTTACGATGCCGTTCAACGTCGCCGGCTATCCGGCGATCTCGGTGTGCTCGGGGTTCGGCGCCGGCGGTCTGCCGGTGGCAATCCAGCTGGTCGGCAAGCCGTTTCAGGAGCCGACCGTGTTGCGCATCGCCGACGCTTTCGAAAAGGCTACCACCTTCCGCAGCAAGCGCCCGGCCATGACCGCCGAGGCTTCGCGAGTCTGACCCCGGCGGCCTGAAAGGGATTTGCAAGGAACAGCAGCGCCGCGTCGTTCCGCTCACGGGTCGCCTCTGTTCACCGTGATTTGATTGCGCGTCACCTTGGCATCGACACGATCCGCCGCAAATAGATGATACGGCCTGCTCACGTTCGGCCGCCTGCAATAGGAGAACGACCGTGCGGCGATACCCTTTGACGATCCCCGCGTTGGTTGGCCTGTGCTTTCTCGCGCTGATCGCGTGCGCGCAGACGGGCCCGACAGTCTCGCAAGCGCAGGTTCCAGCGGGAAAACCGGGAACGGCGCGGATCTGGTTCTTGCGGGGATCGATATCGCCAAATCCCGCTGTCCAAGGTTTCTCGCCGATGATTTACGCGAACGGCGTGCCGGTCGCGACGATCCCGCAGGGAACCGGGTTTTATCGCGACTTTGCGCCGGGGGCTTACCAGTTCACGGTCCAGCCCTTTGGCCTGCCGACCGCCCAGGCGACCACGGTCCAATTGGCGGCCGGGACGCAGACCTACCTCAATGTCGACTGGGTAGCCAGCTGGACCCAGGGCTATCCGCCGGCGAGCTGGAATTTCGCCCCCAACACCTTCGCCATCCTGGCGATGGCCCCGCAGGTCGCGCAAGCATATCTGCCAAATTTGGGCTATCTCGGCGAGCGATAGATCCAGCAGGCGGATATCCGGCGCTGAGCCTGCCAGTACCGGACTAGGCGGTCTTTGCCGCAATGAGGCCCAACTCGGCGATCGTCTCTTCGCGCATCAGAAATTTCTGGATCTTGCCCGTTACCGTCATCGGAAAGGCGTCGACGAATTTGACGTAGCGCGGGATCTTGTAATGGGCGATCTGCCCCTCGCAGAACGCGCGAATCTCTTCGGGGGTCGCGGCCACACCGCCGCGCAGCCGGACCCAGGCGCACAACTCTTCGCCATAGCGCGGGTCGGGCACGCCGATCACCTGCACGTCCTGGATTTTCGGGTGCCGGTAGAGGAACTCCTCGATCTCGCGCGGATAGACGTTCTCGCCGCCGCGGATGACCATGTCCTTGATGCGGCCGACGATGTTGCAATAGCCCTCGTCGTCGATCGTCGCGAGATCGCCGGTGTGCATCCAGCGGGCAGGGTCGATCGCCTCGCGCGTCTTCTCGTCATCGTTCCAATAGCCGAGCATGACGAGATAGCCGCGGGTCAGTAATTCGCCCGCCACGCCGCGCGGCACGATACGCCCCTCGGCGTCGATCACTTTGGCTTCGACGTGCGGCAGAATCCGGCCGACGGTCGACACCCGCCGCTCGATCGGATCATCGGCCGCCGAGGCGAAGCTCGCGGGACTGGTCTCGGTCATGCCATAGCCGATGACGACCTCGGAGAGGTGCATCGACGAGAACGCCCGCTTCATGACCTCGATCGGGCACGGGCTGCCGGCCATCATGCCGGTGCGCAACGAGGAAAGATCGAATTTGGCGAAGTCGGGGTGATCCATCTCGGCGATGAACATTGTCGGTACGCCGTAGACGGCCGTGCAGCGCTCCGCCGCGATCGTCTCCAGGGTTGCGAGCGGATCGAAACCCTCGCTCGGATAGACCATCGCCGCCCCATGCGTCAGACAGCCGAGATTGCCGATGACCATGCCAAAGCAATGATAGAGCGGCACCGGGATGCACACCCGGTCGTGTTCGGTGAACTTCATCGTCTCGGAGATGAAGAAGCCGTTGTTCAGGATATTGTGGTGGGTCAGGGTGGCGCCCTTGGGGAACCCGGTGGTGCCTGACGTGAACTGGATGTTGATCGGATCGTCGAACTGCAACTGACCGGCGAGTGCCGCGAGCTTCTCGCGCTCGGCGGCGCGCCCGAGGCCGCGGACATCGTCGAAGCGCACCGCGCCCGGCACGTTCTCGTCCCCGATCGTGATGATCAGGCGCAGATCCGGGAGCTTCGCCGCGCGCAGATTGCCCGGAGCGGCGGTAGCGAGCTCGGGCGCCAGCTCGCGCAGCATGCCGAGATAGTCGCTCGTTTTGAACCAGGTGGCGGTGATCAGCGCCGTGCAGCCAGCCTTGTTCAGCGCGTATTCGAGTTCGGCCAGCCGATAGGCCGGGTTGATGTTGACGAGGATCAGCCCGGCCTTGGCGGTGGCGAACTGGGCAACGGCCCATTCGGCGTTGTTCGGCGACCAGATGCCGATGCGCATGCCGCGTTCGAGGCCGAGCGCCAATCAGGCCCGCGGCGAGGGCATCGACCCGCTGTTTCAGCTGATGCCAGCTCCAACGGATTCCCTGATGCCGGACGATCAGCGCATCCCGCTCGCCAAAGCGCTCGACAGCCTGGTCGAAATAGACCCCGATCGTCACGCCGATCAGCGGCGTCCCGCTCGCGCCGTGGACATAGCTCGGCCCGGTCATTGCCATTCGTACCCAAAATCAGGTCTGCATCAGCAACAGAGAATAGCACTCTGAAGTTGTATCGTCCAAACCCGGTTGCTGCACCTGCAGCTATTCTGCAGCGAACACGCCCGCTTTGGTTGAGCCATCGGCGCGCGCTTCGGGAGGGCCAGCGCAGCGCTTTCAGGCGACTTTGAGGCTGAGGGCGCGGGCGACACCGGCACCATAGGTCGGGTCGGCGCGCAGACAATTGGCGACGTGTCGCTCCTTGATGTGCGGCCGCGCATCGCCCATCGCGCGGGCCGTGTTCTCGAACAGAACCTGCTGCTGCGCCGGCGTCATCAGCCGGAACAGATTGCCCGGCTGCTCCCAGTGGTCGTCGTCCGCGTAGTGATCGTAGTGGGCCGCCTCGCCTTCAATGGGCAGCGGCGGCTCGGCGAATTCGGGCTGGTTGTCCCACAGCCCGGCGCTGTTGGGGTTGAAGCTGGTGGTGCCACCGAGATTGCCGTCGACCCGCATCTTGCCATCCCGGTGGTAGCTCATGACCGGACATTTCGGCGCGTTGACCGGGATCTGGTAGAAGTTGACGCCGAGTCGATAACGAACCGCGTCGTTGTATGAGAACAGGCGCGCCTGCAGCATCCGGTCCGGAGAGAAGCTGATGCCGGGGACGACATTCGACGGCCCGAACGCCGCCTGCTCGACTTCGGCAAAATAGTTGTCCGGCCAGCGGTTGAGCTCCATCACGCCGACCTCGATCAGCGGGTACTCGGCCTTGTGCCAGACCTTGGTCAGATCGAACGGGTTGTGCCGGTGCGTCTTCGCCTGTGCCTCGGTCATCACCTGAATGAACAGCGTCCAGCGCGGGAAGTCGCCGGACTCGATTGCATTGAACAGGTCGCGGCCGTTGCTTTCGCGGTCTTTTGCCACGAGGGCCTCGGCCTCGGCATCAGTCAAGTTCTGGATGCCCTGCTGCGTGCGGAAGTGAAATTTGACCCATACCCGCTCATTGGCGGCATTGATCATCGAGAAGGTGTGGCTGCCAAAGCCGTGCATATGACGGAAGCTTTTCGGGATGCCGCGCTCCGACATGACGATCGTAACCTGGTGCAGCGCTTCCGGCAGCAACGTCCAGAAATCCCAGTTATTGTCGGCGCTGCGCAGCCCGGTGCGCGGGTCGCGCTTGATCGCGTGGTTGAGATCGGGAAAGCGAAGCGGATCGCGGAAAAAGAACACCGGCGTGTTGTTGCCGACGATATCCCAGTTGCCGTCCTCGGTGTAGAACTTTAGAGCGAAACCGCGGATGTCACGCTCGGCGTCGGCGGCGCCCCGTTCGCCGGCAACCGTCGAGAAGCGGGCAAACATGGGAGTCTGTTTGCCGATTGCGGAAAAGATCTTCGCCTTCGTAAAGCGCGTGATGTCGTGCGTCACGGTGAAGGTGCCGTGGGCGCCCCAGCCCTTTGCATGCATGCGGCGCTCGGGGATCACCTCACGGTCGAAATGCGCCAGCTTCTCGATCAGCCAAATGTCCTGCAATAGCGCCGGACCGCGGGGACCTGCGGTCATGATGTTGGTGTTGTCGGCGACCGGCGCGCCGGCTTCGTTAGTGAAACGCTTTGATTGCGACATGACAGGTTCCTCGGGTTGGGCGATGAAAAGGGTTTGCGGTGGATAAAGGTCCCTGCGTCGAGATCAGGGCAGCTGATGCGCGCCGATCCTCCTATTAGCCGACATTGGCCAGATTCCTGGCGTTTTCGTCGGCAGAATCGCGCCGTTGACCGGATTGGGCAACGGCAAATCGCCGTCGCCGCCAACGAAGAGCGCGCGAACCCGGCGATCGAGGCCGCAAAACGCTGAATTCCGCTGGTTTGCGTACACTGACGCATACTTTTCCTGTCGCTGCTTGCCGGACCGCGCCGAGTACCTTTGTCCGCTTCACCGTCGGATCCCCCATCACAGCCCCGGTCAATCCCCACAAGATGCTGAATTTTATGTCAGAATTATATTCGCCGCTTCATCATGCACGATCTACCTCACCCGATCGATCAGATGCCCGCGATCCCACCAATGACCCTCCGGCACTCGCTCGAAAGCGTCAGTGCCGCGAAAATACAATGCCATTATGGCGATCACATGGTTGCCGGCGCCGCATATCCCAATGGTCGCGCTCCTTTTCGGCTATCTGCTCGGCTCCGATAACTCCGATGTCTGGGCCGCACCGTGTTACCGACTTGTGTCCGATTATGTGATGCCCGTTTACTTCCGGCTCTCGGTTGATCAATTTTTCCTCAACTGTGAACTAGTTCACACCTCTCAATCGATTTCTGAACGATGATGCCGAGCAACGACCCAGAATCTGGAGAATGTCGGTTGAACGTTCTGCTGCGCGAAATAGAGGGCAAAGCTATCGTGTTTTCCCTTGCCTGCCTTTTGGTATGGGGTGTCCCCGCATTCCGGGCGCAATCGCAGGGCACAGCCCCAGTAATCTTTACTGCAAGTGAGGTTGAACGGTCGTGGACCGAGCAAGCTCCCCGTTATCGTCAGCTCTTCCTGGCAACCCCCGGAGAACTTTTAGCTAAGAACTATTTTGCGATGAACTCTTAGCATGAGGACGATTCCTCATCAGGTAAAAGCCGGGTGGAACGTGATCAGTTTGTTTAAGGATCACACGCCGCAAAGGATTACCAAAGATAATGTTGATGCCTATATGAAAGCCTATTCGGGTTCACTTGCCATCATTGATCAGGTGATCCGGCAGCGCGGTTTCCGGCAGGTTGGGGGCACTTTCGGATTGAATGTCGGACCGAGCTGTGTAGGCTTCAATAACGGAACTGTCGCGATCGCGCAGAGCGACTTTAAAATAAAGTTGGTGAGCGGCTGGCCGGCTGTATTTGACAGACTGGCACAACAAGGCGGATCAGCGCACTTTGAAGGAGTAGTCATCGAGGACACCATTGCCGTCGGCGCGCTGGGGATCCTGGGGGACGTGATTGGCCTTGGAAGAGCGGAGGCCGGCCGCACCGAGATCAATTTCGACAAATGCAAGGTGACGCTTACACCGCAGATCGGTCCTTCAGCCGTAGCGCCGTCGAGCGCGGCGCAGGACAACCTCAACGACGCATCTGAGGCCGGTGATCTTTCCCGGGTCAAAGCGCTGCTCGCCGCGAAGGCCGATGTAAATGCCACGGATCCCGACCGCACCACGGCGTTGTTCTTGGCGGCGCAGAATGGCCACCTGGAGGTGGTGCAGGCCTTGCTCGCCGCGAAGGCCGATGTGAACGCCAAGACGGCCAATGGCGCTACGGCATTGTTCATTTCCTCGGCGTATGGCCACCTGGAGGTGGTGCGCGCCTTGCTCGCCGCGAAGGCCGATGTAAATGTCAAACGAGCGGGCGACGGTGGCACGGCGCTATTCATTGCCGCGCAGGAGGGCCGCCTGGAGGTAGTAAAAGCCCTGCTCGCTGCGAAGGCCGATGTAAACGCCAAGGGGATCTATGGCGCGACGGCGTTGATACAGGCCTCGGCGAGGCTTGGCAATCTGGAGGTGGTGCGGGCGTTGCTCGCCGCGAATGCCGATGCGAACGCCAAGCCGGCCAATGGCTTCACGGCGTTGATGAGTGCCTCAATGGCTGGCCGTTTGGAAGTGGTGCGGGCCTTGCTCGCCGCGAACGCCGAGGTGAACGCCAAGGCGGCTGGTGGCTTCACGGCGCTGATACAGGCTTCGCAGCAGGGCCACCTGGACGTGGTGCGGACCTTGCTCGCCGCAAACGCCGAGGTGAATGCCAAGCGGGATGACGGCTTTACGGCGTTGATGATTGCCGCGCAGAGGGGCCACCTGGACGTGGTGCAGGCCCTCCTCGCAGCGAAGGCCGATGTGAATGCCACGGCGCCCGATGGCGAAACGGCTATGAATCTGGCAACAAAGGGCGGTTTCACGGAGCTTGTGAAGCTCCTGAAGGCGTCCCTACGCTAGACCAGCAGAGATTGCGCCTTCAACTCGGCGCAGACGCGTTGAATCGGGCGGGCGCGTGGCGCGTAACGGGGTATATGGACTGAACAAAAGCACCTACCGACTGAGGTCAGTGGCCTTCGCCACCCTGGCAGCCGGTCCATCGCCGCCGCTCAGTCGGTGGCGGTGACGACGCCGCTGATCAGATTGCCGGCGTAGAGCGAGGCGAGGTCGATGTTGCCGTCGCCGGGCACCGGCTCGATCGAGGCGATCAGGGCGGCGAGGCGCTGCTCTTGGTCGCGGGCGAGTTGTTCGGCCTCGGCGACGGTGACGGCGGCGAAGCGGATCGTGTCGCCGGGACGGCGGCGGCCGACGGCCGGGAGGTCGGCCGAGATGACCGTGGCGATCTTCGGGATAGCCGCCGGTGGTCTGGTGGTCGGCCAACAGCAGGATCGGCTGACCGGAGCCCGGCACCTGGATCGCGCCGGTCGCGATCGCGTCGGAAACGATGTCCCAGCCGTCGGCGGTGGCGTAGCGTCGGGCCGTCGAGCCGCATCCCCATGCGGTCGGCGCTGGTCGAGATACGGAATTCGGCGTCGAGCAATGTCGCCACCGCTTCCTCGGTGAAATATTCCTGTTGCGGGCCGAGGATCACGCGGATCGGCTGGTCGGCGGTTGCCGGCAGCGGCGCCGGCAAGCGCTGCTCGGGCCGCTCCGAGGCACGCTCGACCGCCAGCGGGACGAGGTCGCCCTGGCGCAGAGAGCGCCCCTCAAAGCCGCCGAGCCCCGCGCGCAGATAGGTCGAGGCGCTGCCGAGGACCGGCGGCACCGCGATGCCGCCTTCGACAGCCAGATAGGCGCACACCGAATCCCGGCCGAGGACGATCTGGAAGACCTCGCCGCGCATCAGAGCTGACGCTCTGCCAAGCGGCGACGATGCGCCCGCGCTCGCCGCTCGATCGCCAGCGCTCGCGCCGACACCGGCGACCGCGACCCGCACCGTGTCGGCGGCGACCTCGAAGCTCGGGCCGCTGTGCAGGATTTCGAGCGCCGCCGTCTCCGGCGGATTGCCGACGAGCGCGATTGCCGAGGCGCAGGCTAAACCCGTCGAGCGCACCCGAAACCGGCACGCCCAGCGCCTGCCAGCCGATCCTGCCGAGATCCTGCACCGTCGTGTGCAGGCCCGGGGTCAGCACCTTCAGCGCGGCGCTCATGCTGCCGATCGGCTCGCTATCGATCGCGATAGTCGCCAGTGCTCGACCGCGCGCGCGGATCGCGGCAAAGGCGGCGGGGTCGATCGGCTCGAACTGCACCGCGTCGCCGGCCGCGAGAAGCGCCGGCGGCATCGCGCCGGGATCGAAAAGGCGGATCGGCGTCGCCCCGATCAGGTGCCAGCCGCCGGGACTCTCATAGGGATAGATCGCGGTCAGGGTGGTGGCGATCGCGATCGAGCCGGCCGGGACCCGCACCCGCGGGTCGGCGCGCCGCGGCAAGGCCAGCGCCGCCGGCAGATCGCCCAAATACGGAAAGCCGGGCAGAAAGCCGAGCATGTAGACGTGGTACCGCGCGCCGCTGTGCAGTGCCACGACATCGCCGGCGGACAGCCCGGTCAGCCGCGCCACCTCGGCGAGATCGGGCGCGAATTCGCCCTCGTAGCACACCGGGATATGCCAAAGGCGAGCATCGGCGCCGGCGCCCTCGTCGCGGTCGAGCAGCCCGGTGATGACCTGCTCTAGATCGGCCCGCGAGGTCGAGAGCGGATCGTAATGCACCATCAGCGAGCGGAAGGTCGGCACGGTTTCGACGATTCCGGCCGATGGCGCGGCGCGAAGCACGCGGTCGAGGCGCAGCACCTCGCGGCTCAGCCCGCGGTCGATCGCGTCGCCGAATTCGACGACGAGCGCGCGGTCGCCGACCGACAGGAAACGCACCGGCATCGAATTCTTGCTACAATTCGCCACCACATATGATGCGGGACGATAGAGCGAGGAGCCGGGCATGGCAAAAGCGATCAATCTGAACGCCGATATGGGCGAGGGCTTTGGCGCCTGGGACATGGGCGACGACGCCTCGTTGATGAAGATCATCCGCTCGGCCAGCATCGCCTGCGGGTTCCACGCCGGGGACCCGGTGACGATGCACCGGCTGGTCAGCCTGGCCGCCGCCGAGGGGGTCAGCATCGGCGCGCATCCCGGGTTCAACGATCTGTGGGGATTCGGGCGGCGGCGCATCGACACGAACCCGCGCGAGCTCGAGTACATGATCGCCTATCAGATCGGCGCGTTGCAGGCGATGGCGGCCTATGTCGGGGCCAAGGTCACGCATGTGAAAACGCATGGCGCCCTGAACAACATGGCGGCCGAGGATATCGAGCTCGCCTTGGCGATCGGCCGGGCGATGAAGACGGTCGACCGCGACATGATCTATGTCGCGCTCGCCGGCTCGCAGATGGAAAAGGCGGCGCAGGAATTGGGCTTGCCGCTGGCGCGCGAAGGGTTTTGCGATCGGCTCTATGACGACGACGGCAATCTGACCTCGCGCAAGGTGCCGGGCGCGGTGCTGCACGATGCCGACGAGATCCGCGACCGGGTCGTCAGAATGGTCGGCGACGAGGAGATCGTCTCGCGCACCGGCAAGCGGCTGAAGGTCCGTCTCGACACCTTGTGCCTGCACGGCGACGAGCCGTCCGCGGTGATCGCCGCGCGCGCGGTGCGCCACGGCCTCGAAGCCGCCGGGGTGCAGATCGTGTCCCTGCCGGAGATGAGGCTCGGCTGATCTTCGAGCGCGAGCAGGGTTAGACGGCGGCCTAAGGCTAACGCTACATCGCCGCGACCATGTCTGCGATCCACGCCTCGTCGTCGCTGATGGTTGCGAGCTGCGCGCGCATCTCCGGCTCCGGCATCGCGCAGGAGCGGATCACCTGCAGATCTTCCTCATCGCCCTCGAGGTCGCAGACGATCTCCAGCCGGATACCATTGGGATCGAAGAAATAGAATGAATGTATCGCCGGCGGTATGGTCAGCAGCGGTCCGGCAGCGATGGCGACGCCATTCGCCTTGAGCCGCGCCAGCATCTCTTGATAACGCTGCGGCCCGCACACGAACGAGACATGCTGCATCGCGCCCAAGCGTATCGCGGTCGGTCTTGGCGACGCCTTTTGGATATTCGAAGAACGCGAGCAGGCTGTCGCCGCCCATGTCGAGAAAGTAGTGGAGTATGTTCTTGTAGGGCGGCGACCCGATGCCATGCGCCGGCCCTGCATCGGGCGGCCGCGAGGGTGTGCGCAGACCATGCACGAGCGGCATGCCGAGGACGCGCACATAGAAATCGAGCGTCATCCGCATGTCCGCGGTGACCAGTGCAAGATGATGGATGCCTCGCAGTAACGGCTTGCCCGGCGGGGCGGAGGTCTCAACTCGGTTTTCAACCACAATATTGTCCATGCGGTTCCTCCCTTGGCGAAGCTGCGACGCCCCACCCATTAGCACGGAGGCGCCGGCGGCGGCGCCGAAACATTGCTCGACGACCCCGTCCGCCTTGCCAAAGTCGCCGACGTTGCCGATTTGCGGGCAGATCCGGGGATCTCGGACGAGACGATCGGAGCTGGCGAAACTATTGCCGGCGCGGCGGCAATCGGGTATCTTACACGAATATGACAGCTCGGATCAGCCGACCTGGGAGTCGCCTCGCGCGAACCGATAGGATGGTTGGCCAGGGTCGGCGCAGGCGCCGATCGGTCTGCCCAAAAAAACTGGTCATAAGAAAAGTTTGCGTCAGCGATAAGAAACGTCCTGTCCTTGTTGCCCCAGCATGGTGGTGCGAGGCCGACGAACAGCGGAGAGGCTCATGATCGAATATTTGGAACGTCAAGAGAAATTGACAGGGAACCAGTGGCGGATCATCGCCACGGCGAACCTGGGCGACATGCTCGATTTCTTCGACTTTTTCCTGATCGGGTATGTGCTGGCGTTCATCTTCAAAGAGTGGCACCTGACTTATGGTCAGTCGGCGCTGATCCTGATCTCCGCCGGCCTTGGCGCCGTTCCAGGGGCCTTCTTCTGGGGCTGGATGGGGGACCGCATCGGCCGGCGCAAGGTATTCATCCTCACGGCGCTCAATGTTGCCATTGCCACTGGCGTCATGTTCTTCACCCCTAATCCAGACGGCTGGGTCGCCGGCTGGGTCTTTCTCTCTTTCTTCCGCTTCTTCGTCGGCTTCGGCAACGCGGGACTGATCGCGGTCGATATTCCGCTGGTGCAGGAATTCGTGCCTTCCTACAAGCGCGGGTGGGTCAGTGGGCTGACGACTGTCCTGCTGCCAGCGGGCAATATTTTGGGGGCACTGTCAGGAGCCTACCTGGCGCCGGTTATCGGCTGGCGCGGGCTGTTTCTCGTCGGCTTGGCTCCGGCGCTGCTGGTGCTGTTGATCCGCTATTGGGTGCCAGAATCGCCGCGCTGGCTGATGCGCATGGGGCGGAACGAGGAGGCGCGCAAGTCGCTCGCCTGGGCGCTTCAGGTCGATCCGAAGGAAATCGAATTGCCGGACAGCCTTCCCGAGATGGAGAAGACGTCGTGGCGCGAGCTGTTCAAATACCCGCGCAGCATGACGGCGGCTTGCCTCGTCGCGCTGAGTCAGACCGGCGGCGTCGGCATCCTGCTGTGGATCACGACCTTGTTCGTGATGGTGCTCAAGGTAACACCGGCCTACGCCTCCTATCTGATGATCTACGTCGGCGTGCTCGGCATCGTCGGGCGACTGATCGCGTCATGGATGTCGGACGCGTTTGGGCGCCGCCTATCGGGTCTGCTGATCGGCCTCGGCGGGGCGGTCACGATGGCGCTCGCCGGCTATTGGCATGATGTTTTCATCGGCACCGTCTCGGTGTTCTTCGTGATGATCATGATCCAGCGTTTCTTTGGCGACGCCAGTTACGCGATCATCGGGCCTTATCTGGCGGAGGTGTGGCCGAACCGGCTGCGTGCGAGCGGCATGGGCTTCAGCTACGGCATCGGTAATCTTGGCAAGATCATCGGTCCGCTCGGGCTCGCGTTGATCGTCGGCTCGTCCAATTACGTCAGCCCGAAGGTGACTCTCGACGCGATCTTCCCGGCGCTGCTTTTCCTTGCTTTCTGGTACGGCCAGGCGGGCCTTGTCTTCTGGTTTATCGGCTTCGAGACCAAAGGCCGCTCGATCGAGGAGATCAACACCGCGCTCGACGCACCGATGACGACGGACAGAGTGGCGACGGCGCCCGCGGCGCAGACCTAAATTGATATGCCTAGTGGCCCTAAAAAGGCTCCGTTAGCGAACGGGACAGTTCGTAAACACCGGGTAAACCGGTGCTGCTAGCACACACAGGGAGGAGGGCGACAGCAGGCACGCCTTGGCTACGTTCGCAAAGAAGAGCCCGTCGCTAAGCGGGCAAGTATGAACCAAGATTCGTTCTTTAGAAACTGCTCAGGCAAGGCGTCTCCCTCTGCGTGCCCCAATTTCAGGGAGGAGCGTGTGATGAAGAACATCCGTGTATTAAAGCGCGTTGCTATAATATTCGGAATGGTTTTGGGATTACATATGGCATCTAGTTCAGCATCAGCCCAAAACCTGGGCAGTCCCGGAGTGGTGCCGCCAAACACCAGCGAGTTTGGGAACACCTACGGAGAGTGGAGCGCGCGATGGTGGCAATGGCTGCTGTCGATCCCCCAGAACACAAATCCGAACCTTGATACCACCGGTGCTCATTGCGGCGAGGCACAAACCGGCCAGGTATGGTTTTTGGCGGGGACTTTGGTGGTCCCGCTGTGACTCGAAGCTGCACGATCCCG
The DNA here is from genome assembly GCA_963774345.1 of uncultured Alphaproteobacteria bacterium. GTDB lineage: Bacteria > Pseudomonadota > Alphaproteobacteria > ATCC43930 > CGMCC-115725 > AP-15. The sequence goes on from CAVZFB010000049.1 coordinate 318,854, forward strand.
GCCGACAAAGATCTGCTGCTCTCCCCTCGGAATGCGATATTCGGAGAAGGAGTTGGCGATTGCACCGGTTCCAACGATTGTGACCCGACCGTGTTGCGCGAGTCGGCGGCAGAAAACGTCGATAATCCGACAATCCAGGTGAAGGTCGACCATGTCGCGCTCAAGAACCTCGATCAATATCGAGTGACTTCGCCCGTCTTCAGCGTCTTTTTCCCAACAGGTGCCGTTTTCGACCTTGAGCCTGGTACGCACGGCCCGGTGGTATCGGACGGATTCTGGGTCCTGCTGAAACCACTCTCTCGGGGCTTTCACACGATCGAAGTGAGGCAGCAGCGCTGTCCCGGGCGGTCCGGTGGTATTCGGTGTCACGTGGCACCTCACCGTGAAGTGAGCTGAACAGGGTTCCGCGCACTCGGACGACCTCGACCGTGTCGACGACGGATCTCGAATACGCGAACACAGCTCCCCCGAAGAGGTAGGTCGATCCCGGTCTAAATCGAGCACGCCGCCGCCTTGTCTCCTCGCCAGAGCGCGGCCGTCTAGCCGCCGAATTGGAAGATGTTAGCCGGCTCCTCGGCCCAGCCGCGGTCGCGGTAGAGCCGGCCGGTCATCGCCTCGACATAGGGGGCGGCGGCGCAGGCCATCGCGAATTGGCGCTCGGACAAGGCCAGACCGGCGGCGCGGCAGGCCGTCGCTACCCGGTCGCAAGTGGCGGTGTCGATGTCGGCCGGCTCGGAGTCGGGGAGCGGTGGCGGCGCGGTCGCGAATTCAGCGTTGGGATCGAGCTGCGGCCGCTGGTTCCGCCAGGGCGTCGCCATCTCATAGGCGTGCGCGACCTGCAGCACCGTCGCGTCGTCAAAGGGCCGGCCAACGATCTGCATCGACAACGGCAGCCCGCCGCTGCTAAATCCGATGCATTGCGCTAATGCCGGGCCGCCGGTGACGTTGAACGGCGTCGTCAATGACGGTCGCCGCCAAAACTCGATCGTGCGCCACGCGTCGAGCCGCGGCGCCGGGGCGCCCGCGGTCGCGGTCACCAGCACATCGAAATTTTCGTAAACCGGCGCCATCTCGGCCAGT
>CAVZFB010000050.1:0-15732 GCA_963774345.1 uncultured Alphaproteobacteria bacterium
GGGGAGCAACCTCACTCTCTAAAACCGCAGGTCGCTAGCAGACGCCCATAGGATCGGCGAACCGCATGCCGGAGACTTCGAGCATCGCGGTTTCGTAGGACCTCCGGATCGGCAGCGGCAGGGCGTGGTCGTGACCGGCCCGGCGGCAGGCGCTTCTCGGCGATGCTGATGCTCATGGCTGAGCCCCTCCGCGCCTCTTGCGTCGCGCGCTCGCTGGTCGAGCTCGACCCGCAGTACGCTCTCGTTCCAGAGGTTTGCTCTCAGCATGGCGCCCTCCATAGCGCGCACGCTCCCGGGCCTCGGTCGGGGGCGGAGCCACTCAAATATCGCGCCGGGCTCCGAGGGCGTGTGAGCTGGATCCCACCCCTGCAAATTTTGTTCGGCGCCGGCAGGCCATTGTGTACGTGATAATCAGGGCGGTTGCCGCCGCAGAGGGATAGCGATCATGAACCGCACGCCTGCCCGGTCTCGTTCGCTGCCGCTCGCGCGCTGCAGCCGCCCGAGGACAGCCGCGCCGCCGAGGTGTTTCGCGACGACCACGTCTAGATCCGCTTCGCGTCGCGGCCGACCTCCGGCCCATAGGTGCCGCATGATCGCGACGAATTCTACATCGTCGCATCTGGCACCGCGCGCTATCGCTGGGACGGGGCGAAACCATGATCGGACCGGGCGATATTTGATCCCAAGAGCTACGAGTGGATACAAAAAAATCAATTACTTACCTCTTACGCCGGCCCTTGCCAAGGTTGGGGTCGACGGTTCGAATCCCTTCGCCCGCTCCAATATGACAATGACATACCGCATATATTGCCTCGTAGGTGTGTAATCCGTGACCACTCAGCCCGGTGTCGCACGAGCTCGCGCCGGGAAAGGTGATCGAGAGGTCGAGGCTCCAGTCATGATCGACAAACTCGCGCTCGAAAAGTGGGTCATCAGGTGAATGTCGGTTCAATGCGGCTTGCTACGGTCGCCGGGACTTTTGCAGCGGGGCTTGCCTTCGCCATCTCCGCCTCTGCCCATACGCGTACACAAGAGGAATTATGCCACTTAATCACGTCCGCTCGTCATGCCATCATCCCGGAGATAGCCGCGATGGAGAGGACGACAAGCGAGGTAAGACGAAAAGCTCTCCATCACAAAATCAGCACTGATGCACCGCCATTCATGACAAGGCTCATAAGATTTATGGGGAATGGCTATCACTTTACCGACTATAGAGGCGCAGTCACGGACATATCACCGAACGAAAACCCAGCACGCGGCCCCGCCGGGGTCAATGTCGTGGTACTCCTGAAGTGTACAAAATCCCCCGCAGCGGTATTGATTCAATTCCCGTTAATCGGGGGATTGGGGACATTTGCCCGACAAGCTCCCCTACGCTCTACAGAAAGCAAGTTAGAGTCCTTTAAGCCAGTTCTCGCTCAGTTGCAAAGAGGCGATAGGGTCACCTTTAGCGGGATTATATTTCCCTATAAGGAAGCCGAGTTTGGCACGCGCCTGTTATATAGGAATGTCATCCTCAGTTTTGATGCCAAAATCACCCATCTGCGGAAAAATTAACATCATTGGCACCCCGCTGCCGGGGCACCGACCGGCGATCGTTCACTCAGCGCGAACCGAATGATAGCTCGCGATTACGGCTCCCAGCTATAGCGAGCTGACCCGGCCGGCCTTCTTCTCGCAGGCGTCGTAAGGTGCTGGCGGCATAGTCGGTGGTTGGCGGATCTCACGTTCGAACAAGCGGTCCAGCACATTGGGCTCGAGGATTAAGTTCAGGCGGTCGAAGTCGCTGAGGCGCGGCGCGATCGGCTGACGGCGCAGATCGCGGCGCGATGCTGCCGGACTGGACGCTGGCCCCGGTCGTGGCGACGACCACCCACCAGGGGTTGGTAAACCGCAGCCCAATTGTGCCTTCCCCCCGGCATGGCCGGATTTCCGCGCCCTGGCCGGCGACCAGTGTATCAGCGGAGGGCCGCCGCAGGTAATCTTGTCGGCTCCGCGAAACGGTACCGGCCCGCCCAGGGCCGTAGGGCAGATGCCGCCGAGGCGACCTGGTGTCGTCCCTCTGGGTGTGGGAGTAGGATCGCACCATGGCAGAGCCCGGCAGGCCGCGATCACCCTTTGCCGCAATGCCGGATTTTTCGGCTCGGCTACCCGTTCGCGGGCTTTCGCCCGACGAGATCGCGCGGTCGCTCACACAGCACCGGCTTTACTTAGAGTCGGAGTGGCGCCAAGGCCATCGCGCGAACTTCGCATCAGCCGATCTGACTGGACTTGATTTCTCAGGGCTCAATCTGCGTGGGATCAAGATGGACCGCGCGGTGCTCCGACGGGCTGATTTCACCGGAGCTCATCTACAAAGCGCGAATCTGATTGGGGCGATCTTAGAGGAGACGCGCCTTGACCGCGCGGACCTATCCCGGGCGCGGCTAAGTGGGGCGAACCTCGTTTCGGCCAGCCTCGAGGACGCCAGCCTCGCCAAGGCGGAGATGGAGTTCGCATTGATGGCCAACGCGATACTACGGGACGCCTCCATGTGTGAGGCTGACATGAGCGGCGCTCAGCTCGATGCTGCCGTGCTCACCGGGGCAGACCTCCGTGGGGCGAACCTGCGCGGAGCCGGATTTCGCGCTGCGCAGCTGGACGCGGCAGACCTCCGCAATGCACGGCTGGGAGGCGCATTCCTGGTCGGGACCTCGTTGCGCGGCGCCGATTTGCGTGGTGCCTATCTGCGCTTGGCAACGTTTGACGGGGCGGACCTGTCCGATGCCAACCTGGAAAGCGTGGAAGGGCTGACTCAGGCCCAGCTCGATCGGGCCCACTGCAATACCGGAACAAAACTCCCCGCTGGCTTGACAGGGGTCGAAGATGCCAAACGATGAACATATCTCCGTGCTCGGCAGCGGCGCGGCAGTGTGGAATGAGTGGCGGGCGAAACATGACGAGGCGCCGGAGTTATCTCGGGCTGGTCTGCGAGGGACTCGATTTCAGCGGGTTCGATCTTTCACGGGCCAATCTTCGGGGTGCCGACCTCAGGGGGACCAAATTCTCCGACGCGGATCTGTCAGATGCCCATCTCGAGGGCGCGAACTTCTTCAAAGCTGTACTCGATGGCGCCAATCTGACCGGGGCTTTTCTGGATGGAGTTCAATTCCTAAGTTGCGCCCAGCTCACCGTCACGCGGAACTGGCAATCGGCCTTCCGTGATGAGACGCTCGGTTGTGGGGCCCCTATTCCGGACAGAATACCTTCGGAATAGGTTGCCGATCGAAGGGCGGTGCCTACCGCGAGGGGGAGGACCAACCGCGAGCCGAAGCGGGTCTAGCGCGGCGCGGCACGTCGAGCGGCATCTTCGTAACGGCCAGTGGTTGAGACGCACGTATCGCCAAGGGCCAGACGGGCGCGGCCGTTTCGGGCTTGATGGCGGGCTGCTCGACCGCGAGGATCAGCGGCATCACCGGCCCGCGACAATAAGGCATCTCGAGGTGTGGCTATGACACGGATCGCGCGGCGCTTTGCGAAACTGCGGGCGGAGGGCCGCGCCGGCTTGGTAATCTATCTGACCGCCGGCGACCCCGATCCCGAGACGTCGCTGGCGCTCTTCCGTGGCCTTGCTGTGGCCGGCGCCGACCTGATCGAGATCGGCATACCGTTTTCCGATCCGATGGCCGACGGCCCGGCGATTCAGGCTGCCGCCCGGCGCGCGCTCAAGCGCGGTATGACCTTGCGCAAGACGCTCTCAATGGTGCGCACGCTGCGCGATGAGTATCAGGACACGTCCTATGTCGTGATGGGCTACTACAATCCGATCTACCGCTACGGTGCGGAGGCCTTCGCGCGGGACGCCGTGGCGGCCGGCGTCGACGGCGCGATCGTCGTCGATCTGCCGCCCGAGGAAGACGCCGAGCTCGCGGTGCCGGCGCGCACGGCGGGGCTCGCGATCGTTCGCTTTACAGCGCCGACCAGCGATGAGGTGCGACTACCGGCAATCGTCGCCAATCTCGACGGGTTTTTGTATTACGCCGCGATCACCGGCATCACGGGCACGCGTTCGGCCGATGCTGCGAGCGTGCACGAGTTGGTCGCGCGGTTACGTCGGTTCACGGACTTGCCGATCGCCGTCGGCTTCGGCATTAAAACCCCGGCGCAGGCGGCGGAGGTCGCCAAGGCTGCCGACGCGGCGGTTGTCGGCTCGGCGATCGTCGACCGCCTAGCGCTCAATCTCGATGCTGAGGGCCGCGCCAAACCCGGTCTCGTCGAGGCGGTCCTTGCCGACGTTCGCGTGCTCGCCGCTGGCGTCCGCAGCGCTCCACGTGATCAATCCAGTCGCCGAGGGATTCCTGCGGCGAGCCCGATCTGACCTAGAACGGTCTTGCCGAGGTCGCGCCCGCTGAATGATAAATTCTATAGCCCGCTGAAGATCCCCCGGCGGGGGTCATAAAACTGGCGAAACGGGTGACATTTTGATCGGACGCCTACATCCGCACGCCATCACTGCGGAGAGACCGGACGAAGGCGACGATGCGGAACTGGTCGAGAGGCTGGCCGCGATCGTGCGCGGCGCGCCGTCATTGATGCGAGTGCTATTGACCATCCGCGCGCTCGAGCTGCCGGACTGGCTCATCATGTCGGGCGCGGTCTATCAACGGGTGCTGAACGCGCTGACGAAGCGGGCGCCCGATTATGGGGTAAGGGATTACGACCTCGGCTATTTCGACGCCTCGGACATTTCCTACGAAGCCGAGGACGCGGTGATCCGGCGGGTCGCGGCGGCTTTTGACGAGCCGTTGCGGAGCGCTGTCGAAGTGCGCAACCAGGCGCGCGTCCATGTCTGGTTTGAGGGCCATTTCGGCGAGTCGTACACACCGTTATCGTGCACAGCCGAAGCACTGGAACGCTTCGTCTCGCCGATGTTCGCGGTCGGCGTGCGGTTGAAGCGTGACGATCGGTTGCATATAGCGGCGCCGTTCGGGCTTGCCGATCTGTTTGCACTGCGGCTCCGGCCGAACCCCCGGCGCTTCTCCGCCAACTACTGCCAAGTCGGCGCCGGCGTCACCCGCCGGTGGCCAGAAGTCACGCTGGAAGGCGCAGTCCTCGAAAGGTGCACCGCTGCCAGGCATCACCTCCTCGCGCGGCAGGTGCTCGGGCAACGGCCGGCGGGCTGGCTTTTGCGCCTCGGCCACGCTTTCGATTCCAAACGGCGCGCTACCGCCGCGCCGAGTTCGGCCGGTCCTCGGAGAAGCTGGCACGCGAGGCCGAACAGCTCGAGCTGGCGATCGAGGCCCTGGAAACCGACCAAGCCGAGCGGCTGGCGAGCGCCGCGCCCGAGGCGGGCCGCCATCGCATCGCGCCGGCCCAGCCTGCCCGAGCTGCGGCGGCGCGCTGCGGCGGATTGGCGAGGACGCGACCGAGACCCTCGATTACGTGCCCGGCCGCTTCAAGGTGATCCGGCACGTCCGCGAGAAGCTCTCCTGCCGGACTTGCGACACGGTGGTGGCGGCGCCGGCGCCGGATCATGCAATCGCTCGCGGTCGCGCCGGCGCGGGGTTGCTGGCGCACATCCTGGTCTCGAAGAAATCGCACGCAGAGAGGCGCTGTTGCGCCAGGGGTCTCGCGACTCACAAAGCTCTCTTCCGCGCCCCGACAACTGCTTCATCGAAAGATCCCGGACCGTCCGCTAACCCGCGGGTCGCTCCGCCACTCCTGCTGCATTCACAATCGGCGGCGGCCGATTTTCCTCTTTGCGGTACTTAGCGGGCTAAACAGATGGAGCTGTCAGTAAATTGCGACGCGGCGAGCGGAGAGCAGCCCTGAATATCGCTCGGCCCCTAAAGCGACTACTTTGCTGCACGTCGGAATACGTGACCCTGCCCGGACACAAAATCTAGTGGTAAGAATTTGACATTTGGTGCCCTCGAACCCCTCTGAAACTGGCAGAAACTCTGGCTTCTTGAGATACCATCCGTTGCGTTCTGACCACTGGCAATATATTCGCGACAGGACGTCATGAACAAGTTATTTGAATGGCTCTCAAAAACCAACCCCCTCTGGTTCCTAACTGCATATCTGGTGAGCATTCCGATCTTTGGAGGGCTATACGCCTGGGCAGTTCCACATGGGTTTGTCGCGCCTTACGCACGCTATGAGCCATCAGTCCGTCCCGACGAAAAGAGCGTGAGGGAAATCATCCGGCGAAGTTTAATTGGAAACACCCAGTGGAAATTCGGGAATTTTCGTAATAACTCGGTAAAACTCGGCGACAATATTTACGATTTGGAAAGCATAAACGTATGGATGTTAGAGGTGTCAGGAACTACTAACATAAAAGCTGTATTGTCTATAAAAGGATGTTGCTTACCGGTTATTAATACCAATTTTGGAACTAATATCGAGATAACTGTGAATATTACTGAGGGGCAAACTATTTGGCCGGGTCATGGCCAGGATATGCCCGAACCGCCGCTGGGAACGTGCGATTTTGCGGTGTTTCGACTCTCCGGGGATGGCGACGTTGTTTGGCGTGATGACGGCACCCCGCCCCTTGCGGACGAGTCGCTCGGGATGCCGATGTCGGTGGGGGATCTGCCGTTGGAATACTCGGGGGCGTTGGCGGCCATTCAGTTCCAAGCCGTGTCGGGTGAGCCGGTGCAACGGCCGGGGTTATCACCACGTCGCAGGGGGCGAGCTTCTTCATCAGTGCGGCAAGCTGCGGCCGGTTGGCCGTGCCCGGCGTATTTCTCGGTAGAAGGCCACTTCAGGAAAATCGTCGCTAGGTTTGGCTCGGTTCTTGCCTTAAACTAAGACGCTCATGAAGCGGCTATCGGGGCACGGTTTCCTGATATGTCGGTCGAGAACGCCAAAGGGAGCACACGCCATGCTTTCTCGGGTTACCGCCTTCGTTATCTGCGTCAGCATTTGCGCCGGTTTCGCGCTCGCTCCCGCCGCGAACGCAGCCATCGTCACCAACGGAGATTTCGCCACTGGCGACTTCACCGGTTGGACCCTGTTTACCACCCCGAACGGCAGCCTCGGCGGATCGGGATCCGGCCTCCCCGCTGTTACCCCATTCAACGTCACCGGATCGGGGGCGCAGAATGCCGCCACGTTCGAAGTCGGAGAAGTCGTCTTCGACGGGACCCAACAAGGCGGCGGCATCACGCAGACCGTGACTTTGCCGGGCGGCTCGATCAGCTTCTCCGCCAGTATCGCTGCCCTGGGGGATACTACTGTGGACTCAAGCAACGCGGAGGGCGGCGTATTCAACGTGCTGTTGGACGGGATAACGGAGGATACGCTTGCTATCGGGCCGATCAACCCCAACGCCGTCATCAGGGACACCCTGAGTTTCACCACGACGGAAACCGCCGGGGCGCACTCTCTGGAGATCTTGATCACGCGGCCCTTCCTAAATGACGGCGCCGGCGCTAGCCCCGATCAATTCATAACCAACATCGCCATCACTGGTGCGGCGGCTGTTCCGGAACCAACAAGCTTGGCCCTGCTCGCCGCTGGGCTGCTCAGTCTCGCAGCCTTACGTCGCCGGCATAGCTGAGGGAAAACTGTTGTGGTGATCGACCTCGACCCCCAAGCGAGCGCCGCCGGGTGGAAAGATTTTGGCGCGCGCGGCGAATTGTCATGCCTAGGTGGACGGGCCGGCGAATATGCTGGCGATTTGGCCCGAGAATGGGAACCGCAGCGGCCAGGCGGTGTTGTCGGCGAAAAATGGGATGATCGGCTATCCATGTTTTGAGCAGAATCGCATCGTCGTGCGGTCGATATTTAACCGCCACCGGTGTTCCCCGGCCCGCGGCGCGCATTGCCAATGTCCAACATGACCATGCTGATGCTGCTGCGGCGCATGAAGCGCGACGATCTGACGGCGCACGGCTTCCGCTCGACCTTCAGCGATTGGGCGGCCGAGCGCACCGCGTACCCGCGCGAAGTAGTCGAAATGTCGCTCGCCCATGCGATCGGGAACAAGGTAGAAGCTGCCTATCGCCGCGGCGATCTGTTCGAGAAGCGGCGCCAGCTGATGGCGGATTGGGCGCGTTTTTGCGCGGCGCCATCCGCGGGCGAGGTAGTGGAGTTGCGAGCCGGCGGATAAGATCAGTTCGGCGACGGATAGGGTAGCTCCCAACATGGTCGGCGCGCCGCACCGGCCTTCCGCCGCGTCGCACTTCGGAAGCGCCAGCGGAGGCGCCGATGCCCTATCCATCCTGTGCAGAGCGCGAGCGTGCGCAATGGTGGACGCTGCTGGAAGCCGTCGTGCACGTCTGCGTGGCGGACGGCTGCGATCTGGATGATGCGCGCCAGCAGCTACGCAAGGCTCTCATTGATGGCGCCCTCTCGCCGCTGCGGTGGGAGGACGCGCGCCCGACACCGATGGTCGGCGACGGCATGGTCCCGGTCCGCGTGCGTCTTGGCCGCCTGCTTCTCTAAAACGGCGGCGACCCGTTCAAATCGTTCCGGCTCTGTATCGCGCGATTCAATTGGAATGCGATACCAACCCTCCTGCTCGGGAACTCGACGGAGGCGCCTCGCAATCATCCGAAAGAGGACCTCGCCGTTGTCGATGAACCGGCGCCGCAGCTCTTCCAGCTCGGCGTCGATGAATTCGTGCTGTGGCTCGGCCCGGTGCTCGACAACGACCCCGAAGTTTTCAATGTCGTGCGTTGAGAACGAGCAGCCCGCGAAGTTGGGGTCGCGCAGGAACCAGATGGGGACCTTCGCCATGAGGACCTGGATGTCGGCGAGCGTATGTTGGTCTGCGGCCCGGCGGCGCGGCTGAGCGCCAGCCGTTGCCAGGTCGCCGCCCTTCTCAATGAATTCATAGAGCCGGTCGCGGGCTGTCTTCGCCTCGCGGGACGTGAGGTTCTTGGTCTGGCGGCGCTTCGTGTCGTAGTCGTCATGATGCGGCAGGCACAAATAGGCGAGGTTGTCTTCGCTACAGTTCGACGGGTCGCGGTCGAGGTGCGCGAGCTGCCCTTCCTTATGTCCCCAATCGTTGTCGAGGTGGATGCAGAGCGCGCACCGCCGGCGGCTCCGGTCAAGAACGCGATGCTGGGTGTCGTCGGGGATGGGCTTGCGGCTGTTCATAACGGCTAGATGTGTCGATCGCGGCGGAAATCTACCGGGACGTTGAGGGTATCGGACCCAGCCAGCCAGGCCCGCGCCCAACCGCGAGCTAGCCAAGACAGATTTCTCGCTGGAACAGGCTGCGGCAGGTGAGACGCCGTCAAGTCCTTGCCGCCGGCGGCGGGGGCCCGTAGGGCCAGACTTTACGGCGTCTCGTCGGCCACGGAGAATGAGCACTGAGAGACATTGCCGTCGAGCCGGGTGGCGGATGTGACGGCCGTGCTGCAGGCTCTCGCCGGGGTCGACGCGGGCGTGATTTCGCGGCAATTACATCACTGAGCAATTCGCGGACGGAGCGTTCTTGACCGATCGGGAACGCTCATCGCTCACCTTGCTGTGAAGTTCGATAGGATGAGCACATTGACCGTCTCTGATGCACAGCCGGCGGTGCATTTGCCGACGATTACACCCACAGACCGCAAGGCCCATGGCAAACGGCTGCGCGACCGCGTGGCGCGCGCTGACCATGACGAATGGCAGGTGTCTTCGGACCGAGCAGATCCGATCGACATTCTTCGCGCCGCCGATGCGACGCGGCAGCAAGATCTGGTGCCGCTGCGCTACGGCCGCATGCTGCCGTCGCCGTTCACCTTCTACCGCGGGTCCGCCGGCGTCATGGCGGCCGATCTCGCCCGCACGCCGGTCAGCGGTATTCATGTGCAGGCCTGCGGCGACTGCCATTTGCTGAACTTTGGCGGGTTTGCGACGCCGGAGCGCCGGCTGATCCTCGATATCAACGATTTTGACGAGACCTTGCCGGCTCCCTGGGAATGGGACATCAAGCGTCTCGTCGCCTCGTTTGTGCTGGCCGCCCGTTCGAACGGGCTCTCCGATGACGACGGTCGCGACGCGGCAATCGCTTGCACCCGCAGCTATCGCCGAAAGATCCGCGATTTTGCCGCCATGGATGTGCTCGACGTCTGGTACGCTCGGCTCGAGGACAGCGACGTTCTGGCGATGCTGCCGCAGCAATACAAGGTCGGGCTGCAAAAACGGATCGCGAAGGCGACGGCCGCCAGCAGTTCGGAGCTGGTGTTCCAAAGCTGGCCGAGCAGGCCGGCGGGCAGCCGCGCATCCGCGATACGCCGCCGACCATATTTCATGCCGAACCGACGCGGGCTAGCGGCGATATGCAGGTCATCCGAGCCTCGCTGCCCAAATATCGCGAAACCTTGCTCGAAGATCGCCGCTTTCTGCTCGATCGCTATCATCTGGTCGACGCGGCGATCAAAGTCGTCGGCATCGGCAGCGTCGGGACGCTGTGCATGGTTGTCCTGATGATATCGGTTATGGGCAGTCCCCTTTTCCTGCAGGTCAAGCAGGCCAACGCCTCGGTGCTGGAGGCCTATGCCGGCGGCAGCGTCTACCCGCACCATGGCCGGCGAGTCGTCGAGGGCCAGCGGTTGTTGCAACCGGCGGCCGATTTGTTCCTCGGCTGGGTCACCGGGACGGAAGGCCGACAATACTATGTGCGCCAGCTGCGCGATGTGAAACTGACGCCATTCGTCGAGACCTATGACGCCGAAATGCTGGCGATCTACGGCAAGATGTGCGGGTGGGTGCTAGCGCGCGCGCATGCCAAGGCAGGCGACCCGTGGGCGATCGCCGGGTATCTCGGGAAGAGCGATCGGTTTGACGAGGCGATGGGCAAATTCGCACTCGCTTATGCCGACCAGGCCGAGCGCGACCATGCGGCCCTGCAAGCTGCGGTGCGCGCGGGTATCGTAGGGGTGCAGTTGGACCGCTAAGCGAACGGGCGAGACTTCAACCGGATTCGCTCAACCTCGTCCTGGGTAAGACGTTCTAAATGGGAGGGAGCGTGGTACCGGGAAATTGCGGAACGCACAGGCAATCCAACGATCTGGGCGATGCCGTTTCAGCCAACTTTGAACATGTGGCCAACTTGTCCCTGGCGGCGGGGGGCGACCGGCCGGCCGCGAGACCTGCACAAGCTGTAGGCGGCACGGCGGCGGATGGCAGGATTGGGTGGTGATGACGGCGCGCGGGAACGACTACGACGAATGCGTCTACGTCTACAACGGCGGATCTCGGCGTGGTGTCGCGCATCGACACTGAGGAAGACGAGCTCGCGGTCGACTTTGATGGCCGCGAAATAGAATTGGAGGATTCGGCCGTTCGCGGCCACTCAGCCGTCTCGGTGGGAACTGCTATTCTTGCCCCGATCTCGGACGTTGGCTTGACCCGTGCGCCGCGATCGGCGCCCGAACCATCTACCGTTCCCGAAAGGTGCGCGCGATCTGCTCGTGCAGCGGTTTGAGCAGATAATGCGAGGGGCGTGCGATCTTGGGTGCGGATATAGACCTCGGCCGGCATGCCCGGCACCAATTTCAGATCGCCGATGGACCTGATATCTGTTTGTGAGAGAGCACGCGCGCCATGTAATATTGTGAGATTGGGCGCCTGCCGGGGTGGTCACCGGGTCGCGGGTGAGATCGGGCGACACCAACGTTACCTTGCCCCCGAGATCGGGCGTGGTGCGTCGGTTACCGGCTTCGAGGCGGACGCGCACCGGTGCGCCGACTGCGACCTGGTCGATATCCTGCGGCGCGACCTTCGCTTCTACGATCAGCGCGTCGGCGCGCGGCACGATCTGCATCAGTGTCTCGCCCTTGCCGATTACGCCCCCGATCGTGTGGACCTGAAGCTGATAGACGGTGCCTGCTTGCGGCACGCGTATCTCGGTGTGCTTGAGTTCGTCGTCGGCCGCATTGGCACGCTCCTGCAATTCGGCGACCTTGGCCTCAGTCTCGCGCAGGTCCTTGAGCACCTCGGTGCGGAAATCCTGATCGAGCTGAAGGATCTGCAATTCGGTTTCGGCGATCTTGCCGCGGGAGCGCGCGATCTCGGCAACCAATTCGCCCGCGCTCGCCCTGCAGGCGCGCCTGGTCGCGCTGCAATTGCACGTAACGCGCCATCGATACGAGGTTCTTGGTGTAGAGTTCCAGACGCCGGAAAGCTCCTCGCCGATGTACTTGATCTCTCTGTCCTTGCGATCTGCTGCTGCGCTGCAAGCCCGCGAATCTCCTCGCTTAGCTGAGCAGATCCGTTCGCGCAATTGCGCGCGCTGACCCTCGCGTCCCTCGCGGCGTGCCTCGAATAGCCTTTGCTCACCGGCAACCGCAGTCTCGGCAACTTCCCTGTACGAGGTCGATTACGCATCGCCTCCGGGACGGCGACGCTCGTCGAGCCCGTCGCGCTCGGCCATCAGCCGGGCCTGCCGCGCGACATAGAGATCGAGCTGGGACTGGACCACGCCGAGCGTCGCGCGTGTCAGCGTGTCGTCGAGGCGCATCAGCACCTGCCCAGCCTCGACCTCGCTTCCTTCGTTGACGAGGATTTCACCGACGATGCCGCCGTTGGGGTGCTGCACCTTCTTGACGTTGCTTTCGACCACGACGATGCCGTTGGCGATCACGGCGCCGGCGATTCGCTGGTCGCGGCCCAGCCGCCGAACACCGCCGCAAGCGCCACGCACCGATCCGGCGGTGCAGCCGCACGAGCGGGTCAGCTTGCGGACTGGCTGTGACCGTGGACGTAAGCGGCCTTGTCGTGACGGTCATCGCGCACGAGCCTCCACCCTGGCTGCACCGGCGCACGATCTTGAGGTTACGCGTCGACTCGTGCGCGACGACCGGCTGGACCGTCGGTGACCCCGCAGAGGATGTTCGTGCGCGGCCCGAAGGCGTGCTGCGCGCCGTCGCGCAAGACCAGAGGACCTTGTCGCAGGTCGCCAGCATGCCAGGCGCGATGCGCGATCGATGATGACGATCGCGCCGCGCTCCTTGGTCACCACGGATTTCTGCAGGGCCATCTCGCCCATGCCGTCGAGCGTACCGTTCGGTTCGTCGAGTACGACGAGAAACGGCTCGCCATAGATTGCGCGGGCAAGAGCAACGCGTTCGCGCTGGCCGGCCGAAAAATCATTCCGCCTCGCCGATGCGGGTGTCGTAGCCGTTCGGCAGACGCAGAATCATGTCGTGGACGCCCGCGTGCCTGCGCCGCGCGCAGAACCGCGTTGTTGTCCGGCGCGGTGCCATGCGCGCGATATTCTCGGCGACGGTGCCGTCGAATAGCTCGACGGTCTGCGAAGGCAAAGCCGAGGTTCGCCCAATATGTTCTGGCCCCAATGATCGAACGCGGCGCCGTCGATGCGTACTTCCCCTCGCGCCGGCACGCCATACGCCGACAAGGGCGCGGATCAGCGACGTTTTGCCGGCTCCGCTCGGACCGACGACGCCGAGCACCTCGCCCGCCGTGAGTTTGAAAGTGAACTGCCGGACGATGTGGTCTGCGACGTCGGCGGCGCACGACTGACGTTTTCGACGTCGAGGGTGTGCATGGGCGGCGGCAGCACCGTTGAACGGCTGCCGTGCCGGCATCCGGCCCAGCATGGCGCGACAGGCGCTGCGATGCTTTGCGCGCCGCGATAAAGACCCGCCAGTTGGCAATCGCGATTTCGATCGGGCGCCAGCGCGCGGCCCATCATGATGGAAGCTGCGATCATCGGCACCGCGGCTCAGTTCCTGTCGGATCACCAGATAGGCACCCAGCCCGAGAATCGCCGATTGCGATACCAGGCGGACCATCTTCGAGATGCTGCCGTAGGTGCTGACGACATCGCTCGCGTGCTCCCTGCGCGCGGATGTAGCGGTCGTTGATGCGTCGGCCCAGCGATGCGACAGCGCCAGCTCCATGCCCATGGCGCGAGCGCTCTCGGCGTTACGGCGATCGGCTTCGATCATGGCCGCGCGCAACGCGGCACGTTCGCCGCGGCGCGAGCCGGAACACGGCTGGCGTGTTCGTTCAGCGCCGTGATGCCGTCAGCAGCGCACCGCCGACAAGCGCGACACAACCGAGCCAGGGATGGATCAGGAAACAGAGAATGCAGAAACACCGGCATCCAGGGCATGTCGACGATCGCGGGTGGCCCTGGCCGGTCAGAAAGCTCCGGATCTGGTCGAGCTCGCGGACCGGATCATGCGCCTCGCCTGTCGGCCGCCCGACCGCGGCCAGCTGGATGACGGCCATGTGTACGACGGCGGCGAGGTGCCGGTCGAGGTATCCGGCCGAGCGCGTCACCATCCGGTTGCGGATCAGGTCCATCAGCGCCTGCAGGGCCAACGCACCGCCCAGGAGGATCGACAGCGCGATCAACGTGGCGACGCTGTGACTCGCCAACACCCGGTCATAGACCTGGAGCATGTAAAGCGGTCCGGCGAGCATCAGGATGTTCGACATCGCCGAGAACAGGGCGACGCCGCAAAGAACCCGGCGGCAATCTTTGAAGGCCGCCGTAATGGCCGGATGGCGTGTCGCCACGCGCCCGCTTTGGGATGACGAATGACCGATCATGGGTTCGCTCGAAAATAAGAAAGCGGTGCTGCCGCCGCTTGGAGCGGCGGCAGCACCAGCACCAGGGCGCTAGACGGTGTTACTCAGCTGAACACGAAGTCGTTCGCGTGCAGCGAGGAGAGCAGCACATTCTGCAGGGTCGCGACGATGTGGGCTCCGTCGGAAACCACCACGTCGCCCCCGGATTGTGCGATATGCCCGTCTCCGATCGCTTGCGCGAACGAATGGTCGGCGAAGCCAGACAAGGCAACCACATCACCTTGTGCGCCAGCGCCGTGCGCCTGGAAGCCTTTGACCACGTCCTGGCCGCCTTCGCCGAAGGTGAACACGAACGTATCGTTGCCACCGCTGCCGATCAGCATGTCGTTACCGGCACCGCCGGCCAGCGTCAGCGCGGCTGCACCGGCTGGCACCGCCGATGCGTTGATCATGTCGTTTCCAGCACCGCCATTGATGATCAGGCGATCGCTGGATTCGGCATGATCCACCGTGACCTGCGCCGACAAGCCGTCGACCACAAGTGCGGTCGCCGAACTCGTCACCGTGATCTGGTTGTTGCCGGCATTGCCGTTGACCGTAACCGTGTCAACCGCCCCGTCACCGGTGTTGCCGCCCTGAGTGCCGGCGAGATCGATCGCTACCTGCTTGACGCCGGTGCCGGTGAGGTCATTGACGGCAATGTTGTCCGCCCCGCCCAGCGCGTGGAAATCGATGCGTTCCATCGCATTGAGATCCATGGAGATGTTGGCGACATCGCGGGTAAAGAGGGCGTGCGATCCCTTTGCCGAGATCGCGATGTTTTCGTTGATGTTGGCGCCATTGAACAGCAGCGTATCGAAGCCGGATCCGCCGTCGACGACATCGCTGCCATCGCCCGGGTTCCAGACGGACACGTCGTCGCCGCTGCCGAGGAACTCCACGTCATTGCCGCGGCCGCCCGTGACGATGTCGTTGCCGGAGCCGCCAAGTAACGTGTCCGCGCCCTGGCTGCCGATGATTGTGTCGTTGCCGGATCCACCATCGATTGTCAGATGAGCCAAGTTGGCCGGCAGTGCCGAGGCGTTGATCGTATCGTCGCCTCCGTTGCCGTTAATCAGCAGGTTGTCGACGCTGCCGACGTTGGCTAGCGGGGTGCCGGTATCGTCGGTCAGCAGCACGTCCTGGCCATTCGCCAAGACCCTGATGATATCGGCAGCGCCGGTGCCGTTGAAAGTGAAGTTGGAC
>CAVZFB010000051.1:0-48298 GCA_963774345.1 uncultured Alphaproteobacteria bacterium
ACTTCATTCCTTCACCCCGTAGGCATCCGAACGGCCGGAATCGACGCAGACCCCGATGTCAGGGGCAGCCGGTGCGAGCCGCCGGGTGGTGAGTCCGGACCTTCGCCAATCCCAGTCAACGGGGAGGTTGCGCCGGAAGCTGTCATTCGACATTGGAACCGCCGTGATACGAACCGCGGTCGCCGCAAAATCACTCGGCGATTAGGCAATCGCCAGAGTACTTCGGCGTCGACGCCTTCTGAGCCGCAACGCGGCGCCGATGGCGTTGCGCGAGAAGAACGTATTGCGTCAGGCCGAAGCGGGCAGCGACCAACGCAGTCCGATCTCCGAGAGCATTGATGATGGGCTTCCCGCGCTTGCGCCGGGTCATCCTACAGCGCTACGCGGTTTGCTTTAACAGCGAGCGCGTGCCTAGGAGGGCGCCGAGGCTCGCCAGCGCGGAGAGCAGAACGAGAGCCGAGGTGGGCTCGGGCACCGGGGTGATTGAACCCGAGGTCACAATGCTGTCAGTGGAAGCGGCATCTCCGTCAAATCCGGCAAATGAATTAAATGGGGGGTGCAAGAGGTTAAATGGATTGACCGCTCCGCCCGTGAAGCCGGCAGAAGTAGTCAACTCAAGGAAAGTCAAGCCATTGGAGAAGAGGAACACGTCGCAGGGAACGCCGCCGCAATTAGACGCTGACTCCGGCGCCACTGATCCGGCTCCCCCCGCCCCTGTCAAGTCGGCAAGAGTTAGGCCCGATGCACTGATGAGAGCAACGGAATAAGTGGTTATGCTTTCGGAGCTATTCGTCGGCAACGCAGCGTCGAACGTGCCGCTAAACGTGCCACCGTTCAGCGGACCGGTGAAGACTGTGGTCCCGAAGGTTCCGGTGACATCGTAGACCAGGTCGGCGCGGGCCGCTACCCCCCAACCCCAAAGGGCCATCGCGAGCACGGCAGTGCGTAGCAAACTCACTTTTTCATGCCCTCCCCAAAGCCCCATCAAATCAGTTATCCGATAACGTAAACTTAAAATATCGCTGGTACCGGCATTCGGTCAACAACCCACAGGTTAGCGGTTTCGCCAGCGACCCAGCCCCTGCTCGTTTTCCCGTGACGACCATGAGTCGTGCGTTCGGTCGCGCTCGCGACGCCGGAATAAGTGGCACAAGGCGTTAGATACTGCCCTCAAGCCCCGCCCGGTGTTCGGCCCGCACCGGAGGCGAAGGGTCGTTGTTTGGTCGGACGCCCGGCGTTCTTTAATCGCGATCGTTTTGGCAAGGGGTGAGTCGATGAGAGGTCTGCTGGCTGGGCAGCAGTGGGGTGGACAGCGGCCCGATGCCGCCCTGGCGGCGCTGTCGGGCGAGTTCGCGGCGCTCTATTCCGGGATGGGGCGGCCGTCGATCCCGCCGGAGAAGCTGCTGCGGGCGATGCTGCTGCAGGCGTTCTACTCGGTGCGCTCGGAGCGGCAGTTGATGGAGCGGATCGAGTTCGACCTGCTGTTCCGCTGGTTCGTCGGCATCGGCATCGACGACCCGGTGTGGGACCATTCGAGCTTCTCGAAGAACCGCGACCGGCTGCTGGAGGGTGAGATCGCCGCCAAGTTCCTGGCCGCGGTGCTGTCGCAGCCGCGGGTCAAGCGACTGCTGTCGAGCGAGCATTTCTCGGTCGACGGCACGCTGATCGAGGCCTGGGCGTCGATCAAGAGCTTCAAGCCGAAGGAGCGGCTGGACAGCGGGCGGGGGCCGAGCGGCGGCGGGCGCAACGCGCCGGCCGACTTCCGCGGGCAGAAGCGCTCGAACGACACCCATCGCAGCACGACCGATCCCGATGCGCGGCTCTACCGCAAGGGACCGGGCATGGAGGCGAGGCTGTGCTTCATCGGTCACGGGCTGATGGAGAACCGCTCGGGTCTGATCGTCGATGCCCGGCTGACCCGCGTCTCGGGCCATGCCGAGCGGTTGGCGGCGCTCGACATGATCGAGCACCGTGGCCGACCGGCCGTGCGCGGTCACGCTCGGCGCCGACCGCGGTTACGATGCCGCCGACTTCGTCGAGGAATTGCGCGACGATGAACGTGCGCCCGCATGTAGCGCAGAACATGAGCGGCCGTCGCTCGGCGATCGACAAGCGCACGACGCGGCATCCGGGCTACGCCAACAGCCAGCGCATCCGCAAGCGGATCGAGGAAGCGTTCGGCTGGATCAAGACTGTGGGCGGACTTGCGCCAGACCAAGCTCAGGGGTCTTGCCAAGGTCGACTGGGCCTTCACCTTCGCGGCGGCCGCCTACAATCTGGTGCGGCTGCCGAAGCTGCTCGGGGCGACGACATGACCAGGCGCACGCCGGGCTTCGCCCGCGCCTTCGCCGGGCGCTGGCGGATCACCGAGATGGACGCAGTGGGACGAGATCGATCTGCTCGGACCCGCGCATATCACGTTCAGCGGAAAGGACAGCGGCGAACTGGTGTTCATCGCCGTCGAAGCCGATCTCGACGTGCGCTACGGCTCGCGCGACGGTGCCGCCTGCGCCGAGTTCTCCTGGGAGGGCTTCGACGAGGGTAGCCCCGCCAGCGGTCGCGGCTGGGCTGCGCTCGGCACCGCCGGGCGTCTCGTCGGCCACATCTTCATCCATAAAGGCGACGATTCAGGCTTCGTCGCCGAACGCGACTGACTTCTTCAACAGCCTGCTAGGCGGCCATCAACAACCGTCACCGCGCTACGCTCGAAAAATGCGGCAATGCTGAACAAGCTCCCTGTCCGGCGCTGGCAGTCAAGACAATGGCACATCGAAATGCGCAGGTTCTCCTTGGCAACTGAGCCGCAGTTTGCCGCAGGTTCAACTGGCGAAACGTTCGGTCACGAGACATAAACTCCTTACTTGGTGTCGCCGCGCGCGGCCCGGCTGGGGGGCAAAAGCGTCGGTTTCGATCTCGCGTCGTCCAGCGAGATCGCTCAACGTAAGGGTGGTGCTCATCCCCGCCCCTCCCGTGGCCGCAGCGCGAGCCCGACCAGGCTAGACGCCCTCACAGGCTGGAGAAGTAAGCTCGAATGCCTGAAGCGACGAACAGGGTGAAAGCGCCAATGGTATACCGATCGTCCTGGTTAATAACCTCAAGCCTGCTACACGAACCCTCCGATACTGGTAGACATGGTCAATTCCATCCGCCAAATTCGGGATCGAAGCGCAGCACCGCGTGGCGCGCAAGTCATTCCCGGGATGACCAAGATGCAGCTCGGTGATCGGGATGAATTATCCGTTCAAATACGGGATTACGACACCTGCTTCGCCGAATTCTTGAAACCGGCGGGCAACGGTCAAAAAATCTTGCAGGCAATTCTGCTGCGTGAGGCGTTCAGCCTTTTTGCGCTGCAGGGTGTAGCAATAAAGCAAGACGCTCCAACAGTGGTACTGGACGTAAGTTGTGGGCATGGTGATTACAGTGTGGCTTGGACATCGCAAATCGCGAGGTTCTTACCAAAGGGTATGGCATTTTATTGTACGGATTACCGAAATGGCATTGCCAGAGAAACTCAAACGTCGTGACAGTCGCGATGGGTTCGGCAGTACATCCCGCCGACCCCTCATCCCGACACATCCAACCACTGCGGATGTGAAGATATGAGAGGGCGCATCAAATCGGCGAATTAACTCGGCGCCGCGCGCTGACGCTGGCGGGCGGATTTGGCCTGGCACCGCTATTCGGAACGTTCGCCGCCGCGGCGGACTCCAACGCGCCGATCATGACGCGGCCGATCCCCAGCAGCGGCGAGCGGTTGCCCATGGTTGGGCTCGAGACCGACCAAGATTGGCGCACCGATACGCCGGAGTACCGGGCCGCGCTCAGCGCCATACTCCGTACTCTCATCGCCGGGGGCGGCAGGGTCATTGACACCGCTTCCAACTATCGCGGATACGGCCTAGCCGAGCCGATGCTCGGCGAGATATTCGCAGAGAGCGGCCTGCGCCCCCGCATCTTCATCGCCACCAAGGTCGAGGAACATTACCAGCTCTCGCTGTCGGCGGTGAAGGCCTCGTTACAGCGGTTGGGTCTTAGCAAGATTGATCTTATTCAAATACACAGCGGCTCTTACAACCCCGTGTCGGCCGAGCAGGACCTCGCACCGCTGCGCGATTGGAAAGCGCAAGGCCTCGTCCGCTATATCGGGATCACCACCGACAGCGACCGATATTTCGACGATATCGAAGCGATAATGCGGCGCTGGAAACCGGATTTTATCGAGCTCAACTATTCGCTCCGCGACCGCGAGGCCGAAAAGCGGCTGTTACCCGCGGCAGCGGAGCTTGGTGTGGCGACGTTGATCGACCTGCCGTTTGGCGGCCACAGCCATAGCCTGTTCCATAAAGTGCAAGGCAAGCCGCTGCCCGACTGGGCGCGCGACATCGACGCCGTGACCTGGGCCCAGTTCTTCCTGAAATACCTGCTCGGCAACGGAGCAGTCACCGCCGTGATCCCTGGCACCAACAAGGTTGAGCACATGGAAGACAATCTCGGCGCCGGCCGCGGCCGTCTGCCCGACGCCGCGCAGCGTCAGCGGATGGCGCAGTTCTTCGATCAACTCTGAGTTAATCCTCCGCCACGACGTCCGTCCCCTTGTTCTGTCTCTAAGCGAGAGATGAATGGCCCAAGCCAGGCGATGAGAAAGTCTGCGGAGGGCCCGCATCTTTCTCCGCCGTTCGATGAATGACCCCATACGGCGCATCTTGCTCCTTGCCGCGCGCTCCAGCGAAGTTCTCCTTTCCGATCACACAGCGGGCATTCCTCCGGCGCGGAGGGAACTGGTCTTCATGCCCCATTTGCATCATTCGCCGACCGCCGCACGTCTGTCTCAGGCGGGTGGCTACTCGCCCTTGGCACCCAGGGGTTTTTCCGGAATCCGGTATCCGATCCCAGCGACATGCCGCTCGCCGTCGTCCTCTCCCGCGTTCTCGCCGACCTCGATGCGCCGCTGGTCACCGTCGCTGCGCCGACAACTCATCATCTGTACAGACCGCCCCGAATATTCGACAAACACTTGCAGAGAACTCTGGGAGACCGCGTTTCGAAAATGACATTCTGCCTCGACGCGTATAATCGGCGCATTGCGCGCAACCGCGAACGTCGCCCGAAATGTGGCATGGTAGGACTTCCCCTACACTTGTCGCTCGAAGCGAGTAATCCTAGTAGGGAGAATCCCTGCTGGGTTTGATCGCATTACCATGACTCGACCGGAAGACTTGCTTTACGCGGTGGACGAGATGCCGCCTTGGCCGCGCCTCCTTGTTCTCGGCATGCAGCATGCGATGCTGCTGTCGGTCAATTTGGTCCTGATCGTCATTGTTTTCCGGCGCGCCGGCGCCGGCGATGCGGCCACGCTCAGCGCGCTGAGCTTGGGGATGATCGCCTTGGCGATCTCCGCGGTGCTGCAGAGCATAAGGAAAGGTCCGGTCGGATCTGGATACCTGGCACCGCCGGTATTTTCGGCGATCTATATTGGTGCCGCCGTGCTGGCGGCCGCCACGGGCGGGCTGCCGGCGGTGTTCGGGATGACGATGTTTGCCGGCCTGGTCGAGATCGGCCTGGCCCCGTTGTTGCGCAAGCTGCGGGCTTTGTTCCCGCCGGCGATCAGCGGGTTCATCGTCGTGATCGTCGGACTCCAGCTCGGTATCATCGGCATTGGCGAGTTGCTCGGCGTCGAGCACATCCACCGGCCTGCGTTTCCCTATCACCTGATGGTCAGCGGCCTGACATTGGCGACGATGTGCGGGCTGAGTGTTTGGGGTCGCGGCATCGCGCGCCTGATCTGTTCGCTGCTCGGCGTCGTCGTCGGGATGGTGGCCAGCGTCGCAGCGGGTTTGGTGCCAGCGGATTCGATGCGCAGCTTCGTTGATGCACCGATTTTCGCGATCCCGCAGCCGCATTATCTCGCCTACGATTTCCAAATCCGCCTGATCCCGGCGTTCCTGCTGGCTGGGACCGCGGCAATGCTGCGGACGGTCGGGGTGATCACCACCTGTCAGAAGATCAACGATCTCGATTGGAAACGGCCCGAGCTGAAATCGATCCAAGGCGGCATCGTTGCCGATGGTATCGGATGCATCATCGGCGGTCTGATGGGCTCAATCGGCATGAATAGTGCGGTCGGTCCGGTTGGTGTCGCCAAAGCCACCGGGGCAACGAGCCGCTACATCGCTTATTCGTGTGCGGCGATCCTCGTCATGCTCGCGTTCATTCCGAAATATCCCGCTCTGTTCTTGATCATGCCGCAACCGGTGATCGGGTCACTGATGGTGTTTACCGCCTCGTTCATGATCGCCGGCGGCATCCAGATCATTCTCACACGCAGCATCGACAGCCGAGCCACTTACGTCGTCGGCGTTTCGCTGTTGCTGGGGCTCTCCCGCGAGATATTTCCGGCGTATTTCGCGCGGGCCGTGCCGCTGGTGCACCAGTTTACCGGCAGCATGATGTCGATTGGGGTCGTCTCGGCCTTTTTGCTCAATCTGGTCTTCCGAATTGGCGCCGCCCGCAGCGCAACATTCGAGTTCGAGAGGTCGGACACACCGATCGATGACCTGGAACGGCTGTTGCGCGCCCGCGGTAGGGCATGGTCGGTCCCCGCAGACGTCGCTGATCGCGCCGTCTTTTCGACCGGGCAGGTCATGCAGCATCTCGCCGATGCCGACCTGATCATCGGGTCGCCTTCCCTTACGATGACCTACGACGATTTGGATCTGACGATCTCGATCCGTTACCAAGGGGCCCTGCTGTCACTGCCGAATGTCGGCGTCAGGAAGCACTTTTTCCTGGACGAGGAATCTTTTTCCTATGGATTGGCCGATTTTTTGACTGGCGTTTATCCGGACCGGATGGAGTCGCGCACTTCCGGTGAGAACGCCGAGATCCGGCTGATATTCAGCGGATGATAATGGGATGCGCTGGAAGCGGCTCAGGGAACGCCAAACGCGGGTCGACCGCGCTGTCAACCAGGACGAGCGCTCAGGCAGCAGCTTCAGCGGGTGCCGCAGTAGCGCCCGGCAACGACATTTTGTATGTCTCTCTCAGAGCGATGACCATGATAAACGAAACCGCAGCCGCGGCCATCAGCAGGAAGGCTGGGGAAAGGTCATATTGGCTTCGCTTGATCGTGTAGACGGCGACCAGTGGCGTCAGCCCGCCGAGGATCGCCATGCCTGTGTTGTAGCCGAGTGACAGCACCGTGCAGCGTACTCGCGCGGGCACCAACTCGACCATCGTGGATGGGATGGTGCCCCAAAAACATGCGCTCAGAACGGCAAACCCGATCTGCCCGGGTAGGATGACCAAAGGCGAATTGTGATGCAGCATCCAGAAAAGCGGCCACGCCATCAAGAACATGCCGCCCGTCGCGATAAGTAAAACGGGCTTCCGGCCAACGCGGTCGGACAATGCACCGACAGGCGCCAATAGCAGCAGCAACACCGCCATCGCAATCGTGTTGATGTCGAGCGCGGTCGATTGGGCAGTATGGTCGATTTGCCGGAGATACGTGGTTATATAAACAAAGGACATGTAAAAGCCGACCGCGCCCACGGCTCCCAGCCCGATCAGACGAAGAATTGTGCGCCACTCGGTGAAGGCCTCGCGCACCGGCGACGCAGCTCCGGGCTGGTGCCTTTGCATAGCAGTCTCCTCGACCAGATATCGACGAATGTACAGGCCGACGATGCCGACCGTGACCCCGATCAGAAACGGGATGCGCCAGCCCCAGTTGTCCACCATCGCCCGGTCGAGCACGGTCGTCACCAATCCGCTGAAGGCCGATCCCAGGAGAATACCGCTGCAAGCGCCAACTTCGGCAAAACTTCCGAAAAAGCCGCGATGCCCAGCAGCGGAATGTTCGACGAGAAATACCGCAGAGATCGTATACTCTCCACCTACCGAAAGCCCTTGAAACAGCCGCATCAGAACGAGCAACACTGAGGCCGTCACCCCAATTTGCTGAAAGGTGGGAAGAGCTCCGATCAGAAAAGTCGGGATTGCCATCAGCGCGACCGATGTGGTGAGCGCCCTCTTGCGGCCCATCTTATCGCCTATGTAGCCGAAGAGCAGACTTCCCAAAGGACGCATCAGAAAACCTGCCGCGAAGACGCCAAACGCCGCAATCAGCGAGGAGACCGTGTCTTGCGTCGGGAAGAAGTGGCGCCCGATGTTGGCAGCAAAATAGCCGTAGACGCTGAAATCGTACCACTCCATCACATTGCCGGCGACGCCGGCAATGATGGCGCGTCGTTCCCTTACAGAGTTCGACCGCATCCCCCAAACCCCCACACCAACGTCGCGCAAGGATCGCCCCTGTCGGGCCGTCAATGCTCGATGATATCTCAACGGCGCTCGCTCGGACATAGAGCGTCTTAACCCTATTGGATAGATTTACACTTCGAAGCGCACAAATCAGGATAAGCAGCGGGCGCGATATCGGTTCTGGTGACGATCGGCGGCGCCGGCTCCGGCTGGGCCACGCCGGTGCTTGAATTCACCGGCGGAACGGTGGGACTCGCCGGTTTTAACGCCACAGCCGGTTGGTCCTTCACGACGAACCAAGCGGTCGATCTAACCGCGCTCGACGCCTTCGACCCGAAGGGAACGGGCGCCGGCGGGGTGCGGCTCTACAATGCCGCTGGAACCGTGCTCGCGAGCGCGACAATCACGACCAACGATAAGCAGGAAGGCTCACCGATCAAGTTCTATACCGCTCCACTTGCCAAACGGGTTTTGCTCGCGACTGACACGACGTATTACATCGCCGAAGATATCGCCACGACGACGAACGCCTATGGAAACGTGACCTCGTTGATGACCAACTCTGCCATCACGTACGGCGCCGAGGTGGCGGCCATGGGCCAGGGTTTAAAGCCGACGACCGACGCTACCATGGGAATGTTCTCTCCCGGCATTTTCGGCCCCAACTTTGACATCGCCACCCTTTCGAGTGCGGTGCCGGAGCCGGCGAGCTTGGTGCTGTTGGGCGTCAGCTTGTTGGGCTTGGCAGGAGCACAACTGATCCGCCGCCGCGCGATGAGAACTCCGAGATTCAGTTGATTTTCAAAGAACGAATGGCAAGGCGCACAAAAATTGCCCATGGGGGAGCAGGGCCGAAGCGCCGAAGCCCGCGATCTCCTCGCCACGGTCTACGGGCTATTCACTGAGGGCTTCGACACCGCCAATCTGAAAGAGGCAAAGGCACTGCTACACGAACTGACGTGAGCTGGTGAAGACCCAGAGTGAATGGCCGCTCACATGGGCATGTTCGCAGTCAAGGGTCAGGTTTAGGGGTTCATGGGCAGTTCTCCGGTCGTTGTTTCGGATCCAAGGTCTGAGCCCGTTTCCATGACCTGATGGCGTGCTGCACCAGATCAAGCTCACATACGGTCGCCGCTTGTTGCGGCTGCACCAACATCCCGCGTCCGGCGGGTGGGGCTCAGGAGGCCGGGACCATTCTTTCGGTCGGCTGTTGAGGCCAACGGTCATTTCGGTTCGGCCACCTGGATCCGGCAGGACTGATCAGGTCCTTGCGGATGGGGTCAGATCGTCGCCGGCGCCGCCTTCATCACGGCCCCCTCGATGACGACGCCGGCGGTCGTGTACCGCCACAGGGCGATGAGGAGCTTGCGCGCCAGGGCGACGATGATCGTCTTGCGCATCCGCCCGCCAAGGCGCCGGACCCGCTCGTGGAACCACAGGCTGAGCGCCGAGGTCGGCTGGTTCTGCAGCCATAGCCAGGCCAGCTCGACCATTGTTGTCCTCAGCCGCGGGTTGCCCGCCTTGGACACACCCTGCTCGTGATCGATCGAGCCGCTCTGCCATGGCGTCGGCGCCAGACCGGCGTAGGCGGCCACCTGCCTTCGGTTGTCGAACTGGCGGAACAGGCCCTCCGACCAGAGGACGGCGGCGGTCTCGGGGCCGATGCCCTTCAACCGCGCCAGCATGGCCGCCGGCGAGGCCGCCTCGTCAGTCGCCGGCTTGAGCAAGGCGTCCCGTTCCGCCTCGACGGTCTTCAACTGCTCCAGCAGGACCTCGAGCCGATCCAGCTCGCGGATGATCTGCGCCTTCAGGTGCACCGGCAGGGGCCGGCCGTCGCCTGTCCGCAGGTCCTCCAGCCGCTCACGCCGACCCTTGCGCAGCGGCTCGTAGCCGAACACCCCCTGGGCGAAGAGCAGCCCTTTGATCCGGTTGACGTGCCTCACCCGCTCGCCCACCAGCGTCCTGCGCTCGCGGCAGACACGCCGGCGGTCCTCCTCCTGCGGCGTCGGCGCCCTGGCCATCGAACACACCCGCGGCTCGCCACGCTTGAAGGCCATCAGGGTGCGCACCAGGGTCTCGCCATCGATCCGGTCGGTCTTCGCCCGCCGACGCCGGCGCGAGGTCAGGATCGACGCGGCGTCGACCACGTGGCTCTCGATCCCTTCGGACTGCAGCACCCGGTGGATCCAGAAGCCGTCCAGACCGGCCTCCTGGATGACGATAATCGGGAAGTCCCGGCCGGTCCGCGCCGCGCCTTTCGCTTGAGCTGGCGAACCGACTGCAGCAAGCCCAGACGACATCGCCCGCCGGAACCGAGTGCTTGGACATCTTCTCCCCGCCGCCAGGCGACAGGGACGTGATCAGCCAGGCCCGGCGTGACAGTTCCAGCGAGACAAAGATCGCGCCAAGATCGGTGCGGATAGCGGCCTGCGCAGGCCGGGGTGCGTCTTCAGGCATCGTCGCCTCCAGAGTGGGTGGGGCAGCAACCTCACTCTCCAAGAGCGCCGGTCGCTAGCCAGACGCCCATGGGATCTCCCTGGTTGCCCCGACCGTCCGCCGCCGAGGTCATGAAGGTCAGCTCAGGGTCCAGGCTGTGTGAAAACACTTAATCTGGTACTCTTCCCGGGGGTTCGGGGGACCGGGATGAAGCTGGTGTACCATGCCGCAAACCGGGCACGCTTGGTCCCCTCGATCCCCTGCGTGAGTGCCCGCAGGCTGGGCATATACATGCCGGCCATGGCGATACTAGGCAACGCTCGGAAGCCGGGCGTGTGTGATCGTCCGGCTTGGCGATCTATATCGGCCCCGCTGTGCTGGCGGCCGGCACCGGCGGGCTTCCCCGGGAGAACCGCCAAAAGTTGACACGGCCTACTGGTTTGCTGGGATCAGGTATCCGGGGCGGACGCCGACAGCTTCACCCTCAATATCACAGCCGCTGCGGTATCCGAGCCGTCAGGGCTCGCGCAGCTCGGGGTTGGCCTTGCCGGGCTGGCGTTAGCGGGCATCTGGCGGAGATGGCGCCGGAACTGATCGGCATATAGACAGGGCGCGGTGGCCGCCCTTTTTCCGGACTCGGCGGGCCGGTTGGGATCAGTCGGGCTCGCCCATCCAGGTACAGGAGCAAATCGATGAGAGGAAGGACCTTCGGGCTGTTCATCGCGAGGACTTTCTGGGGCGTCGCGGCCGCCGTCGTTTTGATTGCGGCCCTGGTACCTATTCGAGCGTTTGCCGATGAGCCATCGCCCCCGATTGAAGGCCAACCGCAAGCCCCGCAGAACCATTGCGGATTTTTAATGGAGAAGACTGCCCGAGAACTTCGGGAGATTGGCCAGGCTCTGGGAGGGCGGAGCTGGGTTCAACGAAAAAAACTCAAAGAGATCACGGCCCGCATAGAGGTAATCAGTGAAGAGCTGGAGCGGTCCTGGCAAGGGAGCAAGCCCAGCGGCAACGACAACCGAGGTGCAATTGGCCACTAAGAGATAGTGGTAGGATGCGCCGCCGCGTGCCGTTTGATATAAACTTGTACCGCGTCATCCACTGTCGGGAAAATGCGGCTCTCTCCCACGCGGTCCAGCAACCCACAACGCCTGAACATTTGCCGTACCGGATCCTGAAGCTCAGCAAACAGAAGCTCGGTGTTTGTTTTTTCCGCCTCGGCGACCAAGCTCGCTAGCGTATCGGTCGCCGACAAATCTATTCCAAAATTGGCGTGAAGATTGATCACGATCGCGCTGGGTGAGGGGCTGCCGGCGAGCAGTTGGCGCACTTCATTGCGGAAGCGAAGGGCGTTGGCGAAAAACAATGGCCCATCGAGACGCAGGATCGATAGGCCCGGAATGGCACCCCGGGCAGAGGCGTCCCCGATTACTTGATAGGAATGCTCCTTGCCCGGCACTGGGCCGAGGCGGGAGAGCGAAAGGTGGCTGGCGCCCCAGATGAACCGAACCAGCGAGAGCACGACGGCGATACCGAGGCCCGGCAATATCCCGACCGTGATCACGCCAAGCAACGCGACCAGAGCCAGCCCGAACTCGCTCGGATGAAATCGATAAAAGCGCTTGAGTTCGGCGACCCTCATCGTCCGCGCCACCGCATGGATGACGATCGCGCTCAATATCGCCTGCGGCAAGTAGTGGAAAAGCGGCATCAGCGCGACCAGAGTAATCAATATCATGGTTGCCGCCGCCAGCGACGCGACCTGGCTCTTGGCGCCCGCGCGATCGTTGACCGCGGTCGATGACACACTGCAGCCGCTGACCAGCCCACCCAGACAGGCTGCGGCAACATTGGAAATGCCGAGCGCAATCAATTCTTGATTGGCGTCGATGTCGTATCCGTATTTGCTGCTGAGGCTATATCCAACCCCGAGGGCTTCCGAGAGGATGAACAAGGTGATGGCAAAGGCCCCCGGCAGCAGGTCTAGCACGTCATCCAAATTCGCCGTCGGCGGGCTCAGAACAGGGAATCCGGGGTGGACGACGCCGACGATCTGAACGCCATGTTGGTCGGCGAGTTCGCAAGACGGAAGCCACCAGAATTCCGGCGGCCATGATCATCAGCGGCCCAGGGGCTCGAGGCGCGCGCGCCTCGATGATGTACAATAGGGCCAGGCCCCCGGCCCCGATGGCGAAGGTTACCCAATTGGCCGCCCCCAGCTCCCCGACGAGATGCCAGAGCTGGAAAAGGGTGTCGCCGTGGGCTCTAGACAATCCAAAGAGCTTGGGAACTTGGCTCGCGGCGATGTAGATCGCTAACCCGAAGACGAAACCGGTCATGACCGAATGCGAAATGAACGCGATCACGAACCCGAGCCGCGCCAGCCCGCACAGCAGGAAGATGATCCCAACAACAAAGACCAACAGGACGAGCAGCTCGGCGAATTCGCTAGGGTCAGTGATGAGGAACGGCGCGACGACTGCCGCCATCATGATCGAGGACCCCGAGGTCGGGGCCGAGACCGCCTGACGCGACGTCCCCAGGATGGCGTAGGCCACTAGGGAGCCCAAGAGCGTGTAGAGGCCCGCCTGAACCGGCGCTCCGGCCAATCCGGCATAGGCGATGCCCTCCGGAACCAGGATCCCCCACAGCGTCAATCCGGCGATGACGTCGGCACGGAACCACCCGGCGTGGTAGCTGGGCAGCCATCCGAGGATCGGAAGAACCCGAGTAAGTCGATCCAACTTGGGTAATATTTCGGCGGCCATATACAACTCTAGCGAAAGCTGCCCGCGTTTAATCCCCGGGGGACAGGCAGGCCCTGTTCTGGCCTGCTGCGGTCTCAGGCGTAGTCCACCATTTTGCCAAAAAAAGATCGGACCAGGGGCCAGTTCAGATGACGTTTCCGACGCGGTGCGCCGTCCGCCACCGCAGCGCCACCAGGCCCAGCAGCGCCGTCACGAATATCAGCAACGGAGCCGGTTCCGGTACATCGACCGCGAAGGCGGAGGCCGATAAGCTGAACATGAACTCCCCGGGGATAAGGGAGCGGCCAATGATGAGGTCCGGCACGTCGAGCGTCGATCCGAGCGCGAAAGTGCCTGTCATGTCGTCGGCTGGATCACGATTGTAGGACCAGTCGAGCAGGCCTAACCCATTGTGTTGAGGCTGAGTTCAGGAGGAGATTAACCTGAGCCTCGATGACCCGCTGCACAAAGGGGGACACCCGCCCCAGCGCATCGTCGACGGCCCCCGTCACGCTGATCGGGCCAAAGAAGTCCTGTCCCCCGAAGACGTGCTGGCCGTTGATGCTCAAGTCGTCGCTGATGAGCCAGACGTGCAGCTGGTCGAGCGGCGGCAGGTTGAACGTCACCGCAAAGTCTCCGGCCGCGGTATCCTTGTAGTGCCCATTGTTCAGCAGCGGTAAGACGGGAAGCCCGCCTATGGCGGCGGCCTCAGCCGACAGGTTGCTGGCGACGGGCTGGTAGTCGAACAGCACGTTCGTCAGAGCGATCGAGGCCCCGATCGGGGTTGCCCACCCTGGCACCGGGCAGAGCAGAGCGCCACCGACCAAAACGGCTGCCAAAATCGATAGACGCCATGAAAGCTGCTTCATCATCACTTCCTCCTCTCTGATCTCCTCCGGAGTGCGGCTCAAAGGGTCACAAGCCGCTACACTGGCCTACTTTGTTGCCGCCGACAGTGTTAGGGGTGCCGAGATCTACCGGTGGCTGCGTGTTGCCCGCGCAGACCAGACTGCCACCGATTGTATTGTCCTGGATCAGGTCCGAGTGGACGAGATCCCTACTGGTTGCATTCGCCTTGACAACGGCGTTTCCCGCCACATTGTTTGCGGATAAATCGATAACGCCGACATTGGAGTTTACAACAGAAAGTGTACCACCGATAAACAAATACTGCATTACGATACCGGCACCCAACGTGTCGCTCGCGGAGACGCTCCCCATAATATTGGCCGTCCCCATCGGTGCGGGGGTGATTGAGATGGAGGCCGCGTTCACAGCCACCAGTGAGCCGTTGACCGTAAACTTGGCAGGAGAACTGACAGACAGCGTGGCCTTAGAGCCCACCGTCACATTGCCGTCGACCTCGACGCTGCCGCTGGCGATTGTGCAGGCTTGGCCGGATGGCACCTTCAGGCTGTAGTAAGTGCCCGCAGGCAACGTCCCGGTGCAGTTCGTCGTCTGTGCCGCACCAATGCTGATGCCGGTGGCTGAGACGCCCGCCACGACCAATAAACCTGACAACAGTTGCTTAATCATAAGATTCCTCCTCAGTGATCGGTTGATACCCGCATGTCTCACACAGTCGGGCTGTTGTAGCTGCCCGTGGGCAGCATTCCGGAACAGTTCGTGATCTGCGCTAGCGCACCACCGACGCCGGCGGCCAGCACACCCGCCGAAATCAATAAACGCCATGGGAGTTGCCTAATCATTCAGCGAGCTCTGCGAGATCTTGGGCCGCGTGATCAGCTAGCGTACTGTGCGCCCACAGCCCATCGACTCGGTGATCGCCGTAGCCTCGGCGACCAGCTCTGCGGCGTGGGCGGCATCGAGCGTGTTTTCGTTCTGGGCGGCCGCGCTTTCGATGAATGCGGCGAGGTTTCTGCTGCAGGCGGCGTCGAGGCGGCGGCCATCGAGCCTCTGCTGCGCGGCCACCAGTGCGGCGATCAAGACCCGCTTGATCTCCGGCGGCAGCCGGAGCGCGCCGATGAATGCGATCAGCGGGTCGAGCCGGTCGGTCGCAGAACCTGGCGAGGTCAGCCCGGTTTGGACACGGAAGGGCACAATCGTGTTGTTGTACCCTTCGCTGCTGGTCCCGGTGCTCCCCAAAGCATACACATTGCTTCCATCCGGAGTTCCGGAAATCGCCGAAATGGTACAAAAATTGTTGCCGATAGGCAGGCTATTGGCAGGAGAAGCCGACGAAAAATTCAACGGGTTGAGCGCACCGCCATTATCAACCGTGTACGCATACATTGACACATCGCAGCTATCTGCAACGGAACCTTCGAACAACGAATACAAAAACTCCCCGCTGGGCGGGATATACAATCCGAAGGCGCCGAAGCTTTCACCCGATGGAATATTGCTCAGCACTGTTTGGCAATCGGTTGGCGGAAATTGTATCGTCCCATCATTATTTACCCGATAATGACAAATTCCGAGCGAGCTGACGCCGACGTCTAGCGAATCCACCGCATAAAAATCTTGAGTGCCGGGGGAAATCTGCATGCCAAAGAAAGCAAATTCGGAGAAATTTGGATCACTATTATATGACGTAGGTTTTGCCGGGGGTTGGGCTACGCGATCGCTGCCAACCGCCGCTATGTAGACGTTCGAGTTACCAAAGATGTACAAGAATTTTCCGGTTGTCAGGATGTTAAATATATAGTCTGGCTGTGGTGGCGGTGTAAAGTTGAAGACCGACACGTAGCTCACGGTACCGCTCGTGCCGATTTTGAATGCATAAGCAACGCTCGACGTCAGATAGCCGCTGTCGTTCGGATCGTTGTCAACAAGGGCGGCATAAAAAAATTGGCCACTGCCATCCGCAGCTGCCGATCCCATGGCGCCCGTGCTGAGAACCGTTTGCGCAGCCGGTAACTGAACCGAATTGGGTATCGGTGACAGCGAGCCATCACCGCCGATCTGGAAAATCTGAAACGGAGCGGTATTGGCAGAAGCCGACGAACCGTCAGAATTCAACGTCAACAGAGTACGACCTTGATTTGCTAGATACAATGACGTCCCCGTGGTGTCTTCGCCCGCTTGCGGGTCGCTGCGCGGCGTCAGCGTGCCATCAGCGTTGATGGCATAGGTCAAAATCTTGTTGGGCCCGCTGGTTAGAGTATTCGGCCCTATTTGATAGGTATTGATCAGCACATACATGTACTTTCTATCGGGGGTGATCACAGAAGAACTCCCGCTAAATGTCCAACTGAAACTCCCAATAATCGGAGGTTGCAGGGTCGGCGAAAGCTGAACGAGGACGCCCGACGGCAGGGTTGCTGAATTCGTCTGACCAGAAATGTTCGTGGCGGCACTGCCCGGGTGTGGCGCGAACACGGCCATTGCGAGGCCCCATGCAACCACGGCACATGACAATATCCGGGACATCGCGAACTCCTCTTTAGATAAACGTTCCGCCGATCTTTCGAAAAGGCTTCTTGGGTCGGGCGCAACAAGCCCGCTCCGCTCCATATCCTCCCTGTTGCCGCGCCGGACGCGGAGTTGTCCCGGCGAGGCAAGCCGTTGGGCGAATTCGTTCGCACCCGGCGATCTGCGAGAGAGACGCGCTCTGCCCAACATGAGGATGGACGGTAAGCGGCGCGGCGATTAATTTCTTTGGTTGAGAAGCTCAATTGTTCTCAAGCGGGACATTCCGATGGTCGAGGACGAAATCAGCTTCGGCCGGTTCCGACTTGACCTCGCGCGGCGCGAGTTGCGGCGCGATGAGACCCTGGTGCGGCTCGGCAGCCGGGCGCTAGACATCCTCTGTATGCTGGCCTCGGCCGGAGGCAAGGTCGTCTCCAAAGACGAGCTGATGGAGCGGGTGTGGGCCGGGGTCGTCGTCGAGGAACACAACATCCAGGTGCACATCTCGGCGCTGCGCAAAGCGCTCGCCGAAGACCGGGACGCGGAAAGCTGGATCGTGACCGTCCCCGGGCGCGGCTACCGGCTGGTCCGCGCGCCGGAACCGCCGGCCGTCGACAACGCCGCCGCCGAACCGAGCGCGCCGATTTCAGAGCAGCCGTCGCTGGCGGTGCTGCCGTTCCTCAATCTGAGCGGCGATCCCGGAGCAGGAATATTTCGCCGACGGCATGGTCGAGGAGATCACCACCGCCCTCGCCCGCATCCGCTGGCTGTCCGTCGTCGCCCGCAATTCGAGCTTCGCCTACAAGGGCCAGCACGTCGACGTGAAGCGGGTCGGCCGCGAACTGGGTGTCCGTTACGTGCTCGAAGGCTCGGTGCGCAAGAGCGGCAATCGGGTCCGCATCACCGTCAGTTGATCGACGTGGGCAGCGGGGCGCATTTGTGGGCGGATCGTTTCGACGGGCCGCTGGAAGATGTCTTCGACCTTCAGGACAAGGTCGCTTCGAGCGTCGCCGGCGTCATCGAGCCCGCCTTACAGGAGGCGGAAACCGCACGTTCGACCGGTCGCCCGACGACCGACCGCACCGCCTACGATCTCTACCTGCGCGCTCATGCAATGGTCTGGTCGTCGGCGCGGCAAATCCCGGAAGCGCTCGCTCTGCTGGAGCAGGCGATCGCGCGCGATCCGCACTATGGGCCCGCTCTCGCCTGGGCCGCGATGTGCTGTTACCGGCTGCTGCGTAGAGGGTCGGGCACGACTCCGGCGGAGGACCGCCGAAAGGGCATCGATTTCGCGCAGCGAGCCTTAAAAATCGCCGGCGACGATCCGGACGTCATTGTCAATGCCGCCCTCGCCCTGTCCTATTTCGGCGAGGACATCGACGCAATGATTGCGTTGGTCGATCGTGCCCTTGCGCTGAACCCGAATTTTGCACGCGGTTGGCACGTCGGCGGCATTCTCAGGCTTTTTGCGGGCCATCCCGACCTCGCGATCGAGCATGCCGAGACCGCGCTGCGGCTCAGCCCCCGCGCCCGCGTCGGCACGTCGCTTTCGTTAATAGGCCAGGCGCATTTCCTGGCTCGGCGGTTTGATGAGGCCGTACCGAAACTGCTCCTGGCAATCCAAGAGGATCCGAGCTTCCCGGCGCCGTATCGCTATCTCGCCGCCTGCTATGCCCATATGGGACGCCTCGACGAGGCGCGCGACATTGTCGCCCGGCTACGGCGCATCAACGGCGAGGTATGCGCGGATGCTTCCTGGTTCCGCAGTGCCGAGCAGCGCGAGCTATACCTGTCAGGCTTGCGGCTGGCGACCGGCGCAGACAGTGACAGCGTAGCGGCGCTCCCGCGGGTCGACCTCCCGCGCGATCCCGCATCGATCCGTCATCCTGAAGCCGAACGGCGCCAGATCACCGCCCTGTGCTGCGAACTGGTCGGCGCGGCGCCGGGAGGCGACGGTGTGAGTCTTGAAGACCTGCGCGAGGCGGTCGGCGGTTTTCAACGCTGCGTATCAGAGGCGGCCGATCGCCACCAAGGGTTCGTTTGCAGGGATCTTGGCAACAGCGCGCTCGTCCTGTTCGGTTACCCCGAGGCGCACGAGCACGACGCCGAACAGGCGATCCGCGCGGGCCTGGAATTGTGCGCGGCGGTCAGGACCCTGCGACCTGATGCGGACGCACCGGTTCGCTGCCGGGTCGGCATCGCGACCGGTATGGTCATCATCGGCGATTCCGTCGGGGTCGGAGCGACTCGGGGCGAAAGCATAGTCGGTGACGCGCCGAACCTGGCCGCGCGATTGGCAGTGTCGGCGCCGCCCGATACTGTGACGATCGAGCCGGCGACCCGGCGCCTGATCGGCAACCTGTTCGACTGCCGCGAGCTCGGCTCGATCGACGCCGCCGGCGGCACCGAGCCGATCCGCAGCTGGCAGGTGCTGGGGGAGAGCATCGTCGAGAGCCGGTTCGAGGCGTTGCGCGGACCGGCGCTGAGCCCGCTGGTCGGCCGCGACGAGGAGATCGACCTGCTGTTGCGACGCTGGGCGCGCGCCAAGGCCGGGGACGGTCAGATCGTGCTGGTTTCCGGCGAACCCGGCGTCGGCAAGTCGCGCATTACCGCGGCACTGGCGGAGCGGCTCGACGCCGAGCCGCATCTCCGCCTGCGCTATTTCTGCTCTCCCCATCACCAGGACAGCGCGCTGTTTCCGTTTGTCGACCAGCTCGCGCATGCGGCGGGGTTCGCCCGTGAGGATACGCCCGCAGCCAAGCTGGGAGAAGCTCGAGGCCGTGCTCGCCCTCGCCGCGCCGCCCGACGAGGATGTGGCTCTGCTCGCCGATCTGCTGTCATTGCCGGTTTCGGAACGTCACCCGCTGCCAAGCCTCAGTCCGCAGCGGAAAAAGGACCGGATGCTGGAGGCGCTGATCCGGCAGCTCGAGGGCCTGGCGCGTGCGGAACCGGTGGTTATGGTCTTCGAGGACGCGCATTGGATCGACCCGACCTCGCGCGAGCTGCTCGACCTCACCGTCGAGCGTATCCGCAGCCTGTCCGTATTGCTGATCGTGACGTTCCGCCCCGAGTTCGAGCCGCCCTGGACCGGCCAGGAGCAGGTAACGAGGCTGGCGCTCAATCGCCTCGACCGGCATGACCGGACGGTTCTGGTCGAGCAGATCGCCGGCGCCAAGGCATTGCCCGATGAGGTCATTGCCCGGATCATCGACCGCACCGACGGCGTGCCGCTGTTCGTCGAGGAATTGACCAAGAGCGTTCTAGAGAGCGGGCTTCTGCGCGAGGAAAGGGACCGGTGGGTGCTCGCCAGCGCGCTGCTGCCGTTCGCGATCCCGACGAGTTTGCACGCTTCGCTGCTGGTGCGGCTCGACCGCCTGGCCTCGGTGCGGCATGTGGCGCAGATCGGCGCGGCGATCGGACGCCGGTTTCCCTACGCGCTGCTGCGCGCCGTCGCCCGCTTACCCGAGGACGAACTGGAAGCCGCTCTCGCCCGCCTCGTCGCTTCCGAGCTGGTGTTCCAGCGCGGCACGCCACCGGAAGCGGTCTACAGCTTCAAGCACGCGCTTGTGCAGGACGCGGCGCACGACAGCCTGTTGCGCAATGCCCGGCGGCAGTTGCACGCGCGGATCGCTGAAGCGCTCGAAGCCCATTCTCCCGAGATCATAGAAAGCCAGCCCGAGCTCCTCGCTCAGCATTACGCCGAGGCCGGGCTCGTTGAAAAATCCGTGGCGTACTGGGGCAAGGCCGGCCGGAGATCCGCCGCCCGCTCGGCGATGGCGGAAGCGGCCGCGCAATTTCAAAAAGGGCTGCACCAACTGGCGTTGCTGCCCGACAGCTCCGAGCGCCAGCGACAAGAGCTCGAATTTTACGACGCGTTAGGTGGGGCCCTGAGAACCATCAAAGGCTTCGCCGCAGTGGAAACAGGCAGCGCGTTTGCGAGCGCGCGAAGGTTGTGGGAGCAATTAGATTGTCCTTCGGAATTTCTTCAAATCCCCCTGCGACAAGCGACCTATCACGCGCTCCGGGGCGAATTCGATCTGGCGCTGTACTTGGCCCAGTATGTTCTGCATCTGAGCCGTCAGCGCAACGAGATGACGGGACTTATAGCGGCTCTCCACAACATCGGTCAAACCCTGATGTTTACTGGCAGGTTCGCGTCATCCCGGTCGCATATTGAGGAGGCGCTTGCGCTTTATGACCCGATCTCCCACCCCGGGATTTCCGAGCGGTACGTGCCGGCACGCGGGAATTTGGCGATCATCCTTTTCTGTCTCGGCCATCCGGACCAAGCTCTGTCAGAGATCAACGCAATAATTGCCGAGGCCCGAAGGCTGGCTCATCCGCAATTTTTGGTTATGGCCCGAGTATTCGCCGCCATTCTGCTGTCGCTGATCGGAGACAACGTGGCCCTAGATCAGGAGGCAGACGAGCTGGTTGCAGCGGCGATCGAGCACGGTTTCCCATTATATCGTGCCCAAGGGACGATCTTTCGTGGGTGGGTCAAGGTCAAGTATGGCAATATATCGGAGGGTGTTGATCTCCTGCGTAGCGGTTCGGACGCCTACCGCGCCACGGGCTCAGAGGTATGGATGCCCCATTATCGCGCGCTTCTGGCTACCGCGTTTGGGATCGCCGGACAGGTTGAAGAAGCCTTAACTTTGCTGGATGACACGCTGAATATCGTTGCGCGCACAGGGGAGCGCTGGTTCGCAGCCGAGCTGAACCGGCTCAAAGGCCAGATCTTGTTGCGGCAAGGGCACTTCGGGGAGGCCGAGGGACTCTATCGCAAAGCCCTGAGCATCGCCCGAGAGCAGGAGGCGAAGCTTTGGGAGTTGCGCGCCGCCGTGAGCCTCGCCCGGCTGTGGCGCGAGCAGGGCCACCGCGCCGAAGCCCGCGATCTTCTCGCGCCGATCTACGGCTGGTTCACCGAGGGCTTCGACACGCTCGACCTGAAAGAAGCAAAGAAGCTGCTCGACGAACTCAACGGCGAGCGTGAATGAGTTGACAGCACAGACGACCCGCGCGGCGCGACCGCGGTCAACTAGGACTCAGCGAAAGGACGTTATCCGCCCGTGCCGGTCTCAGCCATCCGGCTGACGCGGGGTCGAGAGACCAAACCGCGTATGAGATCCTATGAGCGATGCCAAACGCAATGGCCGCTTCGCGGCATGAACACCAGTTCCGGCGGCCAAGTCTGAACGGCGGCTGTCGGTTGGGTAAACCGACCTACGCCGGAATGCGCCGCAACGGGCGAGTTGCGCCGCTTCCAGTCGTTCAATGCCGGCGGATGAGCGGGTCGGATCGCCAGCGGGTGGTCGGATCGCTGGAACCGGGCATTCGTATCGGGCTTACCCCTCTGCGGCAATCGCCGGCTCAGTGAGGTCGGCGAGGAGGGTGCGGGCGTCTTTGAGGTCGGCGGTGTCGAAGCCTTCGGTGAACCAGCCGAGGATTGGGGTGAGGAGGGCGACCGCCTCTTGCGGGCGGCCCTGCTGGCGGCGCAGGCGGGCGAGGCTCATCGCGGCGCGCAATTCCCAGGACTTCGCGTTCTGTCGGCGCGCGACGTCGATGGCTTTCTCGATGGCCGTCTCGGCCTCGCTCACCGTCCCGGCGCCGGCCAGCAAGGCCTCGCCCCTGAGCCGATGGAGCTCGGCTTCGAGCGGCGCTCCCCCCGTCTTTTCGACTGCCTGCAGCCCGGCGGTGACCGATGCAAGCGCCGCTTCGGGTTTGCCGATCGCCAATTGCGCATCGGCTTGCAACGCCAGCAGCACATGCTGCAACACCCCAGTACCGTAGATGTCCAGCCCTTGGCCAATTTGGGCCAGCCCCTTCTCGCTTTCGCCGGAGGCGCCGAGCGCCCATCCATCCACGCAACGGGTATACGCGAGAAACTGCGCGATGCGGTGCTCCTCGCAGATCTTCAAAGCCCACCCAGCATAGTCGGCGGCCGCCGGTGGCTCGCAGCGAAAGATGTGAACAAAGGCGCCGGTAGACAGCGTATAGGCGAGGGTCACCGGGTGCCCGAGCGTCTCGGCACTTGCTACCGCTGCTCTCAACTCCTTGAGAGACCGATCCGGGTAACCGAGCATCCAGGAAATCAGCGCCGGGAAGAACTGGCATAAAACCGCTGGGTGGGCACCCGGCCAATCCGGAAACTGCATGTTCGGATCGAACATCTCGAAGCCCCGCCGAAATTGCTCAAGCGCCGGCTCGAGTTTCCCTTGGTAGAACAGCGCCGCGGCGACCGCCATGTGCGCCCCAACGAGACGGGCCGCATCGTCAAGTCGTTCGGCGACACGCATCGCTTCCTCGGCAAAATGCTCCGCCTTTTCCATCTCGAGCAGGTTCTGATGGTGGATCATCAGGCCACGGAGCGCCGTGAACCCCCTGGGGCCGTCCTCGAGCTGCCGACAGAGCTCCCATGCCCGCGCATAGGTTCGGCCGATGTCGGGGTGGATGTAGCTCTTGGTCGCATACAAGGCGGGACCAAGCGCCATTTGCAGATCCAGCTCACACTCGGCCGGCTCGCGTACATCCGATAGCGCTCCGACCAGTGCCAGGCCTCGACGAAATTGGTCGATCGCCTCGAGGTTCGCCGACTTGCTCGCCGCGCCTACGCCGGCTTTGTGCCCGATACGCGATCGCCTGCGCCGGACAATTCGCCTCGGTGTAGTGATGGGCCACCAATTCCGGTTGCGTGCTCGCCACCTCGGGAAACCGATCCTCCAGCAGCTTTGCCACCTGCTGGTGATATTGCTGGCGGGTGCGCTTCAGCAGCGATTGGTAGGCCGCGTCCTGGATCAGCGCATGCTTGAACAGGTAGCGCGAGCGCGGCGGGCGGCCGCGCTGGTAGAGCAATTCGTCGACCACGAGCTGACCGAGACCGCTCTGCAGCATGTCTTCCTCGATCCCGGCCAAGCGCACTGATCATGTCATAGGCAAACTCGCGTCCCAGAACCGAGCCCAATTGTGCCACTTCGCGCAGCCGCGGCGCCCGATCGAGCCGCGCCATCAGCGAATCCTGCAAGGTCTCCGGGATGTGCAATTGCGCCAGCGCGCCCGTGAGAACGTAGATGTCGCCGCGGGCCTCGAGCACCCCCGAACCGAGGATCGCCTTGGTCAGCTCCTCGACATAGAGCGGCACGCCGTCGGCTTTGGCGACGATATGATCGACCACCTCGCCGGGCAGCGATTTACCGCCGGAGAGATGGCTGACCATCGTCTCGACCTCCGGCCGCTCCAGGCGGTTCAATGTGATCGGCGTCATGTGCGAGCGTTGCGGCCAGGGTGGCGTCAATTCCGGCCGATAGGTCGCAACGACCAGCAATGCCGCGGTCGGCGCCTGCTCGATCAGCATGCCCAAGGTTTCCAATGTCGTCGGATCGGCCCAGTGCAAATCCTCCCACGCCATCAGCACCGGCGCGCGCTCGGCCGTCTCGATCAGCCAGGCAACGATCGCATCGAGGGTCGCATCGCGCTGCTGCTGCGCCGTCATCGACAAGCGCAGATAGCGGTCCTCCGGCGTCGGCACGGCCATCAAATCGGCGAACAACCGCACGCTCTCGGAGAGGGGCAAGGCCTTGAAGCCGGCGAGCCCGGCTTCGAGCTTCGCCAAATGCTGCTGTGCCGAATCCTCCGGCTGCCAGCCGAACACGCGCTTCAAATGTTCGATGATCGGATGAAAGGCGCTCGCCGTGTGAAACGGCGAACAGCGGATCGCCACCCAGATGTGGTCCTTGCCGGCCGCCTCCCGCAATCCCTCCACCAGGCGGGACTTGCCGACCCCGGCTTCGCCCTGGATCAGCACGACCTGGCCGCGGCTATGACTACTGCCGTCCCAGGCCCGCAATAGCAGCCCCATCTCCTCTTGGCGTCCGACGAGCGGTGCGGAACTCCCGGTCCGGGTCGCGGCAAACCGGCTCTCGACATCCCGCGCCGACAACACGCGCCATGCGGCACCGGCTCGGCGAAGCCCTTCAGCTCGGATGCCCCCAGATCCTCGAGGTCGAAGTGATCGCCGAGCATCGCGCGCGTCGCCAAGCTGACGACGATCTGGTTCGGCTGCGCCAAGGCCTGCAGACGCGCTGCCAGGTTCGGCGTCTCGCCGACGACCGCGGTCTCCGATGCCGTCCCTTCGCCGATCTGATCGCCGACGATCACCGGCCCGCTGGCGATGCCGATCCGCACCGCGAGCTCGACCCCGGAGGGCCTGCGGGTTGCGGCATTCAGCCCCGCCATCGCATCGACGATGTCGAGACCCGCCCGCACCGAGCGCTCGGCCTCGTCCTCATGGGCGCGCGGGTAGCCGAAATAGACCAGGATGCCGTCGCCCATATACTTCGCGACAAAGCCGTCGTAGCGCCGGATCGCAGCACTGCACCGGCTCTGATACGACGCGATCACATCGCGCAAATCTTCGGGGTCCATCCCGGTGGAGAGCGCCGTCGATCCCACCAGGTCGCAAAACATCACGGTCAGCTGGCGACGCTCGGCATCCGGCGCCACAGGCGCTGACAACACTGGCGGCAGGGCAATCGGTGCCGCGACCGGCGCAAATACCGGCGGCGGGGCGTCGCGGGTCTCGAAGAGGGCCGCGCCGACAAAGGCGAGCCCCTGTCCGTCGACCGCGAGGCGCTTGACGATCAGCTCGTGACGCAGATCATCGAGCGTCTCGTTATCGATCCCGAATTCCTTGCGCAGCCGCCGATAGCTGACCCGCTTCTCCAGGTACAGCAGGCCGGTGACGAACGTCAGAGTCTTCGAGAAGGTTATTAAAGTGCCTCCGGTGTGGTCCTACGAGCGTAGGTCCTTCTTCTAATTTCTAAATGGCTGCGAGTTATTGCACGCGGCGGATCAGCTCGGCCCAGCGGTCAAGCACCGGGAGGATTTCGTCGGCCTTGGCCGAGGGCAGGCTGACCACCGCGCGCGCGATCTCGCGGTCGCGATAGAGCTTCAGCCGGTCGAGATCCTCGGCGACGCCGAACACCGTCACCGGGACCTAGTCGAGGCCGCGCCCGGCTGCCGCGGCCATCTCGCGAAACTGCGGCAGAAAATCGGTCACATCGGCATATTGCGGGCGACCGGCATGCGGAACCCAGCCATCGCCATAGGCGAGCGCGCGCCGCGCCGCATAGGGAAAGGCGCCGCCGACGATGACCGGCGGGTGCGGCTTTTGCACCGGC
The DNA here is from genome assembly GCA_963774345.1 of uncultured Alphaproteobacteria bacterium. Classification (GTDB taxonomy): domain Bacteria; phylum Pseudomonadota; class Alphaproteobacteria; order ATCC43930; family CGMCC-115725; genus AP-15. The sequence continues at coordinate 26,000 of CAVZFB010000051.1, forward strand.
TTCGGCCAGGTCCGCATCTTCGGAAAGTCGACGAGTTCGCCATGATATTCGGGCTCGGCCTCGGTCCAGATCGCCTTCATCGCCGCGACCCGCTCGCGCATCAGCTTGAAGCGCGTCTTGAACACCGTACCGTGATCCGCCATTTCCTCGGCGTTCCACCCGCCGCCGACACCGAACAGAAACCGCCCGCGCGAGATCTGATCGATCGAGGCGACCAGCTTGGCGGTCTGGATCAGATCGCGTTGGGCGACGAGACACACTCCGGTGCCGATCTTCAAGGTCTTCGTCGCCACCGCCGCCGCGGTCAAGGTGACGAAAGGGTCCATCGCGTCGTAATATTTTTTGGGAAGCTCGCCGCCCTGCGGGAACGGCGTCGCCCGCGAACTCGGGATGTGCGAGTGCTCGGGCGCCCAGATCGAATTCGAACCCGCGTGCCTCTAGCGCCCGGCCTAGCTCGGCCGGACCCATCGAATAGTCGGTAGAGAACATCGCCGCGCCGAAATCCATCACTTCCCCCCAAAAAGCGCCGGCGCCGGCGCCGCCGTTCCGATCTAGGCGAGGCGCACCCTTACCGCTTCAGGCCCCTTGCGGCCCTCGGCGATGTCGACCAGCACCCGTTGGCCTTCATTGAGGGTGCCGATGCCGGAGCGCTCGAGCACCGAGGCGTGGACAAAGGCGTCCTTGCCGCCGCCCTCGCGAACGATGAAGCCAAAGCCCTTTTGGGCGTTGAACCACTTCACCGTGCCCGCCTCCTCGACCGCCACCTCGGAGGTTTCATAGGACGGCCGGCCGGCGGCCGGGAAGCCCGAACGTCGTGCAGCCGCCGGTGTCGCCGTGCTGCTGTCGACGCTAAGGACCTCGGTGACCTGCGGTCCCTTCTGCCCCGGCGAGACCCTAATCTCAAGGGTTTCGCCAGGCTGGACCGCGGTGATCCCGTTCCGCTCGAGGACGCTGGCATGGAGAAAGGCGTCGCCCGAACCGTCGGACAGCTCGACAAACCCGAATCCCCTTTCGGGCTTGAACCATTTAACGACGGCGCGGACCGGCGGTCCGGAGGGCGCCGCATCGAACCGGGGCGGACTGAAGCGTGGCGAGCTGCCGAACTCGCGCAAGTGCGGATCGTAACTATCATCGTCGAAGTCGCGGCGGCGCGGCTGACGGAAGTTCCTGTCTCTGATCAAGTCGGTTTCCTGTCGAGTCGAAACGCGGCCCGATTGAGACCGCGGAACTCGATTGTTCCAAAAAATCGCCCGGGACGCGAGTGCTTAATTTAAGCAAATGACGCGGGCTGTCCGAGAGGGTCCGCGGGACGCATCCGACGCCGTCACAGGTCCAAAAAGCGGCCGCGTCATATGCCCATCGCGGAGCGCTGGCGTAGCGATTTTGCCGGCCATCGTAACGCCGAAATCCGACGGCCTCGCGCGAGAACGCCGGTCCCAGCTATCAACCCGACCTAACCAATCCTGATGCGGATTTCGGACCAGGGGTTTGGAGCGGTGGGAGCAGTCCTGAGTCAATCTCGGTTGCGGCACTCCCGCAGCGCTGCGTGTCTGGCCGCTCAGTCGCACCCGCCGACCGGCGGATTGACCGCGCAATGCAAGGCGCATCGCTGCTTCGGCGCGCACCGCCAGGAAACCGATTTTGTGCTGCTCGGGAAATAGCAAACGCCCTGACAGTCGGTGTCGGCCCCGAACGCGCGAGTGAGTTGGCTGACGACGCCCAGCGCCTGATCGTATTTCTGGATGCGCGTTTCGACCCGGCCGATGTCGGGTTGCTCAGCGGTGATACGCCCTCCCGCCTGCTCGGCGACGCCAGGGCCGCCGACCAAAAATGCAGCGGCAATCATCGCGAGTATGGCCGAGGAGCGCATCTCTATCTTCGATCAGTATGGTGCGACCGGGCCTCGCGGCTAAAGACAGTAGTCTCGAGGTCGATCCCGGACAATCGTCAACGGCATTGTTTAGTTGTGGTGCTGCAGGGCTGGTGAGCCCGGCGAGCGGGTTGCCAGCCCCGAACCACGGCGTACAATCGGGCGGAAATCGATCGGCGGTTCTCCCGTGGAGGTGATGGCATGATTACCAAATTCGACAGTCTGTTCGCCGGGCACGTCGATATCGACGATGTCGGCTATGGCGGCATCCCGGTGAACGACCGGCGCTATCCCAACGAGCATCTCGCCACCGTCTTCGACAAGGCGCAGGCGATGGCGCAGCTGATGGATCGCTTGGGCTACAACACTTTCTGGATGGCCGAGCATCATTTCCAGCACGAGGGCTACGAATGCATCCCCAACGTGCTGATGATGGCGCTGCATCTGGCGCACCTGACCCGGCGCATACGGATCGGCTGTGGCTTCAACATCACCCCGATGTGGCATCCCCTGCGGCTGGCCGAGGATTACGCCACCGCCGACATCCTCAGCGGCGGACGCATCACCTTTGGCGTCGGGCGCGGCTACCATACCCGCGAAGTCGAGACCTTCGGTTCGCCGCTGCTCGACCAGACGGCCAATCGCGAACTGTTCGAAGAACAGGTCGACATCATCTTCAAGGCGTTCAACAACGAGACGTTTTCGCACAAGGGCAAGCATTACACCTTGCCGCCGCAGGTGCCCTATCGCGGCTACACCCTCGAAGAGCTGACCGTCGTGCCGCGGCCGTTGCGGCTGCCGGTCGAATGCTGGCAGCCGGTTCAGGGCGGGACCGAGCGGGCGCTCGATTTCATGGCCAAGCACGGCATCCAAGGCCTGATTGGCGGCGGCTCGGCCGAGGGCGGGGCGATGCACAAGGTCGTGCTCGACTGGCAGCAGGCGCATGCCCGCATCGGCAAGCACCTCGAACTGGGCGAGCGGCTGTGTTTCGGTTTCCACTTCTACATCGCCGACAGCCGCGAGCAGGGCATCCGCGAGGCCGGGAAATACTACGAAGAAAACATGAAGATGTTTGGCGAGTTGCGCCTGGTGCGCGCGCTCAGCGACGAGCAGATCGAGATCATGCGCGATCCGAAGCGGGCGCCCCACGCCAAGCTGCCGCGGATCGAGGACGCGATCGCCGCCGGCGGCGTGCTGTGCGGGTCGCCGGAGCAGATCATCGAGCATCTGAAGGCGCTCGAAAAACGCTATCCGGGGCTCGACCGCGTCTCGGTCAGCCTCAGCGTCGGCGTGCCCAAAGCTGTCGCCCTCGAACAGCTCGAACGCTTCGGCAAGGAGGTGATGCCGGCCTTCGCCCAGGCGAAGACACCGGAGCTGGTGCCGGCTCAGTAACGCTCACACGGCCCGCGATCAGCGGCCGGGAAACAGCCGGCCGCCGGTCGTGGGCCGGGGAACGCCGGTCGTCGAGGGCAGGCTGAGCGGCAGCCCCGCTATCGCGCGCACTGCGAGATAGGCGAAGGCCTGCGCTTCGAGCGCGTCGCCATTCCAGCCGACCGCTTCGACCGGCGCGCACGGATGCGCCGAGCCGGCGGGCGAGCGCTGCCATCAGTGTCGGGTTGTGTCGCCCACCGCCGCAGACCAGCCACTCGCGGGCCGGGGCCGGGAAATGCCTGCAACCCGCCAGCGACGGCGGCGGCTGTCATCTCGGTCAGGGTCGCGGCGCCGTCTTCCAACGAAAGACCCTCGGGCATGGCATCGCGAAAATCGTCGCGGTCGAGGGATTTCGGCGGCTTGCGCGCGAAGATAAGGACGATCGAGAAAGCGCGCGACATGCGCTTCCGAAGCCCGTCCAACGCGGGCCAGCGCGCCGTCGAGATCGGCAGCAGCGCCGGTATGAACGCCGCACCCAGTCGTCGATCAGCGCATTGCCGGGGCCGGTGTCGAAAGCGAGGATGTCTGCGCCCCGCCGATCCCCCCGCTGCCGATCCCCGGGCCGATCCAGGTCACGTTGGCGACGCCGCCCAGATTGAGCACCGCGAGCGGCTTTGGCAGCGCCGCGGCGAGAGCGGCGTGAAACAGCGGCGCCAGCGGCGCGCCCTCGCCGCCGGCGGCGACATCGGCCGAGCGAAAATCAGCGACGACATCGATCCGGAGCCGGCGCGCCAGCCAGGCGCCGTCCCCCAACTGCCAGGTGCGCCGCTCGGCCGGACGATGCAGGATCGTGTGGCCGTGCAGGCCGACGATGTCGGCTGTCGTACCCGGATGGCGCGCGAGAAACTGCTCGACCGCTTCGGCATGCAATCCGGTGAGCTCGGCTTCGACCTCGTCGACCGGGCCAACGCCGCCGAGCACCGACCGCAGCCTTTCACGAAATACATCAGGATAGGGAATCGTCAGCGCCGGGCCGGTGATCACGCGCTCGCGGCCATCTGTTTCGATCATCGCGACATCGATCCCGTCGAGCGAGGTGCCGCTCATCAGCCCGATTGCGCGCCGCACCCCCTCCCTTTCCTCCCCCGCACGCGGGGGAGGGTCGGGGTCGGGGCGGGAGTGTTGTGGTTCGGGCGGCGTGCCTATGTTAGATGACGGCGCCATGTCAAAACCCCGCTCCGCCTTTCTCGCCACCGCGCTCGAACGCGGCTTTGTCCATCAATGCACCGATGTCGACGCGCTCGACGACCGGATGAGCGCCGGCCGCGTCACAGCCTATGTCGGTTACGACTGCACCGCCGACAGTCTGCATGTCGGCAGCCTGGTGTCGATCATGCTGTTGCGGCTGCTGCAGAAGAGTGGGCACAAGCCGATCGTGCTGATGGGCGGCGGCACCACGCGGATCGGCGACCCCTCGTTCCGGGATGCGGCGCGGCCGCTACTCGACGATGCCGAGATTGCCCGCAACATGGCGGGCATCCGCAAGGTTTTCGCCAGGTTTATCGATTTCGGTGACGACCCCAATGACGCAGTGATGGTCAACAACGCCGATTGGCTCGACGAACTGCGCTACATCCCGCTGCTGCGCGACGTCGGCCGCCATTTCTCGGTCAACCGCATGCTGACGCAGGACAGCGTGCGCTTGCGGCTCGAGCGCGAGCAGCCGCTGAGCTTTCTCGAATTCAACTACCCGATCCTGCAGGCCTACGATTTCGTCGAGCTCGCGAGGCGCTTCGATTGCGAGGTGCAGATCGGCGGCTCCGACCAATGGGGCAACATCGTCGGAGGGAGTCGAACTGGGGCGACGGATAGACGGCCGCACCCTGTTCGGGTTGACGACGCCGCTGCTGACCACCGCATCGGGCGACAAGATGGGCAAGACCGCGCAGGGGGCGGTGTGGCTCAACGCCGAGCGGCTGTCGCCCTACGAATACTGGCAATTCTGGCGCAATACCGAGGATGCCGATGTCGGCCGCTTTTTGCGTCTGTTCACCGAATTGCCGATCGACGAGATCGCCCGTCTTGAAGCCCTCGGAGGCAGCGAGATCAACGATGCAAAAAAGATCCTCGCCACCGAGGCGACCGCGTTGTGCCACGGCCGTGAGGCCGCCGAAGCGGCGGCGAGACGGCGCGCGCGGTCTTCGAAGGCAGCGGCAGCGGCGCAGACCTGCCGCAGACCGCGGTGCCGCGCGACCTGCTCGAACGCGGGGTCACTGCCGTCGAATTGTTCAGTCGCGCCGGGCTCGCCGCCTCAAACAGCGAGGCGAGGCGGCTGATCCGCGGCGGTGGCGCGCGCATCAACGACACCACCGTCGATGACGAAACCCGCATCGTCCGGCTCGCCGATCTCGGCCCCCAGGGCGTGCTGAAGCTCAGCGCCGGCCGCAAGCGCCATGCCCTTGTTCGCGCGGTCTGACGACGAACACTCCGAGCTTCGAACCATATCTAACGGCTGATTCGAGCTGAGATCTGCGTGATTGGCCGCCGTCGCGCGATCGTGTCACGCGGCCCGGAACTAGCCCGGCGGCGGCTTTTTTTCTTCGTGCTGCGGCGCGGGGCGATGCGGTGCTGGGGCTGGATGCGGCGCTGGTCGTCCGGCCGCAGCGTGGACCGGCGCCGGATGCACCGGGCGAGCGACGACAGGGTGGACCGGCGCCGCGTGGACCTGCGGGGCGACATGCGCCTGGGGGACAAGCTCGTGGGCTGCCGGAACCCGTGCTGCGGGTCTCGCCGCAATTTCACCCGGACTAACTGGATGGCCCGCTTCGGCGGGGGCCCGAAGCGCCGGAGACGCCCCGAGCGACGCCGGAGCCACGCCATGCTGACCGGCGATCGCGGGTCTCGCCGCCTCCGGTACGTGCAGTCCTGGGGTCGCGAGGCCCGGGTGCGACTCCCGCGTGCTCCGCGGCCGGCCCGCGCAGGGCTGGGTTTGCAGGTCCAGGCGCAACGCCGGCGCGCACGGGTGCTACGGCATTGCGTGCCGGGACGACGCCCGGGCCGCTGAACACACCCGGCCGGGTCGTCGCGGCGACCGGCGGATGTCCCTGGTTCACCGAGGCCAACAGCGCGTGATCGGTGCTCGCGGCTTGTCGGTGTGAGAGCTGCGCCGATGTCGGCGGCAAACGCTGCGCTCTTGCCAAAGCCTGATCTTGCGGCGTCGGCCGGGCCACAGTCCCGCCATTGCCGCCATTATAGCTCACGTTGTTGACGGTCGTGTTGCTGACCACTGTGCGGTTGTAAACATTGGTGATGCGCGTATTGCCGATATTGTTGACGGCACGGTTATAGTTGAACGCACCGTTATTCCAGTAGCCTCCCTGGTAGCCGACGCCACTATAGCCGAAGCCGTAGTTGATGCCGCCGTAAAATCCGACATGCGGTCCCCAGTAACCTTGGTTGAACGCATAGACGCCATTGTTCCAACCCCAGTAGCCAGGCGTCCAGAGCAAGCCTACCGCGGGCGGTTGCACCCAGGTGCCCGGCACCCAGAAATACCCGTATGGTCCATACGCCCAATAGCCGGGCGTCCAGATATAGCCAGGCGCCGGGATCGGCGGCTGCAAATAAACGGGAAGCAGCGGCGGCGCTATCGTGATGTTAAGCCCGATCCCGACCTGTGCGAAGGAAGCGGCCGCCCCCAGCACGAGACCCAGCGCTAGCAGTAGAGGAACGACGAAGCGGTACCGGTGCATGTCAGGGCCTTGTGATGGATGAAGTGTCGGGTTCTCGAGAACCGTCGTTCCGGGGCGCCCCTCAAGGGGAGGCCGGCAAGCAAGTATACTAACGCCGGCGTAGCGGGGACGGCGCATGCTGTCCTAAATAAATAGGGGGCGCGGACCAACCCCGCGCCCCCGAATGACAGTTATCAGCTGTCAGTTTAGATCCCCGCCCCGCTTGCGCGGGAGCAGCGCATGACTGTTCGAAACCCAAAAACAGATTTTACGACGGCATTTGGCCCATGAAATCGCGCTTGCCGATCTCGATGCCGAGCGAGCGCAGAATGTTATAGGCCGTCGTCGTGTGGAAATAAAAATTCGGCATCGCCAAGTGATAAAGATAGACCTGGGCGCGAAAATGGCGCGGCTGGCCGCCCTGGGTGATCGTCACCTGCGAATCTTCCTTGCCATCGAGCTGGTCGGGACGCAGGCCTTTCAAGAAATCGATGGTCTTGTCGAGCCGCGACTGCATCTCGGCCCAACTGTTGTCGATTGCCGGCAGCTGCGGTACCTCGACGCCGGCCGCGCGCCCGGCTCCGAAAGCATGCTCGCTCGCTTGGCGGACTTGACGGGCCAAGGTGAACATGTCGGGGTAGAGCCGCAAATTCAGCACAGTGGCCTCATCCCATTTCTTCTCGGTCGCGTGCTTCTGGGCCTTGTCGAGCGTTCCTTTCAAGCCGGTGAGCAGCTGCAGAAACACCGGCACCGATGCGTGGTACATGCTGATGGCCATGTCGCGGTCCTTCTCGGGTTGGTAAAGGTGAAGTCCGGAGCATCTTAACTGTGCTTGGGACCGGCGTGAAGGCGCGATCGGTCGCCGCGGACCGCGGAGTCCTCGACGGTGACGCCGGCGGGATCTAGTCTCTGGCGGTCAAAGCGAGAGGGGGTGCCGCGCGTGGCCAGAGAACGGCGTCTCGGAGCGCGTCAGATCGAGGAGATCTTTCTCGCCTTCGCCGAGGCCATGCGCGAATTGCCGCCCGACATCGAGGCCGGCTGGCTCGACGCCCAGGGCGATCTTAGGCTGGCACCCGACATCGCCCGCAAATTGCGCACGGCGCGCCGCGTGCGCCAGCTGCTGCAGGAGTTGCGGCAGCACGACAGCGAAGACGACGGGTCCGAGGGCGGAGGCGCCCGCTAACGTCCGTCCGGGCCGGCGACTATCCGGTGATTGTGCAGCCGGCCGATCTCGGTCTGCGATAGGCCAAGCACCTCAGCGAGGATGAGGTCCGTGTGTTCTCCAAGACGGGGCGCCGGACGCGGCGGGAGGCGTGGTGCAGCCGCAAAGTCGAGCGGCAGCCCCGGCGTAAGGTAGGGCCCGATCCCGGGCTGATCGACCTCGGCAAAGAGCGGGTTGGCCGCCGAGCAGCGCGGGTCGTCCTCCACCAGCTGAAGAAAGTCCTGGAACTGCCCCCACAGAACCCCGGTTCCGGCAAAGGCTTGGCGGATCTCGTCGAGGCTGCGACACGCGCACCATCGCCCGAGCAAGGCGGCGATCATGTCGCGCGCCTCGTAGCGCCCGGCTTCGGTGTCGAGATCGACCTCCATCATCGTTCCGACCATCGCCAGCCGCTCGGCCAGCCCGGTCGCCTGACCCAACACGCGCCATTGCCGCGGGGTCAGCGCGATGATCATGACCCGCCGCCCGTCTGCGGTGGCAAAATCGCGGCCAAAGCTGCCGTAAAGATCGTTGCCGATCGCCGACCTTGCATGCCCGTTGACCTGGACGTCGCCGATATAGCCGAGGTTGCCGACGGTCGCGAGCATCACGTCCGACAATGCTGCCACCACCTCCTGCCCCTCGCCGGTGTGGGTGCGATGCCGCTCCGCCGCCAGCAGGCCGGTCGCAAGATAGAGCCCGGCGGCGATGTCCCAGGCCGGCAGCACGTGGTTGACCGGCATGCCGCCAGCCGCTCCGGTGACCAGCGGAAACCCGCTCGCCGCGTTGACCGTGTAATCGACCGCGGCCGAGCCGTCGCTGTTGCCTGTCAGGCGCAGCACGATCACATCGGCCCGCTCGCCCTTGAGGCTGGCAAAATCGAGACCGCGCAACGGCGGTAGATTGGTCAGCAGGATGCCGGCGCCAGGGCCGGACGCGGTGACCAGGGCGCGGGCGATCTCACGGCCCTCGGGCTTGTCGAGCGCCAATGCCAAGGAGCGCTTGGCCTTGTTGAGCCCGGCCCAATAGAGGCTCGCGCCTTCCTTGGTTACCGGCCAGCGGCGAAAATCAATGCCGCCGCCGATCGGGTCGATGCGGATCACGTCGGCGCCCATCTGCGCCATCGTCATCCCGCCCAGCGGAGCGGCCACAAAAGCCGAGATCTCGACAATGCGCAGGTCGTGAAGCAGCCGGTTCATGCCCCATCCTGTCGGGGCAGGGGCGGCCCGGCAAGGCGTAACGGCACAACGGTGAATTCCCGTAGAACCGGGAAAATAACCGGGAAGTTTGTCGATTTTCGCCCCGGCCGACCCATTATTTCACGAAAACCGTGCGCCAAATCAATCTGTTATGAGAAAATTCCCGTCGCCAAATAACCGGGAATTTTTTCGGCATAACCGGGAATTATTTTGCTCGAACCGGGAATTGACGAGAAATGGCGTAGCGCAGCAGGGCGTCTGATAAATCTCGCACGACGCTCGATCCGTCACCTCCTCGTCAGAATGCTCGCGATATCGCCAACTCGGACCCGGCGAACATCGTAACGCAGGATTGTGGCGAGAACGCCGTTGCGCCGCCGGAGGCGTGGCGGCACGTTCCAAAGGTCTCCGGCGTTCGGCAACACCCTTGCGCCATGTTTCCTCAGCGAGAACAATGATCCGTGAACAGATAAAATCGCGGTCACGCCGCCAAGGAGAGAGCGCCATGGACCTCGGATTGCAGGGCAAGCATGCGATCGTGACCGGCGGCAGCCGGGGCATCGGCAAAGCCATAGCGCGGGAATTGGCTCGCGAAGGGGTCGATGTGGCGATCGTGGCGCGCAACCAGGGGGATCTGGAGGCGACGGCGCGGGAGCTGGCGAGCGCGACGAACCGGCGCATCGTTCCCCTCGCAGCCGACGTCACCAGCAAGGAGCAGGTGGACCGCATGGTCGCCGAGGCGGCGCGGCAACTGGGCGGTCTGCACATCCTGGTCAACAGCGGGTCGGCGCCCGGGGGCTCGGCCACCGCAACCGGCCCGATCGAAACCGTCGTCGACGAGGATTTGATTGAGGATTTCAACGTCAAATATGTCGGCGCGCTGCGCTGTTCGCGCGCGGTCATCCCGTTCATGAAGACGGCGGGCTGGGGCCGCATCATCAACATCAGCGGCGGCAACGCCCGCAACGCCGGCAATCTCAGCGGCGGCGCCCGCAATGCCGGCCTGGTGCACATGACAAAAACGCTGGCGGTCCAACTGGGCCGTCATGGGATTACGGTCAATTGCATCCATCCCGGCACGACCCGCACCGAGCGCACGCCGAGCCTGCTCGCCGCCCGCGCCACCCAGCTGGGCGTATCCCCGGAAGAGGCGGAGCGGCGGGACTTTGCTCCGGACTCGCCGCGCGGCAATGCCATCTGCCGTATGGTGGACGCCTCGGAGGTCGGGTTCGTCGCGGTCTTCCTGGCCTCGGAAAAGGCCTGGGCGGTCTCCGGCGAGTTGGTGTCGGCAGGCGGCGGGGCCGGGCGGTCGGTATATTACTGAGCAGCGATTCGAACGCGTAACCATCGATTTCAAAACGGGAAGCGGTCCTGGGCTCGGCGTGATTTGTGACCTGATCGGATCGCGGGCGGCCGACGGTCTGTTTGGCGCGAACAGTCAGGTCGTAGGATGGGTTAACCAAAGGAACCCATCATTCCTGGAAACACCGGGATGATGGGCTTCACGACGCTCAGCCCATCCTACGGGCTACTGATGCAGTCGGTGCATCACCGCCAAACTCAAGGTAAAAATATAGAATATGGCACGGGAGGAGACGCGACGATGAGCGCAGCGGAGGAAGTTAGCGATCAAGCACCGGAAGCAATTCCCGACGAGGATGTTCTGGAGGAATTGATTTTCAAGCAAGACCTTAACGAAGTTCACTTGCTGATCGATTTTGTCTCGGGTCGGGCGGACCGTTCCCTAGGCACCTTGTCGATGCGAGACCCAGGGGATCCGGCAAAGACAATGACCTCCGGAGAGATCATCAAAGCGATCGCCGAGATGCGCTACCCTCCGAAAGGCACAGATGCGGTCAATGCTCGGAATGCCGCCATTCTGTTGGTTGCAAAAGACCAACTAAGTGCCTTGGCGACACCCGCGACGGGCCTCACCATTGCTTATACACGGCTGTTCATAGGAGAGGAGGCGGGCGTGCCATGGTCCGGCCTTCGCCGACGGGCTGGGTTGGGGCAAAACCGCGAACGGGATCACGACATTCGGATCGACCTGGCACAAAGGAGCTTTCCCAGCCTCCAAGCCCATGCCTCAAAGTTTCGTATTTGGCGCGACTGGCTGGCCCTCCTCTCGCTGTTTTGGCTTGCCCTGACCGCTTTAGCGTATTGGGATGCCGGCCTGGGGCGGACCGCATTGGAGCGGCTCGATCTGGATTGGAAGTTAGTTGTAGAGGAATTGAACAACAATCCCGCACTGATACGTTGCGAGGTAGGAAGGACTGAATCTCCCGAACGACATGAGGATTTGCAGTCAGATGATAATGCGCTCCGAGGAGAGTTCGCATGCCGGAAGTATAATTACCTGAGAGTGGTGGCGCAGACGGCCGGCCAGGAAGTAAACGCCGTGTTCCACTGTGGAAACATGAGGTTCGCCCGGCTACCACACGTCTGGTGTTGGAACTGGTTGTTGTCCGGTAGCGCAGTAAATCGGGACGCATACGATAATAATTCCGAATCTGCGCCAGGGAACGCACGCCAAGTGCAAGCTCCAGCTCCAGCACTAGCGACGGCGGAAACAGCAGGTCAGGCGCTCGGTCAAGCACCATCCGGTATCGGAATTCAAGTTTTACAATATGCCAGGGCGAACGTTGCATACTGGCAGACTGCTACCGACGATATTATCGGTCTTTACTGCTTATATTCTGCCGATAATGTTTGCGCTGCTCGGTACGCTGATCGGCGCATTCCGCGCGATCCTCAATCGCATCGGGGCCAACGAACTGTCGCCACGCGATCTGGTACGGATGCAGATCGGTATCCCGACCGGATTGGTCGCCGGCATTGCTGTCGGGCTGTTCCTCGGCCCGTCCTCAGTTCCGGTGCAAGGGGCAGGCGGCCTTTCCGGCCAGCTGACCCTGACTGCCAGCGGCTTGGGCTTCCTCGCTGGATATGCGAGCCAGAGTTTCTTTGGCTTTCTCGATAACATGATCCGCAACATATTCCCCTCCGGCTCAACCGCGAATGCCTCAATGTCAGCTCCCAGGGCCCAAGCCTAAGAGGCTAGCCGGGCTCCCAACCTTTGAGCTGCCCGCGGAGCACACGGGATATTGAACCGCATTCCCGGCGTGAGGGGGCGATTTTGAACGGGTTTGGTACGAAGCTGGCGTAAAATTCAGTATGCGGCGGCGGTCGTACGCCGCGGTTGTCGCGAACTGCGCTCTCCACTGCTTGGCTGTGTTCCCTGCCCTTCGCGCCTAAAGGTTCCGTGCTAAGCTGCTGCATGCCCAGTCGGCGCTCTGGCAGCAGGATCGTTAGGGAAGCAACAGCTGGTCGGTGACGGTCGAACGCGTTTGGGGGCGAACGCGCCAAATGGAAACCGAAGGATTGTCAACGAAGGATGCGTATAGAGGGCTAAGATGGACGACAATACACTTATAGTAGAGAACCTAGAAGAACCCGAGGATGACGCAGCAGCGGATGCTAGCCAGCGCCTCCCTTGACCCGGACGAGTTCTTCGCGAAGAATGCGTTCCGTATCGTACACCAAACTAATAACTTCTTTCTCCCGCAGATCCGGGATCTCATCGATAAGGGTGAGGTCTTGAACCTGAGACCAGAATACCAGCGCCGCCTGCGGTGGAGTATCCCGCAGAAATCTCGCTTGATCGAGTCCTTGTTGCTGAACATCCCCGATCCCACCGGTATTCCTCTACGAGAGTGATGCCGCGCGCTACGAGGTTATGGACGGGCAGCAACGCCTGAACGCAATTCGGGAATTCATCGGAGGCGGCTTCTCTCTGACGGGTCTTCCAGTGCTTAAACCACTAAACAGGCTTCGTTACATTCGCTGTCCGCCCAGAATTAAACGCGCCCTCGATCGCGCCAGCATTTCCGCGGTGGTGCTGTTGCTCGAAAGCGAACCCGCAAGTGGAACATCTGCCAATCTTTCGCTGACAGACATCCGACGGTTCATCTTTGACCGATTAAATACTGGAGGAACAAAGCTTAATTATCAAGAAGTACGCAATGCTATTTACCCCGGCCATTTCAATGAATCACTTATCAATTTATCTCGGTTTAACCAATTTACTGAAACTTTCGATATACCTCCTTACACGGAGGCTGATCCGAATGACTACTACGAGAATGAGGCACGACAGAAGAATACCCTCTACTCGTCAATGGCTGACTGTCAGCTCGTTCTGCGCTACTTCGCTCTGAAGGATGACGGAAACATCCGTGGTTCAATGAGGTCTATGCTAGATCGTGCTATGGAGCAACGAACGAAAATCAGTGAGGCAGATGCGCGCGTCCTCGAAGAGGAATTCAAGGGCCGATTCACTTTCCTGTATTCGCTTTTTGGCGGAAAGCCTTTTCGCCTTCCTCCCGACGACCGCGGGCGGTCCCGTGTTTCTGCAGCGTTATATGACGCGTCAATGGTGGCAGCGGACAAGCTTTGGTCCCAGAAGGATGAACTCGAAAAGGATAAACAGGGCGTTCAGACACGTATGGCGGCGGCTTTGCACAATCACGGTCAATTGACGATCCTCACGGGTCAGGGGAACACTGCAGAGGCCGTGCGATCGAGAATAAAGCTAATGAAAAGGATCCTAGAACCCGCCGCTTAAGAATCGTCGAATGACGTCGGCATTTACAGTCCTCTTCGAGGAATTCGACGAGGAACTCGCGGCAATAAAAATCTTAGTTGATGCGTCCGCGGACCCAAAGTTAGGGCGACCGAAAGCGCGGGTTGCGGGCGCCAATGCGGCAACATTGTTACTTGCGGCAACTTTCGAGGAATACGTCCGTGAGCTGGCGCGGGCATTCGCGCGAGCAGTGGTCGAGACCTGTTCATCGTATGAAAAGTTACCTCCACGGCTTGCGTCGGTGGCGTGGCGACGGACTATGGAGGCACTTGCAAGGGTCCGCCTAAATCCAACAGAGGAAGGTTTCTCACGAGACAACGTTTTCGCGGAGGCATTGGCACGATTTACAGTTACCTACGAGTTCTGCTGCGGCGATTTATCCCAAGACATTTATCAGGATCTAATTCATAACGAGAACAACATGCGTCCTCAAGAGATAAACTCGCTTTTTAACATAAGCGGGCTTCGCGATGTATGCCGTCTCGCGTCCGGAGATGTTGAATTTATGGGTCTGTTGGGCGAGGCAGAGCCAGGGAAAGCTCACGGCCAGCTAGTCGAACGGCTGGAGGAGTATTTCGAACGAAGAAATCAGGTTGCACACGCTATCAACGCTATGCGATCGAGCGGCCCGGAGCAGATTTCGACTGACATCGAATTGTTGCGAAGCTTCGGTCGCGCGTTATGTGCTGTTCTTGAGCATCAGGCCTCTTCCGCGTCAGGCACAGTTGAAGATGATAAGGCTGATGTAGCTTGATCCCAGGTGCTTGCCTCCCTGGGCAGTCGCAGCAGGCGATTAATGCATCGCTTTGAGGCCTGTTCCAGCCATACTTCGCTTCAGACCAGACGCCGCGATAGGACGGCTGCTCGGACTTGGAGGGCGTCTGATGTCCGTGTGCGCAACGAATGACGGCCACGGGTCGAAACGCGTCGGTCGTCAATCCGCCACAGTGCAGCTGCCAAGAATTGTGCATGAGAATTAGGCTAATGAAAACGTGGGGCTTTTCCTTTGCATAATCTACCGCATGGGTCGACGGACGGCCAGAGCGTTGAGGCGCAACTGCACCAACTGATCAAGGCAATCCGCTGTCTCAGGCCGGAGCAAAGCGGCTTGGGCTCCGCTGTTCCGTCATCGCGGAGAGTGAGCGCCGCGCAACCCCGGCACGGTCCTCAAATCCATGGGATGCCGGCGGCCGGTGGCGGCAAGCCGTCTCGAATGTTAAGACGGAACTGCTGGATCAGGATTGGGTCGGACGATGCCGGCGGTGTGGGTTGAGCGTATTTCAGGTCTCGGGCGTCGGAACTCGTTCGCTGTCGGCCGCGGCGGATGCGTTCGGGCTGGCCGAAGTTATGGCGCCGCGCGGGGATTGAGGCGGGTCGCGATCGCGCTGCCGGTCGCTGCATGCAATTACTCGCCGACGATGGATCTGTTCGGCTCCTACTTTCCCGGCCTGGATGCTATGCGCGGCAGCCGGCATCGTCGCCACCGTCATCATCCGGCAAATCCTCGCGGTGGCCGGTATCAACGACTACGTCGTCGCTCCGCTGCTGACCTACGCCGGCCTCGCGGTGTCTGCTACGTTGCTTGCCTGGCTGATCTGGTTCGGTCACTGAGGGATGGCGCCGCTCCGCAAGGCGCTTGGCATCCTGGTCAGCCTCGTCGCGCTGGCCGGCGTCCTGGTGACCGGGGCGCTCGCAATCCGCCGGATCGACCAACGGCCGCGTACCGACGACGCCTATCTGCAGGCCGACCTCGTCCACATGGCGCCGGATGTCAGCGGCCGGATCGTCGAGCTCGACGTGCGCGACAACCAGGCAGTGCACAAGGGCGAGGTGCTGTTCCGGATCGACGCGGAGCCTTACCAATTCCGCGCCGACCAGGCGCGCGCGGCGGTTCTCGGTCTGGAGGCCAAGGTCGCCCTGACCGCCGACCAGGTCGCGGCGCAGACCTCCGGGGCGGGAGCCGCCGCGCGCGGCGTCGGCAGCGCCGAAGCGCAGCGGGTGCTCGCTTCGAGCACGCTGGCGCGGTTAGAGCCTCTGCTCGGGCACGGCTTTGTCACCGCACAGCAGGTCGACCAGGCGCGCACCGCGCAGCGCACCGCGCAAATCGCGCTGCAACAGGCGCAGCTGCAGGCGGACGAGGCGCGCCAGGCCATCACCAACACCAAGCCCACCGAGGCGGAGCTGGAAGGCGCGCGCGCCACGCTCGCTCTCGCCGAGCGCGACCTGAACAAGACGGTCGTGCGGGCGCCCTGCGATGGCCGGATCACCGCGCTCGACATTGCCGCCGGGGAGTTCGCGGCCGTCGGCGTCCCGCTGTTCACGATCATCGACACCGAGCACTGGTATGCGATCGGCAATTTTCGCGAGACCGATCTCGCGGGAATGAGGCCGGGGCAGCGGGCGACCGTCTACGTGATGGCGCAACCGCGCCGTCCGCTGCGCGGCGAGATCGACAGCCTCGGCTGGGGCGTGGCGTCGGATGTGAGCGCCACGTTCGGCGGCCTCCCGCATGTCGAGCGCACGCTCAACTGGGTGCGGATCGCCGCCCGCTTTCCGGTCCGCATCCTGCTCGACGCGCCACCCGACAACCTGATGCGCTTTGGCGCCTCAGCGGTGATCGTGATCGAAAAATGAATACGCCGGCCGCGAGTCGAGGCCGGGCGCCGGAGGTCGACGAGGGTGACGCGCGCGACCTCGCTGCAGTGCTGCGCCGCGAGCTGCGTCCAACCCCCGGCCGGCTCGCCGATTCGGTGCGTATCGTCATCGTGTTGCTGGTCGTCGTCGCCATCGCGGAGACGTTCCGCCTCTCCGAGATTGCCCTCTCTGGGTATATTGTTTTGTTCCTATCGGGTCGCGAGGCGGTCACGACGATCCTGACGGCGCTGCTCGCAGGTATCGCCGTCATCCTGGCGATTTTCGTGACGATCGCGGTCTTCATGCTCAGCCTGTCGGAACCGGCGCTGCGGATTCCGCTGATGGCAGCGATGACCTTCGTCGCGATGTTTCTGTCACGGACCGCGACGCCGGGACCGGTGTTCTTCGTCGCCGGTTTCATCGTTGCCTACGGCCTGACCTTGGGCGACCAGGTGCTCGGCCTCGCGTTGCAGCCGGCGACCGCGGGCAATGCGGAGCAGTTCGCGTTGCCGGAGATCGTCTTCGGCCCGCCGGAAGAAGCGCTGGTGCGTTTTCTCCTGTGGCTGAGCCTGGCCGTCGCGCTGCCGGTCGCGCTGTTGATCGCCGCCAACCTGCTGACCGGGCGAGACCCGGCGCTTCTCCTCCGGCGCGGGCTCGGCGATCGGCTGGCGACGGCAGCGGGCTTTTGCGCGGGCGAGAGCGGAGCGGAGGACCGCCTCGAAGCCCAGGCCTTTGAAGGCACGGCGGAGCTGCGCAAGTTGCACCATCTCGCCGGCATGCTGAACCGCGGCGGACGTCGCGTCGTCTGGGGCGCGACGCTGATCGACGAGATCGGCCGGCTCGGCCTGCTGCTGCTCGCCTGGTTGCGCGTCGCGGGCGACGCGCGCGACGCGCTGTCCCCGGCGGCGAGCTTCTGCCGCGCGGCGGAACCTGCGCTGCAGGACCGAGCGGCCCCGATCCCCGAACCGGTCACGATCACCGCGACCGGCGCCGCCCAACCGGTGGCCGACCGGATCTCAGGCGCGCTGCGAGCGATCCGCGAGACGCTGGCTGGAACGGCGGCGAGCAAGGCAGCGGCAGACGCCGCGCGATCGCAGCGACGGCTGCTGGCGGCGGACGCGTTCATCAACCCGGAATACGCCCGCTTCGCCCTCAAGGTCACGCTGGCGGTGATGATCAGCTATTTCGCCATGAGCCTCGCCGACTGGCCGGGCATTCATACCTCTGTGATCACCTGCTTCTTCGTCGCCCTCGGCACTGTCGGCGAGACGCTGCACAAGGCGACATTGCGCTTCACCGGCTGCCTAATCGGTGCCGGGCTCGGCCTCGGTGCGATCCTGCTGCTGATGCCTGACATGACTGATCTCGGCGACCTGCTGCTGCTGCTGGCGCCGGTGACCTTGCTCGCCGCCTGGGTCGCCGGCGGCAGCGAGCGCATCTCCTATGCCGGCCTGCAGATCAGCCTCGCCTTTTACCTTGTCGTGCTGCAGGGCTACGGCCCGACGATCGACATGTATACCGCAAGGGACCGGACCATCGGCATCCTGTTCGGCAATGTCGTGGTCTTCGTAATATTCACGACGATTTGGCCGGTGAGCGTGGCCAATGTGGTGCGCACGAACCTCGCCAACGCATTGGAGCAACTGGCGGCGCTGGTGGGATTGGATGCCCGCGCCGATGGCGAGGTTTCGCAGGCCGCTCGGTCCGCGGCCGACATCGCGTTCGGGCAGGCTATCGGTCAGGCCCGCGAGGTCCTGGTCAAGGATCGGTTCGAAACGAGCGAGGTGCGGCGCGTCGCCGGACGGCGGATCGACGCAAGCATTGTGGAGCAGGTGGGTTGGCTGTTCATCCCTGTCTCGGCGGTTCTCGACCTGAGCGCAGATCTGGATTGGCGCGAACTGCCGGATGCGATGCGCGACGCGATCTGCGCGCATCACACGTCGCTCGCAGCATGGTTCCAGGCGGCAGCGTCATGGGTGCGCAGCGGCGCGGGAGCGGGCGCGGTGGTAGACGGCCTGCCCGAACCGCCGGCCCTATCCGGCCCGGGTGATCACCTCACGGCGCTCGCGACATGGTACGGCGTGCTGCGCCAGGACATCCGCAAAATTCTCGACGAGGTGGGTCCGCAACCGCATCCGGTGACCGCGCCGGTCGGAGATGCATTCCATGCTGCCGGCTAGGTTCCGGCGCATTGCCTTGGCCGGGTGCGCGATGCTCGGCGCCTGCAACGACACGCGCGACCTCGCGCCGGCATCGCCCGACACCCCCTGGCATGTCCAGTTATCCGAAGAGGCGCCGGCGCCGCCCGCATCCGCCAGCGGCGGACCCCGGCGCTTCACGGTGCCACCGAACACGGCAGTCCAGTTGCCGTCGCCCGCCGACATCGACCCCAACCATATGTATTCGCTCGTTGAACTGATTGATATCGCCCAGCGCCGTAATCCGGCAACGCGCGTCGCGTGGGAGCAGGCGCGACAGGCGGCGATCAATGTCGGCATCGCGCGTGCCGCTTATCTTCCGGCGCTGACGGCGAGCGCGGTCGCCGGCTGGGAGCACGTCGTGGTCCCGTTCCCCAGCAACCTCGCTCCCCAAGGATTTATCACGTTCAACGCTCAGGAAGCGCTCCCGCAACTCACCGTAGACTATCTGTTGCTTGATTTCGGCGGCCGCGCAGCCGCGGTCGAAGCGGCGGGCCAACTCTCGATCGCCGGGAACGTGGCGTTCACAGCGGCGCATCAGCAACTGATCTTTAACGTGGCCCGCGCGTATTTCACGTTGGACGGCGCCGATGCCGCATTGCGCGCGACGCGGCAAGGTTTGGCCGATGCCAAGGTGGTGCAGCAATCCGCAGACGCACTGTTCGGGCGCGGCCTCGACACAATCGTTGACGTGCAGCTCGCCCGCCGCGGGACGGCCCAGGCGCAGTACGATCTCGCGCAGGCCGACGCCGCGCAGCACGACGCGATGTACACCTTGCTCGCGGCGATGGACTTGCCCCCGATCACGAAGCTGAGGGTGGCGGGCGCCTCAGAGCGCCCACTGCCGCCGCGTACCGCGCGCACCGTCGACGACATGCTCAGTGAGGCGCTGCGGCGGCGGCCCGACCTGCTGGCTGGGGTAGCGCAGCTGCGCGCGACCGACGCTGAAATCGCGGCCGCACGCTCCGCTCTACTTCCGAAAATTTCGCTGAGCACCAACGTGCAAGGCAATTTCGGCCGTCTCAGCGTAGACAACTCGGCTTATTTACCGGTCGCCAAGCCGCAGGGCGCTGCGTTGCTAAAGCTCGAATGGCCACTCTACGAAGGCGGATTGCTGCAGAACAAGTTGAGCATTGCCCAGTCAAAGCGCGAAGAAGCCTCGGCCGCACTGAAGGAACGCACCGACCAGGCTTTGCGCGAGGTGGCGCTCGCCTACGACCAGGTCGATACCGGGTTGCACCAATACGACGCTGCCATCGCCCTGCAGAACGCATCCGAGGCAGCCTTTCACAGCGCCAGTGATTCCTACGCGCACGGCGTCGGCACGTTGACCGATGCGACCTCCGCGCAGACGGGGCTTGCCGCGGCGCGCGCCGCGGTGACCAGGGCCCATGCACAGTCGCTGATAAACGCGGCAGCGCTTGCCTTTGCGACCGGCCAACTGACGTCAAGCGCGGATTTCGACACTGTGACTTCCCGGTAACCCAAGCGAGTGCTCTCAATTTCAGTGTCTCAGTTCGCCAGAGGACCCCTCGTGCAAACACAGCAAAAATGGGATGGATTTGTCGATCCCTGATACGATTGTCTCGCCTTAGAATATTTGGTGCACTGGGCGGGAGTTGATGGAAGGTATGTTCTCTCCGGCCTCACTTGCCCGTCTGATTTGCGGTCACCGGTATTCGTTACGCACGGCGGCTTGGGCTGCGCTGTTCCATCATCCCGGAGAGTGAGCGCCGCGCCACCCCGGCCGGGTCGAAATTGCTGTCATCGAGCCAGGTCTTGATGATCTCTCGGACCTCCGGCCATTCATCATCGAGGATCGAATACCACGCCGTGTCGCGGTTCGTGCCCTTGAAAATCATGTGGTTATAGAACACCCCCTCGAAACGGAAGCCGAGCCGCCTTGCCGCGTTGCGGGATTTGACATTCAGCGAATTGCAGCGCCACTGCATGCGGCGATAACCGAGGTCGTCCATGGCATAAGCAAGAAGCATGAACAGCGCCTCGGTCGCAGCACGCGTGCGCTGCAGTTCCGGGCTGAACCAGATGCCACCGATCTCGATGACGCCATCCAGAGGATGGATGTCGAGATAGGTTGCCATTCCGTCTGCCGTGCCGGTGTTCTTTCGGCCGCAGCGCGAACCAGACATAATCGAAGGTGGCGGCCCAACCGCGCAATGACGCCGTGAAGGCTGCCTGATCCAGCCATGGCCCCCAGGGGAGATAATCCCAAATTCGCAGCGCTTCGTCGGAACCGTGCCCAGCCTTGTAGAGTTCCGAGGCATGGATCGCAGGGTCGAGCGGTTCCAGGTCGATGTGTCGGCCGAGCAGCGGGGTTCGCGCCGGTATCAGGCCGTTCGGCGGGTTTGCAATGAGCCGGCCCGAGAGCGGGCGCGGGAATGGTTGTTCGAGCTTGTCATCCATAATTGCAGGGTAGCGAGCGACCGGACGGATATAAAGGCCCGGTATGCGTAAGCGACTGGACTGAGGGGATGATCGACGCCCCCGGACCGCATAAAAGGCGTCAGGTTCGGATCGGACGGAGCCATTGGTTCAGCTATTCTGGATTGTCCTCATTGTCCTTCCGCTGCTGAGCGCGCTCGCCGGTCCGGGGGAAGCGCAGACCGCCGCGACGGCCTCCGGCATCGCCGGCACTGCGCTTACGAGCGGATCATCCGGCGCGGTCGGGCTGCCGGCGATCGCGGCGACGACGCCTTCCTCGACAACAACATCGACGACGACAACATCAGCGACGGGTGGAGGGACAGCGACTTCGTCGGGCGTCTCGGCGAGATCCACTGCAGCGGCGAGCGGTGGCGCGCCCGCAGTGGTGGCGGCGCCGTCATCCGCGGCAGCGTCCAGCAGTGCACCGCATTGGGTGATGTGCCTGGCATCTGGGGCTTCGGTGACGGAACCGTTCCTCACCGGCACCAATCTTTCCTGCGCGCCTTAATAGAGGCCTGGAATCAGCCGCGCGGTCCGGGCGCGATAAGCGTCATAGTCGCTCGCCGAACTGCGCGCGCAGCAGCCGCTCTTCGGCGTGGATGCGCGCGAGGAGCGGCGGGATCAAGAGCGCGCTGAGCAGCACGCCGACCCCGGAACGAAACGCCAGTGCCCAGCCCAGCGAATTGACCAGCAGCCCCAGATAGCTGGGGTGGCGGATCACGCGCATAGACGCCGGTCGTGACCAGCGTATGCCCCGGCTGGATGGCGACCAACCCGCTGAACCGGTGGCCGAGCACAAAGACCGGCCACAGCCGCAGCGCGCCGCCGGCAGCGAACAGAACGACGCCGAGCCAGCGAACGGCATCGCCGTCGATGGTCCAGAACTCCCTCCGGTCCGTGTAGGCCGGCAGATAGGCCGCCAGCAGTCCGATCACCGCGAAGGCGACGAGGACCCAGCGGTTGCCGCGATCCTCGCGCTCGCCGGGGCTCAGATTGCCGCCGGCGAAA
>CAVZFB010000052.1:0-24405 GCA_963774345.1 uncultured Alphaproteobacteria bacterium
CAGAGCGGATGTCCGTCCGAACCCCTTGCTGGCGGTATTTTCTAGGCTGCCGATGTCATCGGGTAAGATTAACCGGAGGTCCGTGGGAGCGTCGAGAACAGGGTGATCCAAATGGCGACACACGATCGGGAGAATCTCGGGGCCGCGCGGCCAGCCGCGGCGATCTGCCTCGCCGCAATGATGCTCGCGGCGGTGCCCATGTCCGTCGGCTTTGCGGCGCAGGCTGCGGCAGCGAACCCGGCACCGGCGAGCGGGAGACGGGGCGCTGCCGCCAAAGGCCCACGAGTTGCTGACGTTGCTCGCCCAGGAGTGGCTGGAAGAGCAGGGCGTGGCAAAGCCCGCTGCTCCTCCGGCGCAGAAGACCGACAATTCGTTCGAGGACTACGTAAATTCCGGTGCCGGCGCGATCCACGAGCAGATCGTTGCGCTCGCCCGCGCCATCCCGGATCTGCCCAACGAGTTCGAGCGAGCCGCCGCCCGCGTCACCGCGGTCGACCCTGACTCCGGGAGGGGCCAGGTTCTCCTCGACCTCGGCATCTTCGGGGACCGGTATAAGGTCGCGACGCGACGCCTCGCGGCCGAGGCCCAGGCTTTCCTCAACCTCGCCATTTTCGGGGCGTTTGGTTTCGGCGCCGAATGGCTGTTCAGGAAGATGACGGGGAGGGTTCGCCGCCGCCTCGACGGGCTCCCGATGGAGACCGTCAAGGATCGTTTGCGCGTCATCGCTGCGCGTTTCGCCCTTGCTTTCGGCGCGATTGCAGCCTTCGTCCTCGGCGGCCTCGGCCCCTTCCTCGCCCTCGATTGGGATCCGGTCCGTCGCCAGACGGTCTTGGGCCTTCTGATCGTCTTTGTCGTCATCCGGGCCGCCATGGCCACCGGCGAGTTGCTGTTCGCCCCCGATCATGAGGCTTTCCGGATTATTCCGACAGATACGGTGGCTGCGCGGTACTGGTGCCGGCGATTGACCGCGTTCGCGGGCTCGTTTGCGCTCCTGTGGGTGATTATCCAGGAGTGCGGCGCTCTCGGCTGCTCGGCCGAAGGAGTTCGAACTCATCGGCTACACGCTCGGCCTGGGTGTGCTTGCCATCGCGCTCGAATCGGTTTGGCGCAGACCCATCGCGCCCCACGAGGTGGCGGAAGCACCCTCAGCCGAAACGCACCGTTTCGGGCGGGGCGCGGCCAACACGGCGCTGTCGATCGGCATCGTATTGTTGTGGATGTTCTGGGTTGCGGCACCTGGTGTCATGAGTGTGCTGCCGGGCTTCTGGCTCGTTCTCGTACTCATCATCCTGCCGCCCGCCATCTCCGCGAGCCGGCGCGCGGTCGAGCATCTGCTCAGACCCCCCGGTTCGTCCCAGACTGGCGGTCCGCCCAGCGTCATCGAAGTAACTCTGGAACACGGTATCCAGGCCCTCTTGATCATTGGTGCGGTGGCGGTGCTCGGTTGGGGTTGGGATGTCGATCTCGTGCACCTCGCCGGCCAGGACACATCGTTCGCCCGCATCGTCCACGGCGTGCTGACCACCGTCGTCATCCTGCTGATCGCCGACGTACTCTGGCACGCCGCGAAGGCGGCGATCGACAGCAAGCTCGCCCAAACCGCCGATCTCGGCCAGCCAAACAGCGAGGAGGCGCGGCGGCGGGCGCGGCTGCACACCTTGCTGCCGATTTTCCGCAACGTTTTGTTTGTCCTCGTCATTGCCGTCGCGGCGATGATGGCGCTGGCGGAATTGGGGGTCGAGATCGGGCCGCTGATCGCCGGCGCGAGCGTCGTCGGCGTCGCGATCGGCTTTGGCGCGCAGACCTTTGTGCGCGACGTCATCGCCGGCATGTTCTACCTGCTCGACGACGCCTTCCGGGTCGGCGAGTACATCCAGAGCGGCAATTACAAGGGCACGGTCGAAGGCTTCAGCATTCGTTCGGTCAGGCTGCGGCACCACCGCGGCCCGGTGTACACCGTGCCGTTCAGCCTGTTGGGCGCCATTCAGAACCAGAGCCGCGACTGGGTCATCGACAAGACTCACGGTCGGCGTCACCTATGACAGCGACCTCGAAAAGGCACGAAAGCTGATCAAGCAGATCGGGCTGGAGCTCGCGAAGGACCCCGAATTCGCGCCGCTGATCCTCGAGCCGTTGAAGATGCAGGGGGTCGAGCAGCTCGGCGATTTCGCGGTGCAGATCCGGGCGAAGATGATGACCCTGCCGGGCGAGCAGTTCGTGATCCGGCGCAAGGCCTATGCGATGATCAAAAAGGCGTTCGACGACAACGGCATCAAATTCGCCTTCCCGACCGTGTCGGTCACCGGCGAGGGCGAACCCTCCGCGCGCACCGCCGCCGTCGCGCAACGCACCCTCGAGCTGATCCATCCCGCTCCGGTCTAGCCAAGAGAAAACGGACGAGGACAGGACCCATTCTCTATCCGACCAGCCGACGAAGTGACGAAGTTCCGAGTTCGCTAAGAAGATCGGGCTGAGGCGTGGTGCCGGGCGGCAGTCGCCACGCGCTAAGAAATAACACCCGCGGAGCCTCTAGCGCGCAAATCGAGCTTGCGCTTTACCACGCAACGCGCTCACGCAAGTCGGAGAGGCGCGACTGACACTTTTACGGCCCGCTCACATCTCGGTGTATTTTCCGTCTTTCCAAACATAGAAGAAATATCTCGGGTCGGTGACGTCACCTTTTTTGTCCCAGCTCAGCGCTCCGACGACGGTGTCGACCGTCATCGACTTGAGCGCCTTTGAGAGATCGTCGACTTTGAGCGACTTCGCTTTGTTCGCCGCCGCGGCGAAGGCTTGGTCGCGGCATAAGTGTAAAGGGTGTAGCCCTGGGGATCGTAGCCTTCGGCCCTGAACTTGTCGACGATGGCCCAGGCTGCCGGAACGTTGCGGGGATCGGGCGGAAAGGTCATCAACGTCCCTTCGCCCGCCGGCCCGGTGATCTTCCAGAACTCCTCCTTCACCAGCGCGTCGGCGCCGATAAACTGCGCCTTCAGGCCTTGATCGCGTGCTTGTCGGACGATCAGTCCAGCCTCGGTCGGGTAACCGCCGAAATAAATCGCATCTATATTGGCCTGCTTCATCTTGCTGATCAGCGCCGAGAAGTCAGTGTCGCCCTGGGTGATCGCTTCATACATCGCCTCGTTCAAGCCCGCCGCATTCATCGCCTTCTTGGTCTCGTCGGCGATCCCCTTGCCGTAGGTATTCTTGTCGTGAACGATCGCCACCCGCTTCCCCTTGAAATGTTCGGCGAGATACTTGCCGGCAACCCCACCCTGCACATCGTCGCGGCCGCAGCTGCGAAAGACGTTGTTCCAGCCCTTCTTGGCCGCGTCATCGGTCAGAGCGGGGTTCGTCGAGGCGGGCGTCATCTGCAGAACGCCGGCCTCGTTGTAGACCGCTGAGGCCGGGATCGACGCAGAGGAGCAGTAATGTCCGGCGACGAACACCACCTTTTTTCCGATCAGTTCGTTTGCCGCCGCAACCGCCTGCTCGGATCGCACGCATCGTCCGCGAGAATGAGATCGAGCCTTTTACCGAGCACCCCACCCTTGGCGTTGATGTCGGCGACCGCCATCTTGGCGCCGCGCATCATCTGCTCGCCCGAAGCGGCGTTCGAGCCGGTGATCGGCCCGACCACCGCGATCGGGATATCCTGCGCGTTGGCGACGCCGGCACCGAGCGCGAGCGCCGCCGCAAGGATGACCGATTGGACCAAGTGTTTCACAAGACCTCCTCGGTCCGACGCTCGGTTAAATGTAACACGAGCGGAGGCACTGTGCCGACCTCCTTCCAGATAGGCGGTCCGCCGCTGTGAATGACCCGCTCGGTCTGCATTACGTAACCGGCGAATTCGGAGCGCGGGGTGGACGTTTGCCGCCGCCTCGACGGGCTAATTGAACTCGCCGCCGGTCGATGGAAATTGCGCCGAATTTTATCCGCGACGCGCCGGATACCCTTTCAAGCGATTGATCCTGCAGCTCGAGGAGGATCTGCCCTCATCGTGGCAGCCGCGCGGGGAGACTTCGAGGAAGTCCCGTTTAACGACTGTCGGTACGAATGACCGCTCGCCACCCCAAGCCG
Organism: uncultured Alphaproteobacteria bacterium; assembly: GCA_963774345.1. Lineage (GTDB taxonomy): Bacteria > Pseudomonadota > Alphaproteobacteria > ATCC43930 > CGMCC-115725 > AP-15. The sequence continues at coordinate 4,081 of CAVZFB010000052.1, forward strand.
ACCCCCGGCGCGGGTATCAAGCGATTTCATCCACTAGCGCGCGAGATATTCGCCCTGGTGAGCACCCGTCTCGCGCGCGACGGATTGCAGCCGGGCGACCCAGAGGTCGGGCATTTGCTCGCTGCGATGATTGCGGCGCACTACGCGGTGCGCGGTCGGAGCGCGGGGGCGCTTCGCGAGATCCTGACCGACGTGCTTAGGTGTATCGGTGAAGCCGCCGGCCGTTAGACACTCGGCATGCTAACTCATTGACGGTTTCGCTACCGCATCGGGTTAGACACTCGCCAAGCCGTTGTTATCGCACACTTGAGCTATTCCTTTCTGAACCCACAGCCGGCATTCGGCCTTGGCGGCGGGAACCGCTCTTCATTCCCCCTCAACCGACCTTCACGCTAGCAGGGCCAAACCGCCGGATCGGGCGGATTCGTGACCTTCAGGCGTGATACGCCAATGCCCGGGTAGCGCCAGATTCTGCCGTCCTGGACGCTTGCATGGGCGAGGCCCGATCGTCGCATAGCTCCGATCGCAGAAACGCCCTCACGAGTGGGTTGATGAGATCAGGACGCGTAAGCGGCGCCATGTGGCCGCCTTCGGCAATCTCCTTGTAGGTCCAGCTAGGGCAGGATCGGCGAAGAATCGCCATGATTTCGCGGATGGGCAATACCGTGTTCGGGTCGCTTACGAGAAGAGTGGAACCGGGCAGCAGGCGTGCCCATTGTTCCACCGGTGTGGTTTCGTCCATCACCGCGTCCCACTCGAAATAATTTGGCTTCAGCGCCTCCGCAAACGTGTGGCGCCGCTCCGCGGACATATTCTGCCATGACCCTGCGCTCCCCCAATAGTTGGCGAATTGTTCGGCGGCCGTTGCCCACTTGCCGAGCGCGCCGTATTTCTTGACGCAATCGCGCAACCCCATGGCCTCGGCGAATGCGTCCGCTCGGCCCGCTTGCTCGAGTAGATAAAATGGATTCGTCTCCAGCAGGATCAACTTGGTGACTCGGCCAGACAGCCGTGCCGCTAACTTCATGGCTACCGAGCCGCCGAAAGAGTGACCGACAAGGCAAACTGTGTCTGCGTTCGTCGGCAGTGCGGTTTCCACCAGGCGCGCCTGGTCATCGAGGGTCTGCGGTGTGTCGCTCGACCAAGGCGGTGTCCGGCCGTATCCATACAAATTCACGGCGCGGACATGAAAATCATCCTTCAGGTCGTCCATCAGACGGCGCCACATGCGAGCGCCCGACACGCTGGAATGCACAAGCACGACCACGGAACCGGAACCGGCCTCGAGAAAGTCAGCTTTGATCGTTGGCAACTTGTTCATGATTGTCTCGCTCCCTGGCTCCCTACCAGCCAGCTTTCGACCCCTGGCGATGGGTCATTCACGTCGGTCCTATTCGTTGCTCACGCAAAGCCCTGAGAAGGAGCGCCCGAACCACCATCGATGGTCCGGGCGCAGCGCTGCGCGAGCGAGGTCGCGCCGTCACGCAGCCTTTCCGCGCGCCAAGGCGTGCACATCGGCGGTGGTTAGGGCGTTGCCGCCGATCCCCCAGTCCCCGCTTTCCACTTCCTCGACCAGGCAAAGCGTGACCTGGCGCATGTTCTCACCCTCGATCGAGACCATTGCATCGGTCAGTTTGCTGATGATCTGGCGCTTTTGTTCCTTGCTGAACACGTCCTTGATGACTTGAACCTGAATGAGCGGCATTAGATTTTTCCTCTCGTCTAGGGTTGCTGCTTGGGTGTGTAAGCAAGATTGCTTGACACACATGGCATAGTGGGGAACACTCTTCCGCGTAGTAAGGGACAGTTTGAACGCCAGTTAGCGTAACTGTATCGGTCCATCAACTGGGCCAATCCGACGGGAGGATGGAAACCGGCATGCTCTCCCTAACAGTTAGCCGGAACAGCGGCCAGCCGCTGGCTGACCAGATCGTGGCCGGCATCAAGCGGCAAATCGACGATCGGCACCTACGGCCGGGCACCAAGCTGCCGTCGATCCGCAACTTCGCCGAAAGCTACAAAGTTAGCCGTTCCACGGTCGTCGAGGCTTACGACCGCCTGGTCGCGATGGGCTGTCTGCAGTCACGCCGCGGCGCTGGCTTCTACACTGCTGCCGCACCCACCCTTGCAGAGGCGCAGCATGCCCCTTCCGATAACCACAAGCGCAACGAGGAACTGGTCTGGCTGATCCGCCGCTCTCTGGAGCCGGATGAAAATGTCCTGCTTGCGGGCGGTCCGTGGCTGCCGAATTCGTGGCTCGACGAGGCCGGCATCCGCCAGAATCTCAACGTGCTCGCGCGCAAGAACGGCGCCTACCTAACCGAATACGGACACCCATTCGGCTATCTGCCGCTGCGCGAGCACCTCGCGCTGATGCTGGCTGGGCTCGGCATTACCGCTGATCCAGGCCAGATCCTGCTGACGCACGGCACCAGTCAGGCGCTCGAGCTGGTTATCCGCTATTTGCTCAAACCCGGGGATGCGGCGCTGGTTGACGATCCCGGCTATTACAACATGTTCGGCAATTTGCGCCTGCAGGGCGTCGAAATGCTGGCGGTGCCGCGCAATCCCGACGGACCGGACGTCGCTATTCTCGAAAAGCTCGCCGCCGCCCACCAACCGAAAGTCTATTTCACGCAGTCGGTGATGCAGAACCCGACCGGAACCGACATGAGCCCGCATGTAGCATTTCGGGTATTGCAGGCCGCTGAGCGCCACAATTTCACGGTCGTGGAAGATGACATCTTCTGCGACCTGCAGGTGAAGACGACACCTCGGCTCGCGACGCTCGACCAGCTCAACCGCGTGATCTATGCGCGCAGCTTCTCCAAGACACTGTCGGGCAGTCTGCGGGTCGGTTTCGTCGCTTGCTCGCAGAGCATCGCCAACGAACTCGCCGATATCAAGATGCTGACCAGCATCACCACCTCGCCATTCACCGAGCGGCTGATCTATCTGATGCTGGTGGACGGTCATTACCGCAAATATCTGTCACGCTTACATGAGCGATTAGGTGAGGCGCGGCTCAATGTAGTCCACACCTTTGAACGCTTGGGACTGGAATTATTCACGGCGCCCCTAGACGGCATGTTCCTATGGGCACGATTCCCCCATATCGACGATTTACTGATGCTGGCGGAAGAAGCGCAGCGCGACGGCATCATGCTCGCGCCTGGCACCGTCTTCCGTCCGCATCTCGAGCGCTCGCCGTGGATGCGGTTCAACGTCGCCGTCTGCGAGGACACGCGGGTGCAGCGCTGGCTGCAGCGGCAGGCGGCGGAAAAGGCGGCATAACGCGGAATGCACGGAGGCAGCGGTAAGCGGCCCGCATGCTCGGTCCGTGGCTCGTCACCGTCGGCCCGGGGCCGGGGGCCGAGCGAGATTTCGGTAGATCGTTGGGCCGGCCTACCGCCATCGCCAACCCGTAACATATCCGGGGCAAGTGGACTGAGAATAAGTGCGGAGGGGTTAGTGACGTTTTATGAGGTCAGCTTTGGGCTCGCTAAGCTCCGACCCGTCGGCGAGGTGCAAGGTCACGGTCGCCGACTCGACCGGCGTGCCCGGGTCTTCCGCGAAGACAACCCTTGCGCGCAGCGGCGATAGGTGCCTGTCTCAGGCAATGGATGGCAAACCCGGGTATCTCCACGGCAGGACCATGCTGGCGGCAGCCGAGGGGTTGGCCGGGGATGCGGAAGCCGCCAAGCGGCACTTGGCGGAATACGCCGCGATCGAGCGGAACATGACGATTTCGACGGTTCGCCCGGCAACGTTCCTCGGTGCCGCCGGACGCGGTTAGCGATATCTATCGGCGCGAGAGTGACGGATCCTCGAAGGCCTGCGGCGCGCAGGGATGCGGACGAGATTGATCTTGAGCATGAAATGAGCAGTTTTTGACGTAGAGACTGATCAGTCTTTCATTAGATAACCCCCCCGAAGCGAGGCATTGCACGACGATCCGCCTCAGCGGGGAAACAACGATGAACCTTCGGTAACAAAAGGCACTCGAAGGCCGCCAGCCGAGCGCGCCGGAAGCAGTCGCGCCCGACCACCTTCGCAGGTTGTCGTTCGTGTTTCGTAAGTTTGAGAAGATGCGCTGTAGGCACTACAGCCTCGGCGCAAAACCCTCACATCACTCGATCCTGTAAAGACGCTCCGGTCTACCTCGGCGCGGGGGTGTCTCTGCGCGATCACTCGGACCAACCCCAGTGACGCAGATGTATGCGTCACACCAATTATTGAGGATCAACCATGTCCAACTTCACTTTCAACGGCACCGGCGCTGACGACATCATCAGGGTCTTGGCGAATGGCCAGGACGTGCTGCTGACCGACGATACCGGTGCCCCGCTAGCGAACGTCGGCAGCGTCGACAACCTGCTGATTAACGGCAACGGAGGCGACGATACGATCAATGCCTCGGCACTGCCGGCCAACTTGACCCATCTGACAGTCGATGGTGGATCCGGCAACGACACAATCATCGGCAGCCAGGGCGCGGACATGTTACTTGGCGGCTCCGGCAACGACATCGTCACGGGCGGCCGCGGCAATGACGTGGAGTTCCTTGGCAGCGGCGACGACGTGTCCGTCTGGAACCCGGGCGACGGCAGCGACACCGTCGATGGCGGGAGCGGCTTCGACACGCTCGATTTTCGCGGCGCCAATGTCAACGAGAATGTCAGCATTTCGGCCAATGGCTCTCACGCGACTTTCTTCCGCGATGTAGCTAATATCTCGATGGACCTCAATAGCGTCGAGCGCATTCAGTTCGAGGCCCTTGGCGGCGCCGACAACGTCGTTGTCAACAACCTCGCCGGCACCGGCGTAAAGCAGGTCGCCATCGATCTGGCGGGCACCCTCGGCGGCAGCGCCGGCGATGGCGCGGCCGACACCGTGACGGTCAACGGCACCAGCGGCAACGACCACATCAGCGTCACGGCTTCGGGTACTCAGGTCACGGTCAGCGGGCTGCCGGCGCAGGTTACGGTCGACCATGCGGACACCGGCGATCGTCTCATGATCAATAGCGGTGCCGGCAACGACACCATCGATGCGTCGGCATTGCCGGCCGGGCCGTTAGGCCTCACCCTCAATGGCGGCTTCGGCAGCGACACATTCGTGTTCACCTTCGGCACTAATGGACAGGATGTGGTCCAGGGTTTCCAAGCCCATGGGGCGAGCGCTCAAGGTGACGTGGTGGCGCTTCAGGGCTCCCCGGATCACACATTTGCTCAGGCGGTTGCAGACGGTCATATCGCGCAATCAGGAGCCGATGTCGTGGTATCGGATGGCGCGAATGTCACCGCAACATTGCAGAACATCTCGCTCGCCTCGCTGCACGCGAACGACTTCCTGTTCAGCTGAACCGATCGATCAAGTCCAATGGTTGGCTGCTGCCGCGTCATGCGGCAGCAGCCCCACTTCGCCGGAGCGAGCTATGATCGGCATGTCATCAACACCCACACTCCGCGCGGAGGTGGGTCATCCCGCCCTTGCCGCGGCACTCACCGACTGTCGCCATACCTTCTGGAGCGTCGCCCTATTCTCGAGCGTGGTGAACCTGCTGATGCTGGCCGGGCCTCTCTATATGCTCCAGGTTTACGACCGGGTATTGGCGAGCCACAGCGTTCCGACGCTGATCGCGCTCTCGGTCCTGTTATTTGGCGCCCTTGCATTTCAAGCGTTGATGGATTTGATCCGCAGCCGCCTGGTGATGCGTTCGGCTGGATTTCTCGACGAGCATCTTTCGACCGTGGTGCATTCAGCCGTCATTCGGCTGTCGGCTTTCGGCCGGCAGACTGGAGAAGTGCACGAACCGGTCCGCGACCTCGATCAAATCCGGAGTTTCCTGACTGGACAGGGCCCAATCGCTATCGTCGATCTGCCCTGGATCCCGGTTTTCGTGCTCCTTTGTGGCCTGATCCATCCCTGGCTCGGAATGCTGGCGTTGATGGGCGGCATCGTGCTCGCGGGCACCACGCTCTTCACCGAACGGGCGAGCCGTGCGCCGGCGCGGGAGACGAACCGGAGCGCGCGAGCACGGTCAATCACGCTCGAAGCGGATCGCCGCAACAGCGAGACAATCATCGCGATGAGCCTGGAGCCGGCCCTGTCGCAGCGCTGGCTGACGCTCAATGCGGCATATCTGCGGGCGGCGGAGCGCTCGTCCGACGTCGTCAGCTTTTACGCCAGTCTGTCGAAGATGACGCGAATGATGCTGCAGTCGGCGGCGTTAGGCCTCGGTGCTTATCTTGTTATCGGTCACGAGCTGATGCCCGGAGCCATGATCGCTTCTTCGATAATGATGGCCCGGGCACTGGCGCCGATTGAAACCGCTATTGCGAACTGGCGCGGCTTTGTTGGGGCGCGCGACAGTATTGTCAGATTGCGGCGTATGCTTACCCAGCTCGGCACGGAACCGGTCAGGACTGAACTGCCCAGGCCAAGCCGCAGTCTAGTTGCAGAAAACGTCACCGTTGTGGCTGCAGACAGCAGGTCCGCGATCGTCGGCAATATCAGCTTTGAACTGACCGCCGGCGAAGTCATGGGCGTCATCGGGCCGAGTGGATCGGGCAAGACTTCGCTGGCACGCGCACTAGTCGGCGTATGGCTGCCGGTGCGAGGAGCGGTGCGCATCGACGGCGCCGCGCTGGAACATTGGTCTCCAGAAATCATTGGGCCGAACCTGGGATACCTTTCGCAGGCCGTTGATCTATTCGACGGGACCGTTGCGGAGAATATTGCCCGCATGGCGGTGGCGCTCGATGACAACGCTGTGATCCGTGCGGCGCAGGCAGCGGGCGCACACGAGATGATTCTTCGGCTGCCGAAGGGATATGACACCTGCATCGGCGAGGCTGGCGCAATTTTGTCGGCCGGGCAGCGCCAGCGGATAGCGCTGGCTCGGGCATTGTACGGCGAACCGTTTTTGATCGTGCTCGATGAGCCGAACGCCAATCTTGACGGCGATGGGGAAGCAGCACTGCTCCGGGCAATTCGTGGCGCCAAGGAGCGCGGCGCGATCGTCATCCTGATTGCCCATCGCGCCGCAATGCTGGCGGTCTGCGACAAGGTGCTGGTATTGCGCGAAGGCGCGCAGCATGCCTTTGGTCCGTGCCACGAAATCTTGCGAAACATGACGTCCCAACCGGCCGTCGCCACATCGAACGCGAACCTCAAGATCGTCGCCGGTGCAGCCAGTGGAGGCTCGTGATGAGTACGACAAGGCTTAGTCCACGTTATGCCATCCGCAAGCTGAACCTCGTCGGCTGCACCGCCCTGGTGGTGGCACTTGGCGGTGTCGGCGGGTGGGCCTCAACCACCAATATCGCCGGCGCCGTGATCGCCAGCGGCATCGTCGTGGTCGAAAGCAGCGTCAAAAAGGTGCAGCACCTCAACGGCGGTATCGTCGGAGAGATCCTCATCAAAGAAGGAAGCGAGGTCGAGACCGGTCAGGTTGTGATGCGCCTCGACGACACCCTGACTCGCGCCACGCTTGGTGTGGTCCAGTCCCAGCTCGATCTCTATGTCGCGCGGGAGGCCCGGCTGATCGCTGAACGAGACGGGCTTACGAGCGTCGCCCTCCCGGAGGCGATGCGTAGTCTGCCTGTGAGGGAAGTTACCGAGAGTGCGATTGCCGGAGAGCAAAGGCTATTCCAGGCACGCCGCGAGGGACGCGAGGGTCAACGCGCGCAATTGCGCGAACGGATTGCTCAGCTAAGCGAAGAAATCCGCGGACTCGCAGCCCAACAGCAATCCAAGGACAGAGAAATCAGGTACATCGGAGAGGAGCTTTCCGGCGTCCTGGAACTCTACAAGAAGAATCTCGTAACGATGGAGCGTTACGTGCAATTGCAGCGCGACCAGGCGCGCCTGCAAGGCGAGCGCGGGGAATTGGTTGCCGATATCGCCCGTTCCCGCGGCAAAATCGCCGAGACCGAGCTGCAGATCCTTCAGCTCGATCAGGATTTTCGGACCGAGGTGCTCAAGGACCTGCGCGAAACTCAGGCAAAGATCGCGGAATTGCAGGAGCGTGCCAATGCGGCCGAAGACGAACTCAAGCACACCGAGATACGCGCGCCGCAAGCAGGCACCGTTTATCAGCTCCAGGTCCACACGATCGGGGGCATAATCGGCAAGGGCGACACACTGATGCAGATCGTGCCGCGCGCCGACGCACTGATCGTAGAAGCAAAGGTTGCGCCGCAGGATATCGACCAGGTCGCAGCCGGCGCACCGGTGCGCGTCCGCCTCGAAGCCGGTAACCGACGCACGACGCCCGATCTCGGGGGCAAGGTAATGTTGGTGTCGCCCGATCTCACCCGCGACCCGGTGACCACCCCGGCAGGCGCCCAATCTCAACAATATTACATGGCGCGCGTGTCTCTCTCACAAGCAGATATTAGGTCCATCGGCGATCTGAAATTGGTGCCGGGCATGCCGGCCGAGGTCTATATCCGCACCCAAGATCGCACGCCCCTCGATTATCTACTCAAACCGCTACACGAGCAGATCGCGCGCACCTTTCGGGAGCGGTAAATGGTTCGGGCGCCGATCGCGGCGCACGGGTCAAGCCAACGTCCGAGATCGGGGCAAGAATAGCAGTTCCCACCGAGACGGCTGAGTGGCCGCGAACGGCCGAATCCTCCAATTCTATTTCGCGGCCATCAAAGTCGACCGCGAGTTCGCCTTCCTCAATGTCGATGCGCGACACCACGCCGAGATCGCCGTTGTAGACGTCCTTGTCGGATCCATTCCCGCGCGCCGTCATCACCACCCAATCCTGCCATCCGCCGCCGTGCCGCCTACAGCTTGTGCAGGTCTCGCGGCCGGCCGGTCGCCCCCCGCCGCCAGGGACAAGTTGGCCACATGTTCAAAGTTGGCTGAAACGGCATCGCCCAGATCGTTGGATTGCCTGTGCGTTCCGCAATTTCCCAGGGGCGTCGACGCGTTCCCAGCAATTTTGCAAGCACTTGGCGTGCCCGCACCGCATCTCATGGGATGGCTTACGATCCTAGTTGAAATATTTGGCGGCATGGCCGTGCTTCTCGGTGCGCTAGTACCGCTGGCCAGCATACCGATGGCGGCGGTTCTTCTGGTTGCCATCTTCACCGTGCATCTGCCCTACGGGTTCAGTTCGATCAAGCTCCAGGCTGTGACGGCCGCAGGCCCGCAGTTCGGGCCGCCGGGCTTTGAAACCGACCTCCTTTACCTCGCCTGCCTTGCGGCCCTGGTCTTGGGGGGCTTAGGACCATTGGCGATCGAGGGGCTTCTGGCAAAGCGCAGAGAAATCACGCGTCCCGCGATACAGACCCGGGATGCCTGACATGAACACCGACTTTGCATCTTGGCTGTTCGGCATGTCGCTCGGCGCCAGCGCATCGGGCGGGATGCTCGGGATTGCTGATTCCGGGCGAAGTCGGCCACTGATTCCGGAATGAAGTCGGCCACCGATTCCGATTTAATCTCGGCCATTCCGATTTGAAGTCGGCCACCTGTGAGGTGGTGATCGCTCGACCGCTGGGCGGGAGGGCGCCCTTGCTCGTCATGATCATGATGGGTGGGGGAGCCGATGCCAGCCGAGAGAGTGTCGATGCGACGCATACGAGAGATCCTGCGCCTCAAGCACGAGTGCGGCGCCACAGACCGGGCAATCGCCCGATCGCTGGGTGTGGCGCGCAGCACGGTCGCGCTCACCCTCGAGCGGGTTGTTGCAGCGCGGCTTGGCTGGCCGCTACCGGCGATGCTGACCGACCGGGTGCTGGAGGCGACGCTTTATTCCAGCGCCGGCCGGCCGCAGGGATCGCGTGGCAAGATTGGGCCGGATTGGACCCACGTCCATCGCGAGCTGCGTCGGCCCGGCGTCACGCTGATGCTGTTGTGGGAGGAATACCGGCAGGCGGAGCCCGGCGGCTACAGCTACAGCCGCTGGTGCGAGTTGTACCGCGCTTGGGAAGGGCGCCTGTCACCGACGATGCGGCAGGCGCACCCGGCCGGGGAGCGCATGTTCGTCGACTACGCCGGCCAGACTGTCGAGCTGATCGACGGCCGCGGTCATCAGCCGGCGTGCCGTGGGGTCTGCCTTTGAGCGCTGGTTGATCTCGGCGTCGAGCGCGGCGATCTGACCGTCCAGGGCGGTGAAGGTGTCGACGAGCAACTTCAGGATAATCCGCACACTCCCGGGCAGGGATGATTGCGGGTCCTCGACGAGGGCGACCAGGGTTGCAACATGGGTAATGCCCTGAGGAAAGACGTAGCCGTACTCAAACAGGTGCCCGCGCAAAGCGTTGACGCACTGTGTGCGCTGACGCACCAGGAGATCCCGGGCTCGGAACGTGATGGGGTTCGCCTGCTGCTCTTCGGTCTTGACCGGAACGAAGCGCATGCTCGGCCGCTGCGCCGCTTCGCAGATTGCCTCGGCATCGGCCGCGTCGTTCTTCTGCCGCTTGACGAAGGGCTTGACGTAGGCCGGCGCGATCAATCGCACGCAATGGCCCAGCTTGCCGATCTCGCGCGCCCAATAGTGCGCACCCGCGCAGGCTTCCATTGCGACAACACAGGGTGCCTGTGCCGCCAAGAACCCGAGAAGCTTCGGGCGGGTGACCCGCTTACGGAACAGCGCGTGCCCGGCAGCGTCAGCTCCGTGCACCTGGAACACATGCTTCGCGATATCCAGCCCAATCGTGGTAACCTGCTCCATGGACGTCTCCTTCCGTGACGGCTTGACGCCGTCACCTTGGCACGCAGATGCCGTCGGGGGGCGTCCACCCCATCACCCGACCCGGCGTTCGCACCGGCTGACGCTGACATCGGGTTTGCGCCCGATTCCGGCCGTTCGGATGCCTACGGGTGAAGGAGTCAAGTCGACCCAAACTCGCCGATCAATGGCGCGCTCGTGCTCTCTAATTGCAGACACTGGTTTAGCAACGTAGCATGTTGCAAGCAGTAGAGGGGGCTATGGTGGGGCGTGTCAGAGTCGCGGGGTTTTCCTTGTCCCTAGATGGGTTCGGAGCGGGCCAGGAACAGAGTCTTCAGGATCCTCTGGGAAAGCGCGGGACGGAACTCCACCGCTGGTTCGTCGGAACGAAGACCTTCAAGGCCATGTTCGGCAAGGGCGGTGGTTCGGAGGGCGTGGACGAGACCTTTGCCCACCGCTCGATGGACGGCTTCGGTGCCTTCATCCTTGGCAGGAACATGTTCGGTCCTGTGCGTGGGGAATGGCTGGACGACAGCTGGAAGGGCTGGTGGGGCGACAATCCGCCCTATCACGCTCCGACGTTCGTCCTAACGCACCATGCTCGCGAGCCGATCGTAATGGAGGGCGGCACCACGTTCCACTTCGTCACGGATGGGATCCACGCCGCGCTCGAGCGCGCACGCGACGCCGCGGGAGTACGCGACGTCAAGATTGGAGGTGGCGTCTCGACAGTTCGCCAATATCTGCAGGCCGGCCTGGTCGATGAACTGCACTTCGCGCTTTCGCCTGTCCTGCTCGGACGAGGCGAGGCGATGTTCGAGGGCTTGGATCTCAGTGCCCTCGGCTACCGCGTGATGGAATCCACTGCCACAGACCTCGCGACGCACGTCGTGCTCGGGCGCGATGAGAGCGAATAAGCGTCCGCTTCTGCAGGTGCGTCGCCGGATAGCTGTCGGGCAGCAAACCACCCGACCCGGCGGTTCGCACCGGCTGCCCCTGACATCGGGTTTGCGCCCGTTTCCGCCCGTTCGGATGCCTAACCTCGTCGCGCCGGCGATCGTAGAGTTGTGTCGTGCGGGTCGACGTGTGGTTCGCCATCGCCGCGGCCTTTTCTAGCGTGCCGCCGTGGAAGCTGTGGTTCCCGAGCCTGGTGGCGATGCCAGCCGCCGCCGGGCGCCGGCGGATCATCGCATAGGCGCTTGCCTGCGGCAGCACTGTGCGGGTGAGCTTGGCGGTGCTGCGGGATTCCCACAGCGAACGGTCAGGCCGCGTCCTGGTCAGTAAATAAACTGTCCGGCGGGTCGGCTTCGAGCATTGTCAATCGCGGATCGAAGCGGAACCCCGTCCCGCAGTAGGGACAGAGGATCGTATCCGCCTCGCCCATGTTGATGTAGATGTGCGGGTGGTCCTGCGGCGGGGACTCTCCAATGCACTTGAATTCCCTCACCCCGATGCAGATTTCGCGGACGCCGCGGTCGTTCCTGAACTTGAGATAGGCGCCGCCCAGCGTCGGCTCAGGCCGGTGTGATTGGCGGGGGGTCTGAATCGTCTGCCGCTCCCGGTTGGGGGCCGGATTGATTTCGGTGAACATGATACGTCCTCGCTGCTCCGCCTCCGTCGTTCGTTTGCTGCCGGTCCATGGAACACTCAGCCAGCAGTCCGGAGTTCGCTTCAGAGCGTACCGGCCCCCGGCACGCGCCACGGACGATGCGGCTGCTCCTCTGGAGTCATGATTGCTTGATCGAGAGCCGGAACCGGGATGACGGCGGGCTCGCCCGCTACGGCACGAGCACCGGCGATCTTCGGGTCACGCGCCTCCGACCATTTCCTGAACCCGCTCGTAGGACTACTCATCGAGATACCCATGCGGGCATCCTTTTTCTGAATTGCTGAAAATAATATATGGGGACGATTTCAAATCGCACTGAACAAATTTTTGCGATTGGCAAATAAAATTCTTGGGATCTCTTTAGCGAATTGCCATCCACTCCGAAAGGAGTGTCGTCATTTTTTTCATTTAATTAGCAAACACCATGGGCTTACGGCGAGATTCTCGCGCCCGCCAGAGTCCGATGGTTCCCAATCGGCTTTTTGGTGCTGCCGATCGACGGACACAATATTTAGGTTGGGGCTATCCCCAAAATCCGGGGATACCTCGGTTGAAAACCGGTGCCGATCGGCCGCCCGAGCGGCCTTGATCGTGCTGCCGAAAAAGGCGGCAGCCAACTAGCCGTAGGCTCGTCGGCCCACCCTCGCCGTGTTCCAGGGATCGGATCCGCCATGCGTCGTCGATTGCGGCACGCAACGCCTGTATGGTCAGTCGCGCCCGCCGTTTAGAGAAGGCGAGGCTTTCCCAGGGTTCGCGGTCAGATGTTTGGTAGAATGTTGGGTTTGCTGTCGGCCGACATGGCGATCGACCTCGGCACGGCAAACACCGTCGTTTACGTGAAAGGGCGCGGTATCGTCCTGAATGAGCCGTCGGTGGTCGCAATTGCAAGCGTCAAGGGCAATAGACAAGTTCTCGCCGTCGGGGAGGAGGCGAAACTAATGGTCGGCCGCACCCCTGGCAACATTCAGGCAATCCGGCCGCTGCGCGACGGCGTCATCGCCGATTTCGAAGTAACGGAGGAAATGATCAAGCATTTCATCCGCAAGGCGCTCAACCGCCGCAGCTTCTCCGCGCCGCAGATCATCGTCTGTGTGCCCTCGGGCGCGACCGCGGTGGAGCGGCGCGCGATCCGGGAATCGGCTGAAAGTGCGGGCGCAAGGCAGGCCCTTCTGATCGAGGAGCCGATGGCGGCAGGCATCGGTGCCGGTCTTCCGGTGACCGAGCCAACCGGCTCGATGGTCGTCGATGTCGGAGGCGGGACGACCGAGGTGGCGGTACTGTCGCTTGGCGGCATCGTCTATTGCCGATCGGTTCGGGTCGGCGGCGACAAGATGGACGAGGCGGTCATTGCCTACATCCGCCGCAACCATAACCTCCTCGTCGGTGAGAGCAGCGCCGAGCGAATCAAGAAGGAGATCGGCTCCGCCTGCATGCCGGAGGACGGTGAGGGCCGTATGATGGAGATCAGGGGGCGCGACCTGATGAACGGGGTGCCAAAGGAAATCGTGATCAGCGAGCGTCAGATTTCCGAGAGCCTCGCCGAACCGGTTGGCTCGATCATCGAGGCGGTCAAGATAGCGCTCGAGAACACGGCCCCCGAACTCGCCGCCGACATCGTCGACAAGGGGATCATGCTGGCCGGCGGCGGTGCGCTGCTCAGCAATCTCGACTTGGTGCTGCGGCATGCCACAAGGCTTCCGGTCTCGATCGCCTACGAACCGCTGACCTGTGTGGCGCTCGGCGCCGGCCGTGTCCTCGAAGAGATGAAGACGCTCAAAAACGTGTTGATCGATATGTGGTGAGAGCCTTTGATCTGAGCGGTGAGGCGGGGCTTTTCCGCTATCGGAAGAGCTTCCCGGCAATCAAATCGAGCACAAATTGTTCGGCTGTCTCGCGAACCAGCTCCTCAGTCATTTCGTCAAATTTATGATGTCTAGCATCGAATACTATTTGGCTTGTTGATGATGCTTTAGCCATCGTCGATGTTCCAAATTCACATGTAAGTTTATCTGGATCAAACCGCACTTGCAGGCTGCCTTGCCGGCTAAATCCTTCATCTTCCGATAAATTCACGTTGAGGGAAATTGGAGCAGAGGCATCGTTTTGTTCGTCCACCGTTTCTCCGAAGAAGCCTTCGGCCGCTAAGCGCGCTACGACCTCTTCAAAAATAGGCCCAATCACCCCGGACTTAATTCGCGCGAATCGAATCCTCGCTTCCGCCGCCGCCTCTTTTCGTTGGTTTTCCGCCGCCTCCGCCCGCTCGCGATCTGCTTTGAGCTGTCGAAGTGCTGCGTCGAGCCTTTCGTATGCCATTTCCGCCTCTTGAGCGTCAGAAAGGTTTGTGCGCGCTGTACCATCAGGCCGCCATGAGTTGCCATTATAGATTAGTTCCATCAGAGGGCGCCGACTGCGCGAAGGTGAGGGTGGAAATTCGTGGTCGCGAACTACCGGCGGGCCGACCCAAGCCTGCTGCCCATGCTGCGGCGGCAACATGATCATCGTCGAGACTTTCCAGCGCGGCGGTGCGCCCCGCGCCCCGCCGTCGCCCAAGGCTGGGCTCAGGACCCCGATGCCATGACCCCCGTCATTGCCTCATCGCACCACCCGCCTGCCGGGAAACCTTGCTTCCGTCGCTGCATCGCTGTCGCCCCGGCGGCGCCACAGTCACGTACTACGCCATCGATCATGCCAAATCGCCTCGTCGACCGCCGCCGCGGCGACAAACTCCCGACCGCGATCGTCAATCCATTGCCGACTACGCCGGCCAGCGCATCCCCTACCCAAACCTCCGCCTCATCAAATCCACATAGACGGTAGACTGCCCACCGGCCCCGGCGGGTTCGTTCTTCGGAGGCTTTCGGAGGCCGGCCCCCCTCACTCCGGGTCCTCCGCTCACGCCGGGCCGGCATCCGAAACCCGGCCCGATTCCGGCCGTTCGCGTGACCACGACCGGGCGGCTCAAGCCGACCCGCAGCTGCCCTTTGCGGCCGTGGCGCCCGATTGGATAGATCGACTGAGAGGCGGCCGTCCGATCCGGGGCGCTGCATACGTGGCCCGGTTTGTCATCTTGCTCTCCCGTTGAAAATCGGGATCAGGCCGGGTGCCGGCGGTTCGCCGAGCATAGGGTATTTCCTATCCATCACGATGCAGCATACCGTGCTGGCCGGTCGATCATGATGCAGGGTTTATTGCCGCTCGGAGGGCGGCGTTATGCGGTTTCCCATCGGTTTGAAGTTCTTCGGCATCGCTGTCGGGCTGCTGATCCTGATGGCGGCCGTCGCTCTGATGAGCATGCGGATGACGCGCATGGTCGACGCCCAGCTCACCATCATTGATCAGAACTATTTCCCTGCTTACGTCGCGCTCGCCCAGGCCAATATTCGCTCGGTCGAGGAGTCGGCCTATGCGCGGCGGCTGCTCCTGGCGATAGCCGAACGGGGGGATAATACAACGAAGGGCAACGAGCTGCGCCAGCGGTTGGGACAAGCCGGCAAGGCAAGCGACGAGGAGCTCGCCATCGCGCGCGTGCACATCAACCAGCAGATCGCTGACCCGCTTGATTTTGAGGACAATATCGCACTGGCGCGCCTCGACGACACAGTGGGAGAACTCCAAGAGGACCGGCGCGCGGACGGCTCTGTCGCGGCGAATGAGATACAGGTCAGCACATCGCCACGCGCCCACGGGCCCCGAGGCGTATCGCGAAATCAGCTCTCTCCGTTTTCAGCCTCCCGCGCCCGTTGCTCCAGTTCCTCGGATGCGCTCGCTTAGGCCTGATCTCCACAAAAGCTAGAGGCTAAGCCAGAAGGTTAGAAAATCGGCTTCAGCCCAAGCGGATCAGTATCAGCTGTTCGTTCAAGCCGGGCGATGTGTAAGAAATCTGACACTCGCAGTTCTCCGACATCAGCGCGCACCCCTCCGAGCTCGCGATGCCGACGGCCGCTACGATCTAAACCCTGACTCACCCAGCGATCGTCTCCCAAACGCCAGGGTTCCAGCTGGTCCCGCTGGCATCCAGCCCTTGCAGAACGTTCGGATTGGTGGCTATCATGCCTTAGTGGCCGCCAAATTGGTTGTTCATCCGGGAAATACCGGATCAGCTGCGGCTAACTGCAGCCGATGGCGCCAAGAAACTACAATTCCAGATGAATGTGTTCTGGCTGAACGTCACAAAAATTGCCCCGAAGGAGGACCAAGACGTGACAGCCGAATTCGCCTCTAGATCGTTCATGGTCATTAGATCATCGATGATCATTTTCGGCATGGTCGTTGGCTTGTCCATCTCGGCGAACGCAGAAACTCTCAAGGCAATGGATAAGGCATCAACTGACGGCTCGTTCACCATCGCCCAAACCAACGGCCAGGAGCGCCGGGACACCCGGCAGGACTGCCGGCAGGCGAATGGGGCCGTCGGCGCAGACAAGCGCGGCTGCAAACAGACGGGACGCCAGAATTAGTCGCGGCACTGCCGCGCGTGACGTATCAACGTCGTCAGTTGAGGCCTGCTACCCATGCCAGCGTCCCGACATCACGAGCCACGCAGGAAGGAACGAGCATTACCGGTGATTTGGCGGTAGGCACCCAGTGCTCGGACTACAATCCCCACGCCACCTCACGATCTGTTAGTTCACAGTCAACATGGAGAGTGGGTGCCGACGCCCGAGAGTGGCGTTAATTTGCTTCGAGTTTAGGCCTCGCATGAAAGTCCGTTAACGAGGAACGCGGTGAACGCAGTCCACCCGGCGGTCCGCACCGGCCGCCCCTGACATCGGGTTTCGCCCTGAAACCAGCCGTTCGCCTGTCATGGGTTGAACGAGGCAAACCGACCCTCTGCAGCCATTCGACTCCGCCCGTGCCGACGGCAGCCGATGCCCCATTTCGGACCGTGCCAGCGCATTCGCGAGGTCGGATGGAAACGCGATATTCGAATGGGCGCGATCTGTCCCTCACGCGGGGGGCTACCTCTGGATGCCATTTCCTGTACTATCGAACTTCCAGGAGCGAACCTGTCTTAAATTGCCAAAAGTGGCATGTTACTTGTCCCGTTGGGCCTGCTGTTTACGAGAATGTGACCAGGATTACCGGTCGGACGCATTCGATTACCTAACAAAACAACATTTTACCGGCGAGCCATCACGTTACATCAAGGAGTTACAACCGGCCATTATACATCGTTCATCCAACGGTCCCGAGCACGCTCGAGGCCGGAACAGCCGAAGGATGAAGCCGATGAGCGATTTCGCGCGGCTCCTCGAAACCGAAATTCCCCGCCTGCGGCGCTATGCCCGCGCGTTGACCCGGGACCAATCGCGGGCCGACGATCTGGTGCAGAGCTGCCTCTGCCGCGCCGTCGCCAAGCAGCATTTGTGGGAGCCGGGGACCGATCTGCGCGCCTGGCTCTTTACGATCCTCCATAACCAGCACGTCAACGACGTGCGCCGCTCGGTGCGAGAGGGCGTGTCAATCCCGGTCGAGGACATGGGATCCGCGCTGACCGCCGCCGCTGATGCCGAGGCGTCTTTGCAGCTGCGCGACCTCGAACGGGCGCTCGCCCGCTTGCCTGATGGGCATCGCCAGGTGATCCTCCTCGTCGGTCTGGAAGGCATGCCCTATGAGGAGGCTGCCACGGTCCTCGGCATTCCGATCGGCACCGTCCGCTCGCGGCTGTCGCGGGGCCGCGACATGCTGCGCGAGCTGATGGATATGAAGGACGAAACGGCCGATATCGCGCGCAAGAGAGCTGCGAGCGCGCTCCGCGCGGCAGCGTGATCGTCACCCATGGCTCCCGGGCACCGAATACTTATGCGGAAGAGCCTTCGTGCGTGCGGATCGCGGAATAGCGCGGCCCGCAGCAGTTCTCGCCCCTAACGTCATCGCGGACGGCCACCTGCATCTGACGTGGAGGACGGGAATCCAGAATGGAATGTTTCAACGATAAGGAACCTTCCGGCCTATACGCCGCGTCTCTGACCGATGAGGGGCGCTATCGGCTGCTGGTCGAGGCGGTGACCGACTACGCCATCTACATGCTTGACGTTAACGGCATAGTTACAGGCTGGAATCCGGGTGCGCGACGCTTCAAGGGATATGAGGAGGCTGAAATCCTCGGTCAGCACTTCTCGCGGTTCTATACCGAGGAAGACCGGCAGGCGGGGCTGCCGGCGAAAGCCCTCGCGACGGCGGCGCGCGAAGGCAAGTTCGAGGGCGAGGGCTGGCGGGTACGCAAGGACGGGACCCGCTTTTGGGCCAGCGTCATCATCGATCCTATCCGCGACCCTTCGCAAAACCTGGTGGGCTACGCAAAAATCACCCGGGACCTCACCGAGCGGCGGGAAGCCCAGCTCGCCTTGGAACAGGCCCGCCAGACCCTGTACCATGCACAAAAGATGGAAGCCGTCGGGCAGCTTACCGGCGGCATTGCTCATGATTTCAACAATTTGCTAACGGCGATTCTCGGTAGTCTCGAGATCGCGCGCAGGCGTATCGGGGACCCCTCGATCACACGCCTGATCGATAACGCCATTCGAGGCGCCCAACGCGGCGCGACCCTGACCCAGCGCATGCTGGCCTATGCGCGTCGTCAAGAGCTGAACCTCCAGGCGGTTGATATCCCGGCTCTGATCCGCGGAATGACCGAACTCCTGGAACGATCTCTTGGGCCTTCGGTAATGCTCGAGACCCGCTTTCCACTTACTCTCCAATGGGTAACGGCGGACCCCAATCAGCTCGAAATGGCGCTGCTCAATCTGGTCGTCAACGCCCGCGATGCAATGCCCGAAGGCGGTCCCATCATCTTGTCAGCGCGGCCCGAAACCGTGTCAGCAGGCGGCAAACTGGCGCCTGGCGCCTATGTTTGCCTTTCGGTAGTGGATAACGGCGAAGGGATGGACGAGACCACGCTCGAGCACGCAACTGATCCTTTCTTCACGACCAAGGAAGTGGGCAAGGGTACTGGCCTGGGCCTGCCGATGGTGCTCGGGGTGGCCGAGCAATTGGGCGGGCAGCTCGTTTTGAAGAGTCGAAAAGGCCAGGGTACGGCTGCCGAGGTTTGGCTACCTGTGGCGCCGAAGATGGGGACCACTGGCAGTACCGTGCTGGCCGATCATGCATCGCCGCCAAGCCGACCGCTCACCGTACTCGTGGTCGACGACGACAGTCTTGTCCTCACCAATATGGCGGCGATGCTCGAGGATCTTGGGCACCAGGTGTTCGAGGCGAATTCCGCACGACAAGCGCTTGCCATACTTCGGCGGGAGGCCGCGATTGAGCTGGTCATTACCGATCAGGCCATGCCCCACATGACGGGGGTACAGCTGATCGCGGAGATCAAGACCGGGTGGCCGGGTTTGCCGGTGATTTTGGCCACGGGCTACGCCGAGTTGCCGAAGAAGACCGATCCCTTGCAGCCGCGGCTCGCCAAGCCGTTTCTCCAATCCCACCTCAGGCAAGCCGTTGACGATGCAATGTCGGGACGATCGTCGCGCCGGGCGCTGAGGTGCCCCGGCGCAGGACATCGCAGCGGCTGACCGCCCGCTCGGCGGCGCCGGCGATCACCACCGGCGCCGGCATCGACTCGATGATGGCGAGGTGTTATTTGGACCTTCGTCCGGGTCTTCGAGATCGGTCAGGTCCCCGCAACGCACGCCTCCGGCTCGAGCGGATCGAACGACTGCTCGTGTGCGTACTGCCGTGGCCGCTTCGCGGCGCAGGCGGGCCCCTTGTCTGGTCGGCAAGTGATCAACCCAGAGGGCCGCCGAGCAGTCGGCGGACTTCCCGCCCGGAAGACCTGGCTCAAAGTGTGGGTGCTGCGGACAACGGCTTCCGATCCACCGTAAGCAGCAGCGTGAGCGGTCCGACTTAGGCCGCGGGTTGCAGCGTAATTGCGCCGATCCCGGCCGCTACGTTAAGGCCGGTATTGCCTTCGATACTAACCGGCTGCAGCGAGATCGACTGGCCCGAACCGCCGACTAGCACATTAGCACCGACCCCGACTCCGCCCGTGGCACTGCCGGTCGCTCCG
>CAVZFB010000053.1:0-21632 GCA_963774345.1 uncultured Alphaproteobacteria bacterium
CGATCGGCCAATGCGGCTTCGCTTTGCTCCGTGCAAGCCAAAGGATCAAGAGGCCGCGATGCGCCTGCTGACGCGCATCGAGGCTATTCCCTTGAGCACAATGGAAAAAGGTCTGCCTTGGGACTGGGAAAGCTTCCCTCAGTGGATGGATAGCCTGGCCAAGCGGCCGCTGGGCGTCAATGTCGGCGCGCTGGTGCCCTTCAACCCGCTGCGGCTTTACGTGATGGGCATCGAGGATTCGCGCGAGCGGGTCTATGCGACCGAAGCAGAAACCCGCCAGATGCAGGCGCTCGTCCATGAGGCGATGAAGGCCGGCGCCTTCGGCTGGTCATCGATGAAGACCCTGATTAACCGTCCCGATGACGGCCGCTTCATCCCCAGCCAGGTGGCCTCCAACGAGGAATACCTGGCACTGGCGGCGGTCCTGGCTGATTTCGGCGTCGGCAGCATTGGCTGGACGCGCGGCGCAGCCGAGCGGCCACTGCCGCCGGGCGAACCCGATCTGCTTGGCGGCGCCACACCGACCGGCTCCGGCATTCAAATGGACCCGGTTGAAGGCGATGCCCCGGGTAAGGGCCGGGAGGACTTCCTTATCGAGATGTGCCTGGCGAGCGGCCGGCCGTTGCAATGGGGTGCGGTCAGCCAAAGCGAGGCGGCGCCAGGGCGCTACAAGGAGCAGCTTGCCTTTCTCGAGCGCGCCCACAGAGAAGGCGCTTGGATGTACGCGCAGACCGCGTCGAACCCACCTTCGCCGGTTTTCGAGCTTGCCGAATATAACGGTTTCGATGCGATGCCAAATTGGATTGATCCGTTTGTCGGAACGCCTGAAGAGCGCATCGCCAAATTGAAACAACCCGGGGTGCGTGATCGGATGCGCAAGGATGTAGGCGCTTGGACCGGCACCGGCGGCCAAGCCGATGTGGTGTCAAACTGGGCAAAGATGCGGGTCGTCGAGGTACGGCACCCGAGGAATTACCAGTATGAGGGAATGACTATCGCCGAGTTGGCCGAGGTGACCGGCAAGCACCCGATGGACGCGATGCTCGATCTCGCGATCGATGAAGACCTGCGGACCGAATTCTCGACCGATCCGACTAACGGCACGGACCCGCGAGCGGTCGCCGAAATCCTTAATCACCCCTACATCCACCCTTGTGTCTCGGACGGAGGCGCGCATGTCCGGTACCTGACCCTGGGTACCTGGCCGGTTAATCTCCTCGCGACTTGGACGCGGGACCGCCAGGTGATGAGTTTCTGAGAAGGCGCATTACAAGATCAGCGGGCTGCCGGCGTGGATCGCCGGGTTCACCGATCGCGGCATCCTGCGCGAGGGGTTCGCCGCCGACATTATCGTCTACGAACAGGAAAAGTTGGGCTTTCTCTACGATAGCCCGGTCTACGCCGCTGACTTCCCAGGCGGCGAGCGGCGTCTGATCCAGAAGGCCAAGGGCATCCGCTATACCATCGTCAATGGGGGAATTACATTCGAGGAGAGCGAATGCACCCAGGCAACGCCGGGTAAATTCCTGCGCAGCTACGACATGGTCGTTCGCTGAGTGATAAAGCGGAAGGGCCCCGTAGCCTACGGGGCTTTTCCGGCGTTTGTTGGCACAGCGATCGCGAAAGGAACGGCAGTGCCAATCATCAAGAAAGAGGAGTTCGAGCAAGCGGGCAGAAGCTGCCGCGGGCGCCGAGAGCACTATCCTCGTTGGTGTCGACCAAGGAAGCCGGTCGCTGCACATCGAAGAGGTGAGCGTCGCGCCCAATGCCCGGATTCCCCGGCGCATCAATCCGCACACGGAAGTCGCCATCATCGTACAGGAAGGAAAGGTGGACGCGATCCTCGGACGCGAACGGGTGCCGATTGGTCCCGGTGATACGCTGCTGGCTCCCGCCGGGAGTGCGCACGGATTTCTGAACCGCTACACGGAACCGGCGCGCCTGCTGTTTATTTTCCCGACGCATCAGGTGGAGCAGGTCGAAGTCAGCATCCCGGGCGCAACGTTGGGGTTCCCGTCGGAGAAGGGGTTGTCTGGTTACCAATCCGCCGAGGACCGGCCCCTCGGAGAGGGTCGCTGAGGCCTGAACCGCGACGGCAAGCAAACCCGCAAGATCATGCGGTACCGCGGCGGCCATCCTGCTTTCGCGAGTATTGCGATGCGGTGGCAACGGATGAATATCGCAAGCTGGCACTCAGCAAGCCGCCAACCGAAAGACATCATTTTTTGACGAGACGACCGAGGTCGCTGGCATAGAGGGAATTGCCATGCATGAGTTGGTGATCCGCGGTGCGACGATTATCGACGGGCTCGGCCATGACCCGCTGCGCGCCGATGTTGCCATCGCCGGCGGTCGCATCGCTGCGATCGGTAACGTCGGCAACGACGCTGCCAAGGTGGTCGATGCCGACGGCTTTGCGCTGATGCCGGGGATCATCGATATCCACACTCATCACGACGCCCAGGTCACCCGGGACCCAACGCAGTCCCCCTCGCCGTTGTGGGCGTCACGACGATCGCCACTAGCAATTGCGGCTTCGGCATCGTGCCGTCGCCGCCCCGTCTGCGCGACCCGATCATTCGCAATCTCGCAGTAGTCGAGGGCATGGATCTCGACGCGTTGTGCATCGGCATCGACGGCGTGCTTTAGCAGCCGGGTCCGACTGAGCCGCACTCCCGCTTGCGGGACACCTCATGACAGCGGATCAG
This sequence comes from uncultured Alphaproteobacteria bacterium, assembly GCA_963774345.1. Classification (GTDB taxonomy): domain Bacteria; phylum Pseudomonadota; class Alphaproteobacteria; order ATCC43930; family CGMCC-115725; genus AP-15. The sequence goes on from CAVZFB010000053.1 coordinate 2,709, forward strand.
CGCGCTAATTTCGTTCTCGCTTTCGCCAGAGTTCTTTACGTCAACGTACAAGCTACCGAGCAGATGGTTAGATGCGGCCAAGCGCCTGGGCTGCGCGCTGGGATTGCGCACTACGATCATACCGCGTTTGGGTGAACTGCAACTTGTTGCCGACAGCAAAGATGCCGCGCTCGCCGTGCAAGCAGTGGCCGCTCCTGCAGGCGTAGAAATGGATCGCGTGGCGTCGACGATGCAGGCGATCGAGGATATCGCGGCAGGCCGCCTAGCCCCGGACGCCGCCAAGAGAACGATCGACGAAATCTCGCGATCGCCGCCGTCACTGACCGGTCTATTTGCGCTCGCGGCCGCCGCGATATACCATCTTAAGGGGCATGGAACGAACTCGCTCTCGCGGGAGGGGAGGCGTGAAACGTTCGAGGATTTCAGCCGGTCTGCTCATCTTACAACGCCGATTTCGCAGGCTTGAACGATTTTCGGGAGATAGCTCTGGCAGAAATCCAGATATGTCCTGACGATGGTGGATGGATGGCGGTGGGGCAGATAGAGCAGATTGATTGACCACTCCGGCAACGGGTATTGCGGCAGCAACGGCACCAGTCGTTTCTCCCGGATGGGCGCGGCCGCCAGGAAGGGCGGCAGTTCCGTCACTACGTCGCCACCGAGCGCACGGCTGCACAAGTGATGATAATCGTTCGTGGACAGGACCGCTTTGGGCTCGACCACATGCCCGCCCAATTCCCAGCGGGTCGCAACATCGATGCGCGACGCCCACACCGCACAGGGGAAGTGATGAAGCGCGTCGGGCTCGGCCGGCATGCCGCAGCGCTCCACCAACTTTGGACTGGCGACGAGAATGTTGCGGAAGGATAGTAGGTGTCGCGCCACCATCGCCTCGTGAACGATCGCGCCGACACGAAGGGCGACGTCGATGCCGTCCTCGATTGGGTCCATGCGACGCTCGGTTGAGTAGACGTAAACCTTTATTTCGGGGTAGCGGCGCTGGAACACGGCCAGCAGATCCCACCACGGCTCAAACGTCTGGGGCAACGACAGGCGCAGGCGGCCCTTCAGGCGCGCCTGATCGCTCACCACGGCCTGCTCGGCCTCCAGCAGCGTCTCGATCCCGCGGCTGGCGTGCTCGTAGAGCCTTGCCCCGGCGTCGGTCAATTTTGTGCCGCGCGCCGAGCGCTCCAGCAGTTGCACTCCGAGTTGCCGCTCCAGGTCCCGGATTCGGCGGCTCAGTGTTGGTAGCGGAGTTCCGAGACGGGTCGCCGCCGCCGAGAGGCTGCCCGCCTGGACCACGGCGACAAACATGCGGGTGGCATTCAGGTCCATTTGGAAAGCCTACCATATTTGATAGATAGATTGTCATCCGCGCATGTCGATTTCCATATTTGGCTGACCTACCTAACTCTGCATCGGAGGGGATGCCTCACCCGGGAAGCATCATGACAAAGATCAGCATAAGGATCTTGGCGGCCATGTCACTGGTGATAGCGCGTTCCGCTGTGGCACAAACGACCGCTTCCCCTGCCGAGCCCGTCACCGTCGAGAACTACAACCGCGCCCAGACCGATGTTAATTTCGCTGGGGTGGTCAAGAACGGCGGTTTCGGAAAATTCCGGCATGGCCGCGAGCTTGCTCCCCCCGTCCAGCAGGGTATCGTTCGTCCCAACCGCGACACGTTGTATTCGTTTGCAATTGTCGACCTTGATGCCGGGCCGGTGACGATTACGCTGCCGGATGCCGGCACGCGCTTCATGGGAATGCAGGTCGTCAATCAGGATCAATACACCCCGGCCACCTATTACGGCGCAGGCACTCATACTCTGACCAGGCGGATGATTGGCACGCGCTATGCCATCGTCGTAGTCCGTTTCCTTGTCGATTTCTCGAACAAGGAGGATGTCGTGCAGGTCCACGCCTTGCAGGATGCGACCAAGTTCAACCAGGAACGCCCCGGCACGTTCGAAATCCCCAATTGGGATAAATCTAGTCTCAAAAAGGTACAAGCGGCGCTCCTGCAGCTTGGAACCACGGTTTCCGATACGCGTCGCATGTTTGGCGCCAACGAACATGAGGTTGACCCGGTCCGGCATCTGATCGGAAGCGCCATGTTGTGGGGCGGCTACCCCGAGAAGGACGCGCTCTATCTCCCGATCACGCCGGCCCGGAATGACGGCACCACCATCCACAAGCTGAAGGTCAGGGACGTCCCAGTCGACGGCTTCTGGTCAATCACGGTCTACAACGCCGAGGGCTATTTGGAACCGAACCAATACAATGTCTATTCCGTGAACATGACCAGTGCAAAAAAGGGTGCCGATGGGTCGGTCGCCATCCAGTTTGGCGGCTGCGACGGCGAAATTCCCGATTGCCTGGCGATTATGAGGGGCTGGAACTACACGGTGCGTCTCTTCGGCCCGCGAGCAGAAATCCTCGACGGCACGTGGATGTTTCCGTTGGCACAACCCGAGAGTTGAAGCGGCGCCGTTCTCTCCGTGCAAGTCTCCCGACATCGTGAGCCAAGCGGGGAGAAACGAGCCTCACCGGCGATTTGGCGGTTAGCACCCAGCGATTGGATGGCATCATGTCCGACCCCGCGGTTCGCACCGACTGCCTCTGACATCGGGTTTGCGCCCGATTCCGGCCGTTCGGATGCCTACCGGTGAAGGAGTCAAGTCGACCGAGGCGTGGAAGAACGTCGTCATATGACGTCAGCGAACGCGGGGTTTCCTCGCCGTGATGGTCGGGCGCGGTTGGTACTCGGTCTTCGGCTTGAGCGAGACGATCAGGTCGGATCGCCGCCATCAGCGGTCCCGCGCCGAAGATCTCGATCATTCGCTTCATGTTGTAGGCCAGAACGTGGAGGCTCATCTCGGTTCGGACGTTTCGAGGGTCCTGGTCAGGAAGTGGGTCGCGCCCATCCAGGCCTTGAGGGTCCCGAACGGGTGTTCGACGGTCTGTCGTCGGACGCCCATGGCGTCGGGCATGCGGTCGAGCCGGGCCTGCATTTTGTCGAGCACGTCCTCATGCTCCCAGCGCTTGATGCGCCGCAGCTTGGTCGGCGTGCATCGCGATTTGAGCGGACAGGTGAAGCAGGCGCTCAGGTGGCGATAGAAGTCGAAGTCCTCGGCATGATCCGCCCGGCGATTGGCCTTGGTCAGCTTCGCCCCCGCCGGGCAGGTGTAGTGGTCGTGCTCGGCGTCGTAGATGAAGTCCTGTCGGGTGAAGAAGCCGCGTTTGGTTCCGCTCGACGTCTGGGTCTTGGGCACGATCGGCGCGACGCCGGTGCCTTCGCATGACGGACCTGGTCGCCGCTGAAGTAGCCGCGGTCGGCCAGGGCGGTGATCGCCTCGCAGCCCGTGGCCTCCTGGGCCTTGAGCGCCATGGGTGCGAGCTGACTGCGGTCGTAGCCCTGGTTGATCACCTCGTGGGCCACGATCAGATGGTGCTCGGCGTCGACGGCGGTCTGCACGTTGTAGCCGACCACGCCGGTTCCGCGCCCGCTGGTGGCCATCGAGCGCGCGTCCGGATCGGTCAGCGAGACCTGCTGGTCGGGTGCGTCCTGAACCTTCTGCTCCATCTCCCGCAAGGCCTGCATCTGCCGGCGCAGCCCGGCGATCTTGTCCTTGATGCGGGTCGTCTTGGCTTCGGCGACATCGCTCTCCTCGCGGTCGGCCCGGTCCAGCGCGGCCAGGTAGCGCACGATGCTGGCGTCGACCTGCTCGATGCGCTTGGCGACCTTGGCCACGGTGAAGTTCTTGTCGCGATTGTTCACCGCTTTGAACTTGCTGCCGTCGATGGCGACGACGGCGCGGGTGAACAGGCCCAGCCGGCGGCACAGCACCACGAACTGGGCACACACCGCCCGGATCGCCGGGCCGTTGTCCCGGCGGAAGTTGGCGATGGTCTTGAAGTCCGGCGCCAGCCGCCCGGTCAGCCACATCAGCTCGATATTGCGCTGAGCTTCGCGCTCCAGCCGGCGGCTCGACTGAACCCGGTTCAGATAGCCGTAGAGATAGAGCTTCAGCATCGTCGACGGATGATACGCGGGCCGACCGGTCGCCTCCGGTATGACGCCCTCGAAGCCGAGCGCCGCCAAATCCAATTCGTCGATGAAGACTTCGACGATCCGGACCGGGTTATCTTCGGCCACGTAGTCGTCCAGCGATCCGGCAGCAGATCGGCTGGCGCCGGTCTTCGCCCTCGACAAAACGCTTCATCCCGGTCCCCCCGAGCCCCCGGGAAGAGTACCAGATTAGGTGTTTTCACACAGCCTAGTGGATCGAATCTAACGCTTGGTACCCACGCCTGACGGCGGCGATAATCTTGTCGGGATCGGCGGTCCAGAGGAAGGGCCTGGGGTTGTCATTGGTCTCGGCGAGGAAGCGCTTGATGGCGGCCTGGAGATCGACGAGCGAGCGGAAGACGCCGCGCTTCAGCCGTCGCCGGGTGAGCTTGGCGAAGAAGCCCTCGACAGCGTTGAGCCAGGAGGCCGATTTTGGCGTGTAATGGAACACGAAGCGGGGATGCCGTTCGAGCCAGGCCCGCACCTTGGGGTGCTTGTGGCTGCCGTAATTGTCGAGGATGACGTGGACGAGCTTGCCGGCCGGGATCTCTGCCTCGATCGCGTTGAGGAAGCGAATGAACTCCTGATGCCGGTGGCGCTGCATGCAGCGGCCGATGACCTTGCCTTCGAGCACGTCGAGAGCGGCAAACAGTGTGGTCGTGCCGTTGCGTTTGTAGTCATGGGTCATGGTCCCGCAACGCCCAGGCTTCAGCGGCAGCCCCGGCTGGGTGCGGTCGAGCGCCTGGATTTGCGACTTCTCATCGACGCTGAGCACGATCGCATGCGCCGGCGGATCGACGTAGAGGCCGACAATGTCCCGCAGCTTGGGCACGAACTCGGGGTCGCGCGACAGTTTGAATTGGCGAACCCGGTGCGGCTGCAAGCCGTGCGTCCGCCAAATGCGCTGCACCGAACTGACGCTGATCCCGGCCGCTTTCGCCATCATCTCGGCCGTCCAATGCGTGGTTTCACCCGGCGGATCGCCGAGGGTCAGAGCTACGGTGCGCTCGCGAACCCTCGCCGGCAGCGGCGGGATACGCGAGGGCCGCGTCTTGTCCTGCAGCAGCCCCTCGATCCCCGCCCGCATGAACCGCTCTTGCCAGCGCCACACCGTAACTTTGCTTGTGCCAGCTTGGCGCATGATCTCGTTGGTGCCCAGGCCATCCACCGTCAGCAGCACGATCCGCGCTCGCCAGACGTGCTTTTGCGGGCTGTTTCGATCGGCGACGATCGCCTCCAATCGCGCCCGATCGGCCGCGCTCACCTCGACTGTGATCCCCTCGCGCATGCCCACCCCCCTTCGGCAGCTGGATCATACACGAGCTCAGGACTCTTCTGTTAGGTTTATACCACTAGACCCCTCGCGGACATTCCGCCCGACAATTCGACCCAATTCGACGCATACTTCTAAGTAGAAAATAATCACAGTAGAGGTATCCTTTATTCCGTACCCTTTGGCTTGCTGCGGCCCAATAGTGTTCCAGCCGCATCAATTGTTTCTTTGAAATTGCCAGGGCTTAACCATCTGAGAACAGTGAGCGCAAGCCAGACATAGGCGGCTTTCTGCGCCGCGGCTTTTTCGTCCGGTTTGAAAGGAGGGGGAATTGCAATGCCGAGCCGAGTTGTACGAGTCCCAACGAAATCAACGCCCAGGCGACCCCCGGCAAAGATCGGTTACCACAGCCCACCAAGGCCGCCGCTCCAACTGGAGCGTCTCGGTCCCATCGCGACCTACATCCAGCCGAGCGAGCTCGCCTAGCGATGCGGCAATGACCGCTTGCCGAAGTTCTCCTTCTAAATCTGTCCTCGTTAGCTGTCCCGGCGTTGCCAGCCAGACTATTCGTCGACGCAACGGAATTGCAGCTTCTTTGAAGCGTTGCCGAACGACAGCGATTGAACAGGGGCCAGCTTCTTCCGCGATGCCGCGCGGTATGAATCTCTCTATTGCATCGGCTGACGCAGCTAAGTGCCCCGCAATGCGGTTGCGATAATCTTGGTCTCGCCAAAGAGCTTCATTACGAACTGCGAGAAATGCCTGGCAAAGGGAAATAATCAAGGCACAATCGGGACGCAAAACTGCAAACATACGCTCGAGTCTCAGAACCAACCAATTTATTAGTAAGTGAAAAAAGGAAAACATCCAAACACTCAATAGGGAGATTATGACGATATCCCAAATAGACGTTTCTTTATGTAAAGGACGCGATCGTTCCATAATCGAATACCCATATATATTGTGTATGTAGTAAATAACAAAGCGACCAAAACCACGATATAGCTTACTAATTGGAGTCCGTAAAATATTGGTTTGTATAAACCACCGCCAAATGACTACCAATGCAAATATAGATATTACCAACATAGTAAACTCAGTAACATTTTCCTGATGTACAAATTCTAATGTTTCGCGATAGGTTGATATAAACAAGAGCGGTCCCAATATTAATGCTAATAATAACCCTACCAGAAACATAGCAGGAAATCATTCAGCCTTGTTGCTTTGCGCCTGACAAATATGGCGATCGTGAGGCTTGGTGTTGCCTTGTCGATCTCCTCATCTGAAGCGCCAACTTCTTTGAGTTCGTTCCGTATACGTGCTAAGAATTCTTCATCTTTCCTCGACAGGCGTGCTCCGTCAAGACGAGAGACGGCTTCCGCCGTCGCGCTGCCCTCAAGGCTCTCGGGGAGAGAACCGAGCCAGTCTCGATAGACCATTTTTCGTTCTAAGTGCTTTTTGTGATCTGGGCAGTATGAGGACGGAGGGCGTATCAGAATTCAAGAAATAAGCGGGCGTTGTCAACAAGCACTCGGCTCGCGCACAATGGCGTGAAGGTCGGGTTTTCCACCCCAAGCCGACCCCAGGCGCGGGTATCAAGCGATTTCATCCACTAGCGCGCGAGATATTCGCCCGGGTGAGCACCCGTCTCGCGCGCGACGGATTGCAGCCGGGCGACCCAGAGGTCGGGCATTTGCTCGCTGCGATGATTGCGGCGCACTACGCGGTGCGCGGTCGGAGCGCGGGGGCGCTTCGCGAGATCCTGACCGACGTGCTTAGGTGTATCGGTGAAGCCGCCGGCCGTTAGACACTCGGCATGCTAACTCATTGACGGTTTCGCTACCGCATCGGGTTAGACACTCGCCAAGCCGTTGTTATCGCACACTTGAGCTATTCCTTTCTGAACTCATAGCCGGCATTCAGCCCTGTCGACGGGGGCTGCTCTTCATGCCCCATAGCCGTCATTGCCTCCAGCCACTCGTCGGGGTTCAATGGTTGTGGAAATGCGTCGTTCGGCCTAGGCTTTGACAGCCGTCATTCGCCACGCCCCCCGACACTGCGCTTATAGCAGTACCGGTGGCTGTCGAAGGGCAGGAGATATCCTCTCGTCGCGAGGGTTCGCAGCGCTCCCGCCCGCACGCGGCAGGCCGTGGACGCTTGCCGGTATAGTAATGCGGAGGCTGGGTCCGCCACGTGGCTACTGCCCTTGGGTTCGGCCCATGGAAGGCTTGGCCGGCCGACGCAGCATCGGCGATTTTGCTTAATCCGATATTCGGCACTAAATCGCCAACGTGCTGGTAACAATGCGCTAGTCGTCGGCCGCCACGGGTGCGACAGCCGTGGCTGGCGATGGCAGGCGGTGCGAGGGGCGCAACAGCAGCAACAGAGGTAGCGAAGCAAGTGCGATCAACATCATCAGCTTGAAATCATCGATATAGGCGACCATTGCGGCCTGCCGCGTCACTTCGGCGTTGAGTGCCGCCACCCCGCTCGGTGTGCTCAGGCTGAAGGGTGCCGCCAGATAGGGCGCCTGCAGCAGCGGATTGTCCGGCCGCAGGCCTTCGACCAGACGCGAGTGAACCACCTGGGTATTCTCGGCCAAGGTTGCGACCAGAATGCTGATGCCGATGCTGCCGCCTAGGTTGCGCACCAGGCTGCGGATCGCCGTCCCCTGGGTTAGGATGTGACGCGGCAGCGTCGACAACGCGATAATGTTTAGGGGCACCATGGTGCAGCCGAGGCCGAAACCCTGCAACAGCCCGGAGATGACGACCGGCGCCATGCCCATCTGCAGCGAGAACTGGCTCATCTGCCACATCGCCACGGCGGTCAGCAAAAAGCCGAAAAGAATGATCAGCCGGCTGTCGACCCGATTGATCAATGGGGCGACGAGGAACATTGCCGCCATCGCTCCGAAGCCGCGCGGCATGGTCACCAGCCCGGTCGTGAGCGCCGGATAGTTCATCAGGTTTTGCAGCATCGTCGGCAACAGCGCGAGGGTGCCGGTCATGATCAGCCCGACAGAGAACATCAGAGCGGTGCTCGCTACGAAATTCGCGCTCTTGAACAGGTCGCGATGGAGAAACGAGCTGCCTTCCGTGGTTACCGTGTGCACGGCGAACAGGTAAAAACCGAGCCCCGCGACCGTCGCTGCGATCCAGATTTCGCTCGAATGGAACCAGTCCTTCAGCTCGCCTCGGTCGAGCATCAATTGCAAGGCGCCGATCCCCAGGCTCAGCGTCAGGAACCCGACGAAATCGAACGATTTCACGACGTACGTTGCGGGTCTGGCGGATGAAAACAAGGATGCCCAGCGTGCACAGCACGCCGATCGGCAGGTTGATGTAGAAAACCCAGCGCCAGCTGTAGTCATAGGTCAACCAGCCGCCGAGCGCCGGCCCCATGATCGGGCCGAGGATCGTACCGATGCCGAATACGGCCATCGCATGCCCGTGGCGCTCCGGCGGGTTGATCTGGAGCAGGGTGGCCTGCGACAGCGGGATCAGCCCAGCCCCGGCCACGCCTTGCAACGCACGAAAGTAAACGAGCTCATAGAGGCTTGTGGCGGCGCCGCATAGCGCCGATGCGAGCGTAAAACCGATGACCGAGATCAGAAAAATTTGCTTGATGCCGAACCGGCCGGCGAGCCAGCCGGTCAGAGGCATCATGATCGCGGCGCAGACGATATAGGAGGTCAACGCCCAGGCGATCTGGTCCAGTGAGGCCGATAGGCTCCCTTGGATATGCGGTAGGGCGACATTGAGGATCGTGTTGTCGACGCCCTGCATGATGTTCGCCAGCATGATCGAAATCGTGATCATGCCGCGGTTGGGCACCGGGGCGAACGCCTCCCCTCTCACTGCCGACGCTCCCGGCACAGCACGATCCCAGAAGGCGACCCCTCACCCTCTGGCGGCTTCCTCTCCCTCCCCGGGGATGACCCGACGGTCGGAGGGGAGGAAGAGTTAGGGTGGGGGGCTTTATGGCGGAGCGATACGGTATCCAACCGCTGCTCAGTTCTTGACCGAAAATCCTTCGGGCCGGCTGGGTCTCGGGATAGAGAAAACCATTGAAGAAGACCGCGGAAAATCCTGCAACGGAGTGCGAGAGACGCTGCCGGCCTTCAGGCCCGGCCTCGTACTCGCGGCGCGGGGTCGGGCGCGCTCGCGGCGCAACGCCTCCATGCGGGCGCGGATCATCGGAAAATCGTCGGCGGTGCAAGGTCGGGTCACGTTTCCTCCGTTTTCTTGTGATTGCCCGATCACGCCGCTTGGCGATCGGGCTCGGGCCATTGTTCTTGAGTTTGCTGACCCGCGGGTTCACTGGCAGGATACCACTTCTTGAGACGAGTAGGGCGCTTACAGCGCCTTGAGCGCCGGCGCCTCTGTCGCTGCGAGCGCCGGCGCCTCTGTCGCTGTGAGCGCCGGCGCCTCTGTCGCTGTCCACCGAGCCCCTGGGCAGGCCTCAGTTGCGAGGATCACCGATATCCGGTTATGCAGTTCGACGCCCATTTTTGCTCGCATCGTGGTGATCGTTCAGCGCAGCAACCGGCGAGTGTGGTCGTGATTTGCCCCATCGTCGTATCGGCTTTGACGCCATGCCAATAGCGTTCACAGGCTTCGATATCGACAACGTCACCGACGTTGATCTCACGCTGTTGGAGCTTGGTTGCCACCATGCCGGAGCCTGAGTGGTGACGACCATCACGTCCGGCTCGACAGGTATTGCAACGACACCGGCCGGTGACCGGCGCGTGACTTAGCGATGTGCCCGAAATTATATCGATGGCTGAGCTTCAACCGCCCGGCACGCTTGTTCCCGATGGCGGTCAATGGCCTCGCGCCGAGGGTCCGTGGCGCAGGATCGAGCGGGACACCAAAGGCAGCGCCGCCTATCGTCGGCTACCCGTCAAGCGAGTTCGCCCTAGGCGAGGTTGACCAGAAAGCGCGCCCCGGCGAGAAGCAGAAACAGGCCGAAGGCGATTTCGAGCCAGCGCTTCGGCAACGCGTGCGCGAGGCGTGCGCCAAGCGGTGCGACCCAGCTCGAGATCGGAGCGATCGCAACTAACCCGATCAGCGAGACGAAGCCGATCGACAGCGGCGGCAACAACGCCTGGTGCGGCAAACCCGCGGCGATGTAGCCGAGCGTACCGGCGAGCGAGATCGGTACGCCGATGCCGGCCGAGGTCGCCACCGCCTGGTGGATCGGCTTGCCGTGCAGGGTCAGCGCCATCGTCGCCAACGAGCCGCCGCTAATGCCCATCAGCGACGAGCCGAGCCCAATAGCGAAGCCGTAGCCAATCATGACCTGCCGGCCGGGCAGTTCGTCGCCGAACCGCCAGCGCTCGCCACCCAACAAAAGCTTCGAAGAAATCATCGCTGCGATGATCACAAACGCAATCTTGAACACCGACGCCGGAGCGAACGCTGCCACACACGAACCAACCCCAACGCCGACAATTGTCGGTAACGCCCAGAGACGTACAACCCCCGCGACTACTGAGCCACGCTTTAGATGCGCTCGATACGAGCGAAGTGCGGTCGGCAGGATAATCGCCAGCGAGGTGCCGACGCAAAGCTGCACGATAACGCGGAAGATCTCGAACAGCACCGGGACGGTAACGGCGCCGCCGCCGATGCCAAAAAGCCCTGCCAGCAAGCCCGTCACCACCCCGGCGGCTGCGACCGCCAGCGCCAGTGACAACAGTTCATTCGTCGGGACCGTCATCGTCGGGAAGCTAGGTCGAGAACGGTCCCCAAGGGCTCGCTGCGCTATCGCCGCCCCGGCGTCTTACCAGCCAACCCAGCTCGCCGAAATGCTTCGGCCATGGCATCGCCGCTCGCGGGCACGGAATTGCTTCGGTCTGCTGGCGTCTTGGCGGGTCGGAGGCGTCGCTCCCCGGTTGGCCTGGTTTCGGCGCGTACTGCTGCTGTCGGCCTCGTTTCCGGCGCTTCATCGAGCCGCATCGTCAACGAAATCCGACGGCGTTTTGGCTCGATCTCCAACACTTGTTTGGCTCGATCTCCAACACCTTGACACGGACGACATCGCCCGGTTTCGCGATCTTGCGGGGGTCCTTGACGTAAGCATTAGCCATCGCGGAGATGTGAACCAATCCGTCTTGGTGGACCCCCACATCGACAAAGGCGCCGAACGCCGCGACGTTCGTTACGACACCTTTGATCTTCCCCCGAAAAAGTGGACGGGGTTAGGCCGCCAATTGCTCGGCGAGAGCTGGGCTGAGATAACCCAGAGCCGAGTGTAGGCGGCGGGAGTTGTAGAAGCCCTCGATGTACTGGAACAGATCTCTTCGGGCCTCGGTGCGAGTGGCATAGATGCGGTGATGAACCCGTTCGGTCTTGAGAGTATGAAAGAAGCTCCACCTTCGAGAACCATGCCGGGCTTCAAGTCTTCGAGCGTTTCCACTCCCTCTCGGAAGTTGGCAGTTTTGTAGGCCGGGCGCGGATCACGTCCGGGCTTCTCGAGTTCGCGCAAGATGTCGGTGACGGTCGGCACCCCGAACACGCTATCGGTGAACGCCTCCGGCTCGAGCTGGCCTAGTACTGACGTGTCGCCGATCAGCCTCTCCAGTTGACGATTGGTTGCCGCCAGAATACGCCGCACCACGGGATAGGCTTCCGGGTGTACGCCCGAGGCATCGAGCGGATCGTCGCCGTTGCGGATGCGCAGAAATCCCGCCGAAAGCTCGAATGCCTTGGGTCCGAGCCGCGGCACCTTCTTGAGAACCGCTCGGGTGCGAAAGGGACCGTGCTCCTCACGGTAACTGACAATACTGTGCGCCAGTCCTTCGCCAATGCCGGAGACTTGCGACAGCAACGGCGTGGAGGCGGTGTTGACGTCTACCCCTACGGCGTTGACACAATCCTCGACCACCGCATTGAGAGAGCGGAAAAGCTTTTGTTCGCTGAGATCGTGCTGATATTGGCCCACGCCGATCGATTGAACCGGTTCGCGATCTGCCGCTCAAAGCCGCCCAGCGCGCCTCGATCCGACGCAGCCGGGTCGGGCACCAACTCCAGGACAAGCACCTCCTCCTTCTCGCCGCGGAACAGGGCAAGGATGCGGTGCGACGGCAATTTGGCCAGTGGCTCGCTGAACTCGGAATAATCGGCGAACTTGGCGCCAAGCTCCGCCTTGCCTGCACGAACTCGCGAACCGAGCCGGCCGCGCGACCACACTTCATCGCGCAGGCTCCCAATCAGCCCGGCATCTTCGGTGAATCGCTCAACGAGGATCGCGCGGGCGCCTTCGAGCGCGGCGGTCGAATTCGACCACCCCCTTGCTCGGTTCGATATACCGGCGAGCCACCTGCTCCGGGCTTCGGTCAGGCCATGTAAGAAGGGCCTCGGCCAGTGGCTCCAAACCTGCTTCACGCGCGATCTGAGCCTTCGTCCGCCGCTTCGGCCGATACGGCAAATAGAGATCCTCGAGCCGCGCCTTGCTGTCCGCCGCATCGATCGCTTGCTTGAGGGCGTCGTCGAGTTTTCCCTGCTGAAGGATGCTGTCAAGGATCGCGGCGCGACGCTCGTCCAGCTCGCGCAAATATCTCAGTCGCTCCTCGAGCGCACGCAGCTGGGCGTCATCGAGCGCCCCGGTGGCCTCCTTCCGGTAGCGGGCAACAAAGGGGACGGTCGCTCCGCCGTCGAGCAACGAGATGGCGGCAGCGATCTGCTGCTCGCGGACGTTCAGTTCCTCGGCAATGCGTAGGTTGATCCGCTTCATCGATCCTGAGCGATTTGAGGTGGAGGGTAGTGGAACCGCCTAGCAGCCCTTCTAGCGTCCTCTGCGAGAACCGGTCAAAGGGTTATTGTCAAGGTTGAACGCCACCGGCCGCCGATTGCATTTTGCTATAGCTTCGCCGGTTTCACGGCGACATCTGTGGGTGAATTCCTTCGGCCTTAAAGAAGCGTGATGGCTGATCCGGAACGCTCGCCACCCAATACCGCCCTAACTGATCGCTCGCAGCCGCTGGCGGCGGTGCTTTGCCTTCAGCTTCCCCTTTCGCTTATTGGCCCGGATTGTAGTGCTCGATTTGATGCTCTTCTTCAATTTCCCCTCCAAAGCTGATGGGTACTCTCACGTGGCCGACGCTACCGGCCCGCCGCTCGAGGCCAAAGCCACCAATACCGCGAACCCGTGCAACATCATCGGCATCGGCGAATTCGACCCCGGGCGGGCCCGCCTCGATTAGCATTGGCGATATCGCTGGTCGATCGAAGATTTACATCGACGGCTCGAGGAGCATATCCGAATGCCCGGTTCCGGGCCGACGCGACGATCTGCGGCGCAGCCGGGAATGGCTCTTAAGGGTCGACTTGAGCGGTTCGAGCGCGGACCCCTGAACGGCCGGAATCGGGTGCGCCGGGAGACCGGCAAGGAGCTGATGGTGCGAGTCCATTACGATGAAGGAGTAGCGATCCACATCGGCCCCGAGTCATGCGCGGGCGGTCGTGAGGCCGTACGTGAAGCGTTGACAGGGGAGTGCGCAGGCCAGCCATTGAGCCACGAAAAGGCCGATATTCCGGGTGCCGACGCCGTCCGATACGCGGAAGGCCACACGAAGGGGCGCGCTATCGCAAGCTCCCCGACGACCCGGCGTGGTCGCAGACCCTGGCATGTGCAGACACTCTTTGTTCGGGAACCGGGAGGTCTCGTGGCTGACCAAGGCGGCATGCCGCGATCGGTCCGCATCGGGAAGGCGAGGAGCCGAAGCCGATGATGCACGGCCGCGAGAAGTCTGATCCTGCCATAGTAGCGAAGAAGCCTGCGAACAATGCCGGGCAACCGGCGGCGGAGCGGGTGGAGCGAAGGGCCGGAACCGAGGGGAACGCGGGCCAGCAAAGCACGCGCCGGGCGCAGGACCGGGAAAGCGTGTCACAGGCGCTGGGGCGCGTACGGCAAGCCGCAAAGCAAAGGAGGAAGGAGCGGTTCACCGCGCTCTTCCACCACATCAACTCGGCAATGCTCCGTACCGCGTTCTTCGCGCTGAAGCGGGACGCGGCTGCGGGCGTCGACGGGGTGACGTGGCAGGACTACGAAGCCGATCTCGATCGCAGGATCGAAGATTTGAGCGATCGGGTCCATCGGGGAGCCTATCGGGCGCAACCCTCGCGGCGTCGGTACATTCCGAAGCCCGATGGGCAGCAGCGTCCGCTGGCAGTCGCCGCCCTTGAGGACAAGGTTGTCCAACGGGCCACCACTGCGCTGCTGAATGCGATCTACGAGGAGGAATTCCTCGGGTTCAGCTATGGATTCCGCCCGGGCCGCGGCCAGCACGATGCGCTGGATGCGCTCCATGTCGGGATCGACAGCAGAAAGGTGAACCACATTCTGGACGCCGATATTGCCGGGTTCTTCGACGCGGTAAGCCAGGACTGGCTCATCCGCTTCGTCGAGCACCGGATCGGCGACCCGCGCATCATCCGCCTGATCCGTAAATGGCTCAAAGCGGGTGTCCTGGAAGACGGGGTCGTTACGACGAGCGAGTGGGGGACGGGGCAGGGATCGGTGGTCTCTCCGCTTCTGGCCAACATCTACCTGCACTACGTCTTCGATCTCTGGGCGGCGCGCTGGCGACGGCGCGAGGCTACCGGCGACATGGTGATCGTGCGCTATGCGGACGACATCGTGGTCGGCTTCGAGCACGAGGCCGACGGCCGACGCTTTCTCGACATGATGCGCGAGCGGTTGGCGGAGTTTGCGCTAACACTGCATCCGGAGAAGACCCGGCTGATTACGTTCGGCCGCCTCGCAGCGGCGCAACGTGCCAAGCTCGGGCTCGGCAAACCGGAAACGTTCGATTTTCTTGGCTTCACTCATATCTGCGGACGGACCCGGCAGGGCCGGTTCCAAATCCGTCGCAAAAGTCGGCGGGACCGCCGATCGGCGAAGCTGCGGGAGATCAAGGACGAGCTACGCCGGCGCATACTGCAGCCCATCCCCGAGCAAGGGAGATGGCCGACGCGATCAGCATTTAGCCTACCAAGCATTTGGAAGTATCCCGACTCGCCCGGCTCACGCCAGCGCGGCACAAATCCTGGCCCTCCATCACGGCAATGAGCTACCACCGGGATGGCGGTGAAGCCATATGGCGAGGTGACCGCCACCGGCTGATTCGCACGGGATCAGCGCCCGCCGATGCTATTGCAGGTCGAGCAGGGACGCGCCTGGGAAACGACCCTTGCCGCGCCGGGCGCGCTCTCGTTTTGTCCTGCCGGCCTCACGATCAGGGCCGTTCAATCCGAAGCCAGTCACGTTCAGGCGGTCTGGGATGAAGATTTGTATTCCACCTTGCTGCCGGAGCTTGGAGAGGCAGCGTCCCGGTTCGAGTTGCACGTTTCGCTGCAAGACCCGTTGCTGAGCCAAATCGTCACGACTTTGGCCCAGGGGATCGAAGGTGGCTTCGCGGAAAGGATCCTGGTCGAAACCCTCGGCACTGCTTTGTGCATCCGCATCGCTCGGCATTTCGTCGGGCATCTCCCGCTGCCGACCAGCCACGGTCTCTCGCCGGAGCGGTTGCAACGGGTGCGCGACTATGTCGAGGCGCATCTCGATGAAGAGCTATCGCTCAGCGTGCTCGCCGACATCGCCTGTCTCAGCCCCTATCATTTCAGCCGGTCGCTCAAGCAGGGGGTGGGGCCCCAGCGCTAAGTCATGCAACGTCGGCTCGAACGCGCAAAAACCTTGATGCGGCGGACCAACCAGCCCCTCGCCTGGATTGCGCAGGAGGCCGGCTTCGCCGACCAGAGCCATTTCACTATCGCATTCCCGCTCGACCTGACCGATGACGAGGTGTTGCCCCGCACCGGGGGCAACTCAGTGCCCAACCAGCTCGCGCGCTCGTCTCACTCCCTTCTCGGCGACTGGGCGCTTACCGGAATAGCGGCCAGCAGACGACCCCGACGGCGAAAATAATCCCGCAGGTCCAGAAGAGCCTCTTTTTCACTTCTCGTCGATCACTCATAAAAGGGGGCCGAGCGGAGCCGGGGGGCGGTTCCGCCCGGCCAGTACCCCGAGCCATAATTGGGGGGAGACGTTCTCGGGAATACCCGTTGATACCCCCGACAGCCTCCCTCCGTCAGGTTCGGAAACTACTCATTCATGTGCGGGTGTTCGCATCGGCAAGGGCGGCGGCTATATTTTGCCGATTATGGTGCTCGACCTGACCGATGACGAAGACCGGCACGAAGGAGTACGGCATGGAATTGGCCGGTAGGCAGCAGCGCTACATCCAACTGCGGAGGGAAGCCCCCACCACCGTGATCCGGCTGGAACTTGGGATGATCGCGGCAGTCTTACTCACTTATGCCATGGGCGGGAGCGTGTGGGTGCGCGACCCGAGGGGGGACTGGCCGAACCCCAACGACCGCGATGACCCTTGACCTGACCGATGACGAGGCCCGCGCGCTAATCGAGCACCTGAGGCACGCGCTCGAATATGATCCCTTCCCATTTGCGCCGCGGCTCGACCCGCTGAAGTCCGTCTTGGCGAAGCTGGAACCGCCGGCACCACAACCGGAGCTGCTCTTGCCGCCGTTGAAGCCCGGCATGGGGCCGAGTGTCGGGCGCGCCCGGCTCGACCCTCTGAAGGCCATCCTGGCAAAAACTGGGAACCGCCGAAGCCTCAGCCCGAACCGTTGCGGCCGATCAAGGCCGGCATGACGCCGAGGCGTAAGCTTGCGTGGCGGCGACGCTGAGGTTGACACTTTAGTACAGACGGGCGAAGGGCCAGGTAGGCCGCTCTCGGCGATGACGCCGCTCCGGTAATTGCTCCGGCGCACAACGATCACGGCAGCCATGGCGATGGGTGCGCCGACAATCGCTCCGACGACGGCACCAGTGCCAGCCCCAAGCGCACCGGTGCTCACCGCTCGGCATCCCGGCGTCACCCCGCAACCGGCAAGGGCTAGCGATGCGATGATCAGCCCTGCCAAGGCACTCGAACGTGCCATTTACTCCTCGCTCTCGTCGACCAACAGCTACCCAAACGGGTTGGATTGCGACTTTTGCTCAGGGCAAAATTGAGTCACTGGAGCTGCCGTCGCTGAGAACCAGCTTTGGGCGCAGGAGTTAACTTTCGATGAACGCCCGCCAATGACCTTGGGCAACGCCGCTGCCGCCCAGGTGGGCGGAGCCCGGGAAACCCGATTGGCGCCGAAATGACGCAGAAAGGATGAGATTTGGACGCTGCGGTGACGCCGCTCGGCGCAATCTGAGAAAGAGGCAAGCAGGAGGGGAAGTGATGGCTCGCGGGAGGGAGCATCTCGAATTAGCGGTCAGCCTGCGAGCCCTTGCGCGATGTACATGTTCCCGAGCGCGAGAAGAGCATTGCTTGATCTCGCCAAACGCTTCGATCGGATGGCTGAGAGCTGCAGCACCGAGACGAGCGTTCCCGACTAAGTACGCGCGACTTATCTGCGGTGAGTGCGGTAGCGGGCAGGTCGATGTGGTTGTGAACGTGACCGAGCACCGCTGATCTTAGGAATGTCTTACCTGCTCACCGAGACCGTGATCGCCGGCAGGCCTCCAACGCTCGTGAGGCTCGATCGTTGCGGTGGGCTCGACACCGATCTTCCGCGAGTTGGTAGCCGAGCCGTCCGGGTAGAGATAGCGCTCCCCATCGCATCAGCCGTGCCCTGGTAGAAGATCGCGATTTTCATGTCCTCGCCCTCCGCGGAGGGCCTTGCACGAAACTCACCTGTTCCAGTGTGAGGGTGCTCACCGCTCGACTGCACAAAAAATGGCCGGGGCGTTGTGAGGACCCCGGCCAGTTCTCGCGGGTTGGCAAGCCCGCACAGGAGACTCTGCCATAGGGGATCGAAACCGGAAACGAGAGCTGGCGCTTCAAAGACCGAAGCTGAGGCCCGTGGCCCGCGGATCGCCCCCGGGGGCCCGCAGACGCCTCCCCACGCGCGCCGCTCCGTCGCTCGTGACGGCACGGCGCGTCGCGCGCGGGTCCCCTCCATGGAACTCCCGGGGGACGACCGCTATACAACCGCTCAACTGGGTTCGGACTGCGCGCTAATCCCGGGTCCCGCTTCGGCGCTGATTGAGATATTCATCCGCCTTCTTGTCACAGGGACGCTCGGCATTATTGCCGTCGGGGTCCTTGTGGCTGTGGCCGCGATTTTGCACTTACGATGACTAGGATCCGACCGAGATAGCCGAGCGTTATGCGGTGCCGAGATGAGCATCCCGGACAGGCATTCCCGGCTTGTCTGCTCCCGGTGCGGCAGCCGGCGGGTTGCTTTCGTCGTCACAGGTCAGCGGCGACAGGGAAGACGCGAGGCAGTGTGAGGCGCTTCACAAACGCAGACCTCATCCCGGTGTTAGATCGCACCGGATCAAGCCAGCACCCGGAAGGCCAATGGAAATCGCCGTGACGCACCAGGATCGGGCGAGCCGATATCGACACACGGCCGCTCGGTTGCGACAGCAAGCCGATGCCCTTGATGGAACGCGGGAGCGTCGGGAACTACTGGAAATCGCTGACCAATACGACCGGCTAGCCAGTCGCCTGACGCGCGCTCGCGCAGAAGCAGAAGAGGTCGGGGGG
>CAVZFB010000054.1:0-166717 GCA_963774345.1 uncultured Alphaproteobacteria bacterium
GGGACGCGCTGCGCGGCCGCCTCGCCGCGAGCGAAGACACGAGCATTCGTCTCCACCCGAACATGGCCGGCTATTACCGCGCGCAGATCGCCGACCTGCGCACGGCGCTGACGGAAGCCGGACGCCACATGCAGGCAGCCGAAATCGTCCGCAAGCTGGTCGATCGGATCGAACTGAGCCCGGTCGTCCGGAGCGGCAGGAAAACCCTGTCGGTAAGCCTCTACGGCGTCTTGCCGGCATCCTCGCCATGGCGACAAAAACAAAAACGCCGCTCGATGAGAGCGGCGTTCCGATGCAAGTCACAAAATTGGTTGCGGGGGTAGGATTTGAACCTACGACCTTCAGGTTATGAGCCTGACGAGCTACCGGGCTGCTCCACCCCGCGGCAACGGCGTATTGGGCCCCCGGATCAAGCGCCATCCATCCTATCAGTCCGGGGCGTGGTTCGGTGGGGGCGCGGCCCGCGTCTTGGGGGCTGGGGGTTTGGCGAGCCTGGCGGCGACCTGCTCTTCCGCCGCTTAAGCGGCAGTACCATCGGCGCTGAGGGTTTTCACGGCCGAGTTCGGGATGGGATCGGGTGTTTGGCCCCTCGCTGTGGCCACCAGGCTGGCCAAGCCTCCCTGAGGGCCCCGCGCGCCGCGGCGCGCGGTTTTGGCCGAAGGGAGCCCTCGGACGCGATCCGGGGGCCCATGGGATTTGGACCAGGGATTTTGGGGGGATTTGTGAAGGTGGCGAGGAAGTGTCTGGCGGGCGGCGGCGGGCGCGCCCGGTGATGGGCGCTTGCCGCTGCACGCCGGCGGTTTTCCGGCTTTCCCCAGCTCGCGCTCGGAAAAGCGTTCGGATCGGGCGGGTTCGAGCGATTAGTACCGGTCGGCTGCGCGGATTGCTCCGCTTCCACTTCCGGCCTATCAACGTGGTGGTCTTCCACGGCTCTCGACGAGACCTGGTTTTGAGGAGGGTTTCCCGCTTAGATGCGTTCAGCGGTTATCCCGTCCGCACTTAGCTACCCGGCGTTGCGGCGGGCGCCACAACCGGTCCACCAGAGGTGCGTCCCTCCCGGTCCTCTCGTACTGGGGAGAGCGCCTCGCAAGTCTCGAACACCCACGGCAGATAGGGACCGAACTGTCTCACGACGTTCTAAACCCAGCTCACGTACCGCTTTAAATGGCGAACAGCCATACCCTTGGGACCTGCTCCAGCCCCAGGATGCGATGAGCCGACATCGAGGTGCCAAACGACGCCGTCGATATGGACTCTCTGGGCGTCATCAGCCTGTTATCCCCGGCGTACCTTTTATCCGTTGAGCGATGGCCCGTCCACGTGGGACCACCGGATCACTATGGCCGACTTTCGTCTCTGCTCGAGCCGTCGCTCTCGCAGTCAGGCGGGCTTGTGCCATTGCACTCGACAGCTGATTTCCGACCAGCCTGAGCCCACCATCGCGCGCCTCCGTTACTCTTTGGGAGGCGACCGCCCCAGTCAAACTACCCACCATGCAGGGTCCCGGCCCGGGGATCGCCCAGGCGCGGTTAGATGCCAGAGACCGTGAGAGCGGTATTTCAAGGTTGCCTCCACCCCAACTGGCGCCAGGGCTTCAACGGCTCCCGCCTATCCTACACACACCATCCCTAACACCACTGCAAAGCTGTAGTAAAGGTGCACGGGGTCTTTCCGTCTGACCGCGGGGACTCCGCATCTTCACGGAGAATTCAATTTCGCTGAGCCGGTGTTGGAGACAGCGGGGAAGTCGTTACGCCATTCGTGCAGGTCGGAACTTACCCGACAAGGAATTTCGCTACCTTAGGACCGTTATAGTTACGGCCGCCGTTTACCGGGGCTTCGATTCAGAGCGTGAACCCCTCCTCTTAACCTTCCGGCACCGGGCAGGCGTCAGACCCTATACGTCGTCTTGCGACTTCGCAGAGCCCTGTGTTTTTAGTAAACAGTCGCCACCCCCTCCTCTGTGCCCCCCACCCCTGCTTGCGCAAGAGCGGGGCCCCCTTCTCCCGAAGTTACGGGGGCATTTTGCCGAGTTCCTTCAACACCGTTCTCTCAAACGCCTAGGTATGCTCTACCAGTCCACCAGTGTCGGTTTCGGGTACGGTCTATGGCGCCGGCGCTGTTTCCCGGAAGTCCTTCGCCGCCCCCCCAATCCAGTAAGGGAGAACGACTTGCGGCCTTCGTCACGCTCGGCAGGCGGAGGAATATTAACCCCCTTCCCATCGGCTGCGGCTTTCGCCCTCGCCTTAGGGGCCCGGCTAACCCTGCGCGGAATGACCTTGCGCAGGAACCCTTGGACTTTCGGCGTGAGGGGTTCTCACCCTCATTTACGCTACTCATGTCAGCATTCGCACTTCCGATGCCTCCACAAGGGCTCGCGCCCCTGCTTCACCGGCCTACGGAACGCTCCGCTACCGCGTCAGGTATCAGGAACCAGGAGTCAGGGATCAGGATGAACGCGACCAACTGGCGTGGAGACCCTGCAACATCTTGCTGATCTCAACGTAGTCGGCCATCCATCGCCGTCCCGCAACTTCTTCGATATAGCCGAGATCGACGCAGTAGCGCAGCCACAGCTGCGTCTCGTCGCTACTGCCGATCGCGACCGCCAGATACCGCCGATACTCCGCCGCAGAACGACTCTGCCGGGCGAAGCCTTCGGCCAAGTTGGCGCAGATCGATTTCGACGACCGGCGGAGCTGGTCCGCCAGCGCAAATTGCTCGATCCGTGGAAACCCCAGGCTGGTTTTATGGATTTCCAGCGATAGACGATACGCGCGCCGGAAGACTTCGAGATCTTCGACCCGCTCGATCCTCTCTCGCATCCCTAAACCTTTCCTGGTACCTAACTCCTGGTTCCTGACACCTGACACCCGCAGCTTCGGTGCGTGGCTTGAGCCCCGTTACATTTTCGGCGCCGGACAGCTGTTCGACCAGTGAGCTATTACGCTTTCTTTAAAGGATGGCTGCTTCTGAGCCAACCTCCTGGTTGTCTTGGCCGTCCCACATCCTTTCCCACTTAGCCACGACTGGGGGACCTTAGCTGGCGGTCTGGGCTGTTCCCCTCTCGACGACGGACCTTAGCACCCGCCGTCTGGCTGCCGCTCTGCGCTCGCCGGTATTCGTAGTTTGGTTAGGTTTGGTAAGGCTCGCGCCCCCCTAGCCCATCCAGTGCTCTACCCCCGGCGCCGACCAAGCGACGCTCTACCTCAATAGATTTCGCGGAGAACCAGCTATTTCCGGGTTTGATTGGCCTTTCACCCCTAGCCACAAGTCATCCCCTACTTTTGCAACAGTAGTGGGTTCGGTCCTCCAGTGCGTGTTACCGCACCTTCAACCTGCCCATGGCTAGATCACCCGGTTTCGGGTCTGATCCCGGCAACTAGAGCGCCCTATTCAGACTCGCTTTCGCTGCGCCTACGCCTAACGGCTTAAGCTTGCTGCCAAGACCAACTCGCTGACCCATTATACAAAAGGTACGCCGTCACTCAGGCGCCAGGGACCAGGAGTCAGGCACCAGGAAGCAAGTACTTCCTAACTCCTGACCCCTGACTACTGACGCCTGAAGCTCCGACTGCTTGTAGGCATCCGGTTTCAGGAACTGTTTCACTCCCCTCGTCGGGGTGCTTTTCACCTTTCCCTCACGGTACTGGTACACTATCGGTCACTGAGGAGTACTTAGGCTTGGAGGGTGGTCCCCCCGTGTTCAGACAGGATTGCTCGTGTCCCGCCCTACTCGAGGACTGTCGATCCGGTTTCCCGTACGGGGCTGTCACCCGCTACGGCCCGCCTTTCCAGACGCTTCCGGTACCAAAATCAACAGCCACTGGCCTGGTCCGCTTTCGCTCGCCACTACTCGCGGAGTCTCGGTTGATGTCCGTTCCTCCGGCTACTGAGATGTTTCAGTTCGCCGGGTTCGCTTCCCGAACCTATGAATTCAGCGCGGGATACCCGTTGCCGGGTGGGTTGCCCCATTCGGAGATCCCGGGATCAACGATCGCTCGCATCTCCCCCGGGCTTTTCGCAGCGTGCCGCGTCCTTCATCGCCTCTCAGTGCCAAGGCATCCACCAGATGCCCTTCATTCGCGCTCGATCACAAGGGACGCCCGTTCTGCGGATCATCCAAGGATCACCCGCACGGCCAGCCGTCCCCCGGAAAACCGCCGCGCACAGGGACAAGCCCCACCCTCTCTCGACAGAGGGGCAACCCCGCCCGCGGCCGCTCGCATGAAGACACTTCTTCGGACGGCGCCTCGCACCCGGTTCGCACCCCACAGGACAACAGCCCCACAGGACAGCAAGCCAATGCCGCGGCCCGTCCGCCTCGGTCACATTCACAAATCCGCTTCACCCTTCAATCAACGCCAGCCCCGGAACCCCGGCCGCCGGCGCGGGACATGCCCGCCCGGCCGCCCCGAAACCGGAACCAAACCTGGTCTTCTCCGAGCATCTGGTGATCTGCGCCATCCGATCGCTGGCGTCGGCGCGAATGGAGGTGAACGGGATCGAACCGATGACCTCCTGCTTGCAAAGCAGGCGCTCTCCCAACTGAGCTACACCCCCGTTCCAGGGATCAGGCATCGGGAGACAGGAATCAGAAGTTCTGCTTCCTGATTGCTGATCCCTGATTGGTGGGCCAGGGAGGATTTGAACCTCCGACCTCACGCTTATCAAGCGCGCGCTCTAACCAGCTGAGCTACTAGCCCCACAAGGCAGCCCGCAACGGCAGCCCCCTAGGGCCGCGCCCCAGCGACGCTCGGGAGAAGGGATGCGCAGACGGCGGCGTATCAGGCGTCAGGAACCAGGTTCCAGGAACCAGGGACATGACGCCCTTTTGTGGAAGATCAGGATCGCGATCCGGAGCGGCGCCATGGCTGACCCCTGGCTCCTGACCCCTGGCTCCTGAATTCCAGAAAGGAGGTGATCCAGCCGCAGGTTCCCCTACGGCTACCTTGTTACGACTTCACCCCAGTCGCTGACCTTACCGTGGTCGGCTACCTCCTCTTGCGAGGTTGGTCCGCCGCCTTAAGGTAAAGCCAACTCCCATGGTGTGACGGGCGGTGTGTACAAGGCCCGGGAACGTATTCACCGCGGCGTGCTGATCCGCGATTACTAGCGATTCCGACTTCATGCTCTCGAGTTGCAGAGAACAATCCGAACTGAGACGGCTTTTTGAGATTGGCGCGAGGTCGCCCCCTTGCCGCCCTCTGTCACCGCCATTGTAGCACGTGTGTAGCCCAGCCCATAAGGGCCATGAGGACTTGACGTCATCCCCGCCTTCCTCCGGCTTGTCACCGGCAGTTTCTCCAGAGTGCCCGGCGTAACCCGATGGCAACTGAAGATGAGGGTTGCGCTCGTTGCGGGACTTAACCCAACATCTCACGACACGAGCTGACGACAGCCATGCAGCACCTGTGTCCCCGCCGGCCGAACCGAAGAACCCGATCTCTCGGGCCCATACGAGGCATGTCAAGGGCTGGTAAGGTTCTTCGCGTTGCGTCGAATTAAACCACATGCTCCACCGCTTGTGCGGGCCCCCGTCAATTCCTTTGAGTTTTAACCTTGCGGCCGTACTCCCCAGGCGGTGTGCTTACAGCGTTAGCGGCGACACCGAAGAGCTAGGCTCCCCAACGTCTAGCACACATCGTTTACAGCGTGGACTACCAGGGTATCTAATCCTGTTTGCTCCCCACGCTTTCGCGCCTCAGCGTCAGTATCGGTCCAGAGCGCCGCCTTCGCCACCGGTGTTCTTCCCAATATCTACGAATTTCACCTCTACACTGGGAATTCCACGCTCCTCTCCCGAACTCCAGCAATGTAGTCCCAAGCGCAATTCCCAGGTTGAGCCCGGGGCTTTCACGCCTGACTTACATCGCCGCCTACGCGCCCTTTACGCCCAGTAAATCCGAACAACGCTCGCCCCCTTCGTATTACCGCGGCTGCTGGCACGAAGTTAGCCGGGGCTTCTTCTCCTGCTACCGTCATCATCGTCGCAGGCGAAAGAGCTTTACAACCCGAAGGCCTTCATCACTCACGCGGCATTGCTGGATCAGGCTTGCGCCCATTGTCCAATATTCCCCACTGCTGCCTCCCGTAGGAGTCTGGGCCGTGTCTCAGTCCCAGTGTGGCTGATCATCCTCTCAGACCAGCTACGGATCAAAGCCTTGGTAGGCCGTTACCCCACCAACAAGCTAATCCGACGCGGGCCCCTCCTGCTGCGATAAATCTTTCCCCGGTTTCCCCCTTTCGAGGTCCGCCGGGCGTATGCGGTATTAGCCGAAGTTTCCCTCGGTTATCCCCCACAACAGGGCAGGTTCCCACGCGCTACTCACCCGTGCGCCACTCCCTTGAAACCGAAGCCCCAAGAGCGTTCGACTTGCATGTGTTAGGCATGCCGCCAGCGTTCGTTCTGAGCCAGGATCAAACTCTCAAGTTTATCCCAGGCCCCTCCATCGCGGCCCACACCCCCTGAAGCTTCACACCCCAAAGAGGCACAGACCCGAGCGGACGGACCCATATCAGGGCCTCCAAAACGCTCGCAAATGCGCCAGCGTCCGGCAACCCGCGCCGCCGCCCGCGCATCCCTTCCCTTCCACACAATCTCAATCAACAAACCCACCAGCCACCCAGCCACAACAAGCCGGCCAACCACAGCGGGGCCGCGCTTATACCCCCCACCCCATCCCCCGTCAACACCCCTTATCCCGTCAGAGGGCCGATTTCCGAAAGGGGCGCGGCAGTTTGCCGAGATACGCAGCCCGATGCCTTGCGTCCAGAGGCACGAACGAATAAATTTACCATATTAGATCAGCCCCAGCGCGCGCAGCTCGGCCAGCAAATGATCGGGCAGTGGCAGCTCACCGGCCGTCGCGCGATCGGCCGGCGCCGCCTCCGGCATCAGATAGCGCCAGCCCTGAAACGGCCGGCAGGATCGCGACAAAGTTGGCACTAAGGTCGGGTCAACCTCGATCAGACAATAGCGGCGGCCATTCTCGTCCCGCTCGCCGCGAAACCCGGTGACCCGCTGCCGCACCCGGATCTGGCCGCGGATGACCCAGTAGATCGAGCCGCCGGCGAGCACTTCCGCCGCCCGGCGCGGGCGGTTCCTGGTATAGACCCAGCCGTTTCCGCGCGCCGCCGCTCGCGCCGCCCGCACCCGGCGCAGGTGCTCGATATCATCGATGCCGACGGCGAGTTTGATCAGATGCAGCGGCACCGCACGGCCCGATCAGGCTCCATCGCCCCCGGCCGCGAGGGTGATCAGCTCGGTTCCCTCTTCGACCATATCGCCGACCGCGAACCGCACCCTTTCCACTTTCCCGTCCGCGGGTGCGATGATCGTGTGCTCCATCTTCATCGCCTCGATCACCATCAGCGGCTGGCCGCGCCGCACCGTGCTTCCGGGCTCGACCAGCAGCCGAGTCACCCGGCCCGGCATCGGCGCGCTGAGCCGCCCACCCGCCAGGTCTTCGCCCTGGCGCGCGGCGAGCGGGTCGATTTCGAGGAGAAGCCAACTCTCGCCATCGTTGAACACGGCAGTCTCCGCCCCGTGGTCGAGCACGATGACCTTCTTGCGGATGCCGTCAATTGTCACCGCGAAGGCGCCGTCCGGGCGCTGCTCGCCATCGGCCGAAACTGCCCTCTCACCGATTTGCAGCATCCAGCCCTGCTTGCGAGCCGTCGCTTGAAACGTTCGCTCTTCAGTATTATCGCGGAAGACCAGGTCTTGGGGAGCGACCCCGCCGAGCCGCCAGCCTTCATTGCCCGCCCAGGGCGAGTATGGATCGCCGGAGTGCTGTGCCCCGGCGCGGTTGGCTGCCTCACGCGTGCGGAGCCGTGAGATCGCGGCCGCCGCCAGCGCCACATCGGGCGCCGGCCGGTGCAAGGGAATCAGCGCGTCGCGGTGGTGCTCGATAAATGCCGTGTTGACTGCCCCCGCGGCAAAGTCAGGCTCGGCGGCGAGCCGCGCCAGAAACCCGAGATTGCTGCGCAGGCCGAGGACCGCCGTCTCGGCAAGAGCGCTGCGCAGCCGTCCGATCGCGCTTGCCCGATCCTCGCCCCATACGATGATCTTGGCGATCATGGCGTCGTAATAGGGCGTGACCGAATCGCCCTGCCGCACCCCGGTATCGACCCTTGCGATCTCCGGCGGTGGAAAGCGCAGCCTGTGCAGCGTCCCGGTCTGCGGCACAAAATCGCGTTCGGGGTCTTCGGCATAGAGCCGCGCTTCGATCGCATGGCCCCTCAGAACCAGATCTTTCTGGCGCAACGGCAATTTCTCACCGGCGGCGACGTGCAATTGCCATTCGACGAGGTCGAGCCCGGTCACTACCTCGGTCACCGTGTGCTCGACCTGGAGCCGAGTGTTCATCTCGATAAAATAAAATTTGTCGGCTTGCGCGACGAACTCGACCGTGCCGGCGCCGACATAGCCCACCGCGCGCGCCGCGGCGACGGCGGCTTCTCCAATTGCCCGCCGCCGCTCGGCGTCGAGCTCCGGCGCCGGTGCCTCTTCAATGACCTTCTGATGACGGCGCTGGATCGAACAATCGCGGTCGAAGACATGGACCACATTGCCGTGTCGGTCGGCGAAAATCTGTACCTCGATGTGCCGCGGCTCAGTCAGGTACTTTTCTATCAGTACCCGGTCGTCGCCAAAGGCGCTCGCGGCTTCGCGCTTTGCCCCTTCGAGCGCTACGGCGAATTCGCCGAATTCCGCGACGACGCGCATCCCCCGCCCGCCGCCGCCGGCCGAGGCTTTGATCAGTATCGGAAAGCCGATCCGCCGGGCCTCCTCGGCGAGATGGCCGGGGTCCTGGTCGTCGCCGTGATAGCCCGGCACGACCGGCACCCCGGCCCGCGTCATCAATGGCTTGGCCGCCGCCTTCGAGCCCATCGCCCGCATCGCCCCGGCCGGCGGCCCGATGAAGACCAGCCCCGCCTCCTCGCACGCCTCGGCGAAATCAGCATTCTCCGACAGAAAGCCATAACCCGGATGCACCGCCTCAGCGCCGCTTGCCCGCGCCGCCGCGATGATCGCGGCGATGTTCAGATAGCTGTCGCGCGCCGGCGCCGGCGCGATCGGCCAAGCCTCGTCGGCCTCTCCGACATGCAACGCACCGCGGTCCGCCTCAGAATAGACCGCGACCGTGGCAATCCCCATGCGCCGCGCCGTCTTGATGATGCGGCAGACGATTTCGCCGCGATTGGCGATCAGGACCTTGGCAAACATATGGACAAGCACGCAAACGAAGCCGATCACCGAGATTGCTTCGTCGCGGCACCCCACGCAACGACGACGCTGCTGTTACGGGCAAAGCGCCGCCATCCCTGCTCATCGGTCACATCCGGAACACGCCGAACCGGCCTAGCTCGCCGTCATACCGTTCGATCGGTGCGTTGAGGCTGGCCGAGATCGCCAAGGCCAGCACCATCCGCGTATCGGCCGGGTCGATAACCCCATCATCCCACAGCCGCGCGCTCGCATAATAGGGATGGCCCTGAGTCTCATATTGGGCGCGGATCGGCGCCTTGAATTTCTCGTCTTCGGCGGCGCTCCACGCCTCGCCGCGTGCTTCGCGCGCATCGCGGCGGATCTCTGCTAGTACCGAGGCGGCCTGCTCGCCGCCCATCACCGAGATCCGCGCATTCGGCCACATCCACAAAAACCGTGGCCCATAGGCGCGCCCGGCCATGCCGTAATTGCCGGCGCCAAAGCTGCCGCCGATAATCACGGTGAATTTCGGCACCGCTGCTGTGGCGACCGCGGTCACCATCTTGGCGCCATCCTTAGCGATGCCGCCCGCTTCGTATTTCTTCCCCACCATGAACCCGGTGATGTTCTGCAGAAACACCAGCGGGATCCCGCGCTGCGCGCACAATTCGATGAAATGCGTGGCCTTCAGGGCGCTCTCGGAGAACAGGATGCCGTTATTGGCGAGGATGCCGACCGGATACCCCCAGATCCGTGCAAAACCGCAGACCAGGGTCGGCCCGTAGAGCCGTTTGAACTCGTCGAATTCGCTGCGGTCGACAAGGCGGGCGACGATTTCGCGCACGTCGTATGGCTGGCGCGTGTCCTGTGGGACCACGCCGTAAACCTCGTCGGCTGGGTAGAGGGGCTCGACCGGCGGCATTACCTCGAGCCCGACCCGCTTAGTCCGGTTCAGATTGCCGACGATCCGCCGCGCGATGCCGAGCGCATGATGGTCGTCGAGCGCGTAATGGTCGGTGACCCCGGAGACCCGGCTGTGCACCTCTGCACCGCCCAGTTCCTCGGCGGTGACGATCTCGCCCGTCGCCGCGCGCACCAAGGGCGGTCCGCCCAAGAAAATCGTCCCCTCGCCCTTGACGATGATCGATTCGTCCGACATCGCCGGCACATAGGCGCCGCCCGCGGTGCACGAGCCCATGACCAGTGCCACCTGCGGCACCCCGGCCGCCGACAGCCGAGCCTGATTGTAAAAGATGCGGCCGAAATGGTCGCGGTCGGGAAACACCTCGTCCTGCGCCGGCAGAAACGCCCCGCCCGAATCGACCAGATATAGGCAAGGCAGCCGATTCTCGCCGGCAATCTCCTGCGCGCGCAGATGCTTCTTTACGGTGATCGGGAAATAGGTGCCGCCCTTGACGGTCGCGTCATTGGCGACGACGACGCATTCGCGCCCCATGATCCGGCCGATCCCGGTGATGATCCCGGCCGCCGGCACCTCGCCGTCATACATGCCGAACGCAGCGAGCGGCGAGAGCTCGAGGAACGGCGACCCCGGATCGAGCAATAGGCGCACCCGCTCGCGCGGCAATAACTTACCGCGCCCCAAATGCCGCCGCCTTGCCTCCTCGCCGCCCCCCTCCTCGATCGCCGACAGCTTCTCTCGCAAATCCGCGACCAGCACCCGCATCGCCGCGGCATTACCGCGAAAACTATCGGAGCGCAGATCGAGCGAGGTTGTGAGCACGGCCATCGGCGAGGCGCACCCTAATATGGAGGCCTTACTTAAGATATCCGCGCAACCCGAGCAGCGTCACCCTCGCGAAGGATCTCGTGACGGATTTGGCACTGAGCCTAACTTCAGACGGTCAGGTTTTGCGCCCTGGCATGGATCCACGCTGCGGTTCGCCGGACGCCGCCAAAGGTGAAGATGTGCAGTCCGTCCTTCGCTGCGTCGCGATGCTCGGCCGTTGCCAGCGTTTCGATCAGCGTGTCGGGAGTGGCTTCGACGAGGATGCGGGCAAACGCAGTCTGGCCACGGCCGAGCGCGCGCAACGACGCGCCGATGCCGCAGCGAACAGCGAATTTTGCGAGTGTTGCCACGTTGGCAGGGCCGGCGATGCCGATCCGGATCGGGCAGAGGATATTGTCGTCGCGCAGCGACCGGATCCAGCGCTGGATCGTCGCTGCTTCGAAGCCGAATTGGGTGATCAAAGAAGCCTCGAGGCCTTGTTGCCGGGCAAGCGCCAGTTTCGCCCGCAATGCCTTGTCGAGACTGCGGAGATCGATGCTCGGATGGCCCTCCGGATAGCCGGCAAAGGCGACGTGCCGGACGCCGTGATCCTCCATCAGGCCGGTTGCCAGTAGCTCCAAGCTGTCGCGAAACGGCCCTACCGAATGGGCGGGGTCGCCGCCGATGATCAAGACATCCCTGACCTCCGCTTCGGCCGCCGCGCGCTGCAGAAAATCGCGTGCCTGGGTAAAGCTGGCGAGACGCCGCGCCGCGATGTGGGGCATCGGGGTAAAACCGGCGCGCCGTAACTTGACGCAGGCGGCCACGATGTCGTGATGGGTGACGCTCGCGGGGTGATTGACGAGCACCGTCGTGCCCGGCTCGAGCAGCTCGCCCAGCTTCTCGCGCGCCGGGTCGTCATGCGGCGAGATTTCGATCGTAGAGCTGCCGATCAGCTCGGCGGCGCGGCTGCGATGGAGATTGTCCGGGATCCGGTCGGGCCGTCCCATATCCGCTCCGATCATCCCGAATTCCGCTTGCGTGAAATCACGTAGGATTCGTCCCAGAACCATAGCCCGCCATATTGGCGCAGCACCTCCTTGGTCGCTTCGAGATAGGCGCCGCTGCTGATCGCGCCCGACAGGCGCTCGTCCTCGATTTGCGCGACATAGACCGCGGCGTTCCATGCGGCGAACAAGGTCGAGGTGCCGATCGTCTCGCTGATCTCGCTCGGCAAGGTGTGCATGTCGTAGCGAAACAGCGAGCGCGCATCGGCGTAGGCGCCGAAATTGAGAGTGCGGCCGGCGCTGCCGAGCTCGGCCTTGGTCGCCCGCAACAATGCGTGGCGGTCAGTAGTGAAAGGGTCTTCGCCCGGCCAGATCCGCTGGATGATCTCCAGACCCGGATCGTGGCCATGCGAGTGGATGGCGATCAGGCGCCCGCCGGGCGCGAGGCTGCGCGCCAGTGGGGCGACGATCCGGCGCGCCTTGAATTCAACCGGAGCGCGGGCGCGATAGGGCTGAGATGCAATCACGAGATCGTATTCGGCGCGGGTGAACCCGCGGCGCGGGCGCACCTGATCGAGCAGGAATTTGTGGTCTTCGCGATAGATCACCAGCACGACCGGTTTCTCATAGACCGGATTGCCGGTGCCGGCGCTGATCCGCGCGCGCCAATGCTCGCCAAGAAAACCCTGCAGATCGCCGATCTGCACTTCGAAATCATGCGCGGTATTGCCGGTCAGCTCCAGCTCGTGCCAGACGAGGCTCGTCGCCGCGGTGACCGAGTTCGGCGTCAGCCACGGCGCCTCGGCGTAGTACATGTTGGTCATGACCAACACCGTCGCCGGATGCTCGAACAGCCGGTCCGGCATCTTTTCGAGCGCGAGCCGAACGTCTTCGAGACTGATTTCCTTGGCGACGATATAAGACGGCATCGTCGGGAAGCGGTGGTGCAGGGCGCGCATCGTGCGCGTCAGCACCGTGCCGTCGCCGGTGCCGGCATCGAATAGGCGCAACGCGGGCGGACGCGGGTGGATATTGGCTAGCTCCATGCCCACTCGTTGGGCGATTGCCCATTTCTCGCCACAAGTGGTGACAAAGAGCAGATATTTCTGGCGATTGTCGTAAAAGCGGAAGCTTCGAGCGCCCCCAACCGTGGGCGACGGCGTGGCAATCGGCGCCAGGACCGGCACACCGTTGACCTGAGGTTCGGGTTTGAGGGCGATGAAAGCGTGCACGCGCTCCGCCGTATCGGTGGTGACCCGGCCGCCTAGGCGAAGCCGGGAGACGAGCTTGCCGTCATTCACGGCGAGGCGGCCGAAGGTGGATTCCGCCATGCCGGCGCGACGGCAGTATTCGGCGATGTGGCGCAAGAGAGCCTCGCTCATCTCACAACCTCGCAATTTCCCACAATCCGAGTGAAGCGGATGCGAAGCCGCCGGTCAACTTTAATCGTGCCCATAAATCAAGTGGGCAATGTAGTGGGCGAAGATTGGGCACAATCATGCGTGTCGAAATCGGCCACCCAGTGCTACAATTGCCTCCGAAGCAAGGGCTCGGCCCGCCTTGTCGATCCGAGGCCCGGCTCAAATCAGGGGGGAACCATGAGAAACAGCTCCGACCATATCCTGACCAGCCATGCCGGCAGCCTGCCGCGCCCGGACGCGTTGATCGCGGCTTGGGCGGCGAATGACGAGAGTGCGCTTGCAGATACGCTGCGCAACGCCGTCGCCGAGGTTGTGCGCCACCAGAAGGAACTCGGCATCGACATCCCCGGCGATGGCGAGTTCGGCAAGCCGATGGGCCAGCGCGTCAATTACGGCTCGTGGTGGCGCTATTCATGGCAGCGCCTCGGCGGCATCGAAGCCGGCGATAATTCGCTCTACGACATGCAGCCGCGCCGTTCCAGCCCCGGCCAGATCGTGTTGACCAGCTTTGGCGATCGCCGTGACCGCACCCTGTTCGCCGCGGCCTATAACGATCCTGACTCCGGCATCACCACCGGGCCGCGGCCCCCGGCGCCGATTTGTGTCGGCCCACTGGCTTATACCGGTCACGATGCGATCAAGGCCGACATCGCTCGCTTCAAAGCCGGCTTGGCGGCGGCCGGGATCGAGGAAGGATTTATGACCGCGGTCGCGCCGGCGAGCTGCGCGCGGATTGGCAACAAATACTATAAGACCGACGAGGAATTTCTCTACGCCTGCGCCGAGGCGATGCGGGAGGAATACAAGGCGATCGTCGATGCCGGCCTCGTCCTGCAGTTCGACGACCCGTGCATTGCCGAAGGCTGGGACCAGGTCAATCCCGAGCCGACAGTTGCAGACTATCGCAAACTCGCGACGATTTGGGTCGAGGCGCTGAACCACGCCTTGCACGGCCTGCCCGAGGATCGCATCCGCTTTCATTTGTGCTGGGGCAGCTGGCATGGCCCGCACGTGACCGACATCGCGATGCGCGACATCGTTGAGGTCATGCTGAAGGTCAACTGCCAAGCCTATTCGTTCGAGGCCGGCAATGTCCGTCACGAGCACGAATGGAAGGTGTGGCAGGAGGTCAAATTGCCCGATGGCAAGATCATCCTGCCGGGGATCGTCAGCCACGCCACCAACGTGGTCGAACATCCCGAGCTGGTCGCCGAGCGCATCCTGCGCTTTGCCAATCTCGTCGGCCGGGAGCGGGTCATCGCCTCGACCGATTGCGGGCTCGGCGGGCGTGTTCACCCGCAAATCGCGTGGGCCAAGCTCGAAGCGCTGTCGCATGGCGCGGCATTGGCGAGCCGGCAGCTCTGGAGCCGTGCATGAGGACCAGCTCCGACCACATCCTGACCAGCCATGTCGGGAGCTTGCCGCGGCCGGACCAGCTGATTGAGGCGAACCGTGCGCGCGAGGCCGGCGAAACGACCGATGAGCAGGCAATTCAAGAGATATTGCGAACCGCGGTCCACGACGTCGTGCGTCATCAAAAGGAGCTCGGTATCGACGTTCCGGGCGACGGCGAGTTCGGCAAGTCGATGGGGCATCGCATCAACTATGGCGCGTGGTGGAACTACGCGTTTTTGCGCCTCGGCGGGCTCGAACTCGGCGGGCCGAGCCTCGACCATATGACCCCGCGACCCGCCCGCCCCGGCGAGATCGTGCTGAACAACGCCGCTCGCCGACGCGATCGGGTGCGGTTTGCCACCGCCTATGCCGACCCGATCTCTGGCGTCTTCATGGGTCCCCGGCCCAGCACCGGGCCGCGCTGCGTTGGCCCGCTGAGCTACACCGGTCAGGATGCGATCAAGGCCGACATCGACAATTTCAAAGCGGCATTAGCGGCAGCCGGGGCTGCCGAAGGTTTCATGACTTCCGTGGCACCCGGCAGCGCCTACCGGATTCCCAACACCTATTACGACAGCGACGAAGAGTTCCTTTACGCCTGGGCCGAGGCGATGCGCGAGGAATACAAAGCCATCCTCGATGCCGGGCTAATCCTGCAGCTCGACGATCCGGCGACCGCGACTGGCTGGGACATGATCGATCCCGAGCCCAACGTCGAAGACTACAAGAAATTCACGATGATCCGGATCGAGGCGCTCAATCACGCGCTGCGCGGTTTGCCTGAGGATCGCATCCGCTATCACCTGTGCTGGGGCAGCTGGCACGGCCCGCACACGACCGACATCCCAATGCGCCACATCGTCGATGTGATGCTGGCGGTCAACGCCCAGGCCTATTCATTCGAGGCCGGCAACGTCCGCCACGAGCACGAGTGGAAGGTGTGGCAGGAGGTCAAATTGCCAGACGACAAGATCATCCTACCCGGCGTGATCAGCCACGCCACCAATGTGGTCGAGCATCCCGAGCTGGTCGCCGAGCGCATCCTGCGCTTTGCCAATTCAGTCGGCCGAGAGCGGGTTATCGCCTCGACCGATTGCGGGCTCGGCGGGCGCGTCCACCCACAAATCGCCTGGGCCAAGCTCGAAGCGTTGGCCCAAGGCGCCGCCCTCGCCAGCCGCCAGCTCTGGCGCTAACTATCCACGGATCTCGGCCGCGAGGGCCGTGATCTCGGCGGCGGCGGGGCCGGTGGCGGCGATTTCGAGAACACCCAGTCCCTGGGTCATCGCATGAACGAGGGCGACACGGTTGCCTATGCGGGCGGCCGCGACCGGCGCGCCGGCTTGGGAAAGTTCGGCGGCGATACGTTCGGTGACGGTGGAACGCGGCGCGATCCGGTTGAGCACGGCAAGGACAGGCCGGCGCTCGTCGCGCGCCATTGCTAGGGTGGCTTCCGTCGCCCACAGATCGAGCGGCGAGGGCTGGACCGGGATCAGCACCAGCCCCGCGGCGCGCACCGCGATGCGCGCCTCAGTCTCGATGTGCGCTGGCCCGTCAACGACGACGAAGTCGGCCTCTCGGGCGCGATCCGCGATCCATTGCTCGGCGCGCCAGCCGGGCACCGCCGCAAACTCAAAGCCGATCGCCGTCTCGCCGAGCCGCTCCCGGCGTAACCCGACCCAGGCGGTGAGGCTGCCCTGCGGGTCGATGTCGAGCAGCGCGACGCGCGCGCCCGAGCTCGCCCAAGCGACCGCCAGCTGCGCGGCCAAGGTCGTCTTGCCGGCGCCGCCCTTGCGCTGCGCTATCGTGATCACCCGTCCCGCCATCAACCCGAGCTTTAGCAGAGGTCGATGCGGGACGGTAAGACCATTGCCCGGGAGAGGTCAGGCGAGGTCGAAGCGATCGAGGTTCATCACCTTGGTCCACGCCGCCACGAAGTCTTTCACAAATTTCTCCTTCGAGTCCGCGCACCCATAGACCTCCGCGAGGGCCCGCAGCTGCGAGTGCGAACCGAAGATCAGGTCGACCCGGGTGCCAGTCCATTTGACCTCATTCGTCTTCCGGTCGCGCCCCTCATACACGCCTTCGGAGTTCGCGGACGGCTGCCATTGCGTGCTCATGTCGAGCAGGTTGACGAAGAAGTCGTTCGTCAAATTGTCCGGCCGCTTGGTAAAGACGCCGCGCGTGGACTTCCCGGCATTTGCGCCGAGGACGCGCAGGCCGCCGACGAGAACCGTCATCTCGGGCGCCGTCAAGGTCAGCAATTGCGCCCGATCCACCAGCAGCTCTTCGGCGGACAAACCCTGCTCCCCGCGCAGATAGTTGCGGAAGCCGTCCGCAGTCGGCTCGAGCGGAGCGAAAGCCTCGACATCGGTTTGCTCTTGCGACGCATCCATGCGCCCCGGCGTGAACGGGACTTTCACGTCGTGCCCAGCGTCCTTCGCGGCTTTTTCGATCGCCGCACAGCCGCCGAGAACGATCAGGTCGGCAAGCGAAACCTTTTTTGCGCCGGACTGCGAGGCATTGAAGTCCCTTTGGATCGCTTCGAGCGTCGGCAGCACCTCCGCCAGCTGAGCCGGCTGGTTGACCTCCCAGTCCTTTTGCGGTGCCAAGCGAATGCGCGCGCCGTTCGCGCCACCGCGCTTATCGGAGCCGCGGAACGTCGACGCCGACGCCCAGGCCGTCGACACCAGCTGCGACACGGACAGGCGAGACGCGAGGATCTTCGCCTTCAGAGCCGCAATGTCCTCTTCCCCGATCAACGGATGATCCACCGCGGGGATCGGGTCCTGCCAAATCAGCGTCTCCTTCGGAACCAGTGGGCCGAGATAGCGCACGATCGGGCCCATGTCGCGGTGCGTCAGCTTGAACCACGCCCGGGCAAACGCATCGGCGAACTCGTCCGGATGCTCGTAGAAGCGCCGCGAGATCTTTTCGTAAGCAGGGTCGACCCGCAGCGAGAGGTCGGTGACCAGCATCGTCGGCACGTGCCGCTGCGACGGGTCAAAGGCGTCCGGAATCGTCGCGGTGGCGCTCTTCGCCTTAAACTGCCAGGCGCCGGCTGGGCTCTTGGTCAGCTCCCACTCGTTGCCGAACAGGTTCTCGAAGAAGTGGTTGCTCCACTTCGTCGGCGTCTGCGACCAGATGACTTCCGGGCCGCCGGTGATCGCATCAGCCCCTTTACCCGTGCCAAACCGGCTCTTCCAACCGAGGCCCTGCTGCTCGATGGGGGCGGCTTCCGGCTCCGGGCCCACCAGTGACGGATCACCGGCGCCGTGGGTCTTACCGAAGGTGTGACCACCGGCGATCAGCGCCACGGTTTCTTCGTCGTTCATCGCCATGCGGCGGAAGGTTTCACGAATATCCCTGGCCGCCGCGAGCGGATCGGGGTTGCCGTTCGGCCCTTCCGGGTTGACGTAGATCAGAC
Source organism: uncultured Alphaproteobacteria bacterium (assembly GCA_963774345.1). Classification (GTDB taxonomy): domain Bacteria; phylum Pseudomonadota; class Alphaproteobacteria; order ATCC43930; family CGMCC-115725; genus AP-15. The sequence continues at coordinate 18,191 of CAVZFB010000054.1, forward strand.
CCATTTGTACGGCGGCGAGAGGGTTCTGCAGATCGCGATCGCCGCTGTAGCGCTCGTCCGCGAGCCACTTGCCTTCCGGGCCCCAATAGATGCTGTCGTCGGGCTCCCAGACATCCGCCCGCCCGCCGCCGAAACCGAACGTCTTGAAACCCATCGAACTCGAAGGCGACGTTGCCCGCCAGAATCATCAGGTCGGCCCAGGAGAGTTTCCGGCCGTATTTCTGCTTGATCGGCCACAGCAGCCGGCGCGCTTTGTCGAGGCTCGCATTGTCCGGCCAGCTGTTGACCGGCGCGAAGCGCTGCTGCCCGGCTCCGGCGCCGCCGCGGCCGTCGCCGATGCGGTACGTGCCGGCGAGATGCCAAGCCATCCGAATGAACAGACCCCCGTAATGGCCAAAGTCGGCCGGCCACCAATCCTGCGAATCCGTCATCAACGCATGCAGATCCTTGATCACGGCACTCAGGTCGAGGCTCTTGAATTCCTGGGCATAATCGAACGCCTCGCCCATTGGATTGGACAAAGGGGAATGCTGGTGGAGAATCTGAAGGTTCAGCCGGTTCGGCCACCAGTCCCGGTTAGACTTGGCCTCAATCCTGTGCGCGACCGGGCACTTGGCCGCGCTTTCGTCGTGTATCCTTGCGTCCATGTTTCGCTCCGATCGTGTGCTGCTGCTTTCCCGGACCGTCTGTAAGATCATCAATCCTGGGAAAAAGACGGTCGGTCTTGCATCAGCAGCGGCCCGCGCGGGCCGACGGTCATGCTGTTCTGGTTGTCGCCGACCCGGATGCCGGCCGCGGTCGTCAGCTTGGTCTTCGAGTCCATCACTCGCTCCTCGGACGGTATAGATTAGAAATATTCTTAGGATCGTTCTAATCTAAGCCTGGCCGCCGGGATGTCAATGCCCAAGTTCCCGAACCCCTTGCGCAGGTCGTGGGGTTGCAGGACTGCCTGCCGCGGGCGAGAGTGAGCCCATGTCCGCGGCGATCCTCCCGGCCAGCCCGTCGGCAATCGCGCATGCCGCCCGGCTGTTACGCGCCGGACAGCTCGTCGCGTTTCCGACCGAAACCGTATATGGGCTCGGCGCCGACGCGACCAATGATCGCGCGGTCGCCGCGATCTTTGAGGCCAAAGGCCGGCCGCGCTTCAACCCGTTGATCGTCCACGTTCCTGGTCTCGCAGAGGCCGAATCCGTCGCCATATTCGATGTGCGGGCGCGCCGCATTGCCGCGCAATTCTGGCCGGGACCGCTGAGCCTCGTCTTGCCGCGCCGCAGCGACAGCGGGCTGTCACTATTGGCGAGCGCCGGGCTCGACACGGTGGCGATCCGCGCCCCCGCTCATCCGGCAGCGCAAGCCTTGCTCCGCGCAACCGGACGGCCGATCGCCGCCCCCTCGGCCAACCGCTCGGGGCGGGTCAGCCCGACCGAGGCGGCCCATGTCGACGCCGAACTCGGCAACCGGGTGGCGCTGATCCTCGACGATGGCCGCACCACCGATTGGGCTCGAATCGACGGTGCTCGATTTGTCGGGCGAGACCCCTGCCCTGCTCCGCCCCGGCGGCGTCACCCTAGAAGCGCTGACCGAGTTCCTCGGCCCGATCGCGATGCCCTCCGCCGGCCCGGCGCGTTCCCCCGGCATGCTGCCGAGCCACTACGCGCCGTCGCTGCCCCTGCGTCTCGAAGCAACCGACGCCCGTCCCGGCGAGGCCCTCCTAGCCTTCGGCCCCGACGCCCCACCGGGTTTCGCCGAAGTATCATGGCTCAGCCGCACCAACGACCTAGCCGAGGCCGCCGCCAACCTGTTTTCAATGCTCCGCCAACTTGACCGCTCCCCGTTCACCGGGATCGCGGTCAGCCCAATCCCCGAGCACGGCCTCGGCCGCGCCATCAACGACCGCCTGCGCCGCGCCGCCGCCCCGCGGTGCTGACGGACCGAATATCGCACCGCTGCCTACAGGTAGCCGGCTTCCCGGTTTGCTTTGTGTATAATAACGTGCCTGTCGGATAGTCTAAGGACACTTTTATGGCTCGTTCCCATCAACCGGTTCCAGCACTTGTCCCTCTCGCGCTCGCCCGACCACGCGCCGAGGTGACTGCCAAGTTACGCACCCGCATTGACCGCGGCAAAGAACTGCAAGCTCGGTCGATCCAATCTCATAAAGATAGGGAGGTGTACAAAATCGATGCAGGTAAATGGCGAGATTATAATCTCGATCTTCTATTACAGCTTTACACCAATGAAAGTTTGGCACGAGAATATAGGCGCGTCGCATTGCCATCGCGGGCGGCAGATAACGAGGCAGACGAATTTTCGATTCTCGAAGAGACGGTCGATCGTCAGATTACAAAACTGAAATCCTTAGTGGAGCGCCTCGAATTGTATCCGGATGCGGTCCCGGCAGTTTCAGCATCAGGCAAAGCCGTGGGCTCAGAGGATCGGTCAAAGATATTCGTGGTCCACGGCCATGATGAGGGCGCGCGCGAAGCAGTCGCGCGGTTCATCCAGACGCTGGGATTGCAGCCCATCATCCTTAACGAGATAGCTAATGAGGGTGGCACCGTGATTGAAAAGGTCGAGGCTCATGGCGCTGTAGGCTTTGCCGTCGTACTACTGACCCCGGATGACGAAGGGTGTGTAAAGGGCGGAACGCCCAGCCCTCGTGCACGTCAAAACGTGATCCTAGAACTGGGCTATTTCATCGGGCGCCTTGGACGAAAGCAAGTGTGCGCGCTGAAGCGTGGTGAGCTCGAAATTCCGTCCGACTTTGGCGGCGTTGTCTATGAGACGTTCGACACGTCCGGAGGTTGGAAACAAAAGCTCGGCCGCGAGCTTGAGGCATCCGGCTACGAAATCAACTGGAATACCGTGATGCGCTCATGAATGAGTTGGTCGCCCTTTCCCCGTCAATCGGCATCCGGCGCTCGGCTGCTGCCGGTGAACGCCTATGTGATGATCCGCAGGCGCCCTACGGCGGCCGGCATCGCAACCAAGCTCGGCAACCACAGCTTCCGGGCGACGGGGATCACCGCTTATCTGAAGAACGGCGGCACATTGGAGAAAGCTGCGGCAATGGCGAACCATGCCTCGACGCGCACGACGCACCTTTACGACCGGCGGCGGGATGAGGTCAGCCTCGACGAGGCCGAGCGGATCGTGATTTAGGAACGGATTTAGAAGCGCTCTGTCCAACATGGCTATCTCCCTAAACCGAACCAACCGCCGAAATCCAAATCTGGCGTTTGGGATGGTTCCGCCGAAGCCAGAAGTCGAAGAGCGCTATGTCACAGCAGCAACGACAGTGAATATCGCCCTGACCGGCGAAGCTAGAGTTTCAGAAGCGCTCTTAGCCGCCATTAGTGAGGTGAAGGGCCTTTTCAATCGCTCACGTAGACAGGATCAGCCAGACTGGTTTCTGGTTTGGGAGCGGCTTGGGTTGCCCAACGTACGCCGGTTGGGCCTGATCGTCCGCGACCTGGACAACTGGCGATCAGCTATAAAGATTGGTGCTGCAACTGAAGCAGAAGCGGCCCGTGAACGCCTTCAGCGCGGAGGCGTGGTGACAGCGTTACGCTATTTTCTTGGCCAACAGGCTCCTCCCGAAGAAGCAGGAGCGGGATACCTCTACCTACTGAGCAACCGTAATGATCGGAACTCTCTTAAAAATCGGCCGGTCGAACCGTGAGATCACTAAGCGGGTCAATGAAATCAATGCTGCGACCGGTATTGTTGATCCCTTCGGCGTTCGACACTTGTGGCGCGTGCGTGACGCGACCACAACAGAATCGAATGTTCATGTCCTACTTGCCGAGTTCCGCGTCCGCACAGACCGGGAGTTCTTTCGGCTGGAATACCGCGAAGCTGTCGCGAAGATCGATCGGTACCTGCAAGAAGTGAATGCCAAATTGCGAAAAAGAGGAACTGTGAAGCGCCTCTTCCGAGACCGAGGTTTCGGATTCATCAAGGCTGCTGAAGGTGACTATTTTTTCCATGCTTACGACATCGAAGGCCCCCAATTCGAAGCCCTTGCTGAGGGCGACACGGTCGAATTCGATCGCGCCGATACTGCCAACGGATTGGCCGCAATTGGGGTTTGGGTGGTCCCGCAATCATTGGGAGGGATCGTAAGTGGCAGACAGTCCGCGCGCGCGATAAACCGGATCCTGTTTACCATCGACACTCAGCCGAGGATCGAAGTATTATGATCCTGAAAACACGTAGATTTTCAGGACGAGATCGATGCCTCGCAATCGCGTGCAACACCAGAAGGGCCTCTCGGACGAGACCTTCGAGCGGCTCTATCCGGACGAGGAGGCCTGCCGAAAAGCGTGGTTCGCCTGGCGCTGGCCAGAGGGCTTCAAGTGTCCGCGGTGCGCGGCAGCAGAGTATTGCGAGATCCGCGACCGTCAACTGCTGCAATGCCGGTGCTGTCGGTATCAGTCGTCGCTGATCGCCGGCACCGTCCTGCAGGGCACCAAGCTGCCGATGCGGGTATGGTTTCGCGCCATGCATCTGCTGGCTCAGGGCAAGAAGGGCCTGTCCAACATCGAGCTGGGCCGCCGGCTCGGGGTCTCGACCAATGCCGCGTGGCGGGTCCAGCACAAGCTGATGCAGGCGATGATCGAGCGCGACCGCCGGTACCAGCTTGGCGCCGCCGGGCCGCGGATCGAGATCGACGACGCCTATATCGGCGGCGAACGCACCGGCGAAGGTGCCGGACGCGGCCGGCGCGGCCATACGCCCTTTATCATTGCCGTGGAGACCTCCGCGGATGGCCGCCCGCTGCACACCCGCCTCCAGGTCGTGCGCGGTTTCCAGGCGGGTGAAACCAAACGTCTCTGCGCCCGTGTCGCGGCCGGAACGACTGTCGTCAGCGACGGCGGCCAATGGTTTCGCTGCATTGCCGAGCAGCCGGGCATCATCCATGAGCGCCACGTCACCGGCTCCGATCGCGCCGCCGCGCGCCATCCCGCTTTCCGCTGGGCCAACACCATGCTCGCCAATATCAAGAACAGCCTGCTCGCCACCCACCGGGTGGTCGGCGCCAAGCATCTGCCGCGCTACCTCGGCGCCTTCGCCTGGCGCTTCAACCGACGCTTTGTCCTGAAATCAATTCACGAGCGCCTCGCCATCGCGGCGACGACAACGCCGCCGATGCCCTATCGTCTCCTCAAATTGGCTGAGGTTCGATGGTAAGCGGGAACCGGATTATCACGCGCTAATTGGCCGGAAAATCTGGTTCGTTCGTTCGTTCCACCGCAGGTCGGCTTTAAAGGACCGGGTATGTTCGAAGCCGTTGGCGCAGTCATCGCCGCTGTAATCAAGGCCGGGGTGCCAATCTACGTTGCGGCGCTGATCGCCTCCACCTTGCTGCTGTTCCTTCCCAATTCGATCGCCCATCGGATCGGGGTTGCAGAGTTCCGACAATTGCATCGGGGATACCTCGGCGGCGCGTTCGTGGCCTCGATAAGCCTGCTCGCTGCCTACGGCCTTTCCGCCACATTCCATGCGATCGGCAACCGCCTCGATGACCGGCGGGTGCGCCGAGTTACTCTGAAAACCTTGCGCACGCTCACTTCCGATGAAAAGCAGTTCCTACGCACGTTCATTTTCGATGGGCGGAACACCGTCCATGCGGCGATCAGCGACGGCGTTTCGGGCGGTCTCGTCGCGAGACGCATCGTCTATCGGTCGTCGAACATCATCGAGCGCCTCGCCGCTCCTTACAATCTGCAACCGATAGCGCGGAAGCTGCTCACCGAAAACCCGAGCCTGCTCGATTGAGAAACACGGGGGCAGTCGGGGCGGCAGCAAGCGTAGGGCGGGGCGGGTATAACCCGCCTTGAGCTCACCGAACCGGCGGGGTGCGCTGCACTCCACCCGCCCTACGAACCATCGGGCGCCGAGACCGTGAGGATCTAAGCAAGAGAGACCCGGCATGAGACGATTGTTGGCGGGGCTGGTGACACTCGCAGCGGTCATCGGCATGGCCGCGCCGGTCTCGGCGCAGACCGTTGGCGTGGTCCTGATGCATGGCAACACCAACTCGCCGGATGGGACCATCGCCCTGCTCGCGGCGGCAATGGAGGGTGCGGGGTATCTGGTCGAGCGGCCGGAGATGTGCTGGTCGTATCGGCGCAGGCGCGACCGGCCGCTCCTCGAGTGCTTGGCCGAGCTCGAGGCGCCGATCGCGCGGCTGACCGACCGCGGCGCCCGCGCGATCGTCGTCGCCGGTATGAGCGAGGGCGGGCCGCGGCGCTCGCCTTCGGCGCCCGGCGCTCCGGTCTGGCCGGCATCATCGCGCTCGCCCCGAACGGGTCGCCGGAGCGGCTGGTACGCCTCTTTCCCCAGATCGCGGAGAGCGTCGCTCAGGCACGGGCGATGGTCGTCGCCGGCCGCGGCGATGAACGCGCCAGCTTCATCGACATGAATATCCGCGGGTCGTTCTCGGTCAATACGACGGCGGCGATCTACCTGAGTTTTTTGATCCGACCGGCCCCGCCAACATGCTCGACAACACGAGCCGGCTGCGCGCGCCGCTCTTATGGGTCGCCGGCACGGCGGATCGCACTCAGACTGCGCCGGACTATGCCTTCAGTCGGGCGCCCGCCAACCCGTTGAACCGTTACGTCACGGTCGATGCGGACCATCTCGGAACCCCTACCGCCGCCCGCGACGCCGTGCTCGCCTGGCCGAGAGAACTGCGATAGTGCCCCACCCGCGGGCTTTGCCTCTGCCGTGCTACACCCGATTATCACGTACAGGAGCGGTCTGGCAGCGGCGGACGGCTGACGCCTGGAGCAGCTGTGGAGCATCGTGACCGCGACCGGCGAGGCCCCGATCGAGGCGCGGGCGCAGGTGCGGCTGGCCGCTTCGAACGCCGTATCGAGCGCTGTCCAGGCAATCGACCTCCTCTACATTGGGGCTGGCGCGAGCGCGCTTTACACGAGCTGCCCGCTGGAACGTGCATTTCGCGATGTGCATGCGATCACACAGCACATCGGCGTCCAGCCGCGCGTGATGGCGACCACCGGCCGGGTTCTGTTCGGACTGGAACCGGATACACCCCTCCTCTGACCGCCGCGCGATAGGCTGGCGACGCGCCATCAGCGCGGCAAGGACCGCCCCAAGATCGCGTAGGCCTCGTCGTCGGTACGGTCGTAGCGCAGCGGGGTGACGGTGATGCAGCCGGCGTCCAGTGCTTTGATGTCGCTTTCGGGACCTTGGTCGCGCTCGCCACGACGAAAGCCCACCCAATAATAGGTCAGGCCGCGCGGATCGGTTCGCGCCTCGACATCCATGCCTTGGACGGTCCCGGCGCCCTGCCGGGCAAGGGTCAGCGGTCCTACCTCATCGGGCGGGAGGTCGGGAAAGTTGACGCTAAGGCAGGTGCCCGCACTCCAGCCGATATCCCACAGCCGGCGCACGATCGGCGGGCCGAGCGTGGCCGCCGTGTCCCAGCGAACATGGGCGCGATCGGTCCAGGCCTGGCTCAGTGCGATCGCCGGAATGCCAAGCATCATCCCGGTCATCGCCCCGCCGACCGTGCCGGAGAACACGGTTTCGATGCCGAGATTGGCGCCGCGATTGACCCCGGACAGCAACAGTTGCGGCGCCGACGCCTTCATCAGATGGCTGACGGCCATCACGACGCAATCGCCGGGCGTGCCGCTGACGGCCCAGCGCCGCAGGCCGCGCTCGGCGATGCGGATCGGATGGTGCAGACTGACCGCGTGGGAAACGCCGCTTTGGTCGTGCTCGGGAGCCACGACCCACACCTCGCGAGCGAGCTCAGCCGCAATTCGCTCGAGAACCGCGAGGCCGGGCGCGTCGATGCCGTCGTCGTTGGTCAGCAGAATGCGGTCGAGCACGCTTGGCCTCCGGTTAGCGGTCGGCTCGGCTTAGCATCATGCAAGGACGAAATCGAGACGGCCGGCGAAAACGATTTGCCGAAGGCGCGCACGATGCGCAGCTATTAACTGGAGCCAACGGCCAGGGGCTGCCTCCGATGAGCGACGGACCTTCGTTTCAGGCGCGGGTACGACCCGCGAGCTTCGACAGCGCACTCGGACAGAAAATCGTCGAATTGCATGTGTGGGCGGTGCGCCGGGGACTGGACGGAACGCCGGCCGACGTGCTGTTGGATGGCCTGTGCCAGCGGCTCGTTGGGGCCGGCGTTCCGCTGTGGCGCGTCTTTGCCGGGATGCGCACCCTGCATCCGCAATGGGGCGGCTATGGATTTACGTGGCGCCGCGACCTCAACGCTACGCGGCCCGAGCAATACGAGCGCGGCAGCGAATACGAGCAGAACTGGCTGGACAGCCCCTTCGCCTACCTGATGAGCCAGGGGACAGCGCCGCTGGGTGCAGAGCCCTTGCTGTGCCTGCGACGCAGGTTGTCGGGACCTCAAGCGCAACTCGATTTCGTGGTTCTCAGGGGCCTCTCGGCAGCCGGCGGCACCGATTATTTCGCCCAGGTCATCGCCTTCGGTATGCACGGCGATCCGTCGCGTGGAACGGGGGTTGGCTTCTCCTTCACCACTGACCTGCCCGACGGCTTTCGCGATGACGACATATTGCTGCTGCAAGCCGTGCTCCCGGCGGCATCGTTGGCGCTGATGGCCGACGCCGGCCATACCATCGCCTCCGGTCTCCTCGCCGCCTATTTAGGCGCCGACGCCGGAAAGCGCGTCCATGCCGGAGCGGTGGCGCGCGGTTCGGTGGAGAGCATCCGCGCCGTGCTGTGGTACGCCGATATCCGCGGTTTTACCGCCATCGCCGACACCACGCCGGGTCTCGCCGTCATCGAAATGTTGGACGAGATCTTCGAAACCTTGACTGCTTCGCTGCGGGCGCGCGGCGGCCAGGTACTCAAGTTCATGGGCGACGGGATGCTTGCGATTTTCCCGTTCGCGGACGCAGCGCGCGACGCGACCTGTGGCGTGCGCTCGACGCCGCGGTTGAGGCGATGGCGGGCGATCGAGCGAGTTGAATGGACGCGCGGCGCACTGCCGGCAAGCCGGTTGCTGCGGTTGACTTGGCGCTTCATCTGGGCGAGGTGCTCTATGGCAATGTCGGTGCGACCGACCGCCTCGACTTCACGGTGATCGGGCCGGCGGTCAACGAAGCCGCCCGCATCGAGACCCTTTGCGAGCCATTGGGCCATAAAGTGCTGGTCTCGGCCGAGTTCGCCGACGCCGTCACCCACAACCGCCGTCTGCTACCTCTCGGTCGGCACCAGCTGCGCGGAGTGCGGGAGGAGCGGGAAGTCTACGCGCTGGATCTCGGTGCGTAAGATTGGCGTCGGTAAAGATTTCGGATTGTGAATGACCCGACCGCGACATGCTCGAGCCTAAAGACGACCTCGATTTGGGCCGGCTTCTCCGGCTCTCATCAGAGTGAATCGGAGGCTGTGATGTACGCGCTGAACGGTCGGGTCGGGCTTGTCACGGGTGGCGGCGGCGGGATCGGGCGCGAGATCGCACGACGGCTGGCGCGCGAGGGAATGGCGGTGGCCGTGCTCGACCGCGACGATGCCGCCGCGCGGGCGGTTGCGGCGGAGATCGGCGGACTCGCGGTCATGGCCGATGTGACCTCGCCCGAGGCCGTCGAGCACGCGGTCGAGGCCACCCTCACCCGCTTCGAGCGAGATCGACTTGCTCGTCAACAACGCCGGTATCGCCTGGACCGGGCCGGCGCTGGAGATGCCGCTCGACATCCTGCAGGCGATGCTGAGGGTCAATGTCGAGGGAGTCTTTATCGCGAGCCGGGCGGTGCTGCCGCATATGATCGCGCGGCGCTCCGGCTCGGTCGTCAATCTCGCCTCGTGGGCGGGCAAGGCCGGCGCCGCCTATTTCGCCGGCTACAGCGCGACCAAGTTCGCGGTGATCGGCCTGACCCAGGCATTGGCACGCGAGATGGCGCCGCACGGCATCCGGGTCAACGCGATCTGTCCGGGATCGTCGTCGACACCGCGATGCGCACTGCTCTTGAAGGCCAGCAGCGCCATTGGGGGTTGCCGCAAACGGCCGAGCGGGAAAAGCTGATCCCGGTGGGACGTGTGTCGGTGCCCGACGACGTCGCCCGGATCGCGGCCTTTCTCGCCTCCGACGAAGCGGCCTATATTACCGGCAAGTCGATCAACCTCTCCGGCGGCCTGCTGATGGACTGAGGACAGAGAAGCGGCGCCGTCGGGGGGGCTCGATGCGTCTGGCCATCTTAGTCGGATCGATGACTTGATCATAGCAAAACAAGACTAGGTAGCAAGGACAATCTCTTCTAGCCCGACAACGTTGTGGACTAGTCGTGATCGCGGGCGGGAGGTACAAGACATGAGCGTGCAGGCCATTGGCGAACCGGTCCGACGCGAGGAGGACCTGCGCTTGTTGCAGGGTCGCGGCCGCTATGTCGACGATGCCGGTCGAGCCGGCGACGCGCGCGGCTACGTGCTGCGCTCGCCATATGCCCATGCCCGCATTCTCGCGATCGATGTCGGGCGGGCGAGGACGGCGCCCGGCGTGCTCGCTGTCCTGACCGGAGAGGATCTGAAGCGCCGCGGTCTCGGCACCCTGATGCCCGGCGTGCGCCGACGACGCCGCGATGGGACCCCGGCTTTCGTTTGCCCGCAGCCGCTGCTCGCCCAGGGGCGCGTGCGCTATGTCGGCGACCCGGTGGCGTTCGTCGTCGCCGATACCCTGGACCAGGCGAAGGACGCGGCCGAATTGATCGAGATCGACTACGCGCCGCTGCCGGCGGTGGTCACCGCCGCGGCAGCGCTGGCCCCTGGCGCGCCAGCAGTTTGGGACGAGAACCCGGGCAACGAGGCCTTCTTTCACGAAATCGGCAGCAAAGATGCGGTCGATGCGGCGTTTGCCCGCGCGGACCGCGTCGTTCGCGACGAGATCCGCATCAACAGGGTCACGGCGAACTCGATGGAGCCGCGCGGCTGCATCGGCGAATACGACCGCGCCCAGGACCGCTATACGATCCGCTGCACGATCCAGTCGGTGCACGCCACCCGCGCCGCGCTCGCCGACCGGATCTTCAAACTGCCGCAGCACCAGTTCCGGGTGGTGTGCGACAACATGGGCGGCGGATTCGGCATGAAGGGCGGCTGCTATCCGGAATACGCGCTGTCGCTGTGGGCGTCCGAGGTCATTGGCCGGCCGGTGCGGTGGATTTCCGAACGAGGCGAGGGGCTGGCGACCGACGAGCAGGGCCGGGGCAGCATCGTCGACACCGAACTCGCGCTCGACGGCAACGGCCGGTTTCTCGCATTGCGGGCGCAGTGGCAGGCGGGGATCGGCGCTTATTATTCGACCGACCGCCCGACCATACCCTTGACGATCGGGCTGGCCTGTCTGGTCAACACCTATGGCATTCCGGCGATTCACGCCCGGGTCGTCGCGGCGCTGACCAATACGATGACGACCGCTCCCTATCGCGGCGGCAGTCGTCCCGAGCCGATCTACGTCACCGAAACCATCATCGACAAGGCGGCGCGCGAGTTGGGGATCGACCCTGTGGAGCTGCGCCGCCGCAATACGATCCCGGCGAGCGCCATCCCGTTCACGACAGTCCTGCAGCAAACCTACGATTCCGGCGATTTCGTCAAGAACCTCGATGATTGCCTGGCGCTGGCCGGCTACGACCGCGTCGACGACCGCCGCGAGGCGGCGAAGAAGCGGGGCAAGCTTCTGGGAATGGGCGTAGCGACCGCCGTTGCCGCCACCGGCGGGCGTGATTACGAGCATGCCGAAATCCGCTTCGACCCGTCCGGCGGGGTCGTGCTGATGACGGGGAGCATGGATCACGGCCAGGGCCACGGCACGACCTTCAAGCAGATCCTGTGCGGAAAAACTCGGCATCGATGCCGACCTCATCCGCTATCGCTACGGCGACAGCGATCTGGTGACGATGGGGATCGGCACCTTCGGCTCGCGCTCGGCCCAGCTCGCCGGGTCCGCGATCGTGGTCGCCGCCGACCGGCTGATCGACAAGGGACGCAAGATCGCCGGCCATATGATGGAGGCCGCGGTCAACGACGTGGTCTTCGAGAATGGCGGGTTCGCGATCGCCGGCACCGACCGGTCTGTTACTCTCGGCGAAGTCGCCAGACAGTCCTTCGACACGGCCTATCTGCCAAACGACATCGAGGCGGGTCTTACCGAGCGGGCCAATTTCGGCCCAGCCGGCTCGGCGACCTTTCCGAGCGGGGCGCATCTGAGCGAGATCGAGATCGACCCGGAGACCGGCGAAGTCGCGTTGACCCGCTACACCGCGGTCGACGACGTGGGTCGCGTATTGAACCCGCTCCTGTGCGAGGGGCAGATCCATGGTGGCATCGTCCAGGGTATCGGCCAGGCGCTGATGGAGAATATCGTCTACGATCCGGAAAACGGACAGCTGATCAGCGGCTCGTTCCAGGATTATTGCATGCCGCGCGCCGACGATTTCTGCCGGTTCGAGCTTTCCAACAATCCGACCTTGACCGGACGCAACCCGCTTGGCGTCAAAGGGGTGGGCGAAGCCGGGACTTTGGGCGCGATCCCGGCGGTGATGAACGCCGTTAACGATGCGCTGGCCCATGCCGGCGCGTCCGCGATCGCGCCGCCGGCGACCTCGGAAAAGCTCTGGCGAGCCCTCCAAGCGGCGCGCGCGGTCCGGGGCTGACCGGCCCCAAAGTGACGCCGAGCGGCGCGATGCCCGACATCGACCCAGCGCCTCGGCTTGGCGGCACGCTGTCGGTAAGCCGATCCTTGCAGGCGCTGGCGGTTGTCGTCGTCGTGTTGATCGTCGCCGCGACCGTTCATCAGCTCTTGACCGGCCGCGCCGCGATTCTCGCCGATACCGAGCACCAAATGGCGCGTCTCGATATGGTCTTCGCCGAACAGACCGGCCGCGCCGTCGAGACCGTCGACTTCATACTGCGCAGTTCGATCGAGTCGTTTCTGTCGCTGCGTGCCAAGCCCCCAATCGACGCCGGAGCTTACGATGACTGGCTGCGGCGGCGTATCGCCGGGGTGCATCAGGTCAAGGAGGTAGCGGTTACCGATCGGGACGGGCACATTCTTTTTTCATCCCGGCCCGGCCCGATGCGCGAGACGCCGCCGGAAGCGCGCGCCTTTGTCACGGCGCAAGCAGCCCACGCCGGTACCGGATTGCAATTCAGCGACCCTTTGCGCGGGCCGGATGGGCAATGGACGGCTCTGATGCTGCGCCCGATCCTGTCCCATGACGGGGCGTTCGAAGGGGCTGCGATCGCCTTTCTCAATCTCAGTTATTTCGAAGATTTCTACCGGGCCGTCGAACTTAACGAGAGCGGCGCGATATTGCTGCATCTACGCGACGGGACGGTTCTTGCCCGATACCCCCACACCGACGCTGTCATTGGCGAAAGCTATGCCGATTTGCCGCCGTTCAAAGACATCCTGGCGCACGGCCTAGCCGGTACTGTCATCATGGACAGCCCGATCGACGGCAGCCGTCGGGTGTTGGCGATCCGCGCGCTGAAGGCGTTTCCGCTGGCCGTCAACGTCTCGGTTGCTCAAAATCGGGTACTCGAGACTTGGCGACGGCAGACTTGGACCTTTTCGCTGGTGGCGCTCGGTGCCTCGGTGGCTATTTTCGGTCTGCTGCTGATGCTGGCGCAGCGCTCACGCCAGGTCGAGGCGCTGCTCGGCGAGTACCGCACGGCAAAAGACGCAGCGGAGGACGCGCACCGGCGGCTCGTCGAACAAATGGCGGAGCGCGAGCGCGCCGAGGCGGCGCTGCGCCAGGCCCAGCGCATCGAGGCGGTGGGGCAGCTCACCGGGGGCGTCGCGCACGATTTTAACAATCTGCTGACCGTGCTGATCGGCAACATCGATTTGATCCGAAAGGCGCCTGCGCTCGATCCACAGCTGGTCGACCGGCTGACGGCGATGCGTGCTGCAGCTGAGCGGGGCGCCATGCTGACCGGTCATCTGCTGACCTTTGCCCGACGCCAGCCGCTATCCCCGCGCGCGGTCAGTCTGAATACGCTGATCCCCGGCATGCAGGGCTTGCTGCAAAGCGCCTTGGGCCCTCGGGTCCAGATCGAAACGCGCCTCGCGCCAAATCTGTGGCCTGCCATGGTCGATCCGACGCAGTTTGAGCTCGTCGTGCTCAACTTGGTGATCAACGCACGCGACGCCATGCCGGAAGGCGGCGTCGTGACCGTGGAAACGGCCAACGTGCATCGCGGGTCACCACATCGTCCGGGAGAAGCCGCCGAGGGTGACTATGTCTCGATCACGGTGCGTGATGTCGGCAGCGGCATGACGCCAGAGGTGCAGGCCAAGGCGTTCGAGCCGTTCTTCACGACTAAAGGTCCGAGTTCCGGCTCGGGTCTCGGCCTGTCGCAGGTCTTCGGCACCGCCCATCAGTCCGGTGGCGACGTGCGGATCGACAGCACACCTGGCAAGGGTACGGTGGTGTACGTCTACCTGCCCCGCGCGACCTCTCAGGCCGAGGCTTCGATAGTCCGATTCGACGAGACGGTAGAGCAGAGAACGAGTGAGGCAATCGTGCTCGTCGTCGACGATGACGATGCCGTACGACTCACGACCGCCGAGATCTTGACGGGTCTGGGCTATGCTGTCGTGCAAGCGGCCAGCGGGCACGCAGCCCTCGAAATACTCGATCAGAACGGCACAATTGACGTATTGCTGACCGATGTCGTTATGACCGGCATGAGCGGACCCGATCTCGCTCGGCAAGCGGAGGCGTCGCGCCCGAATTTGCCGATCGTCTTCATCACCGGTTACGCCGACCCTGCCGGCATCGGGGGCAACGAGCGCGCGTACCGGCTAATCAGAAAGCCATTCCGCCCGGCGGATCTGCGCCGGCAAATCGAGGCGGCCTTGGCCGAGACCCGGCTACCGGCTGGCCCAGCCGGGCGCTAGCGTCAAAACCGGCCGATGCTCGTCAGAACTCTTGTTTCCGCGCCTCTTGGATCGCGTTCCACACCTTGAGCGGGGTCGCGGGCATCGTCAGGTCGCGCACGCCGAGCGGGGTTAGCGCATCGAGGATGGCGCTGATCACGACCGCCAGCGCCGGGGTGCAGCCGCCTTCACCGCCGGCCTTGATGCCGAACGGGTTGGTCGGCGACAACACCTCGACGATCCGCACCGCAAAGGACGGCAGATTGTCCGAGCGCGGCATGCCGTAATCCATGAACGAGCCCGACAGTGGCTGGCCCGAGCCCGCATCGATCGCGCACTCCTCCCACATCGCCTCGCCGACACCCTGGGCGATGCCGCCATGGCTCTGACCGTGCACGATCAGCGGGTTGATGCACCGCCCGACATCGTCGACCACCGAATAGCGGGCGATCTCGACGGCGCCGGTTTCGGGATCGATCTCGACCTCGCACACCGCGCAGCCGTTCGGGAAGACCGGATCATGCATTTCGTTGTCGGTGGCGATGGAAAGCTCGCCGTTCAGGCCAGATCGCGTTGCCTCCTCTGCCAGTTCGAAAAAATCGAAGCTGCGGTTTTCGCGCGGCGCAGCAAATCGACCCTCGGCAAACGTCACCTCCTCCATCGGCACGCGGAGCAGCTCCGAGGCAACCGATCTTGCGTTGGTGATCAGCTCCGGCGCCGCCTTGGCGAAGAGGGTCGCGGCATGGCGCATCGAGCGGCCGGAATGCGATCCGCCGCCAAGGCTGACGACATCGGTGTCGCCCATGATGACGTCGACGGCCTCGACCGGAACGGAGAGCAAGGCGCCGACGACCTGGGCAAAACTGGTCTCGTGCCCCTGCCCGCTCGGCCCGGTGCCGATCACAACCAGAACCCGGCCGTCCGCGGTGACCGTGATCTCGGCGCGCTCGCGCGGTGCGCCGATCGAGGATTCGACATAATTGGCGAGGCCAAGGCCGAGGAGCCTGCCGCGGGCTTCCGCCTGCTGGCGGCGCGCAGCGAAGCCGTCCCAATCGGCGATCCGCATCGCCAGATCCATATTGGCTTCATAGGTGCCGCTGTCGTAGCGGGCGCCGACGGCATTCGGATACGGCATCCCCTCGGGTGCGATTAGGTTCATGCGGCGCAACGCCACCCGGTCGATGCCGAGCCTTCGCGCTGCTTCGTCGACCAGCCGCTCGATCGCATAGGTGACCTCCGGCCGGCCCGAGCTGCGATAGGCGTTGGTCGGCATCGTGTTAGTAAAGACTGCACGCGACCTGAGCCGTGCCGCCGGAATGTCGTAAGAGCCGGTGACCAGGGCCGAGCCCTTGCTGAGCGGCGACAGCGAGGCGCAGCGGGCGCCGACATTGCTGACATTGTCGGCGCGCAGCCCGAGAAAACGGCCATCGGCGCGCAACGCCAGCGCGACTCGGGTCAACAGATCGCGGCCCTGAAAGTCGCTGAGGAACACTTCCGACCGGGTCGA
Organism: uncultured Alphaproteobacteria bacterium; assembly: GCA_963774345.1. Lineage (GTDB taxonomy): Bacteria > Pseudomonadota > Alphaproteobacteria > ATCC43930 > CGMCC-115725 > AP-15. Next base: position 34,597 of record CAVZFB010000054.1, read on the forward strand.
GGTGTATCTGACCGGGCGGCCGAGCCGGCGCGACGCCCATACGACCAGCGCCGACTCGACGTAGAGCCGGTTGCGCGTGCCGAAATTGCCGCCGACATCGAACGACAATACCCGCACCTGCTCGGGCGGGACCCCGAGGACGGCTGCGAGTTCGGCCTTCTGCCGCACCGCGCCGCCGCTGCCGGCCCACAGGGTGTAGCGGCCGGTCTCGCTATCCCAGTGGCCGAGGGCGGCGCGCGGCTCGATTGGGACGCCGGTCACGCGGCCGATATCGAACTCCATCTCGACGATTTGGTCGGCGGCCGCAAAGGCGCGTTCGGTCGCCGCGGCGTCGCCGAACCAGGTGTCGACGAGAACATTGTCGGGCGCCTCGTCCCACACGACCGGCGCGCCCGGCATCAGCGCATCTTGCAGTTGGGCGATCCAGGGCAGTTCCTCGTATTCGACCGTTATCGCCTCAGCCGCGTCTTGGGCTTGCGCCACGGTTTCGGCCACGACCAGCGCGACCGCCTCGCCGACATGACGCACCTTGTCCGATGGCAGCAGCATTTGCGGACCGATAAAGATTGGGCCGTCGCCGGGGCCAGTCAATTTCATGTCGTACCGGGTCGACGGCACCGGGCTATGGGGGATCGGCGCCAGTCCGTCGTCGACACAATCCCCTCCGGTAAACACGCCCAGCACTCCCGGCATCGCTTGCGCCCGCCACGTGTCGATCAGCCCGATCCGGGCGTGCGGGTGCGGCGAGCGCACGATCGCGGCATAGGCCTGTCCCGGCAGGATGAAATCATCGCTGAACCGTCCTTTTCCGGTCAGCAGGCGCTGATCCTCCTTGCGGCGTAGCGGCTGGCCAATGGCGCCGAGGCTCTGCAGAGCCCCAATATCGATCGCGTCATTCATGTATCAGCCTCCGGTCATGCCTGATGCCGCGTCCTCGTAGTGTAACTCGGCGCCCGCCCGACTTACATTCCCGGCGGAGGAGACAGCCATGAGCGCACCAGCCACTACTCCCAGCCGGATCAACCGGCGCGGCATCGGCGATTTCGTCAAGGGGGGCACGCCGATCGTCGGCCTCACCGCCTATACGGCGCCGATCGCCCGTCTCCTCGATCCGCATGTCGACTTCATGCTGGTCGGGGATTCGCTCGGAATGGTGGTCTACGGGTTCGACAGCACTCTGCCGGTGACCTTGGAGATGATGATTGCGCACGGCGCCGCGGTAATGCGCGGATCGGCGCGGGCATTGGTTGTCGTCGATCTGCCATTCGGCAGCTACCAGGCATCACCGGAGCAGGCCTTCCGCAATGCCGCGCGCATCCTGGCCGAGACCGGCTGCGCCGCGGTCAAGCTCGAAGGCGGCGAGGAGATGGCCGAGACTGTACGCTTCCTGACCCGGCGTGGCGTTCCGGTCATGGGGCATGTCGGGCTGATGCCGCAATCGGTCAACGCGGCCGGTGGCTTCAAGATCCAGGGCCGCGGCGAGCACCAGGCCGAACGGGTCGCCGCCGACGCCACCGCAATCGCCGAGGCCGGCGCCTTTTCGATCGTCATCGAGGGAACAATCGAGAAGGTTGCCCGCGCGATTACCGAGGCGGTCCCGGTGCCGACGATCGGCATCGGCGCCTCGCCGGCCTGCGATGGTCAGATCCTGGTTACCGACGACGTGCTCGGAGTCTTTACCGCGTTCACCCCGCGCTTCGTCAAACGCTATGCGGAACTGGCGCCGCTGATCTCCGCCGCCGCCGAAGCCTATGCGGCTGATGTCCGCGCCCGCCGGTTCCCCGGCCCGGAACATTGCTTCGGCACAAGATAAATCTAAGCGGGGATTTTAATTTTAGTGTTCTTTACCCCGAGCCTGCCGCGAGGCGAGGTAAAGAGGGACCCGCGAGCCGTGATCGCTCCAGCCGTCGTTTTATCGCACCGTGCGTCTCTTCGCCTTAACCCTGGAAGATCAGAGCCAGGTACACCGCGAACAGCACAAGATGCACCGCGCCTTGCATCACATTGGTTCGCCCACTTGAGAACGTGACGACGCATACGGCCAGGGTTAGCAGCAGCATAACAAGATCCGAGTGTTCAACCCCGAGCACGATTTCTCTCCCGATCACCCGGCTGACCAACACAATCGCGGGGACCGTCAGCCCGATGGTTGACAAGACCGAGCCCAGGAAAATGTTGATCGATCTCTGCAGATCATTGGCTAGCGCCGCCCGCACCGCGCCGATCGCCTCGGGGGTGGCGACCAGCACGGCAATGATGACGCCACCCAAGGCCGCCGGAGCCCGCAAAGTCTCGATCAGATAATCGACGGGATGGGCAAATTGCTCCGCAAGGAAAACGACGGGCAGGATATAGGTGATCAGCAGAGCGGCATGCGCCAGCAACGGGAGCGGCCGTGATGTCATCACCGGGTGGCTGACATCGGCGCTGCCGGCATCATGGGCCGCGCCTGCGCCAAACCTGAAGTAGCCACGATGCCGTCGGGTCTGCACGGCGAGAAACGTGGAATACAAGCCCAACCCCACCAGCACGAGAAAGATGTCCTGCTGATGGGACAAGAGCGGGCCCGGGGTGGTCACGGTAAAATCTGGCATAATCAGACTGAGTACCGCCAAGGGAATGATCACCCCGAGATAGGCGTTGGCGCCCTGGAGATTGTATTGCTGCTCGTGATGGCGCCAGCCACCCACCAGCAGCGACAGGCCAACCATGCCATTGAGGATGATCATAGCCACGGCGAACAATGTGTCTCGGGCCAGGGTTGGATTGTTGGCTCCATGCAACATGATGGCGGCAATGCTCGTCACCTCGACGAAGGTCACCGACAGGGTTAGGAGTAAGGTCCCGTAGGGCTCCCCGAGGCGCATGGCAAGGTACTCGGCATGGCGCACTGTGGATAGCGCCGACCCGAGCACGGCGGTAAACAGCCACAGGAAGATGAGCGCCAGCCAAACCGGTTCGGGTAGTCGAGCAAATAGAGCTTCGCCATACAGCAGGAATACCAGGCAAGTGCCTCCGCTGAAGCCGAGAAACCACTCGTCGCGCAGCGGAAACAGATTCCCGACTAACGGATTATACTTGCTGGACCTCGGCAACGCCTGCCCCCTTTATTGAAACGGGACCGGTGGAGATAATCCGGGGCGGTAGTGTGTGTTAGGCGGGAACGCCATTTCGAAGGACCGCGGGCTCGGTTCAACCTAAGCTATTGTCGTAGGTGGAGGTTTTGGCGTGTTGCCGACGAAGCCGATATTGGCAGCAAAGACAATTAAACTAAAGGGGGCATTAGCCGGGCAGCGTCGGGAGTTCGCTGCATGCCCAGACCTGCCTTGCGAGAAAACGGCGGCCTTTACTGCCTCTTATTGAAGAAATCTACGATCCGCCACCGCGGCGGTCGTCGTTCAGGCGGTCCAGCGACGAGGGGCTCGTTGGCTGTTGGCGCGCAGATAGTCGGCGCAGGCCGGTGGAGACTGTGCGCGACACGGCACGCACCGGTCGTCCCAACCAGAGCCGAAGGATCTCCGCGGCGACGGTCTTGCGCGGAACATGGCGCAAGCTCGCCATGCCATGGCGCCGGTAATCGGCGACCCAGGCATCGACCAGGCGCTCGGGCACGCCAACCGCCGCGGCGGCCTCGGCGCTCGTCCAACCGTCGACGATGACCCGCTGGACAATCTGCCCGCGCTGGGCCGGGGTCAGGACGACAGGTTCGGTCGACCGCTTCTTCATCCCTCGCCAACGCGCGAACACGCTCATAATTCCGCCCGTTCACCCCTTAATGTCGATGACGGTCCGGCCGCGGACTTCGCCCCTTAGAATCTTCGGCGCGAGTTCCGGCACCGCGGCGAGCGGCTCGATACGGATCATCCGTTCCAGGCGGTCGAGCGGCAAATCGCGCGCCAGGCGCCGCCAAGCCTCGGTCCGCTCCTCGCGTGGACACATGACCGAGTCGATCCCGAGCAGATTGACTCCCCGCAACAGGAACGGGATTACCGTCGCCGGCAAATCGCTGCCGCCCGCCAGACCGCAGGCGGCGACGCTGGCGCGGTATTCGAGCTGGGTCAGGATCGTCGCCAAAGTATTGCCGCCGACGGCGTCGATCGCGCCGGCCCAGCGCTCGTGGTCGAGCGGTCGCGTCGGCTTTGCGGCCAGCGCCGCGCGCTCGATCAGATCGGCGGCGCCGAGGTCCGTCAGATAATCACGCTGGTCAGGCCGGCCGGTCGCGGCAACGACCCGATGGCCCAGCGCCGACAGCAGCGCAATCGCGACGCTGCCGACGCCGCCCGCTGCGCCGGTGACCAGAACATCGCCGGCGCCGGGACGCAACCCGTGCCGCTCTAGTGCCATGACCGCCAGCATCGCGGTGAACCCGGCGGTGCCGACCGCCATCGCCTGGGCCGCACTCAGACCTTCCGGCCGGCGAACCAGCCAAGAGGCCTTGACCCGGGCCTTTTCGGCATAGCCGCCCCATTGCACCTCGCCGACCCGCCAGCCGGTCAGGATGACCGGGTCGCCGGGCTTGAACTCAGGCAAATCCGAGCGCTCGACAGTGCCGGCAAAATCGACGCCGGGGATGTGCGGGTAATTCCGCACCAGCCGGCCGAGGCCCTGCAGCACCATCGCGTCTTTGTAGTTCAGCGTCGAATATTCGACCGCGACGGTGACCTCGCCCGGCGGCAGCCGTGTCTCGTCGACTGCCTCGAGGCGCGGGACGATCTTTCCGCCGTCTTCGTGCAGCATCAGCGCCCGGAACGTCGCCATGATGCCCCCTGAGACTATAGTCGCTGCCGGGCTCGGTCTGGCGCTACAGGCAATGCCTCAACCGCGCAGCGGTTCGAGGATGCTGACGAAATTGGCGACCGCAGCGCCGCCCATGTTCATGACCCCGGCGAGCGCGGCGCCCGGCACCTGAATGCCGCCGGCAGTCCCGGTCACTTGCATCGCCGCCAGCACATGCATCGACACGCCGGTGGCGCCGATCGGATGGCCCTTCGATTTGAGCCCGCCCGAGGGGTTGACCGGCAATCTGCCGTCCTTTTCGGTCCAGCCTTCGAGGATGGCCCGCGCCCCTTCGCCTTTCGGTGTCAGACCCATCGCCTCGTACTCGATCAGCTCGGCAATCGTGAAGCAGTCATGCGTCTCGACCAGACTAAGATCATCGAGCGTCAGGCGAGCGTCAGCGAGCGCCCGCTGCCAGGCGAGCGCCGGCCCCTCGAAGGCGATCACGTCGCGCCGGCTCATCGGCAGAAAATCGTTGACCTGCTCGGCGGCGCGGAAAATCACCGCCTTCTTCATGCTCAAGGCCGTCGCCGTGTCGGCCAGCACGACCGCCGCGGCGCCATCGGAGACCAGCGAGCAATCGGTGCGCTTGAGCGGACCGGCGACGATCGGGTTCTTGTCGGACACGGTGCGGCAGAACTCGTATCCGAGGTCCTTCTGCATCTGCGCCAGCGGGTTGGCGACGCCGTTCTTGTGATTTTTCGCGGCGATCCGCGCCAATGCGTCGGACTGGTCGCCGTAGCGCTGGAAATAGCTCTGCGCGATCTGCCCGAAGATCCCGGCAAAGCCGCCTTCGATCGCGTCCTCCTCCTTGCGGTAGCTGGCGCCGAGCAGGATGTCGCCGACCTGCGCCCCCGAGACCTCGGTCATCTTCTCGACGCCGACGACGAGCGCCAGCCGCGCCTTGCCGGCGGCGATTGCGTTCAGCCCTTGATGGATCGCCGCCGAGCCGGTGGCGCAGGCGTTCTCGACCCGCGTCGCCGGCTTGAAGCGAAAGCCGGGATCGGCCTGGAACACCAGCGAGGCCGGAAACTCCTGGCGGACAAAGCCGCCGTTCATCGTGCCGAGATAGACCGTGTCGATATCGGCCGCCGCGACGCCCGGCATCGGCCAAAGCGGCCTGCGTGACCTCGACGATCAGCTGCTCGATGTCTTTGCCTTCGTGCTTGCCGAATTTGCTGTGCGCCCAGCCGACGATGCACCCGCTCATGCCGCGCCCTCCTAAAGTGCCAACCGCATGCCGCAACGGGCCGCCATGGCACGCCCGCCGCTACGGTTCTATGCTGATATGGGAAAAGAAATGGCGGAGAGAATGGATACGATCGCACTGCGCCGGCCCGACGATTGGCATGTCCATTTGCGCGACGGCGCGATGCTGGCCGCGGTCCTGCCCTACACCGCGCGCCAATTCGCTCGCGCGATCGTGATGCCGAATTTGGTGCCTCCGGTGAACGACATCGCTGCAGCACAGGCCTACCGCGTGCGTATTTTGGCAGTCCTCCCGGCGGGCGTGGCGTTTCACGCCGCTGATGACCTGCTATCTGACCGACACGACCAATCCGGACGAGGTAGCGCGCGGCTATGACGAAGGCGTCTTCGCCGCGGTCAAGCTCTACCCGGCGCACGCAACCACCAACTCCGCTTTTGGCGTCACCAACGTCGACCGTGTCCTGCCGGTGCTCGAACGCATGGCTGGGTTCGGGATGCCGCTGCTGGTCCATGGCGAGGTCACCGACCCGGAGGTCGACGTGTTCGACCGCGAGGCGGTGTTCATCGACCGGGTGCTCGACCCGTTGCGCCGCCGGCTCCCCGAATTGCGCATCGTGCTCGAGCACATCACCACCGAGGAAGCGGCACAATACGTCGCCGCATCAGGCCCGAATCTGGCGGCGACGATCACCGCCCATCATCTGGTGATCAACCGCAACGCGATCTTCGCCGGCGGCATCCGCCCGCATCTCTATTGTCTGCCGATCGCCAAGCGCGAGAAGCACCGACTGGCCCTGCGCCGGGCCGCGGTCTCGGGCGATCCGCACTTTTTCCTCGGCACCGACAGCGCCCCGCACGCGGCCCCGACCAAGGAGACGGCCTGCGGCTGCGCCGGCATCTTCACCGCCCCTTGCGCGCTGGAAATCTATGCCGAGGTGTTCGAAGAAGAAGGCGCCCTCGACCGGTTCGAAGCCTTCGCCTCATTGAACGGCCCGCAATTTTACCGGCTGCCGCCCAACGAAATCCGGGTAACACTCAAACGCGAGCCATTTCCGGTTCCGGAATGCATTGGCGCAGGCGAGAGCTGCGATCGTCCCGTTCCGCAGCGGTGAAACCTTGCGCTGGCGCCTCGCGGCCTGAGCTCTGCGCTGGCATATCGTAGCCTTACTCCAACCGCGTGCCCGGGCTTGATCAGGCTCGCCGTGTGCCCGACACTAATTTCGGACAGGCGCAACGCGGACGTGGTTTACCCGGACAGCCCCAGGCTGCGGTCAGCCGGACCGGGCGATGCAGGAGCAGCAGATGAGGACAGGGGCGGAGTACCGGCAGGCGTTGCGCGACGGGCGCCGGGTCTGGGTCATGGGCGAAGGCATGATCGACGACGTGACCACCCACCCCGCGACCCGCGCGATGGTCGACGAATACGTTGCCTGGTACGATTTGCTTCGCGACCCGGCTTGGCAGGACATCGTGCTGCGGCAGTCCGATCGCACGCCCTGGGCCTATGTCGCGCCGAAAAGCGACGACGACCTCGGCGGCATGGGGCGGTTCTTCGCCGCGACGACGTTCCTCTCCGCCGGCAACATCACCCACACCCCCTGCTACGGCCACATGATCGCGCTCGGCGTTCTCGCCTCGGCGCAGGAGCGCGCCGTCTCGTCGGAGCAGATCGCCAATGCCTCCCGTTATCGCGCGATGATCGCGGAGACCGGACGTTTTTTGACGTTCTGCGGCGGCGCGCCGACGATCGGCTACCGCATGCGCGAAAATCCCGCTGACCGCGGGGCATTGAAGATCGTGCGCGAGACCGACGCCGGGATCGTCGTCACGGGCAAGATCGGCATGCATACCAGCCCGGCCTATGCCGAGGACGTCTATATCGGCAGCATTTCGGGTTTGAAGATCGGCGAGCATTTCGCGACGTTTATCGTGCCGGTCGCCGCAACCGGCGTCACGACGCTCTGCCGCAAGATCGCGGTGCGCGACTCGAACCCGTTCGTGGCGCCGTTAAGCAGCCGCTTTGACGAACTCGACGGCCAGATGTGGCTCGACGACGTGTTCATCCCGTGGGAGCAAGTCTTTTTATTGGGCCAATCCCCCGAGCCCGTCGTCCGCTGGCTGATCTGGCACCACGTTTACGGCTGGCTGTCCAAGGCCGAGTTCACCCTCGGTCTGGCGCTGGCCTTGAGCCATGCGATGGGCCTGGCCCAGCACGATCAGACGATCAACTACCTGATCGACCTGATCGTCGAGGTGCAGACCGTGCGCAGCTGCCTCACCGCCTGCGAGCGCGACCCGCGGTTTACGCCCGACGGCTGGTGCGTCCCCAACCACGCCCACCTTGCGGCCGGCGGTCTCGCCATTCTGCGGGCTCGCCCACGCATGGCGGAGATCCTGCGCATCGTGCCCGGCTCGTCCCTGGTCGTGACCCCATCGGACAGCGACCTCGCCGCCCCCGAGGTCGCCGACGGCCTCGCCGAATCCTTTGGCGGCGGCGGCTACACCGCGTTGCAGCGCGCGGCCCTGTTGCAGATGGCCTGGGACCACGTCTCATCGGCGCTCGACGGCCGCGAATCCGCCTTCGAGCTGCATGCCAGCGGCGGCGTTCCGGCCTGGCGCGGCCGGCTGCGCCACCATTTCGAGAGCTACAACGACCTCGCCAATCGCGTGGCCGGCTCGCTCGGCATTGCGATGCCCAAGATCGACCTCGAACATATCCGCGAGGTCCCTTGGGCGCCCCGCCGTCCGGTCACGCCGCCGCTGCCGGGCGACAAAGTTTAGTCTATGTTTGCGACGCGTCGGCCGGCGATCGAAGCCGCCAGCACAAGGGGGACCCGGAATTATGCGTTTGACACAGGGTGTATGGCTTTGCGCGGCGGCCTTAGTGGCGCTCGCGGTCATGGCCGGCGCCGCATCGGCAGCAACGCTCGACCGTATCGCTCAGGACAAATCCATTCGCATCGCCTATCGCGATGACGCACCACCTTTCTCGTACAAGGGAAAGGGCGGGCAGCCTGCGGGCTACATGGTCGATCTGTGTCGCGCGGTGGCCCAAAAACTGGGCGAGCAGCTGAAGCTCCCGACGCTCGACGTGGTCTTTGTTCCGGTCACAGCAGTCGACCGCTTCGATGCGATCGCCCAGGGCAAGGCGGATTTGTTGTGCGAACCGACGACCCAGACGTTGTCGCGGCGCGAGCAAGTCGATTTCTCGATCCCGACCTTTGTCGACGGCGCCGGGCTGATGATCCGCAAAGACGGGCCGCACAGCTTGGCCGCATTGGCGGGTAAGAAGATCGGGGTGCTCGCCGGGACCACCACCGAGCAGGAATTGCGCAACTCTCTAAAAGAAGCCGGAGTTACCGCCGATGTCATGCCAGCGAAGACGCATGAAGAGGGGCTGGCAATGTTGGACGACGGCAAGGTCTCGGCCTACTTCGCCGACCGCGCGATCCTGGTGTTTCTCGCGCAGCAGAGCGCCGCGCCACGGAAGTTGCTGCTGGCCGACAACTATCTGACGATCGAGCCCTACGCCCTGGCGCTGCCGCACGGCGATGAGGCTTTTCGTCTCGCCGTCGATCGTGCGTTGAGCCATATTTACCGCTCGGGCGAAATTGCTCAGATCTTCAGCAAAACCTTCGGCGGAAAAGCCAAACCAAGCCAGATCGTTCAGACGCTTTACCTTGTTGCGGGACTACCCGACTAAAAGCGGTCGGCAGGCCTGTGGCCAGCCGCGCCTTTCTCCTTGTAGACTGGTCGGCGTGAGTTAAAACCAGCCGGAGGGAGGGCGGTCATGGCGCTGGAAGTACGGCGGATCGTCACCGGGCATGACGCAAACGGCAAGGCTGTCGTCGCCACCGACGAGCGGCTCGCCGCGGTACCGAGGCTCAATCGGCCGCACATCTCGGGCTGCGAAATCTGGTCGACGGACAAGATGCCGGTCGACAACTCGGCAGCGAGCGACGCCCCGCAGCGGGCCGGTTTCGTCAAGCGCTACAATTATGTCGGCACCGGCCAGGGCACGGTGATCCGGGTCACCGAATTCGCCCCCGGCGCGCCCAAATTCATGCACCGCACTGAGACCGTCGACTACGCGATCCTGCTGTCGGGCGAATGCGACCTCGAATTCGACAGCGGCAAGATCGTGCATATGAAACAGGGCGATATCGTCGTCCAGCGCGGCACGATGCATGCCTGGGTCAACAATGGTTCGACACCGGCGGTCTTCGCCTTCATCCTGATCGATGCCGAGCCGGCCGAGGTGACGGCGAGGCATTGCGCACCCATTACCCGGCGCCGTAATGCCGCGCACGATCACAGTCGCCGGCGCCGCCTCGAGCTGGTAGAGCGCGGCACCGGCCGGCCGCTGCTGTTTCTGCACGCCGGCGAAGGGCTGACGCCGGAGCGGCCGTGGCTCGATTTGCTTGCCCGCGCTATCGGGTGATCGCGCCGAGCCATCCGGGCTGGGGCAATTCTCCGCTGATCGACGGCGTGGGCTCGGTCGACGATCTCGCCTATCTCTATCTCGATCTCGCCGCCGAGTTCGGGTTACAGGATGCGGTCCTGGTCGGCGCCTGCTTTGGCGGCTGGGTCGCGGCCGAGATCATGGTGCGCTCGACCGCGCGCTTTTCTCGCCTGGTTCTGGTCGATCCGCTCGGCGTCAAATTCGGCGGCCGCGAAGATCGCGACATCACCGATATGCACGCATTGCAGCGCGACGAATATCTGCGGCTCGCCTGGGCCGATCCGGCCAAAGGCGACATCGATTTCACCGCCTTGCCGGAGAGCGAACTTGCCGCCATCGTGCGCGGCCGCGAGGCCTTCGCGCTCTATGGCTGGAAGCCCTACATGCACAACCCGCGGCTGAGGCGCTGGCTGCATCGGATCGACCGGCCGACCCTGCTGCTGTGGGGCGCCGAAGACCGGATCGTGACCCCTTCCTATGGCGAGGGCTGGGCTCGCGAGATCCCGGGCGCGCGGCTCGAACTGATCGCCGATGCCGGCCACTTCCCGCATTGGGAGCAACCGGAAGCGTTTGTCCAGCGCCTCGCGGCGTTCGTCGACGAGGGGCCGATAGCGGCGGCCGGCGCCGTGCGGGCGTGATTGTGCGGCGACGGCGGCCGACCGATCATCGGTGGCAGTGCGGCGCCACAGTGTCGTACCGGTCGTGGTGCCGAACCCAATCGGTCAGGTTGCCATTGATCGTTTCATTGCGGCCTTTGGGTGTGATGTCGAGAAAGGCATAGCTGCCGAGGAACAGCTCGCCGCCGCGGGCATAGGATGAATAGGTGTGGAAGATCTGGCCCGCCTCGTCGCGGAAGAAAACGCTGCGCCCCGACATTTCGTCGCCGACCGACGCCCGCATATCGTAATTATAGTAGGCCTTGCCGCTGGCAATTTCTTCCGGCCGGAAAGAGACGTGAAAGTCGTAATTGAAATCGGTGTCGTAGGACGAGACCCATCTGACCGGCCAACCCATGCGCTTCCGGAACGCCTCTATCTTGGCGAGAGGGGCGCGCGAGACGACCGCATAAGACACGTCGTGGTGGCGGATATGAAGCAGTGCGCCCTGCACCTGGTCTAGTTCGAATGAGCAGCCGACGCAGCCTTCCGTCCAGTCTGGGCCAAACATGAAATGCTTGATCACCAGCTGGCTGCGGCCGTCGAACAGCTCGGCCAGCGCGACCTTTCCTTCGGGGCCGTCGAAAACGTAATCCTTTTCCACCTTCACCCAGGGAAGCGCGCGGCGTTCTTCGGTCAGTTGGTCACGTAGCCGGGTGAATTCCTTCTCCTTGCGCAGAAGTTCCTTGCGCGCGGCAAACCATTCGTCACGCGAGACGACACGATGCTGCATCTTTCTATCCTCCTGGGACGACGGTAAGGATGTAGTCGACAAAGCGTTCGAGGCAGCTCGTCCAGCCCGAGACGTGCTCGTCGCGCCATTGCGTCGTTGTAAACCGCGCCTGGTGCAGCGTGAGCCGGGTCTGCGTGCCTTCTTCGATGAAGGTAACCTTGGTCAGCAGCTCGTGGCCCGGCTTGCCGTCGGCGTCCTCCCAGGCGAAGGTGAAGACGATCAGTTCCGGTTCGACGATCTCGCGATAGACGCCGCGCTTCCAGAACTCGGCGCCCTGCGGCGAGCGCATCCCGAAGCGATAGGTGCCGTTGATCCGGACATCCATCTGACAGGCGATCGTGGTGAACCCGCGCGGTCCCCACCAGCGGGCAATGTGCTCGGGTTGCGTCCAGGCCCTGAAGACCAGCGTCCGCGGCGCATCGATGAGCCGGGTGATGACCAGTTCGCATTCGGCGGCGCTAGTCCCTGTCGCCACGACGCCCCTCCATACCCTGCAGCTCAGTCAGATAGGCTTCCAGACTGTCGAGGCTTTGTTCCCAGAACAACCGGTAGTGTTCCAGCCAGTTCGCGGCGTCCTTGAGCGGCGCCGCGTCGAGCCGGCACGGCCGCCACTGCGCCGCACGCCCGCGGACGATCAGCCCGGCTCGTTGCAGTACCTTGAGATGCTTGGAGACGGCGGGGAGGCTCATGTCGAAGGGTTCGGCGAGCTCGGTCACCGAAGCCTCCCCCGAGCTGAGCCGCGCCAGGATCGCCCGTCGCGTCGGGTCGGCGAGCGCGGAGAAGGTGCGGCTGAGCCGGTCGGCAAGCATAGCACTTAACCATTTGCTCAATTATCCAGATGGTTAAGTAACAAGGGCAAACGGGCTTGTCAAGCCCGTTTGCCATCCGTTCGACCGTCCACACCGCCGCCAGCACCATCCGGATTGGCACTTATGTCGAAAGGGCGATACGATCGCGCCGATCCCGCTCGGCCAGGAGGCAGCTCATGCGCGTCTGGTATTTTTCGGAAATGGCCTACCACCCGGCCTGGGAGGAAGGGCTGAAGCGCGGCTCGTTGCGCGTCGTGTTGCCGAACCGCAATTACGACCCGCAAATCGGCCATCGCCTACTGAACCGCTATCTCGACGAGTTCGCGCTGTGCGACGAGGTCGGGCTCGACATCATGGTCAACGAGCATCACAGCACCGCGACCTGTTTGACCATTTCGGTGCCCATGGCGTTGGCGATTATCGCCCGCGAGACCAAGCGCTCGCGCCTCCTGTCGCTCGGCACCCCGATCGCCAACCGCCCCGACCCGGTGCGCGTCGCCGAGGAGATGGCGTGGCTCGATGTGTTGTCCGGCGGCAGGCTGGAGATGGGTCTCGTCAAGGGCGCGCCCTATGAGATCGCACCGGCCAACAGCAACCCCGCCAATCTGATGCGCCGCTATTGGGAGGCGCATGATCTGATCCTGAAGGCGATGTCGACGACCGACGGTCCTTTCAATTGGGAGGGCGAGTTCTTCCACTACCGCAACGTCAATGTCTGGCCGCGGCCGTTGCAGCAGCCCACTCCACCGGTGTGGATGACCGGCGTCAGCGTCGATACCGGGCGCATGGCCGCCGAGCGTGGGCATGTCGTCGGCACGTTGCTGTCGGGCCACGTCGCCGGGCCGTTGTTCGCGGCATATCGCCAACGCGCTCAGGAACTGGGCTGGACCGCCGGCCCGGACCGGCTTGCTTACGCCGCGGTCATTGGCGTCGGCGCCACGCGCGAGGAGGGGTTGCGTCGCGCCAATCTTGCAGCCGACTATGTTCGCACCTCGCCGGTCGTACTCGAACCGTTCACCAATCCGCCTGGCTACAACTCGATCGGTGCCAACGTCGCGGCGCTGAAATCGGGCGGCAAGCGTACCGGCTTTATCCGCGACCGCGACGGCAACCCGGTCGACCATGCCACCGCGACGATCGAGCAGATGATGGAAAGCGCCACCGCCTTTGCCGGTACGCCCGACGATGTCTACGACCAGATCAAGGCATTGAACGACCGCGTCGGCGGCTTTGGTCATCTGTTGTTCTTCGGACAGGGCGGATTTCTCGACCACGCCGATACCGTCGCCAACATCACTTTGTTTGCAAAAGAGGTATTGCCGCGGCTGCGCGAGCTGAACCCCGAGCCGGCGAAAGCCGTCTCGGTCGCCGCGGCGCAATAAAGGAGCCGGCGATGCCGACACTGCATCCCCAGATCGTCCAGGTTCTCGATGCCATGGCCAAGGCCGAATTGCGGCCGATCGAGGCGATGACGCCCGCCGAAGCCCGTGCGCAGATGGAGATGACGGCGCGGGCGCGCCAAGCCGAGCCGTTGCCGATCGCCAAGGTCGAGGATCGGATGATTCCCGGGCCAGCCGGCGCAATCCCTCTGCGCCTTTATTGGCCGAACGCCGCGGGACCGGTGCCGGCGATCGTCTATTATCACGGCGGCGGCCATGTCATCGGCAGTCTCGACACGCACGATTTTATTGCCCGCAATCTCTGCGCCGGCGCTGAGGCATTACTCGCCTCGGTCGACTACCGCATGGGACCGGAGCACAAATTCCCGGGGGCGGTCGACGATTGCTTTGCCGCGCTGCAATGGGTCCGCGCCAATGCCGCAAGCCTCGGCGCTGATCCCGGCCGCATTGGCGTACATGGTGACAGTGCCGGCGCCAATCTCGCAGCGGTTGTTGCGTTGATGGCGCGCGACGCCGCTGGCCCCGAATTGCGGCTGCAGTCGCTGGTCTATCCGGTTGGCGACTACTCGCTGTCCGGCGCCAGCTACCGCAAATATGCGCAGGGCTGCGGCATGCTGACACCGGACGCAATGGCCTGGTTCGCCCGTCATTATCTGCGCTCGCCGGCAGACGCCGAGGACTGGCGCGCCTCCCCGCTCAAGGCCTCGAGCCATGCCGGCGTCGCTCCGGCAATCGTCGTCGTCGCGGAATGCGACGTCCTGCACGATGACGGCGAAAGCTATGCCGAGGCGCTGCGCCATGCGGGCGTGCCGGTTGAATATCGCGAATACCCCGGGATGATCCACGGCTTTCTCGGCATGGTCCCGGTCGTCGACGATGCGATGAACGCTCAGCGCCAAGTCTGCGCCGCCTTCAAACGCGCCTTCGCTTAAAGCCCGCCCCGGACTAGGTATTTCCCGGACCAGGAATCAGGGCACGCCGCCTACCTGACCTCCGTCCAGCTTTCGCAGAATCCCAGCACGCAGGTGCTAGAGGCGCGACCTTCACGCTCCCTCGGCCAGGGGCGACCCTGCGCCTCTTTTCCATTGACGGTCAGCCGCGCGCCGAGCGCCGGGATCAGCACCGTGCACATCCCATACGGACGCCCCGGTAGCGTATTGGGTTGAGTGTGGACCAGCAACGGATCACCCAACGCGTACCATGTCAGCGCGATCTGCTCATCGCGCGTCTCCAAACATTCCGTCCAGAAATCACGCGCATCACCTGATTTCCCGAAGCGTCCATCGGTAACCGGGATCGTCAGGTCGAGAAGCTCGGCGTTAATCGCGCCGATAACAGTGGACTGTAGCCAGCGCGCCATCGCGATGTTATCGGCGTAGATGCGCCAGCGGGCTTCCGTCAACTCACTTTTCAAATAGAGAGCATGGCCGGGCCCGCCGGGGGAAGACAGAACCCGCCAGAAGCTTGCATTCGTGGTGAAGGCGTCGCTGTCTTCATTGCTGAGCCGAATGACCGAATTTTCCCCGATAAAGATTACACGGTTCGCATCTACAGTACTCATGGCGGATGTCCTCAGTCTGCCCTCGATACTCCTTAGCTCGGCCAACTCGCCGTGGCGGCGATCGCCCGGTCCAGCGTCTCCACGATGCGATCGACCTCGCCTCGTGTAATCACGAGCGGCGGCGACAAGGTGATTGTATTGCTGTACCGCTGTCCTCCGCCGGACCGTCCGACGATCAAGCCGTTGTCGCGGCAGAAGTCGACGACCACCTGAATTTGAGGCGACCCGACAGGCTCTTTCGTGTCACGACTCTGCACGAGTTCGACGCCCACGAGTAAGCCCTTACCCCGTACGTCGCCCACCCAAGGATGGCGCCGCAGGGTGCGAAGTCCATCCATCAGATACCGTCCCATCTCGGCAGAACGTTCGGCGAGCTTCTCCTCGAGCAGGATCTCGATGTTGCGCAATGCCACCGCCGCCGCGACAGGATGTCCGCCATAGGTATTCACCTGCGCCACTTGCCGGTTTTCCGAGGGCTCGCCGTAAAAGGACTGAAACACGTGGTTCTTCACGACGGTCGCGGCGATCGGCAGGTAGGCGCTCGAAATACCTTTGGCGATGCTGACGATATCGGGGGTCACGTCCCAGTGCTGGTGTCCGAACATCTTGCCGGTTCTGCCGAACCCGTTGATGACCTCGTCGACGTGCAAAAGCAGCCCGTACTTTCGGCAAATATTGGCTACCTCCGGCAGGTATTCGTCGGGCGGGACGGCTACGCCGATGCCGCTCATGACGGGTTCGACGATCACCTCGGCTACCGTCTCGGGGCCCTCGCCGAGGATTGTCGTCTCCAGATTCTTGACACATGCCAACCCGCATGACGGATAGGTAAGGCCGAACGGGCATCGATAGCAGTACGGCGGTGCGACGTGGACAAACTCATTGCCGCTCACCGGCTCGAACTTGGACTTGCGCTCGCCCATGCCGCCCGCGGCAAGAGTGCCCAAAGTGGTGCCGTGATATGCCCAATAGCGGCCGATGGTTTTGTATCGGAACTCTCCGGGGTATTCTTGCTTCATGTACTGGCGGGCGATCTTGAAGCCGGCTTCGTTTGCTTCTGAGCCGGAGTTGACAAAGTAAACGTGATTGTCGCCGCCCAGCAGCCCGTTGATTTGTTCCGCCAGCGAAGCGGCAGGCTGGTTGATCCCGGTGTGCGGATAATACGCCAGCGCCTGCATCTGCTCCGCCGCCACCGTGGCTAGCTCGGTGCGGCCATACCCGATATTCACGCACCACAGCCCGGCCATGGCATCGAGGTACTCCGTGCCGTCCGCGTCCACGATCGTGGAGTCGTGAGCGCCGACGACGACGAGCTGCTGTCGCTCCAGCTGCTTGTGCTGGACAATGGGGTGCAGGACGTTGCTAAGATCCCGCTGAACGATCGCATTGCGCGCCGTGCTGTCGGGTTCATTAACCAGCGTCATATCTGCCTCCAGCCGGTGTTTCTCGGTTGTTGGCGACGGTATAGAAGGCCGCCGAGCCTGTCACGCCGGCATCTCGGGGAAGCACGCCCGCGATAATCATGTGCTGGGCGGATGGCAAGCCGCATTGATGAGCCACGCCTCGTCGCGGGCGGAGGGTCGCCGCGCGAGACGCGAGCGCAGCAGGCTGTCGGCCTTGGCGGATTGCCCCGACCGCAGATAGGCAACGATCAGCGAATCCTCGAACACTTCGCGCTGCGCGTGGCTGCCGCCGATCCGTGGCAGGTCGACGAGCGACATTTCGAGCACCTGCGCGGCCGTCCGATCGTCTCCGCGGCTGAGCGCGGCCGCTCCGGCGCAGAGGGCCGGCGCCACACCGCCCGGCGGCAGCTGACCGTCGCGCACTAGGTTCTCCAGCCCGGCAATGCGGCCCTGCAGAGCTGTGTCGTCGCCGCTCGCGGCTTCGGCAAGCGCCGCGTGCAGATCGGCAAAAGCAAGGCTCGCCCGCGGGAAATGACGTCGCGCATGGGCTGCCACCTCGGCCCAGGCTTCGTCGAGCGGCGGCGTGGCGTCATAAATCCGCCAGCGCCACAGAAACGACGCCGAGTCGGCGAGGCTCAACATCGGCGCCGATTGCGAGACCGACGGCCGGATGCTGTCGACATAGATTGCCTTGGCGCGCTCGCGGTTGCCGCGGGCCAGTTCGAACAAAGCCAAATGCCACGACAGATGGCAGTGCAGATGCCCGGCGCGCTCGTACCCTGCGAGCCAATTTTCGACAAAGTCGGCGCCGCCCGCCGCATCGCCCGCCTCAAAGTAGCCATGCACCCGCTGATGCGCGCCATGAGCGTTGCGCGGATTGAGCGCCAGCGAGCGCTCGACCAGCCGTGTCCCGGCAACCACCGCGCCGGTCTCGATCTGCGCCCAGCCGAGATATCCGGTGAACCACCAGTCTTCGGGCCAATGCGGCGCCAACTCCTCGAGCAATGCCAATTGCGCCTCGTGATGATCGCGCCGGCCGCTGAAGCCTAAGAGCCCGAAGACCCCGAGCGCCAACGACAGCGGCAGCGCGTCGCAAGGGTATTCCGCGGCATGGACGCGGACCATCGCCAGCGCCTCGGCCGCGGCGCCGTTTATCGCCAGCGCGATCGCTTCGATATGCCGCTGCTCGCGAGCCGAAACATCGTCCGCCAACACTCGCGCTCGTGCCGCCGCCTCTCTCGCCTCCCCCATTCGCGCCTGAACCTGCAACAGCCGCGCCCGCGCGATGTGGGCGAGTGCGAAATCCGGATCGGCGGCAATCGCGCGCTCCAGCAGCGCATCGGCTCCGATATTGGCCGATAGCAGCAGATCGACTGCGGCGACATAATCGGCGACCGCCGCCGCGGATGCCGACGTTACCGGCAGATCGAACCGGTCGGTCGTGCTCATGTGCTTCCCCCTCCTCCGGCCTGCCCTGCTCGACCCGATACTACTATGAGCTCGACAGGCAATCAGCGACGCTCGAAACGCGAGGCTGTCGTTTTGCCCATTCTGCCGTGCTACGTTCGCGCGGGAGGAGCAAGCAGGCCATGAACGAGATCAGCTTGGCAGCACCGCAAACCGCTACGTCGCGGGTCCGGGGCATACCGACAGACGAAAGGGAGCTGTGGGCGGCGTTGTGCGCCGAAGCCCGTCGCGCGGCGGCGCGCGAGGAGGTGCTGCGCGTCTTCCTGGATCAGGCCGTGCTGAGCCAACCCGGCTTCGACTTGGCGCTCAGCTCGCTGTTGGCGCGCAAGCTCGCCGAGCCCTCGCTGCCGGCAGAACGGCTCGGCGACATCGTCCGCACCGCGATGGCTGAGGACCCGACGATCGTAGCGGCGGCCGTGGCCGACCTCATCGCGATCCGGGCGCGCGACCCGGCGGCGGAGACCCATCTGACTCCGTTCCTCTACTACAAGGGTTTTCACGCGCTGCAATGGCACCGCATCGGCCATCGGCTGTGGCGCGATGACCGGCGCGATCTCGCCCGTTTCCTGCAAAGCCGGGTTTCCGAAGTCTTTGCCGTCGATATCCATCCCGCCGTGCCGGTTGGACGCCGCCTATTTATCGACCACGGCACCGGGCTTGTCGTCGGCGAGACCGCGGTCATCGGCGATGATGTCTCGATCTTACATGAGGTGACCTTGGGCGGCACCGGCAAGGAGCGCGGCGATCGGCACCCCAAAGTGCGCGACGGGGTGTTGCTGTGCGCCGGCGCCAAGGTGCTCGGCAACGTCGAGATCGGCCGCGACGCCAAGGTCGGCGCCGGCAGCGTTGTCCTGCACGACGTGCCTGCTGGAGCGACGGTCGCCGGGGTGCCGGCTCGAGTTGTCGCCTGGTCGAGCGGGACGGTGCCGGCGCTGGAGATGGACCAGAGCTTGCCCGATTACGAGATCTGAACGGGCGGCCGCGATCATCGCGTAACGACCGGCGCCATGCTCCCAGACAGTTTCGAGACTGCTCGCTTGATCCTGCGCCCCGTCGCTCGTGTCGATGCGCGTGCGATTTTCACCGGTTACGCCCAAGACCCCGAAGTGGTTCGTTTCGTGATGTGGCGCCCCCACCACGCCCTGGCTGACACCGAGGCGTACATTGCGGGTTGCCTCAGCACACCTGCCGACAAATCACGAACCTACGCCTTAATCGCACGTGAGGGCGGCCAGTTGCTCGGCAATTTCGCACTGCGCCGGCCCGATCTGCATCGGCTCGATTGCGGCTACGTGCTGGCGCGCCAGTATTGGAGGCGCGGGCTGATGACCGAGGTCTTGTCCTTGGCCGCCCGCTGGGCCATGCGTCAGAGCGATATCTGGCGGATCGGCGCCGTCTGCGACGTCGAGAACCGCGCCTCCGCCCGCGTCATGGAAAAGGCCGGCCTCGCTCGCGAAGGGATTTTGCGCCGCTGGCTCGTTCACCCCAACATCAGCGGCGAACCCCGCGACTGTTACAGCTACGCCCTGACCCGGTAGGACGAAGGCGACGAACGATGCTGGTGAGAGAGGGTGACCGCGTCTGTCTGGAGGCGCGGGTCAAAGCAGAACCGGCTGATGATGTGCTGACAAGGGATTATTACACGCTGCGGTCGCAAATCCGTCTGACCGGCGATTCAACCGGCCGTCCGACGCAACCGAAAACGCCGACAGAAGTAACGCTCGACGGCAACGACGTCGTCCGCGTGGTCGAATGCGCGCTCAGGCATCATAGCCCGAATATGCGATACGGCGTGCTGGCTGCAATCTGGAACCACCCCGACTCGTTCCAGCAGATTTTCCAGTTCGGCCTTAGCGCACCGTTGGGATTTCCAGAAATACGCAAGATCGTGGCGGAAGAGCTTGGTAAGTCCTCGCCAAAACCGGAATCTCCTGCTTCGAACCCGGTCAAGCCGGCAGTCGAAGCGCTGCTGCCTCGAATGCCCCTGCCGGCGCATCTGCGAGATCGTGGGAGGCGAACAGAATGAGCGACTGGAGCAAGGTGACCCGGCCGATCCCGGTTCCGAACGACTGGACCAAGCCATTCTGGGATGCTGCCAAACGCGGGGTTCTGGAATTGCAACGCTGCCAGAGCTGCGGGCATTTCCAGCACCCGCCCTATGCGACCTGCACCCAATGCGTCTCGACCGACCTCAAGTTCGAACCTGTGCGCGGCACCGGAGCGATCTACGCCTACACCATCATGTACCACACCGGCGACAAGCGATTTGCGTCCGCGGTGCCCTACGCCAGCATCATCGTTGAGCTAGATGACGCACCCGGCGCGTTGCTCGCCGGCAACCTGCTCGAAGCGGAGTACACCGAGGCGAAAGTTGGACGGCGCGTCGAAATCGTCTTCGAGAAGCTGAACGACGACATCACCCTGCCGCAGTTCCGCCTCGCGTCCACGGCGCCGGCCGAGTGAGGGGAAGAGGCGATATGTGGGAGAACCGATGCAAGGTCGCGGTCAGCGGCGTGGGCTTTTCCCAAGTCACGCGCTCGGCCGACATTCCGCTCGCCGCCCATGCGCTGACCGCGGTCAAGGAGGCGGTCGCGGATTCCGGGCTCCAGATGTCCGACATCGACGGTCTGGCGACCTATCCTGAATTGCCGGCGACCGGGCATGCGGAGGTAGACGGCATCTCGATCGTGTCGGTCAACTGCATGATGGCGATGCTGAAATTGCCCAATCTCGGCTGGCACATTCAGGTTGGCACGACCAACATCGGCGGTGCGGTGCAGCAGGCGGTCAACGCCTTGCTCGCCGGGGTGTGCAGATATGCGGTGGTATGGCGGGCGATGCACAATCCGCGCGGCACCTACCAGAACCTGCCGAGCGACATGGCGGCAGGCGCGACGCAGTTCACCGCACCCTACGGCTTTGGCGGTCCGGGACAAGGCATGGCGGTCGCCTATACCCGCTGGCTCGAGCGGAACAACCAGAACCGCGAGAAGATGGCGACCCTGGCCGTGACCCAGCGCCGTCACACGCAGCAGAATGCGCACGCCTATTTCTACGGCACGGAGCTGACCCGCGAGGACTATTTGAACTCGCGGATGGTGGCGTATCCGTTCTGCCTGTTCGATTGCGACATCCCGGTGCAGGGTGCGGTCGCGATCGTGCTGACGACGGCCGACCGGGCGCGCGACCTGAAGCCGAAGCCGGCCTACCTCGCCGGCTACGGCCAGCGGCTGCACTTTGAGGTAGCGGGCCGCATCGGCAGCCTTTCGAGCTACATGGAGGGCGGCAGCAGCTCGGCGAAGCTGACCTGGGAGCGCTCCGGCTTCAACCCAAAGGACGTCGACGTGGCTCAGATCTACGACGGCTTCTCGGCCTCGGTGATCTACGGTCTCGAATCCTACGGTTTCTGTGGGGAAGGCGAGGCGCTCGATTTCATCCAGGACGGGCGTATCGAGCTCGACGGTGAATTGCCGCTCAACACCTTTGGCGGCAGCCTCGGCACCGGGCGTATCCACGGCCTGTGGCACATCATTGAAGGCGCGTTGCAGGCCTCGGGCCGCGCCGGCTCGCGCCAAGTCAAGGACGCTAACGTCTCATTCGTCGGCGCCAGCGCCCCGATCGTGACCGGCACGACCTTCATCTTCGTGCGCGAGCCGTACTGATGCCGAGAGGCAACGCGCATGTAGGGCGGGTGCAACCCGCCACTCGCTCTTCAGCAGCTTCGTGGGGCCCGCGAGCCGGACCTCAGCGTGCTCGCCGGCGCGATTGCACCGGCGTCGCAGCCTCAGGCCCGGACCCGAGACCCCCGCAGGCTACCTAATAGCGTGCCGGATAGCAGCCGCCATTATAGTACACATAGCCGGGGCCGCAGGCCGGCGTCGTGGCGCCCGCTACCGCATTGGCGGTGCCGGCAACCGCACCGGTAGCGGTGCCAATTGCCCCGCCAATGATCGCACCAACCGGGCCGGCGGCCGCCGCACCATTCTCGGCCCCGTTGACCTCCCCGGCCGCCGCGCCGGACAGCGGACCCGATGGATACCCGGGGGCCGGGACCGGCTGGCAAACGCCGCCATAGACTGCATACCCCGGCGCGCAGGGATATGCCGCCATCGCGGCACTCGATGTGCCCGCCGCCAGAACCGCGGCGATCGCGAAAATCTTGAGCCTCGTCGACATCGTCATCTCCTCGAAGCATCCAAGGAGCAGCAGGTGCCCCGTAAGTGAACAGCGTCTATGGATTCGTGTTCCGTGATAAGATCGCGAGGGCTCAAACCCCAGCGATCGTCATGCTTGGCGCCGCGGATGTTCGGGCTCGGTGCAACCGCACACACGACGTGCCGCGCATGCATATCCGGTCAGAGGAGAGGAGACGCGAAATGTCAGAACAACCACAGCCAATGCGAGCGACCATGCCCGAGGATGGCGGCGGATGGCACCAGATCAATGCGGGGCCACATCTGCATATCATGTTCCATCCGAACCGGCTCGGCCGGGAGGCGGACGGCATCGAACGGCCCTCGATCGTGGTGGCCGTCGCGGGCGAGGACGAGCAAGCGCTACGCTTCGATCCGTTCAGCATGGGCAGCCACTATCACATCCGTCCGACGCTGCGCGGCCGGCAGATCCCGCTGTGGGTCGCGGAGGGGCAGAAGCCGATCGAAATCGCCCTGGCGTTCTTCGACAAGCCGCTGCGGTTCCGCGGACTCCTCGCCCAGGCCGAAGAGGACGACGTCGCCTCGCAGCTGGACGACGCCGACCTCGCCGGCGCCGCCCGGCAGATCCGCGAACTCTACGCCGCCGCAGGCCACACGCGCACCGCCTGACGGCAGAGGGATCCCGCGGTGGTGGATTCTCGTCGGAGGGGCGACTTCCTCGACAGGTGGGAACCGTAGTCGCCCGCATGACCCGGATGCTTGTCACACCGGCGAAGGCCGGTGCCTATGGTTGAAACGGATCCCGGCCTACGTCGGGACCACGAGTGTAGGAAAGGCGGGCTGCAACCGTTGGATTGGTGCCTCTAGCGGACGGGATCGAGCACGACGACCGGGATCTCGCGCTCGGTCTTCTTCTGATAATCAGCGTAGGGCGGCCAGAATTTCAGCGCCTCTTGCCACAGCCGGGCGCGCTCCTCGCCGGTGGCGGTCCGGGCCCGCGCCTTCATCTTTGCGGTGCCAACCTGAACCTCGACCTCCGGGTTGGCGAGGAGGTTGCGGTACCAGCCGGGGTGTTGCGGCGCCCCGCCCTTCGAGGCGACGACGATATAGCTGTTGCCGGTCTTCCCGTAATAGAGCGGGAAGATGAACTTCTCTCCCGACTTGCGGCCAGTCGTCGTCAGCAGCAGCGACGGTACCGGGGTGTCCGGTCGGCCCGGCTGGGTCGGTTTATGCATGTGCCCGTCGGTCCCGCCGCTCGACAGGTAGCGGTTCGCATGCTCCACCATCCAACCCGGAAGGTTTGGAGCGAGCTTGGCGTCGGTCATCCTTCGAACTCCTCTTTGACGCGGAGTGGCAGGGCTGATCCCCGCCGCCCCGTCATGCGAACACCCCCGACTTAGCGAGCGCCCGTCGCAGGCCGGTTTGCCTTCAGGAAGGTGCGGATGTGACGCACCGCCAGCGGAATCTTGTCCGGCGTGTCCTTCCACGGGTAGAGGCTCACTTGTGCGTTGGGCGCAAGCAGCGCGCTCTCCATTGCCACCGCGTAGGGGTGCGCCGGGACGTCGTCCGGCAGGACCAGGATCGGTGTGTGGCAGTCGCGCACGAAATCGCGCGTCACGGTAAAGACGAAGTCGGCGTTGGCGCGATACATCTTGTTGAGGAAGGCATCGACCATCGCCATCGTGATGTCGGGTTGCCGCTCGCACAGTGCCGGGCCCCAACCCTTGATGTTGTTCTGGTAGAACAGGTCGGGCATCTCGGGCCGGAACCCGCTGGGTTGTGTTGGTACCGCGGCGACGATCCGCCCGCGCGCTCGCTTCAACAGGTTCCAGATGAACGGGCCACCGATGCAGAAGCCCAGCACCAGGAACTCGCCAATGCCCAAATGATCCATCAGGCCGATATGGTCGTCGGTGTACGCGTCCCACGGCCGGTCGATCTCGAGCGGGCCCGAGGACTGGCCGCCATTGGCGTTGCGCAGATCCGCCGCGATCACGCGGTATTCATCCTTGAACTCCACCATCGGGTTGAACGGGTGGGTCGCGAGGCCCGCGACCGTCGAGTTCAGGCCGCCGCCGGGGATCACCAGCAACGGAAAGCCCGCGCCGGCCTCTTGGTAATGGATGCGGACGTCGCCTCTTTCGTAGAACGGCATGGCATTTCTCCTCGCCCGGTGTGGTCACGGCACGCGCGTGTCTTTACGAGATTGCCTTGTCGGTGCCCTCCTCGCAATGACGATGTTTTTGCGGTCATTGCGAGCGTAGCGCAGCAATCTCGCGACACTGGTCTGCCTTCGATCGGACTTGCTCTGTCGCTCTGCCCCGGCAATGACAGCATGTTTAATCTGCTTCGTTGCCGCAAAAAAGAAAGGTATTGACCTAACTGTCACCCGCATTCTAACTTAGGCAGATGCCTAACCAAGAGCTCACCCGCGTCTTTCGGGCGTTGAGCGATCCCACCCGCCTAGCCATCCTCGAACGGCTGACGCGCGGCCCTGCCGCGGTAAGCGAACTCGCCCAACCGTTCAAAATGGCGCTGCCCTCCTTTGTCCAGCACCTCGGTATGCTGGAGGATTGCGGCCTGGTGCGCTCGGAAAAGCAGGGGCGCGTGCGTACCTACACCCTGGCGCCTCAACCGCTGAAGGCAGCAGAGCATTGGCTTTCGGCACAGCGCGCCCATTGGGAACGCCGCCTCGATTCCCTGGACGACTTCCTGAAAACACTCAAGGAGCAGCAACAATGACCTCTGCCGTCACGCACAAACTCGATCCCAAACTCGATCTCGTGCTGGAGCGCGTTGTCGACGTTCCGCCAAGCCTGGTCTGGGCTGCATGGACGACGCCGGAATACGTGACAAAGTGGTTCACCCCGGCGCCATGGCAGACCGTCGAGTGCGAAATCGACCTGCGCCCCGGCGGCATCTTCCGGACCTTGATGCGCTCGCCGGAGGGACAGGAATTCCCCAATGTCGGCTGCTACCTCGAAGCCATCGAGAACCAAAAACTGGTCTGGACCGCCGCGCTAAAGCCCGGCTATCGCCCGCAAAGTCCAGTAGGCATGCCGCTCTTTACCGCGGTGATCCTGCTCGAACCGCACGGCGCCGGAACGAAATACACCGCGATCGCGATCCACGGCGACCAAGAAGCCGCCAAAAAGCACGCGGACATGGGCTTCCACGACGGTTGGGGCAAAGCCCTCGACCAACTCGTAACCCTCGCGAAGACGATGTGAGCCGCCGGCCACCGCTTAATCAGATCTGTTACGATAAAAGACCATTCCTCAGATGATCCTGCAGTTTCGCTGAGGTCGAAATGCTCGATGGTGTGATGCTGCTGTGGTTTGTGCTGGCGGCGCTCGCGGTGCTATTCGTTGCAGTCGACATCCGCAGCACCCCGGAATCCCCGGTCATGAAATGGGGGTTTGTACTGGTCACTGCCTATACCGGCGTGATCGGCGCCTTCCTCTATGTGCTCGGCTGTCGCGAACCGCTTCCAGGAACGCACGAGCAGTACGTCGCGGCGCAGTGGCGCCAGACCTTGGGATCGACGATGCATTGCGTCGCCGGCGATGGTGTCGGCATCCTCGCCGGAGCCGTGCTCGCGCGTGTCTCCGGCCTGACCGGCCTTTCCGAGATCGCGCTCGAATACGCCCTTGGTTTTGGGTTCGGCTGGATGGTGTTTCAGGCTTTGTTCATGCGCGATATGGTCGGTGGCTCTTACGCCCGCTCGCTTGCCGGCACCTTCATACCCGAACTGTTGTCGATGAACCTGCTAATGACCGGGATGGTGGCGACGATGATGATCCTGAAGTCGCAGCTCGGCAGGGGCGCCGATCCGACCACGGCAGCGTTCTGGTTCGTCATGTCGATGGCGCTGCTGGTCGGGGCCATCCTCGCCTACCCGATGAACTGGTGGCTGGTCCGTTACCATCTGAAACACGGGATGACGACGATCCGCCCCGCTACCGGAGCGACCGTCGCCGCATCGCCGGTAGATGACGAGCGCGTCGGCCACGCCGGCATGGCGGAGATGTCTTCCGGGATGGAGGCCATGGCAATGGGCCTCGCGGCGAAACCACAACCTCCCGTCCCGGTGATGGCCCTCTTCTCGTTTCTTGTCCTTGCGGTCGGCCTTGTGGTCACCTCAATCGTTGCGCCGATGTGAAGCTGCCTCAGTGCTGCGGGCTGACACTCGTCGTCTTATTGGGCGGCAGCTCGCATCGGTACGTGCGCCTTCAGGAAATTGCGGACGCGATTGATCGTGCGCTCCCTCAGGTCCGGCGGCTCGCGCCACGGGAAGACCGTGATCTCGGCATTGGGCGCCAAGGAGGCGACGTCGATCGAGGTCTGCAGCGGGTGGGCCGGGGTATCGTCGGGCAGGACCAGGATCGGTGTGCGGCAATTCTTGATAAAATCGCGCGACACGCTGTACAGGAAATCGGGGTTTACACGGTACAAATTGTGCAAGTATTGCTCGACCTGCGCCATGTTGAGATCCGGCCGGCGCGGCAGCAACTCCGGCGCCCAGCTATCTCTGCCGGAATTGTACATGTAATCCGGGAGTTCCGGCCGGTGCCCCACTGTCTGGCAGAACACCGCGGCGACGACGCGGTTGGGAGCCCGCTGCATCAGCTTCCCTGCGAAACAGCCGCCGATGCAGTAGCCCATGTAGAAGAACTCGCGGATGCCGAGGTGGTCCATCAGTCCAAGCTGGTCGTCGGCGAAGGCGTCCCACGGGTCGCCGGTCGGGATCGGCCCGGTCGATTCCCCGCCGTTGGCGTTGCGCTGGTCCATCGTGATGCAGCGGAAATCGTTCCTGAGAGCCTCCGGCGCGTTGAACACGGCGGTCGGCCAATTGCTGACCCGCGAGTTCAAGCCCCCGCCGGGGGTGACCAACAACGGAAAGCCGGAGCCGGCCTCCTCGTAGCGGATGCGGACATCGCCTTTTTGATAGAACGGCATGGCATTTTCTCCTGGTCCGGTGTGGTGCTTACACGTATCGGCAATTAGTTGTTGGTGCTCACATTTCGAGCGACACAGTATTTGACAATGCACTCGGGACGGTCGGCCGTTGCTACGCTCCGCCACTCAAGCACCGTCGCCCCGGCTGCGCAATAGGAGGCATTAGCCACAACGAAGTCCCCGAAGGTAGCTTGGCTGATAAAGACGAAGCCCCGTGCTGCGATCAGACCCTGAAGATCAGCGCAGGTGTAGGTGCGGGAATTTATTCCGGCGGCCAGCGTAGACGAACTGAGAGCCATTGCGCCCAGGATAAAAATAAGCCGCCCTGTCATATGGGAAGCCCATTTTATTGGGCGGCGGCGCGCATCGGCACGTGCGCCTTTAGGAAGCTGCGCACGCGGTTGATCGTGCGTTGCCTAAGGTCCTCCGGTTCCTTCCACGGGTACACCGTGATCTCGGCGTTCGGCGCCAGCGACGCCACGTCGATCGAGGTCTGCAGTGGATGCCCTGCTACGTCATCCGGCAGCACCAGCATCGGCGTGCGGCAATTCCTGATGAAGTCACGCGACACGCTGTACAGGAAATCGGGCTGCACGGCGTACAAGTTATGTAGGTATTTCTCGATCGTGTCCGCTGACACATCGGGACGCCGCTTCGTGAAGTCGGGCACCCAGTTCTCCGTGCTATGCCGGTACATAACGGTCGGGTTTTCCGGCCGATGGCCGACGCTCTGGCAGAACACCGCGGCGACGACGCGGTTGGGCGCCCGCTGCATCAGCTTCCCGGCGAAGCAGCCGCCGATGCAGTAGCCCATGTAAAAGAATTCGCGGATCCCGAGATGGTCCATCAGCCCGAGCTGGTCGTCGGCGAACGCGTCCCACGGGTTATCCACCGGCACCGGCCCCGTCGACTCGCCAACATTGGCATTGCGCTGGTCCATCGTGATGCAGCGGAAGTCGTTCTTGAACTCTTCCATCGCGTTGATCACCGCGGTCGTCCAGTTGCTGACCCGCGAATTGAGGCCGCCGCCGGGGGTGACCAACAGCGGGAAGCCGGAGCCGGCCTCCTCGTAGCGGATGCGGACGTCGCCCTTTTGGTAAAATGGCATGGGTGCTTCTCCTTGCTAGTGTGGCCTCAACTACGCCGGCATCTCTTCCAGCCCCGTGCGCAGCTAGCGATTCTTGGCCGAAACCCGGAGGCTTTTCGGTTCTAACGGCGTGGTACGGAATTGACGGATCCACTCCGGCTGCCCGCGCTACGCCGCCAATCTTTGGCGCGCCGCGCCTCTTATCATGACCGCCCCTTTTTCGGCGATCATGATCGTCGGCGCGTTCGTGTTGGTCGAGGTGACCGCCGGCATTACCGAGGCGTCGATGACCCGCAATCCTTCAAGACCGTGCACGCGCAACTCGCTGTCGACGACGCTCATCGGGTGCGAGCCCATCATGCAGGTACAGCTGGCGTGATAGCATGTGCTGCCGTTGCGCCGCGCGTAATCGAGCAACTCGTCATCGGTCTGGACATGGAGGCCGGGCAGGCTCTCTTCCCGAACAAACTGCTTTAGCGCGGGTGCGGCGAAAATCCGCCGCGCAAATCGCAAACCGCCGATGATGGCGCGCCGGTCGGCTTCTTCCGATAGGTAACGCGGGTTGATCGCCGGCATGTCGCCGGGCCGGTTCGACTTGGCCTCGACAAAGCCGCGCGACAAGGGCCGCATTTGCCATGCGCCGGCGCTGAGGCCGGGTGTGTCATCGAGTTGGCCCATCTGGCCGTCCTTGAAGCTGCCCGGCGCGAACGTGCATTGCATATCGGGCGTCGCCGACTCCTCCAGCACCTTGGCCGAGGCGGCGACGATCGAGGGGCTGTAGCTCAGCATCCCTTTGCCGGCGATCAGCCAGCGCATGAACTCGGCGGCGAACGGCAGGCCGCGCTGCCGCTCATTGGCGGTCTGGGCGCCGACGACCGGATAGGAGACGCGCGCGACATAGTGGTCCTGCATGTTCTTGCCGACGCCGCGCAATTCATGCGCGACGGGTACGCCGATCTTGGCCAGATGCTCGGGATCGCCGACGCCCGAGAGCTGCAGGATGTGCGGCGAGCCGACGGCGCCCGCCGACAGGATCACCTCACGCCCGGCTTCGGCCCGCTCGACGACTCCATTGCGCGAGAATTCGATGCCCGAGGCGCGCTTTCCGTCGAACAGGACGCGATGCACCAGCGCGTTGGTCACGAGTTCGAGGTTCGGCCTCTTCAGTGCCGGCCGCAAATAGGTGCGCGCGGTGCTGGCGCGGCGGCGCCCGCCGCGGGTCTGCTGGCACCAGCCGATACAGTCGCTGTGACCAGGGGGTAGGTCGTTCAAATCCTCACGGTATTCGAGCCCGATCTCCTTGCCGGCCTCGATCACCGTCGCACAGATCGCCGGCCGGTCGGTCTTCGAGGTGTAGAGAGGTCCGTCCTTGCCGCGCACCGCGTTGCCTTCGCCCTCCCAGCGCTCGGCTTGACGGAAATAGGGCAGGCAATCGTCCCACGACCAGCCGCGATTGCCGAGCTGCGCCCAGTGGTCGTAATCCTCGGGCTGGCCGCGGATGTAGATCATCCCGTTGATCGAGGAAGAACCGCCGATCACCCGGCCGCGCGTGTAGACGATGGCGCGGCCGTTGATCCCGGGATCGGGCTCGGACCGAAACTTCCAGGTCAAGGTATCGTGGTCGAGCATCTTCATAAAGCCGGCCGGGACGTGAATCAGCGGGTTCCAGTCCTGCCCGCCCGCCTCGATCAACAATACTTTCGTACCGGGATCCTCGGTCAGCCGATTGGCCAGCACGCACCCGGCCGAGCCCGCTCCGACGATGATGTAATCAGCCTGCATGCGTTACGCTCCCCGGCCCCTGGTTAGACCCCCGCCAGACGGCTTATTCGCGTGCCTACCCTAGCACATCGTGGCCGCACCGAAAGATCGCCTGAGGGGCCACCGGCACAGGGACGGACAAGCTATTCTGGCGGAAGACGGCGTACCCGGCGCATCAATGAAAGTAGCGTCCTGAGTCGATGACCATCGTCTGGCCGGTCATGGTCTCGGTGCGGCACATCGTAACCACCATATCGGCGCAGTCGTCCTTGTGGGCCGGCTTTTTCAGCAGCGACGTGGCCGACGAGTTCTGGATCTGCTCGGCCCGCAGATTAGCCGTCGCGCGCGTGCCCTCCAGCAGGCCCGGCGCCACGCAATTGACCAGCGTCTCCGGTGCTAAGGCCACTGCCATGCACCGCGTCAGATGGATCAGCCCCGCCTTCGACACCGCATAGGCGATCGACGAACCGGTTGGCCCCACCCCAGCCACGGACGAGATGTTGACGATGCGGCCGCGGCCTTGCGCCTTCATAACCGGCGCCACCGCCTTCATGAGACGCATCGGCCCGGTTAAATTGACGGCGATGATCTGGTCCCAAACCTCCATCGTAAGATTGTCGAGGTCGTCGAACGGGATCGCCTTGTTGTAGGCGGCGTCGTTGACGAGAATGTCGAGCCGGCCGAAGCGCCGGGTCACGTCATCGACCACCCCCTCCACGGCCGCGGCGTCGGTGACGTCGCAAGCGAACGCCGCGGCGTTGATCTGGTACCGAGTGGTCAGCTCTCGGGCGACGCCCGCGGCCTGGTCGCGGCTTTGCGCACACATGACGGCGACATGCACACCCTCCTTGGCCAGCGCGTGGCAGATACGCTGGCCAAGCCCGCCATTGCCACCCGTCACCAGGGCAACCGCGCCGTTGAGGTCCATCAGCTCTCTCCTGCATGCGGGTGCGCAATTGTCTCGCAGCGCGTCCCGGTGTCCGCGGACATTCTGTGTTGGCCAGCCGCCGGGCGGGCAAGCTATTGACCGCGCCTGAGCGCCAAGGCAACCCGGCTGGTCCGGTCGGCTACCAGGCGGCATCAATCAGGGTGCGGATCACCGCCGGCCCGTCGATCTTGCGCGGATTGGTATGGATACAGCGGTCGTGCATCGAATTCTCGGCGATCAGGTCGAGCTGGTCCTCTCTGACCCCGACATCGCGCAACCGGGTCGGCAGACCGAGCCCGGCAATCAATCCCGAAACCGCGTCGGCTGCCATCGTGTCCGGTTGCCCGAGAGCGTCGCTGACCCGCGCCTGCTTGTCCGCGTTCACCATATGGTTGAAGCGCAATACATGGGGCAGCATCACGCACGAGGTGTAGCCGTGCGGCACGCCGGCGGTGCCGCCTAAAACATGCCCGATGCCGTGGCTGGCACCCTTGCTTACCCCGGTTTGCGAGCCGACCATCGACATCCATGCGCCGATCTGGCAGTCGAGCCGAGCGTCAAGATCGGCGGAGTTGGCTTTGACCGCCGCCAAACCCTTGCCCAGCAGCCGCAGCGCATGAAACGCCGCGCCCTCGGAGATCGGCTGGGCGTTGACCGAGCAGATGTCCTCGACAGCGTGGTCCACGGCCCGGATGCCAGTCGACAAAAACAGCCATTCGGGTGTCGGCATCGCCGCTCGCGGATCAAGAATGACAGTGCGCGGGATCATCAAGGGATGGCTGAAGCTCTCCTTGACGTGGTGCCGAGTGTCGGTGCAGCCGGCGCCGGCAGAGAACTCGCCCGCCGACAACGTTGTCGGGATGGCGATCATGCGCACCCCAGGCGGCTTGACCTCGGGCCGCCGCGCCGTGCCGTCGGCAGCGATCGTAGCGCGGTAATCGTCGAGCTGCTCGGGCGCGGTCACCTCGTTGCCGAGACACAGGCCCACCATTTTCGCCGCATCGGTGACCGAGCCGCCGCCAATCGTGACGATAAGATCGGCGTCGGCTTCGCGTGCCAGATTGGCCGCGGCGACGACATCGCCGCGCGGGGTATGGGCCCCGATCTTCGCGCAAACGCCGGCAAAGCGGTTGCCGAGCATCTGCCGCAACCGGTCGACATAATCGGTCTCACGCGCTAAGGTGCCGCTCGCCAGCACAAAGACGGCGCGGGCGTCGAGCCGGTCGACCTCCTGCGCCAACGCCTCGGTGTAGGCTTTCCCGAAGACGACGCTTTCCATTGCCGGAAATCGGTAGGCTCCGCTGAGCATCGAATTCCTCCCAAATCGGGGCGCCGGTCTTCCCTGAGCAGCAGTGAGTCCCATCACGCGCCCCATTGCCGGGACCGCAACGTCGTCGCTGCCCAGGCCAATGCTGAATTATACCGCGAAACCTGATATTTGTATCGTCTGTGGCCGTGAGGACTGCCCATTGTGACGAGCGGGCATCAGAGACTCGTGAAGACCAAAGTCGTGTTGACAGTTGACACTGAACCGTCGATCGCCGGGGCGTTTCGGGAAAACGAAGTCAATACGCCGCTGATCCACGAACCGGTGGCGGGCGTGGTCGACGGGAAGAGCGAAGCGCTGGGCTTTCTCGTCGAGACGCTGAGCGGGCATGGGTTGGTTGCGACCTTTTTCGTCGAGACTGTCCATACGCGTTACTTTCCCGACATGGTGATGGGCGGCTACGTCGACCGCCTGCTGCGCGCAGGCCAGGACGTGCAATTGCATTTGCACCCTTGCTGGCTGTCGTTTGAGGACGGCAAGTTCGACCGCTTCAACCTGGCCACCGACCATTGTCACGAGCTGGAAACCGGGCATCTGGTGACGCTGATCGGCGAAGGTGCCGATCAAATCGCCGCCTGGACCGGGGTACGGCCGAGCGGCATGCGCTCGGGCAACTTTTCCACTGCGCTATCGGTGTTCGAGGCGATGAGCCAGGCAGGCCTGCGCCATGCATCCAACATCTGCCTCGGGGTCCATCGCCCGCCGGAGGCGGAGCTGGCGGTGACCGGTGGTGTTCATGACTTTGCCGGCATCCGAGAACTGCCGGTAACCTGCTTTGTCGATGTCGGCCCGGTAGGGCGCCGACGCCTGCGCCCGATGCAAGTCACCGCATTGACGGCGCGCGAGCAAATCAGCCTGCTCAATGCGGCGCATGAGTGTGAAAATCCCGTCGTGGTGATCGTCACCCATCCGTTCGAGTTTATCAAAAACCGGGATTTCCGCTACACCAACCTCCGGCCCAACCGGATCATCCAGGACCGTTTTCGACGCTTGTGCGCGTTCCTAGCCGAAAACACCGACCGGTTCGAGGTCGTGCCGCTCGCTGTTGCCGCGGATACGATAAACAATGGTCGGGTGTGGACCGAACTGACCGGGAATGCGTTTAACTCGATCGTTCGCGCGGTCAGCAACGTGGTTAACGATCATCTGGGCTTCATCTAATGTAGAATGGATGCCGCGATCGGCCGCCGCTTTGCGGGCACGACGATGGGCGGGGTAGTTGGGATCGTGTCCAGACGCTTTATTTCGGCCGTACAGGAGCATCCGCCGCTATCCGTACCCGTTGGGGGCGGGGATCCCGCCGGGGTATGCGCCCGCTTTGGCAGCTACCGCGGCCTCTTCCGCCTGCTGCTCTCACACTTTGAAAACGGCATCGGCGGCTACCGTCGCCTCAAGAAAATCCGCTGGGACAGGGTGGAACGCGTCGTTTTCGTATGCCACGGCAACATCTGCCGCAGTCCGTATGCAGAGCGGCGCGCCGCGACCTACGGTTTGCCCACGGCATCCTTTGGTCTATCAGCGGACACCGGAGCGCCAGCCGACCCGGGTGCGCTCGGTGTTGCGGCACGACGAGCAATCGATCTTGCGGAGCATCGCGCCTGTGCGGCCGAGGATTTCGAATTTCACAGCGGTGACCTGCTGACCGTCATGGAGCCACGGCAAGCACGCGCGATGGCGCGATGTCTGCCGACGGTGCCCTGCCAAGTGACCTTGCTTGGCCTGTGGAGCCGGCCTCGTCGCCCGCACATTCACGACCCGCACCGTTTGTGCGAAGCATATTGGGAGCAGTGCTTCGATGTCATCGATTCCGCTGTGCGGGACATTGCCGAGCGGACGCGTCTGAGTCCGCTAGATGGGAAATAGGACCGCGCACCCGCCGGCTATCCTGCTGGGCGCGGATACGCCGATCGGCCTCACGATTATTCGCGATTTAGGGGAGCACGGGGTTCCGGTCCATGCCATCGCGCGGTCTCGCAAGGGCATCGGCCTCTATTCCAGATGGACGACCGACGGTTATTTGCGCCCGCCTGACGACGATGCGACGCTTGAGCTTCTGAACCGAATCGCGGCACAGCAGGGCGCTCGTTATCTGCTGGCGGTCTCCGAGGGAGACCTTCTCTTTATACGCGCCGCCGCCGATCGAGGTCGACTGGTTGGCCTGCAGGCATTGGTGCCGCAGGCGGCGCAACTCGCGATCGTGGGCGACAAGGCCGCGACCTACGCCGTCGCCCGAGAGGTCGGCGTGCCGGTGCCCGCGACCTGGCAGCCGCCGGATGGTACGGTTGCCGATCAATCACCTGAAGAGCTGACCTTTCCGTGCGTTCTCAAATGGAGCAATCCTGAAACCGTCGGTCAAGAGCTGTCCGGTCATGGCCTCGAATTGCTCAAGTCCGAGTATTGCTACGACCGTGCGGAGCTGGTCCGCGCGCTTGCGCGCTACGCGCCTTACGGCCACTATCCGTTGGTCCAGGCGTTCTGCCCGGGCAGCGGCCTCGGTCACATGATTTTTCTCGATCGCGGGGAGGCGCTGTTGCGCCTGCAGCACCGCCGTATCTCCGAATGGCCCCCGGAAGGCGGAACATCGACGGTCTGCGAAAGCCTGCCGCTCTCGATCAATGCCGAGCTGTTGGCTAAATCGGAGGCGCTGCTGCGGCGGATGGGCTGGCAGGGGGCCGCCATGGTCGAATATCGCCTTGAGCCGCGCACAGGGCAAGCAGCCCTGATGGAGGTCAACGGGCGCTTCTGGGGCAGCTTGCCCCTCGCCTACCATGCCGGCGTGCCTTTCGCATGGTACACCTATGCCGTCCTCGGCCTCGGCGTGAGACCCGATCCGCCCCCCTACCGCGCCGGTGTCAGGTGCCGATACATGATACCGGAGACGCGGCGCCTCTTAACCCTGATGCACCAACGCGGCCGCACGCAAAATCGGGCGCTCTCGTTCTCTGTGGTCGGCGAGGTGATCGAGTACGTCCGTCAATTCTTCAGCCCGAGCAGCCGATATTTCGTGTTCACCTTTCGCGACCCAAGACCGTTCTTCGCGGATATGTGCTTCGCGGTCCGCAATGCGATACGCCGCATCGCGATGCTCTGGCGCGGGTCCGACGGCGGCCAGCGCAACCAACCCGCCGCGGCACCTGATGGTTCCGAACCGAGCTAATCGGGAACCCGTTCAACTCGCTCCTCACCAACGTGGTCAACAGAGCGGGGCGGACCTGCAACTCGCCCAAACGCACGTCAGCGCGGGCTTGGCCCGCGCATCCGCATCCTTCCTGCAATTCGGGGAGTGGCCGAAACGAACCCAGTAAGCACCCGATCTCGGCAATTACATCGCGGCCATGCGGCCAGCGCGGCGCTTGGCCAGCGGTGTCGTCGGCTCGACCGCCGGCGGGGCCTGCATCTTCTTGGTCGAGCGCGGCAAGGTCCAATCCCACTCATCCGCACCCATCTGATAGTGGCGATTGTTCTGGGACGGGTTGCGGTTGACCATGTGGCGATCGCGGAGCGGGTGGGTGACGCTGCGGACCTCGTGCTCGATCGTAAACAGAAGCTTGCCGGTATCGAGGCAGACGATGTCCTGCCAGCGGTATTGGTACTGATCGCTTTCCTCGGTGATCAGCCCGCGCTTGTCGAGTTCGTCATGCGGCCCCGAAAATTCCTGGGCATAGACCTGCAGGTGATGGCCGTCGAATTCCGGCAGCCTCTTGTCGGTCTCGCGGAAGATCAGCTCCTGCCTGGCCCCGGCGCGGACGTGGGCGGCGCGGCCCTCGCCATTCTCCTTGACGCAGGCGGGTGTGTAGAAAATCTCGCGATAGAACCGAGCGATGCCGTCGGCAGTCCCCTCCGGCACGGTGAATTCTACATAGGGCATGCCGAGATTGATGTGGCCGAACCGCTCCTCATCGGGCTCATAAAGGCGGAACTTGTTGCCCCATGGGCAGGTCGCCTCGACATAGGCATTGTGCTGCTTGCAGTC
Source organism: uncultured Alphaproteobacteria bacterium (assembly GCA_963774345.1). Lineage (GTDB taxonomy): Bacteria > Pseudomonadota > Alphaproteobacteria > ATCC43930 > CGMCC-115725 > AP-15. The sequence goes on from CAVZFB010000054.1 coordinate 71,262, forward strand.
GAATTTGGTGTCGGCGAGCTTTTTCTTGGCTTCGCCGAGACGCTCGCACAATTCCTCGAGCGATGGGACCACGAGACCGACATGGCCGCGCAGCACGTTCGGCTCGCCGGACGGCAGATGGAACTGGCTGTTCCCGACATTGACCCACATGTTGTTGGTGCCGGGAAACATGAAGGGATCGCGGGTCAGGCCGAGCGCCGACAGATAAAACTCGGACGCCAGCCCTTGATTATTGATTCTAAGATTGACGTGTTCGAGACCGACCAGGTTGCCGACATCCTCGGCGGTGCGGTCATAGAGTTGTTGCGCCATAGGGACCTCCAATATTGCCGGACGGCCCGCGCCGCCCGGCCTTGCGGTAATCGACGTGCACGGCGTAGCGACGCAGCTTTGGGGGGAGCCGCGCCGTCGCCAGCATGCGCCGATATCAAAACAGCTTTTCGAACCGTTCGTCTACCGGTACGCGATAGCCGTTGGCAAGAGCATTGGTTTCATTGGCCATGCCGACGACCGCCAGCAGCTCGGCCAGCATCTCGCGCGTCATGCCCTGCTTCTTCGCCGCCGCGGCGTGCGATGCGGTGCAATAGGCGCAGCCGTTGCTGGCGCTGACCGCGAGATAGACCAGCTCCTTGGTCAACGGGTCGAGCGCGCCCGGCGCCATCACCTGCCGGATGCTCTCCCAGGTCCGCCGCAAGGTCGGCGGGTCGTTGGCCAGCGCCTTCCAGAAATTGTTGATCCAGTCGGTGCCGCGCGTCTTCATGATGTCGTCGTACACCGCGCGCACCTCGGTGCTCGCGCGGTCGTATTCGACCAGCGGGACCATCGTCATCATTTGCCTCCCACGTCCGCGCGCCTCAGTTCCCGGCCGAGCCGCCCCGATGCGAACAGGCCGAGCATACGTAGATCGCTGATCAGCGACCAGCCCGGATGCCCAAAGGTCTCGGGCCGGTTGTGCTCGAAAACCAGATGCCCGAGCCAGGCGAGCGCGTAACCCGCCACTGGCGCCGCGATCACCCAGCGCCAGTCGCGGGTGACCCCGGCCGCGATCAGCGCCGCCAAGCCGAGGCCGGTGCCCAGATAGTGCAACCCGCGGGTGCGCGGATCGCGGTGTGCCGCAAGATAGCGCCGCCAGAACTCGGTATAACTCATGGCGAGCGATGCTTGTAAAGCGCCGGCTGGCATCGTAAGTCAGCAACCATCATCGCCCCCTTTCGGCTGCGGAGTTCGCGACATGGGTTTCAAAGTAGCGGTGGTCGGCGCCACCGGCAATGTCGGGCGCGAGATCCTGACGACGCTCGCCGAGCGCGACTTTCCCGCCGACGAGGTCGTGGCGCTGGCCTCGTCGCGCTCGGTCGGCAGAGAGGTCTCTTTCGGCGAGGACGACGTCCTCAAGGTGCAGAACCTCGAAACCTATCGACTTTCGCGGCATCGATATCGTGCTGTCCTCGCCCGGCGCCAAGGTGTCGGCACAATTTGCGCCGCGCGCGACCAAGGCCGGGGCGGTGGTGATCGACAACACCTCGCAATTCCGCATGGAGCCCGACGTGCCGCTGGTCGTGCCCGAGGTCAACCCGAAGGCGATCGCCGAATATCAAAGGCGCGGCATCATCGCCAACCCGAACTGCTCGACGATCCAGATGGTCGTGGCGCTGAAGCCGTTGCATGACCTCGCGCGGATCAAGCGGGTGGTGGTCGCGACCTATCAGTCGGTTTCCGGGGCGGGCCGCGCCGCAATGGACGAACTGTTCAACCAGACCCGCGCGATCTTCGTCAACGACCCGGTCAAGCCCGAGCAATTCACCAAGCAGATCGCCTTCAACGTCATCCCGCACATCGACATCTTCATGGACGACGGCTCGACCAAGGAAGAATGGAAGATGGCGGTCGAGACCCGCAAGATCCTCGACCCCGACATCGCTGTAACCGCGACCTGCGTGCGCGTCCCGGTGTTTATCGGTCATGCCGAGGCGGTCAATGTCGAATTCGAGCGGGCGCTCAGCGCGGATATGGCCCGCGCCGCGCTGCGCCGCGCCCCCGGCGTCAGCGTCGTCGACCACCGCGCCGATGAAGGCTATGTGACCCCGAACGAGGCGGCCGGCGAGGATCTGGTCTATGTCAGCCGCATCCGACGCGACCCGACCGTGCCGTACGGGCTCAATTTTTGGGTGGTCGCCGACAATCTGCGCAAAGGGGCCGCGCTCAATGCGGTGCAGATCGCCGAAATCCTGGTCGCCGAGCATCTCGGCGGCAAGCGCGCCGCCGCCCGCTCGAATGTCGAGCCGCTGCGCCGCAAGGCGGGGTAACGCGCCGACTACACTCCGCAGCCGCCCCTAGCCCCGGCCCGCATAGCGGGAGCGTGAAGGGGCGGCAAATGACGGATCTCGCAGGTTTGGCCTCGGTAGCGATATGACCGCTGAGGCGGCACCGACGGCGCTGGTGCCCCATGTGCCCGATCGGTTCCTCGGCCGGCCGATCTCGCCGCTGACCCGGCGTCGGCTCGATAGCTTTCGCGCCAATCAGCGCGGCTTCTGGTCGCTGTGGATTTTTCTCGCCCTGTTTACCGTCTCGCTGTTCGCCGAGTTCATCGCCAACGACCGGCCGATCCTGATCCATTTCGACGGCGCCTGGTATCTTCCGATCTTCACCGATTATCCCGAAACCGCGTTCGGCGGTGAGTTCCCGAGCGCGGCCGACTACCGCGACCCGGCCGTACAACAGCTGATTGGAGCCAAGGGCTGGATGATCTGGCCGCCGATCCCCTTCTACTACGATACGATCAATTTCAATCTGCCGAGCCCGGCGCCCTCCCCGCCATCACGAGTCAATTGGCTCGGCACCGATGATCAGGGCCGCGACGTGCTGGCGCGGCTGATCTACGGCTTTCGCATCTCGGTCTTGTTCGGCCTGACCTTGACCGCGATCTCCTCGGTGATCGGGGTCGCCGCCGGCGCGGTCCAGGGCTATTTCGGCGGTATCGTCGATCTCGGCTTTCAGCGCTTTATCGAAATCTGGTCGGGGCTCCCGGTGCTTTATCTGCTGATCATCATGGCGAGCTTTGTCGAGCCCAATTTCTGGTGGCTCCTAGGCTTGATGCTGCTGTTCTCGTGGATGAGTCTTGTCGATGTCGTGCGCGCCGAGTTCCTGCGCGCCCGCAATTTCGACTATGTGCGCGCCGCGCGCGCGCTCGGCGTGCCCGACCGGGTCATCATCTTGCGTCATGTATTGCCCAACGCCACGGTGGCGACGATCACCTTTCTGCCGTTTATTTTGAACGGCTCGATCACGACCCTGACCTCGCTCGACTTTCTCGGCTTCGGCCTACCGCCGGGCTCCGCATCGCTCGGTGAGTTGCTGGCCCAGGGCAAGGCCAATCTGCAGGCCCCGTGGCTTGGCCTCACCGCCTTTTTCGTGCTGGCGCTGATGCTGAGCCTCTTGATCTTTGTCGGCGAGGCGGTGCGCGACGCATTCGACCCGCGCAAGGTGACCTTGTGAGCGGATCGCCCAATGGCCGGCCCTTGCTCGATGTCCGCAACCTGAGCATCACCTTCGCCGGCCGCGGCCGGGCGCCGCCGGTCGAGGCGGTCCGGAGGGTGACGTTTGCGCTCGACCGCGGGGAAACCCTGGCGCTGGTCGGCGAGAGCGGATCCGGCAAGAGCGTCACGGCACTGTCGATCTTGCAGCTGCTGCCCTACCCGCTCGCCGCGCACGGACCGAACAGCAGCATCCGCTTTGCCGGCGAGGAGCTGGTCGGCGCCTCGCCCGAGCAGTTGCGTCGGGTCCGAGGCGGCCGCGTAGGGATCGTCTTTCAGGAGCCAATGACCTCGTTGAACCCGCTGCACACGCTCGAGCGGCAGGTCGCCGAAATCCTGCTCGTCCACCGGCGGATGTCGCCGCGCGCGGCGCGCGAACGCACCCTCGAATTGCTGCGAATGGTTGGCCTGCCTGATGCCGAGAGCCGGCTCGGCGCCTATCCGCACCAGCTTTCGGGCGGTCAGCGCCAGCGGGTCATGATCGCAATGGCGATCGCCAACGAGCCCGATATTCTGATCGCAGACGAGCCGACGACGGCGCTCGACGTAACCATCCAGGCGCACATCCTCGCCCTGCTTCGAGAATTGCGCGATCGCCTCGGCATGGCGCTGTTGCTGATCACCCACGATCTGACGATCGTGGGCAAGATGGCCGAGCGGGTCGCTGTGATGACCCAGGGCGAGATCGTCGAGGCCGGCCCGACCGCGACCGTCTTCGACCGGCCGCGCCATCCCTACACCCGGCGCCTGCTCGCGGCCGAGCCTAAAGGTCGGGCCCCTCCCGCCGACTTCGCCGCGCCGCTGCTTATCGAGGCGGAGGCGCTGCGCGTGTGGTTTCCGGTCCGGCGCGGTTTCCTGCGCCGGGTCACCGGTCACGTCAAGGCGGTCGACGGCGTCTCGTTGGCACTCCGCGCCGGCTCCACCTTGGGCATTGTCGGCGAAAGCGGCTCCGGCAAGACCACGCTCGGGCTGGCGCTGTTGCGTCTGACCGCGGCGCAAGGGCACATCCGTTTTGCCGGTCGCGACATCGTGGCGCTGACCGGGCGGCAGTTGCGGCCGTTGCGGCGCGAGATGCAGATCGTCTTCCAGGACCCGTTTTCGAGCCTGTCACCGCGGCTGTCGGTGGCGCAAATCGTCGAAGAGGGGCTAAAGGTGCACAATCTCGCGGCCAGCGCGGTCGAGCGGCGAAAGCTGATCGAGACTGCCCTCGTCGAGGTCGGGCTCGACCCCGAGGCCGTCGATCGCTATCCACACGAATTCTCCGGCGGCCAGCGCCAGCGCATTGCAATCGCCCGCGCGCTGGTCCTGAAGCCGCGCCTCGTCGTGCTCGACGAGCCGACTTCGGCGCTCGACATGTCGGTGCAGGCGCAGATCGTCGAATTGCTCCGTGAGCTGCAGGAACGCCGCGGCCTCGCCTATCTGTTCATTAGCCACGACCTGCGCGTCGTGCGCGCGCTAGCCCATCAGATCATGGTCATGAAGGACGGCCGAATCGTCGAATCGGGCCCGACCGAGCGCATCATGACCGCGCCTGAGCACCCCTACACCCGCGCCCTGATGGCCGCCGCCTTCGACCTCGCCGCCACGCCTGCGTAACCCGCTCGCGCCGCCGGAGGATTAGTAAACACATCGGCGACCGGGACGGCCCGGCGTCAAACTCGCGGTTCGGTTAACCGGTCCTTAGGCAATCTCTTCGAGTATGGCGTTCTCGTCGACTATTGCCTCGGAGCCCATCATGCCCGGTCGGCCGCAGCGCTCGCGCCTACCCGCCCCGGCGGTAGCTGCGCGGCAGGATATGGCCCACATCGGCGACAGCCGCAGAGCCGGGCTGGGGCAGACTTGATGACGATCGATCCTTACTTCGTCTGGCTGACCGGTTTCGCCGCGCTGATGATCGCCGCCGCGATCATCGATTTCCGCCGCCTGGTGATTCCCAACCCACTGATCGGGGGGCTATGCATCTTGTGGGTGCTGCATCTCGAAACCACTTCCCGCGCCACTCCGGCCGCCACGCTCGCGGCCATCGGCTGCGCTGCGGCGGTTTTTCTCGTCGGCGCGGTGCCGTTTTCTCGCGGGTTGATCGGCGGCGGCGACGTCAAGCTGTTGGCCGCAGCGACATTGTGGGCCGGCGCCGACGCGCTGCCGCCGCTGCTTCTGCTGACGGCCCTGATCGGCGGTTTGCTGGCCCTGGTGTTGCTCACCCCACTGGGCGCACGGTTCGCCGCGTCGCACAGCGACGGCGGCCCGGAGCCGGCCGGCGGCGGGCTTGCGGCGCGCGGGACGCCGGTGCCCTACGGGGTCGCGATCGCCGCTGCCGCGCTGGTCGTGACCATCGCACCGCAGTTCGGCTGAGAGGCGGCCATGCGGCTGCGCACCCTGATCCTGTTCGCGATCGCCCTCCTTCTTGCCGGCGGCACCGCCATCCTGGTGCGCTCGTGGCTGTCGCAACGGCCGGCGGTGGCCGCGGTCGCCCCCCCGCCCCGGCCAGCGCCGCAAAAGTCGATCATGGTGGCGCGCGCCGCAATCGCCCGCGGACAGATCCTCAAGCCCGCCGATCTCACCGCGCAGCCATGGCCGGAGGCCGCGATCACTGGCGACTATGTCGTCGCCGGAACCGAGCCGGCGAAGTCGCTCGTGGGCGCGGTCGCCCGCGAACCCATTGCCGCCGGCGAGCCGATCATAAAGACCAAGATCGTCGTGCCCGGCGACCGCGGCTTTCTCGCCGCCGTGCTCCAGCCAGGCATGCGCGCGGTCTCGGTCCCGGTCGATGCGACCACCGACGTCTCGGGCTTCGTGTTCGCCGGTGATCGGGTCGACATCCTGATCACCCTGCCGGTGCCGCAAGACGGCGCCAACGGCAACAGCGGCTACCAGCACAAGGCGGCGGAAACCGTGCTGCACGACGTGCGCGTGATCGCCATCGATCAGCACCTCGACAACAAGGACGGCCAGGCGATGGTGGCTCGCAACGTAACCTTCGAGGTGACGCCGAAGCAGAGCGAAATCATCGCCGTCGCCAGCGAAATCGGTAAGCTGTCTCTGAGTTTGCGTAGCCTCGCCGCAGCGAAAGGCCAAAAATCGGCGGTCGTTGCCGCCGCCGATTCTCACAACGATTCCGGTCTGCGCAACGTCACTCTCGACAGCGAGGTCAGCCAGGTTCTGCCGAAACCGTTCACATCAAAGCAAAACCCTAACGATGGTATGGTTACCATATTGCGCGGGAATGGCAATAACGGTACATCTGTCTCGTCGCAACCCGCGTCCCGAGGTTCCTGATGTATCCGTCGCCTCGCTCCGCTGCCGCTCTAGCGCTGATGTGGCTGGGGCTCGCTGCCCCGGCTTTCGCCGCCCAGTCGAGCGCGGTGCCCGCCGCCCGCGCTCATCCGCCCTATGCCGGCGAGCCCAGCCAGATCCCGGCTAACGGCAAGCCGATTGTGCTCGAAGTCGGCAAGGGCACGCTGATCCGGCTGTCCCGGCCGGCGAGCACCGTCTTTGTTGCCAGCCCGGACATCGCCGATGTGCAGATCAAGTCGCCCGAGCTGATCTACGTGAGCGCGAAAGCGCCCGGCCAGACCGTGATCTACGCCGTCGATGGCGGCGACACGGTATTGCTCAACGCACCGGTGCGTGTCGATTTCGACCTGTCGGAATTGCACCAGTCGTTGAACCGGCTGGTGCCGGGGACTGATATCTCGGTCACTCAAGTGGATTCGAGCTTGGTGCTGAGCGGCGCCGTCGCTAGCGCCGGTCAAGCGGAGAAGGCCCGCGTACTAGCCGCCGCCGTCGCCGGCGCGGTCAAGGGCGGCCAGGTGATCAATCGCCTCTCGGTTGAGACCCCGAACCAGGTCAATCTGCAAGTCCGATTTGCCGAGGTCGACCGCAACATCCTGAAGCAGATCGGCATCGATTGGAGCCGAGTGGGCAGAACGGTCAGTTTCAGCACGATCAACAACCAGAGCCTGACCGTACCGATCAATCAAATCTCGGTTGGGATGCTTTCCAACGTCATGGCGACGGTCGACGCGCTCGCCACTGAGGGCTTTCTTACCGTATTGGCCGAGCCGAACCTAACCGCAGTTTCAGGCCAGACTGCGAGCTTTCTCGCAGGGGGCGAGTTCCCTTACCCGGTAGCCCAACCGGGATCTGTGGGGAACACTGCGATAATCACCATCCAATTTCAGCAGTTCGGGGTTCAGCTAGCGTTCACGCCGACGATCGTTGATGCAAATCACCTCAGTCTTAGGGTCCGGCCGGAAGTCAGCCAGCTGGATTTCGCCAACGCGGTGACAATTTCCGGCTCTCTTGTCCCCGCACTAACCGTGCGCCGGGCTGAAACCACCGTTGATCTCGCCAGTGGGCAAAGCTTCGCGCTGGCGGGATTACTCATGCATGACACCTCGCAAGACATTTCCAAGGTCCCCTGGCTTGGCGACATCCCGATCCTTGGTGCATTGTTCCGATCTAACAAATTTCAGAACAACGAGTCGGAACTCGTGGTCATTGTTACCCCCTATCTTGTCACGCCGGCGACAACCGCGCTCGCGTCCCCGACCGACGGTTTCATGATCCCGCATGACGCGCAACAGGTGTTGTGGGGCGACACCTGGCGGCGGAGCCTGCCCGCACCGGCGCGCGGGCCGCTCGGCACCGACGGCCAAGGCCTGATCGGACCGGCCGGCTTCCGGCTCGATTGAAAGGAGGAACACGCGATGACGCAGCATTTCTATCCGATCGCCCTCGCGCTGGCGCTCGCCGCCTGCGCTCCCGGGGCTGCCGAATACACCAAGATCGAAGCGCCGAACCGGCTTCAGGTCGATGGCGCCACCAGCCAGCTGGCGGTCGCTTTTGCCCCGGGCTCGGCCCGGCTCAGCGCGGGCGAAGCCGCACATCTCGACCGGCTCGTCGCCAGTGGCGCGATACAACGAGCCGACCGGGTGGCGATCGCAGCCGCAGGCGCGCCGCCGCTGGCCGATGCGCGCGTTGCAGCGATCTCGAGTCGATTGCTGCGCTGGGGCATCGTCGCCGACACCCGCCCGATAGCCGCGGTCCCGCCCAATCGCGCCATCGTCATGGTCGGCCGCTACGCCGTGACCCTGCCACCCTGCCCGAATTGGAGCATGCCGCGCGCCAACGATTTCACCAATGCGCCGCCGAGCAATTTCGGCTGCGCCACCGCGGTCAATCTCGGTCTGATGGTAGGCAGCCCGGCCGATCTCGCCTATGGCCGTACCTTGGCGTCGGCGGACGGCAAACCGGCGGCCGCCGCCGTCGACCGCTACCTCGACGACAAAGTCGTGCTGCCAGAGGAGACCCAGGTGGGGCCAATTGCGGTGTCGCCGAGCAGCGCGCCGCCGACCGACTCCTCGACCACAGGGACGGGATACCAGTGAAGTCTCAAGCCCAGGCTGCCGCGACCAAACCTGTACGCGAGGGCGTCCTCGCCGTCACCCGCGACGAGGCGACGCTCGATCGCCTGGAAGGGGTGATCCGCGAATTGCAACTGGATGATGAGCTCTCGATCGCGGATACACCCGACCTCGCATTGCACCGCATCCGCTCGGGTCTCGCGCCTCGGATCGTGCTTCTCGACCTCACCGATCTGCCGGCGCCGATCGCCGAGATCGGGGCGGTGCGGGCAATGGGCGGGGCCGATCTGGCGCTGGTCGGGCTCGGCACCGTCAACGATGTCACGCTCTACCGCGACCTGCTGGCCGCCGGCGCCAACGACTACCTGGTCAAGCCGCCGAGCCGTGATGCCCTGGCAGTTGTCCTTCAAAATCAAACCGGAGGCCCGGCGACGGCAGGCGATGGCGGGCTCGGCCAGGTGATCGTGTTTGTCGGCAGCCGAGGTGGCGTCGGCGCGACGACGACCGCTGTTGGCTGCGCTTGGCTGCTCGCCGAGGATCGCGCGGAATCGACTGCCCTCCTCGATCTCGATCTGCATTTCGGCACGGTTGCGCTCAAGCTCGATACCGACCCCGGCAGTGGGTTGTACGAAGCGCTGGAGCAGCCCTCGCGCATCGACAGCCTGTTCATCGATCGGGCGATGGTCAAGGTCACCGACAATCTACGGGTGCTGGCGACCGAGGCGTCGGCGGCACAGCATCTGATGATCGACGCCGGCGCCATCGACATGCTGCTCTACGAGCTGCGGCGCAAATTTTCGCGGGTCGTGGTCGATCTGCCGCGCGCCGCGACCCCAGTGCAGCGGGTCATGCTCGCCGCGGCGGCCCATGTGGTGGTGATCTGCGAGCGCAGTCTCGCCGGATTGCGTGACACGATCCGGTTGCAAACCCTGATGCGCGAACAGGCGCCGCAGGTTCGCCTCTGGCTGGTCGAGGCCGGCGCCACCGGAAGCCGGGCGCTGATCGGCAAGGGCGAATTTGAAAAGGGGGTCGGCAAGGCGCTCGACATGACCATTTCCTTCGACCCGAAATCGGCCGGCGCCGCGGCCAATACCGGCCAGCCGCTTCCGGTCGCCGCCCCGCGCAGCCCAGTCGTGCGCGAATTCCGTCGCCTCTCCGAACTCGTCGCCGGCCCCGCCACGAGCGCTCCCAAGCGCCGCCGGTTCGCGTTGCGCTCGCTGTGGTAGGGTATTTCAAACGGCCCGAAGGCGAGAACGCGCTCGACGCGCGCATCGCCGGACTGTCTCAGCGTCGCGCCCCGAATGCGGCGGTGGCTGCGCCTCCGGTCGCCTCGGCTGCAGCGCCACTTGCCGTCGAGCCGGCGGCCCGCACTTCTCAGGAAGACCGTCTGGCGCGGGCACGCGCCGAAGTGCTGGCTCGTCTAAACAGCGAAATCCGCCCCGAGCGACGCCTGATCTTGAGCCGGGGCGAGCTTGCCAAGGTCGTCGAGACCGCAGTGCAGGCCTATCTCCCGCGGAACGGGATCGAGGTCAACGCGCTCGAACGCCGCGATCTGATCACGGCGCTGATGCAGGCGCTGCTGAGCCCGCCGATCCCGGAGGCGGAACCCGAAAAGCCCACCGGGCAGCGCCACTCCAACCGCTCCGCGATCGAGGCCGCAAAGACCCAAATCCAGCCGCTCGTCCTCGAACACATGGACGTCGCCGCCGCGGCCGCAATGCCGCGCGCCACCTTCGAGGCGCAGCTCGACGGCTGGGTCAAGGAATTGCTCGGCGAGACCAAAATCCAGCTCAATTTCGTCGAGCAGCGCGAGCTGGTCCAATCCCTGGTCGCGGACATGCTCGGCCTCGGCCCGCTCGAACCCCTGATCGAGGACGAGACCGTCACCGACATCATGGTTAACGGCGCAAAACAGGTCTATGTCGAGCGGCGCGGCAAGCTTGAACCCACCGACGTGTCGTTCCGCGATGATCAGCACGTCATGAATGTGGCGACCAAGATCGTCACCCGGATCGGCCGCCGCATCGATGAGTCGCGCCCGCTCGTCGATGCGCGCCTGCCCGACGGCAGCCGCGTCAACATCATCATCCCGCCATTGGCGATCGATGGGCCTTCGATCTCGATCCGTAAATTTTCGAAAAAGACCATCACCCTCGACACGATGGCGCAGCAGGCGAACATCTCGCCGGAAATGTCCACTTTGTTGAAGATCGCCGCGCGCTGCCGGCTCAACATTCTGATTTCAGGCGGCACGGGATCGGGCAAGACGACTTTGCTGAACGCGCTGTCGCGGCTGATCGACCCGACCGAGCGCACCGTGACGATCGAGGATGCCGCCGAGCTGCAATTGCAGCAACCTCATGTCGTGCGGTTGGAAACCCGCCCGCCCAACCTCGAAGGCAGCGGCGAGATCACGATGCGCGATCTGCTGCGCAACGCCCTGCGCATGCGCCCGGACCGCATCATCCTCGGCGAGATCCGCGGCGCCGAGGCGCTCGACGTGCTGCAGGCGATGAACACAGGGCATGACGGCTCAATGAGCACGATCCATGCCAATCGTCCGCGCGAGGCTCTGACCCGGCTCGAAAACATGGTCGGGATGACCGGCATCAATCTGCCCTCGCATGCGGTGCGGACCCAGATCGCTGCGGCGGTCAATCTGATCTTGCAAGTCAACCGGATGCGCGACGGGGTGCGGCGTGTGACCGACGTGATCGAGGTCGTCGGGATGGAGGGCGACATTATAACTACCCAGGAACTGTTCAGCTTTCAGTTCCAGGGCGAAAGCACGGACGGCCGGCTACGCGGAACCTTCAAGTCGAGCGGGGTGCGTCCACACTTCCTGCCGCGCGCCGAATATTTTGGCCTCGACCGGCCATTGCTCGAAATCATTTGAAGAATAACTCGCATTATCCCCAACATCTTTCGATACCTCGACAAAGACGAGCCTATCGCTGGCGGAGAGCTGGGGGCAAATCGGGTAGCGCATCGGAGTGAGCCGCGCAGTGAATGAGTGCCCTTCGTTCGAGATGGCCCGCTCCTCGATCATGTGGTGAAGCATGGTTTTCGCGTTAAATCAGGCCGACGGGCTGGCGATGCTGTCCGCGCTCGCCGCCGCAGTGAGCTTTCTGATGATAGCTCTGGCGATCGGCGGCGGCGGGGCATATCGGCGCTACAAACGGCGCCTCAACGGCGTGCGCGATCGTGCCCGAGGCGTTCTTCCGCCTGCCGCGGCTCAGTCTCTGGCGCGGATGCAGAGCGCAACCCCCAAGATCGACCGGGTTGCCCGCCGCTGGTTGCCGCGACGCCAACTGCTGGCCTCCCGCCTGGCCCGTACCGGCCGGTCGATCACCATCGGCCACTATGGCCTCATGGTGGTCGGCGTGGCGGCGCTGACGATTTTCGCCCTCGTCTGCGTCGCACCGCTCGGCCTTGTCCCTGACGTGCTGATCGGCCTCTTCCTCGGAATGGCGCTCCCCCACCTGGTTATCGGGCGTATGGGGAAGCGCCGGGTTGCTGCCTTCATCGCGCTGTTTCCGGACGCCATCGACTTGATCGTGCGCGCCTTGCGCTCCGGCATGCCGATCAGCGAAGCGATCATCGGAGCCGGTCGTGAGATCGCCGATCCCGTCGGCTGCGAGTTGCGCCTGGTCGAGAGCGGGATGCGAATGGGGCGCGACCTCGAAGCGCTGCTCTGGGACATTGCCAAGCGCATCGACATGCCGGAATTCCGGTTTTTTATTATCGCCCTCAGCGTCCAGCGCGAGACCGGCGGCAACCTCGCCGAAACGCTCGCCAACCTCGCCGACGCCCTGCGCAAGCGCCGCCAGATGCGCGCTAAGGTCCGCGCGATGTCGAGCGAAACGCGGGCGACGACAATGATTCTAGGCGGGCTGCCGTTGGTGGTGATCGGGCTGCTGATGCTGACCTCGCCGACCTATCTGGCGCCGCTATTCCACGATGGACGCGGCTACGTCCTAGACGGAATAGCAGTCGCAATGCTCGTCATTGGGGTCACCATCATGAACAAGATGGCGCGGTTCGAAATATGATCAGCCTGAGGCCGCAAGATTTGAACATCGCCGATTGGCTGCCGGCCGGCACCGGCCTCGACGACGCCATCGCGGGGCTCGCGGCGTTGGCGGTTCTGACTATGCTTGCAGCGACCTGGCATGCGCTGCGGCCGAAGAACGCATTCGAGCGGCGCCTCGAGCAAGTCGTCGAGCGCAAGGAGACATTGCGCCGGCAGGCGCTCTCGGCGCGAACCCGCCGCCAACCCCGCAGGCCGATGGGATGGATGCGCGCGGCGGTAACGAGCCTCAATCTGCTGCGCAGCCGGCACGCCGCGGAAGCTCGGCAGAGGCTTGCCCGGGCCGGGATCAGGTCGCCGGATGCAATGATCGGCTACCTGTTTGCGCGGCTCAGCCTGCCGTCGCTCTTCGGTTGCGCTGCGCTGCTGGACAGTTCTGTGCTTCGGATGCTGCCGGTCCCGCCCGATTTTCGATTTATGCCGGCAGTCGCCGCGGCTCTGCTCGGGTTCTATGCGCCCAACATTTATCTGAAGAATGTCGCGGCCAAACGCGCCAAACAGCTGCAGCTCGCCTTGCCCGACGGGCTCGACCTGATGGTCATTTGCGCGGAGGCCGGGCTCAGCCTCGACGCAACCTTGCTGCGCGTAGCACGCGAACTCGCCGCCAGCTGGCCCGAACTCGCCGAGGAGTTTGCGTTAACCGCCGCCGAGCTGACCTTTATGCCAGACCGCCGATTGGCGTTCGACAATCTCAATAACCGGACCGATTTGGATGCGATTCGATCGTTGGTCAATACCTTGCAGCAGACCGCAAAATTCGGTACCCCTCTCGCGCATTCATTGCGAATATTGGCAAACGAGTTGCGGGCAGCACGCATGACCCGGGCTGAGGAAAAGGCGGCGCGGTTACCGGCGATGCTGACCGTGCCAATGATCCTGTTCATCCTGCCCACGCTGTTTATCGTTCTGCTCGGGCCCGCTGCGATCAATATAATGGATACATTCAGCAAACATTAAGCAGCACGAGCCTGGATCAAGACGGACCGGTAGCGTTGCGGTTGCTGCCAACCGACAGTATCGCGTGGTCGCGGGCATCGGGCGACAGCGCGCGCAAGGTCTGGTAATAGGCGAGATTGTGTTCGACCGCAGCTTCGTCGAGGTCGATCCGGCCGAGCCGGGCGGCTTCGGCGACGGTTCCCTGCAAACCATAGATCAGCGCCAGGGTCTGCCGCTCCTGGGCTGATCCGCCCGGGGCCATGGCGACCGGTTGAAGCACGGCAATTGCGCTCGGGTAATTGCCGCTGAGTGCCAGCGATAGCGCCAGATCGACCGTCAATGCAGGATCGCCCGGAGCGCCCTGCAGACCGTGCCGATAATACGCCTGCGCCTGTTGATGCCGCCCCTCGACATCCTGGGTCAAGCCAAGCAGCACCAGTAGCTTGGGATCATTGGGGTTGCCCGCAAGCGCTCTGGAGAGCGGAACCTGCGCAAGCTCGGGCCGGCCGGTTTGGAGGTAGGCCCTGGCTAGCCCCAGCTCCGCCGGCAGATTGCCGCCGTCACGGGCCAGCGCCGAATTATAGGCGAGGATCGCTTCGTTGACGGCGCCGGTGGCGATCAATGTATCGCCGAGCCCAACAAACGGCGCGGCGGCTCCCGGCTGGATCTCCGCGGCCCGTCGATAGATTGCAACTGCGTTGGCATAATCCCCGCCCGAGCGGGCCGCTGTTGCGATCCGCATCAGGGCATCATAGCTTGGCGGGCTGCCGCCGCCATCACGGCCGTTGACGCTTAGGGGATCGAGATGGAACGGCACCGGCTGACACCCTACGGCCGCCAGCAACACCACAGTAATGGCGAGAAATCGTCCCGATAAAGGGTTTCCTATGCACCGCTTGCGCCCACCCTTTATCTTGATCATTTCTGTCTCGCCGATACACCCCACCCCCGGTTGAATAAGTTCGCCAACGTCAAAAATGCGTCAATGCTCTCCGGATGGGCTGGAACTTCAATCTCTTACGAAGAGCGTTACGGTCCGCGAAAGCGGCCGGCGGAGAGCGAATTGGGGCTAACCAGCTGCCGACACCGAACCTGTCTCTTGCGTCTTGGCGACAACTGCGCGCTCGACCGCCGCGATCGCTGCGTCAGCATGCCCCGCATCGGGGCCACCGGCCTGGGCCAGGTCGGCGCGACCGCCACCGCCTTTGCCGCCAAGCGCCGCGGCGCCGAACCGGACCAGCTCGACCGCATCGAAGCGGCCTGCCAGGTCGGGGGTGACGCCGACGACAATCGCCGCTTTGCCGTCGGCGCGCGATACGACGGCCACGATGCCGGACCCGATCCGCTGCTTCAGCTCGTCGGCCAGAGATTTCAGTTCGCGCCCGGAAACATCGTCGACGACCCGGCCGTCGAAAGCGATTTCGCCGATGCGCTTTGCAGCAGCCTTCGTCGCCGGACCGGCGCTGGCCAAAGCCCGGCGCGCCTCAGCCAGCTCGCGTTCGAGCCGCCGCCGTTCGTCGACGAGGCTGATGATCCGCGCCGGCAGTTCGGCAGGGCTCGTCCGCAACGCGGCGGCCGCCTGGCGCAGCAACCCTTCCTCCTCGGCCAGATACGTCTCGGCGGCGGCGCCGGTCAGCGCCTCGATCCGGCGTACGCCCGAGGCGATCGCGGTCTCGCCGATAATCTTGAACAGCCCGATATCGCCGGTGCTGCGGACATGCGTGCCGCCGCACAACTCCACCGAATAGGCCCGATCCTCGCCGTCGATGGCCCCGCCCATCGAGACGACCCGCACCTCGTCGCCATATTTCTCTCCGAACAGGGCCAACGCCCCCTCGGCCACGGCGCGGTCTGGGGTCAGCAATCGTGTGCCCACTTCGGCATTCGTCCGGATGCGTTCGTTGACCTCGGACTCGATCGCCAGGATGTCATCGGGGCCCAGCGCCCTCGGATGGCTGAAATCGAAGCGCAGCCGGTCGGTCGCGACCAGCGATCCCTTTTGCGTCACATGGGCACCGAGGCGTCGGCGCAGCGCCTGGTGCAACAGGTGGGTCACCGAATGGTTGGCGCGCAACCGCCGTCGGCGAGCGCCGTCGACGCGCAGTTCGACCGCGTCGCCTTCCTTCAGCGAACCGTGGGCCAACTGGCCGAGATGAACGTGCAAGTCACCGGCCCTCTTGACCGTGTCATGCACCGCCAGCTCGGCGCCGGACGCAGAGAAAATGACGCCGGTATCGCCGACTTGGCCGCCCGACTCGCCGTAGAACGGCGTCTGGTTGACAATTATCGCGATCTCGTCGCCGGCAGCCGCCTCGCCGACCCGCTTGTCGTCGCGCAGGATGGCCAGCACCACGCCTTCAGCGGTTTCGGTCTCATAACCGAGAAATTCGGTTGCGCCGAGATCCTCGCGCAAGCTCAGCCAGACCGACTCGGTCGCCGCCTCGCCTGAACCAACCCAGCTGCGGCGCGCCTCCGCGCGCTGGCGCGCCATCGCTGCCTCGAATCCGTCGACCGCTACCCGGCGGCCCTGCCCCCGTAGCACGTCTTCGGTCAGATCGAGCGGAAAGCCATAGGTATCGTAAAGTTTGAAAGCGGTCTCGCCGGGGAACGGCTCGTCGGGACGGAGTCGGGCGGTCTCCTCTTCGAGCAGGCGCAGCCCGCGCTCCAAGGTCTGCTTGAAATTCGTTTCCTCGAGCAGGAGCGTCTCGGCGATCAGCGGCTGGGCGCGGCCTAGCTCGGGATAGGCCGCACCCATCTGGTGCACCAGGGCCGGCACCAGCCGCCATACCATCGGCTCGGTGCAGCCAAGCATATGGGCGTGGCGCATCGCCCGGCGCATGATCCGGCGCAGCACATAGCCGCGCCCTTCCTTGCTCGGCAACACGCCGTCGGCGATCAGAAACGCCGAGGCGCGCAGATGGTCGGCGATCACCCGGTGCGAAACCGCATGCTCACCGTCGGCCGCCACGCCCGATGCATCGGCCGAGGCTAGGATCAGCGCGCGGAACAGGTCGATGTCGTAATTGTCGTGCTTGCCTTGCAGGACGGCGGCGATGCGTTCGAGCCCCATGCCGGTATCGATCGACGGGTGCGGCAACAGCACCCGCTCACCGGGCGCGAGCTGATCGTATTGCGTAAAGACGAGGTTCCAGATCTCGACAAACCGGTCGCCGTCGGCGTCAGGGCTGCCCGGCGGGCCGCCGGGGATCGCAGGCCCGTGATCCCAAAAGATCTCCGAACATGGCCCGCATGGGCCGACATCGCCCATTGACCAGAAATTGTCGGAGGTTGCAATGCGGATGATGCGGTCCTCGGGCAATCCAGCGATCTTCGCCCATAATTCCGCCGTCTCGTTATCCTCTGAGTAGACCGTGACGAGGAGCCGATCGCGCGGAAGGCCGAAATCGCGGGTGATCAGCTCCCAGGCGAACGTGATCGCACGGTCCTTGAAATAATCACCGAACGAAAAATTGCCGAGCATCTCGAAGAAAGTATGGTGCCGGGTGGTGTAGCCGACATTTTCGAGATCGTTGTGCTTGCCGCCGGCGCGTACGCATTTCTGCGCAGTGGCAGCTCGCGAATAAGGGCGCCTCTCCAATCCGGTAAAGACGTTCTTGAACTGCACCATCCCGGCGTTGGTGAACAACAGAGTCGGGTCGTTGCGCGGCACCAGCGGGCCCGACGGCACGATTTCATGGCCGTTGCGCGCGAAATAGTCGAGGAACGCGGTGCGGATGTCGTTGGTCGTCTGCATCACACAGATTGTGGCCTCGCGCGACCGCAGTGCAAGAGGGTGAATTGGCGAGTCGCGCCGATTCGCGGTTTACCGGCCGCAACGACGGCATCCGGCAGAGGTCGGCTGCACCTCGATCGTCACCTTCACGGCGACGGCTCGCCCCATAGACCCAGGTTACCCCTCGTCGATTATCGGGCGAAAGCGAGATAGGGCACGGTCCCTCGGTGATGATCCTGATCCCTTGGCATCTCGACAGCCGGAATTAACGACGGATCAATCCTTCCGATACAAGATCACATCGTCAATTTTCCCTGCCTCCAACTCCGTGATATCTGATTCCACTTCTTCGATTCCCGAGAGTGTGCCGGCGTCGGAACTGATCCGGCAAACGCGCCAGAATGTTTCAATTCTTATCCCTGTTGCCGTTGCGATCGCCCTTTGTATCATAACAAATCTTGGTAGATTCTCGCGAACATTGTTACTAGATTCGTTTGTAAATAATGCAACATTTGCGGCATTTGTAGCGTTATCCTTTGTTATTATATTACGACCAAGACAACATGAGATGGTATCGATTGTTGCCATGGTTCTCGTTATTTTGGTAGCCGCCGATATCGGAATCCTTCCGCGGCCGACCGCTCAGTTGGCCCTGGGCTTGGTCCCCCTGCTTGCCATCTTCCTGCGTTCGCGGTGCGATCGAAGCTATGCAACTGCGCGCCTGTACTTCGTCATAGTCGGATCTTTGCTGTTGCCGATGGCCTCCTCCTTTGCCCTGATCGGTCAGCAATTGACGGTTTATCACGTAAAGACATTCGATATACCTGCATACCTTGTCGATAATTCGTACGGATTTTCCGCGAGTGCGACCCTCGGGGAGTTAACGTGGGCCCATGCCGCTCTTCATCAGGTCATCGGGATCATCTATGGCTGGCTGCCGGCCGCCATCTCGACCTGCTACGCATTGAACGTGCGCGCCGGGAATCGCGACGCGGGGAATTCTGCTAAAAGCGGCGCTTGCGGGCGGCGCGATAGCCTTCGTCCTCTACCATTTCTATCCGGCCGCGGGACCGATCTACGCGTTTGGCCAGGCTTTCCCTGCATCGTTGCCGGACCCCGCGACCCTAGCGTCGATCCCGGCGGGATTGGCGATGCCTGGCGCCGCGCGCAATTGCATGCCCTCGGTGCACTTCGTCTGGGCGATACTGGCGGCAGCGGAGGCCCGCGGCTTAGGCAGAGTGTGGCGAGTGAGCTTCGTCCTATTCGCCATATTGACCGCCTTCGCGACGATCGCTCTTGGAGAGCATTACGTCATCGACTTGGTTGTCGCTGTTCCGTTCACTTTGTGCGTGCAAGCTCTTTGCAGCAGAGAGCGATCTTGGCTGATCGGCTGGCGCGCGACAGCGGTTTCCGGGGGAGTCGCGACATTGAGCTGGCTGTTGTTTTTGCGGATATGGACACCCCCGCCTCATGTTTCCTTCGTGCTCTGGTCGGTGACCCTACTCACCATTGCCGGGAGCGTGCTCCTGAGCCTCGGCCACCTCTCCAATTGGCCGGGCTTATGGCGGAGACTCGTCTTTTCCGATTGTGAGGCCGTGACCGGGTCCGCGGAACTCAACCGGACTGAAATGCGCCGAGCGGACCAGGCAGGGGGCTTTAATTCACGGTGAAGTACGCCACACGGCCACCGCCGTCTTGCCGAATTTGTAGCCGGTCAAGGGATCGAGCAGGCGGGAAATCGGAACCAGCAAGTTGTCCCATACCGTGATCTGTCGCTGAGACGGCAGCGCCGCCCTGAGCATCAGGCGGTTGGCGAGCGAGGCGAAAAAACCGGCGCAATCGAGCATCAGAAAAGCCTCAAGTTGGCATCCAGGTGGGGTCTGAGCGCGCAGGCTTGCCCGGTTGTAGCGCCGGTGGTGGCCGACCGCGGCATCGAACGGGCTGAACAGATATTGATGCGCCGGCGCCAGCACGACGAGCTTGCCGTGGTCCGCGAGATGGGCGCGCGCGCGGGCGAGTTCGCCCCGGTCATCGGCGATGTGTTCGAGCACATCGAGGTAGAGGATCGTGTCGAACCGGGCGTCCCGGCGAATATTCTCGATCGTGCCGGTGACGACGCGGCAGGTTGTCCGGATTTCCCCGGCCTGGACCCGCTCTCCAATCTCGCGTGTCAGGTCAGGATCGGGCTCCAGGCACGTCCATTCACTGACGCGGGCGTTATCGAAGTGGCCGGTGTTGCCGCCGATGCCGGCGCCGACCTCGAGCACCCGGCCCGCGATGTAGCGCCCGAGCACCTGGCCGACATAAGCTTTCCAATTGGTTGCCGTTGCGAACAACGTTAGTTCCGAGCCGACATAATGGTAGCTCATGCGGCCGGACGCACCGCAGCCACCGCTGCCGATCGGCGGTCGAGCCGGTAGTGTTGACGTTCGGCGACAAAGCAAGGGCAATCGACGATCGGCACGATCGGCCGATTGCTTCTTCCCGCCAATACAGTCAGGCTCGCCGCGATCACGATAACCAATATCTGCAACAGGATAATCAGCAGATCGCCGATCACGGTAGTGGCCCAGCCGGGGATGACGAGATCTGTGGAGAGCCGGATCGCGGCAACACTGACGATGCCTAGCGCGGCTAATCCGGACACGAGGCCGGCGGCGAGCAGGACTCGGACAAAGATCTTGTCGGTATAGACCGACAGCGCGCTGAGGCCGTGAACCATTAGCGCCACAAGATTCATTCGGGACCGCCCGGCGCAGCGGCTGCCGCGCACCGTCGGCACGCTCATATAGGGAAGCCGGGAGCGCATAACCGAGGCTGCAAGGTGGTTCCACAATTCGGGCATATGCACGAGACGGCGGACCGCGGCGACTGGCATCAAACAGTAATTGCCGAAATCGATCGCTTGACCGGTCAGCACATGAAACAGCAGCTTGTAAAGCCGATACCACAACCGGAAGACGCGGGATTCGGCGCGCTTTACCCGCCCGGCGAACACGACATGCCGCGGATGGCGCACACTCGCGGCCAACAATGCGGAAATGTCGACCGGCCGGTCCTGACCATCGCTGTCCATGACCACAGCCGCGTCGATCTCGCTGCTGTCGGCGATCGCGCACAATCCGATGGCGATCGCCCTTTGGTGACCGAGATTCGCCGCGAGCCGGACGATTTCGATCAACTCCACACACGAGACGGTCGGCAGCACGATGTGGGCGGGGTCGAACGGTGCAGCCGAGCCGTCGTCGACGGCGCAGATGTGAAACACGACGCCGGACCCGGTGAACCGTTCGGATATCTCGGTCATGAGTTCGGCAAACGATACCCAGTCATCGAGGACCGGGGTCACGATCGCGATGGTCTTGGCCATGCCGTGCGAGTGTCCAATTGCTCCGCGGCCATCTTAAATCGGGCGATTTTAACGAAGGATGAACCCCACGGCTGAGCGATGCCGCCACACGGGTCCTCGTTCACCACAGCTTAATCGCAGCCGATTTAACCTCGCCCCGTTGAACATGGCCTCAACTCAGCCCGCCGCTGCCGCACCGGAAAGGAACTCAAAACCTGAGTGTCGCCGGACACTCTCCGCAACGGCGTTATGCCTTTTCGGGACGCTGGCTCTGCTGTGGCACTACGGGCAGCACGCGCTTTATTTCGGTGCCCTGGGGGTTTTCGGTTTTGAACCGTTCCGCTTTCCGTTTCTCGACATCCACGCTGTTCTTGCCGCGGCGCAATGCCAGCGGGCGGGGATCGATGTCTATATCTACAACCCCTGCGATGCGCTCGGACGCCCGCATGTTTACTCGCCGCTGTGGCTGGCGCTGACCCCGAGTTTCCTCGATACCACGGCGACAACCGCGGTCGGGCTCGGGCTCGACCTGATGTTCATCCTGTCCCTGGCCATCGCGATCCGCCCGGCACGCTGGGGCGAGACACTGGTTATCGGATTGGTGGCGCTGTCGCCGATGACGGTCTATGCGCTCGAACGCGCCAATTGCGATCTCGTCGTCTTCTTGCTGATCTTGGCCGGCTTTGCGCTCGACGCCGCGTCGCGCCGGTGGCGTCTCGGCTGCTATGCGTTCTACCTGACCGCCGGCCTGCTCAAATACTACCCTTTGGTCTTATTGGTATTGCTTGCACGCGAGCGGCGGCGGGACGGGCTGCTCATCGCCGGCCTCGCTGCGGCGGTCGTCGCCCTGCTGGTGATCCGCGGCCACGCCGATCTCGCCAAGGCGCTGGCGAATATTCCAGCACTCTCTTATTTCGCTGATTCGTTCTCGGCTCGGAACCTGCCCTTCGGCTTTGTCGAGGTCGTCTTCGGCCCTCGCCTGCACATTCCGGCCGCTCTTCTGCTGCTGAGCATCGTGCTGGCGCTGGCGATCGCCCGGACGCGACGCACTTTCCACATGCTTGACGCGGCCGCGCCCGACCCAAATTCGCTCGAGACACAGCGCCTGCTGGTCGGCGCACTGCTGCTGACGACGTGCTTTTTCGTAGGTCAGAACATCGACTACCGCGGCATTTATTTCATATTGGTAATCCCGGGCCTGATCCGCCTCTGCCAATCGTCCAGCGACCCGGCCATCAGGCGATTTTTGGTGCGAATGATCGCCGCCGTTCTGTTCGTCGCCTGGGAAGAGCCGCTGCGCCGCGCCGTCGATATGATCGCCGCCGCGATTGTCGCGGACTGGCTGCGCCCGCGCGTCGAAGTCTTGTTCTGGATCGGCCGCGAGCTGGTGTGGTGGTGGCTGATCGCCGGGCTCGCGGCGATCGTCCTGACCCAACTTCTGCGCATGCCGCTCGTGCTGGAAATCAGCGCCTACCTGCGGTGTTTGTCGCCCGTGCACGAGCAGCGTCGGCAAATGCCCGGCTGACCGCCTCCCCGGTCGCGCGGCGGGAGCGGACGCTATCGCAGCCGGGCGGCGACTGCCGGCAATCCGGCGATGTCGATGCCGTGGCGCGCGGCTTCGGAGATCAGCGCCAACGGATCGGCGCCCTCGCGCATCCGGGTCAACGCCCACAGCAAAGCCGAGCGGGTTCCGCTGCGGCAATGGGCGACGACCGGTTGGGCGGCGTCCCGCAAGGTCGCGGCGAAGGCGTCGACATCGCCGCGCGTCAATGTCGCCGCGGTGATCGGGATGTGGTGATAGGCGATCCCATGCGCCGCGGCGAGCTGCTTCGCCTCGGCGGCCGGCAACTGCCCGGGGTCTTCACCGTCGGGCCGGTTGTTGACGATCGTGCGCACCCCGGCGCGCGCCAGCGCGTCGATGTCCGCGCGATCGAGCCGGCCGGCAACGCTCAGCCCGGGCGCCAGCGGAAAAAGCTCGGCGGTCATGCTGCTCCTCCACAACCTTGTCGGCGCAGAATCGCAGCTGGCGCCGCCGCGGTCACCTGAAAAGATCAGGCAGCGAATTGCGGAGGTCGCTGGATCATGTCGCCGGCGCGGATCCAGAAGCGTTCGAGCCGGCGCAAGGTGACGCCGGCGGCTTGAAGATCTTCCGCGCCGACCAGAGCCTGCGGCAGCATCTCGGCATGGCGGCGATGCATCGTGGTCAGGCTGTCGCGCAGCTTGAACCCCTTTTCGGTCAGTCGGACATGGACCGAGCGCCGATCGTGCAAAGAGCGCTGCTGCACCAGATAGCCGTTCTCGACCATCTTTTTGACATTGTACGAGACGTTCGAGCCGAGATAGCAGCCGCGCAAGGTCAGTTCGCCGACGGTCATCTCGGCGTCGCCGATATTGAACAGCATCATCCCCTGGACGTTGTTGATATCATGAATCCCGAGCCCCTCGAGCTCGAGCTTCACCACTTCCAGGAAATGACGGTGGAGACGCTCGACGAGCGAGATAACTTCCAAATACGTATTGTTCATCCGAGCCTCGTCATTGGACGGTCTCGGCGAGATTAGCCTGGGCTTAATTAACTATTCGTTTCAAATTTTACGGTCAGGTTTGGCGATAAAGCGATAGATCGCCGAGAAATCGAGGCCGCCCGCTCCCTGATCGACATGCAGCTGATAGAGCGCTGCCGCGGCCGCGCCCATCGGCGTCGGCGCCGCGGTCGCGCCGGCCGCCTGCTGCGCCAGCCGCAGATCCTTCAGCATCATCGCCGCGGTGAAGCCCGCCGCGTAGTCGCGATTGGCAGGCGAGGATGGGACCGGCCCCGGCACCGGGCAATAGCTCGTCAAGGCCCAGCATTGGCCGGACGATTTGGCGGCGACGTCGAATAAAGTCTGCGCCCCGAGCCCGAGCTTGTCGGCGAGGGTGAAGGCCTCGCACACCCCGATCATCGATATGGCGAGCAGCATGTTGTTGCAGATCTTGACCGCCTGGCCGCTGCCGGCCGGCCCGGCATGGACGATCGTGCGCCCCATCGCCGCCAATATCGGCTGGGCGCGGGCGAACCCCTGGGCGCTGCCGCCGACCATGATCGTCAGGGTCGCGGCATCGGCGCCGGCGGTGCCGCCGGAAACCGGCCCGTCGAGCATGTCGAAGCCAGCCTCCGCCGCCGCGGCAGCGACCGCGCGCGCGGTCTCGACATCGATCGTCGAGCAGTCGATCAGCAGCGCATCCTTGCGCGCGCGTCCCAGCACCCCGCCATTGCCGAGATAGACCTCGCGCACCTGCGGCCCGGCTGGCAGCATCGTAATGACGATCTCGCCCGCGGCGACGGCATCGGCGGCGCTCGCCGCAGCCCGGCCGCCTTTCGCCGCCAACGCGACGACCGCTGCCGGCACGATGTCGTAACCGGTCACCTGATGGCCGGCCTTGACCAGGTTCGCCGCCATCGGCGCCCCCATATTGCCGAGCCCGATAAAGCCGATCGCTGCCATGTTGTCGATTCCCTCTCGGTTGGCAGGTGTTTCGCACGATGATAAGGGGTCGGCGCTAAGGCCGAAAGGGCCGGCCGGCGGACAACGCGGCGCGATCGACCGCAAATCGACGCAATTCGCCAATTCGTAGGGCGGGTTAAGCGCAGCGCAACCCGCCATCGATTCCGCGGGCTACACGGCTGGTACCGCCCGCTCCCGGATGTTATGTGGAACGAATGAACCGTCAGGAAATTCTTGCCAAGCTGAGGGAGAATGAAACCGCTCTCCGCTCACGCGGCGTCAGTCACGCGGCCTTGTTCGGATCACGCGCGCGCGGCGACAGTCGCCCCGACAGCGATATCGATATTATGATCGAGGTCAATTCGTCCGCCGGGATCGGCGTCTATGAATACGTTGCGCTCAAAGATTACATCGCCGAGCTGTTCGATGGCCCAGTCGATGTGGTCAGCCGTGAGGGGCTGAAACCCTACGTTAGACCTGCCGCCACCGCCGACGCCATCTATGCGTTCTGACACCGCGATCTCAGCACTTCGCGATATCGCGCACCACATCGACTTGGCCGCAAGCTTCGCGGCCGGCTTCGACTATGAGGCGTTCGCGGCCGACTCGCGCACTGTATATGCCGTGACGCGCTGTCTTGAGATCATCTCCGAAGCCTCACGCCGGCTACCGGACGAATTGAAGGCCCGACACCCGGCGATCGCGTGGAAACAGATGGCCAGCGCCGGCAACGTCTATCGCCACAATTACGAAGACGTCGCCGCTTCCTATGTCTGGACGACCGTGTGCAATCATCTGCCGCCGCTGCGCGCGGCGGTGGCCCAGGAGCTGGCGACACTCGATCCGCCGGAGGCGAAATAAAGACGACGCTGGGCGGCCTCGCCGACGTGGAGCGCGACCTTATCCGCACCCGCACCGCCGAAGGCCGCAGCCGGGCGCAGAAGCGCGGGCAGCGCATGGGCCGAAAACCGAAACTGACAGAGGAACAGCAGGCCGAGGCCCGCAAACGGCGGGCGGAGGGTGCTACGCTTGTCGAACTCGCGCGGAGCTACGGCGTCGGCAAGAGCACGATTTCGAGGCTAGTAGCCGAATGAGTCAAACCAGAGCCAACGCTTGCACAATGTCACGATGCAGCAAGATACGGAATGCGGCTGATCGAAAAGAGCACTCGCGGAAAGAGGTTTGTGCGATGAGCCAATTTACCTCCTGGGATGACTACAAAAAATTTGCCAGAGACATCAGAGAGTGTAGATATATTCATACCCCTAGCGTGCGCCGCTTCCTCGAAGCGGTAAGTCAAACAGCCAAACGCCGCGTACATCTGATGGAAGAAGAATGGGATTTTTGGCGTGCGCAGGGTGGATACCGGGGAAAAAGAGTCCGGCGGCCTCATCCGGACAACCGAATGAAACCCCTACCCGGTAGAGCTTTCGAAGGTCGAGTAAACCCAAAAGGCGTCCCCTGTCTTTACGGTGCTAAAAGCCCAGAAACAGCAATAGCAGAAATTCGCCCATGGAAAGGAGAGATCGTTTCTGTTGCGGTGTTCAAGGTGCGGTCAAACCTCAAAATAGTTGATTGCTGCACTGAGCACGATGGAATTGGGGTTTCTAGCCTCCTAAACACAAACAAACTCACTAAGCCTGCGATGAAGGACATAGAGAGCGATATATGGAACCATATTGATAGGGCATTTTCAGAGCCTATTTCTCGAACAGACGATCAAGCGGACTATGTTCCCACGCAGGTGATTGCAGAAGTGTTTAAGAGGGACGGCTATGATGGTATCGGATACCGAAGTAGACTTTCAGAAAATGGAGTAAATGTAGCCCTTTTTGATCCAACGGTCGCCAAGATTACTAATCGGCGGCTACTTTATGTGGTAACTGATCTGAAAGTTACATCGGAGCCGTATGACGGGCGGGAGCCGTATCACGGGCGGTAAAAGGTGGCTGTCGCTCGTCGATTTTCCATATGTGGGGTCGCTGCACGATTTGCCAAAAACTGCACGCTTACGAGGTATGCCGATCACCATTGCCTTTCGCGGCGATTTTGAAAAGGGATTTTGAAAGAGAAACCCCAAGGATTGACCGGCGCAGGTAATCCTCATGCGCAAACGTCCGTTTTCGAAAGCCGTCTGATTTTGCTCCGCTTTCGGCTTAGCGTGCGATTTTGAGCAAATCGTGCAGCGACCCCCATAAGGCATGTTTCACGACTTTGGGCAGCACCCCCGCCCATTGCAAAAAAGGTTAAAGGTCTCGCAATATATTCCAAAACGGGCCAAGGTGGCGTTCGAGCCGTTCAGCTTTAGCGGCTTCTCCCTCCTTGGCCCGCGCCTCATCGTCCAGAACCAGAGCGCAGCTACCCCTTTACAACGCGGATCAGTGCAAGCAGTTTCCGTGACCGGGCAGATGAAATTACGAATTTCTCGTCTCAGGCCCGCCTTCCGCTTTTCTAGCGCTCGTTCCCCACGGACACGGGGCGACCGAAACAGTGCCAAGTTGCGGTAGTTCGTTCGCCGCGCTGCCACATCATTCTTACATGCTCGCACGCCTGTTTGGTTGGGTAAGTACCGTCATCGCTCGGGTAAGGGTCGGCGGCATAAGGGATGGGGCCGCTACAGTAACCGGCGATGCAGATAAACATCGCGTAAATCATGGTTGTCATAGTTAAGAGGTGCCTGATAGTTTTATGCTAAGAGGTACCCTTTGAGTGGCGACCGCGGGTGTGTTCGTTCGCCGCGTACCGCCCACCGCGGATGCCGTTGAGCATGCCCCGCACGTTCGGCGGAGGCTTCGGAGTCGCCTTGGCGGTAGATTCGGTGCCGCCCAGTATGGGATCCAGACCTAACATCTGACGCCACGATAGCCAATTCCACCCTGCGTCGCCACCCGCCGCGATCGGCAAAACCCGCTGATTTTCCATAAAAGCCGATTATGCGACTTACGCGTGTAGGCGCCCGATCAAAATGTCGCTCGCGTGCCGCTTTGAAATGACGCGCCAAGCGGCGTTTGTGGGGGCGTATCGCCTCATCCTAATCGTCGAAGCGCAGTTCGCCCTTGCCGATCGGGGCGAAATAGGCTTCGACCGTCGAGTCATCGATCTCGGCGAGGGTTGCCGGCCGCCAGCGCGGCGCCTGGTCCTTGTCGATCAGCGCCGCCCGCACGCCTTCGTAAAAATCGTGCGCGGCCATGAAATGCTGGGTCAGCCGATATTCGAGCTCGAGCGCCGGCTCGACGCCATAGTCCTGCCCTACGATCAGCTGGCGCAAGGTTACTTTCAGGCTGGTCGGCGATTTCGTCAGCAGCCCGGCGCGGGTCTCCGCCGCCCAGCCCGCCTCGGCCCGGCCTGCCGCCGCCTCGGCCGCGAGCTGATCGAGGATCGCCTCGATACTGTCGCCGGCGAAGCACCGATCGATTGCCGGGCGCAACGCCGCCAGCGGAGACGGGCCGGGATCGCCGGCAAACTCGGCGAGCAACGCCGCGACCTGCTCGGACCGGCCGTCCCTTGCCCACGCAGTCCCGGCGAGCGCCGTGACCAGCGCCTCGACCCGCTCCTGCGCGACGACATGGGTCGCAAAGCCACAATAATACGCGTCGGCTGCCCGCAACCGGGTGCCGGTGAGGCCGAGATAGCGCCCGATTTGCCCCGGGCAGCGATTCAGAAACCGGGTTGCGCCGACATCGGGAAACAGCCCGATCGCGGTTTCCGGCATCGCGAACAGTGTGCGCTCGGTCGCGACCCGGTAAGCGCCATTGACCGAGATTCCCGGCGCCGCCGCCCATCGTGATCCCGTCGATGATCGCGATATAGGGCTTGGAAAATCGGTGGATTTGGTGAATGAGCTCATACTCTTCGCGAAAGAACACCGCGGTCAGATCAGGATCGCCGCTGATCCCGCGTCCGGCCTCGTAGACCGCCCGCACATCGCCGCCGGCGCAGAACGCTCGCCCACCGGCGCCGCGGACCACGACGGCATGCACCGACGGGTCTTCGGCCCAGCCCGACAGCGCCGGTGCGAAGCGCCGGTAATTGTCCAGGGTCAGCGCATTCAGCGCCTGCGGCCGGTTGATCGTCAGGGTGGCGAGCCCGCCCTCACGACCGAGCAGGATCTCGCCGTCATTCATTCCCACCCTCACTCATTCGACGGGCCGAGCAGATGCCGGGCGATGATGACCCGCATGATCTCGTTGGTGCCTTCGAGGATCTGGTGCACGCGCAAATCGCGCAGATAGCGCTCGATCGGAAAGTCCTTCAGATAGCCGTAGCCGCCGAACAGCTGCAACGCCTCGTTGCAGATGTGGAACCCGGCATCGGTCGCGAAACGCTTGGCCATCGCGCAATGCATGACCGCCTGCGGATCGCTGTGGTCGAGGCTCGCCGCGCCACGCCATACCATCAGCCGCGCCGCGTCGAGCTCGGTCGCCATGTCGGCGAGCTTGAACTGCAACGCCTGGAATTCAGCGAGCGGGCGGCCAAACTGGCGGCGTTCGAGCAGATATGCGCGCGCCGCTTCGAGACAGGCCCGCGCCCCGCCCAGCGAGCACGCGGCGATATTGAGCCGCCCGCCGTCGAGCCCCATCATCGCGATCTTGAACCCGTCCCCTTCGGCGCCGATCCGATTGGCCACCGGGACCCGGCAATCCTCGAAGATCACCATCGCCGTCGGCTGCGAGTTCCAGCCGAGTTTTCTTTCCTTCTTGCCGAAAGAGAGGCCGGGCGTCTCCTTTTCGACGACCAGACACGAGATGCCCTTTGGTCCCTGGCCGCCGGTCCGCACCATCACGACGTAGATGTCGCTGATGCCGCCGCCCGAGATGAACGCCTTGGCGCCGTTCAGCACGTAATCGTCGCCGTCGCGCACGGCGCGGGTGGCGAGTGCCGCCGCATCCGATCCGCTGCCCGGCTCGGTCAGGCAATAGCTCGAAAGATGCGCCATGCTGGTCAGATCAGGCAGAAACCGCGCGCGCTGCTTTTCCGAGCCGAAATGGTCGATCATCCACGACGCCATGTTGTGGATCGACAGATAGGCCGCCGTCGACGCACAGGCCGCGGCCAATTCCTCGAAGATGATCGCCGCGTCGATGCGGCCGAGCCCGCTGCCGCCAAACTCCTCGCCGACATAAATCCCGGCAAAACCCAGTCCCGCCGCCCGCCGTAACGCTTCGACCGGGAATTCCTGGCGCTCGTCCCAGCCCGCCGCCTGGGGCAGCCATTCCTCGCGCGCAAACGCCCGCGCCGTCTCCCGAAACGCCCGCTGCTCGTCAGAGAGCTCGAAATCCATGGCGGGAAATATAGGAGGCCAACACCAAAACGGCGACCGCCCGCAACCATGGCTGCGGGCGGCTTGCCCGGGAATATGCGGGTTAGTTAGGCGTGGTTGGCGTGGTAGTAGGTGTTGCGCAGCACCCGGCCGGGGAGCGCCCCGGTGTGCTTGCCGTTCTCCATCAGCACCTGGCCGTTGACGATCGTTGCCATGATGCCGGCCGCTGGCTCCTTGACGCGCCAGCCGCCCGCCGGGAAGTCGTGCACGATGCTCTCCGGCAGCGGGCGAACGGTATCGGGATCAAAGATCACGATGTCCGCCGCCATGCCCGGCCGCAGCAAGCCGCGGTCATAGAGACCCAACGCCGAGGCGGAATCGAAGGTCAGCCGCCGCACCGCGTGCTCCAAGGTCATGACCTGCTTTTCGCGGACCCACTCGCTCAACAGCCGCGTGCTGTAGCCATAGCCGCCGTGGAACTGCACGTGCGCGCCGCCATCCGACAGTCCGACGATGGCGTTCGGATAGGTCAGGATCTTGGCCATTGCTTCGTCGTCGACGTTGTTCTCGGCCATCATGAAGCCGGTGTCCAACTTCTCCTCGACGACGAGGTCGAGAAAGGCGTCGATGACGCGCTTGTTCTGGTCCTTGGCGATCTGACCGATAGTCTTGCTCTTGAGCGCCTGGTTCTTTTCAAGTACCGGCGTCTCGACCCACATATAGTTGTACCATTGACGCGAGTAACCGGCGGCCGGGACCTCGACCGTGTGCTCGACGACTTCCTCGTGCAATTTCTGCCGGATCGCCGGATCGGCATAGGCCTTCAGTTTTTCGTCGTCCGAGGACAGCAGGATCGGATGCCAGGTCGGTGAGCCGCGGAAGGTCTGGCAGTTGTGCATCGTGAAGCTCTGCGTCGTACGGTTCGGGCTGCACAGCGGATAGGCCCGGATGCCAGCCTTCGAGGTCTCGTCGACGCGGGCCATGTGCTTTTTCCACAAATCGGGCTCGCGTACCGTCTGTCCCAGATTGTTGTAGATAACCGTGCGTCCGGTCGCTTCCGACAGACGCGCCATCAACCCGTCATTGAGCTCAGCCGCACGGCCGCCGCCCGATTGGATGATGCCGGTACTCATTTCGCGCAACACGTCGCCGAGCGCGAAGATTTCCTTTTCGTCGGCCCACAACGCCGGGATATGGACGCCCTGTGGGTCGTAGTGGCCCTTGTTGCGCGACACCGACAGACCGAGCGCGCCGCCCTTGATGCCGTCGCGCACGACATCCTGCATTTTCTTGATTTCGTCGTCCGTGGCGGTGCGGCCCTGGGCCTCGTCGCCCATGACGTAATAGCGAACCGTCGAATGGCCGATCAAATTGCCGACATTGACACCCAAATGCTGGTCGAGCCGGTCCATGTATTGCGGGATCGTCTCCCAATCGACCTCGACGGTGTTCAGCACTTCCATCGGGATCGCTTCGACATAGGACAGGAACTCGGCGACCCGCTTTGCGGTGCCGGGCCGCACCGGCGCCAAGGCCAGCGAGCAATTGCCGAACATGACAGTCGTGGCGCCATGGTCGGGTGAAAACGAACACAGCGGGTCCCAGGTGACCTGCGCGTCATAGTGACAGTGATTGTCGATAAACCCAGGCGCCACGACCTGACCGGCGGCGTCGATCGTGCGCGTGGCCGGTCCGCTCAGTTTGCCGATTTCGACAATCTTGCCGTCCTTGACGCCGACATCGCCCCGGAACGCCGGCATGCCCGATCCATCGACGATGCGGCCATTCTTGATCAGCAGATCATACGCCATTTCCGCCCCTTTCTTGGTAGTTGCAACAGACCCCTTTTCCCTGAGAAAAGTGTAACATCCGATCGTCGCCGCCTTATCGAAAATCGGCGAGGGTTAGATCGAATATTCGAGAATGGGGTCCAAGGCACTGCCGCCTTCGACAGTGTGGCCTTCCGATCGCCAGCGCAGCATGCCGCCGGCGAGATTGGCGACATCGGAAAAGCCGGCCTCGCGCAGGATCACGGTCGCCTGCGCCGAGCGACTGCCGGCGCGGCACACGGCGACGATCGGGCGATCCTTTGCCAGCTCCCCAGCATGCTCGGCCAGCGCGCCCAATGGGATCAACGTCGCACCGCGGATATGGCCGAGTGGTCCGGTGAATTCCTCCGGCTCGCGAACATCGAGGATCTGCACCTGGCGCGCATGCTCTTCGAGCCCGTGGGGATCGATCTCCCAGATCCCGGCAAAACTATAGCGCAGCGCCGCCCAACCGGGCGCCGCCGTCATGTCGACCTCGCCCTCGGGCTTGCCGCATTTGAGATTGGCCGGCACCGCGACATCGAGCTTTTTCGGGTGCGCCAGCCGTAGGTTTTTCATGTAGCCGGTGAAATCGGCCTCGCCGGTCTCGCCGCCGAGGCGCGGGTTGAACTGCCGCTCCTCGCGCACGCTGGTCACTGTCAGGCCGCGGTAATCGTGCGCGGGATAGAGCAGGCAAGTATCCGGCAGGGCGAAAATCTGCTGGTGGACCGAGCGGTACATCGCGTGCGGGTCGCCTTGCTGGAAGTCGGTGCGTCCGCTGCCGCGGATCAGCAGGCAATCGCCGGTGAAGGCCATGCTGCGGTCGTCGAGCACATACGTCAGGCAGCCACTGGTATGCCCCGGCGTCTTGCGCACCTGCAGATTGCGCTCGCCGAAGGCGATCACGTCGTCCTGCACCAGGTAGCGGTCGGCTCCCTCGGCGCCGCTGTCGGCGGACAATGCGATGCCGCACCCGGTCTGCTGTTTCAGCAGCGAAGCGCCGGTGACGTGATCGGCATGGACATGGGTTTCGAGCGAATAGAGCAGCTTGAGGCCCAACTCGTCGATCAACGCGGCGTCGCGTCTGACCTGCTCGAACACCGGGTCGATGATGACCGCCGCCCCGCTTGCGCCGTCGGCCAGCAGATAGGTGTAGGTCGAGGACGAGCGGATCGAATAATTGTCGAAAAACCAACATCGCCAGCCCCTGTGAGTGCCACGTCATCCTACATTTACGCCGTCATCTCCGAGATTGCTTCGTCGCTCCGCTCCTCGCAATGACACGCCCTCTGCCGTCATTGCGAGCAAAGCGAAGCAATCTCGTCGAAGCAGTCATGCTGTCATCCTTGCTGCCGCAGCCTCGCTTGTCACCGTCGCCTGAGTTGCCGTCCCGTGGGTGCGCGGCAGATGGATCGCGAACTCGGTGAACTCGCCGACCCGGCTGTCGACCGCGATCGTGCCGCCATGCTGCTGGGTGACGATGTCGTAGCTGATCGACAGGCCGAGGCCGGTGCCTTCGCCGGTCGGCTTGGTGGTGAAGAACGGCTGGAACAATTTGTCCCGGATCTCGGGCATGATGCCGGCGCCGTTGTCGCGCACACGGATTTCGACCGCCTCGCCGAGGTCGCGCGTCGCCACCGTCAGCGCCGGCCGAAAACCGGGCTCGGCGCCGTCTTTCAGGCGCTTGGTGGCGGCATAGAAGCCGTTGCCGATCAGGTTCAGCAACACCCGCGTCACATCCTGCGGGACCAGCTCGATCGGCGCGATGGCGGCGGCGAAATCGCGCTCCAGGGTGATGTTGAAGCTCTGATCCTGGGCGCGCGCCCCGTGATAGGCGAGGTTCAGCGCCTCGTCGACCAGCGCGTTGAGATCGACCGAGCGGCGCTCGCCGCTTTCGCCGCGCGAATGCTCCAGCATGCTCTTGACGATGCCGTCGGCCCGCCTGCCGTGCTCGGCGATCTTTTCGAGATTGCCGGTCAGCATCGCGACGATTTCGTCGACCTCGACGAGTTTGTCGCCGTCGAGCGCCGCCAAGGCCGGTGCCGCCGCCTCCTTCAGCTCGTCGAGCAATTCGACCGACAGCCCGGCGAAGTTGTTGACAAAGTTGAGCGGGTTCTTGATCTCGTGGGCGATGCCGGCGGTTAATTGCCCCAACGAGGCCATCTTCTCGGCCTGGATCAGCCTCGCCTGCGCTGTCTTCAGCTCCTGGTATGCGGCCGCGATCGTGCGGCTCGCCTCTTCCGCTGCGTCGCGCGCCGCGCGGATCTCCGCTTCGCTGCGCTTGCGCTCGGTGATGTCGGCATAGATCAAGACAAAGCCGCCCGACGGCACCGGGTTGTGGCGGACCTCGATCACCCGACCATCCGATCGGGTGCGCTCGAACGCGTAGTGTTCACCGGCTCGCTCGGTGACGCGTCGAAGCTCCGCCACCGGATCGGCTCCCGCGCCGAATTCGCCACGCTCGGCGAGATAGCGGATATATTCCGCATAGGTCCGCGGCTCGGCGAGGAACGCATCAGGCAGATCCAAAATCTCTTGGAAATTACGGTTCCACGCCGCCAGCCGCAGTCCTTGGTCGAACATCGCCACGCCATCACCCATATTCTCGAAGGTGACCCGCAATTCGGCTTGGCGCTGCGCCAGCTCCGCGGTGCGCTCTTCTACCAGCCGCTCCAACCGCGCCGCCGTTTCGGCGCGTTCGGAGAGCAGCGCATCGCGCTCGATCGCATGCTGGCGGAACACCTCGACCGCCCGGCCCATTGCGGACACTTCGTCGGAGCCTTGGGTATCGATGATCAGATCGCGCCCGCCGCCGGCGATCTCGGCCATGCCGCTGCTGAGCCGAGTGAGCCGCGAGACGATGTTGCGTCCGACATAGAACCAAACAATCAGGAAGGAGCTCGCCAGGCTCAGCGCTGCGACTGCGAGAAGAACTTTTCGTCCAACGGCTTGCACGCGCGCCGCTTCGGTGTTGGCGCTGGCGATCTCTTTCCGTGAGAAGGCGACAAGCTTGTCGACCGCCGTTTTCAATCGCTGCGAAAGCGCCTGATTCTCTTCAACCAGCCGTCGGCTCTCGGCCTTGGCCGCCATCCCCTTGCGCACCCAACTGAAGATGCTCGCTTCACCAGTCACGGCGCTGCGCAGCCCGTTGAGAGGCTTAAACAGTTCCGATGAGATGTCGAGGTCGACATCGGAGACGAGTCCGTCCAGTGCGCGGATCGAGCGCTGCGCCTGAGGCTCCAGCTGATCGATCTCGGTGGTGTCGGCGGCATTGGCCGCGCGACTGATCACCTCGAACGCATTCCCGGCCTCGCCCTCGATTTTGTCCAGCGCCAACAGGGCGGCCATCGCTTGGTCAAATTGGTCGTGGGCGGCGCGTCGTTCCTCTAGCCCCGTACTAGCCGAATTCATCGCCAGTTGCAGCCGAACGATCCGGGCGTTCAGATCGGCAAACCGGGGCCGCCACACATTGCCGAACTGCCGATATGCCGACAGGACCTCGCTGATCGCGCGCCTTTGATTATCAGTGGCTCCCATCCCATCGGACCACGCCACCCACATCAGATCCAGATTGTGGTTGAGATGGGTCGTTGCGTTGCTGATCTCGTCTAGCACGCCGGGGTCGAGGTTCGCGTCGCTGAGACGAGCGAGGATCGTCGACAGATCCGCCTGCTCGTCCCGTACCCGGCTCGTCAGCGCTTCCGCCTCCTCCGAATTGCTCGCGTTCACCAGCGCCGGACCGATGCCGACAATTTTTTCGCTTTTGCGCAAAAGCTCTCGCGCATCGAGCGCCACAGGCAGAGTCTCGAGGGTGATCCGGTCCAGGCTCCGCTCGACCTCACGCAGCGCGTAAAGGCCCGCTGCGGCGGCAACGACAACGAAGAGGCTGATCGCGATAAACGCGAGGAGCAGCCGGCCCCTCAGTCCGGGGATGAACCGGGAGAGAGGCGAGAGCGGACGCACCCTCGGCGGCCGCAGCGAGCCCAGATCAGCCGAGGTCCCGGGTGCAGACATGCCAGCCCTACATCACCCAGCCAATATTGTGGCCCTGTCTGTCGGGCTCCGGGATGGAGCGGATCTGAAACCGAACGCCGCCCAGGCGAGACCCATATACTTTGGCCGCCGAACGCATGTGGAACAAGCAAGTCGGGAGACGAGCCGCGATTTCGTCAGAGCCAGCCGACATCTTCGCTGACGAGCGTCATAATCGCGGCGGACGAGCGCCATAATCGCGGCGGTCGGGATCTCCAGGGGGCGCCTTTTCCGAAGATCCTCCCGAAATGTCGAGATCGAGCCGGCCTGAAAGGGACCATTCGAATGTGCCATGACAGTTGCCTAGATAATTTTGTCCCCGGGTCGCCGCACTATGGTATGTCAGCTTACCTTAAGCGAACTTTGCCCTCAATAGGCTGCAGTCGCGAGCCGGGAGGAGACCGGAATGGCCATTCTGACGCGGCGCTCGCTGCTTCGCGGCTCTCTTGCGCTTGGCGCGGCCGGGTCATTGGCGCGGCCCCACATCGCCAACGCCGCGGCCACGACCGCGGAAGTGTGGTGCCAACAGGGCTTCGCCAAGGAGGAAGATGCCGCTTTCAAGAAGATGGTCGCCGATTACGAGAAGGCGAGCGGCAACAAGATCGATTACAGCATCATTCCGTTCGCGCGCGCTGCGCCAGAAGGAAGTCTCGGCGATCACGAGCGGGGTCGTTCCGGATGTGATGGAGGTCTACGATCGCGAGTTTGCCCCGTTGAACGCCTGGGACGACAAGCTCGTCGATGTCGGCGACATCGTCGAGACCGCAGAAAACGGATTTCGGCTCGGTCGCCATCGATTCCTGCTTTCTCTACAACAACGCCACGAAACAACGCGGCTATTACATGGCGCCGATGAAGATCAACGGGATTCCGTTCCATATCTGGCGGTCGCTGGTCGAGAAGGCGGGCTACAAGATCTCCGATATTCCGAACACCTGGGATGCCTTTCTCGATTTCTTCAAGCCGGTGCAGGACAAGTTGCGGGCACAGGGGATGCGCAACATCCATGCCTACGGCTATCAGCTGACCGCCAACGGCAACGACCCGATCAACATCTTCAACGCGTTCCTGATCGCCTATGGCGGCAAGGACCTCGTCACCCCGGACGGCAAGCTCCACACCGACGATCCGCAGGTGCGCGCGGCTGCGGTCAAGGCGATCGAGCGGCTGACCACCCCTTTCAAGGACGGCTACGTGCCGCCGAGCTGCGTCAACTGGAACGACGCCGACGACAACAACGCCTTTCACTCCAAGCTGATGGTGATGGATTTCGACGGCACGATCTCGACCGAGATCGCCGTCTATGACAAGAAAGAGCTATACGACGACATCGTGACCCACGGCCTGCCGCTAGGCAATGACGGCAAGCAGCTGCCGAGCCAAGTCTCGCTCATTGGTCCCGTGATCCCGAAGGGAGCGAAAAACGTCGCGGTGGCCAAGGAATTTATCAAATACGCGGTCCAGCCGAAGGTGCTGAACGAGTATCTGAAGGGCGGGCTCGGCCGCTGGATGATACCGATGCCCGAGATCGCCAAGAGCGACCCGTTCTGGCTCAAGGAGGACCCGCACCGCGAAGCATACACCAAGCTGACGCTGCTCGGTCCGACGCTGCCGATCCACGAGGTGTTCAACCCGGCCATCGCCCAAGTCAATTCCGAGCATCTCTTCAGCGTCGCCGATGTTCGATGTCATGAACGAGGGGATGGCGCCGGAAGCAGGCGATCGACAAGGCGTTCAAGCGGGCCGAGGCGATCTTCGCGAAATACCCGATCGAGCAGGCCTGAGGGGAGGCGGAAACGCAGATGGCCATTCTGACGCGGCGCTCGCTGCTCCGCGGCTCCCTCGCCTTTGGCGCGGCCGGGTCATTGGCGCGGCCCCACATCGCCAACGCCGCGGCGACGACCGCGGAAGTGTGGTGTCCAACAGGGCTTCGCCAAGGAGGAGGATGCCGCCTTCAAGAAGATGGTCGCCGATTACGAGAAGGCGAGCGGCAACAAGATCGATTACAGCATCATTCCGTTCGCGGCGCTGCGCCAGAAGGAAGTCTCGGCGATCACGAGCGGCGTGGTCCCGGATGTGATGGAGGTCTACGATCGCGAGTTTGCCCCGTTGAACGCCTGGGACGACAAGCTCGTCGATGTCGGCGACATTGTCGAGACGCAGAAAGCGGATTTCGGCCCGGTCGCCATCGATTCCTGCTTTCTCTACAACAACGCCACGAAACAGCGCGGCTATTACATGGCGCCGATGAAGATCAACGGCGATTCCGTTCCATATCTGGCGGTCGCTGGTCGAGAAGGCGGGCTACAAGATCTCCGATATTCCGAACACCTGGGATGCCTTTCTCGATTTCTTCAAGCCGGTGCAGGACAAGTTGCGCGCGCAGGGGATGCGCAACATCCATGCCTACGGCTATCAGCTGACCGCCAACGGCAACGACCCGATCAACATCTTCAACGCGTTCCTGATCGCCTATGGCGGCAAGGACCTGGTCACGCCGGACGGCAAGCTCCACACCGACGATCCGCAGGTGCGCGCGGCGGCGGTGAAGGCGATCGAGCGGCTGACCACCCCGTTCAAGGACGGCTATGTGCCGCCGAGCTGTCGTCAACTGGAACGACGCCGACGACAACAACGCCTTTCACTCCAAGCTGATGGTGATGGATTTCGACGGCACGATCTCGACCGAGATCGCCGTCTATGACAAGAAAGAGCTATACGACGACATCGTGACCCACGGCCTGCCCCACGGCAATGACGGCAAGCAGCTGCCGAGCCAAGTCGTCGCTCAATGGTCCCGTGATCCCGAAGGGGGCGAAAAACGTCGCGGTGGCCAAGGAGTTTATCAAATACGCAGTCCAGCCGAAGGTGCTGAACGAGTATCTGAAAGGCGGGCTCGGCCGCTGGATGATACCGATGCCCGAGATCGCCAAGAGCGACCCGTTCTGGCTCAAGGAGGACCCGCACCGCAAAGCCTACACCGAGCTGGCGCTGCTCGGTCCGACGCTGCCGATCCACGAGGTGTTCAACCCGGCCATCGCCCAGGTCAATTCCGAGCATCTCTTCAGCGTCGCCGAGTTCGATGTCATCAAGGAGGGGATGGCGCCGGAAGCGGCGATCGACAAGGCGTTCAAGCGGGCCGAGGCGATCTTCGCGAAATACCCGATTCAGCAGGCCTGAGGGGAATCATTCGAACCCGCCTCGACAGTGGTGAAGGCCGCCCCCTTGCCACGCAAGCCGTGACAGCGCAGTTAGCCGCAATATTTTCATACCCTACCGCTCCGGCCCCGTGTGCTATTTCCGCGAGATCGGGGTCAGCCCGCCCCGGCTTCGTCAGCCGCTCAGTGAACGGAGATAGGGAGAGCCGGAATGCGGATTGCAGCGTGGACAGCCATATGGCTGGCCGCGGCGACCGGATGGACGTCGCCGTCGTCGAGCGCCCCGCCGCACCGGCCGGCTTCGCTGACGATCGCCACGGCCTCGCCCGGCGGCGTCTATCTGGTGTACGGCAAGGCTTTGGCAGCGATCCTCACTGAGGCGCTCGGCCTACCGGTCGAGGCGCGGGCCACGCAGGGCACAGATCAAAATATCCTGCTGATCGACAGCGGCGACGCCCAGCTCGGCTTCGTCACCACCGGCACCGCCCTTCAAGCGTGGAACGGCAGCGGCGCGTGGACCCACGGCAAAAAGCTGCGCTCGATGCGCGCGCTGTTCGCGATGTACGATACTCCGCTGCAGTTTTTGGCGGCGAAAACCTCCGGGATTGGCTCTCTGCGAGACATGGCCGACAAGCGGGTCGGCGCGGGCCCCCAGGGCGGTACTGCAGGAACGTATGCACAAAAGATCTTTGACACGCTCGGGATCTCCCCGGCCGTACGCTTTGGCGCCTGGAACACCCTCAGCGCACAGCTGCACTCCGGCCTCCTCGATGCTCTTGTCGGTGCGGCCGGGGTCCCGTTCCCTGTCGTTGCCGAACTCGACCGGACCGGGGAAATCCGCTTCGTTCCGCTCAGCTTCGTCGAAATCGCAAAGCTGCGCAAAGCGATGCCCGAACTCTCTGCATCGGTGGTGTCGGCAGGGACCTATCCCTCGCTGAAGATCAACTATCAGACGATCGGCCTGTACAATTTGGGCGTGGTCAGCAAGGACCTCCCGGACGACCTGGTCTATGCGATCGTCAAAGCCTTTTACGCTAATCACGACCGCATGGTGAAGGCCGTCCCCGCCGCGCGGGACAGCGTGGTAGCAAATTTGAACCGCAACACCTTCATCCCCTATCATCCCGGTGCAGTGCGCTATTATCGCGAGATCGGGATCACGATACCGGCCGCTTTGACCGTTGCGCAGTGAGCGGACGCTCTTCGGCGCAGAACCCACGACGCCGCCCGCAACGCGAAGAACACGCAAAGCGGTAAACCGTGAACGATTATGGGCGCGCGAACGCATCGGTCGTCCGGTTACAACCGGCATCGCCACGGTGCCGCCAAGAAGCCGTTCTATGATCGTACCCGATTGCGGCTGTTGGTCCCGCGGATGCGAACGATTGGAGGCTTTATCGGATGCCCGGAGTTCCAGTGGGCGGAAATCCGGCGCTGCGGCGCGGGCATCCTGCTCGCTCTGGAAGTTCCCGTAAATTCCCGGTTACGCGAAATTAATTCCCGGTTCGGGGGCAAAAATTCCCGGTTATGTCGCTACGGGAATTTTCCCGCAACCCATTGACGAACCACGCCCGTTTTCAGGGCCGAACGGGCCCCGAAAGGCTAAATCGACGAGATTTCCGGTTATCTTCCCGGTTCACGGGAATTGGCGCCGGCATCGGCCTTACCGCGAGTGTGACGCCGCTATTCGGTCCGTCCCTACGTTGCCAGCCATGCCGGTCGTGCTTATTTTCCAGCGGTCCGCGTTTTCGCCGCCTCCTCTCTCAGGAGAGCTTCCGTGACCGAGTTTCTACCGCCGCTCGCCCCCTACCCTCGCCTCCGGCTGCGCCGCAACCGCCGCGACGCCTGGTCGCGCAAGCTCGTCGCCGAGAACGTGCTGACCTCAGGCGATCTGATCTGGCCGGTTTTCGTTCATGACGAGGGCCGTAAGCAGCCGATCGACGTCGATGCCCGGCGTCTTCCGCCTGCCGATCCCGGCGTTGGTCGATGCTGCCGGCGAGGCCGCCGCACTCGGCATTCCGACGATCGCGGTGTTCCCGGCGGTGCCGCCGGCGCTCAAGGATGAAGAAGGCAGCGAGGCGCTCAACCCGAGCAATCTGGTTTGCCGTGCGGTCTCCGCGTTGAAGAAAGCGCTGCCCGATCTCGGCGTGCTTGTGCGACGTGGCGCTCGACCCGTTCACCTCGCACGGCCATGACGGGGTGATCCGCGCCGGCTATGTCGAGAATGACGAGACCGTGGCGCTCCTGCGCCGCCAGGCGGTGGTGCAGGCCGAGGCCGGCTGCGACATCATCGCCCCCTCCGACATGATGGACGGGCGGGTCGGCGCGGTGCGCTCGGCGCTCGACGAGGCCGGGTTCGCCCATGTCCGCATCATGTCCTATGCGGCGAAATACGCCTCGGCCTTTTACGGCCCGTTCCGCGACGCGATCGGCTCGAAGACCGCGCTCGGCAGCGCCGACAAGCGCACCTACCAGATGGATCCGGCCAATGGCGACGAAGCCCTGCGCGAGGTCGCGCTCGACATTGCAAGAGGGCGCCGACATGGTCATGGTCAAACCCGGTATGCCCTATCTCGATGTGGTCCGCCGGGTCAAAGAGGCGTTCCGCGTGCCGACCTACGCCTATCAGGTGTCGGGCGAATACGCGATGCTGCACGCCGCGGCACTAGAATGGTTGGCTCGACGGCGACCGCGCGATCATGGAAAGCCTGATCGCCTTCAAACGCGCCGGCGCCGACGGCATCCTGACCTACGCCGCCGTCGACGCCGCGCGAATGCTGAAGGCGAGCTGAGTTCGATGTGATACAGCCGGTTGCTGGCATTCGCTAGACCGGCACCACCCCGGCGAGGAAGCCGACGATCTCCTTCGCGATGGTGCTTTCGCCTGTTTCCGGGCCGAGAATGCAGGCCTTGCTGCTCTCCTCGCCCAGGGGCACCGGCGTCGTCGCATTAATCGTCTCCTCGTAATCGAGCATCGCGCAATAACAGATGACATGGTGGTTGCAGCCGATGTCGAAACGGATCGCCGCCTCCGCAGTCGATGGCCGGATCACGGTCCGTCGCGGCAGCGCCGCATAGCCGAGGCCCGGCGGGACGCGCGGCACGATGTCCAGGATGTAGTTAAACAGGCGATAGTCGGCGATCGTCTGGTCGAAGATCGTAGCGAACGCCTGATCGCCGGGGTGCGGCGACGCAAACAGGCAGGCCGACACCCGCGCACCAAGCCCCGCACGGGCCAGATCGAGGCTCAGATAAGTGGCCAACGCCGAACCGAGGCTGTGCCCGACAACCGTCACCGCGCCGGTCGCGCCGGCCAATGCGACGACCGCCGGAGCGAGGGCGCCGAGCACGGCCCCAGTCGGATCGATCAGCTGCAGGCTCGTATAAACTCCCCAGAAACCCTGCTCGACCGTTATCGGGGGAGGTCCCGCCGGCAGCGCAGTCGCCGGCCTGTAGGGGATCGGGACGAATTCCGCATCCTCGATCCATTCGACGAACCCATCCGTGCCACGGATCACCACAACCAACTCGCCGGCAGCATTCCTCGCCGCAAATCCGTAACAGGTCGTCGTCGCGGCCAATTGCATCGGTCCGGCTACGCCCCGGCGCAGTACCGTGTCCGTGCCGGTGACATAGGCGACGACCTGCCATCCGGCCGCCGTCAGGCCCGCCGCCGGAGCCGGCGTCAGCGAGTGCAGCTGCATGCGGTACATGTCCATCGCATGCATGGCAAGAAGCCCGTAAGCCGCCGCGGTTGTGTTGGTGAACGGCATCGCCTGTCTCTCGCAGATTGGGTAGTGGCAGTCGCCGCCTACAGCGCACTGCGACGGCTGGACCCGCCGCCATCGATGGTGATGATCGAGCCGGTGGTGTAGCCGGAACGGTCGGAGGCGAGGAACGCGGCCATCCAGCCGATCTCCTCGGGCTTGGCGGCGCGGCCGAAAGCCAACGGCTTCATCAACTCGGTCCAGCGCTCGGCATCGCCGAACCGGTCCTGGGCGCGGGTACGCATCAGGGTGACGAGACGCTCGGTCATGACCGGGCCGGGATTGATGCCAAGAACGCGCAGCCCGTCGCGCGGCGCAGTCCCGCCCATCGCCCGGGTAAACGCCATCAGCGAGGCGTTCCCCGACGATCCCGCGATGTAGTCGAAATCGGGGTTCTCACCGGCGGCGCCGAGGATGTTGACGATGACACCCTGTTTGCGATCGCGCATCAGCGCATAAAAGCGCCGGGTCATGTTGATATAGCCGAACACTTTCAAATCCCAGGCCTCGCGCCAGCGCACTTCGTCGATCGCGTCGATATTTCCGCCCGGAATGGCCCCGGCATTGTTGACCAGGATTTCGGTGTCCCCGCATTCGGCGGCGAGCTTGTCGACATTGGCGCTGTCGGAGAGGTCGAGCGGAAAGAGCCGCACCGCGACATTGTGCTTGGCGATGATCCCCGCCCGCGCCGCTTCGAGATCAGCCACGGTGCGCGACACCAGCACGACGTCGCACCCCTCCTCGGCCAATACCTCGGCGCAGGCCCGCCCGATCCCCTTCGAAGCGCCCGTCACCAGCGCCTTCTTTCCACGCAATCCCAATTCCATCTCGTCCCCCCTTTTCGAAGCTTCCGCATCCTAGCCGATCTTGCTCCAGGTCAACTCGTGCTTATTGTGAAAGAGATGGCGCAGCTGCGAGCCCGGGATGGCGGCAAAGCGCCGGGCGATCTGGTGATCGGTCTCGCCCTGGAATTTGATCGTGCAGACAA
This sequence comes from uncultured Alphaproteobacteria bacterium, assembly GCA_963774345.1. GTDB lineage: Bacteria > Pseudomonadota > Alphaproteobacteria > ATCC43930 > CGMCC-115725 > AP-15. Next base: position 114,764 of record CAVZFB010000054.1, read on the forward strand.
AATTCCGGCAGACGCCGGCCCCGAGCCAGCGCTCGACCAATGCCAGCAGCCGCGCCGGATAGCACACAACATCCGAAAACAGCCAGTCGACCGGCCCCACCGCGCGCGGGTCGAGGGCAAAGGCGCTGTCGAGCCGGTGCTCGATGCCCGGCAGACGCGCGACCCGGGCGGCGAGCGGCGCCTTGTCGACACTGATCACCCGCGCCTCCATCTGCTGCAACGCCCAGCTCCAGCCGCCCGGGCTGCTGCCGAGATCGAGACAGATCTCTCCCGCCCCCGGCCGCCGGCCGATCAGGGTCAGCGCTTCCCACAACTTCAGATAGGCGCGGCTTGGCGGCCCGGCGTGGTCCTCGACAAAGCGAACCTCGCCGTGGGGAAACGGGCTCGTGCAATGTGGCGACGCCAGCACCGTTTCGGCGTCGAACAAGGTCCACGAGCCGAGCGGCGCTGTCGGCGCCGGCGTCCCGAAGACCAAGGGCCTGGCCGAAACCTTTGGCAATTGTTCCTGGATCAGCATCGCCCGCCGGTGCAGAACCGGCGCGTAAACCGCCCAATTTCGCTGGATCGCGCACAATTTCGCCGCCGCGTCGGAAATCGACTTGATCACGATCTCCAGCGGTTCGAGCCACACATTGGCCGCCCATGCCGCCGGCCGCGGCGCCCCCGCCGCGGTCAGCAGGCGGCGGTGTACGCGCTCGACCACCCCCAACTCCACGGCGAGCTCGTCGACATACCCGTCCGCGGCGAGATAGGCGGTACGCACCATCCAGTCAGCATTGCATGCCGGGGCGGCTCTCGGCACCCAGGTTCACGTTCCAGCGGCACTCGATTGACTTGATTCGACCGGCCGGCTCAGGATTGCTTGCCTGGGCACCGCATCTTGCTTCGCTCGCACAATAGTCAGGGACCCCGAGAGGATGGCGATGGACGGCGACGACATGGTCCGAGTTCCCGGTGGCACGTTCCATATGGGGTCGGACAAGCATTACCCGGAAGAGGCGCCGGCCCACCAGGTCAGCGTCGATGCGTTCCGGATCGACCGGCATCCAGTCACCAACCGGCAATTCAAGGAGTTCGCCCGGGCGACCGGCCACGTCACTTTTGCCGAAATCCCACCCGACCCCAAGGATTATCCGGGCGCATTGCCGCACATGATTTATGCCGGCTCGCTGGTGTTCACACCGCCCGCGCACCCGCACCCAATCGATCTGCGCGATTGGGGTCAGTGGTGGACCTTTCTGAGGGGCGCCGACTGGCGCCATCCCTATGGGCGGAAGAGCAATATCAATGGGCTCGACAATCATCCGGTGGTGCACGTCGCCTATGGCGATGCGCTCGCCTATGCCCGCTGGGCGGGAAAGGACCTCCCGACCGAAGCAGAATGGGAATTCGCAGCGCGCGGTGGGCTTGACGGCGCCGAGTTCGCCTGGGGCAACGAATTCTCCCCCGCCGAAAAGCATATGGCCAATACCTGGCAGGGGGAGTTCCCGCGCCATAACCTGGCGCAGGACGGGTTCGAGCGCACCTCGCCGGTTACCGCGTTCCCGGCGAACGGATACGGCCTCTACGATATGATCGGCAATGTTTGGGAATGGACCGCCGACTGGTATTCGTCCAAACACCCCGCCGACATGCCAAAGTCGTGCTGCATCCCGGAGAACCCGCGGGGCGGGCCCGAAGCCGCGAGCTACGATCCCCGCCAGCCCGACATCAAGATCCCCCGCAAGGTTCTAAAGGGCGGCTCGCATCTTTGCGCACCAAATTACTGCCGCCGCTATCGCCCGGCTGCTCGCCATGCGGAACCGGTCGACACATCGACAAGCCATGTCGGCTTTCGCTGCGTCATCCTAGGTGAGTGACGCCCCTTCGCAGTTACAAAATATTACAACCTCCTTAAAATCGGGGCAGTGAAGTCCGCTAAAAGCGACTCGATTCTGGATGATCGACCTGGTTGCCGCGGAGCCTTGCAATGCCACTATCGGATTCTGAGCGAGGGGCTAAGACCCGCGGCGTTGATTTGGATAATGCGGTCTGGAGCGTTCCCGGGCTCTATTCTGAGAAGACCCAATCCTGGGGCCTTATTTCCGCCGACATCCTTACCCGCGCCGCCGGCGAAGTGAACTGGCGGAGCGATCATCATCGAGTGGTGCTCGCCCTGAGCGACCTCCACGGCACGGCCTATGTTAACGGTGGGCCGGCGCGACAAATTCGACAATCGCAAGGAACGCTCGGCTTCACCCCGAGCAACATGGCGGCTCGAATCATTATGCCCGCAGGTCGCCTAATTCAAATCCTGCAGAGCCCCGAAGTGTATGAACCTATCATTTCCGAGACCACGCGGAGCGGTGGCGTTGATTTTGACAGGTCGTACCATATTGAGGATCCGCTCGTTTCACGGATCGTGACGACGATCGCTCACGAAATGGAGTGTGGTTTTCTCGACCGTCTCCTCGTCGATGCGCTGAATACGGCGCTCGCGGCGCGGATCTTGCGCCGCCTCGTCGACCCATCGAAGATCGCATTGGAGCAATCCAACGGGCTATCGCGCGAACGGCTGAAGCGGGTACGTGACTACATCGAGACACATCTCGATGATCGGTTGGCCTTGGCGGATCTCGCCGGCGTGGCCTGTCTCAGCACCTATCACTTCAGCCGGTCGTTCAAGCAGGCGGTCGGCGTCGGGCCACAGCGTTACGTCATGCAACAGCGGCTCGAACGGGCAAAAACCTTGATGCGGCGCACCAATCAGCCTCTTGCCCTGATCGCGCAGGAAGCCGGCTTCGCCGATCAGAGCCATCTGACATCGCTGTTTCGCCGCGAGACCGGGGTGACACCCGGCCGCTATCGCGCCGCGCTGGCTTAACCCCGACGGATTTTAGAAATCGTACAATGGCAGTTTCGTCCAGAATGTGAGCGCCCCAGGATCGCATTGCCCAAATTATACGATTGCACCGGCCTTGAGTATCAACAATGGCCTTGCGCAGTTTGCGGCGGTCGATCTTCAGTTTCAGGGATACGTAACTCCACAAGGCCAATTGAACATGCAAGCCCCAACGGGCCAAACATTCCAGGGACAAATAGATCCCTATTATGTGCTCAGAGGCCGGGTGACCGGGAATTGCGTCTATGACGCAACTTGGCAGCGGAAAGGGGCAACGGGGAAAAGACTGACCTAATCGAGACCCGTTCCAGGCGAGTATCAGCTCTGCCGGCAGGAGGCTACGGAGAGCCGCCTGAAGTGCACTGTCATCCTAGCATCCGAACCACCCTCTCAGGGGCAGCGCCACCGCGCGTGAAAGACAAAGCCAGCGAAGCGCAGATAGATCCTCCGTACCGGCATGTCGCACGACACTGATTGACTCCAGTTATCTCTTCGATATTGGGAACCAGGACCGAACGGAGTCCTCAAGCGGCGCGCGCGTCCAAAGTCAACATATTCCGCAAGGATCTAACATCACGACGACAAGAGCCTCCAATCGGCTGTTGGCGAACGCCCCTACTGTCCGAGTTGTGGCTCAGTTCACTCGTCACGATGGGCCGATGCAGCCCGCATCAAAAGGCGCGCAAAGATTTTGCGAAACCGGGAACTCAAAAATGACCTTTGCGGAGCTGATCCCGATCGCGCTCAAACTGAGCATCATTCTGTTGGTCTTCTCACTGGGGCTCCGCGCCGACTGGGCTGATGCGATCTCGCTGTTTCGAGAGCCTGGACTCTTTTTCCGCTCATTCCTGGCGATGGTCGTGCTGATGCTCGCGTTCGTCCTTGCGATCGCGTCATTCTTCGATCTCCAGCCCGCGGTCAAGATCGCCATCCTCGCGCTTGCCGTATCGCCGGTACCGCCCCTCCTGCCGGGAAAGCAGGAGAAGGCCGGCGGCTCCGCGTCTTATGCGATTGGACTGCTAGTGGCAGCAGCGCTGGCCACGATCGTCCTGATGCCGCTCCTCGTCGAACTGCTCGGCCGCTATTTCCACGTTGACGCCCACATGCGGTTCCGCAATGTGGCCTGGATCGTCATCGTCATGATAATCGGACCGCTCGCCGCCGGGATGGTCGTTCGCCAAATTGCGCCCGAGTTCGCCGAGCGAATCGTCAAGCCCGTCTCGATGTTTGCGAACGTGTTGCTTGTCCTCGTGGTTCTCCCGATCCTCTTCAGCGCATCGCAGACGATCTGGGGAATGATCGGCAACGGCGTTCTCGTGGTGCTTGCGCTATTCACGCTGGTCGGCATTGCGATCGGGCATTTTCTCGGCGGCCCCAACCCCGACGATCGCACCGTGCTGGCGCTCGCCACCGGCACCCGCCATCCGGGCCTCGCGATGGCGATAGCCGGCGCCAATTTTCCCGATCAGAAGGGGGCGGTGTTGGCGGTGGTGGCCTGCCACGTTATCGTCTGCTTGATCCTATCGATTCCCTACCTGACCTGGCGCAAGCGAATCCACGCGGCAAGCGTGGCAAAGGCTCGGCCGTGATGGATACACGCGGCAAGACCACCGAGTTTGCGACCGCGGCCGTTAGCGCGAGGCGCGGCAAGCGCCGCTGCCTTCGAACAAGCCTCGGCCACGGAGTTGTACATGGAAGAATGGCTGGTCTTATTGACGAAAAAGTCGGTGGTGGTGATCGACGCGATGGCGCTCGCCATCATCGTCTTTGGCACGATCGAAGTCTTTGTCACCGTGCTTCGGTTGATGCTCAATCCGTCGACGACCAACCACGAGAGGCGGGTTGTGTGGCTGCGCTTTGCGGGCTGGTTGGTGGCTGGACTCACCTTCCAGCTCGCCGCCGACGTCATCGAGACGGCGATTACACCAAGTTGGGACGATATCGGCCGGCTCGGCGCGATTGCCGTCATCAGGACGTTTCTCGACTACTTCCTCGGACGCGACACCGGAGAATTGCGTGCGCGGGACCGCTGGTCCGCCGGTGAAGTGCCGGCTGAGCCCTGAGGCAACGATCGTCGGCTTTACTGGATCACCTGCCTGCACCACCGGAGAGAGGCGCCAATAGCTAAAACGACACGTCAAACCCACGGAATGCCCGATCGCCCAGGCCCTCACCGTCTCGGCTGTCGGGTCAGCCACCAGTCGTCCCGCATCCGCGGACAAGCTTTCCTTTGAGGAGGACAAGAAATGGCTCAAACAAGACGACAAGCTTCGGGCAAGCCGAACATCATTTTGATCGTAGGGGATGATGTTGGCTATGGTGATCTCGGCCCTTATGGCGGCGGTGAGGGGCGTGGCATGCCTACCCCGAATTTCGACCGCATGGCGAGCGAGGGAATGACATTCTTCTCTTTCTATGCCCAACCAAGCTGCACACCTGGCCGTGCCGCCATGCTGACAGGGCGTATCCCGAACCGCAGCGGCATGACGACCGTCGCCTTTCAGGGTCAAGGAGGCGGTTTGCCGGCAGAAGAATGGACGTTGGCGTCGGTTCTAAAGACGGCGGGTTACAACACATTCTTCACCGGCAAATGGCATCTTGGCGAGGCCGACTATGCGCTGCCAAACGCTCATGGGTTCGATGAAATGAGGCATGCCGGCCTCTATCACTTGAACGCCTACACCTACGCCGATCCAACCTGGTTCCCTGATATGGATGCGGATCTGCGCGCAATGTTTACGAAGGTCACCAAAGGTGCGATGTCGGGCAACGCGGGAGAGACGGCACGCGAGGACTTCAAGATTAATGGCCAGTATGTCGACACGCCTGTCGTCGATGGCGGCCTGGGTGTTGTTGGCATTCCATTTTTTGATGGTTATGTCGAGAAAGCGGCGACCGAATATCTGGACCGCAACGCAAAATCGACCACTCCATTCTTTATGAACATCAACTTTATGAAGCTCCATCAGCCAAACATGCCCCACCCGGACTATGTCCACAAATCAATGTCCAAGAGCAAATACGCGGACTCAGTGGTTGAACTTGATGCACGTGTTGGCCGGATTATGGATAAGCTTCGTGAACTCGGGCTCGACAAAAATACGCTCGTTTTCTTCACCACCGACAATGGTGCCTGGCAGGACGTTTATCCTGATGCCGGCTACACACCGTTCCGAGGCACCAAGGGAACGGTGCGCGAAGGTGGCAATCGCGTTCCCGCGATCGCGTGGATGCCGGGCAGGATCATGGCAGAAACAAAGAATCATGACCTTCTTGGCGGCCTTGACTTTATGGCGACCTTTGCGTCTCTCGCCGGGGTGACGCTGCCGGAAAATGATCGTGCCGATAAGCCGATAATTTTTGATAGCTTTGACATGTCGCCGGTTCTCTTTGGCACCGGCAAGTCGGCGCGCAAGTCATGGTTTTATTTTACCGAAGATGAGCTGACGCCTGGTGCTGCACGCGTCGGCAATTACAAGGCTGTCTTCAACCTGCGTGGCGACAACGGTGCGGCGACCGGCGGTCTCGCGGTAGATACGAACCTGGGATGGAAGGGGCCGGAAGCGTATGTCGCCACTGTCCCCCAGGTATTCGATCTCTGGCAAGATCCGCAAGAGCGGTACGATATCTTCATGAACAATGTCACCGAAAGAACCTGGACGCTGGTAACGATCAACGCGGCGGTCAAAGAATTGATGCAAACCTATATCAAGTACCCGCCTCGTAAGATCCAAAGCGAAACTTACACTGGCCCGATCACCATCTCGCACTATCAGCGGTTCCAGCACCTTCGAGATGCCCTCGAGCAGCAAGGTTTCAACATGTCCCTGCCGGTGGGCAATTAGCCGGTGGTAAATATGGCCCCGGCTTCTGCCGGGGCCATATAGCCATATCCGAGCTCAAAAAGGGAGAAAAAGGTGCATTCCGCTTTGCGCGTATTTGCCATCGCGGTGGCTATCGCCCTTGATCTGTTGTTGCTGCGGGCGACGGTGGCGCAGCAGCCCGCGGCGCCACCGCAGCCGGTCGCGGCGCAGGAGCCGGAACCGGCGAATCCGCCGGCGTTCAAACCGGAACAGCTCGACCAACTTCTCGCGCCGATCGCGCTCTATCCCGATGAGCTGATCGCCCAGATCTTGACCGCCGCCACCTATCCGCTCGAGATCGTCATGGCGGCGCGCTGGGTCGCGGACCCGAAGAATGCGGCGCTGACGGGCGATGCACTCGCGAAAGCCCTAGAAGGGCAAAGCTGGGACGCCAGCGTCAAATCGTTGGTGCCGTTTCCCAGCGTCCTCAAGATGATGTCGGACAAGCTCGACTGGACGCAAAAGCTCGGTGACGCTTTTCTCGGCCAGGAGCAGGATTGCCTTGCCTCGGTGCAGCGCCTGCGGCGCAAGGCGCAAGCCGCAGGAACCCTGAAATCGACCCCGCAGCAGAAGGTGACGGTCCAAGCCCCTCCCCCGCCGCCGGCCCCAGCCACTGGAGGGCCGCCCGTCATGGCTCCTATCACAGAGGAACCGACCATCGCGATCGAGCCTGCCGATCCCGGGCAAGTCTATGTGCCTTACTACGATCCCGCTACGGCGTATGGGGCCTGGCCGTATCCGAACTATCAGCCCTATGCCTTTCCGCCGCCGGTGGGCTACGGCATAGTCGCCGGCTTGGCGACCGGTCTTGCCTTTGGCGCCGGGGTCGCCGTCACCAGCTCGCTGTGGGGCTGGGGGCGTCCCAATTGGGGCGGCGGCAGCATCTCGATCAACTCGAACCAATTCAACCGGATCAACCTCAACCGCAATGTGGTCACCGGCAATACCTGGCAGCACAACGCGGTGCACCGCCAGGGAGTCGCCTATCGGGACGCGGCGACCGGCCAGCGCTTTGGCCGGGGGACAACCGGCGCAGCTGCCCGGCGGGACTATCGCGGGTATGCGGGACAGGGTGCGGGCGCCGCGGCGGGCCGCGCCGGAGGCGTAGCGAATGCCGCAGCGGGCCGTACCGGGGGCTTGGCAAACGCCGCAGCGGCACGCCCTGCAGCGCAAAACCGTGTGGCGGCTGCTCGCCCCGCGGCCCAAAATCGTGTAGCCACGAACCGCCCCGCAGCGCAAAACCGTGTGGCGGCGGCGCACTCGGGCGGACAAGGTCTTGCGGCGCGTCCCGGAGGCCAGACGGGTCGTCAGGCTCTGGCGCAACACCCCAATATCGGCGCATCGCGCGGCGCCGGAGGTGGTGGCGGCTTCGCCGCCCAGCGCTCGGCCTTCAATCCGAGCAACGGCGCTCAGGCCCGTTCCTTTTCACAGCGCGGCGCGGCAAGCCGCCAGCAATTCGCGGGCCGGGCTCAGGGCGGCGGTCTTCAACGGGCCGGCGGTGGAGGCGGCTTTCACGGCGGAGGCGGCGGGGGCGGCTTTCACGGTGGTGGTGGCCGCGGCGGCGGGGGCGGGTTCCATGGCAGACGCTGACATCACCTCAAGCCGAAGAGGGGCCGCCATGTTCACTATTCGGTTCGTCCCGCAGGCGCCGGCCGCTTTGATCGGGCTGATCCTGGCGCTGTTTTTTGCGATCGGCCAGGTGCAGCCGGTCCGCGCCGCGGCAGGCGCTCCGGCATCGGTTCACCAGCAGAGCTTCGCCTCGCCCGAGGACGCGCTGAAGGCCGTGCTTGCGGATTTGAAATCAGGCAATCTTTCGGGACTGGCCAAGATTTTTGGACCTGACATCGAGCCAATTCTTCATTCGGGCGACCCGGTCGAGGACAAGAACGCTCGGGAGCGCTTCGTGGCTTCGGCCGACGAACGGCACCATTTCGACGGATCGGGCGATACCCTTACCCTGGTCATCGGCAAGGATGACTGGCCATTTCCGATCCCGTTGAAGAAAGTCGACGGCCACTGGCGGTTCGACACCGCGGCGGGGCAGGAGGAGATCCTCAACCGGCGCATCGGCCAAAACGAGCTGTCGACGATCCAAACCATGCTTGCTTTTGTCGACGCCCAGCGCGATTTCGCCGATCTGCAGCGGCAGCAGAGTGGCACCGCGGAATACGCGCAGCACATCCTCAGCACTCCCGGCAAAAGGGACGGTCTCTACTGGCCGACGGCCGAGGGTGAGCCGCCGAGCCCGCTTGGCCCTTTGGTGGCGGAGGCGCGCGCCGCGGGTTATCGGCGTGGTACGAAAGAAGCCCCGACGCCCTATCACGGCTATTTCTTCAAGGTGCTGACTAGCCAAGGCCCAAGCGCGTCCGGTGGCGCCGCCGATTACATCGTCAACGGCCGGATGATCGGCGGCTTCGCCCTCGTCGCCTGGCCGGCGCGCTACGGCGATTCCGGCGTGATGACGTTCATCGTCAATCATCAGGGGACGGTGTACCAGAAGAACCTCGGGCCGCAGACCGCCGAACTCGCCCCGGCCATCAATACCTTCGATCCCGACCCGAGCTGGCAAAAAGCCCAGCCCTGACCGCATGGCGTTCCTGTCTCCTCAGCCAAGCTGAACTAGAGATTCGTTTCCGTAACCGTCGTCTTGCTACCAACTCATGATCCTCAGCCTTCTGCGAGAGTTGATCGACCTCGGTCTCGGCGTCTTCGGACTGGTCGTCTTTGCCGTGCTCGTATTGTCGGGTGAGATCGGTTTTCGGATCGGCCGTGGGCGAGCCCGCGCGGCGGCCTCGCCTGATAAGGAGAGCGCCGGCGTCTCGACAGTGACAACCGGCATGCTGGGACTGTTAGCGTTCACCTTGGCTCTGACTATCGGTTTGGCACAGGATCGGTTCGAGGCGCGGCGCCACGCGACCCTCGACGAAGCCAACACGATCGGCACCGCCTGGCTCCGCACGCAGCTGGCCGGCGCGTCCGGGAAGCCGATCGCGGCACTGATCGAGGAGTATGCCCGCGGTCGGCTCGACTATCTCGTTGCGGTCAACCCGAATACGGCCGATGAGGCGCTTGCGCGCACCAACGCCTTGCAGACCGCGATCTGGCAGCGCAGCTTGACGGTATTGGCGGGAATGCCGCCGACATTGGCTTCCGCGCTGATCGCCTCCCTCAACGATATGTTCGACGCCAGCCTGGTGCAGCGGTATGCGATGCAAGGCCGTGCGCCGAGCGAGACGATGCTGATGTTGCTCGGTGGCGCCATGCTCACGGTCGGCGCACTCGGCTACCAGATGGGGCTTTCCGGTCGACGGCAGCTGATCCTGTCCCTGCTCCTGCTGCTGATGGTCAGCAGCGCCATGGCGCTGATCATCGATTTCAACCGGCCGCGTCTGGGCTTCACCCAGATCAATCCGGCTCCGCTGATCTGGACGATCCAGGGCTTCGCCCCCACTCCGCCGCGGTGAGATAGCTCACGAATGACGCTTAGAGCGGGCGGGGCGGTTCACGCCGCGACCGTCCGGCGAAGGAACTTGGCGCGCCTCGGTGCATTTGCCACAATCACGTGATGCCCGATGATCCCACCATCGCCGAACTCGCCCGGATGATCGACAAAGCGCGCCGCGCAATCGTCTTTACCGGCGCCGGCATCAGCACCGAATCGGGCATTCCCGACTTCCGCAGCCCCGGCGGCATCTGGACGAAAATGGCGCCGATCGACTTCGCCGATTTTCTCGCCTCGGAGGAGGCGCGCCGTGAGACCTGGCGGCGGCGCTTTGCGATGGAGGAGACCTTTCGCGCCGCGGAGCCGAACCGCGGCCATCGCGCGGTCGCCGAACTGGTCCGCCGCGGCACGGCTGCCGCGGTCATCACCCAGAACATCGACGGGCTGCACCAGGCCTCCGGCATCGCCGATGACCGAGTCATCGAATTGCACGGCAACACGACCTATGCCCATTGCCTGGATTGCGTACGGCGTTACGAACTGGCGGCGCTGCGTATTGCGTTCGAGCGCGACGAGACCATCCCGCTTTGCGACGCCTGTGGCGGCTTCGTCAAGACCGCGACGATCTCGTTCGGCCAGGCGATGCCGCCCGCGGCGATGCAGCGCGCGCAGAGCGAAACCCTGGCCGCCGATCTGTTCATCGTCGCCGGCTCCTCGCTCGTGGTTTATCCCGCCGCCGGCTTTCCCGGAATTGGCTCAACGCAACGGCGCAGCGCTGGTCATCGTCAATCGCGAGCCGACCGGGCTCGACGCCATCGCCGATCTCGTGCTCCGCCGCGCCATCGGCGAAACCCTCGGCGCCGCAATCGGCGTCGCCTAAGCTGATTCTGGGAGGAAGGCCTATGAGACTCGAAGGCAAGGTTGCTCTGATCACCGGGGCCGCGTCCGGCATGGGCGCCAGCATGGCCCGGATCTTCGCCGGCGAAGGCGCCAAGGTCGTCGCCGCCGATATGCTCGAAGACGAAGGGAAGCGGGTCGTCGCCGACATCACCAAAGCCAATGGCGCGGCGATGTTCCGCCGGCTCGATGTCAGCAGCGATGCCGAATGGAAGGCGACAGTTGAGGCTACCCTCGCCGAATACGGCAAGCTCGACATTCTGGTCAACGACGCCGGCTTGAGCGGCAGCGCGGTCGCGGATTTGTTCGATACCGCGGCCTGGGATCGACTGATGGCGGTCAACGCGCGCGGCGTCTTTCTCGGCATGAAATTCGCGATTCCCTTGATGAAGGCGCAGGGCGGCGGCTCGATCGTCAACATCTCGTCGATCTCCGGCATCACCGGTCAGCACGGCGTCCATGTCGCCTACAACGCCTCGAAGGGCGCGGTCCGTACCCTGACCAAGGCTGCGGCGGTGCAGCACGGCGCCGACAACATCCGGGTCAATTCGGTGCATCCGGGGTTGATGCCGCCGATGCGCTCGTCAGGGCGCACCGCCGACCCCGAGGTTCGCGCGAAAATGCTGCGGCAGGTGCCGATGGGCCGTGCCGGGCGGGTCGAGGAGGTCGCCAACGCCGTCCTCTTTCTCGCCTCGGACGAAGCCTCCTACATCACCGGCGCCGAGCTCTGGGTCGACGGCGGCTATCTCGCCACCTAGCGGACGCAAAGCTGCTCGCTGACCGCGGCATCAAGCCAGCCCGGTGGCCTGGCGGAAACGGTTCTTCAGATAGACGCCGTCGCGCGGCGGCAGAATACGGGGCGGCTCGTCGGTGCGGATCGCGACGCGGGCGAACAGGGTCGTCGCAGCCTTTTTGATCCGGCCGGCGAAGTCGCGCAGCCCCAACTCGTCGCTGATGTCAAAAGTCTCCTTGATGCCGCAGGCGCGGGCGACGCCGATCAGTTCGACTGCCGCATCGGTGTGGCTCGCCTGCATGCCGGTCTCGCCGTAATGGCCGTTGTCGAAGACCGCGATCGCCAGGTTCGGCGGGCGCTGCACGCCGATGGTTGCAAGCGCCCCCAGCCCCATCAGCATTTCGCCGTCGCCGGTGACCACGAGGATGCGACGGTCCGGCTGCGCCAGGGCGAGGCCGAGGCCGACCATCGCGGCCGCCCCCATCGCCCCCCACAGATAGAAATTATGCGCGTCATCGCCGACCGAGGCGGCGTCCCAGCTGGTCGAGCCGAGCCCGGTCACCAGCAGCAGATCGCCGCGCTCTTCGAGCAAGGCGCGGATCGCGTCGCGGCGGTCGAGGCGGCGGTCGTTGCCGATCATTTGACCCACCGTTTGACGCCGATCAGCCTCTGCGACAGCAGCACTGCAGTCGCAAGATCGCCGTTGTAAGCAATGTCGAGCGCGGCAGCGACCGTCTCGGCGGCGTCTTCGGCCCGCTCGGCGCGATAGACCAGCACATCCATCAGCTCTAGTGCTGCCTGGGTCTTGGTTCCCATCGGCACCTGCCACGGGTTGAACTCGGCCCACTCGCCGCGCATCGTCACCAGCATGACCAGCGGGAACCGGCAGTTCTTGGTCAGTGACAGCATGTTGACGCAATTGCCGACGCCACTTGATTGCATCAGCAATGCCGCACGCTCGCCGCCAAGCCAGGCGCCGGCAGCCAATGCCACGCCCTCTTCCTCGCTGGTCAGCGGCACCGCGCGGATGTCGCGATCATCGCGGCACAGCTCGATCAGCCGCGCATGTCCGGCATCCGGCACATAGCCTACCTGCCGGATCTCCGCCGCCTTCAGCGCCGCGAAGATTTCGTCGCGCCAATCCGGCGCTTCCACCGCTGCTGGTTCGCTCAATTTCCGACCTCTCTCGCCAAGACGCATCTTAGCACCGACCGGCGCCCGGGATCGAAATGATCAAAGGCGTGTTTGCACCACATAGGCGCGATCGCCAAACGGTAGAGATGCCAGATCGTTAGCCGTCAGCGCCCGTACTTTGCGGGCTCGTGATCGACCTCGGGTCGTGGGTCAAGCCCGCTGACGACAGCCATTAAACTTTAATAGGAGGTAAGTGATGAAAGTGATTGGTGCGCTCGTGCTCGTTTCGGGCCTTTCGAGCCTTGCCGCGTGCAGTCCTAACCCGGTAGCGAATACGACTACGGGCGGCCTGGGAGGAGCTGCAACCGGTGCTGCTATTGGATGTGTGGCAACGATACCCATCGGCTGCGCTCCCGGTGCCGCGGTCGGGGCGGCAATCGGCGGCGGCGTAGGCGCTGCCGGCGGGCTCGCCTCGACAACGCCTCCTCCGCCGCCCGCGCAGGCTTACGCGCCGCCTCCGCCGCCCCCACCGCCCACTGCGCCGCCTCCTCCGGCATACGTGCCCGCGCAGCCTTACGGTCCGGCACCGGGTGGCTGAGGCCGCTGAGGCAAGGGAAGCGCGCTTCCCCCGATTGCCTGAAGAGCCTCCGTCCGCGCGACGGGGGCTCTCCGTTTCCGGGAGGCCTTAGGGCGAACCTCGAGAAAACCGGGGCTGTCGTGCAAAGGCGGTCAGGCGACGAGCCCCGGCGTCGGCGGCACGCCGTCGCTGTCGGGGAACACCTGGGCGGAGAGGGCGGGCTCGCTGACGCCGAGGTGGTCCTTGAGAAGCCCCTTCAGCACGGCGCGCAAATCGGTCGTCGGCCTCAGATCACGGCGCTCGTAGAGATCAGCGTCTTTGAGGCCCGGCCAATCGGCGACGATGCGGCCGCCCTTCACACGCGCCGCCGGCGAGCAGGGCGACTGTTGCGGTCCCGTGGTCGGTGCCGCCATCGCCGTTCATGTGCGCGGTGCGACCGAACTCGGTGATCGCGATAACGATCGTTTCGCGCCAAGCATCGCCCATATTGGCCGCAATCGCCGCCATCGCGTCGTCGAGCGCGGCTAACAGGGCGGTGAGCCGGCCCTTGACTGGGCCTTCGTTGACATGGGTGTCCCAGCCGTCGAAGACGATCGCGCCGACACGCGGCCCGTCCGGTCGGGCGAGGAACTTCGCCGCCGTGCCCGCGGCCTCAGCGAAATAGGCGCGCACCCCGGCAATACCACCCGGCTGGATGAGGGGGCTGCCACTTGGCGGCGCCTGTTCGATGCCGCCGGCATGGGCAATCGCGGCGATCCCGATCCGCTCCTCGAGCGCCTTCGCGAGGACCGGGTCGCTATGGCGGTAGAGATCGAGCAGCCGCAAGGTCGTCTCGTCGCTGACCGGTGGCAGCCGCGGCGGCTCCCACGACAGCACCGGCGCGGGGCCGCGCATGATCAGCGGTGTTACCGGCCCGATAACAAGGGCCTGGTTCGCGTGTGGATCGGCCGATTTCTCCGGCTCCAATGATGCGAGGGCACGGTTGAGCCAGCCGGTATCCAAGGCCCCCGGCTTGGTGGCCCCGGTCTGCAATACGTCCTGCCCATCGAAATGCGAGCGGTCGCGATAGGGCGTCGCCACCGCATGCACAATTATCGCGTGCCCGTGACGATAGAACTCATGCAGGCTTGGCATCGCCGGGTTAAGCGCGAACAGGTTGTCCAGCCGCAAACCCCGCGACGGCTCGTCTAAAGTAAGGGCGTCCTCACCGCGCAATTCTCGCCATTGCGGATCGCCCACCGGCGCTACGATGGCAAGGCCATCGAGCGCACCGCGCAACACGATCGTAAGCAACCGTGGGTCGCGGCCTTCCGCACGCGCGATGCGCGGAAACTTGGACCAGGCGAATAGAACCCCGGAGCCAACCAGCAGCGCGCGACGGCTTGGAGCAAGAAATGGTGGCATCGTCAGGTCACCGGCGGAGGAATTCGGGAGCCATCAGCGCGAAGGTCAGCGCTTGCGGCCGACTTTCAGCCCGCGCGATCGCCTGGCGCGTCTCGGCCGAGGCAAGCGGACCGAGTGCCGCATCCATGACCGCCGCGGGATCGAGGGACGGCCCGAGGCGCTGGGCAAACGTGTTGGCGATCTCGAGACGTTCCGCTAGGCCGTCGAGCCAGGAAGCATTGTCGTCGGGAAAGCCTTTGGGCGCGGGCGGTCGCCACAGCGGCTCCCCGAGCAGCGCCTCAGCCCCAACGAAGCGGCGAATGTCGCCTGCTTGCCCGGTGGCGCGCAACGCCGCGACCAGCCATTCGCCTGGGCGCTTCAGCTTGGCGCGCTGCGGCACCCAGGCTTCGGGGGCCGCGATCAGCGCTCTCGCGACTTCTTTGAGATCACCGTCGGTGTCGCGAAAGCATCGCGCGAGGCGGTCGATCAGTCCCGCCGGCGGGTTATCGGTCACGAAATGGGTCGCCAGCTTTATCGCGATGTGCGTCGCGGTGGCGGGATGGCGCGCCAAGTCGGCAAGTACCGCACGCCCTTGCGCGACGCCGTTGTCGGGGTAGGTCTTGCCGAGCACCGTCTCCGCGCCTGGCTCGTGCGCCCGGGGGATGTACACAAACCGGCCGCCGATGTCGGGGTCGCTGACGGGATTGCGGAGGGTCCATCCGGTCAGCGCCTTGGCGAAACTGATCACGTCGGCTTGCGTATAGCCGGTGCGCACGCCGAGGGTGTGCAACTCCAGGATCTCGCGCGCGAAATTCTCGTTGAGGCCCTTACCGCGATTGATGCCGGCGACCGAGTCGGGACCGATCGACAGGGCATTGTTCAGATAAATCAGCATCGCCGGGTGGCTCTCCGCGGCGAGCAGCATGTCGACGAACCGGCCCAGCACATGAGGGCGGATCGCCTCGCGCTCGTAGCCTCCGGCCATTACCGAGGTGTCGATGCTGACGCAGAAATGGTTCGACCAGAACCATACGAGCCGCTCGACGAAGCCGATCTCGGCCCCACGCGCTGCGTCGATCCGAGCCTTGGCCTCAGCGAGAAAGTTCTGGCGTGGCAGCGGTTCCTGGTCGGGCTCGCCGGGCGTCGATTTCTCGGCCTTATCACTCACGGGTTCCATACCCGGGTTATTCGCCCCGGCGGGACGCGCCGCGAGCTTCGCCTGCGCCGCACGCGCAGCTCGGAATTCGAATACCGCGCGAAACGCGGCGTCGCTGCTCAACAGCCCGGGATCAACGATCTGCCCGGCGTTCGGCCGGTCGAGTTCGGCCGCGAGCGCTCCCTGCGGGTCGGAGGCGATCAGCGCAATCGTCTCGGCGCGCGGGCCGAACCCGAACCGATGCAGTGCTAGAGCCGCCTTGTCCGCATCCCGCATCATTGCCTTCGCGTCAGCCGAGTAATACGGGGTTTCAGATTATGCGCTTGCAGCGGAGCGAAATATCCCCGCGCTTCTCGACAATAGCCTGCGTGATCGCTGACCTCGCCGGAGCCGTAAACCCGCGGCCGGTCTTGCGTCTGCCCGGTCTGCGCCCGATAGTCTCGCCAGTGATGGGGAGGACGGAGAGAGGCATGCAGATCCGCGACGGCTTTGTCGGGACGGTCGGGAATACGCCGCTGATCAAGTTGCGGCGGGCCTCCGAGATGACCGGATGCACGATCCTCGGCAAGGCCGAGTTCTTGAACCCGGGCGGCTCGGTCAAGGACCGGGCGGCACTGGCGATCATCACCGATGCCGAGGAGCGCGGCCTGTTGCGGCCGGGCGGGGTCATCGTCGAGGGCACCGCCGGCAATACCGGGATCGGGCTGGCCCTGGTTGGCAACGCCCGCGGCTACCGCACGGTCATCGTCATGCCCGAGACGCAGAGCCAGGAAAAGAAGGACATGCTGCTCCTGTGCGGCGCCGATCTACGGCTCGTCCCCGCCGTGCCCTATGCCAACCCGATGCACTACGCGCGCTATTCCGGGCGGCTCGCCGAGGAGATCGCGGCGAGCGAGCCGAACGGTGCCATCTGGGCCAACCAGTTCGACAACCTCGCCAACCGCCGCGGCCATTATCAGACGACCGGCCCCGAGATCTGGGACCAGACCGACGGCAAGGTCGACGGCTTCACCTGCTCGGTCGGCACCGGCGGCACCCTCTCGGGCGTCGGCATCGCCCTCAAGGAACGCAACCCCAAGGTCCAGATCTATCTGTCCGATTGCATGGGATCGGGGATCTACAGCTGGTATGCGCGGCATGAGTGGAAGCCGGAGGGCAATTCGATCACCGAGGGGATCGGCAACAATCACGAAACCGGCAACCTCGAAGGCTTTGCGCCGGACGGGCAGTTCCAGATCACCGACGCCGAAATGCTGCCGGTGCTGTTCGACCTCGTCGTCGAGGAGGGGCTGATCCTCGGCGGCTCGACCGGGATCAATGTGTGCGGCGCAATCCGCTTGGCCCGCGAACTCGGCCCGGGTCACACGATCGTGACGATCCTCGCCGATTCAGGTACGCGCTATCAGTCGAAATTATTCAACCCGGCATTCCTGAAGGAGCGCGAGCTTCCGGTCCCGCAATGGCTGGAGACGGCAAAATGAGTGAGCTGTTGTTTCGCGATGACGGGTATCTGCGATCCTGCGCAGCGCGCGTGGTCGGCGTCGATGGACGGGGCATCCGGCTCGACCGCACGGTGTTCTATCCGACCGGCGGCGGGCAGCCCGGCGACAGCGGGGTGCTGCGGCTGCAGTCGGGAGAGACGATCGCGATCGTCGATGCAGTCAAGGGCGACAACCTCGACGAGGTCGATCCATGTTCCTGCCGCGGGCGCCGCTTTGCCCGAGCCGGGCGTCGAGCTTATCGCCGAGATCGACTGGGAGCGGCGGCATCGGCTGATGCGCATGCACACCTGTCTGCATCTGTTGTGCAGCATCGTTCCGGGAGCGGTGACCGGCGGGCAGGTCGCCGACGGCAGGGGACGGCTCGATTTCGACGTGCCGGGGTCGAGCCTCGACAAGGAGGCGCTCGCAGCCCGCCTCAATGCGCTGATCGCCGAAGCCCACCCGGTGGGCCCGCGTTGGATCACCGATGACGAACTCGCTGCCCAGCCCGAGCTGATCCGCACGATGTCGGTCAAGCCGCCGACCGGCATGGGCCGGGTGCGGCTGATGGAGGTTCCGGGCGTCGATCTGCAGCCTTGCGGCGGGACCCATGTGCGGAACACCGCCGAGATCGGCCCGATCGCGGTCACCAAGATCGAAAACAAAGGCCGGCAGAACCGCCGCGTCATCATCGCCTTTGCGGCGTAAAGGGAGAGCAGCGCCATGCCCTACGCCCACCCCGAGGCGCTGGTCACCACCGAGTGGCTCGCCGCCCATCTCGATGACCCGCATGTCCGGTTCGTCGACTGCTCGTTCAAATTGCCCGGCATCACCCCGACCGCTCGGGTGGATTACGACAAGGGCCACATTCCGGGTGCGGTGTTCTTCGACATCGACGACATCGCGCAGCCCGGCACCAGCCTGCCGCACATGATCCCGTCGCCCGATCTGTTCGCGCAAAAGATCGGCGCGCTCGGCATCGGCGACGATGACCGGGTCGTCGTCTATGACAGCAACGGCCTGTCCTCGGCGGGGCGGGCGTGGTGGATGCTGCGCCTGTTCGGCCATCATAATGTGGCCCTGCTCGACGGTGGGCTGCCGAAATGGAAGGCGGAGGGGCGGCCGGTCGTGACCGCGGTCCCGAGCCCCGCGCCCCGCCATTTCACCGCGCGGTTCGAGCCGGCACTGGTCCGCGACAAGGCCGCAGTGCTCGACAACCTCGCGACCCGGCACGAGCAGGTGGTCGACGCCCGCGCCGCCGGCCGGTTCGACGGCACTACGGCGGAAGTCCGGCCCGGCCTGCGCAGCGGCCACATCCCGGGTAGCCGCAGCTTGCCCTATGAGCAGGTGACCGACCCCGCCACCAGGCAATTGCGCAGCGCCGAGCAGTTGACGGCTTTGTTCCGCGATGCCGGCGTCGCTCTCGACCGGCCGATCGTGACCAGCTGCGGGTCGGGTGTTACTGCTTGCGCACTCGCTTTCGCCCTGCATTTGATCGGGCATCCGGGTGCGGCGGTCTATGACGGGTCGTGGTCCGAATGGGGCCTCCCCGGCGACACCCCGGTCGAGACTGGCGCGGCGGTAAAGGCTTAAGCCGATGCTGCACGACACGATCACCTATCTCGAAATGCTGGCGCGCCCGACATCAGGCCGCGCGCCGACGCCCGCTGCGGCAAACTCGCGCTGATGCGCGCCGAGAATTGCACGGTCTCGTTCTACCGCTACATCTACGACGCGGTCGGCGAGCCTTGGCTGTGGTTCGAGCGAAAACTGTTCGGCGACCAGGCCTTAGTACTGCTGATCACCAAGCCAACGATCGAGATCTTCGTGCTCTATGTCGGCGGTGTGCCGGCCGGTTTCTTCGAGCTCGACGCCGCCGAGCGACGCGAGACCAAGCTGTGTTATTTCGGGCTGGTCCCCGATTTTATCGGGCGCGGGTTCGGCGCCTATATGTTGCAGGCGGCGATCGACCGCGCCTGGAGCGCGCGGCCGATCGACCGCTTGTGGCTGCACACCTCGACCTACGATCACCCGAATGCCCTGCGCGTCTACCAGCGCGCCGGCTTTGTCGTCTATGCCCGCCGCCCGGCGTCGTTCGAGGACCCGCGCCTGCACGGCATTCTGCCGCGCACCCTGCGCCACCGCCTGTTGCCGCCGCTGGACTAGCTCACGCTTCAGAACGCCCCGAAGCCGGCCTTATCCCCGCCGGACCTGGGCCGGCTCGAGATGCGAGACACCAGCCCCGGCAGCGCCGGACCGCGCCGCCGCCGGCATGCTTTCGACATGCAGGGTGCGCGTCGGAAACGCAAACTCGACCCCGAGTTCCTTGGCGAGGTCCATGATCTTTAGCAGAACGTCTTCGCGTTCCCTGAGCTCGGCGGCATAGTCGGGTACGATCAAGTAAAAGATGACCAGGACATTGAGACTGCTCTCACCGAAATCGTTGAAACGCACGTGAAAATTGTCCTTGTTCGTCGTCGGATGATCGGCAATCAGCTGTCTGATGCCGTCGGCGAGCGCCTCTAGCTTGTGGTGCGTCGTGTCGTAGGTGACCTGCACCAACAGGCGCTGGCGAAACATTGTGCGCATTGTCAGGTTTTCGACCGTGGCGTTGACGATTGTGTCGTTCGGGATCGATATCAGCGAATTATCTGCGGTGCGGATGCGCGTGCTGCGATAGCCGACATCTTCGACCACGCCCTCGCTGCTGCTGAGCCGGATCCGATGGCCGACGCGAAACGGTTTCTCGAACATGATCAGCACCGAACCGAATAGGTTCGCCAGGCTGTCGCGGGCCGCGAGGGCTACGGCGAGGCCGCCGACGCCCAGGCCGGCGAGCATCGAATAGGCCGGAAACCCCAGCTCGTCGCCGGCACGCATCAACAGGCCGATCGCTATCACAATGCCGACGAAGCGCACCCCCAGCCTGATCAGCTGGCTGTCCAGGCTTTGCGGCCTCAGGCGTTCCGACGCCACGACTGATTCGCCGAGGATGCCGGCGCCAATCAGAGATAACCATGCGGCACTCACATACAACGTGATCGTCTGGACGAAGGCAGTGACCACCAGCGGGCTGCCGCTGATGCGTAGAATCTTGCAAATCAACGGTCCGAGGACCCCGGCAAGAAGAATGATCGCGAGCGGGGTCAACAGGGAATGCCAGCCCGCTGCTGCGCCATCTTCTCTTCGTCGAGCAAGGCGGCGCGCCAGGCGATAGACGCCAAAGACAAACAGTAAGCCAACGAGAAACCCGAAAACGAACCCGAACCACTGCCATAGGGTAACACCGGCGATCTCCGCCTTGGCCCAGACCGGCAGGCTTAGCATCCAGCGGGTCGGTATGATGGCTTCCAGGCCGATCGGCGAACTGGTAAAGGCTCCGTAAATCGTCGTCGTCCGGTTTGAACTCAGCGCACGATAGGCATCGGCTGCCTGCTTTGCCGGACCGGGCTTGTAAGGCAGATCCTTTACCTCTTCATAGAAGGCGGGGAGCCGGTCGACCGTATCGGCGGAGACCAGCCAGTCTCCTGCGCGCGGCCCGCTCTCGATCAGAACGATGTCGATCTCGGTGTTCGGCAGCCGCCATCTTTTGGCCGAAGACCGCGCGATCGCGTCGCGATCCGGAACGGCGTCAAAGGCAGGAAGTTCGATGCGATCGAGGATTTCCTTCAGCTGAAGCGCTCGCTCGACGGCGACGGTGTCCTTGAGAACAGGTGAAATCCGCGACGTGTCGAGAAATTGGACGGCCTTTGTTCCATTTGAAAGGATCTCGAATTGCCGCTTGCGTTCCTCCGGGCTGAGATAGAGACGGTTGGATGCGGCATAAGATTTGAGAAAATTGGCCATCCCGAGGTAGGCCTCGTCGATGGTCTCGATGAAACCCTGGAGGGTCGCTCTTGGGCTGGATTCGTCGACCGGGCGCAAAGGATTGACGTCTGCCGCCTTCGCCAGATTCGAAAACCCGAACACGATAATAAACAGAGATGTAATCAGACTATTGGTAAAATGCGTGACAGATTTCGTGGTCATTTGCGCCATCGTCCCCTGATGCCTGGCGTGATCGGCCACACTAATCTGCTTCTTCCCGTTTCTCGACAACCGAAGCGGCTGCTCGATAAGTGAAGCGACCCTGTTTCACCTCGCTTACCGCCCAGCTGGCGGCATGCGAGCACATCTGGCGCCGGGACCCCAAAAGGGCTAGAAGCGGGCCGTCGCTCCTCGGGGGCTTTTCTGATGACCAATCTTTCCGAACCGCCGGTGCTGGCGCACGCGGTGACCCGGCGCTCGCGGCGGCTGTCGGTGATCTGGATCATTCCGCTGGTCGCGGTGGCGATCGGGGCGTGGCTCGCCTGGGATACCTTGTCGAAGGAAGGGCCGACGATCAGGGTCACCTTCAACACCGCCGAAGGGCTGCAGCCGGGCCAGTCGCAGCTCAAGTTCAAGGACATCGTCTTCGGCACGGTCAAGAGCCTCAAACTCGCCCCCGACAACACCCACGTCGTCGTGACCATTGCCACGACCCACGAGGCCAAGCCGCTGTTGACCGAAAAGACGGTATTCTGGGTGGTCAAGCCGCGGCTGTTCGCCGGCAACGATCTCCGGCCTCGAGACTCTGCTGTCCGGGAAGCTATGTCGGCATGTTGCCCGGCGCGACCGCCGGCAAGCCGCAGCATAAGTTTACCGGGCACGAGGACCCGCCGATCCTCAGCGAGCATGTCCCGGGGCACATCTTCTTGATGAAGGCCAAGCGCCTGGGCTCGATCTCGCTTGGCTCGCCGATCTTCTACCGCGATCTTGAGCGTCGGCGAGGTGCTCGGCTGGGACATCGCCGACATGGCCGATTACGTGACGATCCACGCCTTCGTCCGCGCGCCCTATGACAGTTATGTCCACGACGACACGCGGTTCTGGAACGCCTCGGGACTGTCGATCAAGCTCGCCGGCGCCGGCGTCGAAATTCAGCTCGAATCGCTGAAGGCGCTAATCCTCGGCGGCATCGCTTTCGAAACCCCGGATTTGGAGGGCCGCGCCCAGTCGGTGAGCCTCGAAAACCACGTTTTCCCGTTGTTCGCCGACCACGATGCCGCGCTGGCCGCCTCCTATACGCGCAAGGTCCAGGTCGTGTCGTACTTCCCCGGGTCGGTCAGCGGGTTGGGAGTCGGCTCGCCGGTGACAATGCACGGTCTCGTCGTCGGGCAAGTCACTAACGTGCGGCTCGCCTACGACAAGGCCACGGACAGGGTGCTCGCGCCGGTCCGCTACGAGGTCGAGCCCGAGCGCATCGTCGGCGTCGGGGACAGGATGTTTCCAACCGCGCAAGAGGGGGTCGAGGCGCTGCTGAAGCAGGGATTGCGCGCGACCTTGCAAAGCTCCAACCTGATCACCGGCCAGCAGCAGGTGGCGCTCGACTTCGTCCCCGACGCACCGCCGGCTCAGCTGTCGATGGAAGACGGCTATTTCGTGTTGCCGACAACGCCGGGCGGCGGGTTCGCCGGGCTCACGGCAGCGGCGGGCGCGCTCCTCGACAAGGTCAACCAGATCCCGTTCGATCAACTCGGCAAAAACCTCGAAGGCATCCTGAAATCGGTCAACGACCTCGCCAACGGACCACAGGCGCGCCAGGCGCTGACCCAGCTCGCGGCGACGATCTCGTCTCTTGACCAGCTGACCAAGCACATTGATGCCGGCGCCACCCCGGCGTTGAAGCAGCTGCCGGAAATGGCGACCCAGCTGCAAAAGACTGTGACGAACGCCAACAAGCTGTTGCTGTCGCTCGACAGCGGCTATGGCGACAACACCAAATTCAACCGCGACCTCGAACGGCTGCTCGTCCAGACCAACGACGCGCTCAACTCGATCCGCGCGCTCGCCGATTTGCTTTCGCGTCATCCCGAGGCGCTGATCAAAGGCCGGCCCGGCGGGCGGCGTCGAATGAGGCGCACGCTCCGGGCCTTACGCGTCGCTGTGCTGGCGATGGCCGGGGCATTGGCCGCCTGCACCTCGCCCGACCCGGTGCTCTACACCTTGGCGCCTGCTCCGGGCGCGGTGCAAGCGGGCGGACCCAGGGTCGTGCTGCTGCAGCAGATCGCGATCGCGCACTTCCTCGAACGCTCGCAGATCGTCCGTTCGTCGGAAAACTATCGGCTCGACGTGATGTCGAACGACTGGTGGGGCGAGCCGCTCGGGCGCGATGCTAAGCCGGGTGCTGATCGAGGAGCTGGGCCAGCGCCTGCCGCAGACCACCGTCATTGCCGACAATGGCGCGGTGTCGGCCCGGCCCGATGCGACGATCGAGCTGAACATCCAGCGGCTCGACGAGGACGCTGCCGGCAACCTGATCCTTCAGGCGCAGGCCGCGGTGCGTTTCACCGGGCAGAGTCAGCCCGCTCTGCGCAGCTTCCGCTTTAGCGTGCCGCCGACGGCGCCGGGCGTGCCGGGCGAAGTGGCCGCGATCAGCGCCGCGGTCGGCCGCCTCGCCGACGGCATCGCGCCAATGCTGACGACAGCCCCGGGCCGCGGGTGAAAAGCCGCCCCTCAGCCCTCCCGCCGCTGACCCTGCCGCAGCTGCGCGAATGCCCGGGCTGCGGGTTGTTTCAGATGGTCCCTGCCCTTCCCCCCGGCACCACCGCGCGCTGTGCGCGCTGCCCGACGATCTTGCGCCGTGCTTCCGCCCACCGCCTCGACCACATCATCGCGCTGACCGCGGCGGCGCTGGTGCTGATGGCGGTCATGTGCACGACCGCGTTGATGAGCGTCGAAACCGCCGGCATTCGTCATGTCGCCAACTTGTTCTCGGGGCCGGACGAGCTGGTTCGGCGGAGCATGGGCCCGCTCGCCGCAGTGGTGCTGTTCGTCACGGTGCTGGCCCCGCTGGGCCGCATTGCCGGCACGCTCTATGTGCTGATCCGCGCTTATCAACCGCGCCCGCCGCGTCATCTGCGCTGGGTCTTTATGGTGGCCGAGCGTCTGCGCCCGTGGTCGATGATCGAGGTCTTTCTGTTTGGCGTTTTCGTCGCCTATGTGAAGCTCGGCGACTTGGTGACGATCGGTCTCGCGACTGGGGTTTACGCGCTGTTCGCCTTGACAATCGTGCTGGTCTGGGTCGACAGCGCCCTCGACCGCGAGAAGGTGTGGGAGCAGCTCGACCACAAAGACCGGCCTGATGCTCTGCCCTGCGGCGCCATCGCCGGAGCGATCGGCTGCGAGACCTGCGGCCTTGTCAGCGCTCTCGGCCCAGGCCATCCGCGTTGCCCGCGCTGTGACAGCGCGCTGCACCCACGCCGTCCGAACAGCATCCAGCGGACTTGGGCCTTGGTCATCGCCGCTGCGATCCTTTACATCCCGGCCAATTACTATCCAGTGTTGACCGTGGTGCAGCTCGGCGCCGGCCAGCCGAGCACGATCCTCGGCGGCGTCGAGGAGCTGATTACGGCACGCCAATATCCACTTGCCGCCCTCGTCTTTTTTGCCAGCATCGCGGTGCCGGTGCTGAAGTTGGTCGGGCTCTCGATCATGCTGATCGCGACCCAGACCGGACGCGCCGGCCGGCTGCGCGACCGCACCCGGCTCTACCACATCGTCCGCTTTATCGGCCGTTGGTCGATGATCGACATCTTTATGGAATCGCTACTGGGCGCCCTCGTCGTCTTTGGCTCGGTGATCACGATCGAGCCCGGTGTCGGGGCGCTCGCGTTTTGTGCGGTCGTGGTGCTGACCATGTTCGCGGCCGAAACCTTCGACCCCCGCCTGATGTGGGACACGGCGGCCGCGCGCGCCCCATCGGCAGCGGCGGCAGGCGCGATCGGCCGCAGCTGATCAGTCATTGACAGCGGCCGTCAGGCACGCCGGTATTGCGCCCGACGGACGAAGCTCGGGGCGCCTTATGGATGATGTGAAGCGAGCCGGCCCGGTGGCGCGGGCGCGGGGTCTGGCGGACATGATCGCCGCTGCGGCCGATAGGACCGAGCGCGCCCGGCGGATCCCCGAAGAGGTGCTCGACCGGCTGCACGAAACCCGGCTGTTTCGCATGCTCTATCCGCGCTCGGTCGGCGGCGACGAGGCCGAGCCCGGCGACTATGTGCTGGCGGTCGGGGAATTGGCCCAGGCGGACGGCTCGGTCGGCTGGTGCGTCTCGATCGCCAACAGCATCGGGCTGTTCGCGCCTTATCTCGGCCTTGACGCCGCGCGCCAGGTGTTCGGCGATCCGCGCGCAACTTGCGCCTGGGGCCCGCCCAACGACAGCCAGGCGATCGCCGTGCCGGGCGGCTATCGCGTCACCGGCCGCTGGGATTTCGCCAGCGGCTGCCGCCATGCCAGCTGGATGGGCGCACATGGCGCCGTCGTCGAGCCCGACGGCTCGCTGCGGCTCAACAAGTTCGGCCGGCCGACGATCCGCACTTGGCTGTTTCCGGCCGAGCAGGCGACCTTGCTCGACAATTGGAACCCGATCGGCCTGCGCGGCACCGCGTCCGAATCCTACACGGTCAAGGATCTATTCGTACCCGAGGAATTCACCGGCACCCGCGAAGACCCGACCCTGCGCCGCGATCGCGGCAAACTCTACGCCTTCCCGCAGCAGACGCTCTATTCGGTCGGGATCGCCAGCGTCGCGCTCGGCATCGCCCGCGGCATGCTCGACGCTTTTATCGATCTCGCGCTGCGCAAGACCCCGCGCGGCACTGGCCGGCTCGCCGACAACGCCGTGATCCAGGCCGAAATCGCCCGCGCCGAGGCCAGGCTCGGGTTCGGCCCGCGCCTATCTCGTCGACACGGTGCGCGACATCTACGAGCGCGCCGACGACATCGCCCCGATCGACATAGGCGAGCGGGCGCGCGCGCGCCTCGCCGGCAGCCACGCGATTTCGAGCGCCGTCGCGGTCGCCGACTGGACCTACAAGGCAGCCGGCGTCGACGCGATCTTCCCCGGCAGCCCGTTCGAACGCCGCTTCCGCGACATCCACACCGTCTCGCAGCAGATCCAGTCCCGCGACGCCCATTACGAGACCGTCGGCCAAGTCCTCCTCGGCCAACCCCCCGAGGTGTTTCTGTAAGCGGCGAAGGATTCCGGCGCGGGTCCGGTCCCGCTCACCGGCGATGGCTAGTCCCAGGTGTCGCCCGTACCAGGATCAGGCGCCGCACGCCCCAGGCAATGGCGTTGCGCAGCAACGTGACGAACGCGTCGGTTTCCCACGGGCCGTGAAAGGTGGGCGGCGTCGTGTCCGCGGGGTCGGCCGGGCGGGCCGCGCGGATGGCGGGGTTGTGGCAATGGCCGAGAGCAAAGTAGGTCACGCCGCCGTCGCCGACCGCACGGGTATAGCCAACGACACGGGTCCTGCCGTCGGGTTGCAAGGATGTGTCCGAGCCGTAGAGGTTCGTGACGACGGGCCATGCGGCGCTCGCGCCGTAATCCGCGGTCAGCAGGATTTGCGTCGAGCCCGGGTCCTGCAGCTCGATGAAGTACGGCTCGTCCTCGACGACGAAGGATTTGCCGAGCCCTTTGGTCAGAGGGTGATCGGTGGCGCTGACTTCGACGCGAAACTCGCGGATCGGGGGATGGGTCAGGAAGCGGCTGCCGAGCAGCGCGTGGTGCTCGGTCTTGACAGTACGACGATTGCGCACGCCCTCGACCCGCTCGGCACGGCCGCCGCTGGTCCCGTGCAAGCCGAGCCAATGGCCGCCCGCCTCCAGCCAGCGCTCGATGGCGCGGGTTTGCAGGGCGTTCGGGTAGGGGCCGGCGACATAGGTGATCAGCAATTGGCTGACCGGCAGCCATTTCTCGACGTCCGCGAAGTCGTTGGCGACCGAGGCCGGAATATCTCGCTCCGCCAGTAGGCCGAGCAGCCGCAGGCGGGCATAATCGTGGTCGTGCCCGGCCATCGAAGCCGGCGGAAAACCGCCGGCAATCAGATGCGCGTGGCCGAAATTGTTCTCTGCCATCGGATCACCCCGCTCGCCCCGTTAGCGCCTGCAACACCTCGACCCCCAGTCTCTCACTTGCCCCGGTTTTCGCCTACCATGAATTACGCAGAGCCCGGTCGGCCTTCTTGAGACTGACTTACCTGTGGTCGAGGAATTTCGTCTCGTCGTTTTAGTTCGGACTAGCTGCGCTCTCCGGCAGGACCTGTAGCAGCGGGGCGGGACTGACCGAGATAGTCCCGGTAAAAGGCTGGTCGTGAGCGAGGATGAGCAATACGGATACCGCCACCCCGCTCGCAAACAGCCCCATTGTGATGGCAGCGGCGCCCCGATTGTCGCTGTGGACCATGGCAATCGCTGCCAGCATACAAATCGCTTGCACCAGCAGGCACGACCATTTGGTCAAATTGACTTGCGACCGGCTGACGATGATGCGTTGCCGGCGCGCGTCGAGTGCGTTTTCAAGCGCGGTGGCGATCCCGCGCTGCGCGATCTCCTGGCCTCGGTTGCTGGGAGTGAGGGCGAGCGCCAACTGCACCGCCTCGGCAAGGGGTCCGGGGATGATCGTCAGCTTGGCCCTGTGCTGCGCCATCTTCGGCCACTCCTGAGTTGCCGCTTCTTCAATGTGGAGATGGATCAAGCGGCGCATTTGCGCTTCAGGCTCACCCGGGAAATTGGCGGCCAGGATCACGACCGCCCTGAGCGCGCTGGCCTCGCGGAAGACTGCTGTGTTGGCCCGATCGGTGTCGTTCCAGACCTGGGAAGCGGTAAAGGCGATAAACAGCGCGAAGAGGATACCCAACGGCGGCAGCATACCCGGGGAGACGGCCTTGAAAGCGCGCGCCCGCTCGCCTGCCGTGAGGCCAATCACGACCGCATAGATCACTGCCGTGACCAGGTAAGTAGCGCCGAAAACGACCAGCGCCATCCATACTAAAGGAAGGTTGTGCAGCCAATCATTCATGCATTGCGCCTTCCGATGTTGGGAGCCAGCCCGCCAAGGATGGTGAACCAGGCATCTAAGTCGAGCGGCGGAAGGAAGCGCTGAAGGTTGGGCTGCGTTGCGGTCTCACGCCGTTCGCGCGGTGCGCCGGTGAACCCGACCGAGGCTCCGAAAAGACTTTATCAAAACCCCATTCAATTCCTAATGCATGACGATCGCCGACGCTCGGAGGGGGTTCATCTGAAAAAGCGGGATCGCCGCTGACCGCAGCAATCAGCGCGTCGAATTGTCGGCTCCGAACGGATCGTAGGGATAGCCGGCGTAGGCGAGACTAGCACTGCCGTTGAAGCTTAACAGCTCCTCCACTTTCTCGACCGTCCTGCCGATCGCGCTGCGAGGCTCGCCGGCTTGGAGCTGACGCTTAACCTCGATAAGGGCTCGGTTGGCGCCATCGAGACGTTGCGCAAGGATCGCGGCAACATAGAGGGCGACGGTCGGATCGCCGGCAAGCAGCGCCGGTGCGTCGGCGACGTGAAATTCACATTGTTCAAGGGTCCTAACGTCCGCCGTGTGGGGCTGATCCAGGAGAACGGCCAGTTCGCCGAACACCGAGCCGGGCGCCGAGACTTTGGCGATCTGGACGCCGTCTTTAACGACCTCGACAGCGCCGCTCCTGAGCACAAGCAGCCTTCCGGTGGTTGAACCGGCCGCCAGCACAGTCTCGCCGGTTTGGCATTCCACCAGCGACAAGCCTGCGAGCCTCTCCGCAAAGGCCGCGGCGTCCGGAATTGGTATGGGCATGCTCCGGTCCTCCTTTCGGTTCGTCAAAGTGGGATACGAGCACCCACCGAAGCCACTTTTTAACAAGTTGCCGGACCGCCACTCCTCTGACGAACGCGTGATTTTGCCGGCACTATAGTAGGTCGGCGACGGCATTCCAGTACCGTTTCATGGCATCGATATGGTCGCTCAGTGACCGGTCGGCGATGCGGTGGAGGTGGCCGCTCTCGTAATAGTTGGCCAAGGTCAAATGGGTAACGCCGATCGACTTCCAGAATCGCACCTGGTCACGCCATTCGGCCTCGGTCCCGGCGCCGGCCGAGACCCGCGTGTCGATGCCGATCGTCGCCGGATCACGGCCCGCCTCCTCGGTATAGCGCTGCAGTGTGGCGATGGCCGCTTTTGCTTCCTCGCCGGGCGGATAGGCGAGCGGCATCCAGCCGTCACCCCATTTGGCGCAGCGGCGCAAGGTCACATCGGCATGACCCCCGTACCACAGCGGGATCTTGCGCCTGGTGGGCAGCGGGTTGATCCCGGCATCCTCGATTGTGTGCCATCTGCCTTTGAAGCTGACATGCGGGTCGGCCCACAACGCCCGCATGACCTCGACCTGTTCTTCCGAGCGGCGGCCGCGATTGTGGAAATTCTCGTTGAGGCCGACGAACTCCACCTCGTTCCACCCGACCCCGATGCCGAGGCGGAAGCGCCCGCTCGACAGCACATCGAGACAGGCCGCCTGTTTGGCGACCAGCACGGTTTGACGTTGCGCTAAGATCAATACCTGGGTGGAGAAATCGGCGATCTGTGTGCATCCGGCGAGAAAGCCGAACAGTACGAACGGGTCGTGATACCAGTCGGTTGATCGGGCACGGCCTTGGGTCCACTCGGGCCGGCTCGCGACATTAACCCCCAGCACGTGATCGGGGGCGGCGATGCCGTGATAACCGATCGCTTCTGCCGCCTGAGCAAAATCCCGCAGCGCCGCCGGCTCACCGCCAATATCGACAATCGGGAGAGCTACACCGAGCTTCATCTGCACCTCCGCTGGATCAGGCTTCTGTGATCACCTCGACCATATCACACGCATGACACTGCGACTTCAGCCGGACAGCGCCTTGGCGAGGAAAGGCAGGCTCTCGTCCATCCGGTAATCGACACCGCTATGGTTGTCGGAGAACTCGTCATAGCGATGCGCGACGCCGAGCTCGTTCAGCCGCCGCACGAACCTGCGGGCGCCGTAGAGCAGATTGAATTGATCTGTCTTGCCGCAGTCGATGTAGAGCGCTTTTAGCCGACGCAGATTGTCGGCCTGGGTTTCGACCGCGACCACAGGGTCGTGCCGCAACCAGTTCGCCCAGCGTTCCTCGATAATCTCGCAGGTATCGAAGGTGACCGGCAGCCGCATCCCAAGAAACTGCGTCGGATCGGGATCGTAGCTGGCCGCCATCGCCAGCGCGTTGATCACCTTGAAGGAGCCCTCCGGGTGCTTTTGGGCTGATTTCGAGCTTTTGCCACCAGCGCTCGATCGAGTTCTCATCACCGGCGAGAGCACGCAGCGCCGCCGGCATGTCGGGCAGATAGCACACCTCGAATCCCATATCGCCGGAATGACAGGCCGCCGCCGCCCAGATGTCGGCGTGGCGCAGCGCGTGCGTGATCGCGCCATAGCCGCCAGAGCTCTTGCCGAACACGCCGCGCCGCCCGGCGCCGCCGCAATTAAAGCGTTGCTCGATTGCCGGCAACATCTCGTGCAGCAGGAAGTCCTCCCAAAGGCCCATCGCCGCCGAGTTGATGTACTGGTTGCCGCCGAGCCGGGTGAAGCAATCGGGAAAGGCGACGACAACCGGGGGCATGTGCCCTTCCCCAATCAGCCGGTCGAGCCGCTCTGGCAGGTTCTCGCGAAAGCCCACCCAATTGGTGTGGGACAGGCCGCTCCCGGTGAAGCCGACCAGATCCACCAGCAGGAGCAATCCTTGTCCGTCATGCCCGGCCGGGACGTACACATCAACGGCGCGCGCGGATGGATCACCCAGCATATTGCTCTTGAGGGCTTGGCTCTCGACCGTCACTCGGCTGACGGAACCCGTCGACCCGAAGTACCTGCGCATGCGTTTATTCCCCTGCTTTGGTTGCTTGGCGGCGCACAGCTGCATCGAAGATATGGGTGGGCCGGTGCTGAATCCCGCATGCCCGCGGTCAAGTCCTGCCGGTGACACCGGGTCCACGATGCCGATGAAGACCCCGGCTGATAGACTGAGCTTTGGCAAGAGGCGCGATGCAGGGTACGCTCTCATCCGCATCTAATCGGAATGGAGACGGCAATGGCTAAGGCGTATTGGGTGGCGACGTATCGTTCGATTTCCGACCCGGAGGCGTTGGCGGGTTATGCCAAGCTCGCCGGTCCGGCGATCGAGGCTGCCGGTGGGCGCTTTCTGGCTCGCGGAACTGCGGCGAAAGCCTATGAAGCCGGGGTTTTGCAGCGCACCGTCATCATCGAATTCGACAGCGTCGCGAAGGCGACGGCCGCCCACGACAGCGCCGGATATCAGGCCGCATTGAAGGCTCTCGGCAAGGGTGCCGACCGAGATATGCGGATCGTCGAGGGTGTGGAATAGCCTCCCCCGCCATTGTCCCGCAGGAGACTCATCATGCCGCGTTTGAATTTCGGCGCCTTCCTCGCCCCGCACCATCCGGTCGGCGAGCATCCGATGTTGCAGTTCCGCCGCGATCTCGACCTCGTCGAGCAGCTCGATCGGCTCGGCTACGACGAATTCTGGTGCGGTGAGCACCATTCGAGCGGCTGGGAGATGATCGGTTCGCCCGAAATGTTCTTGGCCGCGGCGGGTGAGCGATCCAAGCGCATCAAGCTCGCCACCGGGGTCGTCTCGCTCCCCTATCACCACCCGTTCAATGTCGCCCAGCGCATGGTCCAGCTCGACTGGATGACCGGCGGCCGGGCGATCTTCGGGTCCGGCCCCGGCGCGCTCGCATCGGACGCCCACACCTTGGGGATCGATCCGATGGTGCAGCGCGACCGCCAAGACGAGGCGATCGGCGTCATCCGGCGTCTGTTCAACGGCGAGCGGGTGACCGCGAAAAGCGACTGGTTCACCTTGCAGGACGCGGCGTTGCAGCTGCTGCCCCTCCAGGAAGAAATGCCGTTCGCGGTCGCCTCGCAGATCAGCCCATCGGGCATGACCTTGGCCGGCAAGCACGGGATCGGCGTGATCTCGATCGGCTCGATGTCCGATGAAGGGTTGAACAGCCTGCCGACACAATGGGGCTTTGCCGAGGCCGCGGCCAAGAAGCACGGCACAACCGTCGACCGCAAGGATTGGCGGGTCTTGCTCTCCTGGCACATCGCCGAGACCCGTGAGAAAGCGCGCGCCGAAGCCCGTGAGGGCCTGCTGCGCCATCACAACCAATACGTTGTCGGAACATTGCAGCGGCCGGGCGCGCAGCCCTTCACCGATCCTGACGAGGCGGTCGACAAGACGGCCTTCTCAGACCAGGCCGCGGCGACGATCGGCACCCCCGACGATCTGGTCAAGCGGATCAAATCCGTGCTCGAGGTCAGCGGCGGCTTCGGCACCCTCGTCGGCTTTGTCCACGACTGGGCCAACCCGGAAAACACGATGCGCAGCTGGGATATGGTGGCCCGCTATGTCGTGCCGGAAATCAATGGCTATCTCAAAGGGCTGCACGACTCGCAGCACTTTGTCGCCACCAACCGCGAAGTCTTCAACCGCGCCCACGAGGCGATCATTGCCAAGGTCATGGAAAACGAGGCGGCGGTCGCGGCACTCGCCGTCACCCGCGGCTCGCGCCTCGGTGACGTCGCCTCGGCCAGCAATGTCCCCGATCTCGACAAGGCCCGCGCCCAGGCCGGCATCCGGTAAACTCGGTGGCCTTTACCCGCTACCAAAGTCTCAAGGGCCGCACCGTCGTCGTGACCGGCGGCGCCAGCGGCATCGGCGCCGCGTTCGTCCGCGCCTTTGCCGCAAACGAGGGGCGCGTTGCGTTCCTCGATGTCCAGACCGATGTCGGCGCGGCGCTGGCCGGCGCGATAGGACGAGAGGCGGAACGCCGCTATTCGTGCCTTGCGACCTGACCGACATCGCCGCGTTGCGCTCGACGCCGTGCGTGCGGCGCTCGGTCCGGCGGCGGTGTTGGTCAACAACGCGGCCAACGATCGGCGCTACGATTTCGCCGCAATGACCCCGGCCGAGTTCGACCGAACTATCTCAGTGAATTTCCGCCACGTGTTCTTTGCGGCGCAGGCGGTCGTGCCGCAAATGCGCGAGCTCGGCCACGGCTCGATCATCAACATGTCGTCGGTGTCCTGGATGCGCGGCGTCCCGCAGCTTGAAGCCTACGCCGCCGCTAAGGCCGCGATCGTCGGTTTCACCAACTCCTTGGCCCGCGCCGTGGGCGCGTCGCGCATTCGCGTCAACGCGATCGCACCCGGCATGGTGCTGACCGAACGCCAACGCCGCCTATGGTTCCAGGACGAGAGCCAGATTGAGGCGGCGCGCAGCCAGCAATGCCTGCCCGATTTGATCGCCCCCGAGGACATCGCCAATCTGGCGCTGTTCCTTGCCGCGGACGACAGCCGGCTGATCACGCGGCAGTGCAACTCGGTCAACGGCGGCATCCTATAATACGTGGGTATGGGTTGATCCCGGCGGCCGGGGAAGAATGCCCTAGGACTGGCAGAACACCGTGCATCCTTCGAGGCCCCGCTTCGCACGGCACCTCAGAGCTTGTGAAAGAATCGCCGGTGGTTCGTCATTCCGGGGCGGGGGCACAGCCCACGAGCCCGGAATCCATGAACACAGACCTGCGATCCGTCGGAAAAGCCGGTGTTCATGGGTTCCGGGTCTGTCCCTGCGGGGCATCCCGGAATGACGATTTCTGGCGAGGGCGTATCTTCGCAAGCTCTCAGGATGACGACCTTCTCTAATGCCATCACAACCTTACGTCATGGTGAGGAGCGTCACGGCGACGCCGGGGCGCGTCTCGAACCACGCACCGCGCCGATGCAACGCAATTTTAGCCCATCCCTCCGGCGAAGCCCGCGGTCGCCCGCTAAAGATGATAGGCTCCGCCCAGCCCGTCCCATAGCTACTGAGGAGGAAGTATGGCGCTGCTCATCTTCGGTCTTGATACCCGCATCGGCAACGCCAAGGCATGGCGCGATACGGTCGCCGAAAAGCTTCCCGATCTGGAGCTTCGCATTTGGCCCGACGCGGGAGCGCCTGGGGATATTGAATATCTTGCCTTCATGCAGCCGGATTTCGACGTCCTGCCCGCGTTTCCTAATCTGAAAGCGATGTTCAGCCGCTCGGCCGGGGTCGAGGCGTTCGTCGACCACCCGAAGCTGCCGAAAGTCCCGCTCGGCAAGATGGAACCGCCGGGCGGCGATCCGATGATGACCGAATACGTCGTCATGCACGTGCTGCGCTTTCACCGCGACATGCCCGGCTATCAGATGGCGCAGGCCAATCGCGAGTGGCGCCGGACACGGATCGTCCGGCCGGAGGAACGGCGCGTCGGGTTCCTCGGCTACGGCATGATGGCGAAAGCGCCGGCATTGGTGTTGAAGTCGCTCGGCTTCCCGGTCTCGGCCTGGGTCCGCTCACCGCGGGAGAACGAGGAAGTTCCGATCTTTCACGGTCGCGGCCAGCTCGAGCCGTTTCTCAATCAGACCGATATCGCCGTCTGCCTGTTGCCGCTGACCCGGGAAACCGAGGGCATTTTTTGCTCCGGCATCTTTGCGATGATGCCGAGAGGGGCGATGCTGATAAATGTCGGGCGCGGCAAACATGTCGTGTACGACGACCTGATCCGGGCACTCGATACAGGACAATTGTCCTACGCCGCGCTCGACGCGCTGTGGCCCGAGCCCCTGCCCCCGGACAGCCCGTTGTGGCTGCACCCCAAAATCACCGTAATGCCGCACGTCGCCCGCCGCCCGACCGTCGCCCAGCTGGTGACCGAGATCGCCGCCAACATCCGCAGCCTCGAGGCGGGCGGCCCGCTGTTGCAGCAAATCGACACCGCAATGGGATACTGATCCGGCGAATTACCGAGAATCTCGGCTCTTAAGAATGCGCGCTTGAGCCGTTCTTCCCGAGGCAGTTTTGGCCATATCTTTTGGGGATCCGTAACCCACTGACACCGCTGGAAGTCCGGCGGCTCATCGAAAGCCTTGATTTCTGCAACCGGTCTCGCCTGCGGACGGAGCCTTGCGCCGCGCCAGCTTGTTCAGCGTTCTGCTCGGCAGATAGATCTGGCTGTTGGTGAACCAGAAGGTGATCCCCTCCGGCCGAAAGTCGGTGTAAGCTCCGCCGAAACGCGAGGAAGCCACCATATGACCGACGACGCCACGACCAGACCAACACAATCGAGTGGATTTCCGCCGCCTAATTTCCCTACGGTATTCGCGGACAGCGTGCAGAGTCTGATAAATAGTCAAACAATTGTTAAGTTTTACCTAGCCAGATTTGAGCCAAGCTTTGTGGGAGACGGACGGACACAGATGCAGTCGTTCGCGCAGGTCATAATGCCAATGGATGGGTTTGCGAGCATGTTTGTATTTTTTGAAGCCCAACTCCGCGTGTTAGTCCAGAATGGCTTTATAACTGAGGCTCGTCTTGCTGAATTACGGGCTGTTTTTAACCCGGGTCAGAAACCATGAGCGTGACCGACCCGTATTTATTCGCGAAGACCGCGCCTTGGAGTGCGCCGGTATTGCGACCCTCTGGGGAATTTCTCGCGCCGAGGCCTTCTGCGGGTGCAGGACACGGCTTGTGGTTGCTCGGCGCGGAACGAGCAACGGGAGAAAACCAGTATCGGGTATCTAATATGGCTGACACTCCGAAGGTGCATCCCGAAGAGACATCTCAGAGTGGTGTCGCGGCAGTTAACGAGGCTAAGCTGCTGAATGACATCGTTCGTGAGCGCGTTCGCTTCCCACAAGACGTGCTCCGAGTCGAATTTCGCTTCGGAGAGGACTCCACGGGAGCGCCGGCTGTGTGGGTTGTGTTCGTCGCACACGACGATCTTAAGCCCTCAAAGAGCAAGATAGCGAGCCTACAACGCGCCGCAGAAGAGGTACGCTCGATAGTTCACAGTGAAAGCAACCGCTGGCCTTACGTGGAGATCTCAACCGAGTAGCCCCGCTTTGGCGTTCCATCACGACCTGCTTGAGCAGGCTGAGCATCTGGTCGCACGCGAACGCCAAAGACCTAAGCAAGCCAGCTTGCGGCGCGCAATATCCGCCGCTTATTACGCCCTGTTTCATCTTCTCGTCGCCGATGGCGGCCGCTTGCTTTCTCCCCCTCGACCGCCCGGACTGCGCCTGCGTATCGGGCGGGCGTTCACTCACAGCGTGATGCGGAACGTTTGCAAGGGCTTCGTAGAAGCCAACGTGGCAGCCGCCCACGGTAAATCACCGAGCGGCATTCCTAGCGCCACTCGTGTTCTGCTCGTCTTTCCACTTGAACCTGCCCTGGTCAACGTTCTTGAAGCATTTGTCGACCTTCAGGAGGCTCGCTATCAAGCCGATTATGATCTAACGAAACCATGGAATCGGTTAGGGGCGGCAACCCACGTCGCGACCGCTCGCGCCGCCTTCGCAAGCTGGCAAACGATCCGTCACAATCCAAATACAACCGTCTTGATGGCAGCGATTCTGCTGCAAAACCAGTGGGGAAGGTAAGAGTGATGTCAAAGTTGGATAATGTGCATTCTGGAAAGCGGTTTTCAGGTATTCCTTAAGTCGCCAAGCGTCTCGTCAAGTCTACCGGTATCGATCCTTGCGAATGCGCCGCGGGACGGGATCGAACGTCATCTCGTATCGTTGTCCAACGCCTCTTTGACGGCATCGACGAATCAATGAATAAGTAAGGTGGGATTAGCCGAGGAATCCACCGTTGTCGTCCAAGGATTTGCTCAAACAAGGGTGTGGAGGCCGAAGCGCGTCCCGGGATTGGAGAGTGGGCAGTCAAATCCAATCCAAATGCGGGGCGTTCCACCGCCACATGAAAAAAACCCAGCCGTGATGCGCGTCCGATATCACGTTTGCGGATTTCGCGAGCCGCGCCCGGCGATCCTTGCTCATGGTTCGGTCAAGCCGGTGGCGCCGCGTTCGATCGTGACGGCCGCGGCCAGTGCTATTCCGCTGATCATGATGAAAATGTCTCGGCTCGGCGGCTGGTGCAGCCGCAACGCCGCTTCGATCTGACCCGAAGCCGCCTCGGCGCTGATCGGAATGGCTACTTTTCCTTCGTCGAGCACCTGGGCGACGATCCCGGCCGAGCGATAAATCGGCTCGCTGGACGGGTGCGGGTTGGGATTATCCGGCGGCATGCTCAGTGCTCGTGTCGGCTCGGAGCCGGGCTGAACCCGACACTGCGTCGGTTCCGCCATCCCGCGGCGGAGCCCCCGGCCAAACCCTGCGGCTGAAATTCCGCCGCTAAGTTTTCACCAAACACGACGCTGCGATGCTTCTCGCACCAACTCTCGCCCGATGGCACGGGAAAGCCGCAGAACATGCCGGGGCGCAGCGGCGATGGATCGCCCTCGATCCATCTGCAGCCACGGAAGTCGGCATCGGTCAGGGCGCCGTCACGGACGGCATCGACGACCGAGGCTTTGCGATGCGGGCGAACACCCGCATGCCGAACCGGCGTTACCATCACCCTCTTAGCCCTCTATTGAGACCGGGTATTCGCCTGCTGCGATGCTTCCGGCTCAGCGGAACATGGTAAGAGGGGATGACAGCAATCTTTCGCGCAGATGAACTCGCTGTAATCGACCGAGGTCGATGGCGTCAGCAGCGGCGCGTCTACGAACCGGCCGACGATCGGTGGCGTCAACCGGTGCTAAGGCTCGCCGTCAATTTCGGCGGTGCGCGCAAGGTCTGCAACACGACGCAATAGCGCTCGGTCAATCTCAACAGGCTCTGGCGCCGATCCTCAGGCTCGTCGGTATCGAGCGTGAAGCTGAGCCTGATTTCGCGGAAACCGACCGGCGCCGCGCGGTCGACCCCGAGCGTGCCGCGGAAATCGAGATCGCCCTCGGCGCTGACCGAACCGCCCCGCAGCTTGAAGTCGATCGCGGTCGCCACCGCCTTCAAGGTGACCCCGGCACAGGCGACCAGCGCTTCGAGCAGCATGTCGCCCGAACAGGCGTCGAGCCCGCTGCCGCCGGTCGCCGGATGCAGCCCCGCTTGCACCAACGCACGCCCGGTCTCGACCTTGCAGGCGATCGCACCGTCGGCGAGGTCGCCGCGCGCCGTCAAGGTCACCACCGCCGAGCTCGGGATCCTCGCGGTATTTCTCTTTGAGGGGCGCCTGAAGCTCACGCAGTTCATTGCTGTCCATCATCGACCTCTCGTTCTCAACCACCAACTCCTTCCCTACCCGCTGAGGACGCGGCGCCGGGCGCTCTGCGAGTGGCGTTAGCCGCGACGGACGTACAGGCGAACGGCGTCGAGCAACGCGGCGGACGGGGCGAGGCGCGGTCCCTCGCCCTCGTCGACCGGCGGGACGATGGTCACGCCCCAGCTCGGCAGCGTTTTCAGCGATGCCTGAGCCTGCGGGTGGTTGAGCAGCGGCGCGTTCAGGGACGGGCCGACGATGACCGGCGTGCCCCGCCCGATGGCCTCGGCAACCACGGATAGCGCCAGGCTGTCGGCGATGCCGTGCGCGAGCTTGTTCAGCGAGTTGAAGCTGCACGGCGCGAACAGCACCACGCCGCGCGGCGGCCGCGGGCGGATCGCCAGATCGAAATACGATTGGACGACCTGCGCCCCCTCGACATCCGCGAGCTCGCGCGACGCGATCACGCGCGAGGCGTTCGGTGTCGGGAGCGCGATGACGGTCGCAAAGCCGAGCCCGACCAGCCCGCGCAGAAGCTCGGGACAGCGCGCCGCCGTCGTCGTGCCGCTCAGCACCAGATAGGCTACGTCAAACCTTTCGTCACCAGCCGCGGCATCAGGGCTCATCTTGTTCCCGTTGAAACTGCGTCGGATCAGAACGTCGCTTCGCGGCCGTTGTCCGACGCCTGTTTGATGGCGTCGACCAGGCGGTGCAGGTCGACCGCGGTCTCGAAATTCGGCTGATGACTTTCGCCGTCGCGAATTGCGCGCGCGAACAGCGTGTACATCTGTCCGACATTGGTGGCTTCGCCAGACGGCGTACCGGCTGCTGCGACGGTGAACCGCTCCGGTACCGGGATCAGCGCCAGCTTGTTGCCGCCCTTCGCCCCGTGCAGGGAAACCT
The DNA here is from genome assembly GCA_963774345.1 of uncultured Alphaproteobacteria bacterium. Taxonomy (GTDB): domain Bacteria; phylum Pseudomonadota; class Alphaproteobacteria; order ATCC43930; family CGMCC-115725; genus AP-15. The sequence continues at coordinate 154,238 of CAVZFB010000054.1, forward strand.
CGCTCAACTGCGGCGAGTCCTCGCCGGATACGACCAAGGTCCCGTCGCGGCCGTAGATTTCCATGCGATAGCCGCTGCCGGCGAATGGAATGGCGCCGATATGCACCGACGCCACCGCGCCATTCGCCAGCCGTGCCGCTGACCAGCACGTTGTCGGGCGAGGTGACGTCGAGCCAGGTGTTGGCGCCGGTGTCGAGCCACTGCTTGGCCTGGGTCGCCACCACCGCGGACAGCCGGGAGAAATCGCCGGTGACAAAGCGCATCGCGTCGACCGTGTGGCCGTTGGCGATGGTCAGGGTGTTGGCGCCGAGCTCGGCGTCGCGCTGCCAGGTGCGGTTCGACGGCCGGGTCAACACGCCCTCGCGCATCAGGCTGACATGAACGGCCATCACCTCGCCGACATAGCCGGCCTCGACCAGTTCCTTCATGTGCATCACGGCGGGATTGACGCGGGCCTGCAGCCCGACCGCGGTGACCAGTCCTTTGGCCTTGGCCAGTGCCGCCAGTTCCACCGCCTCCGCTGTCGTCCGCCCGAGCGGCCATTCGCAATAGACGTGCTTGCCCGCCTCCAGCGCCGCCTTGGTCGGCGCGTAGTGCGACGGCACGCGCACGACGACGGCGACCGCGTCGATCTCCGGCGAGGCGACCATCTTGCGGTAGTCGTCAAAGGCCAACCGGGCGCCCCAAGCCTGGCGCGCCGCCTCGGCGCTGTCGGCTCTGGTGGTGCAGACCGCCGTCAGCTCGACTTCCGAACTGGCCTGCACCGCCGGCAGGTGGGAACGGGCCGACCAGGTGCCCCTGACGCTGGCGCCGATCAGGCCCAGCCGAACCTTGTCTGCCATATCGCTTCCTCCCTGGAAGATCCCTTGGCTCGAGCGCGACCGACTCTCACCCCGACTTGCGGGGCGAGGGCCGGATACGGGTCAAAGCGTTTGGCGAACTGGCCCAGGCCTAATCCGGCGTGCGGGTCGATTGCCAGGTCACCATCTGCCATTGGCCGCCCTTGTTGGCCCAGACGTCGGTGAAGCGGACGCCAAAGCTATTGGGACGGCCTTGCGACATGACGCTGATTTTGCAAGATCCGGTCAGCACCACGGTATCGCCGAGGTCCTGCGCCTTGACGTCGGACGGCACGACCGAGGTGTAGACCGTTCCGCCGGATTCCATGTTTCCGATCAGGGTCTTCTTGGTATCGAGCCGTGCGCTCGAGTGGGTGTAAACGAGATCGTCGGAAATCAGCGTGTTCAGCGCGGCGAGGTCCTTTTTCGCCATCGCGTCCATGCGCTGCTTGTCGAGGTCGATGACCTTTTGTCCGTTGCCTGCCATTTGTCTCTCCTCTTCTAAGAGTTCGTTGTCGCCGGTCAGCGTACTTCGAGCACCAGCTTGCCTTGCAGGTGGCGCCCCTCGCTGACCCGGTGCGCCTCGGCCGCGTCGGCCAGCTTATATCGGGTGATCTTGGGCGGCCAGACCGCACCTTGGTGTAGAGCGCCAGCATGCGTTCGAGATGCGCGCGGTCGCGGGCGACGTTTGGGCGCAAGACCTGCACATCCTTGCGGCTCGGCTGAAATCCCGCCGGCGCGGCCGCGATCCACACCAGCCGCCCGCCCGACTTCAGCACGTCGTAGGAGCGCACCTGCACTTCGCCGCCAACGGTGTCGAACACGACGTCGCAATCGCCCGCCGTCTTGGTGAAATCCTGCGCGTTGTAGTCGATCGCCCGATCGGCGCCGAGGCTCTTGACGTAATCGTGGTTGCGGGCGCTGGCGGTGGTGATCACGGTGGCGCCCAGATGCTTGGCCAGCTGGATCCCAAATCCGGCCACACCTCCGGCGCCGCCCTGGATCAGGATAGTCTCGCCGGCTTTGAGCTTGGCCGTGTCCTCGACTGCCCACAACGCGGTCAGGCTGGTCAGCCCCATCGCCGCCGCCTCGGCATGGCCGAGCCGGTCCGGCTTTCTGGCGATGATCGCGGCCTTGATCGCGAGCTTTTCGGCATAGCAGCCTTCGATCCCCTGATCGGTAACCCCGAACACCGCGTCTCCGATCTTGAAGTCCGTCACGCCCGGCCCGACTGCACTGACCACCCCGGAAAAGTCGCGCCCGAGAATATGCGGCAATTTGAGGTTGCTGTACCCGCCCCCGCCGAGCCGGACCTTGTAATCGGCGGCGTTGATGCTGGCCGCGTGTACATCGACGACGACTTCGCCCAGCCCGGCAACCGGGTCCGGCGCCTCGCCCAGCCGCAGCATCTCCGGTCCGCCATGCGCCGCGAACAGCACCGCCTTCATCGCTTCCTCCTCTACCACCGTCGAATTATTGCGCGCGTCGGCCTTCGTCCCTCGCCGTCGGCTTGCTGTCAAGCGCCCCGGCACCAGCAATAATCCCGCGCACAGCCGGATTGCCGTCGCCGTTCGGTCTCGCTAGCCTATCGGCACAACCCAGGGTGACGACGGCGATCCGGTCGACAGCGCCGGCCCAGCCGCCAAGTGGGAGGAAGAGATGAAGGCTGATTACGTGATCATCGGCGCTGGATCGGCGGGCTGCGTTCTCGCCAACCGCCTAACCGAGGACCCAAATATCAGGGTCTTGCTGATCGAGGCCGGCGGGCGCGACTGGAGCCCGTACATCCACGTCCCCGCGGGCTTTATGAAAATGCTCGATCACCCGACCTTGACCTGGGGATATCACGCCGAGCCCGACCCCGGCACCGCCGGGCGCGCGATCCTCTATCCGCGCGGGCGCGTGCTCGGCGGATCGAGCTCGATCAACGGGCTGATCTATGTCCGCGGCCAACCCGAGGATTTCGACCACTGGGCGCAGCTCGGCAATCGCGGCTGGGGTTGGGATGACGTGCTGCCGTATTTCAGGCAAGCCGAGAACTGGGAGGGGGATGAAACCGAAGTCCGCGGCAAGGGCGGCCCGCTCTTTACCTCGAAGATGGACCGGTCGCCGCTGTGCTCGGCGGTAATCGAGGCGGGCCGCGAGATCGGCCTCGAATACCGCGATGACGTGAACGACCTGCCCGCCGGTGCCGGCGACAGCATCGGCTGGTGCCAGCAGACCCGCGGTGGCCGATGGCGCGGCAGCACCGCGCGCACCTATCTGCGTCCGGCGACGAAACGGTCCAACCTCGAAGTCGTAACCAAAGCGTTGGTACGCCGCATCCTATTCGACGGCGCCCGCGCGATCGGCGTCGAATACGAGCGCGGTGGCGCCGTGCAGCGTGCCGACGCCGCCCGCGAGGTGATCCTCTCCGCCGGCGCGGTCAACTCGCCGCATATCCTGCAGCTGTCCGGGGTCGGCGCGCCTGAGCATCTTTCCCGGATCGGCATCCCGGTCCACCACGCATTGCCGGGGGTCGGGCAGAACCTTCAGGACCACTACATCGTCCGTATCAGCTACCCGGTGTCAGGCATGCCGACCGTCAACGAGCGCTCGCGCGGCGTGGCGCTGGCTGGCGAGATCCTGCGCTACCTGGTCACCGGCAAGGGCATACTGACCTACAGCGCGTCATTGGCCGCGGCCTCGGTCAAGGTGCTGGAGGAATCGGCGACCCCCGATGTGCAGTGCAGCATTGCACCCGGCAGCTTCAAGGACGGTCAGATCGGCGAGCTCGACGATTTTCCCGGCATCACCGCCGGAGCCTGGCAGATGCGGCCATTATCGCGCGGCTATGTCGAGGCCAAATCCAATGACCCAAGAGAAGCGCCGGCGATCAACCCCCGTTATCTGAGCGAGCAGACCGACCGCCGCGCCATTGTCGGCGGCCTCAGATTCGTTCGGCGGCTGTTCGCCGCTCCGGCGCTGGCCAAATATTGCGGCGCAGAAATCCTCCCCGGCGCTGCTGTCGAGACCGACGACGAATTGCTCGACTATGCCCGGCAGAAAGGCTCGACCGTCTATCACGCGACCTGCACCTGCAAGATGGGCGGCGACCAGATGGCGGTGGTCGACGATCAGCTGCGCGTCTACGGGCTCGAAGGCCTGCGGGTGATCGACGCCTCGGTAATGCCGACGGTGACCTCGACCAATACCAACGCGCCGACGATCATGATCGCCGAGCGCGGCGCCGACCTGATCCGCCGCGCCGCCCGCGAGTCGACTGCCCGAGGCCCCGCCGCCAAAGCCGCCTAACGTCTGCCAACCGTGCCCCGCACCCTCGTCGAAGCTGCGCTGGTCAAGCCCGCCGCGGGCGCCGCGAAGAGGTCACCTTGACCGTCGCGGAATAGCGCGCGCTAGTGGATAAAATCTGACGGTTGATACCTACGCCGGGGGTCGGCATTGGGTGGTGAGCCGACCTTCGCCGAACCCACGGCAAACGGGGAGGTTGCGCCGAAACCGGCCGTTCGCCGAGCGGCGACGGAACCGCGACGCTCGATCCAAAAGCGGTGCTTCTCTCTCCCTGCTATTCAGCTGCCGCCGCGGCGGGATGGGTCAGCTCCAATGCGCGTTGCGCGACGGCGGCGGTGGAGGGGTCGCCTTCACCGGCGAGCTGGACGGTCGGGAAGGCGAATTTAATGCCGTTCTCGTCGAACGCCTTTTTGATCATCGCGTAGGCCTTCCGCCGGATGACGAATTGCTCGCCCGGCACTGTCATCATCTTCGCGCGGATCTGGACCGCGAAATCGCCGAAGTTCTCGACGCCCTGCATCTTCAACGGCTCGATGATCAGCGGCCCCAGTTCGGGGTCTTTGGCGAGGTCTAGCCCGATCTGCTTGATCAGCCGGCGGGCCCGTTCGAGGTCGCTGTCATAGGTAATGCCGACCATCAGTTTGTCGATGACCCAGTCGCGGCTCTGGTTTTGAACCGCACCCAACAGGCCGAACGGCACCGTATAGATTGGGCCGCGGTGGTGTCGCAACTTGACCGAGCGGATGCTGAAGCCTTCGACGGTGCCCTTGTAGCTGCCGGCCTGGATGTACTCGCCGACCCGGAAAGCATCGTCGAGCAGGTAGAACATACCGGCGATGACGTCGCGAACGAAGGTCTGCGCGCCGAAGCCGATGGCGACGCCGACGACGCCGGCGCCGGCGATCAGAGGGCCGATCTCGACGCCCATTGCCGCCAGCGCCATCATCGCCGCAACGGCGACGACGACGAAAAACAGAATATTGCGGAAAATCGGCAGGAGCGTTCGTATCCGAGCCCGCCGCCGCGCCTCCTCGGTGTTTGGCTGGCCGAGATCGGCAGCTTCGGCGAGCTTGCGATCGATCGCCGCCTTCGCCGCCTGCCACAGGACGTCTGCAACAAGCAAGATTATGACGGCGCTCAGCACGCCGTGGACAATGCGGGCGAACAGCGTGTCCTGACTGGCGAGGTGCACGAGATCGACGCCCCAACCCCGCGCGAGCACTGCTACCGCGCCAATGATCAAGACCGCCTGAATCCCGTGTTCCAAACTTACGGCGATGAAGGTGGGCGGACCGTCAGTCTGGGACGAACCGGGGGGTCTCAGCAGCTGCTCGACCGCGCTTCGGGTCACGAGAATGGCGGGCGGCAGCATGATGATGACGAAAACAAGCCAGAACCCCGGCTCCACGCTCATTATGCCCGGCGCCGTGACCCAGAGTACCCACATCAGGACGATGCCGATCGACAGCACTGCGTTGCGCCCACGCTGGCCGAAACAGCGCGTATCGACCGAGGGTACCTCGGCGACCTCGCGAGACGCGATAGGCCTGCGCCAAACCACTTCCAGACCTATGGCGAGGAGCCCCAAGCCGAGCGTATAGCCGACGAGCTGGAGTCCGTCGGATGAGAAACCGAGGGTGCCGCACTCCTGAACGATCACCCAAAGGAGCGCAAACCAGCCCACGAACGCGACGAGTCGCCGGCGCCAGAAGCGGGCGGCCGTCGTATCTGCGGGAATAATACGGAAACGCTCTTGAGCGGGGGCCAACAGCAAATCGCCGATGGCGGCCGCGACCCGGATGACGACAAAGGCGATCAGCCAGCCGAAATACATCTCGCGACGGATTGGATTCCAGTCGAGGGTCAGGAACGGGCCGACGCTCCCGAGCACGAAGGCCGCCACGACGCCGAGCGCCAAGGCAAAGCGCACAGCGACGAGACGCAGGCGATCGTTGACGGTCTTCATCGGGAGCGCGTCAATGTGGAGCCGCGTCCTTTTCGTGATTTTCCTGAACAGCCATTCGGCGCCAAAGCCAAACGCCACCAAGACAGCAAGTCTGACGAGGGCCCAATACCCCCCATGTTCACGATGGACCGCAGTGACGCGGGCGGCGGCCCGCGTGAACTGATTAGGCAGATCGGGGATGGCGCGGGCGAGCGCAAGGATCTGCGCGTGGATCGCGCCGGCCCGGGAATTTAGGTAGCCCGCGACCGAATTGTCGGTCTGCGGCGCCCTTCCCGCCGCCGTCTTTGCCTCGCCCTGCCCCTCGAGCCATTCCTTGACCTTGGGATCGGCGAGCAAGGTCAACACCTGATAGTTCTTGGGATCGGCGAGCAGCGTCAACAGCTCATGGATCTTGGGCGGCGTCGGCGTGCCTGAACGTGTCTCGACCTTATCGGGGGACGCGACGTCCGGCGGCATCGGAGTTCGAAAACTTGAACACTGTCGAAGCAGGTGCGCCGGGAGCCGATTGCGCAATGACGGGAGTGGCGTAACCGATGCTGAGGGCGATCGCTACGCATAGCGGGAGGCGGTTGCGTGCTCTCATATGGAACCTCCCCATCGCCCACCCTCCAAACATCCTCTGCCCTCTGGTCGTCAATGGTTGGGCAAGGATGCCGAAGACAATTGTGGGCTAATCAAAAGCGGCGCGCTATTCAATTTCGGCAAAAATACCGATGAACCGGACCGGGTGCGCCGGCCTGTGGCGACGGACCGCAATTCCCAAACAGCGACCGTTATTCGTCCGCGGCTTCTGAAAGGAAATCCGCCCAAAGATGATGGGTGCCGGATAATGGCGTCTTGATCTCGCTCCCTCCTCTGTAGGAGCCTCTTTACCACGGATCGCGCGGCAAAAGCCGATTGGCAGTCGCCGGTCTCGATCGCCAGTGAGCGGCGCGCCGCCTCCGCCCTCAAAACCGGAAGGTGGCGCCGAGGATCGGTCCCTTCATGTGGACGTTGTAGCCGAAGTCGCTGCCGCTCGCCGTGACATTCAGACTGCGGTAGCCGAGGCGCAACGCGACCCACGGCTTCAGGGTATAGTCGAGCGTACCGACGACCTGCCAATCGACATGCGCGGCGACGCCGAAACCGCCCAAATCGCCATAGGCGGTCAACCCGAACCCGTTGCCGAGATGCGAGATCTCGGTGATAGCGGGCGGCGATCAGCGGGTCGCCCCATGAGGCCGAGCGGTTCACGCCTATCGTCGGCAACAGCCCGCCGTTCAATGTCAGCTCGCTCGAAACGCCCCAGGCGCGAAAGCCGACGCCGCCGTCGAGCGACTGAACCGGCTGATCCACCGCATGATAGAGAAACACGGCGGTCCCGATATTGGGCGTCAGCGATGCGCTGCCACCGTTGAAAAACACATTGCGGGTGGTGATGTTGGTGCCGACCGGGAGATGGATCACGTCGCCCAGCAGGCTGAACGGCCCGTCGCGGAATTCGACTGATCCTATAAACGGCACGCCGTCGAGATGCCCGAGCAGCTGAAAGGCGCCGACGCTGGTGTCGACCACCGGTGCGCGCGCCAGCGGCGTGCTGATCGCGGTGTTGACGTTCGCCAGCCACAGATACGGCGTCACGCTCACCTGCAGCCCGCTGGTCCGCGTCCCCGGCGGCGATGGCGCCGGTGGCTGGCTCAGGACAGGTGCGGGCGGCGACAGGGGCGTCGGCGGACCGCCCGGCGCCGAATATTGCTGCGCATAGGCGGCGCTCGCCCCAGTGTCCCGATCGTCGCCAATAAAACCGCAAGCACCGTCAGGGTGAATTTTCGGGTACGCCGCATTCTATTCCCCCGTTAACGGACGACAGGATCCGGGTCTCCACGACCGTCAGGGAGGATATGGATAAGGATAGGGATAGGGCGGCGGGTAATAGCCCGGATATCCGTAGGGCGGGGGCGCCGCGGCGCCGTACCAATACGCGCGCCGCGCCGTGCGCCGGGCGACCCCGGCAAACGACAACGGCGTCATTGGCATGCCGATAATGTCGACAAAAACCGAGGCCGGGCCGTCGGCGCCAGCAAGATCGCCTTCGAGCACGCGGACGTTGAAGGTCAATCGGTCGCCGTCGAGATGCGGACCACGCAGCTCGACGACGGCGTCGCGAACTGACGCGCCGTCCTTGCTCAGCACCGACACCGTGGCGTTTGGCGGGTCCTTGGCAAAGCTGCCGAGGGTCCATTCCTCCAGCAGGTGCCGGGTCAGCAGATGCCCGGCCGATCTGACGGGCCGGTCGGCAAAAACGATCGAGTTGGGACTGACTCGGCCAGCGTCAGCGTCTGGCCTTGCAGGCTGGCGCCACGCGCGTTCATGACGATCAGCGAGGGCACCATGTCGATCTTGACCCCGACGCCTTCCCCGGCGGCGGCGTCGAGCTCGCCGGCGCCGTCGGCGCTTGCGCGTTTGCCAATACCGGTACGCAGAGCAACGCAACAATTGCAAGCAGCCACCAAGTGCAGTGATAGGGTGTCATCGTAGTCTCCCCCGAATATTGCAGCTGTTCTGTTTGGCAAAGAGAGTTGTCAGTGACCGGTAGACTTCGGATATGTGTCCCCTGGTCCTCGATGCGCTGCATGCAGATCGCATAGCACGCGTCGATGTCTCCCGGGTTTTGTGCCCGGCAGACCGTACATTTCTGCCCTGCGATCTCCGACTGCCCGGCCGCAGTGTTGGGATTGGGCGCGCTGCATCCGGCGATCAACATGCTCAGGACGTGATCGCTCGGTCGCCGAGGTCTTCGCGGAAGAAAGTCCGGCGCGGAGACATCACATCACCCTACCGGACTACGGTTGCCGGGCGGGGCCGATCTGCGGCGCGCGGACCGGCTTGGCCATGCCGTAGAAGATCGTGACGCCCTGGCCGCCGCAGCGGGTCGAGAGCGCCTCTTGAGCGCCGGGAAGCAACTGTCGATGTCCTGCCAGTTGTTCATCACCCAGACGTCCCCCGCCGGATCGATCGCGAGGTCGGTCTGCATCTGCAGGCCGCCGCCGACGTAGCCGCCAGGCGGCGAGATCTGATCGCCGGTCTTCATGCCGGGCGGGCAGTTCTCGGTGCGGACGCCGCACAGGTGCGCGATCCGGCCTGACGCACCGGCGAAGTTGGAGATCCAGACATTGTCGTCGCCGTCCACGACCGCGGCCCACGGGCCGGGCAGACTGCCGCCCGTGAACGGCGAGCCGGGATATTCGCGTGCCGTCCGGCCGCAGCAGCGTGACGCTGCCACCGTCGGGACCTCCCTTCTGCTTGAACATCGTGCGCGTCGAGCTACCTCGTCGGCGTTGCCGCCGCTCTTCGCGATCTTCGACGAGCTTCTTCCAGCGACGGCTTCACCCCGCGCCGAGCTGCCGAACCGGTTGGTGACCCAGACGTTGCCCTGGCTGTCGATGCCGAGGCCGCTGCCGCTGTAGCCGGTCTTGAAGCGTCTCGACCTTGGTCGGATCGGCGGCCGGAAAGCGCGTGACGAAGTCGCCGCCGGCGTTGGTCACCCAGATCCGGTCCTGCTGGTCGATGCCGAGATGGAACGGCCCCACGAACGACTTGCACGGCTCCTCCTTGAAGCCCTCGCAGAGCAGCTTGCCCTTGGTCAGATCGCCCTTGGGGAAGTAGACGAGCTGGTTCTTCGAGATGCCCACGACCCAGACGTCGCCGCTGGGCGTGACGATGACGCCCTGCATCAGCCCGAGCTTGCCGTCGAAGGTGATGCCGTCCGGCGGCGTCAGCGGCTTGCCGTTCTTGTCGAACACCGCGATCGACTTGCCGCCGTAGCTGGTGAGCCAGGCATTGTCCTTGGCGTCGACGGCGGCACCGAAGGTGCCGCCCTGCATCCCGCCGCCGGCGAAGCCCGTGGTAATCGGCGAGAGCGGCTGGCCGTTCGGGCGCGAACTTGGTGGCGTTGCCCTGCCACAGCGATGTCCTGCCCCTGCCAACCCACGGTGAAATTGTCGCCGACCCAGAGGTTGCCCTCGCTGTCGAACATCGCCTTGCCGCCCGCACGATACCCGCCGCCGTCGAACTTGAGCGGCAGCACCCAGGCGCTCGGCGCGAAAGTTGAGGTACGGCATGAACGGCACCGCGCGCATGGTCTTGCCCGTCGGGATCGGATAGAACTGGTCGAGCAGGGCGAAGAGCCGCTCCGGCTGGTACCACGGATAGCGCGCGATCGGCCTCGGCCGCCGTCAGCGTGTCGGTCGGGGCGCTCGCCGGTCGGCGGCGTCGCCGCCGCGAAGAGCTTGCTGCACGCATCGTCCGTCACCCGCGTGACGCAGCCGGCCAGCACGTCGGCCAGCGTGGCGAAATTGGCCATCGTCGGCGTCTGGCTGCTGTTGAGCGGGTCCTGGATGGCGCCGCCCCATCCGCCGGTCGCGAGATCGACGAAGTTCGGCACGTTGCCGGCCGCGATCTTCAGGCCGAGCGCGTGACCCTTGATCGCGGTGCCGTCGAGGAACTGCGCGTTCGTCCACACCGACGCCACGGTCGTCATCTCGTTGACGACGACCTCGGCCGGCGGCTTGCCGCCCAGCACCGTCAGCAGGGCGATGGCCGGATTGTCGCCGCTCGCCCTTGTTGACGGTGGGTTCGCCGCCTTTGGCGACCAGATACAGGACGGCGTCGCTGCCGGCGTCTCTTTGGCGGAAATGACAAATCGTCCATCGGCGCGGTCTTGGCTTTGGGCCAGTTGCTTGGGTCGCCCGCACTCGCCGCCCATAGTGTCACCGTGGACCTTGCGAGCGGACCACCGCCCGCCTGGACTTGCCCCTCGATGCGAACGGCAGCCGCAGCCGGGCCGGATATCCAGCCGGAGCGACCCCGCCGCCAGCAAAACAGCGACCAATCGGGCTTTTGTGTTCCTGAACATTTGTGTGCTCCGCGCCTAGAGCGAGGGGTGCCCGGCGTTGCGGAGGCATCGTAATCGTGAGGCAGAGCGGCGCGCTATTCAGTTTTGGCAAAAATCCGGACGGAACAGAGCGGGCGGCTCCGCCGTTACTTGCGCGGGCGGCCAAGCGTGGCGGATGGTAATTCGCCGAAGAGCGACTTATATTCGCCAGCAAATCGTCCAAGTTGCCAGAAGCCGTACCGCGTGGCTGTCTCGGTCACCGTTGTCGCGGTTGGAGCGGCCGTCCCGCAGGACCCGCCGCGCCAGATGCATCCGCCGCAACAGCAAGTGTCGCTTGGGGCTCATCCCGAGCTGATCCTGGCAACAAGTCCGCAATGTCCGGTCCGACACCCCGATCCTTTGCAGAGTTCCGGGATGTAAAGCGGTTGCATCGGGATTTTCCTCCGTTGCGGCGCGAAACCGGCGGAGGATCATCGCGTGGCGACGCAGCGCCAGCTGTCCGCGCGAACCTCGCCTTTCGCAAGGCAGCCGATTAATGGCTTCGATCAATGCCTGTTCGAGACCGCGGGCCGCCTCGGGTTGGGCGATCATTTCGGGGGCGTCTTCCGCCAACTGTCCGGCCGCCGCGTGCAACCGCTGCAGTTTCGCTATAGCGGCGGCTGCGGGGTCATGAGGGTCAGTAGTGCCGGGGCGGGGTCAAGTCGCATCCCGGCAATCGTCGCCCCGACAGCAACCATTGCCTCCATCGGCAACGACATGGCGGCGAAAATCGCGGCTCCGGATGACAGCTGCTGGGCCTCGTGACTCTCGCTGATGGAGGGGATGTTGGTCGGTTGTATTTCCGCACCGTTCGACAGCAGCCTTGGTCCAGGTTGGGTGCGGAACAAGATAAAGCTTCGCCCGGCAACATTGGCCGTATGCGCGACCCGCGGCAGGTTGTCAGAGAACCGCTGCATCCACAGGCTGTGCAGATCGATACGGACGAGTGTTCCGGCGAAATTCCCGCGCCCGGTGACCGTTATCTCGACCGTCGTCCGCGGATCGTCCGGCGTAGTCGTCGGGGTCGGTGAATGTCTCGGACTGCGCTCGACGGCATCCTGTAACCCCGCTGGCTAGTCCAGATCCGGCGAAGACATAAACCGTTGCGTCGCCCCGATGTTGATCTCTCTCAAGGCGTCGCGAAAACTTCACATCGGAACGCGCGGTCGGCGCCGCGCCGGGTCGATCATCCCGCCCCGCAAGCCACGGGCCAAGGTGGTGGATGGCAACTCTCCGAACAACTCACGAAAGCTGGCTGCGAAATGGCCCCCACCGTGGAAGCCGTGGCGCAACGCGATCTCCGATATGCTCGCCCCGCCGGGGTTTCCCCGCCACAAATCGCGACGCGCTCAGCGACATCCGGCGAAGGCGCATGTAGGCGGTCGGCCCCATGCCCAGATGCTCCGAGCACAACCTGCGCAATAACCCTTCGGAGACAGCAATACGTAACGAGTCAAGGCAGCCACATACAC
>CAVZFB010000055.1:0-11124 GCA_963774345.1 uncultured Alphaproteobacteria bacterium
GAGTTTGGCCCGGCTGTGGCGCGATCACGGCAAACGGCGGCAAGCCCGTGACCTGCTCGAGCCTGTCTACGGTTGGTTCGGTGAAGGCTTCGATACGTTCGACCTAAAAGAAGCCAAGGCGCTGCTCGACGAACTGACTTGAGCCGATCCCTAACCTCTATCCTCGTCCGACCAACGGATTGACCACAGTGAGGCCGGCAAAACGGCTGAAGTCCCGATCCGCCGACCACAGTTCGCGCACCCCGTGCTGCCGGCACAACGCCGCCACGCGCGCGTCATGGACCAGGGCTCCGGTCACCCGGCCGCCGGCCAGCAGTGCGCACAAGGTCGGCCAATGCGCCGCTGTCTCAGTCAGCAGCACGAGTGTTGGCGATTCGAGCCAGGCGTCCACCTGATCCACCGCCTGCGCCTGCGGTGTCGGCGGCGCGTAGATCCGCGCATGTGTTACAATCGCAAGAAACTCGTGCACGCACGGCCAGGGAATGGCCCAGATCGACGGCCCTTCGGCCAGCTCCGCAACGCGCGCGTAGGCGGCCTCGTGAAATGGCGAATCCTCGCGATGTGCGTAGACGAGAACGTTGGTATCGACGGCGATCACGCGCCGCGATCCTCGTAGACGAGATCGCGCAGCCGGTTCCACGACGCCTCGCGAAACTCCGCCTGCCGCCCACTGCCCTTGAAGCTGGCCCGCCGCAGCTTGAACGGCACGCGGCGCTCTGCCTCGGCAACGACGCGATGAAGACCGCGCTCCACCAGGGTCCGCAGCGTAACCCCTTCCCGCGCGGCAAGCGCCCGCGCTTGTTCAAGCAGTGGATCGGAAATCTCGACGGTGGTTTTCATTATACCCTTCGATATGGGTTAAGCGATATGGATACCCATATAATCCCAGGGAGCGGCAGCGCAAGCTCAGATCGGATCGCCGCTTGTTGCCCCTGGGCAACCCCTGTGATGTGGGAGAGCGCGAATGGCCGATGCGATCGAGCTGAACGGACGCTGGTACCGTAAGCCGGAACGGCCGACCGCGGTGATCTGTGTCGACGGGTTCGATCCGGCTTATGTCGAGCGCGGGATCGGCGACGGCATTTTGCCGACGATCGCGGGTTTTGGGCGCGAGGGCTGGCTCGGGACAGCCGATGCCGTGATGCCGACCTTTACCAATCCCAACAACGTCTCGATCGTGACCGGGGCGCCGCCGTCAGTGCATGGCATCGCCGGCAATTATTACCTCGACCGTGAAACCGGGGAGGAGGTGATGATCACCGACGACGGGCTGATGCGCAGCGAGACGATCCTCGGGCTGATGTCGCGGCAGGGCGTTGCCACCGCCGCGGTCACGGCCAAGGACAAGTTGCGGCGGATGCTCGGGCGCGGCCTCGACGGCGTGTGTTTTTCGTCGGAATGCGCCGGTGCCGGGGTCGAGGCGATGGTTGGGCGCGCCCGGCCCGACATGTACTCGGCCGACCTGTCGCTGTTCGTGCTCGACGCCGGGTTGACGCTGCTAGAACACGGCGATGCGCGGCTGCTTTATTTGTCGCTGTCCGACTATGTGCAGCACGGCCATGCGCCGGGCGATCCCGAGGCCGACGCGTTTCATAAAGCACTCGACGAGCGGGTGGCGCGGTTTGTCGAATTGGGCGCGGTCGTCGGGCTCGTCGCCGATCACGGGATGAACGATAAGCCGCGGGTGATCTTTCTCGAGGACGAGCTGAGCGGCCGCTTCGGCGGGGGAGCGGCGCGGGTGATTTGTCCGATCACCGACCCGTTCGTGCGCCACCACGGGGCGCTCGGCTCGTTCGTGCGCATTTACGCCCGCGACGACAGCGATATCGCGGCAATGATGACGGTCAGTGCGGCGCTGCCCGGGGTTGCCGGGGTTTTCGACCGCGCCGAGGCATCGCGGCGCTTCGAACTGCCTTACGATCGCGAAGCCGATTTCGTCGTGCTGGGCAACGCGGACACCGCGATCGGCGGCGCGCGCGATGAGCATGATCTGTCGGGCCTAGCCGGCCATCGCCTGCGCTCGCACGGCGGCCAGGGCGAACAGCGCGTACCGTTCATCCTGTCGCGGCCGCTGACACCCGACTATCGGCGGCGCGCCGAGACCGGCAGGTTGCGCAACTTCGACATTTTCGATTTCGTGCTCAACGGCTTGGCGTAAGCTGCCGCCGAGCGGTGCTACCGGTCCGCCGCTTTTCGGCGGGGATTAGCGCCGCCCGCAACACGCCGGCGGCAGTGACGGCGAGGCCGATCGCCAGCACGACCATCGCCGGGCGAATCCCGGTCACCAGCGACAGGTTGGTCTCCAATACCCGCATCAGCGGGGCGTGGAAGGCGAGCCCGAAATAGACTGCTTCGCCGAGCGCGGTCGCTAGGCCCGCGGCGAGGCTGAGCCCGGCGACCCATGCCAGCCCCAGATGCCCGCGCACGCCGAAGCGCCATAACAGAAGCCGGTAACCGAGCAACCAGAACAACAGCCCGGCCATGATCGTCGGCTCCCATCGATCGAGCTTCGACTGGAAGCAGTAATGGATGACTGCCAGCACGCCGATCGCATAGACCAGCCGGTGCAATAGCTGCCAACGTTTGCCGCCGAGGCGGCGGACCATGCCGTCGGTCGAGGTTGCCGCCAACGCCGCAAGCCCGAGCAACGCAGCAAAACCGATCGTCAGATAAATCCGCAGCACGATCTCGGTGGCGACCTTACCGAGGTCGAACGCCTGGCTGGCCGTATATAGAGAAAAATGGATCAGCACATAGCCAAACGCCGCAACTCCGATCATCCGCCGCACCAGGATCAGCCGCGGCCATTGCAGGATCTGGCGCAGCGGCGTCACCGCCAGGGCGAGAAAGATCAGCCGGATCGTCCACAGCCCGATCTGGTGGATCGCTTCGTTGAGCGGCCGAGCGCCGAGGAGCCCGAAGGCGTAGGCGAACATCACCCATGTGGCGGGCACGAACAGCGCGACGAAGACAACCAGCTTCAGCGGCGACAGGCGACCGCTGTAATCGTTCCACGGAAACGGCATCGGCGCTCCGGCTGCGGCGCAGCCTCCTTTTACATCGGCGGCTTGACGCCGTCCTTCTCCGCGGTGACGCTGGCCGCGGTCAGACTGCCGTCGGCTTCCTTGCGGGCGAAAATGACGACCGTGGCGCCCGGCTTGAGCAGTGTAGCATCGCCAGAGACATAGCCGACAACCGGGATGTCGGGCGGGACGTTGATCTCGGCTTCCTTACCCTTATAACTGACCTTCATCATCTGGCCCTGCGGCGCACCGACGATTTGCACCACGGTGGCGTTGGTCATCAGGCTGTCGGGTACAAGATCCGCAGGCGTCTGGCCCTCGATCCTGCTCCGAAGGTTCTGGGGCAGGATGTGCAATTCGATCGCGCGGAGCGTGCCGTCGGGGCCTTTGACCGAGGTCGAGGCGACAAAATCGCCTGCCTTGATATCGGAAATGCTCTTCGCAACGACGGCCCGAACCGTGAAGTTTGGAGCGAGCGTGATCGACAGGGATTGGCCGTCGCGCGATTTGACCGTCAAATTCTGGCCGTCGAGCTTATCAACGGCGCCGCGAACATGCACCGGCGGCCCGCTGGGTGGCGTGGACGGCGGGCGCCTGGCCAAAGGCGGGCATCGCGAGCAAGGCGATGACGACAGCGGCAAGAAATGATGTCCGGCGCATGACTGGTGACCTCCCCTCACTCTATTGCAGATTGCAACAGGGAAAAAATGGCCCGGCACGTGGCGATACGCATCTCACATTTCGGTGACCGGCCGTGACGCCCTCGGCATCTTTAGGCTTGGCGGCTTGCGGCAACCTGAATGCTTGCCGGCGTAGTGCGTGCAGAAATGCGCGGGCGGACGGGCTGCCGCGCCCGAGATGCGGGTTGCGTCGTCATCGGTCCCGCGAAACAATGTCGGAAAATCAGGAGGAAAGTGCCTTGGCCGATGACGCTATTACGGGCTTCACGGGCCGCCCCGCGACGACGATTGCGGCGCGGATGGACCGGTTGCCGCAGACGAACTTCATGCTGCGCTTTATCGTGTTGCTGGCGCTCGGTGCATTCTTTGAAGTCTACGACAATGGCCTGACCACCTATATCGCGCCCGGCCTGTTCAAAGCCGGCATCATGGTGGCGACGACCAAGGGATTCTTCGACATCCACGGCTTTGCAAGTCTGATCGCCGCCACTTTTACCGGGATGTTCATCGGCACCTTGTTGCTGAGCCCGCTATCCGACTATTTCGGCAGGCGCACGATTTTTACGTTCGCGTTAGTTTGGTACTCGTTGGCGACGTTGATGATGGCGCTACAGTCGACCGATGTCGGGTTGGTCGTCTGGCGCTTTATCGCCGGCATCGGCATCGGCGTCGAGTTTGTTACGATCGACACCTATTTGTCTGAGCTGGTGCCGCGAGAGCGGCGCGGGGCCGCCTTTGCGTTTGTTGCGACAATCAGCCTGACCGCCTATCCGATCGCGGCGTTTTTCGCATTTCTGCTGGTGCCGCGGATTCCGCTCGGGATCGATGGCTGGCGCTGGGTGGCGTTAATCGGCGCCGGTGGCGCGATCGTCGCGTGGTGGCTGCGGCTTGGGCTGCCCGAGTCGCCGCGCTGGCTCGCCCAGCACGGCCGCCATGCCGAGGCCGACCGTGTCGCACGAATGATCGAGGCGCGGATCGAAGCGGAAACCGGCCGCCCGCTGCCCGCCGCGCAGATTCTCGCAGGAGAAGTCGAGGAAGCCCAGGGATCGTATGCTGAGATCTTCCGCCCGCCCTATCTGAAGCGGACGGTGATGCTGGTCATTTTCCAGCTATTGCAGACGATCGGCTATTACGGGTTTTCCAGTTGGGTTCCGACGCTTTTGCTGTCGCAAGGGATCAACATCACCAAATCGCTCGCCTACACCTTCATCATCGCGATCGCCTCGCCGGCGGCGGCACTGGTTGCGACCCAGTTCGCGGATCGGTTCGAGCGCAAGTGGCAAATCTGCGGGTCGGCGCTGGCAATCGCGGTGTTTGGCCTGTGTTTCTCGCAGCAGAAAGGCGCCGTTGGGATCGTTATCTTCGGGCTGCTAATCGCGTTTTCGAACACGATCTTCGCCTATTCGCTGCATGCCTACCAGTCGGAGCTCTATCCGACCCGCATTCGCGCCCGGGCTGTCGGCTTCACCTATTCCTGGAGCCGGTTCAGCACCATCTTCGTCGGCTTTTTCGTCGCTTTTTTTCTCAGGAATTACGGCACGACCGGGGTTTTCCTGTTCATCGCCAGCGCGATGGTTGCGGTGATCTTGGTGATCGCGACGATGGGGCCACGGACGACGAACCTGCGGCTCGAGGAGATCTCGCGCTGAGGGCTTCCGCAGCAACCGTATCACACGCGTCTGCAGCGCTCGATTGTCGGGGCGGGCGCCTGTTGCAGCCGCGACGCAACTATCGGAAAGCGTTGACGCCGCCCCAAAGAAGGCTGACTGTTCCAATAAAGCGTAGCCGGTCGGCGCATCGCCGGTGGTCATCGGAACCACGCGGCGATAGACTGAGGATCAGGCCGCGCCCGGCGGCAGCGAACCACGATCAGGAGGAAATAATATGCCGAACGACCCGACGCCCGACACGAACGGCCACTCTCCGAGCGTGCAGCGCGGCGCCTTGCACGGCGTCAGGGTGGTGGACCTAACGCAGTTCGAGGCCGGCACGTCCTGCACCCTGACCTTGGCATGGCTCGGCGCCGAGGTGATCAAGGTCGAGGAGCCGACCCGGGGCGAGCAGGGTCGCGGCGCGTCGACCGACAAAAAGGGCGTCGATTCCCAATACTTCATGCTGCTCAACGCCAACAAGAAGAGTGTTACCGCCAATCTGAAGACCGACAAGGGGCGCGCCGTTCTGCGCGGGCTGATCGAAAAGGGCGATGTCTTTGCCGAGAATTTTGCGCCCGGCGTCATCGAACGGCTGGGCTTTGGCTATGACGAGGTGCGCGCGATCAATCCCCGCATCATCTATGTCTCGGTCAAGGGCTTCGGCGACGACAGCCCATACAAGAACTATCTGGCTTTCGACATGATTGCGCAGGCGACCGGCGGCGCCATGTCGATCACCGGTGAGCCCGACGGCCCCCCGATCAAACCGGGTCCGACCATCGGCGACACCGGAACCGGTTTGCATGCCGCGATCGGCGTGCTGGGAGCACTCTATCAGCGCCAGTTCACCGGCGAGGGCCAACTCATCCGGTGTGCGATGCAGGATTGCGTCATCAATTACGGCCGCATCTCCTACGCCGCCCAGTATCTATGGGGCCATGCCGCGCCCCGCTTGGGCAACCAGAGCATCATGGGCACCAATTCGCCGAGCGAAGCCTATCCATGCAAGGGCGGCGGCCCAAACGACTATTGCTACATTTATACGTCGCGCGCCAACCAAGCGCATTGGGAACGCATTCTCAAGCTGATGGGGCGCGAAGACCTGATCGGCGATCCGCGCTTTGACAGCCCTGAAGAGCGGTTCAAGAACCGCCATGTGGTCGACGCGATGCTCTCTGAGTGGACCAAGCAATATGACAAACTGGAGGTCATGAAGCGGCTTGGCGACAACGGGATTCCCGCGGGCGCCGTCATGGACACGATGGAATTGTCGAACGACCCCGACCTCAATCGCCGCGAAATCTTCGTCACCGTCAAGCATCCGGTGCGCGGCGACTTCAAGATGCCGGGCTGGCCGGTCAAGATGAGCGGCTCGAAGGTGCCGATCACCGCCTCGCCACTGCTCGGCGCCGACACCGACGCCGTTTATTCGAGCCTCCTCGGGCTCAGCAAGGAAGAGCTGGCGGCGTTGCGCGAGGAAAAGGCGATCTGACAGGCGCCGACGACGGCGCGGGCGTCGGGCCGGGGACCTGATACGAGATCCCTGGTCGGACGTGACCCGGACGGGACTATCCCGTCCGAATCTCATAGGTTCCGGCCCAGATATGTTAACGTGGTTCGACGCTAAGGCCGTTGTGGGGAGGACAGCATGCCTTACCGGAAACTCAGTCTCGGCCTCTGCGCCGTGCTGGGCTGCGGCATCAGCGTGACGGCTTCGGCGCAGCAGCTGAACCCGGAGCAAATTCAACAGATTGAGTACGTCACCTCGTTCGTCTGCACCACGGTCAAGGAACAGAAAGGATCCACAAACCGGGACCAACTCCAGGCCGATGTCAACGCGAAAATCGGCGGGGTTGTCGGCAAGATCATCCCCCTCGAAGGCGGAGGCGGCGCTCAAGGATCGGTGGCGCACGAGACTTATGAGGGGCTGTCGCGAGACGCGACCGCCACAGCGCTGGAAGGGGACCGCGGGTGCCGCGAGCGTGTGTTCAACACGATGTTCGATCGCTTCAACGTCCGCATGGCCGAAGCTGCGCGCGGCGCGGCTGCTGCACCCGCGACAACTGCCTCTTCGGCGCCCACGGCTGCGCTTGCGGCACCTGCACCTGCGGCGACCACGGCTGCGCCGGCCACAACTGCCCCTTCGGCGCCGGCGAATGCGCTTGCGGCAACTGCACCTTCGGCGCCCACGGCTGCTCCGGCTACAACTGCCCCTTCGGCGCCCGCGACAACTACTCCTCCAGTCACGACGGGCACGGAATGCGTCGTGAACAATCCGAGCGGAAAATCCATGAATGTGCGCGAGACGCCGAATGGGGCAAAAAAGGATATCATCAGCAATCGGGCGCGGGTTCGGCCCTTGCGGTTTGCCTTGGCGGCCGATGGCAAGCGATGGGCTTACGTCTCGGATGTAACGGGTCGGGAGATCGGATGGGTGTTTTACCCATTCCTCAGCTGCAACGGTCCTGGCATCCGGTAGCCCGCATCGACCCTTCTTAGAGGCGACGCCTTGTCAGCGAGAACTCTTCTCCCTTTTTCCTCTGCAGATACAAGAGTAAGACAGTATCCGCTGCTGGTCGTGCCATGATCACTTTTCGCCGCCTCTGTGAGTATGTCGAATGCGGGACAAGATGTACCCCTAAATTGACACGGGTATATTGGCGATGAGCGCAATTGTGGGGGGAGCGACTGGTACGCCGATAGTCGGTGCCGCCACACCGCGCGCACCCAGCCGCTGGGAACCAGCGCAAAGCTATCCGGACCCGGCGATCCGGACGCTGGATTCACGGTTCGACGCGATCAAGCCGCCATTCAATGCTGCGGTCGAGCGGCTCGCGACCGGATTTCGCTGGGCCGAAGGGCCGGTGTGGTTCGGTGACGGCCGTTATCTGTTGTGGAGCGACATCCCCAACAATCGCATCATGCGGTGGGATGAAGAAAGCGGCTTCGTTGGGGTCTTTCGCAAGCCGTCGAACCACGCCAACGGCAACACCCGCGACCGCCAGGGGCGACTCGTCACCTGCGAGCACGAGGGGCGGCGGGTCATCCGAACCGAATATGACGGTGCGATCACCGTCATCCTCGACCGCTTTGACGGCAAGCGCCTGAACTCACCCAACGACGTCGTCGTCAAATCGGACGATTCGATCTGGTTCACCGATCCTCCTTTTGGGATTTTGGGGAATTACGAAGGCGACAGATCACCTCCCGAACTGCCAACCAACGTCTACCGGGTCGACGCCGCGACAGGCCGCGCCGCGGTCGTTGCCGGCGACATCAACGGGCCGAACGGGCTGTGCTTCTCTCCTGACGAAACCAAACTCTACGTTGTCGAGTTACGGTCGGTACCACGGCAGATCCGCGTCTTCGATGTCGTTGACAATGGCGCCAGGCTGGCCAATGGGCGGATCTTCGTCAGCGCCGGAGAGGGGAGTCCCGACGGGTTCCGCTGCGACGTTCACGGAAATTTGTGGTGCGGCTGGGGGATGACCAGCGCGCTCAACGGGGTCGTCGTCTTTGCCCCGGATGCGACCATGATCGGCGAGATCGCACTCCCCGAACGCTGCGCCAATCTGTGCTTTGGCGGACGCAAGCGAAACCGCCTGCTCATGGCGGCCAGCCAATCCGTTTACGCGGTCTACGTTAACACTGAAGGGGCCGCCGGCGGCTGAATGCCGGCGCCAATTGCAGCGTGCGCCATGCGTCGCTGGCGAGGGAGAATCGGTGGTGCGGGGAATTGCCGCCCCGGCCGCCGAAAATGTAGCTTTTTGTTGCTAGTGTGGCCAGGAGATTTCACATATTGTGCGGCGTTCAACTGCCGGAGGAACAGATGAAACGCGTTTTCCTGCTCTGCTCGCTCCTCGCGCTTGCCGCGTGCGCACAGCCGGCGCCGCCCCCGCCGCCGAGCCCGCCACCCCCGCCACCCCCGCCGCCGGAACATAACTTCACGGTGTTCTTCGACTGGGATAAGGCCAACATTACGCCGGAGGGCCAGCAGATTATCGAGGCCGCTGCGGGCACGTTCAAATCCCAGCCGCCTGTGCCTGTGCAGGTCATCGGGCATACCGACACCTCCGGATCGGCCGCCTATAACCAGAAGCTGTCGGTGCGGCGCGCAGGCGCAGTTGCTGGCGCGCTGACCCAGGCGGGCGTGCCGCAGACCGCGATGACGGTCACCGGCGTTGGTCAGAACGATCTGAGGGTGCCGACACCTGACGGTGTGCGGGAGCCGCAGAACCGCCGGACGGAGATCATCGAAGGCGGGACCGGCGCGCCGCCACCACCGCCACCGCCGCCGCCGGCGAACCAGTAACCAGCCGCAACAAAGGGGGGCGCCCGCGCGGGCGCCCCCTTCGGCCCGCGCTCGACAACAATCGTCGGCCCAGCGGTGGTTCTGCGCCTTCTTTGCGCCAAGGCCTTGGTTTCCAGGACGTGGATGCCCGGATCAAGTCCACGGCTGTCCGGTTGAGTTTTGATGGACAAGGCGCACGGCATTGATACCACTGGGTGTTGGGACGTTGGGGAACGATCCGGACACGAGCGGGGGATCAATGCCATGCGGCATCACAATAGCGTGTTTCACGCGCTTCTGAAGCACGTGCCGTGGGATGTGTTCGAGCGGCTGGTGGCGGCGCACGCGGCGGATTGGCGGGTGCGGCGACTGACGATGAAGAGCCAATTGGTCGCCTTGTTGTACGGCCAGCTGGAAGGCGCTTCGAGCCTGCGCGAGATCGAGGCCGGGCTGGAGAGCCACGCCAACCGGCTCTACCATCTGGGGGTTCGCGCGCCGCGCCGCGCGACCCTGGCGGAAGCCAACGCGTCGCGGCCGAGCGCGGTGTTTGGCGAGCTTTTTGCGGTGATGGCGGCCAGGGCGCACCGCTCGCTGCGGCGCGCTCTCGCCGGGACCACCTACCTGATCGATTCGACGGGTCTGCGGCTGGACGGGCGCAGCCTGGATTGGGCGCGGTTCTCGGCCAAAGTGTGCGGCGTCAAGCTGCACGTGGTCTATGACGCCGATGCCGACCGGCCGATCTACGCCGCGCTCAGCGCCGCCCGGGTCAACGACATCACCGCCGCCCAGCAGATGCCGATCGAGCCTGGCGCCACTTATGTCTTTGAGATCTGGGCTACTACGACTATGCGTGGTGGGCCAAACTCGACCAGGCACAGTGCCGCATCGTCACCCGCTTCAAACGCAACACACCCTTTGCCCCGGTCGCGGTGCTGCCGATCGCCACAGGCGGGCCGATCCTGTCCGACCGCATCGGCCATCTCCCGGCACGCCAAGGCAGCGGGCGGCAAAACCCGTTCCAGGACCCGGTCCGCGAAGTGCTGGTCATGACCGATACTGGCAAGCCGCTGCGCATTCTCAGCAACGACCTCGACGCCCCGGCCCAGCAGATCGCCGACCTCTACAAGCGCCGCTGGGCGATCGAGCTGTTCTTCCGCTGGGTCAAGCAGGTGCTCAAGATCACCCGCTTTCTCGGCACCAGCGAAAATGCCGTGCGTATCCAGATCGCGGTCGCCTTGATCGCCTTTCTGCTGCTGCCTCTGGCGCAAGCCGGCCAGCGGACGATCACCAGCCCGCTGCGCTTCGCCCGTCTGGTCCGCACCAATCTGATGCACCGCAAGCGGCTCGACCGGCTCCTCGATCCCGAGCCGCCGCTCGTCAGCCCCAACCAACTGGCGCTCCAATGGACCACAACCTAAACCGGACAGCCGTGGATCAAGTCCGGGAATGACGATAAGAGATCGACTTTAGTCAGATAG
>CAVZFB010000056.1:0-204343 GCA_963774345.1 uncultured Alphaproteobacteria bacterium
AATTCGCCGAGTGCGCTAATCCCGAGGTGATCAATCCGCCAAGCGCCGTCCGTGGTTGCATCCCAAAGCCGCGTAGGAAGACCCTCGTCGGTGCCGTCATAAAGGACATGATGGAGCACATCCAAGACGTTTGACCCATTCTTGGCTTTACGAGCAAACAGAAACGTCGCAAGCTCCTTCGTCTTCGTTTCCATGTCGTAGTGTCTGCCCTCTGGCAAATTCAACGTGACGTTCGCGACCCGGCGGGCATGGTCTTGAATTGACCACACACGCTGGCAGACCGCTTCGAAATCGCTTGCGGTCAATTGTAAGATACGATCTGGCGACAACGCATCACGAAGAAAAGGCGCCCACTCTATTAGCATTTTTTCTTCTCCCGAAGGTGCTTCGAGCAAGCTGCGCCACCAATGAATTTCCTGCTCTAGAGCTTGCGCTGGGTTACGTTTATTGGTCTCGAATTGCTCTTCAAATCTGCTTCGACGTCTTTCGCCGATCACATGATTATCATAGTGCGCGTGCAAGAACTGATCTGCTTGCGCACCTGAAGGGATGTCTTTAGGGAGCCATTTCGGTCTATTCTCGTCACGCGAGATTCGCGCACCGATATCCCTAAGGTGCTGAAGTGTTTTCCACCATTCATCACAGAATGCTGTTTTCTGCCGATCAAGCGCGGTATTCTGTGCTTCTTGAAGTAACCCCTTCCAGTCGTGCACACTGGTCGTGGCCATGAATTTCTGACGTTGCTCTCGATCCTGTTCGTTCCGCCGTTGAAGCTCTTTGGCGCGCGTTTCTATGGCCTTACAGAGTTCGTCACTCAGTAGTGTCGAGTGCCTGTCCACTCTCCGAAAGAACGCCTGTAGTTGTATATCCATCGCGGAGGCAACCATTTCTATCTCGTCGAAAAAACAACCTCCTTCAATATTGCCGTTCCACGCCGCATTGGTAAGATTGGCTGATCCTACATATGCGCCGAAACCATGCCACCAAATGACTTTCGCGTGAAAGTGCCTAAGAAGTTTACAGGTGAAATTTGGTGACTTTCGCGCGAGAAAAGTTCGAAGGATACCCGGTTTGACGGGCACAGAGTCATCGAACCTTCCCCAAAATCGCAACGGAATGTTCTTTTGCCAGCACCACTCGAAAAGAAGTGATTCATCCGTGACGTACGCAACGGCAGCTTCGACATGTTCAGTATCAGGCGCTGCATTTTCAGTTATCTCGCGAAGATATCGACCATTGATGCCATTCAATATAAACCGCATCATTGCCCTCCCTCGCCGATACGGGGCGTCACTGGCTTCCGGCGTCCGCTTTTAGGTCTGCCATTCGCCGAGCGCGCCGTCAAAACCGCGCATAAGACGCTCTGGAAATCTGTTCAAAAGTCACTGCTAAAATGCTCGGTCAAAGCCATTGAGGCTGCGCGACGGTCCTAAAGGGGTTCGTATGGCTTGGGTGCCAATTGGGTTTGAGCCTGACGATGGAGAATCTGACGCGGACTTCCAATCGGTCTACATGATATATTCGACACGAGTAATCATCGGCTCCCGTCGCAAACGAGGCCGCATCAACCACTGTTGCTCCGGTCCAGCCGGGTTGGGCGGCGACGGCGAAGGCACGCTATATGAGACTTGACGGCCCTGGGTGTGATTTGCCGCACCGTTTTGCTCGCCGCGTGAAACCGTACCTTTCTGGCGAAATGCGCACGCGGCTCCAAGACAGCTGGCATAGGACTTACAAAATGGACATCCAGCGCATTCTGGACTTTACGGATTCACGCGTACGTACACCCCGGCAGAACCCGGCGCATGCGTCATGGCCTGCCGCATGCGCGGCGAATTGGGCGAGGAATGTTGCTGTTGCTCCTTCCACTCCGGGCTTTCGGGCACGGCCGTACTGGCAAATTCGTAGACCGTGCTGTAGCCGCTGGTACCCTCGAGAACCCGATAGCGGCGGGCATAGATCACTCCCGGCACCTTGCGGTAGCCTGGCACATATTCCCGACTGTACCAGGCGTTCCACTCCGCATCGACCTCGGCGGGGACGGACATGCGGCCAATCTGCAACACCGGCGCCATGCCACGCTCCGGCATTTCCATGCCGCCCGGGTAAATCTGTTCCCCGACAATGCGTGTCAAATTCTTCCCAATAACGGACGGCGAGACTTTCTGTCCCCACGGCGTCCGCGGCCGGTTGGTAAACGCCGGCGTCTGCATCACCGCCACGCTTTCTAGTTCATAGCATGCCAGGTACTGCGGGCCGCCCTTGACCGCCTCGTAGCGGGCCGCTGAGAGAATGCCGGGCACCGACAGCAATTCCGGTAGATGTTCCTTGTTATACCACTCGTTGAATTCCTGCACGTGCTGGGCGTCGATATCAACGTACACCATGAAAATCCCGCGACCTTTTTGTGCCATGTTTCCGTCTCCTCTGTGAAGCGTGGCCGCCATCGTTTTGCCTCGTCTCGTTGGCACCCGGTCCTCACCCCTGGAGCCCAGCAGAGACACGAGACACTAACTGGGCAACCATCTTAGCCAACATTCCCCAGATTCCCGGGGCTGTTGAGCGCGATCTTCCGTCTCATCGAGACCCACCGCAATGAAATTCGGGCGCAACCAACCTCGTTCGCAGCCAATCGTTAGGGTTACTCGCCTCGCGGGTCCGGAACTCGTGCCTTTGCTTCATTCCAGGCACACCTCTGCCTTCGTCGTCTGTCTCATCTGACACCGCCGCTGTCATACCGGAGCGGGCGGCCGGTCACGCGCACTTGCCGGCTGGCCTACCCCGCCTTCCAAAATTGTTACTTTTCGAGCATGGGCGTGCGGGCGGATGCTTTGCCACAGGCGGCGGGTATTCCGAGACAGCCCAGACACCATCAACCAAGCCAATCATCGCAGATTGGATCATAGCGGCTCGCCGCATCATAAATTTGCCGAAATGGCATGTCATGGTTGCAAAGGGCGTTCGATAAACCCGACGTTGCGCGCAACGATTGTCGTGGAACCGAGATGCTGTTGTCGCAATTTGCGCCGTCGCGTCAGTGCTAGCCCAAACCCAGAATTATATGCAACCAGCGCGAGATTTTTTGCTGCAGATTTGCTGCAGATGCAGCGGCGGGAAAAATTGGCTGCAACACAAGTTCCGTGGGGTTTGAACCTCGAAGCCGGGGCCCTGCGTCGGGCCCGCTTTCAGCCGATCACCCGGTCGCGGCGGAACGCGGCGATCTCCTCCGCACCGTAGCCATGCTCGGCCAGCACCGCGTCGGTGTCAGCGCCGAATTCGGGTGGCGGCGTCTCGATGCTGGGGCCGCCATGAGCGAATTTGAAGGCGGCGAGCGGCACCCCGAATGGACCATCGATGCCGGGAGCCGAGGCGTGGTGGTGAAACACGCCGCGGGTTTTGAAATGTGGGTCCGCCACCGCTTCGGCCATTGTCCGCACCCGCGCCGCCGGGACATGCCTGGCCTGAAGGCAGACTTCCCACTCGTCCGCGGTCCGCGTCTTGAAGATGTCGGCGAGCACTGCCGCTTCGCGCGCGCGATCGGCCTCGCGGGCCTCGTTGTCGTGCTTGATCATGTCGGGCCGCTCGAGCACCCGCCACAGGCGGCGCTGTTGCCCCAGATTGCTTGCGCCGATCATCACAAGTCCATCCTTGGCCTCGTAGCAGCTGTTGGTGGCGAAGGGCTGCTTGTTGCCGTGCGGGCGCGGCTCGGCGCCGGTGCGCATGTAGCCGGTCAGGTGCGAACCCATCAGCATCATCGCGACGCCGACCATGGCGAGGTCGATATGCTGGCCCTTTCCGGTTCGCTCGCGCTGGAACAACGCGCTGGCGAGTGCGAAGGCGCCCATCGTGCCGGTCGCGTAATCGACCGCCGGGGCGCCGAACTTGATCGGATTGACCTCCTCGGTGCCGGTCATCGCCATCAAGCCGGAGGTCGCCTGAATGACGTGGTCATAGGCGGTCTGCTCGCGGCGCGGGCCGTCCTGGCCGAAGGCCGAGATCGAGCAATAGATCATTCTCGGGTTGATCGCACTCATAGCTGCATAGCCGAGCCCCAACGCCTCGAACGCGCCCGGACGGAAATTTTCCACCAACACGTCGGCAGCGGCGACGAGCCGCTTGAGGATCTCACGGCCCGGTTCGGTCTTGAGATTGAGCGTGATCGAACGCTTGTTCGAACCTTGGGTCAGGAACGACGTGCCCATGTGCTGGCGGTTGAGAGCACGGTCAGTGCCGCCGTCACGGCTCTGGTCGGGATCGTCGGGATGCTCGACTTTGATCACGTCGGCGCCGAGCACGGCGAGCTGATAAGCCGCGAACGGGCCAGCCAGTACATGGGTGATGTCGATGATGCGAATGCCCTCGAACGGTCGGGTCATGCCGGACTCCTCAGTCGGATCAATTGGAAATCGGGTAAGCTTAGCTCATCGAGAGCGCCGGGTCGTCGCGCCAAATGAACCAGAAATCGCCGTCGTGCGCGGCTGCGACCGGAACTAGCCCGCCGCCCGGTACAAGCTCGAATGCCGTGTAGCCGAGCCCGCTCAGAAAGGCGAAGGCGTCGTCAAGCCGATCGCCAGCGCGTGCCAGATGTGGGGCCGACAGCTCGATCAGCATATGTGGGCGGAAACGGCGCAGCGTATTCTCCGCACCGCGCAGCAGGGAAAGCTCCCAGCCTTCGATATCGGCCTTAATTAAATCGATGCGATCGAGATCGAGAGCGGCAGCAACCGTGTCGATCGTGGTCACCGCCACCAGCTCCTGCGCGACCGCTGGCCAGCGCTCTTGCGGGGTTCCCAAATGCGATAGGCCGAAGCCGTAGCTTCCGCTTCTCTTGACCGGCACGCTCAAGGTTTCGACCCCGCCTACGGCGCCGAGCGCCATCGGCACGACGACGACATTGGCGAGCCCATGCAGCCATACGACGACGCGCAGGATCGCGCGGGCATAGCTGCCCGGCTCGAAGGCGTAGACCCGGCCCGCGGAGGCGGCATCTGCGAACAGCTTAGTGTATTGGCCGGCATGTGCCCCGACATCGAAGACAACGGCCGCACGCGGCACCAGCCGCGCGATCGTCGAGGCAAGCGCGCGATGGTGCTGCTGCGTCGTCGCCTTGAATAGATGCGCGGCGAAGCTGCCTGACAGCCGCCAGTGGTAGGGATCGAGCCGCACGATCGGCCGGCGATGCGGATCACCGGCCGACATCTCGACCGGTTCGTCCCCGCCGACATCGCCACGCATAAGATGCCTCCCCTTATAGCGAGTGTCAGTTTACACCCCGCTTCGGCCCGGTGAAGGCGGCATCGCGCGCCAAGCGCGCCGCACCGGCCGGTGCTTGCCACCCGGATCGTCGCCGCTATAGTCGCCGCCGCCATCGTGAGAAATATCGGGTATGCAGATGCCGCTTCGTTCGCTCGTAGTGCGGATTGCCGTTCTGCTGATATTCCTGCTCGTTTCCGCACCTGTGGGCGCGGCGGTGTTCACCGACTCGGCCGGACGCCGGGTGATGGTGCCGGACCAGGTCGAGCGGATCATGCCGGCCGGACCGGCTTCAGCAGTCTTTGTTTATGCGCTGGTACCGAACAAATTGATCGGCTGGACGGAGCCACTATCGCGCGCGCAGCGGAATCTGTTGCCGGCAAAATTTGCGCGGCTTCCCGTCATCGGACAATTGGGCGGATCGACTCCGACGGCCACGGCAGCCGATGTACGGCGGCTGCACCCCGATTTGGTCATTGGTTACGGTGTCCTGTCACCGCCAACGGTGATGCTCGCTGATCGCATCCAGCAACAGACCGGAGTTCCCTATATCCTTCTCGACGACAGCATCCAGCAGATGCCAGAAATGCTTCGACAGGTCGGCCCGATTGTTGGGGCGGGCGATCACGGCCTGGCTCTCGCCAGCTATGCCTACCATGCGATCGAAGGGCTGCGCGGGCAGCTGCTGATCAGCTCTGCCATAGACCGGCCGCTGGTCTATTACGGCCGCGGGAGCGATGAACTCGAAACCGGTCTCCCCGGCTCCCCGGCCATCAGCAATGTCGACCAGGCCGGCGTCATCAATGTCGCTGCCGGCCTCGGCCGGGGCGGGCTTATCCGGGTCACACGCGCTCAGATATTTGCGTGGAACCCACAGATCATCGTAGCGCAAGAGCGCAGCTTTTATAATGCGCTGCTGAGCGATCCGCAGTGGCGCGGGCTGGCAGCGGTCCGCAGCAAGCGGGTCTACCTGGCACCGGCCGACCCGTTTGGGTGGATCGACGGTCCGCCCGGGGTCAACCGCGCCATCGGACTGTATTGGCTGTCAAATCTCTTTTATCCGGACCTCTATCAGGAAGATCTGCGCACAAATGCGCGTGAATTCTATCAATTGTATTACGGTGTCACGCTCAATGACCGGCAGCTCGAGGCCTTGATGCGGCCGGCGGAAGCCAGTCGCGGTGAAACTAGCCGGTTGGCGAACGTACCGCTGTTTGGCGCCGAGCCACCGCCGTTGCCGACCACTCCGCCCGGCGGCTCCTCGACGCCGGCCCCGCCCTCCGGCGTGCCGGGTCGTGGGGGCTTGCGCGGCGGCGGAGCAGGCCAGGCACCACAGCCGCCGGCTACGCCCTGAACCGTCGCGAGGGCTGATCTGGCGCACGCTCAGGATTCGGTCGCCCGCACAAAGCACATAATCCCGCGTTGCGGGGTCCAACATACAATGGCGTGACCCGTCGGATTGTCGGTTCGCTGTAAAATCTTTTCTGGGGGCACCGAGAGCCAGTTCCCGGCAACCATCGCCTCGTAATGGTCTGCCCTGATCCGGTATTCGGCCGCGCGACAATCCGCCAACGAACAGCATGAGATCGTCGTGCCGGGCTGCAGCAGGCTGTGGAACCATGGCGCCAGAGCGGGGTCGGCGTTGGGCGGCGGTTGCGCTGCAGCGGCGGCGGCAAACAACAGAGCCGAGGCAATGACGGCGCAGCTACCGGGTCGTGCTCGGAATTGTTCAAAAACCACGGACATTCTGGATGCATCCCGGATCTGCAGCAGACGTCTGCGAGCTTAACTCAGACGGGCGGCGGAGCAAGAATGGTCTCTCTATATAACAGCTATATAATGCTGATTGACCACTATTGACATTAGATTTCTGACCTACTCAGGTGGGCTGATGGGTGGATGTCCGACGGCATCCGCGTGCCACCTGACGGCGTCAGGCTGTCGCGGAGGGACGCGCAGGCTTAATATCGCCTAAAATCTCGACGACCGGCTCTCGTCGATCGCTTATCGGAGCTCCCCGAATCCTCCCCACGCTGAAACCTATTTGGAACCTTGTACGACACGCGCGCCAAAGCGCCAGATCGGAACTGGTGCATTGACACGAAGTTATGCGCTAGTCGACTGGTGGAGCCGAGGGGGATCGAACCCCTGACCTTCGCATTGCGAACGCGACGCTCTCCCTGCTGAGCTACGGCCCCATCGCGCGATTCGAACTGTCTGCCGGGCGCGGCGGACTATGGTAAGCGCGGTCCTCCATGTCAAGCGCGGCCCCCACTTGCGCCGCCCGCTCGGCCGGCGGCGCCCGTTGCTCTGCTTGCGGACCCCGACGGCTGACGCTACGGTCGCGGGGTCTTTTGCCGCCGAGGTTTTGTTCGGATGTATGCGTTGCTGAACCTCGTCGACACGGTGATCACGATCTACATCTGGCTCTTGATTATCCAGGCGGTGCTGAGCTGGCTCGTCGCCTTTGGCGTCGTCAACCGGCACAACCGCGTCGTTGCAATGGTCGGGGATTTTCTGTGGCGCGTCACCGAGCCTGTGCTGCGGCCGATTCGCCGCGTGCTGCCTGACCTCGGCGGGATCGACATCTCGCCAGTGATCCTGATCCTGCTGCTGTATTTCGCCCGCAACTTGATGTTCGAATACCTTGCCTGATGGCCCGCTGATCCCGGCGCGCGACGGTCTTAAGCTGGCGGTCC
Source organism: uncultured Alphaproteobacteria bacterium (assembly GCA_963774345.1). Lineage (GTDB taxonomy): Bacteria > Pseudomonadota > Alphaproteobacteria > ATCC43930 > CGMCC-115725 > AP-15. Next base: position 7,953 of record CAVZFB010000056.1, read on the forward strand.
GCCTGACGCCGGGGGCCAAGGCCGATCGCGTGCTTGGCGTCGCCGCGACGGCAGAGGGGAAGCGCGTGGTCAGTCCCTCGGTTACCGCGGCGCCAGAGGACGGGCGCGCCAACGAGGCGTTGCTGCAGCTGTTGGCCCGGGTTTGGCAGTTGTCCCGCCGCGACCTGGCAGTCGTCGCCGGCACGACGAGCCGGCACAAGACCGTAAGCGTCGCCGGCGACTCTCGGCAGCTCACCGGCAGACTCGGCGCTCTAATCGCGGCCCTGCCAGGTCTCTGAGACGGCGGGAGGGGGGATGGACCATGCCCTGGTCTCTCTCGCTGTCGCCGGCGTCGCCTTTTGCGGATCGCATACCCTGCTGTCGAGCACGCGATTGCGCGGATCGTTACGCGATCAGCTCGGTGAGCAGGGATTTCTGTTCGTCTACTCGCTGACCGCACTGGTGACCTTCGCGTGGTTCGTGATGGCCTATGCGCGGGCGCCGGCCATCGTGCTGTGGGTATTGCCGCGGTGGACGGCGTTTGTACCGGTGCTGATCATGCCGTTGGCGACATTGCTGTTGGTCGCCGGCTACACGACCGCCAATCCGACCGCAGTCGGCATGGAGCGGTGGGCAAGAGCGGATGATCCGGCTCCCGGTGTCTTGCGGGTAACTCGCCATCCTGTGATGTGGGCGGTTGGGCTGTGGGCGTTGAGCCATCTTATTGCGAACGGCGATCTCACCTCGGTGTGGTTCTTCGGCTTGATTGCCGCCTTGGCCTTCGGCGGCACGGTTCTGATCGACCGCAAAAAACGGCTCGCCCTCGGCAGCCATTGGCAGCGGCTCGCCGATGTCACCTCCAACATTCCCTTTGCCGCCCTCGTCGCGGGGCGGACGCAGCTGCGCTGGCGCGATATCGGGGTGTTGCGTCCCGTCGCAGCGCTATTGCTCTACGTCGTCCTCTATCTCGCTCACCCGATCTTTGCCGGGGTGCCAGTGATGGCTCCCTGGGCTCTACACGGTTAGAGTACAACCGCCCATTCGCCTTTGATATGGAGGATTTGTCATGCTGCTGCCGCTCGCAGGACGCCGCCTCTACTACGATCTCGCCGGCCCCGAAGATGCCCCGGTCGTCTGCATTACCCATTCCTTGGCTTCCGATGGCGGCAGCTGGGCCGAGCAGGTACCGGCGCTGTTGCAGGCCGGGTTCCGGGTGCTGCGGCTCGACATGCGCGGGCATGGCGGCAGCGACCCCGTAGCCGGCAACTATACGATGAGCCAGCTCGCCGCCGACGTCGCGAGCGTAATCGAGGCGCTCGGCTTCGCGCGGGTGCATTACGTCGGGCTGTCGATCGGCGGGATGATCGGCCAGGCCTTCGCGCTGGAGCACCGACAAAAGCTGATTTCGGCGCTGTGGTGCGACACTCTGCCGGCGAGTCCGCCCGGTGCGGCCGACATCTGGGGCCCGCGCATCAAGGCGGTGCGGGAGGCGCACTCGTTGGAGCCGATCGCCGAGGCCAGCATGGACCGCTATTTGAGCCCCGCCTTCCGAGCCGGCAACCCCGGCCGTTGGAAGCAATTGCGCGACACCGTTGTGGGCACCACCCCGGCCGGCTATCTCGGCTGCTCGGCCGCAATCCTCGATTTCGATTTCGTGCCGCGGCTGCCCTCGCTGACGCTCCCGGTGCTGGTCGTCTGCGGCGAGCACGACGCCGGCACGCCCGCAGCCGAAAACCGCCGCCTCGCCGGCCTCGTCCCCGGCGCCCGCTATGAGGAGATCGCCGGGATGCGCCATTTCCCGAATGTCGAAGCACCCGACGCCTTCAACCGAATCATGCTCGGCTGGCTCGACGCCCAGCGCCGTTCCAGCTGATCACCCTCTACTCAGCACGGCCGGCCTCTCCCCGCGATCGAGAGAGGGCCGGGCCGGTCGCGCCGCCTTATTGGTCCCGCATAGCGGCGAGGCGGAGGCGCAGCGCATTCAGTTTGATGAAGCCTTCGGCGTCGCGCTGGTCGTAGACCGCATCCTCCTCGAAGGTGACGTGGGCCTGGCTGTAGAGGCTCTTCGGCGATTGACGCCCGACGACGCTGGCCGAGCCCTTGTAGAGCTTGAGCCGGACGATTCCCTCGACATTTTCCTGGCTCTGGTCGATTAGCGCCTGAAGCATCCGGCGCTCAGGGGAAAACCAGAAACCGTTGTAGATCAGCTCGGCATAGCGCGGCATCAGCTCGTCTTTCAGATGCGCCGCGCCGCGGTCGAGGGTCAGGCTCTCGATCCCGCGATGGGCCGCGAGCAGGATCGTGCCGCCCGGCGTTTCATAGACACCCCGCGATTTCATGCCGACAAATCGGTTCTCGACCAGATCGAGCCGGCCATTCCCGTGCCGACCTCCGAGCGCGTTCAAGCGTGTGAGCAACGCGGCGGGCGAGAGCCGCTCGCCGTCGACCGCGACCGGATCACCTCGCTCAAAAGCGATCTCGACGTATTCAGGCGTATCAGGCGCGGCTTCCGGGGCGACCGTGCGGCTGAAGACGAATTCCTCGGGCTCAGCCCACGGATCTTCGAGCGCCTTGCCCTCGGCCGAGACGTGCAACAGGTTGGCGTCGACCGAAAACGGCGCCTCACCGCGCTTGTCGCGGGCGATTGGGATCTGGTGTAGATCGGCGTACTCGAGGAGGCGCGTGCGCGAGGTCAGCTCCCACTCGCGCCACGGGGCGATGACCTTGATGTCGGGGGCCAGCGCGTAATAGCCCAGCTCGAAACGTACCTGGTCGTTACCCTTCCCGGTGGCGCCGTGAGCGACGGCGTCAGCGCCGACCTCGCGAGCAATCTCGATCTGACGCTTAGCGATCAACGGCCGAGCAATGGAGGTGCCGAGCAGATAGGCGCCCTCGTAGAGCGCGTTGGCACGAAACATCGGGAACACAAAATCGCGGACGAACTCCTCGCGCAAATCATCGACGAAGATTTTCGCGGCGCCGAGCAACTCGGCCTTTTTGCGCGCCGGCTCCAGCTCCTCGCCCTGGCCGAGATCGGCGGTGAAGGTCACGACCTCGCAGCGATAGGTTTCCTGCAGCCAGCGCAGGATCACCGAGGTATCGAGCCCGCCAGAGTAGGCGAGCACGACTTTTTTCACCGCATCAGGCATCGCCCCGTCCCCCACTCCATCGATCACGCCGCACTAATCGACGAAATTCTCATCTGCGGCAACGAGTTCCGGCGGGCCGGGAAGCTGCCGCTCGATAAAGGCGATGGCAGCGTCGAGCGCACCGAACTGCGCGAGGTTTTGGTGCCCGGCACGAGGTGCAAACCAACCCTCTTTCGGCGCTGATGCCGCCTCCAGCAGCACGCGGCCCTGGCGGACCGGAACAATCATGTCGCGCTCGCCATGCAGGATCAGCAGCGGCGCCCTTACCCGCCCGATCCGCGACAGCGAGTCGAACCGGTCGCGGACCAGACGGCGGACGGGTACGAAGGGATAGCGGCGCTGTGCGGCAGCAGCGATGCTGGTGAAGGCGGCCTCGATGATCACCCCTGCGACTGCGTGGCGTGTGGCCAGATAAACGGCGAGACCGGATCCGAGCGACTCGCCCCACAGCATGATCCGATTCGGCGTGATCGCTTGACGGCCGAGGAAATCAATGGCGGCCTCCGCATCGGCGTATAATCCGGCTTCGCAGGGCGTTCCCGGGTTGCCGGCATAGCCGCGATATTCGACTAAAAGCACCCCGTAGCCATCGCGCGCAAAACGGCGCAAGCGCTCGGTGCGATAACCGATATGCCCGCCATTGCCGTGAAAATAGGCGATCACCGGCCGGCCACTGCCGGGCGGTAGATACCACGAAAAGAGCGAGAGGCCATCGGAGGTCGTCAGCACCACCTCACGCACGCCTAGCAGCTCCAGATCCTCAAGCCTGGGTCGGGTCCTGTTGGGCCGAAAGAGAAGCCGCCGCTGGAATTGATAGAGGCCGCCGACGATGCCGCCATAGGCGGCGAGCGTACATCCGAGGAGCGAATAGAACACGCGCGCGGACTGAGTTAGCGAGAGGTCAGACGGCGGTCAGCGCCATGCGGTCGCTGCGGCGGAGCCTGACGCTCGCCGATTTGAGCTGGCCGCAGGCGGCAAGAATGTCGCGTCCGCGCGGGGTGCGCACAGGGGCGGAATAGCCGGCGGCGAAGACAATGTCGGAAAACGCCGCGATCGCCGCGTCGGTCGAGCACTCGTAAGGAGCGCCGGGCCACGGATTGAACGGGATCAGATTGACCTTGGCGGGGATGCCGGCCAATAGCCGCACCAGCTCGCGCGCCTCGGCGGGGCTGTCGTTGACGCCGTTCAGCATCACGTACTCAAAGGTGATCCGCCGCGCGTTGCTGCTGCCGGGATAGGTGCGGCAGGCCTCGAGCAATTCGGCGATCGGATATTTGCGGTTGAGCGGCACGAGTTGGTTGCGAATGTCGTCGCGCACCGCATGTAGCGAAATGGCGAGGTTGACTGCGAGTTCAGCGCCGCAGCTTCGGATCATCGGTACCACCCCGGCGGTCGACAGCGTGATCTTGCGGCGCGAGATCGATAGGCCCTCGGCATCCATGACGATCTTCATCGCCGCTGCGACGGCATCGTAATTGTAGAGCGGCTCTCCCATGCCCATCAGGACGATGTTGGTGAGTTGCCGATCGTCCTGCGGCGACGGCCATTCGCCCAGCGCGTCGCGCGCGACCATGACCTGCCCGACGATCTCCGCCGCCCCGAGATTACGCACCAGCAGTTGGGTCCCGGTATGGCAAAAGGTGCAGTTCAAGGTGCAGCCGACCTGCGAGGAAACGCACAATGTACCGCGATCCTCCTCAGGAATGTGGACGGTCTCGACCTCCTGCCCGTCGGCAAAGCGCAGCAGCCATTTTCGCGTGCCATCGATTGAGGTGAGAGCTTGAGACACCGCCGGCCGACGCAGTTCGTAACGCTCGGCGAGGCGGTCGCGAAACACTTTCGACAGCGAGGTCATCTGCGCAAAATCAGTGGCGCCGCGATGATAGATCCAGTGCCACAGCTGACGCGCACGAAACGGTTCAGCGCCGAACTGGGCCATCTCGGCCGCCAAGCCCTCGCGCCCGACCCCGACGAGGTTGCGGCGCTGTTTGGTAATCGGGATCTGGCTCGATATCATCCGCAAATGTGGCAGTAGCTGGGACGGCAGATCACTAGCGCTTGACATCGCAGGCCTTGTCGATCAAGGCCAGAGTTTGAGCAAAGCCGGCGAGAGAATAGGTCTGAGTTGTCGGCGGTCCCTTTTGCGAGATGCTCTTGACTATCGCCTGCTTGCCCTTCGCCATTGCTTCGACAATCGCCTTATCGAGATCGGAGGTGCGCGACCAGGCGCCGTCGCCCTTGGTGAACAGATCGAAAGTCGTGCCGTCGACATCGACCGACGCGGCGCTACCTTCCTTCAGCAGATAGCCCTCGTCAAAGTTCACGACATTGAAGACGTTCTCTTCCGGACGATGGGTAACCGTCGCCGCCGGCGGATTATGCTTAATCTTTGCCGGTTCGATTTTTTGCGGCGCACCGGCGAGATAGCAAACCCGCCCGGATTTCCCCTTGTAGAAATAGGCATTCCACGCTCCGACGCCGCCGATCCGATGCGCCGGGGTTGTGGCGGGCGGATGCTTCGTCACCGGGTGTTTCTTCTCAGTTTGCGCCCGCGCCAGCGGGGCGAGCGAAAGCATCACTATAATCAGCAGGCTGACCCGGGTTCGCCAAGATCTCATCATATCTTGTATCATAAGCGTCCCGGCAAACAGACGCCAAAACGTTAGCAGGCGGCTGCGCCTTCCCTTAAGGCGGATCAAATCGGCGTAGAGAATCTGTTCGAGGTCGAGGCCTAGCGGGGTCCGGCCCTCGATGCGGGCGAGCCAGACCCGGTTAGCAACCAGGATGCAGTTCGACGTGGCATGAAGCAAGCCGAAGGCCGGGAGCCGGTCGCGCAAATATTCATTCTCGCTCAACCGCCCGCAGGCTCGATAGAGGCGTCGGTTGGCCATGCATTATAGCGCGCGAGGGTCACGAAATAATCGCTGGGCACTATGGCGCTCCCGACGCAAACGGCATCTTCCCAACACTAGCAGATAGAGCGCCCACACACGTGGCTCTCCCCTCGGCCCGCGAAACAAGGCAAAATGTGGGGCGATGGACGAGATCACGATCCGCCCGGCGCGTCCGGAAGACGCACGCGGTATCGCCCGGCTCGATGTCGAGACCTGGCGCACGACATACGCCGGGGTGCTGCCGGCCTCGTACCTTGTCGGGCTATCCGAGCGCCGGCGCGAGATCGGCTGGCGCATGGCGATCCTGCGCGAGCCTCGCGACGTGCGTGTTGCGCTCGATGCCGCGGGCATGATCTTGGGCTTCGGCAGTTGTGGACCGAGCCGCAGCGAACGGCACTTTCCCGGCGAGGTATTCACGCTCTACGTGGCGCCCGACCAGCAGAATCAAGGTATCGGCCGCCGACTGTTGATCGCACTGTTTCGACGCTTGGTCGCATCCGGCCTTGATGCCGCGATCGTCTGGGTGCTGCGCGACAATCCGAGCCGCTTCTTTTACGAGCGCCTTGGTGGCCACCAAACGATCCGCAAGGCGATCCCCGTCGGCGGCAGCTTGGTCGACGCGATCGCTTATGGCTGGCGCGACTTGCCGGGCTTTCTCGCCGCCGTCTCCAATGAGGGCCGAGAGCCCAAAACCTGACGAGCGGTTCAGCGGAGCCGGAAATAGTGCACGCTGAACAACTCTGCCGGATCTGTCCAGGTGTCGACGGGGCGGAAACCCGCGCGCGCGGCTAATCCACGAAACTCCGGCACCGCGTATTTGTACGAATATTCGGTATGGATCAATTCGTCGGCGGCAAAGGCGAAGCGTCGGCCGGCGATGGCCGCTTCCTGGTCGGCGAGGCTGCGGACATAGATTTCGACCCGCCCCTCGGCTTCGTTATAAAAGGCGAAATGCTCAAAAAAATCGAGATCAAGATCGCCGTCCAGCTCACGGTTGATCCGCCCGAGAAGATTGAGGTTAAAGGCGGCGGTCACCCCTGCCCGATCGTTATAGGCGGCGTCGAGGACCGAGGCGTCCTTCTTCAGATCGACGCCGATCAGCATCTCGCCGCCCGAGCCGAGAATGTCGGCGCAATTGACAAGAAAATCCTCGGCGGCACCGGGCTCGAAATTGCCGATCGTCGAGCCTGGGAAAAACCCGACCCGCTTGCCGGTCGGCCCGGGCAAGGGCGGCAGCCGGAAAGGCCGGGTGTAGTCGGCGCAGACGGCAATCACCGGCAGTTCGGGAAAATCCTCGGCGAGCGAGGCGGCAGCGTCGCGCAGGTGATCGCGCGAAATGTCGACTGGGACATAGGCGGCTGGGCGGTCGAGCGCCTGGAGCAGGATGCGCGCTTTGTGGCTTGCCCCGCTGCCGAACTCGATGATCCGACCATGCGAGCCCATCTGCGCCGCAATCTCGCCCGCATTCTCCTCGAGGATCGCGATTTCGGTGCGAGTCGGGTAATATTCGGGCAGGCGGCAGATCTCTTCGAACAATGCCGAGCCGCGCGCATCATAGAAAAACTTGCAGGGAATCGCCTTGCGGGGTCGGCTGAGTCCCTTCAGCACGGCGTCGCGAAAGCTCTCCTCGCCGGGGGCCAGGTCGTGAAAGGCGAAATGCGAACCGTCCATCATCAACAATCCTCCGCGAGCCGCAACCCGGCGAAGGCCCACCGCGCCGAGGGCGGAAAAAAGTTGCGATAGCTCGCCCGCACGTGTCCGGCCGAGGTGACCGCGGCGCCACCCCTTAGCACCATCTGATTGCACATGAACTTACCGTTGTACTCGCCGACGGCGCCCGCTGCCGCGCGAAAGCGCGGGTAAGGGATATAGGGGCTCGCAGTCCATTCCCAAACGTCGCCAAACATCTGGCGCGGGATCGGCCGGTCGTTCGCCGCCGCCACAGCGCTCTCGGCGCCGGGGTGAAATAGCCTGCGGTCGGCAAAATTGCCCGACACCGGCACGCCCTCGGCGGCAGTCTCCCACTCCGCTTCGGTCGGCAGCCGCTTTCCGGCCCATTTGGCGAAGGCGTCGGCCTCAAAAAAACTGACGTGGCATGCAGGTTCGGCCGGGTTCAGGCGGTGCAGGCCGCTGAGCGTGAATAGCGACCAAGCGCTGCCGTCGCGCAGCCAATAGAAAGGCGCCTCCCAGCCCTGATCGCGCACCGTCGCCCACCCATCGGATAGCCAGAATTCCGGGCTCCGATAGCCGCCAGCCTCGATGAATTCGAGGAACTCGCCGCAAGTCACCGGTCGCGTGGCGAGGCGGAAGGGGTCTAGCCAGACCTTGTGCCGGGGCGTTTCGTTGTCGAAGGCGAAGCCGGAGCCGCGATGTCCGATCTCGACCAGGCCGCCGGTAACCTCGATCCAATCGAGCGGTGCTACAGGGGCCGCGATCTGCGGCTGTGGCGCGCTGATAGGCGGGCAGCAGCGGATTGATCGAGAAGACATGCTTGATGTCCATCAGGATCAGTTCCTGATGCTGCTGCTCGTGGTGCAGACCAAGTTCGAGCAGCGGTGCGGCCTGATGCCACACCGGCTCGCGCGCCCGTTCGATGAAGCGGGCGATTGCAGCGCCGACATGGTCGCGATAAGCGCCGATGATGTCGACGGTCGGGCGCGACAACAAACCGCGCTCGGGCCGCGGGTGACGCGGGCCGACCGCCTCGTAATAGGAGTTGAAGAGGTAGGCAAAGGCCGGGTCGAAAACCCGATAGTCGGGGTCGAGCCGGTTCAGGATGAAAGTCTCAAAGAACCAAGTCGTATGCGCCAGATGCCATTTTGTCGGACTTGCATCTGGCATCGATTGAATCGCCTGGTCTTCGGGCGTCAGGTTAACAGCTAGCGCTTCGCTGTCGCTCCGCACGGCTGTGAACCGATCGAGCATGACCTGGCGATCCGCGCTGCAGGTTTGTGGTTGCGCGGCACTTTCCGACACGGGGCCCCCCAGTCTATTTCGTTGTCTCGGTTAACACTCCGACAGCGGGTTCGTTGCGCCCGCCGAGGTAGCGGTCGCGCAAATGGCGCTCGAAGCTTGCCGTACCGAGCGGGCGCCCAGTAGCACGCTCAACTAGCTCCGCCGTCGACAACAGCGATGCCTGGCTATGCACCCTCTCGCCTAGCCAAGCAAAAAGTGGAGCGAAATTACCCCCGGCGATTGCCGTCATCAGGTCCGGGATGGTGCAGCGCGCCGTGTCAAACAGCTGCGCTGCGATCAACGCACCGAGCGTGTAAGTCGGGAAATAACCCCACGAGCCATCATACCAATGGATGTCCTGCAGACAGCCGTCGCGATCGTTGTCGGGCGCGACGCCGAGCAGTGCACGCATTCCTTCGGCCCAGGCGCCGGGCAAATCCCTTGGTATCAAATCGCCTACGATCATCGCCTGTTCGAGACGGTGGCGCAGGATCACATGGGCCGGATAGGTAACCTCGTCGGCCTCGACCCGGATCAGGCCTCGACTGACCCGGATTTGCCGGCGGTGGAGCGCCTCGGGCTCCCACCCTGGTCCATCGCCGGCGAAGACCTCGCGCAGGATCGGTGCGGCGAAATGGGTGAAGGCCGGGCTGCGGCAGGCCTGCATTTCGAGTAACAGGGATTGGCTCTCGTGGATCGCCATGCCGCGCGCCGCGCCGACGGGCTGCAAGCGCCATTGCGCGGGCAGGTTACGCTTGTAGAGCGCGTGCCCGGTCTCGTGCAGGGCCCCCATCAGCGCCTTGGTAAAGTCGCTCTCGTCGTAACGCGTCGTGATCCGCACGTCATCGGGAGCGCCGCTGCAAAACGGGTGGGCGCTGACATCGAGCCGTCCGTGCGCGAAATCGAAGCCGACCGCTTCCATCAGCCGCACCGCCGCCCGGCGCTGCGCCGCGATCGCGAACGGTCCGGGCGGCTCCGCGAGCGACGGTTGCGCCGCCTGCCGGGTCAGCACCGTTTCGATCAGATCAGGTAGAAAATCGCTGATCTCGTCGAATAGGCGATCGATCGTGGCAACCGAAGCCCCGGGCTCGTAGCGGTCAAGCAGGGCTTCATAGGGGCTCACCCCTAGCCCCTCGGCCTTGGCTGCCGCAACCTCGCGCTGCACCCGCAGCATCTCGTCGAGCAACGGCAGAACGGCAGCAAAATCGTTCGCCGGGCGGGCTTTGCGCCACACTGTCTCGCATTCGGACGACACGCGGGAAAGCGCCTCGACGAGTGCGGCGGGCATCGCCGTCGCATGGCTCCGCCGGCGCCGCATCTCGCGCAGATTGCCCCGCTGCCATGGATCAAGCGCACCGCTCGCAGTGTCGGCCTCGGCCAGGAGGTCGCCGATCTCGACGGCGGTCAGCTGCTGGTGGGCGAGAAGGCTCAATGTCGCCAGCTGCTCAGCCCGGGTCGCTGCACCCCCTGCCGGCATCATCGTCGCGCTGTCCCAATTGAGCACGCCGATCGCTTCCTCGATCGCGCCCAGGCAACGAAATCGCGCTTCCAACTGCTGATAGGCGGTCATCGGGGCTCCGCATTGCGGCGATGAAACAGGACATAGATGACGATCATCGCAACCGCCAGGGAAAACCACGTGATCGCGTATTGGAGGTGATCGTTCCGCAGGACCAATCGGGTAACCCCACCTTTGGGCCAGCCGCCGGGGTTGGGAGTCGCATCGGCATCGATGTAAAATGGCGCCACATCGTCGAGCTTATCAGCCGCCGCCATCGCCGGCAGATCGACCCAGAACCAATAATTCAGGTCGGGGCGGTTGTCCGGGAGAAACCAGTTCGGCCGGCCGTCCGGCGGCAGGCGCAGCAATCCCTCGATCCTAACGGTGCCGGTCGGCTGGCCCGCCGTCCGCTTCGCTCGGTCCTTGAGCTCGGACGGGATAAACCCGCGATTGACAAAAACGATGCGGCCACCGGGCTCCTTGAAGGGGGTCAACACTTGATAGCCGTTCCGTCCGCCCTCCGAGGTGGCGCCGAGAAAGATCTCCTTGTCGTTCAGAAAGATGCCTTCCGCGGTGACGTGGTGGAACTCCATGTTCCGCGCCAGGGCGGCAATGCCGGATGCCGGAGCCGGCGGTGCCGCCACCGCCGCGGCGCGCGCCGCGATCAGGTCCTCTTTCCAGAACAATCGCTGGATCTGCCAAGAGCCTAGCCCCAGACACAACAGGACTATCGGCACGGCGAATACGGTCGGCCAGAATTGCGGGCGAAACCCGGTCATCACGGGCCGGCCGCTTAGGTGGGCGGCGGTGCGACGAGCAGATGATGGCGATACTGCAGCGCGATCAGGCCGGCCTTGAACGGGCGCAGCATCGCCACCGCCCCGCCGAAGATCAGGGGCGTCCACAACATCAAATGGACCCAGATTGGGGGCGAAAACCGGATCTCGACGAACCCGGCCAAGCCGACGACGATCAGGCCGAGAAACAGGATCACGAACACCGCCGGGCCGTCGCCCGCATCTTGCGTCGACAAGTCAAGGCCGCAAATTGCGCATGTAGGTCGCACGCGCAACAGACCGGTGAAGAGCGAGCCCTTGCCGCAGCGTGGGCAGCGGCAGCCGAGTGCCACGCGCGTCACCGAAACGGCAGGAAACCGATCGGCGCCGATCTCGTCGGTTCCCATCGACCGCGCCGCCGCCGCGATCAGCCGGCAGCCCCTTCGTAAGCGCCGCCGCCGCCCCACCAATAGATGCAGACGAACAAGAACAGCCAGACGACGTCGACGAAATGCCAATACCAGGCCGCCGCCTCGAAGCCGAAATGGTGATCCGGCTTGAAATGCCCGAGCCATGCCCGGGCCAGGCAGACGATCAGAAAGGTTGTGCCGACGATGACGTGAAAGCCGTGAAAGCCGGTCGCCATGAAGAAAGTGGACGGAAAGATGCCGCCGGTAAAATGGAAGGCGGCGTGGCTGTACTCGTAGGCTTGGACCGCGGTGAAGCACAGGCCGAGCAAGATGGTGAGCGCCAGGCCGCGCAACATGCCGTTGCGGTCGCCGGCGAGCAGCGAATGGTGCGCCCAGGTCACGGTCGTGCCCGACAGCAACAGGATCAGGGTGTTGAGAAACGGAAACTCGAACGGATCGAAGGGGTGGATGCCCTTGGGCGGCCACACCCCGCCGACCGGAAACAGGCTCGAGGCAAAAAACGCCCAGAAAAAGCCCACAAAGAACATCACCTCGGAGGCGATGAACAGCGCCATGCCATAGCGCATGCCGAGCTGCACGATCGGGGTATGGTAGCCCTGGAAGGTCGCCTCGCGGATCACGTCGCGCCACCAAACGGCCATGATCCCCAATACGCACAGAACGCCGATGATCATCAGCGTCCAGCCGTGGCCGTGCATGTAGAGAACGGCGCCGCCGAAGAGCAGGCCCGCGGCGATCGCGCCGAGGATCGGCCACGGGCTAGGATCGACCAGATGGTAGGGGTGCTTTGGTGCGGCGTGCGCCGCGTGGATCTCGCTCATGGGTTCGGGCCTCGATGGATCAGTTTACAGAACGCGCCGCTACTGGCGGGCCCGGGGCAGCTTGAGCGTTTGGACTTGCCACGCCTGCCGCCCGGAACATCGTGTAGGACAAGGTGATCGCCCGCACCTCGCGCGTATCCGGATCGGTCAACAGATCGGGATCGACGAAGAACATCACCCCCATATCGACGCTCTCACCGGGTCCCAGCGTCTGATTGCTGAAGCAAAAACATTGGAGCTTATCAAAGTAGATCCCGACCTTGGCCGGGCTGACGTTATACACCGCACGGGCAGTAACCGACTTGGCGCCGTGATTGACTGCGTGGAAAAACACCTGGGTTTCCGCCCCGGGATGCACCGCGACCGCCTTGGTAAGGGGGCGGAACTCCCAATCAAGGCCCGGCGCCGTCTGCGCGTCGAAGCTGACGGTCACCAGCGCAGGGGAAATTTGGTCTGGCGCCGCCTGGGCTCGCTGGGTTGTCCCTCCGAGGCCAGTCGCGCCGCAGAAGATGCGGTAGAGCGGCACGGAAGCGAAGGACAACCCGACCATGCCGGCGACCACCACTGCCAGGATCAGTGCGGTCGCGCCGTGGCGACGCCGACCGGAAGCTCCGCCTCCTTTCATGCGCTAGCCCCGGATCCGCACGAGCGTAATGACGTAGAACAAGGCTACCAGTGCTAATAGCACCGCGACGAGAGCGCGATTGCGCGCGCGGATCGTCCGCTCGCGGTCCGCGTCGTCCATCGCGGTCACTGCCATCCCCCCCTCAGCCAGCCAGCGCCGGTACGGTCGACGAGCAGCAGGCTGAAGATCAGCAGCAGATAAAGCAGCGAAAAAGCGAACATCTGCCGAGCGCTGCGGTCACCGTCGTCGCGCCATACGCGGACCGCGCAAGCGCTGAAGAATGCGCTCAACGCCAGTGCGGAGACACCGTAGATTGCGCCGGCGATACCCAGCAGCCACGGCGCTGCACTGACCGGCCACAGCACCAGAGTGTATAGCAGCATCTGGCGCTTGGTCTCGTCCGGGCCGGCCACCACCGGCAGCATCGGCACGCCCGCCTTGGCATAATCTTCGGTGCGATAAAGCGACAGTGCCCAGAAATGCGGTGGGGTCCAGAAAAAGACGATCGCGAACAGCGCAACCGCTCCCCAACCGATATCGCCGGTGACTGCAGCCCAGCCGATCAAAGGCGGAAAGGCGCCGGCCGCGCCGCCGATGACGATGTTCTGAGGGGTCCGCCGCTTGAGCCAGATCGTATAGACGAAGACGTAAAAGCCGATTGTCGTCGCCAGCAGCCCGGCTGCCATCGAGTTGACCGCCAACGCCATCATCAGCACCGATCCGACCGCCAACACGACGCCGAAGCCGAGCGCCTCGCCGGGCATCATCCTGCCCGCCGGCAGCGGCCGGCCGGCAGTGCGGCGCATGATCGCGTCGATGTCGCGGTCGTACCACATGTTGATCGCGCCAGCAGCGCCAGCGCCAACTGCGATGCACAGTACAGCCACCACGGTGAGCACCGGGTGGAGATGCCCAGGTGCCATCGCCAACCCGACCAACCCGGTAAACACCACCAGCGACATGACTCGAGGTTTGAGGATCTCGACATAGTCGCCCACCCCCGCGGCGGGCGACCCCAAAAGGTGCAGGCCGGCGGTCGGCCGGGTTTCGGACAATTCGGTCACGAAGACGCGTTCCCTACGAAACCACCGGCAGCTCGTCATAGCTGTGGAACGGCGGGGGCGACGGCAGCTTCCACTCAAGCGTTGTGGCGCCCTCGCCCCAGTAATTGGCCCCGAACTCGGCGGCCCAAGAACAGCGTGTGCAGCACGATGAAGACAAAGAACAGGGTCGAGGCATAGGAAATGAAGGCGCCGATCGAGGAAACCATGTTCCAGCCGGCGAACGCATCCGGGTAATCGGCGATCCGCCGCGGCATCCCGGCGAGCCCGAGGAAGTGCTGCGGGAAAAAAGTCAGGTTGACCCCGATGAAAGTGGTCCAGAAGTGGATCTTACCAAAAATCTCATTGTACTGGCGGCCGGACATCTTCCCAATCCAGTAATAGAAACCAGCAAAGATCGAAAACACCGCGCCTAACGACAGCACGTAATGAAAATGAGCAACGACGTAATAAGTGTTGTGTAAGGCGAAATCGACACCCGCATTGGCCAGCACCACGCCAGTCACGCCACCGATTGTGAATAAAAAGATGAAGCCCATCGCCCACAGCATCGGGGTCTTGAACTCGATGGACCCGCCCCACATCGTCGCGATCCACGAGAAGATCTTGACCCCAGTAGGCACTGCGATGACCATCGTCGCCGCAGTAAAATAGGCGCGGGTGTCGATCGAGATCCCGGTCGTGAACATGTGATGCGCCCACACAACAAATCCGACTACGCCGATCGAGACCATGGCGTAGACCATGCCGAGATAGCCGAAGATCGGCTTTTTTGAGAAGGTCGAGACCACTTGGCTGATCATGCCGAAGCCGGGCAGGATCAAAATGTAGACCTCAGGGTGGCCGAAGAACCAGAACAGGTTCAGAAACAATAGCGGATCGCCGCCGCCCGCTGGGTTGAAAAAACTGGTGCCGAAATTGCGATCGGTCAGCAGCATCGTGATCGCTCCGGCCAGTACCGGCAGAGACAACAGCAATAGGAATGCGGTGACCAGGATCGACCACACGAACAGCGGCATTTTGTGCATCGTCATGCCGGGGGCTCGCATATTGAAAATCGTGGTGATGAAGTTGATCGCTCCCATGATCGACGACGCGCCGGCCAGATGGATCGAAAAGATCAGCATGTCCATCGCCGGCCCGGGCGAGCCGGTTAGCCCCGACAGCGGCGGGTAGAGCGTCCAGCCCACACCGGCGCCCTCGCCGACCATGGTCGACCCGATCAGCAGCGCAAAGGACGGCACCAGCAGCCAGAAACTGATGTTGTTCATCCGCGGAAAGGCCATGTCGGGCGAACCGATCATCAACGGGACGAGCCAGTTGCCAAAGCCGCCGATCATCGCCGGCATGACCGTGAAGAAGATCATGATCAGGCCGTGCGCAGTGATGATGACGTTGTAGATCTGATGATTCTCGATAAAGTGATTGTCGGGGTGCATCAGCTGGAAGCGCATCATCACCGACAAGGTGCCGCCGACTACCCCGGCAATAATGGCGAACAGCAGATAGAGGGTTCCGATGTCCTTATGGTTGGTCGAGAACAGCCAGCGGGTGAAGAACCCCGGCCGGTGGTCGTCGTGAGCATGCGCGCCGTAGCCGTGAGTGTCGGCAATGTGCGCCTCGCGCTCGTAAGTCATCCCGGGACCCTCTCGCTGTCAGTTGCCGGCGGGCGCCGAAGCGGCGGCGACGCGCATCGCATCCTCGGTCGGCTGATTGTGTGCAAACTTTTTCTGAGCCTCGCCCAGCCAGCGGCGGAACGCATCCTTTGACATAGCGACGATTTTGATCGGCATGAAGGCGTGGTTGACGCCGCAGATCTGATTGCACTCGCCGTAATAAGTACCCTCGCGCTCGACATTGAACCAGCTCTCGTTGACCCGACCGATGACCGCATATTCCTGGACGCCGAAGGATGGAATGAACCAGCTGTGGATAACGTCGGTGCTGGTTACCAGGACGCGGATGTTTGTGTGGATCGGCACGACGAGCGGGTTATTGACATCGAGCAACCGCAGCTGGCCCGGCTTCAGATCGGCTTGCTGAATGATGTTGCTGTCGAAGGCCAATTCCTTCTGGTCGGGATACTCGTAAGACCAGTACCATTGATGCCCGGTGACCTTGATCGTCATGTCCGGGTTCGGGACCCGATCCATATAATACATCAGCTTGAAGGACGGGATCGCGATCATGACCAGGATCAACACCGGGATGATCGTCCACAGCATCTCGATCACGGTGTTGTGCGAGGTGCGCGAGGGCACCGGATTGCGCCGGTGGTTGAAGCGAACGATCACATACAACAGCAACGCCATGACGAACCCGGAGATCAAAAAGATGATCACCAGTAACTCGTTGTGAAACGCGTTGAGCCGGTCCTTGACCGGGGTGGCCGGGGGCTGCATGCCCATTTGCCAGGGCCGTGGCTGTGAGGCCCAGGCAATCGCGACGAGCGATCCGGCGGCGACCACCGCAAGCACCAGCACGAGCAATGCCCGGCCCGCCCGCTCTTTCGTCAGCAACCTCGACAACCGCCACCGCACCATGCCTTGCCGCCTTTGATCCGTCCCATTCGGCCGATCGGGCGGCCCGCAGCGGCTAGTTCCGCAAAGGACGGTCCGAGCGGCGCCGTTCGGCCTCGTACCGCTCTATCTTGCCGCCGCGGGCGGGCCGCGGCCACGCACGACAACGAACCTACACCATCGCCCGCGCGCGTCACAACCAGCCCAACCCATTGCGTCAAGCCGCCGCAGGCGTTTGCGATCAACGCCCGCCGCCCCCAACGTCGCCTTGCCGATACGCCAGTCGCGACTTCCGTTTGGGGCTGACGGCGACCATATTGTGGATTGGCAGCTAAGGAGCAGCGGAATGACCGATCTCGCCGTCACCGACGAATTGTTTTTCGAGCGCACCGGCATGAATCCCGGCCGAGTAGAGGCAATCGTCGCTCAGGCGCTGGCCGGCATGGACGACGGCGAGCTGTTTCTCGAATACAGCCAATCCGAAAGTCTCTCGCTCGACGACGGCCGGATCAAGAGTGCGAGTTTTGACACCACCCAGGGGTTCGGGCTGCGCGCGGTGGCCGGTGAAGCCGCTGGATACGCCCACGCCTCCGACCTCTCCGAAGCGGCGATCCGCCGCGCCGCGGCGACGGTGCGAGCGGTGGCGAGCGGCTATTCCGGGGTAATGGAGGGGCCGCCTCCGGGCACCAATCGCACCCTCTATACCGATGTGAACCCGCTCGGCCTCGTCGAGCTTGGCGCCAAGACCCGCCTGTTGGCCGAAATCGACGCTTATGCGCGCAGCCGCGACCCGCGAGTGAAACAGGTCATGGCGTCGTTGAGCGGCATGTGGCAGGCGGTTCAAATCATCCGCGCCGATGGCCGACGCGTTGCCGATATCCGCCCGCTGGTGCGCTTGGGCATGGCCGTCGTCGTCGGTGACGGCGATCGCATGGAGACCGGTTCTTCGGGCGCCGGCGGCCGTCTCGCCTATGAGCGTTATCTCGATCCCCTACACTGGAAGGAACAGGTCGACGAGGCTCTGCGGCAGGCATTGGTCAATCTCGGCGCCGTGCCGGCCCCGGCCGGAGAGATGACCGTCGTTCTCGGGCCGGGCTGGCCAGGGGTAATGCTGCACGAGGCGATCGGGCACGGGCTCGAAGGGGATTTCAATCGCAAGAAGACCTCAGCTTTCTCCGGGATGATCGGCGAGCGCGTCGCGACCAAGGGAGTGACAGTGGTCGATGACGGGACCTTGCCTGACCGGCGCGGCTCCTTGACCGTCGACGACGAGGGGACACCGACCAACTGCACCACCCTGATCGAAGACGGCATTCTCAAGGGGTACATGCAGGACCGGATGAACGCCCGCCTGCTCGGCGCCGTTCCGACCGGCAACGGCAGGCGCCAGAGCTTTGCTCACGCCCCGATGCCGCGGATGACGAACACCTACATGCTAGCCGGCAGCCAGGACCCACAAGAGATCATCGCCTCGGTTCCGCGCGGTCTCTATGCGGTCAATTTCGGCGGCGGTCAGGTCGACATCACCTCGGGCAAATTCGTGTTTTCCGCCTCCGAGGCTTATCTGATCGAGGACGGCAAGGTCGGCGCCGCTGTCAAAGGTGCCACCCTGATCGGCAACGGCCCTGACGCTCTGACCAAAGTCACGATGATCGGCAACGATCTGGGCCTCGACCACGGGATCGGCACCTGCGGCAAGGATGGGCAGAGCGTTCCGGTCGGCGTCGGCCAGCCAACCTTGCGAATGGATGGCTTGACGGTCGGCGGCACCAGCGCGTAAGGCCGGCCGTCGGGCACGGCGGCATCGGGGGGGGGTCATGCGGTTTCGCGACCGTCGGTGGGCGCTCGCGCTCATTGTGCTCGTCGCGACGCTGCCGTGCACCCGCGCTCGCGCTTGCAGCGATCTCAACACGGCGCGCTCGACCCGCTGGTCGCTAGCAACCGAGCATGGCGTTTCCTGGCTTGTGACCCCTTGCGGTCAGGCTTTTTTCAGCCTCGGCGTCAACGCGCTCGACAGCGGCTACCCTTATCGCGAACGCAACGGCAAAGTTTATTATAGCTGGACGGCGTTCGCACCAACTCAGGAAGCGTGGGTCGAGGCGACCCGGCAACGCCTCTCCGCCTGGGGGTTCAACAGTGCAGGGGGCTGGGCCTTGCCGCCGCCGCAGCTGCGCCTGCCAACCATCGTCAATCTCGAACTTGGCCGCAACGCGCGCTTTCACTGGTTCGACCCGTTCGCGCCCGAGACCGAGACGCGGATGATGGCGCTCGCCCGCGAACTCGTCGCCCCCTACCGCAACACCCCATTTCGCATTGGCTATTTCTCCGATAACGAGGTTGGTTGGTGGGCCGGGGCGCTGTCCGTTTTCTATTCAATGAAACCGGCCAATTCGATAACGAAGCAGCGCTGGGTCGAAACATTGGAGCATTACTATGGCGGCGACTGGGCTCGCTTTATCGTCGATTTTATGCCGCCGCCAGGTGTCAACTCGTGGGCGAAGCTGCTCGGCGCGACCGGGATGACGCGGATGCGGCCCGGCGGCGCCGGGATCCATGTCGTGCGCGAGTGGTGCGGCATCGTCGCGCGCCATTACTATGCGGTGGCGGCGCGCGCCATCAGGGCTGCCGATCCCGACGCGCTCTATTTTGGCGACCGGCTGCCGATCTACTACGATCCGGCAGCCGTGCGGGCGATGGCGCCCTATGTCGATGCGATCGCGACCAACTACAATGTCGACAGCAGCGACGGCTGGATCGCCGACTACTTTTTCGATGGGCTGCGCAAATTGTCGAGGGGCAAGCCAGTGCTGGTCTCCGAGTGGTTTTTCGCGGCAAAGAATAATCGCACAGGCAACCTCAACAACGGCCATCTGATGACCGTCGATACCCAGGCCGAGCGAGCCGCAGGTGCGGCGGCAGCGACCGAGAACTTTGCGGCAATCCCGGAAGTCGTCGGCGCCCATTGGTTCCAGTATTACGACCATCCAAAGGGCGGACGCCCCGATGGCGAGGACTACGATTTCGGGCTGGTCGACATCAACGATAAGCCCTATCGGCGGCTAACCACGGCGCTGGCGATCGCCAATCGCCGCGCCTACGAAATTCATAGCGAAGCGACGATTCCGACGCCCGGGATGGGGGTGTTCACTATTCCGCGAGCCGAGGTTCAGCTGCGCAACCGTTCGCTCTCGGATTGGCCGAAGCCGGCGAGCCTGCTCCCGAGGTTGACAGCGTCGCCGGGGGCCGTCGAATTCGGCGAAGCCTATCTGTCGTGGAGCCAGCGCGGCCTCCAGCTGGCGACGATCGGCCAGGACTATTTCGATATCGATCTGTTGGCCTATGACGGTCAGTTCCCGCTCAGCGAAGCCTATCGGGTCGAATTGGGCATCGATCTCGGCGACGGGCCGCGGCGCTTCACGCTATTTTTTATCCCGCCGCGCACCAAGATCCACGATTATCCGGAGATGGCCGCTGAGCTTTGCGGGGGAGCCGCAACTCGGGCGATCGGCCAGGGCTGCACCCCCGTAGCCGGCGCGGAAGCCGTCTATTTCGGCGCCGACCAGCCGCGCATCACCGCCGAGGCGCTGATCCCCTGGTCGGCGCTGGGGGTGGCGTCGGCGAGCGCGGGGACGCCGCTGCACGTCGAGATTGCTGTCACCTCGTGGAATCGGGACCGCTGGATGTCGCTGTCGGGGCGCGATCCCGCGGCGGCGATGCGCGATCCCGCGGGTTGGCGACGAGCGCGCCTCGGCGACGGCCCGCAGATTATCGAGAGCGCGCCAACGGTAGCGGTACGAGCACATGGATGATGCGCTGGCAGATCCGCGGCCGGCGTGATCCCCACGCCCGGTCGGGTTTCATTTCGGCGCAGCGCAACGAGCAGTGAGGCCGAGCAATGGCGACGCATTTCCCCGACGGGTTTCTGTGGGGCGCCTCGACGGCAGCTTACCAGATCGAGGGCGCAGTCAGGGAGGACGGGCGCGGGCCGTCGATCTGGGATACGTTCAGCCACCTACCAGGCAAGATCCTCGACGGCGCCACCGGCGACATTGCTTGCGACCATTACCATCGCTGGCCGCAGGATGTGGCGCTAATGCGCGAACTCGGCCTAGGCGCCTATCGTTTGTCTACGTCTTGGCCACGCATCCTCCCCGAGGGTCGGGGTGGGACAAACGCCAAGGGGCTGGAATTCTACGATCGGCTCGTCGACGGCGTTCTCGGGAGCGGCATCGAGCCCTGGATCTGCCTCTACCATTGGGACTTGCCACAGGCGCTTGAAGATCGCGGCGGCTGGCAAAACCGCGACACGGCGTCCTGGTTTGCCGAATACGCGCATCTGACGGTGCGGCGGTTGGGCGATCGGGTCAAGCACTGGGCAACGTTCAACGAGCCCAATTGTGCTTGCGTGAAGGGCTATGGCGATGGCGAGCACGCGCCGGGCATTCGCGGCCGCGTCAGCGCGTTGACCGCAATCCATGTCATGAATATTGCGCACGGGTTGGGTGTTGCCGCGATGCGTTCGGAGCGCGCCGATCTGTTGCTCGGCAACATCTACAATTTTCATCCGCGCGAGCCGGCGAGCGACCGCGAGGAAGACGAGATCGCAACCTTGATGCTCGACGCCCTATGGAACCGTTCGTTTCCCGACCCGCAGATGCTCGGGCACTATCCCGAACCCCTCGCCCCCGAGATGGTTGAGCCGCTGGTCCAGTCCGGCGACCTCGAGATCATTCAGCAGAAGCTCGATTATTTCGCCTTCAACCACTACACGCGATCGCGGGTGCGCCGCGACCCCGACCATCCGTTTGAGGTGGGCACCCTGCCGCCGCCGTCCGGTACGCCGGCCACCGACATGAGCTGGGAGATCGCACCCGACGCCTTTCGCGGGGTGATGATCGAGGTCAAGGAGCGCTATAGCGGGGATCTGCCGATCTATATTCTCGAAAACGGCGCTGCCTTCCCCGATCAGGTGGAGCAGGACGGGCGCATCCGCGACGAGCAGCGTGTCAGCTATTTGCGGGGGTATTTGGGCGCCGTGCTCGACGCGATCGAAGCTGGGGTTCCGGTGCGCGGTTATTTCGTCTGGTCGTTAATGGACAATTTCGAGTGGACATTCGGCTACAGCAAGCGCTTCGGCCTAGTCCATGTCGACTATGAAACGCTCGAACGCAGGCCCAAAGACTCATTCGGCTTTTACGCCGAGCTCGCCGGGGGAGCCGGCCTGGAACGGGAGTAGGATTAAGTTCCTAATACGCGTAATCGGTGAAGACCGGGTCGATCTCACCGTGCCAGCGGGTGCGGAAATCTTCGAGCAATTCTTCGGCCGGGGTGCGGCCGGAACCGGCGATCGCAAACAGCGGGTCGAGATAATGCGTTTCGTCCTCGCCGAAGGCGCTGCGGCGAGCGCGGCGGTGCAACCCCTCGCGAGCGATGTCCAGCACTTCGAGCGCCACATCGCGCAAGGTGCGGGTGCGCAGCGGGGTCGCCAATGCCAGCCGCGGCACGTCGCGGCGCATCGCCTCGCGCTCCTCCGCGGTCCAATCGGCGACGAGGTCGTGGGCGGCGTTGAGCGAGGTCGAATCGTACAGAGTCCCGACCCACAAGGCCGGCAGCGCACACAGGCGCCGCCACGGCCCGCCATCGGCGCCGCGCATTTCGAGAAAAGTCTTGAGCCGGACCTCAGGAAAGGCAGTCGTCAGGTGGTCGATCCAGTCTCCCAATCGCGGGATTTCGCCGGGCAGGGCCGGCAGGCGCCCGGCGATGAAATCGCGGAACGACTGACCGCTTGCATCGATATAGCGGCCGTCGCGGTAAACGAAATACATCGGCACGTCGAGCATGTAGTCGACGTAACGCTCGAACCCAAAACCTGGTTCGAAAACAAACGGCAGGGTTCCGCAACGGTCGGGGTCGGTGTCAGTCCAGATATAACTGCGATGACTCAGCAGACCCGACGACTTGCCCTCGACAAACGGCGAGTTGGCGAACAGCGCCACCGCCACCGGCTGCAATGCCAAGCTTACCCGGAATTTTTTGACCATGTCGGCTTCGGACTGGTAGTCGAGGTTGGTCTGCACCGTGCAGGTGCGCAGCATCATGTCGAGGCCGAGCCGCCCTTTTTTCGGCATGTAATCGCGCATGATCCGGTAGCGCGCCTTGGGCATCCACGAAATGTCTTCGCGCCGCCATTTAGGATCGAAGCCGAGCCCGAGCATGCCGAGCCCGAGTTCGTCGCAAACCTCACGCACCTGGCGCAGATGCTCGTGCACCTCGTCGCAGGTCTGATGCACGCTTTCGAGCGGCGCGCCGCTCAATTCGAACTGTCCGCCCGGTTCGAGGGTGATCGAACATTGGGCGTCGTTAGACAGCGCGATCGTGTTGCCGTTTTCGACGACGGGTTTCCAGCCGAAGCGAGTCATTCCCTGCAGCAATGCGGCGATGCCATGCGGCCCTTCATAGGGCACTCGGCGTCGATCGGAGCGCCGGAAGACGAATTTCTCGTGTTCGGTCCCGACCCGCCATGCCGCCGGCGGCTTCGACCCGGAATCGAGGTATTCGACGAGCTGTCGCTTGTCGGTGATCGGTTCTCCGGGCGTGCTCGGCGTGGTTGTCATTCGCGGCGGAACTCCCTGGATATTTGGGCCGGACGGAATAGCAGCAGTTCGTTGCGCGCCGAACGACAAGCGCTCACTCGCCGCGGACGCGGCGCCAATCGCCTGCGATCGCCTGCAACACCGCCAGCGCCGCGAGCGCAGCCGTATCGGCGCGCAACACCCTGGGCCCGAGCCCGACGCGAGTAACAAAGGAGAGTTTCCCCAGAGCGTCAAGCTCCGTCTCGGCGAAACCGCCCTCGGGGCCGGTCAGCAGCGCTGTCGGTCCAACGCCGAGCCGCGTAACGGCGGCGCCAATCGGCTCGCCGGCGCCGGTCTCGTCACAGACGATCAGACGCCGTTCCGGCTGCCAGCTGCCGAGCACGCGATCGAGCGCCTGCGGTTCGTGCAGTTTGGGGACCGAGAGTCGCTCGGTCTGCTCGGCAGCGGCAACTGCATGCGCGCGAAGCCGATCGAGATTGAGGCGCTCGGTTTGAGTTCGCTGCGTCCACACCGGCAGCAACGCCCCGGCGCCGAGTTCGGTCGCCTTCTCGACCAGCCAGTCGAGACGGGCCCGCTTGATCGGTGCAAACACCAGCCAGAGATCCCACTCGACCTCGGCCGGCCGGATTAGGCGGTCGACCATGAGCCGGCCGCGGTCCCGCGAGAGGTCGGCGATATTGCAGAGCCATTCGCCGTCCATCGCATTGAACGCCGCTACCATAGCACCGGCCTCGAGACGCAGGACGGTGCGCAGGTGATGTGCCTGTCCCGGCGCGAGTTCGATTGACCCGCCGGGTGCGAATGGTTCTGCAACGTAAAGCCGGGCTTTAGGGCGCTCATTCATGCCGGGATCCTCGAATTGCGTCGCTTCGACAGCTAGATTAGGTTCTGGGTCAAGAAAATGATCATGCACTTGTCTCCCCCAGGTCCGGTTGCCCCTCACCCTCCCGCGTCGCGGGAGGGTGAGGGACATTCGGCAATAGATGCCGGTCCGAGCGATATTCGCCCAGGCGATTGGGTAGAGCGCTATTTGCCGGCAGGCGTCCGGCCTTATGCCCGTCTAGCCCGGCTTGACCGCCCGATCGGGACGTGGCTCTTGCTGTTCCCCGGGTGGTGGGGGATCGCGCTCGCCGCGCCGCGCTGGCCGGACCTGCGGTTGATGGCGCTGTTCGCGCTCGGCGCCGTGGTCATGCGCGGCGCCGGCTGCACCCTGAATGACGTCGCCGACCGCCACTATGACGGGCAGGTGGCGCGCACCCGGCTGCGGCCATTGCCGAGCGGCGCGGTGACGGTGCATCAGGCGGTGGAGTTTCTGCTGCTGCAACTGGCAGTCGGCGCCGCCGTGTTGTTTAGCCTCAATCGCGCCAGCATCATCCTCGGCATCGCGGTGTTGGCGCTGATCGGCAGCTATCCGTTCATGAAGCGGGTTACTTATTGGCCGCAGGTGTTCCTCGGCCTCAACTTCAATTGGGGCGCGCTGGTCGGCTGGACCGCGGTTACCGCGACGCTCGGCCGGCCGGCGCTGCTGCTCTATCTCGGTGGAGTTTTCTGGACCATCGGCTACGACACGATCTACGCGCATCAGGACAAGGAAGATGACGCGCTGATCGGCGTCAAATCTTCGGCCTTGGCGCTTGGACAGTACACTCGCCCGTGGCTCTTTGTCTTCTACGCCGCCGCTGTGCTGCTGTGGGGGCTGGCGGGCCGAGCGGCGGGGCTCGGCGGATGGTTCTGGGCCGGGCTCGCCGCTGCGACGGTGCAGCTTCTCTGGCAGGCGGCTCGTGTAAATATCGACCAGCCGGCCGATTGCCTTGCCAAGTTCCGCTCGAACCGCTCGGTCGGCTGGCTGATGCTCGCCGGGATCGTCGCTGGTCACCTGATCTGAGCTCTCCTTTGGATCCGGCCCTTTTCGTCCGCCGTAACACTGCGGTGGCAGCGCCGCCGCTGGTACCCGAGATCCGACTCCATCTGGCGACCGAGGTTACCCCGATCTGGCAGGCCAGCGAAGAAAGCCTGGCGCGCGGCGGCGTGCCCCCGCCGTTTTGGGCATTCGCCTGGGCCGGCGGCCAGGCACTCGCCCGCTACCTGCTCGATCGTCCCGAGACGGTAGCCGGACGCTGTGTGTTCGATTTTGGCTCCGGCTCGGGACTGGTCGCTATCGCCGCTGCCAAGGCTCGAGCTCGCGTTGTGCTCGCCGCTGAGATCGATGATTTCGCCCGCGCCGCAATCGCCGCCAATGCCGCACTGAACGATGTCGTGGTCGAGACAATGACCGCGGATGCGATTGACGCCGTCGACCCCCGTTGGCAGGTCGTTACTGCCGGCGATGTCTGCTACGAGCGCGATATGGCACATCGCGTCATACCATGGCTGCGGGCGCTGGCGGGGGGTGATTGTCTCGTGCTGCTCGGCGACCCCGGGCGCGCCTATCTGCCGAATGACGGCTTGCGTAAACTTGCTTCCTATACCGTGCCAACGAGCCGAGAACTCGAAGACACCGACACCCGCGACGGCGTCGTGTGGCAGGTGCTGTCGCCTTGAGGCACGCTCGTCAATTGGCCGGGCTGCACCCATATAGCGCGGCATGCCCTATGCCAGCCTGCGTGACTTTATCGACCGGCTCGAAACCAATGGGCGGCTGGCGCGGGTCGCGGCGCCGGTGTCGCCGCATCTCGAAATGACCGAGATCCAGACGCGTCTGTTGGCCGAGGGCGGACCGGCGGTGCTGTTCGAGAACGTGACAGGCGAAGACGGCAAGAAACATTCGATGCCGGTGTTGGTCAATTTGTTTGGCACCATCGAGCGCGTCGCCTGGGGCATGGACCGCGAGCCCGGCGGCCTGCGCGAGATCGGCCGGACGCTCGCCTTTCTGAAACAGCCGGAGCCGCCCGGCGGCTGGCGCGAGGCGCTCGAGCTGCTGCCGCTATTGCGCACGGTGATGGCGATGCGCCCGCGGACCGTGGGCGCCGCGCCGTGCCAGGAGATCGTATTGCGCGGGACCGAGATCGATCTCGCCACATTGCCGGTCCAGACCTGCTGGCCAGGGGAGCCGGCGCCGCTGATCACCTGGCCTTTGGTGGTGACCAAGGGGCCGGGCGAGCGCCCCGAAGACCGCTTCAACCTCGGCATCTATCGCATGCAGGTGACCGGCCGCGACACCACCTTGATGCGCTGGCTCAAGCATCGCGGCGGGGCGCAGCACCATCAGCGCTGGAGCGCAGAGCGCCGCGAACCATTGCCGGCGGCGGCGGTCATCGGCGCCGATCCGGGCACCATCCTCGCCGCGGTGACGCCGGTCCCAGACACATTGTCGGAATACCAGTTCGCCGGGCTGTTGCGAGGTCGCAAAGTCGAGCTGGTCGCTTGCAAAACCGTGCCGTTGAAAGTGCCGGCGCAGGCCGAGATCGTGCTCGAAGGCCATGTCTCGCTAGACGAATACGGCGACGAGGGCCCGTATGGCGATCACACGGGCTATTACAATTCGGTCGAGCGGTTCCCGGTCTTTCGCCTATCGGCGATCACGATGCGGCAGAACCCGATCTATCTGTCAACCTATACCGGCCGCCCACCCGACGAACCCTCGATCCTCGGCGAGGCGTTGAACGAAGTCTTCATCCCCCTGTTGCAGCAGCAATTCCCTGAGATCGTCGATTTCTGGCTGCCGCCCGAAGGCTGCTCTTATCGCATCGCGGTGGTGGCGATCCGCAAGGCCTACCCCGGCCACGCCAAGCGCGTGATGATGGGGATCTGGTCGTTCCTGCGCCAATTCATGTACACAAAGTTCGTCATCGTCGTCGACGACGACATCGACGCGCGTGACTGGAAAGATGTGATGTGGGCGATCTCGACCCGCATGGACCCGGTGCGCGATGTGACCCTGATCGACAACACCCCGATCGACTATCTCGACTTCGCCTCGCCCGAATCGGGCCTCGGCGGCAAGATCGGCCTCGACGCGACCGGAAAGTCGCCACCGGAGACGCGACGCGAGTGGGGCCGGCCGATCCGTATGACCGAGGCGGTCATCGCCGACGTGACGAGTAAGTGGACGAGCTACGAACTGCCCGGATCGGGCAAACCCATCTGGAAATGAGCGGAGACCTGATGAACGATATCAGCCAAAACTCGGCGGCTCTGGACCTGCTGCACGATCTGATCGGCCGCGCGCGCCGAGCGGGCGCCGACGCTGCTGACGCCGTGCTGTTCGAGGGCGTCTCGTTGTCCCATGGACGCCGCCTCGGCAAGACCGAAAAGCTCGAGCGCTCCGAAGGCCAGGATCTCGGCCTGCGGGTCTTCATCGGCCGACAGCAGGCGATCGTCTCGTCGAGCGACCGCTCGCCGAAAGCGCTCGGTGAACTCGTCGAGCGCGCTGTGGCGATGGCCCAAGACCGTTCCTGAGGACCCCTTTTGCGGCATCGCCGAGCCCAATGAGATCGCGCGGAACTGGCCTACGCTCGACATGTTCGACCCCGAGGAGCCCAGCGCGGAGGTGCTGATCGAGCGGGCGCGCGCCGCCGAGGAAGCCGCCCTCGCGGTCAACGGGGTGACCAATTCCGAGGGCGCCGAAGCCGGGTGGGGCCGTTCCGAGATCGCGCTCGTCGCTTCGAACGGCTTTGCCGGGACGTACCGGGGTTCGAGCCACGGGGTCAGCGCGTCGGTTATCGGCGGCACAGGCACCGGCATGGAGCGCGACTATGATTATTCCAGCTCGGTCTATGCTGCCGATCTGCGCGACCCGGTCGAGATCGGCAAGACCGCCGGGGAACGCGCGGTCAAACGGCTGGGCGCCAGGAAGATGCCGACCTGCCGGTGCCCAGTGGTGTTCGATCCTCGAGTTGCCCGCAGCTTTATTTCGCATTTGCTGGGTGGCGATCTCGGGCCCGTCAATCGCCCGCGGCACCAGCTTTTTGAAGGACCGCCTTGGTGAGCGCATCTTTCCTGAGGCGATCACCATCGTCGACGACCCGCACCGGCGGCGCGGTCTGCGCTCCAAGCCGTTCGACGGCGAAGGCATCGCCAACCACCGCCGCGCGATCGTCGACAAAGGTGTGCTGACCACTTGGCTCCTCGATCTGCGTTCCGCCCGCCAGTTGGGCCTCAAGACTACCGGACACGCGGCACGCGGTACTTCCTCGCCGCCCGGACCGTCGGCGACAAATGTGTGGATCGAGCCCGGCGCAGTCAGCCCGCAGGCGCTGATATCAGACATCGAGAGCGGGTTTTACGTGACCGAGATGATGGGAATGGGGGTCAATGGGGTGACCGGGGACTACAGCCGGGGAACGGCGGGCTTTTGGATCGACAAGGGCGAGATCGCTTTTCCGGTCAGCGAGATGACGGTCGCCGGCAATCTTAAGAATATTTTCGCCGACATGGTCGCCGCCGACGATCTGGAATTCAGGGCCGGCATGGACGCACCGACCCTGCGGATCGACAACCTGACCGTCGCCGGCGCCTGAGCTGGCCTCTTCGCCGATCTAGAGAGACGATGAGGTCCGAGCGAGTCGAATCGGTGGACGTTAATAAATAAAATCATCGTTTACCATATGTCCATTTGACATGCTGTTTATTTTGGCTAAATTTCATCGAAATGGGCCGGCGAGAGCCGATCTTTAATATGCTTCGTCAACATTGCTGTGTTCATCGGCCTCTTTGTGTTGAGCAACGCAGATTGGCGCTCTTTTGCTGGCTGCAGCGAGGGAAGATGGCAAGATGATCGGAACTAAGATAACCGGAAAGCTCGCCGCCGGCGCACTCGCAGTCGCAATCGTTGCGGGCGTCTGCGGCGCCGGCAGCGATACGGCGTTCGCCCTGCCGACGACGTGGGTCTTGCAAGGCGCCGAACTCGATGATGGCGGTACCGTATCCGGCAAGTTCACGATCGGACCCTACGGCTATCTGATCGCGCCGGTTGCCGTCACCACCACTGGCGGCACCTTGCTCGGAGGGTTTTCGTATGCGCCGCCCGACCCGTCTGACATCGTGCCAAACGCACCGCCCGCTTTCGGCGTGGATTTCTTTTCGCCGTCGTACAATCTGGATCTGCACATCGTTTTCCAGAACTCGCTAGAATCGAGCGGACCGGACCCGATCGTTCTGGCCTCATCGTATGAGTGTGCGGCTTTTACCTGCCCCGGGCCGGACACCGGCAATCCCGGCGCGGACACCCGCTTTTTCACCGCCGGCGAGGTCGTCGCAGCACCCGAGCCGGCCAGTTTCGGCTTGCTTGCCCTTGGCGTCGGAGCCATCGGGATAATCGCCCTCCGTCGCCGGCGCGCCAGCGCTGACGCTTAAGTCGACGTATCGCAGATCGAGTGCGGTGACGCTAAGACAGGTTCTGAACCTGCGCCTGCACCGCCTCTCATTTGAGCCCCTTTCGGATGAGCAAGCATATCGCTCCCCCTTTGTGACTACTCCGTTGCGCCTTTCCACACCCGGGCCTCTATGCCCGTTGCCAACCCGGGCTCTAATATCCGTGCCGGGCGGGGCGAAATCGGATAGGATCGGTGCCGGCTTCAAACAGCAGCGCCGGGTCCGGCGCGGCGCTTCGGCAGAGGAGCAGGGAAATGGGCGAGATTCTCGGTCTTGGCTGCACCCACTATCCGGGGCTGACGGTCCCCGACGAGCAGCTGCCGTCGCTGTTTTACCGTCTGCTGACTGCACCCAATGTGCCCGAGCACTACAAGAACCCGGCCAACTGGCCGGCCGAGCTTGTCGCCGAGCTAGGCAATGACGAGGGTTTTTCGTCGGCCCAGCGCTACAGCGCTCGGATGGCCGAGGGCTTCCGGGCCGTGCGCAAGTCGCTCGACGCGTTCAACCCGGATGTCGTGCTGGTCTGGGGCGACGACCAGTATGAGAATTTCCGCGAGGACATCATCCCGGCCTTTTGCCTGCTCGGCTATGACGACGATTTCGCGGTTCAGCCGTGGAAGAACGGCAATGGCGGCCGCACCAATCGTTGGGGCGAGCCGGGCGATTGGGCGTTGAAATTGCACGGCCACCGCGAGGCCGCCAAGCATCTCGCCACCGGGCTGATCGAGCGCGGCGTCGACATGGCCTATGCTTATCAGCCGCTGCACCATCCGCTGGCGCACGCCTTCACCAACACCTTCCTCTATCTCGATTGGGATAGGAAGGGTTTCCCGTACCCGGTGGTGCCGTTCGCGATCAATTGCTACGGCAGCAACCTGTTGCACGCCAAGGGCGGTACCGCGGCCCTTTTCATGCCGCCGCGCGATCCGTCGATCGCTGGTGATCCGCCTTCGCCGCATCCCTGGCGCTGCATGGAGATCGGCAAGGCGGTGGCCGAGACCTTTGCGGATTCGCCGTGGCGGGTAGCGGTGATCGCCTCGTCGAGCTGGTCCCATTGCTTCTTGTCGCCGACCAACGGCTATATGTGGCCCGACCAAAAGGCTGACCGGCTGCTGTTCGACGCGTTGTCCCAGCGCGATTACGATACTTGGCGAAAGCGTCCGCTGAAGGCGATGGAGCAGGCCGGGCAGCACGAAATGCTGAACTGGTGCGCACTGATGGGGGCGATGGAGACGCTCGACCGGAAGCCGATCGTGCACGATTACATCGAGACGCACATCTTTGCGTCGGATAAGTGCTTCGTCTCCTACCCGGCGTAGGGTCGCAGGGCGGCGGCGGCGCGGCGGGCAAGCCCCCGCAGAACGCCGCCGCCCTTGCCAAGGGTGGCCCCCGTCTTTAACACTGGCGGCGGGGACCCATGTTCGGAAAGCCGCCGATCCTTGAGGAGGGCGCGCGCACTGCCGCGCTCGTATGGCGCTTGGCGCGCGATTTCATGCGCCCGCATTTGCCGCGGGTCGCGCTCGCGTTCTTGCTGATGGGGATGGCGGCCGGCAGCACGGCGCTGCGCGCCTGGCTGATGCAGCCCGTTCTTGACCGCATCTTTGTCGGCCGCGACAGCTCGCTCCTGCTGCTGATCGCCAGCGGCGCACTGGCCATCGCCGTCGTCAAGGGTCTCGCCGATTACGGCGAGGCGGTGCTGATGAACCGCGTTGGCCAGCGCGTCATCGCCGATGTGCAGATCGCGCTGTTCACCCGGCTGATGCGTGCCGATCTCGCCTATTTTCACGCACATCCGAGCGGGACTTTGATCTCGCGGTTTACCAGCGACGCCGTGCTGCTGCGCAACGCCGCGGCGAACATTCTCGGTGCGATCGGCAAGGATGCGCTGACCGTGGCTTTCCTGGTCGGGGTTATGTTCTATCAGGACTGGCTCTTGGCATTGGTCTCGTTTTTCGTCTTCCCGGTGGCGATCCGTCCGATCGTTGGCATCGGCCGCCGCATGCGCCGGGTTTCGGCGAACACGCAGGCCGAGATTGGCCAGCTGACGACGCTGCTCAGTCAGACCTTTCAGGGCGCCCGCCTGGTCAAGGCCTATGGCATGGAGGATTACGAGGAGCGGCGGGCGGCCGGCCTGTTCGAACGGCTGTTCGCGCTGATCGACCGGGCAACCCGGACGCGCTCACGCGCCTCGCCGATGATGGAGACATTGGGCGGCGCGGCAATCGCGATCGTCATTCTTTATGGCGGTCATCAGGTCATCGTCGGGACCCGGACGCCAGGCGCCTTCTTCTCGTTCATTACAGCGCTGCTGCTCGCCTATCAGCCGTTAAAGAGCCTAGCCAACCTGAACGCCTCGCTGCAGGAAGGCCTCGCCGCGGCCCAACGAATCTTCCAGGTGCTCGACGTCGAGCCAACAATTCGAGACATGCCGGGCGCTCAGCCACTGTGCGTGGCCGGCGGCGAAATCCGCTTCGACCGAGTGCGCTTCGGATACGCTCCCGGCGCCGTCGCTCTCGACGACGTCTCACTGACCGTCCCGCCCGGGCGTACGGTCGCGCTGGTCGGCGCATCGGGGGCCGGCAAATCGACCATCCTTAACCTGATCCCCCGCTTTTTCGATGTCGAGGAGGGCAGCATCGCGATTGACGGGCAGGATATCCGCAGCGTGACCTTGGCCTCGCTGCGCGGTGCGGTGGCGCTCGTCGCCCAGGAGGTCACGCTGTTCGATGACACTCTGCGGGCCAACATCGCCTATGGGCGGTTCGGTGCCGCAGCGACCGATATCGAGGCGGCAGCCCGCGCCGCCGGCGCCGACGAGTTCATAAGAGAGCTGCCGAACGGCTACGACACGCAGGTCGGAGAGCACGGTGTGCGCCTCTCCGGCGGGCAGCGCCAGCGCCTGGCGATTGCCCGGGCGATGCTCAAGGACGCCCCGATCTTGCTGCTCGACGAGGCGACCTCGGCCCTCGACAGTGAGTCCGAACGCCAGGTGCAGGCTGCGTTGCGCACGTTGATCCGCGGGCGCACGACCCTGGTCATCGCCCACCGGCTGTCGACGGTCCAGGGCGCAGATCTGATCTGCGTGGTCGATCGCGGGCGCATCGCCGAGAGCGGCCGGCACACTGAGCTGCTCGCCCGCGGCGGTCTCTATGCGCGGCTCTATGCGATGCAGTTCGCAGATGAGCGAGACGTCGCCGCTGCCGCTCAAGCGCAATAGCGGCGTGGCGCTGATCTTTACCAGGCGCGGCATGTGGCGGCGCCTCATGCACAACGCTCGGCTGCGGCGAGCGGCATGTTGGGCGATGCAGTGCTACATTCGCTTCGTCTATCGCACCAACCGGTGGACCGTAGAGGGCGGTGAGGCGCCACGCCGGCTGATCGCCGGGGGTCGAGCTTTCATCGGCGCATTCTGGCACGGGCGCATGATGATGATTCCGATGGCGTGGCAGCGAATGGCCCCGATGCACATGCTGATTTCGGCGCACCGCGACGGACAAATTATTGCCGACGCCGTGTCGTATTTCGGTATCCAGGCGATCGCCGGTTCGACCCGCCGTGGTGGCTCAGCGGCTTTCCGCAACCTGCTCAAAAAGTTGAAGGAAGGGGATTGTGTGGCGATCACTCCGGATGGGCCGCGCGGCCCGGCGATGACCGTCAGCATTGGCATCGTTAATGCCGCGAGGCTGGCCCAGGTGCCGATTGTGCCAATCACCTATGCCACGAGCCGCCGGTGGATGTTCCCAAGTTGGGACCATTTCCATGTCGCGTTGCCGTTCGGGCGTGGTCTGTTTTTGTGGGGTCAGCCGATCGAAATCGCTCCCGACCTTGACGAGACTGGAGTCGAGCACGCCCGATCCCTGATCGAGGCGCGTATGATCGAAATGGTCGACGAAGCCGACCACCGCGTCGGGCACGGGGTAAGGGCTCTTCAGCCACCCGACGCGAGGCTGTCTTCCTCGTCCCGCAAAGGGGCAAGTGGCCAGTGCAAGGCGCCCTCGCCGCGCCAAGCCGTTCAACCGGAAAAGCCGCGCTGATGTTGCCGCTCGTCTATCGCGTCCTGACCCGGCCGCTGGCGCCGTTCGTGCTGCTGTATCTGAAACGACGCCTCCGGCACGGCAAGGAGGACGGACGGCGCTTGAGCGAACGCCAGGGTTTTGCATGCGGTGCCAGACCGCCGGGACCGCTGGTGTGGGTTCACGCCGCGAGTGTCGGCGAGGCGACGGCGACGCTGCGGCTGATCGAACGGCTGATCGAAATGCGGCCCGCGCTCGAAATCCTCGTCACTACCGGCACGGTCGCTTCGGCCCGGCTACTAGAAGGGCGGCTGCCGCCGCGGACGCGCCATCAATTCGTGCCGGTCGACCTGCCGGGCTGGATCGGACGTTTTCTCGATCACTGGCGACCGGACCTGGCGCTCTGGGTCGAATCCGAGTTGTGGCCGAACTTGGTGCTGACGACGCATGCGCGCGAGATTCCGATGATGTTGGTCAGTGGCCGGCTATCGGCGCGCTCATACCGGCGCTGGCGCCGGTGGCCCGGACTAATCGGCCCGATGCTCGGCGCTTTCTCGCAATGCCTCGCTCAGGATGCGGACCAGGCGGAGCGGCTGCACCGACTCGGCGCCCGCGATGTCGCCGCGGTCGGCGACCTCAAGGCTGCAAGCGCCACCCTGCCGGTCGACCAGGCGCAGCTCTGGCGGCTGCGCCGACAGATCGGCTCGCGCCCGCGATGGCTCGCCGCCAGCACTCACGCGGGCGAAGAGGAGATCGCCGCCGCCGCCCATAGATGTCTCGCTGCTGACCAGCCCGGCCTGTTGACGATCATTGCCCCCCGCCATCCGGTGCGCGGTGACGCCATCGCCGCGATGCTCGCCGAGCACGGGCTACAGGTCGCTCGGCGCAGCCACAGTGAGCCGATCAGCGACGAGACTGCGGTCTACCTTGCGGATACGATTGGCGAACTTGGCCTGTTTTACCGTCTCGCCGGGATTGCATTTATCGGGGGTTCGCTGACGCGGAACGGCGGGCACAACCCATTCGAGGCGGCGCGCCTCGACTGCGCCATATTGCACGGGCCGGACATGAGCAATTGCGTCGCGATGGCCTCGGCGCTGGCGGCGACCGGGGCGGCAGAGGTTGTGACCGGCGCCGAAGAGCTGACCCGGGCCGTGGCAGCGCTCCTCACTGACCGCGGGCTGCGTGCGACACGTTGCGCGGCTGCCGCGCGGGCGGCGGCTGCCGGCCAGAGTATTCTCAACTCCATCCTTGACCATCTCGCCCCTTGGCTCGACGGGCTCGCGCCGGTGAAAAACGGGCCGGCGGAAGGCGCACTGATCGAAGGCTGCGCCGGGGCGTCGCATTCGCTGCGGGCCTGATGCGAACCGCTCCGGAGTTTTGGGGGAGGGAGCCGGGGCTTGCGGCTGATCTGCTGCTGCCGATCGGCGCAGCTTGGGATGCCGCAGGCCGGCTCCGCCGCGCCTTGGCACGGCCGTATCGTCCGCCGCTGCCGGTCATCTGCGTCGGCAATCTGGTAGCCGGCGGTGCCGGGAAGACCCCGGTCGCGCTGGCGCTCGCCGCATACCTCTCGACGCGTGGCATCGCGGTTCATGTGGTGACGCGCGGTTATGGTGGCCGGATCGCTGGCCCGGTTCGCGTCGATCCGGCGCGGCACAACGCCGCTGCAGTCGGCGATGAGGCATTGTTGCTGGCTTCACGCGCGCCGTGTTGGGTCGCCCGCGCCCGGGGCGCGGGGGTTGCCGCCGCGGTCGCGGCCGGAGCCAAAGCTATCCTGCTCGATGACGGATTCCAGAATCCGACCGTCGCCGCAACCCTGGCGCTGATCGTCGTCGACGCCGTTTATGGCTTCGGCAATCGGCGGGTGATCCCCGGTGGCCCATTGCGCGAGAGCCTGCGCCGCGGTCTCGCCCGCGCCGATGGCGTGGTGCTGCTCGCGACCGACGGCGAGACGCTACCGCACCGATCAATCGCCGCCGATGCCAGTCGGCCGATCGTACCTGCGGTGCTGACGGCAGTGGACGGCGCCCGGCTCGCGGGGAGCCGGGCCGTCGCCTTTGCCGGGATCGCGCGGCCGGAAAAATTCTTCGCAACCGTACGCGGGCTCGGCGTCGAACTCGTCGCCGCGCGCCGCTTTCCCGACCACCACCCGTTCCGCTTCGATGAGATCGTCGAACTGCACCGGTCGGCGGCGCGCGAGAAAGCGCGGCTGGTGACGACGGCAAAAGACTATGTGCGGGTGCCGCCCGCGGCGCGAGCTGGGATCGAGGTACTCGAGGTGGAAGTCCGCTGGCCCGATCTTGCCGCCCTCGATGGCCTTCTCGGCCCCGATGTGCTATCCGCCCAGGGCAATGGACACGGCGCAGGCGAATACCCTTGTTGAGGCGCCCCGGTTCGGCCATCGCCTAGAGGCTTGGGGGGCAGCGGCCTTCTTCGGTGTGTCCGGATTACTGCCGATCGATTTTGCCTCCGCCCTCGGCGGCATGCTGGGCCGGTGGATCGGCCCGTTTCTCGGCACCTCCAAAAGGGCCCGCCTCAATCTTCGCCGCGCGTTTCCTGACCTTCCCGACGCTGAAATCGAGCAGATCGTCGTCGGCATGTGGGACAATCTCGGCCGCGTCGCGGCTGAGTACCCGCACCTCCGGAGATTCCGCGTCTTTGAGCCCGGCGGACGGGTCGAGACCCACGGGTTCGAGCATATCGACCAAGCGGTCGTTGCCGGGCGGCGGATGATCGTCTTTTCCGGCCATATCGCCAATTGGGAGATCGGCTCGCTCGCCGGCGTCCAGTACGGGATCTCGGTCGCCCAGATCTATCGCGCCGCCAACAATCCGTTGATCGACCGCTTGATCGCGAAGTTGCGCGGCGATCGCGAGGAGTTCATCCCAAAGGGCGCCGTTGCGGCGCGGCGTGCGATTTTGGCGCTAAATCGTGGGATGCATCTAGGCTTGCTCGCTGACCAGAAGATGAATGACGGAATCCCGGTTCCGTTCTTCGGTCGCCCCGCGATGACCAGCTCTGCCCTCGCTTTTCTGGCGCTCCGCTTCGACTGCGACGTGTTTCCGCTTCG
The DNA here is from genome assembly GCA_963774345.1 of uncultured Alphaproteobacteria bacterium. Classification (GTDB taxonomy): domain Bacteria; phylum Pseudomonadota; class Alphaproteobacteria; order ATCC43930; family CGMCC-115725; genus AP-15. Next base: position 44,652 of record CAVZFB010000056.1, read on the forward strand.
GGTCGAGCGGCTCGCGGGGGCGCGCTTCCGGGTTACGGTCTCACCGCCATTGCCCTTGTCTCGAAGCGGTGATCGTCAGGCCGACGCTGCCGCTCTGATGACGGCGGTCAATGCGACCCTCGAGGCGTGGATTCGCGACCGCCCCGAGTTGTGGCTCTGGGTGCATCGACGCTGGCCGGATTAAAGCCGAATCGGCCGGTGGCCGCGGTGCATCGCCCGTCTCTCCAAAAAATGCAACTCATCGCCCTTTAGTATGGAAATCGAGAGAGCTGTTGCACCTGATGCAATTTTGTGCAGCCTGTTACGCCAACCAGCGGGTCAGGCTCGTTGAGCCCGATCAGCCGCATCGAATCGGAGAAGTTACTATGGACATGACGCGTCGTGCCACTGCGGAATTCTTCGGCACGCTCTGGTTGGTTTTTGGTGGGTGCGGCGCCGCCGTGCTCGCTGCCGGATTTCCATCACTCGGCATCGGGTTCCTCGGAGTGGCCTTCGCCTTCGGACTGACCGTGCTGACGATGGCCTATGCCGTCGGACACATCTCGGGGGGCCATTTCAACCCGGCCGTGACGATCGGGCTTTGGGCCGGCGGGCGGTTCAAGGCCGCGGACGTGCTGCCCTACATCATCGCCCAGGTGATCGGCGCAATTGTGGCTGCGGCAATCCTTTATGCAATCGCGTCGGGTAAACCCGATTGGGTTCCGGGCGGTTTTGCCTCCAACGGCTATGGCGATCTAAGCCCCGGCAAATACGGGTTGGGCGCCTGCTTTATCGGTGAGGTGGTCGCTACCTTCTTCTTTCTTTTCGTAATCATCGGTTCAACCTCGCGGGGCGCCGCGGTCGGTTTTGCCGGCATCCCGATCGGCCTGTGCCTAACCCTGATCCATCTGATCATGATCCCGGTCACCAACACCTCGGTCAATCCGGCCCGCAGCACCGGTCCCGCGCTGTTTGCCGGCGGGCCCTACATTCATCAGCTCTGGCTGTTCTGGCTGGCCCCGATCATCGGCGCAGCACTCGCTGGCTTTTTCACCCGTTGGCTGTATCAGGACGAGCTCGTGACAGTGGGCACCGTTGTTGTCGAGGAACAGCGCATCGGCTAAGGAAGCCAAGCGGTTGTCCCCGCGCTATTCGTCGTCCCGGAACTGTGGCCAAGGCGCACGGCGTTCCAGCCGCCGATCGATCCAGAACACGACCAATGTCACGAAGAGAGGCAGCGCGAAGATCAGAAACGCGACTGAATAAAGGAGAGTGTCGTTGCGGATGTCTATGATCGGCTGCTCGATCTCGTCGACGGGCACGGCGATCGCCAGCAATTGGTCGCGCCCATAGCGCGGCGGGATGTCGGTCACCCGGCCGATAAAGGTCCGGCCGGCAACGTCGTAGACGCGGGTGCCGGCCATCTGTTGGTTCTGATAGGCGGTGACGAGGCCGTTGATAACCGGATCGTTCATATCGGCGATCTTAGGCAGCATCGCCTTGATTTCGCCGTTGGCGCGTACCGCTTTGGCGATCCGGTTCTGGTCGGGCAACGCTACCACCTCGCCCGCCTTGGTGAAGATGAAAGCCGTGCTGCCCGGTGTGATTCGCTGCTTTCCCAAAAAACTCGCCAAATCGACCGCGGCCAAATCGGCTCCCATCACACCCGGCGTCGGCCCCCCGAAGCGGCGGCTCAGGGTGAAACCAGGCTCGTCGCTTGAAGCAAACGACTATAAAGATCGCTGTGCTCGACCACATTGCTGCGCTTGGCGGCCGCGTACCAAGGTCGTTCGCGGGGATCGAACGGCGGTGCCTTATCGCGGCGGCCAACGATCGTGCCGTCCTCGGCGAGAAACACCCAGTGCACGGTGCGCTGGCCGGCGGTATCGTCGGTGACGATCTCGTTGCCAAAGACCGCCTCGGGGGGTGCTTGCAACGCCTTGCGCAACGCGGCGATCTTTTCTCCGGCGATATGCGTCACCATGAAGAACTCGCCATCGTCAAACCCGACATAGAGCGATAATATTTGGGGATAGATACGCAACGCCCGCAACAGCACGGCCAGCGCGTTAGGGTCGTCCTTGATTGCCGGAGTGGTCAATTCCTGCACCAGCGAAGAGATCCCGACGATCGCATACATCGGGTCGTAAAGCAGTCTGATCCGATCGGTGATTTTATCGTCCGCCTCCTGCATTAGCCGCTGTGCAGCAGCGATCGCCAGCTCGCTCGACTTCTTTGAATTGTACCAAATGATCCCACCGGCCAGCGCCACCAGAATGAACAAGAGGAGGCCGGTAATCCCGAGATAGGTCGGCCAACGCCGGCCCTCACCGGAGCCAAGGAGATTATTGGGCCGCTTCCGTGGATAATTTTGCGGGTTGGTCACGGCCTTCCATCCCCCGGCGCGCGACCTGCTCGCGAGACCCGGAGAGCCGATGATAGAAGTCCGGTCTCGGTGATGTCTAGGCGCAGCCGGCGTCGAGGCTCGCTGCAGCCAAGATCAGCTGCCGGCTAACGACCGGCGCTCCTGTGACGCGGCCTCGGCTGCGGCCTCAGCGGTGACCTCGACTTCTACGGTCATGCCGAGATGGTCCGACGGGAAACCGGTCCAGCTCCCGGAAATCGGCACAGCCTGCCGCGGATCGCGAACAACAGCGACGCGGACCAAATCGTGATTGCCGACGTTGCCGTTCGTGGGATCGAACTCGATCCAGCCGGCGCCTGGCAGATAGACCTCAAGCCAGGCATGGGTGGCGCCGCCGCCGACCCGGCTGCCGACCCGGCCCTCGGGAACATAGAGATAGCCGCTGACAAAACGAGCCGCGAGCCCGAGCGAGCGCACTGCCTCCATCATCAGCACCGCAAAATCGCGGCAACTGCCGCTGCCAATTCGCAAAGTCTTGACCGGATCTTGAATGCCGCTCTCTTCGCGGGCCTCATAGGTCAGATCGCGCCGGATCGCGTGAGTCATCGCAGCCAATAGCTCGGTCGTGTTGCTGCGTCCGTCATGACGCAAAAACTGCCATGCCCAGCGGTCGATTTCGTGCTCGGGATCGAGATACTGGCGCTCGATCAGCCGCAACAGATCCGGCATCTCCTCGGCGCCATAGGCGAACGGGTAGCGCGTCGCATACTCTTCGATCTGGAAATCGAGAGCATTGGTCGCCGAGTGATCGAGCCGGATCACGCTTTCAAACCGCAGCTCTGCCGCGCGGCCGGCGAATCGGGCGATCGCAACGCAATTGCCGAAGACATCGTGGACCCAGCGAATATCGGCGGGTTGGGGCGTGATCACCAGCTTGCTGTCGAGCAACCTTTGGTCATAGCTGTCGCGCGGCCGCAGCATCATGCGATGCTCGCCAAAAGCAACCGGTTGCTTGTAGCGGTAGGTCGTGACATGACGCACAGTAATGATAGGCATTGCACCAGCCTATTGCGCGACCGCGGTCTGCGTCTGCGATGCCTCGGGCGTGTAACCGAAAAAGGCGATCGACAGGTCGCGGCTGACAGCGATTAGCTGCTGTTGGATTAGATCGAGAAACTCGTGCAGACCCTCGCTCAGGATCGCCGTGATCGTGAGCGTGCCGAGGACGGCGCGCAAGCGGTCGAGCTCCTCGGCGGCGTCATTGCCCCCCCGCAGCGAATAGCGCGACTTGACATCGCCCAGAAGTCGCCCGACTTCGCGCACGCAATGATGAACCGAACGCGGAAAGGCTTGGTTGAGCAGCAGAAAGCCGGCAACCCGCGCCGGGGTCGTGCTGGCCGCGTGCAGTCGGCGATAGGCGTGATAGCCGGCGGCGGAGCGCAACAGCGCGTTCCATTGGCTGACATCGGTCGGCGAGCCGATATCGGCAACGTCGGGCAACAGCAGGTGGTATTTGATGTCGAGCAGTCGCGTCGTCTGGTCGGCGCGCTCGATATAGCGGCCGAGCTGATAGAAGTACCATCCCTGGTCACGGAAGAAGGTGCCCTCTGTGATGCCGGTGTGGGTCTGGCAGGCTTCCTTTACCGTCGCGAACAACGCTGCCAGCCTGCCGGGGGCGAGGTCGGCGACCCTGAGTGCGGCGAGGCGGTTGTAGAAGACATTGAGCTGTACCCACATCTCGGTCGAGATTAATGGCCGTAGGGTGCGAGCGTTCTCGCGCGCGCCGCGGATGGTGCTGACGATCGAGGTCGGATTGTCGGCATCGACGACGTAGAACTCGAGCACGCTTTGCGCCGAGACCTCGCGATCATCGGCGAAGAACTTCTCTTCGTCCGAATTCAGCTGGATGATCGAGCGCCAGTTCTGGCCCCCCCGGCTGTCGCGTGAGAAGGTTTCGTTGACGTCGAGGATGCGCGCCAAATTTTCGGCACGTTCGACGTAGCGCGCGAGCCAAAAGATGCAGTCCGCGTAACGGGCGAGCAGAACGTCAACCAAGGACCCAGGTATCCTTCGAACCGCCACCCTGCGAGGAATTGACGACAAGCGAGCCGCGGCGCAGCGCCACGCGGGTCAATCCACCTGGTAAGACCCAGGTGCTCGACCCGGTCACGGCGAACGGCCGTAAATCGACGTGGCGCGCCTCGATACGGCCATCGACCAAGGTTGGCGCCACCGACAGGTTTATGCAGGGTTGGCTAATGTAATTAGCCGGATCGGCGACTAGTTTCGCCCGGCAATCGTCGAGCTCGGATCGGCTCGCCTTGGGACCGACCGTGATGCCGTACCCGCCGGCTTCGCCGACCGGCTTGACCACCAGCTCCGGCAAATGGTCGAGCGTATAGCGCAAGGCTGCCGGCTCGCGGCAGATATGGGTCTCGACGTTATGCAGAATCGGTTCCTCGCCGAGATAATAGCGGATGATCCGAGGCATATAGGCATAAACCGCCTTGTCGTCGGCTACCCCGGTGCCGATCGCATTGGCAAGCGCGACCGTGCCGGCGCGATAGGCTCGCATCAGCCCGCGCACGCCCAGCATACTGTCTGGGAGGAACGCTTCGGGATCGAGGTAATCATCGTTGATGCGGCGATAGATCACATCGACCCGCGCCAGCCCGCCGGTCGTACGCATCCACACACGCTCGTCCTCGACCACCAGGTCCGGTCCTTCGACCAAAGGGACGCCCATCTCTCGTGCGAGAAAGACATGTTCGAAATAGGCCGAATTGTAGGTGCCGGGCGACAGCAGCACGACTTGCGGGTCGGCGACAGCAGCGGGCGCAAGCTCCTGCAATGCCGCGATCAGTTTGGCGCCGTAATTGTCGATCGGGCGCAGGCCGATGTCGTCGAGCAGGTCGGGAAAGGCGCGCAGCATCATGTGCCGGTTCTCGACGACATAGCTGACGCCCGACGGGGTGCGCGCATTGTCTTCGAGCACGAGAAAACCGCCCCTTTCATCGCGCACAATGTCGGTGCCGCAAATGTTGACATAAGCCTTGTGCGGCACGTCGATGCCACGCATCAGTGGGCGGTAGTTATGGTTGCCAAGGATCAGATCGGGCGGAACGATGCCGTCTCCCAGCACAAACTGGTCGTGGTAGATGTCGTCGAGCAGCAGGTTCAGCGCGGTGATACGCTGGACGATGCCGGTTTCCAGATGCCGCCATTCCTCTGCTGAAAGCACACGCGGCAACACATCGAACGGCAGAATCCGGTCGATCGTCTTGGCGTCGGAATAGACCGTGAAGGTGATCCCGAGGTTGTACAGCTCGGCGTTGGCGGCGGCGGCCCGCTCCTTTAGGGCATCGATCGACAGGCCAGACAGGCGCTCCCTGACGGCCGCGCTCGCCGGGCTGCCGAGCATCTCGCAATAAAACCCATGCGGATCGTACCCGTCGAGTATCGAGCGATCCATGCACCTATCCAAGACAACCACCGACAGCAGCGTGACGCATATTTTGCGCCAATCCAAAAACACCGGCCCGGGCCAAAGTTGTCAATCGAAGACGATCAAACTTTAGGCATCAGCCACCACGGCGCTCACTTTCGCCGGCCCGTCAGCTCTTTGCGCGGCGCTGCCCTTCGAGCCGCCCCAGGCGGTTCACGGCAATCTCGCCGCCTTTGATCACCAGGGCGATATTCTCGGGATTCTGCAATATCGTCACATCGGCGAGTGGATCGCCAGCGACCACGACGAGATCGGCGAGCTTTCCGTTCTGGATGGTGCCGATATCCTGCTCCCGCCCGACGCATTCGGCGGCCCAGCCGGTCGCCGCGCGCAAGGCCTGGAGCGGCGTCATCCCGGCGCGGACCAGGCAGGCGATCTCGATCGCATTCGGCGGATGGCCGTGGCCTCCGGCATCGGTTCCGGCGGCGATCTTGACCCCGGCGGCGAGCGCACTGCGCAAACTCGCGTTATGGTGCTCTTCGAGGTGCTCCGCCCGCTCACGGACATGTGGCAGCGGCGATTTGCGGTGGTAATCGTAGACCGCGAAGGTCGGCACAAAGAAGATTTCGCGCCGGGCCATCATCTCCAGCAGCTCGGGTTCCTGGTCGAGGTAGCAGCCGTGGTCGATCGAGTCGACGCCAGCCTCTACCGCGACGCGCAAGCCGCGCCCGCCCAACGCGTGGCAAATGACGCGGCGGTCGAGCGCATGCGCCTCCTCGACCAAGGCCTGCATCTCGTCGAGGTTGAAGGCACCGTCATGCGGTCCATGGCCCGGTCGCGAGCTCGCACCACCGGTGGTGGCGCATTTGATCACGTCGGCCCCGGCGCGCACGACGCGCCGCACCACCGGTCGGACATCGGCCACGCTGTTGACGACGCCGTCGGGCAGCAGTGGATCGTTCGGCACGCAGCAGGAAAATCCAGAAGGGCTGACCCGGTCGCCGATGCCGCCGATCGGCGAGATGATGACAAGCGAAAGGACCAGCCTCGGCCCGGCGATCAAGCCCTCCTCGATCGCCCGCTTGAAACCGGCATCGAGCCCCCCGGCGTCGCGCACCGTCGTATAGCCGGCGGCCAAGGTGTCGACGAGAACTTTTGCAGTGCGCAGGGTGCGAGTCGTCTGTGGCTCGTCGATGCCCCAGCGCCGGGCCAGGTCGTAGCCGTGCATCGCCAGGTGATCGTGGGCATCGATCAACCCCGGCAGGACGGTCATGCCGGAAATGTCGATGATTTCGGCGTTAGCCGGCCACTCGCCGTAGACGCGGGTCTCGACAGCCTCGATTCGCTGGTCCTTGACGACGATCGTCACGTCGACCGGCCCTGCACCGGTCCCGTCGATCAACGTGCCGCCCGTCAGCACCCGCATCATCTCCCTCCCACTGCTGCCCCGAGCATTAAAGCCCCACGGCAGCATAATCCGCAATTCGTTGCCCGCAGTATCGGGCCGATAAGTGGGCTGCGGGATCGTTAGGCGATCGACGGTGATCTCACGACGCGGCGGTCTGTGGCGCATCCGCAGGCGCGTCGTGTTCTTGCGAGATGTCGCGGTTAGTGTAGTCCGGCAGGAAAGCCGTAGCGCTGATGCTGACGATAGCGCAGAACAGAATGTAGAGCGCAACCGCATAGCCCGATCCGGTCGCCGCGAACAGCGCCGTTGCGATTAGCGGCGCTGGGCCTCCGGCGATGACCGAGGAGAGGTGAAACCCGAGCGAAGAGCCGCTGTAACGCAGCCGCGGGGTGAAGCATTCGGCAATCAGCGCCGCTTGGGGCCCATACATCATGTCGTGCGGAATGAAGGAGAGCACAATCGCGAGAAAAATCAGACCGGGAACCATGGTGTTCATCATCGCGAAATAGATAAAGGCGAACACGCCGGTGGTAACCGCGCCAATCAAGTACATCCGCTTGCGACCAATACGATCCGAAATGTGCCCGGCCAGCGGGGTCGATATGCCAGACAGGGCGGTTGCGACGAGAATAGCGGTGAGTAGGAAGTCGCGCGAAGCACCGGAGACCTTTGTTCCATAGACGAAGACGAAGGCGGCATAGACATAAAATGGGCCTTGCTCCGCCATGCGCGCCAGCGCAGTCAATATAATCTGCTTCGGTTGTCGTTTGATGACTTCAATCACCGGCGTGCGTTCGATGCGGCGTTCTTCCAGAATTCGCGAGAAAATTGGCGTCTCGAGTATGCCCAGGCGAATATAGAGCCCAACCCCGACCATGACGATTGAGAGCCAGAACGGGACGCGCCAGCCCCATGTGAGGAACTGATCGCCCGAAATCGCGCTGAACGCCAGCACGGCAAGGTTGGCGAAGAACAATCCGGCCGGGCCGCCCCATTGCGGCCAGGCGGTAATAAAGCCGCGATGGGCGTTGGTTCTCGCCCATTCCATCGCCATCAGGGTTGCGCCGCCCCATTCGCCGCCGATGCCGAGACCCTGAATAAAGCGGACGGCGGTGAGGATGACCGCGCCCCAGATGCCAATCGTCTGATAGCCGGGGACGAAGCCGACGGCAAACGTCGATAACCCGGTCAGCAGCAAGGTCGCGATCAGCGTCACCTTACGCCCGATGCGGTCGCCGTAATGGCCGAACAGCGCCGCGCCGACCGGGCGGGCGATAAAGCCTACGGCGTAGATGCCAAAGGCTTGCAGTATGCCGACCAGTGGGGCGGATGCCGGGAAGAACAATTTCGCGAAGACCAGCGGGGCAACGATCACGTAGAGCAGAAAATCGTATGCCTCGATGATCGTTCCGACGGTGCTGGCGACAATCGCACGACGCAGTTGTCGACTGTGCTCGGCCTCGGAAAGTGAACCCGCAGCGATACCGGTTGTCATCATCGAACCCTCCCAGCTAACGAGCGGCCGCACAGCCGCTTGCTTATTGACCGTCCCGGTGCGCCGAGGCGGTCAAAGCTTCTTTTACCGGCGATGTTAACGATCTCAGAGAAATGAATAAAGATGAATAACAGGATGTGCGCTCAGGAGGTCCAGCGTCGAGACGCTTGGTTTTCAACCGCCTGCGGCTCATAGTTCCGATCCCTGCCGCTCAGTCTGGCGGGTGGCGGCGTTCTCATGTTGATCGTGCATCCCGAGGACTGAGGGCCACTTGCGACTGACCAACGGGTTGAGCCCAGCCAGCGGTGAGACGCGAACCAGATAAGCTTATGACGAGTGAAGTAACAGCCTCGATCGTCGATTATCTCGGACAGTCTCGCGACGCGGTCCAGGCTGCGATCGACAACCCTGTCTTTTTGGCGACGGCCGAGGCAATTGTCGATCGGCTAGTCGAGGCGATCGCGGCGGGCGGGAAGGTGCTGTTTGCCGGCAATGGCGGCAGCGCCGGAGATGCCCAGCACCTCGCCGGCGAGTTTCTCTCGCGGCTCAATTACGACCGAGCCCCGCTTGCCGCCATCGCGCTCACCACCGACAGCTCGGTGCTGACCGCGATCGGCAATGATTACGGCTATGAGCGGCTATTCGAGCGGCAGGTGCTGGGTCTTGGAGTTGCCGGCGATGTGCTGATCGCGATCTCGACCTCGGGGCGCTCGCCAAACATTCTGCGCGCGATCGAGGCGGGGCGGTCCAAGGGTCTGGTGGTCGTCGGCTTTACCGGTAGCACCGGGGGCGAGATGGCCGCGCGTTGCGATCTCTGCCTTTATGCGCCCGCTGACACGACGCCGCTGATTCAGCAACTCCATATCACCGCTGGCCACATTATCTGCGGGCTTGTAGAGGAGCGGCTGTTTCCGAATTTGGATCAGCCTCGAGGGCTTGCCGACCGCACCGAATGATCCGGGCTCGAGCGGACATCCTCCGCGGCGGGCTCGCTACTGACTCGCGCTGACGACGCGAGCTGCACGTCTCAGCCTTTAAGGGGGCCGTCTCGACGACGGCCTCGATATCCAAAATGTATCGGGATCCCGGGGCGAGGTATTACTCTGCCGCGTCCACAGCGGCGGCCGTCCCGGCGGCGGTAAATGAGTCGTTGTTGCCTAGCTGTACCACCCGAACCCGCGAACAGCAGGGCGCATCGGTGAGCAGCCGCCAGCAGTCGACGACCAGATTTGTGTGCTCGTTTCCCGGCCACAAGGCGAAAAAATTCCTGTACTCAGGCCATGGCACCATGACGACGACAGCCGCGGCCGAGGCTACGGCCTCCTCCGGCGAGGCGGCGAAGGATGCGCCAGACCCGAGCGCTGCGCGCGCCGGCTCTATCGCCAAGGGATCGTGCGCGACGACTGCACGACCGTTTCTTCCCAACGCTGCCGCCAGCATGACGCCTTGCGAGCGCTCGACGACATCGGTATCGGGTTTATACGAAAGACCAAGGACTGCAACCCGGTCGCCCGGCTCGGTATGTTCGGCGATGATGGTGACGAGCCGCTCGACTTGGCGCTCGTTGATGACGTGGGTCGCGGCGGCCAAACTGGCGTCGATACCGAGACGCTTTGCCATCGTCGAGAATGCAATCGTGTCTCGGGGAAAGCACGGACCGCCATATCCCGTGGCCCCGCGAAGATATTTAAGGCCAATCCGCCCGTCTCTGCCTATGGCCTCCGTAATTACGTCAGCGTCCGCCCCTGAAAGTTTGTCGCAGATCTCGCTGAGCATATTGGCAAAGGAAATCTTTGTAGTCACATAGGTATTGACCGAGATCTTGGTCAGCTCGGCGTTGACGAAATTCATCCGACACACCGGTACCGACGGGCCGACAATGCGGCGGCAGATCTCCTCGAGCAATACGCCGGCCCGGGCATCACTCTCGCCAATCAGCACGAAATCGGGCCGCAGCAATCCTTCGATGACATTGCCCAGGGCAATAAACTCTGGATTGTAGCATAGACCGATCTCATAGCCGACACGCTTTCCCGATATAACTTCGAGCCGATCCCGGATTGGTCCGCCGACCGATCCCGGCATCGTTGTCGAGTTTATGACGACGAGGTGATAGCCCTGCTTATGGGCAAGAACTCGGCCGATTTCCTCGATCGCCGCCAATACATAATCGTTCTTGAAGGCGCCGTCTGCACCGCTTGGAGTAGGGACGATGACATAGGTGATCTGGGTCTCGCCGATCGCTGTGGCCCAGTCCGTGGTTGCCTGGATGCGCTGAATGTTGGCGGTCAAGAATTCCTGGAGACGAGGCTCCTGCACGGGTGCACGACCGGCATTGATTTGGGCGACCGTGTCCGGGTTTACATCAATTCCGTAAACCGATAGGCCCTTGGAAGCGAGAACTGCGACCAGCGGCGCCCCGAGCTTGCCTAGACCTACAACCGAAACCTTCATGCAATCCCCCGAACAAGCAAGTCGTGCAGCGCCGATAGCGGATTTCACGCTCCTCGGGCAGTAGCATTTTATGGTCAACGCCTATCGCCAGCCGGGATATCAGACGCCGCGGGCCGAGGTCAACCCGACCGCCTGCGAGATCGCCGTTAGACGATGTTGGCCAAAGCGATTGCCCAGTGGGTCGGTCTCGGCAGCGCACGAAATCCACACCCCAAGGCACGGTAAGCGTTCGAAGAAACCTCGTTCAGTGCGGCCGATTGGCGTGAGCCTGGCGCTCTATCCAGGCGTAGGTCGGCTCGAGACCGGTGACGAGCCGCTGCGATGGCGCCCAGCCGAGTTTAGTCCGGATCAGGCGGTTATCAGAATTGCGGCCTCTGACGCCCAGTGGACCCGGGATGTGGCGCTTATCGAGCCGCTTTCCGGCGATGCTCATGATCAGGTCAGCGAGATGATCGATAGTCACCATTTCCTCGGAACCAATGTTCACGGGCCCGGTGAAACCCGAGCGCATCAGTAGAATCGTGCCCTCCACGCATTCGGACACGTAGAGGAACGAGCGTGTCTGCTGGCCGTCGCCCCAAATCTCGATCTCGCCGTTCTCGGCGGCTGCGATCTTGCGGCAGAGTGCGGCCGGCGCTTTCTCGCGACCGCCGCTCCAGGTCCCCTCGGGGCCGAAAATGTTGTGGTATCGGGCAATCCGCGGCTCCATCCCATAGCAACGGCCGTAAGTCAAATATAAGCGTTCGCTGAACAGCTTTTCCCAGCCGTATTCGCTGTCGGGCGCTGCCGGATAGGCCGAACTTTCCTCACAATTGGGCGATTCCGGGTTCTCTTGGTTGTAGGCTGGATACATGCATGCAGAGGAAGAGTAAAAGATACGCCTGATCATGCGCTTATGGCAGGCGTCGAGAATGTTGAGATTGATCGTCGCCGAATTGTGCATGATGTCGGCGTCATTCTCGCCGGTGAAAATGAACCCTGCGCCGCCCATATCGGCGGCCAGCTGATAGGTTTCATCGAACCGCCGATCGATCATCTGGCGGCAGAAATAGGGGTCGCGCAGATCGCCGACCACAAAGTCGTCTGCTTCGCTCTCCGCATATTCATGGAATTTCAAGTCAACGCCCCGTACCCAAAAGCCATCCCGCTTGAGCCGCTTGACCAAGTGTCCGCCAATGAAGCCCCCGGCTCCACACACCAACGCTGTCTTTATCGACATCCTCACCTCACCTGAGCGAAAGGAACAAAGAGACCGGCGCACGATTTCCGACGGATGAGGGATCCGGCCGGTGCTGTCCCGGCGCCAAATTGTCGCGGTCTCGGGTTATTGAGTGCACTCCTGTTCGATATCTTCTCGTCAGGAGCCGACACGGCTCAGCCGAATTTCGGTAAAGGCAGCCGCCATACCCGATGATGAGGCACGGATTTCGACCCTGTCCCGATCTTTGCTGCCCTGGATTGGCGGAACCTTAAACCCAATTCGCACTACGGTACCGCCGCTGCCGTCGAGCCAAGTTCGATCATACTCGAGGTTTCGCTCGCCTGCGACGACATCGATCGCCAGCTTTCTTCGGATCGGCTTTGCTGGCGCCGCAATGCCGATAAGTGCCTCGTAATCGCCCTCCGGCAGCGCAATGTAGGGGCCGAAGAAAACCCGCCCCTTGCGTCCGGGCATCGCGACGATCCTGCCATCTTCGTCCCGACGACCGGCCGGGCCGAGCTGCATACGCTGCGTTTGGTCGCCGAACGCGCGCGAGGCGAGCCACTGCTCGACCCGCCCCCACCCCCCGGCTGGCGTACTGCCGTGCTTGCGTAGAAACCACAGGCTGGGGATCACGACCCGCCCGTGATCGCGCCATAACAGGTATCCCGGGCCTGATGCGGGCTGATCCTCGCGAAGAAGACTGCTCGCAGTCCGCGAAGACAGGCGCGGATCGAACCCGCCCTCGATCGCAAAGGCGGTCGCTGCCTCGACCTGGGCAACGAGGTCGCCATTGCTGACGAGGCCCGCATCAAGAAAATCAAGGTGCGGCTCCATGCCCGTGGCAATCTCGGCCTTGAACACGACGACACCGTCGCTCGCGATCACCCGTTCGACCCCGGCCAGCAGGTGGGCAATCCCGATCGGCCCCCGAATGAACAGCGAGCCATGGGGGCAGACAGCTGCATCGTAGGCCGCGTCACCCAGATCCTCGAGCTGGGTCCCCGGCTCGTGAACGAAGAGGCGGTCGCGCGCATAGAGCGCGTCGTTCGACCAATAGAGACGCGCCTCAGCGCCGCGTCGCGCAGATGCTTGCGCCAGATCGAGCACGTCCACACGTCCAACACATTCGCTGAGGGCGGCGATCACAGTGTCTGGCAAGGTCGCGATCACCAGCACGCGCGCCGTGGGCGTCAGTTTGCCCATGCGGTCGAGGCCGTAGATGAGATGCGTGCGCTCCCACAGGCCAGCATCGTAAATCGCATCGTTGGCGGTCGCCCGATCCAATGACGAATCGAGAAACCGCGACCACGACGCATCGTCCCAATCCTCACACGCAATCGTGCGGCTAAGCGGCCGGTTAGCCGCGGGCAGTTCGGAAATTGGGATGCCCCACTCAGTCCAGGCTCCTGCAACGCCGGCCGGTCCGCCGCTCGGCCTGGGCATTGTGCCGCCGGCTCGTATTTCACCGCTCATCGCGAGGCGGCAGGATTTGCGGAGGAAGCTCGCAGATCGACGCTGGTGAAGGTGGCGGCAAAATTCGACGGGCTATAGACTCTGAACTCCAGGGCCTCACCCCGCTCCGCCTGGGCTAGTGAAACTGCGAACTCGATCGTCAGCACGCCCGATTTCATACTGTCGCGATCGAGCGGCTGGCTGGCCAGAATTGTACTCCCGGCAGCCACCTCGAGCACGGCGCCAGAAGCGTCGCAGTACCGCACTCCCGGACTTATCCTCATGCGCACGCTGACGCGGTACCGGCCGCTCGGCACAGCGAGGTAGGGACCAAAGAACACATGCCCTTCGCGACCGGGCACGGTTTCGATACAGCCCTCGGCGTCGCGTCGACCGGCGGCTCCGACATGCAGGTGTTCGATCTGTTCGCCAAGCCGACGCTTGAACAGCCAGTTGCGCAAGTTGCCCCATTGCGTCTGCCCTGCTGTTTCGCGCCGACGCAGGAACCACAAGCTCGGGATCAAGATGCGGCCGTCCTGGAGCGTCAGAAAATAGGCTTCGCCCGAGCGCGGTCCATCTTGCGGCCATGTCCGATCGATCGTGGCTCGCGATAGCCTCGGGTCGAAGCCGCCATCCGCAACGAGCTCGGTAAAGGCCGTGAGACGTGCAGTCAGCCCGCCTTTGCCCAGCAGACCCGTATCGAAGAAATTCGGATGCGACGCGCCCGCTGCGATTTCGGCTTTGAACACCAGAACACCGTCCCGTCGCAACAGGTGCTCGGCGGTTGCCATCGCCTCGAGTGCTCCGTCGAACCCCGCTGCGAACATCGCACCATGAGGGAATACGACAGCATCATAGGCGCGTGGTTCCAGCTGCTGCAAACGAGTTCCAGCAGCGAGGATCTTCAGTTCGACAGGGCGATACGGCGCACCCGCGCACCAAAAGGCGGGGCTCGAGGCTCCGCTGCCGCCGCAATTGCTGGCGGCTGCAACATCGAGCCGCCCAACACGCCAGCTGATCGCGGCAATCGCCGGGTCTGGCATTGTCGCGACGACCAGCACTCGTGCTGCGCCGATAAGCTTATCCATGCGGTCGAGCCCATAGAGCAGATGCACCTGCTCCCACTGCGCGGCGCAGCGGCTGAACGCATCCTCGGCGCGGGGATCGACTGCATAGGGAATGGCAAAGGCCGACCACGCCCGATCGTCCCAGTCTTCATACTCCGCGAACCGGCTGAGCGGGCGATCGTCCGGTCTTTCCACCGGCTCGTCGTCTACGGCGACCCCCAGCCGCGGGCCGAGCACAGCGGATGGCCGTATTTCTTCTAGCCGAGCCAGGGCGCGCCGGGCCGGGGCAGGCAACCGCCGATCACGGGACGGATTCCCGACCACCGTGACATAAGCCCGGCCGATCGCGGCATTGATGGCCGCGCGATGCGCCAAGCCCGATGCGATCTCGCCATCGTCAAGCAACGGGCCGAAGAGATCGCGGGCGCGCGCGAATTCGTGCCGACTGATCGGCGCGACGCGCCCGAGTGCGGCGCCGATCAACAGCCGGGCCGATGTCCCAGCTGCAAGTTCCGGAGTTGCCGAGACGACGAAACCGTGACGCAGACGTGAGCTGAACGGGGTCGCCGCGGCCGCGATATGGGTGGCGAAGAGCGGCTCGCTGTCGTTGTGGATGCTGTTGATCCCGACGAAACGGCGCAGCCTCGCGTTGGGGTCTGCAGCGAGCCGGGTATGTTCGTGCATTACCGTTGCGAGAAAGTCTGAGCGGACGATCGAGAGCGCATCGGCATCCTCCGGGCTCAGCTCCGGCGGGCGCCCCCCCGGATTGGCCGCGATCTCGCCGTCGCTCGCCCTCCCGAATTCAAACGCATACAACTCAGCGCTGTCGAGCCAGAGGCTCCGGCACAAGATCCGCACCTGAGCCGGGTCCGGCGGTCCGGTGATCAGGCGAGGTGCGCTCGCCGCGTCGACCGCGATCGGGCAGGAGAAGCCGAGATGGTGCCAAGCCTGCTGGGCGAGCTCGAACATGTCTCGTCGCACCCCGCACCAGCCCAGCCGAATCCCGCGCGGATAACAATTCAACAGGTCGGCGAGGAACGTCAGTACATGCCGTGCGTCGTAGCCGTAATCATTATAACTCGCTGTGGTATAACAACTTTCGCTGAATGAAGCATCGAGCGGCGCTACCACCGATCGCAACATGCTGCGATACCCGCCGACACCGTCTTGCGGCAGCTTGATCTCCTCTATTACATCGTCGCCGCAACCCCAATGCGCTCTCTGTTCGGGCAGATCCGAGCGAGTGACCTGGTCTACAAAGAAGCTCGGATCGTTCTCCAGGCGGTCGCGGCTGTGGATAGAGGTCGCTTGCCGCGTATGGTCGCAATGGTAGCAGAATACGTGCTCGAGCAGCGACGCCGCCCGCCCATGTCTCAGCGCCAGACGCTTGGCGAGATTTGAATCGACGTGCCATCCCAAAATCATTCTCTCGTCGAAGCCGTCGATCTCAAACAGATCCGACCGCTCGACCAACTGGAAATCGCCCGGTCCATCGTAGAGAATCGTGTCTGAGCCGTAGACCACTTCGTTGAGGCGCGCCGAGACGCCGAGGGCGCGAACGTCCTCTATCGTGCGGATGGGATCGGCACGGTCGAACGTCTCCCACAGGCTTTCGGGAATTTCGAAGCGCGCGGTGTGGTAGAAGCCGGGTGGCAACTCGGCAACCAATTCGGAGAGGCGGGGCACCTTCCGAGGCACCAGGATGATGTCGGTGTTGGTCGAAAGTATCCAGCGATTTGCCGGGTTGGAGGCACGGATTCCGACGTTGCGGGCCACCGGTTCCAGCACCGAGAGGTGAGTTCGTTGCTGAAACCGGCGGTGAACCTCGGGTCTCACCCGCAAAATGCGTAGCACCGCTTTCGCTCGCGAGGTCAGGGTATCGCGGATCGCCTCGGGAAAGGTCGGCAAATCGTCGGGCGAATTGTAGTCAACGAAGATCAGCTCATCAGCCGGGTCGCGCAACATTTCGGCCAGGCAATTGATGCTGACGGCCGCGCGCTTGTGAAGATTGTAGCCGTGGTTGTCGTTACGCCCGTAGACGACAATCGACAGCATCTAGCCCCTCCCGAGGGTGGCGCGCGCTGGTAGCCGTCGCAAACAAGTTCGCAGCGCCGGAAACTGTAGGAACTGCGTTCGAGACAATTCGGCCGCTGCGCCCGGACCGGCTCAAACAGGTCTTGCCACGACCAGATGATGCCAGCCGAGGCGCCGTTCGAGCGCGGCGAACATGGTCGGCGGCATCGCCTTGAACCAGGGTTCGATCTCGTATTCGTATCGCACGTACTTTTCGATTTTGTAGGGAAAGATGTGGGCCTGTTCGGCCGACTCGATTGTAAAGAGCCCGGCTATCAGCTCCTCGATCATACCGCGTGTATAGGGGGTCGCGATCGGACAGCCAGCCTGGGCTTCAGGTTGATCAAAACCCGCTTCGATCATGATCGCCTTCCACGAATGCTCGGAATAGAGCATGATCCGCAACTCGCCGTCGTCGCGAATTACCTGTCGCGCCTGTTCGATAACGGCGCGCTGGTTTGGCGTGTGGTGGATGACGCCGAATGAGTAGACGAGGTCGAAGCCGTGCAGACCGAGCGTCGTGTTCAAATGTTCCGCGTTGCAATCGTAAAATTCGCCATCCAAGCCGAAAACCGCGAACCGCTGCTTGGTTAAGGCGAGACTGACTTCCGACAATTCGACCCCGGTGTATCGGGCGCCGGCGCGAGCGAAATTGACCGCGTCCGTGCCGATCCCGCAGCCGATCTCCAACACGCGCTTACCTCTCCATCTCGGAAATTGGGCAAATCCCGGGATGTGTGGTTCGACCATATATTTGCGGGCTTCGACCTCGTCGAAATACTCTCTGCTGCCCACGGTCAGCTGAGAATGCCGGATGTTGCACGGGCGACGATCCCAATAGGCCCGAACATCGTCGGCGCTCGCGCCAGCTGATGTAGCCGCGTCCGTAGCCGGCAACGTCATCTTCGCCCCCAATCTCGTAGGTCGGATCGGCTTGTAGCGAAAACGCCCCGGCCCCGCAACCTCTCGGCCTCCGAGGGATCGTTTCGGGGCGGTCATCGACGATTTCACCGACCCGTGTGCAACATCACGAAAGCTGGTGCCCCACTCCGATATCCTTAGCCGAGAGTATGCGGCGCCGCGACGGCGAAGCCGTCACCGACGCACGCAGGCCCTTTGGCCTGCCGCCGTCACCGCCCTCGCTGAGAGCATCGGCCTAAGCCGTTGAAACAATTTGGAGCGGGCGAAGGGATTTGAACCCTCGACCCCAACCTTGGCAAGGTTGTGCTCTACCCCTGAGCTACGCCCGCATCGCAACCGGATTGGCCGCGTTCGTCCGGCGCGCATCATAATCAGGTGGGGCAACTTTGCAAGACTTGCGTCCCAAGGTTGTTGTACTGCGGGCTTGCCTGCGGGAACGCCGATCGGCATCGTGGCGGCCATGCCCGCTGTACCGCTCACGCCCGAACAGCTCTTCAGGCGCCTCGACGCGCTCGGTATTGCCCACCAGACCGTCTCCCATCCGCCGGTGTTTACCGTCGCCGAGGCGGTGGCAGTCCGCGGGCAATTGCCCGGCGGCCATTGCAAGAGTCTCTTTCTCAAAGATAAAAAGGGCGGCTTTTGGCTGGTTATCATGCTCGAAGAGCGCCGCATCGATCTCAATAAGCTGGCCATCCGCCTTGCGGCGCCACGGTTTTCGTTTGGCGCCGCCGCCGACCTCGGGACGCTATTGGGTGTGCGGCCGGGCAGCGTGACGCCCTTCGCCCTCGTCAACGATGCCGCGCAGCGGGTCACCCCGGTGCTCGATTGTGCGATGCTCGACCACGACCCGCTCAACTACGACCCGCTGGCGAACGACCGTACCACCGCGATCGCGCCGGCTGATCTGTTGCGCTTTATCGCCGCCTGTGGGCATCAGCCGCGCGTCGTCGATCTAGCGGGCCTCGAACGGTAGATGATCGGGCCGGCGAGGGAGCGTGCCATCTTTTGGCATGAGAGCGTGGTCGCCGGGGGGTTGAGCATTGGCCCCTCGCTTGCGCCGGCGGCGGCGGGTGTAGTATCGGCTCCTCATCATGGTGTTGCGGATCGGGACCTTTGACAATGCGACGGGGGGGAACACCCTCTACAAAGCGCTGACGCACCCGCGGGCGGCCCAGCCCGGGCGAGCATTACTTGCGGCGCTCGCCGACAATGCTCCGGTGTCGATTTACGACCCGGGCGGCGCGATTTCGGCCTTCGCCGAACTGTTCAGTCTCTTCGAGATCGAAATCGCCGGCGTCTATGTCCCGCAGGTCGAGCGTTTCGGTAGCAAAATTCTAGACCACGCAGCAGAGCTCGTGCCCAAGCTGTCCGATTCCGGCGGGCGCTCGGTGTTCGTTGCCGCTTTCGATGCTGAGCGGTTGATCGCGCAGCTAGAACCCTATTTGCCGCGAGGCGCGCGCGTCTTCAGCCTCGACATGATGCGCATCCCGCCCGATCGCCTGACCAACCGTCGCGCCTATCTCGACCCGCTGAACTTTGCGACCAATTTTGCCTTTTTCCGCGACACGGACGCGCTTCATACGCGGCTCGTCACGGCAAATTATTGGTCGAGCTATGGCGCCGGCGCGGTCACCTGCTGGATGACGTTGTTTGACGCGGACGGTGCAATTCTTGCCGAGTGGTGCGCGGAGTGCGGGCCGGGAGCCGGCGCAATCATTCTCGACAGCCGCGAAATTCGCGCTCGCTTCCGCTTGCCCGAATTCTGCGGCCAGCTGTTTCTCCATGCGGTCGGAGCGGCTGGGCACGATGTCGTCAAGTACGCTCTAGACACCTTCGGCGACGACGGCACCGATCCGGCGGCCGGCGGCGATCGATCGCTTTCCGCGACGCACGACGCCAATGCATGGCCGGCGGACCGCTATGCGGGCCTCCCGGCGCCCGCGCCCGGCGAGCAAGTTGTGCTCTGGGTTCAGAACAGCCATCCGATACCGATCCCCCCCGGCGCGGTTGGCCTAAACCGGATGGACGACGATCGGGTGGTCCCGTTTGCTGAGCCGATTGCGCCTTTTGCGAGCCGGGCCATCGACGTCGCGGCGTTGTTGCCCGATCTCGCCTGGCCGGCGCAGATCGAGCTGCGCGCCGGCAAGCATATGGTGCGCCCGCGCTATGAGGTGATCAATGAGGGGCGCCGTAGGATCGCGCACGTCAACGTCGAGCGCCTCGACTTGATGCCCGACCCCGACTTGCCGACTCTCGCCGGCGTGCTCGGCAAGGGTTACCTGCTACCGGCCCCGGTCCTACCGCGCGCGTCTTGGGCTACCCTCGTGCTGCCGACGCCAATGACGACCAGCCAAGCCGAGTTGCCGATCATGGCCATCGTCTATGACCGGGAGGGGAACGAGGTTTTTCGTCGGCGACTTGGGCGCTTACCGCGTGGGCACGCGACCGCGCTCGATCTCGACGAAGAGGCCGGGATTGATGCACTTGGCGACGGCTACGGCCATGTCGAGCTTGCTTACGACTTTTCCGAAGGCGGTGAAGCCGACGGTTGGCTGCACGCGATTTTTCGTTACCGCCACCGCGCGAGTGGCCACGCCGCCGAAACTAGCTTTGGCGCTCATGTTTTCAATACGCTTTTGACCTATCGCGACGAGCCCCAATCCTACAGCGGCCGACCACCGGGTTTGTCCACCCGGTTGTTTTTGCGGCTCGGCGAGAGCGGGTACGACACGATGTGTCACCTGATCTATCCAGCCTCTCGGCCGTGGCGACCCATGAGCGCTACCGAGATCATTCTTTATGATCGAAACGGTGGAGAAATCGCCCGCGCAAGCATGGCCATCCCTTGCTCAGGCTCGCGGCTGTGGCGGTATCACACGCTGTTCGACACCGCCGCCCGCACCCGCGCGAGTTCGGGCGCTTATGCGATCATCCGCGATCCGACCTGTCGGCTTTTCGGCTATCACGGGCTTCTCCGCGCCGACGGCGCCTTCAGCTTCGACCACATGTTCGGATTTTAGCGTGCCGCTGATACCTTAAAGTTGCTGGCGTGTGAAATAATATAGTAAGCGTCGCATCGACTGGATTCTCGTGACATGTCCGAACGCTACCACAGCAAGGTCTTGATAATCGGCGCTGGGCCGGCCGGCTACACCGCGGCCATCTATGCCGCGCGCGCTAATCTCGATCCACTTCTCGTCACCGGGTTGCAGCCGGGCGGTCAGCTGACGATCACCACCGATGTCGAGAATTTTCCTGGGTTTGCCGAAGTCATTCAGGGCCCGTGGCTGATGGAGCAGATGCAGCGGCAAGCCGAGCACGTCGGGACCAGGGTCATTCTCGACATGATCGAATCGGTCGATCTGGGGCGCCGGCCGTTTGTCGCGACCGGCGATTCGGGAGATGTATATGTCGGTGACACCTTGGTCCTCGCCACCGGCGCGCAGGCGCGCTGGCTCGGCCTTCTCAGCGAAGAAATGTTTCGCGGCTTCGGGGTCTCGGCCTGCGCCACCTGCGATGGGTTTTTCTTTCGCGGAAAAGAAGTCGTCGTCGTCGGCGGCGGCAACACCGCGGTGGAAGAGGCGCTATATCTAACAAACCACGCGCGACGCGTTACCCTGGTCCATCGCCGCGATGCGCTGAGGGCGGAAAAGATATTGCAGGACCGGCTATTTCGTCACCCGAAGATCGACATCATGTGGGACACCGTGGTCGTGGAGATTCTCGGCGAGCCTGAACCGCCACAGGTGACCGGGGTGCGGCTGCGCAACCTGCGCACCGGCGCTCTCTTGGATCTCCCTTGTGACGGCGTGTTTATCGCGATTGGCCACACTCCGGTCACCGGTCTGGTCGCGGGCCAACTCCCGCTCGACCCGGAGGGGTACGTGATCGCCCGAGGTGATTCGACCGAAACCGGGGTTCCTGGGGTCTTTGCCGCGGGTGATGTAAAGGACAAGATATTTCGCCAAGCCGTGACCGCCGCCGGCATGGGCTGCATGGCGGCGCTCGAAGCGGAGAAATTTCTCGCGGCGCAGGAGGAAGCCGCGACTATGCGTGCGGCCGAATAGCGGCTAGCCGTCACCGCTGTGAGGCCGTTGCCGGGGGAAGTGGGATGGATTGGGACAAGTTACGGGTTTTTCACGCGGTTGCTGAGGCGGGCAGCTTTACCCACGCAGGCGAATCGCTGAACCTGAGCCAGTCGGCGGTCAGCCGCCAGATCAGCGCGCTCGAGGAGAGCCTCAGCGTACCGTTGTTCCATCGCCATGCCCGCGGGCTGATTCTGACCGAGCAGGGCGAGCTGTTGTTCCATACCGCGAGGGAGGTATTTGCCAAGCTGTCGATGGCCGAAGGGCTGATTTCCGAGTCCAAGGACCGGCCCAAGGGGCCGCTCAAGATCACGACGACAGTCGCTTTTGGCTCTACCTGGCTGACCCCGCGGATTCGCGAGTTCCTCGATCTCTATCCTGATATCCAGGTCACAATGGTGATCGACGATACCGAGCTCGATCTGTCGATGCGCGAGGCCGATGTGGCGATTCGCATGTCGCCGCCACGCCAGCCGGATCTGATCCAGCGACATCTCGTCAGCGTACCGACCCATGTCTATGCCGCGCCCGACTACATAAAAAAGCACGGTCTGCCGCAGCAGGCCGAGGATCTCGACAAGCACCGGCTGATTGTCTACGGCGAGGATGCTCGCCCGCCGGTGCAAAACGTCAACTGGCTGCTCGACGCCGGCGTCAAGCCCGGTCAGGAGCGAAAACCGATCCTTGCAGTTAACAATTTCTACGCGATGCTGCGCGCGGTAATCAGCGGGCTCGGGATCGCCGCATTGTCGGACTTTATCGCGACCGAGCACAGTGATCTGGTCCGGGTGCTGCCGGAGCTGACCGGGCCGGCAATCGAAGCCTATTTCGTCTACCCCGAAGAATTGCGGGCCTCGAAGCGGATCAGCGTGTTTCGCGATTTTTTGCTGCGCAAGGTGGCCGAGACCCGGCTCAGCTGAGCCGAGCAAATTACGGTCCGGGCAAATCGATTCCCCGGTAATCAGAGGATTGCGCTTTTTGCAGACGAGCCAGAACAAATTCCCGGTGGTGGAAATGTGCTCGATCGTCCATCTTCTGAACACGCGATGTGACGTCGCACAGAGTTATCGGCGGTTTTTTCGCCGATAAGGGTTCCCGGGATTTAGTCCCGGGAAGAGGGTCTTTGGACCCTTACGTCTCCCAGACGTGAAGCCTCCCTGTTCAAACTTGGCCCCGGCGATGCCGGGGCCATTTTTCCTTGGCTAACGCGGGTTCGACTGGAACCGGTCAACCACACTTGCTGACCTGGTCGTGTCGCTACCGGATGGCGCGCCTGGAACGAAAAGAGGGGCGGCTTGCGCCACCCCTCATGCTTTTCGTCCCGAACCGATTTGGCTCAGCTCGAGGCGCTGAACCCAGCGATGCCTGATCGGAGGCCGTGCTAGTTGATCAGGCCGTAGAACTTGCCGGCGTTCTCGCAGGTCATCTTGTGTGTGACCTCGGCCGGTAGGTGACTGAACTGGTCCTCGATATATTTTTTCGATTCCGGCCACACCCCGTCCGGGTGCGGGAAGTCGGAACCCCACATCAGCGTCTCAACCCCCATCTCGTCGATCAATTTCGTACCGACGCGGTCATACTGAAACGTCGCCCGGCATTGGCGGCGCCAATATTCGCTCGGCTTCATTTTGAGCGGGATGTCCTGGTACTGGTCCTCGAACTCGAAATCCATGCGGTCGAGCACGTAGGGGATCCAGCCGATGCCGCTCTCGCCCAGAACCATCCGAATGTTGGGGAAGCGCTCGAACACCGCCGCGCCCATCAGGTCGGTGAGGATCGTCGCGAGGGTCATCTGGAAGCGGCACAGCCCGCTGTAGGTCATCCGCCGCGCGATCGTCGGCTCGAGCGATTTGCGCAGCTCGGGGTCGGTCGCCGGGAAGGTGTGAAAGTGCAGCGGCAGCTGCGTCTCGTTGACCGCTTCCCACAGCGGGTCCCACGTCGGGTGCCACATCGGGGTCATATGCCAAGAGCACGAGAGCTCGACGCCCTTCATGCCAATTTTGGCGACGCGGCGGACTTCCCGGGCGGCGCCTTCGATATTGCTGTAGGGCAGACAGGCCAGCCCGATCATTCGCTCGGGATAGTAGCTGCTGAAACTGTGCATGAAGTCGTTATAGATGCGCAGCATCTCGTCGGCCGCTTCGGGGTCCTTCATTTTTGCGCAAGCGGCGAGGATGCCGTAGATGACCTCGGCGTCGACGCCGTCCCGGTCCATGTCCTTGACGCGGAGATGCGGGTCGCCCGGCCGGCGCAGCCCTTTCTTGAAGTAGTCGTCATACAGGCCGGCCTCTGCCATCTTGTCGGCCCGCAGCTGCTTTCCCGGGACCCACGGCGTGCCCGTGGCGCCGACGCCGCCACAAAGGCCGTACTCGGCGCCGTTATTGTCGGTCCAGCGCTTTACGCCGTCCGCGTTCTCGGCGACATACGGCATCAGGTCTTTCATTTTGCTCGACGCGTTCGACGTGAACAGATCGGGCGGCAGCCAGAGCATGTCGAGATGACAATCGGCCGAAATTCGCCGGTACTGCATGACATAACCTCCACTCAAGTTGGGCCCGGGCGAGACGTAGAGAATAAAATTTCCCAAACCACTCTACCCGCGGTTCGCGACCGCATCCTACGTCGATATGCGCAGGGCTCCGATGCAGGTGGATCAACCCTGCTGGCAACTGGATCCAAGGCCGCCGACTACCCCTTGAACAGTTTCTGTAGACCCATCCAGCATGAATCGTAGTCGCGCTGCAGGGCTGGGGTTTCGAGCGCGAAACGGGTGGGGCGGATCGGCAAGCGCGCCTCGAACATGAAGGCGAGCGTGTCCTTGATCTTCTGCGGTTTCAATTCGGCGGTGCTCGCTTTCTCAAAGGTCGTGGCATCGGGGCCGTGTGCGGCCATGCAATTGTGCAAGGACATGCCGCCGGGCACAAAGCCCTCCGCCTTGGCGTCGTAGGCGCCATAAATTAGTCCCATGAACTCGTTCATGACGTTGCGGTGGAACCAGGGCGGGCGAAAGGTATGCTCGGCCACCAGCCAGCGCGGCGGAAAGATTACAAAGTCGCAATTCGCGATGCCGAATACCTCGGAGGGCGCTGTTAGCACGGTGAAGATCGACGGATCGGGATGGTCGAAGCTGACCGTGCCTAGCGTGTTGAAGCGGGCTAGGTTGTATTTGTACGGCGCATAATTGCCGTGCCAGGCGACGACGTCGAGTGGGGAGTGACCGAGTTCGCTGGCCCACAGGTTGCCGGCGAATTTGACGACGATCTCGCACTTTTCATCTCGATCCTCAAAGGCCGCGGCCGGGGTCATGAAGTCGCGCGGATTGGCGAGTCCATTGGCGCCGATCGGCCCCAATTCCGGTAGGCGGAACAGTTGCCCGTAATTCTCGCAGACATAGCCGCGGGCACGGCCGTCGGGCAATTCGACGCGGAATTTGACGCCACGCGGAATGACCGCAACTTCGCCGGGGTTAGCCCCGATCACGCCAAATTCGGTGGCCAGCAACAGCCGGCCGTGCTGTGGCACGATCAGCAGCTCGCCATCGGCGTCAGAGAAGACTCCCCGCTCCATTGGCTTCGTCGCGCGGTAAATATGTACGGCGATGCCCTGATGCAGGCCCGCATCGCCGTTGCCGCCGATCGTTACCAGCCCGCCAACGAAATCCGTAGGGGCGTCGGGGAACGGTAGCGGGTCCCAGCGTAACCGGTTCGGCGGCGGCTCTACCTCGTCGAACGGCGCACTGCGCAGCAGGCGGTTATCGATCCGGTGAAAAGGCAGGTGCGCCGCCGAAGGCCGGATGCGATAGAGCCAGGACCGCCGGTTGTCGGCGCGCGGCGCGGTGAACGGCGTCCCCGAGATCTGCTCGGTATAGAGGCCCAGCGGGTGACGCTGCGGCGCGTTCTGGCCTTCAGGCAGCGCACCAGCCAATGCCTCGCTCGCCTGCTGGCTAGCGAAGCCGGAAAGGTAGCGGGTCATGGTTGTCAGCCCGGCGACACGGGAATGATCACCCGTTCCTCGACGACAAAGCTCTTGATCCGGCCGATGAACAACGCGCCGTCGGAGTGTAGCCGCTTGGCTTCTGGCGTGGCGTTGGCGCGCTCCATCGCCGCCCGATCATCGTACCAAAGTTCGGCGATGCCGTCGATTTCGACATCGGCCGTCGGGATGTCGGGGCGGGTCCGCTCTTCGAGGATATGCGACTGCACATAGCGCCGTACTCCCGGCACGGCGTGGGCAAGGGGGCCGTGCACCTCGTACCAATGCTTGACGAAATCTTCGTGACTGAGGCCGGCCTTGCGCGTAAGCAGCCCGATGCTCTTGATCACTTTCCTCTCCCTCTCGGCCGTCGACCGACAAACCGCACCGCTCGCATCGCGGTTGTCGATCATGATACGTTCGGAGGTGAGGGCAAAAAAGCAAGGATCAACCCGATGGATCTGAAGCTGGTCAGAGAGGAGGCTATCGAAGGGACCAACCGAGCTTTCTGGGATAGACACGGGTTCGTCCCCGACCCGGACAGCGAAGAGTTCGAAGAGGAGTACCGCCGCCAGTTCGAGCTGGCAAAAAAGCGCCTTGCCTTGACCCACCCCGCTGCACCGGCTGTGGGCGCGCATGCCGCGCCGCCGCCTGACCCGACGAATTGGGCCGAGCTGACCGGCGAGCCGACGCAGATCAGGTGGGCCGCGGCGTTGCGCGGCGAACGGGTGCGGGAGATTCGAGATGCGGGCATTCGCGATTGGCTCGGGACCACCTGGACCAAAGCGAAGAGCTGGGTCGATACCCGCGATCTGCCGACCCCGGTGTTCCTGCAACGCATCGCGCCGCATTATGCCGAATACCGCAAAAAGTCCGAGGAACGGGCACGTATGCTCGCCAGCGAGCGGCAGGCCAAGCAAGCAGCCGCCGACCAGATCCGTCGCCAAGTCGAGGATGCCGGGATCACCGTCGCAGGACTTCATCGAGTTGATCGACATCTGCGATCGGCTGCCACCGGTGGCGATCAAGGCGAAGCTGGCGGAACTCGATAGCGACGGCCGCAATCTGCAAGTCTTCGAGACCGCCGACCCGGCGATGCTGATGGTTCTCGAAAAGGATGGGGCGGGGCGCAGCGAGTACGCCATCGAGCGCGACGAAGGGCTGGTTGGCGACCTTGCACTTTTCATGCGGGCAATGGAGTTGTCATAGCGGGGAGATACCGATGGCGATAGCGGCGAGCGCGCCCTCCGTCGACGCGCGGGAAGCGATGGAGCGGCTCAACGCCGAGGCCGCGCCGCTTAATATCTGGCTGCGCACTCAGGCGAACGCGCCGGCGCAGCGCCCCTGGTTTCGCGAGACGGGGTTGGCGGCCAGCGGGCGGATCGCTGGCGGCCGGGTCGGCGCAGCCCAACTCAAACCCGTCGCCCATCACTGGCGCTGGCGAGAGATTGCGCCGTACCTCGACCGCATCGCCGAAATCGCCCGCAACGCCGATGTGTCGCCGATCGAATTCGCTGAACGTCAGCAGCTCTTACTGACTAATCCGGGGCTCGGCGGTCGGCTGCAAGTCACCTCGACCATGCGTTGCGCGGTGTCGATCTATAACCCGGGCGATGTCGCCCCGGTTCATATCCACACCCCGAACGCCAGCCGCACGATCCTGTCCGACAGCGGCGGCTACACGACGATCGAGAGCGAGCGTTGCCAAGCGGCGCGCGGCGATTTGATCTTCACCCCCAACGGCACCTGGCACGACCACGGCAATGACAGCGCCGAGCCGGTGGTATGGATCGATGTCCTCGATTTCCCGCTGATGGAATTTCTCGATTGCGTGTGGCTCGACGAGGAATTTCCGGGCGAAACCGCCGGCAATGCCCGCGCTCAGGCGGTAACCGATGACCCCGGGTACTCGCAGCGCCTCTACGGGAGGGGCGGGCTGGTGCCAGGCTTTGCCTCGCATCGCCGGGGTTTCGGGCAGGGCACCTCGCCGATGTTCCACTATCGCGGCGCCGATGTGCGAGCTGCCCTCGACGGGCTGCGCGACGAAGACGGCGACCCCTATGAGGGGATCACCCTGCGGTTTGTGCACCCGGCGACCGGGGCATCGGTGTTTCCGACCTTGGACTATCGCGCGATCCTGCTCCGGCCCGGCGAGGAAACCCGGTTCAAGCGGGAAACCGCCGGCACCCTCTATCAGGTCATCGAAGGCAGCGGCGCAACCGAGATCGCCGGCGGCCGGCTCGACTGGCAAAAAAACGACATCTTCGTCGTGCCGGGCTTCACTTGGCGGCGGCACGTCAATCGCAGCAAAACCGACGCGATCGTCTATGCCGTCTCGGACATGCCGTTGTTCGAAAGGATCGGCCAATACCGTGCGCAGGGCCGGCTTCCCGACGACACCGTCATCGAACTCGCCGAGTGAACGGCCTGTCTTGTGGCGCCGACCGGATTGCCGGATCCGTGCGCACGGCGTCATAGGTTACGAATTTCGTCCACGACTTCGAACATCGTCATAGGGGTGTTGTGATGGGTAAGCTCGATGGGAAAGTGGCCCTGATCACCGGCTCTGGCCGCAATATCGGCCGCGCTACGGCGCTGAAGCTGGCCGGGGAAGGCGCGCACATTGTCGTCAACGCCCGCAGCAACAAGCAGGAGGCCGAGTCGGTCGCCCGCGAGGTGCGCGATCTCGGCGTCAAATCCACCGCGATCATCGCCGATGTCGGCAAAAAGGATCAGGTCGACGCGATGGCGGCGCAGGCGCTGTCGGAATACGGCCGCATCGATATCCTGATCAACAACGCCGCGATCCGCCCGCACAAGGCCTTTACGGACGTGACGCAGGAAGACTGGGAACACGTTCGCGGCGTCGTGCTCGACGGCGGCTTCTACCTGACGCAGGCGCTGATCGAGCCAATGGTCAAGAACAAGTGGGGCCAAATTCTGTTCTTTGTCGGCGACGGCGCCTATTCCGGCCGAGGCGCCGGGCGGGCGCATATCTCCGCCGCCAAGATGGGATTGATCGGGCTAGCGCGCGGCCTCGCCTCTGAATTCGCGCCGCACAATATCCGCGTCAACGTGGTGTCGCCCGGCAGCATCGACACCAGGCGCGACAATCCCGAATGGTATCATGGCCGGGTCCCCGATGCCGGTGGCATCCCGCTCGGCCGCCAGGGCAAATCCGACGAGATTGCCGCCACCTGCCTGTTTTTGGTCAGCGACGACGGCGGCTTCATCACCGGCCAGACCATCCACGTCAACGGCGGCGCCGGTTACTACTGAGGCGCGATCTGGGCACGACTAGAAGGTAACTTAGTCCTTATCGAACCGAAGCAGCTCCGGCGGGTGGCGGATGACTGTGCGGCGGCCGCGTTTGAAGACGGCGAGCGGCTGGCGGATTTCAGCGATCGCCTGTTCGGGGGTGTCGGCGTCGATAATGACGATGTCGGCGGGATTGCCGACGGCGAGCCCGTAATCCTTCAGGTTGAGGAGCCGGGCTGAGCGCTCGGTCAGCATCGCGAAGCATTCGCGCAATTGCTCCGCGCGGCCGATTTGCATAACATTGGCGTGCAGGTTCGCCATGCGGATCAGCGAGCAATCGCCAAAGGGCGTGACCGGGTTCAGCACATTGTTGGTCGACAGCGAGCAATTGACCCCGTGCTCGACTAAAAAATTGGCGTCGGCGACGCCGCGGCGGATGTTGTGGTCCTGGTCGCGGCCCATCACGAACAGATCGGTCAGCGGCAACACCGTGACCGCGACCCCGGCATCGGCCATGCGCCGGGCGATCACCGCCAGCCTATCGGGCGGCATGGTCGACAATTTGGCCATGTGGCCGACCGTGACCCGGCCGCCCCTGCGGTATTGCTTGGTCAGATCGCAAACCAATGGCGCGTCAAGCTCGTCCGGCGTGTCACCGACATCGAGATGAATATCGATATCGGCGTCGTACTCGCGCGCCAGGTCAAAGATCCGGCGGATCTGCCCGGCATGGTCGGGGTCATAGCGCGGGGCGCCGCCGATCGCCTTGGCGCCGCGTTTGAGCGCCTCGACCAGCAGCTCGTCGGTGCCGGGGTAATTGGTCAGCCCGTCCTGCGGGAAGACGCAGATCTCGATGTCGATCGCCCATTTGTAGTCGTTGACTAGGGACTGCACGCCGTCGAAGCCGCGCATGCCGATCGCCGGATCGACCTCGACCTGGGTGCGCATGCGGGTGGCGCCGTTGACGATGCAGTTTTCCAGGGTTTGCGCCGCGCGTCGGCGGACATCCTCGACGGTCAGGTCCTGCTTGATCGCCGCGACCTGAGCCATCGGATTGATGCGCCGGCCGGTTTCGGGCGGAAGGCGGTCGATCAGGCGCGACTTGTCGAGGTGGATATGGGTCTCAACGAGACCGGCGCAGGCAAGCCGGCCCTGCCCGTCATAGCTGTCGGCGGCGTCGCCCAGCCCATGCCCGATCGCGATGATCTTGCCGGCCACGACGCCGATATCCGTCGCCTCGGCCGGGGACGGACGATCGGCCAGCCTGACATTGCGGATAATCAGATCCATCGAGTGCCCCTAACCCGCTGAATGGTCGAATCGTCAGTATAAGCGAACCCGGTTTTCGCCCCACAGTCCCGGCGCTGCTCGCAGGGGTTTGCGGTTGAAGCTTATCCGGCCGAAAGCCATTTCCAAGACCAAAGATGGAGGTCTCGCAATGGCCGGATCAGCCGTTCACGTGGTTTGTCCTTCGTGCACCGCAATCAACCGCATCCCGCCGGACCGGCCAGCGGCGCAGGCCAAGTGTGGGACTTGCCATCATCCGCTGTTCCAAGGAAAGCCGGTCACCGCCGATGCCGCGATGTTCGAGCGCCAGATTGCGCGCGACGACACTCCTGTGCTGGTCGATTTCTGGGCTCCGTGGTGCGGGCCGTGCCTTGCCATGGCGCCGGCTTACGAACGCGCCGCCGCCGAGCTCGAGCCGCGTTTTCGCTTGCTGAAGCTCAACACCGAGGAAGAGCCGGCCATCGCCGAGCGCTACAACATCCGCAGCATTCCGACATTGATGCTGTTTAGCGGTGGCCGCGAGATCGCGCGGCGCGCCGGGGCCAGCGACACCCGCAGCATTGTTGCGTGGGCCAACGCGCAGATTGCCAGCCGGCAACCGGCCGGCGCGCATTGACAGAGCGCCGATGCGGTCAGGCGAGCCCGAAGCCGGGACCCGCCCGCGACCGCAGCTCACTGCCAAGTGCGTGGCCCAGCGCCGACGCGTTACCAATATCACCGGTGGAACACGCGCGAATTTCGGCGCTGCCGTCCGGCTTGAGCAGCAATCCTTCGAGGGTCAGCTGCCCGCCGTCGCATTCGGCCAGTCCGGCGATCGGCGTGCGGCACGAACCGTCAAGTGCGGCGAGCATGGCGCGCTCGGCGCCGACGCAGGCGGCAGCGGCGGGGTCATGGAGCGGGTCGAGCAGCTGGCGCAGGGCATCGTCCCTGGCCCGGCATTCGATCGCCAGCGCGCCTTGGCCAACCGCCGGCAACATGACATCGGGCATCAGGATTTCGGTCGCGAGGTCGGCCTTGCCGAGCCGTTCCAGGCCGCACAGCGCGACCACGATCGCATCGAACTCACCGGCCGCCAACTTATCGATGCGCGTGTTGACATTGCCGCGGATCGGCATGATCGACAAATCGGGGCGGTGCCGGAGCAATTGAGCCTGGCGCCGCAGCGAGGCGGTTCCCACCCTAGCACCTTTCGGCAAGCCGGCAAGGCTCGTCGACTTCGTCGACAGCAGCGCATCGCGCGGGTCCTCGCGGACCAGCACACAAGCGATCTCGAGCCCGTCCGGGAGCCAGGTCTCCATATCCTTAAGCGAATGCACGGCCAGATCGATCGTGCCGGCCGTCAGCGCCTCCTCGATCTCCTTGGAGAACAAACCCTTGCCACCGATATCGGCGAGCCGTCGATCCTGCACTCGATCGCCGGTCGTGCGGATGGTTACGATTTCGACAGCGCCGGCCGCCGCGAGATCGGGGTGGGCAGCGACCAACCGGTCGCGCACTAAGCCCGTCTGGATCAGCGCCATCGGGCTGCCGCGGGTGCCGATGCGCAAGGGGCGGCACGCCACCGGCACTTAGTGGTGGTTCCTGACCGTCGGGATCAGCCGGCTCACGGCTTCAGCAGTAGTTTGCCTATCACAGCGCCTGCTTCGAGGAGCTGGTGGGCGCGCGCGGCGTCGGCGAGCGGCAGCCGTTCGTGAATCAGCGGCTGGATCTCGCCGGCGGAGAGATGGCCGAGCAGGGTCTTCATCGTCGCCGCGCGAATGTCGGGCCGGTCGTCGAAGCTGTGGATCGTAAAGAAACGCAATGCCGGACTCGCGGCGGAATGGGCGCGCATCCCTTCCACCAAATCGGCATCCGGGGGACCGTCGAGCCGGCCATAGGAGACCACCATCCCGAGTGGCGCCAGCATCGCAAAGTTGCGTGCGAAGCCCTTGCCGCCGATCGGGTCGAGAATCAGATCGACGCCGCGCCCTTCGGTGATCTCCAGCACCCGGGCGGCGACATCCTCGGTGCGGTAATTGATCGCCTGGCCGGCGCCAAGGCCGATCACCGCGCGGGTTTTTGCGTCACTCCCGGCAACCCCGATGACGCTGCGTCCGGCGATCAGCGCGAGTTGCACCGCGGCGCTGCCGACGCCGCCTGCCGCGTTATGGATCAGCACCGTCTCGGCCGCGACCCCGCGCGCCGCGGAGTGCAGCACATGATAGGCCACCTGGTAGTTCGACAGGCACGCCGCCGCTTCGAGCGAGCACTCCTGCGGCAGGGGGTGCGCCGCCCGCGCCGGCACCGCGATGTATTCTGCATAGCACCCGGCGCGCACCGGCAGGTCGCGGGCGCTGACAAAAACCGGCTGGCCGATGGCCGGCGTGGCAAGGTTGCGCCCATGCGCGACGACCGTCCCGCTCATCTCGATCCCCGGGATCGCCGGCAGCGGCGGCATCCAATTGTAGACGCCCTTGCGCACCAGCACCTCGGGCATGCTGACGCCGATCGTGTCGGCCTTTACCAGGACCTCGCCGTCGCCCGGAACCGGTGTCGGCACCTCAACATATTCGAGCGCTGTGGGGCCCCCCGGCAGCCGCAGCAGGATCGCCTTCATACCCCGCGGCCGCGGCTCAGCTTTCGGCGATGATCGGGTTGCGCAGCACGCCGATGCCGCCGATCTCGACCTCGACGACGTCGCCTGGCTTCATCCATAGCGGCGGCTTGCGGGCGAAGCCAACGCCTTCGGGCGTGCCGGTCGAGATGACGTCGCCCGCGACCAGCGGTGTCCAGTCCGAGCAATACGAGATCAGGGTCGGGATATCGAAGATCAGGGTGTGCTGCACCTCGCGCCCGTTGAGCCTCGTCGCCAGCTGAAGCCGGGTCGGATCCGGGATCTCGTCGGCGGTGACGATCCACGGGCCAAAGCCGCCGGTCTTGTGAAAATTCTTGCCGGCGGAGATCGAGTGCTTGAACTGGATATCCCGGATCGAGCCGTCGTTGAACAAGGTATAGCCGAAGATGTGCGACAGCGCGTCGGCCTTGGCGATATGGCGGCCGGGCTTGCCGATGATCAAGGCCAGCTCGCCCTCGTAATCGAAATCGCCGGAGATTTTTGGGCAGACCATCGGCTGATCGTGCGCCACCAGGGTGTTGACGAGCCGCAGAAACACCTGCGGGTTTTCCGGCGGAGCCCCACCCGCCTCGGCGGCATGGGCGCGATAATTGCGCCCGGCGCAGATGATCTTGTCCGGATCAGTGATCGGCGGCAGCAAGGTTACCTGCGCCAAGGTGAAATCGGGTTTGGCGGTCTTCACCTCGCCGGCAAGACGGCCGAGCGCGCCGCCGGCGATAGCGGCGCGCAAGGTCGGATAGCGCTCACCAAGCCGGCGCCCCAGATCGACGACGACGCCTTCGACGACGGCGCCGTACGAGTCCCGCCCCGATGAGCTGAAGCTAACGAGTTTCATGCTGCTGCCCTCCGGGTTGAGATCCTCGTGTGCCGCCCCCGGCGCTCCGCCGGCTTACTAATCCTAGCCGACGCGGCGCAGAAAAACCGGCAGCCCGCCGCCTCTGGTCGGATCCCATTGCTTGCGGAGCTGATCCTGCACCGGCAAGCCGCTGCCTGTCGTCGGGCTATGCACACGTCCGCCCGGGGCCCTCTCTTTATCGTGATTGATCACTACAGGATCGCCATTCCCCTTGTCGCGGCGCTGCCATCTGCGCAGGTGTTTCTCAATCGATCGTTGGTCCATTTTCGCTCCTCCCGGGCGGCGATCTATAGCCGAACTTAACCAATTGCAACCGGGCTTGAGAATCATACATGATTACAAACGCTTGCTTGGTAATCGCCGTTTTCGCCGCCGCTCGGGCGTCGATGCAAGCGGGGCCTATTTGCCGGCCGACTGCAGAGGCCCCGCCGTCCAACGGAACCCGGTCAAAATGCTGTCGTCAAACCTGCATTCCACGGCCAGTTTGCGCGGTAAGGGCCCGTGCGGGGGTGTATCGCTGCGGACGCCCTCGACATGCGCGACGATCGTCGTGATGCTGGTCGCCGCGGCCTCGCGCTTGGTGATGTCGATGTCTACGCCGGGATAAGCCTGCTGCATGATGTCGGCGCAACGGTCGGCCATACCGCCCGAAGGGACGAGATGGCAACTGGCGACGAGCGAGAGCAGACCGGCGGCCAGCGGAGGAGAAGCCCATCGAGCGGGGATGCGGCGCATGGCGCGATACTGCGCGGCGCGACGTTGGATTTCAAACCGGGCGTAGCGAGATCAAGGCGATGCATGCGCAATTGCTGACGGCAGCGGGACGGCCTCTGATCGCGGCGGAATTGTCCGTGCCACGTCCGGGACCGCAGCAGGTGCTGATTGCGGTGCATGCCTGCGCGGTGTGCCGCACCGATCTGCATGTCGTCGACGGCGAGCTTGCCGGTCCCAAGCTTCCGCTGGTCCTCGGCCACGAGATCATCGGTTCGGTGGTCGAGAAGGGGGCGGAGGTCGACCGCTACGCGATCGGCGACCGGGTCGGCGTGCCGTGGCTCGGCTGGACCTGCGGGGTCTGCGAATATTGCCGCAGCGGACGTGAGAATCTGTGCGACCGCGCCCACTTCACCGGCTATCAGATCGATGGTGGTTATGCCGAGCTGACTGTCGCCGATCAGCGCTATTGCTTTGCGATCGACCCGGTCTACGGCGATGTCGAGGCGGCGCCGCTGATGTGCGCTGGGCTGATCGGCTATCGCACGTTGCGCATGGCCGACGACGCGCGCGCGATCGGGATCTACGGTTTCGGCGCGGCTGCCCATATCGTCGCCCAAATCGCTCGCCACCAGGGCCGCAGGATTTTCGCATTCACCCGGCCGGGCGACCGGACGGCGCAGGATTTCGCGCGTGGTCTCGGCGCCGAATGGGCCGGGGATTCGACGTCGCTGCCGCCCGAACCGCTCGACGCGGCGCTGATCTTCGCGCCGGTCGGTGCATTGGTGCCGGCCGCCCTTGCCGCCACGAAGAAGGGCGGCACCGTCGTCTGCGGCGGGATCCATATGAGCGACATCCCGACCTTTCCGTACAGCCTCCTGTGGGAGGAACGGGTATTACGCTCGGTGGCGAACTTGACCCGCCGCGACGCTGAGGAATTTCTCGCTCTCGCCCCGCAGACCGGCGTCAGGACTGAGACGGTCGTCTACCCGCTCGCCCGCGCCAACGACGCGCTTGCGGATCTGCGCAATGGCGCGCTGCAAGGCGCCGCCGTGCTGGTTCCCTGAGAACGGCTCATCCCGCTATGCTGCCCGGTATCGCGGCGCAGTGGCGAGGGTGCAGATGACCGGACTTCCGTCGGAGGTTGACGTCGCGGTGATTGGCGCTGGAGCCGCCGGGATCGGCGCCGCCCGCCGTCTGGCCGAAGCCGGGGCGCACCGGATGCTGGTGCTGGAAGCGCGCGAGCGGGTCGGCGGCCGGGTACACACGATCGCACCGACCGGCTTTCCGCTCGATCGCGGCGCTGAATGGCTCCATTCCGCTGACCGCAACCCGCTGTCGGCGATCGCGCAAAGCCTCGGCTTCTCGGTCCATCGCCGCCCGCCCGAATGGACGAGCCGGCTGTCGCGCAGTGGCGAGACGCACGAGGCCGAAGCCGATTGGCTGGCTACCCGCGAGGCGCAGGGCCGGGCGCGCCGGAAGGCGGCCTTGGAGCCGGAGGACCGATCCTTGGCGAGCCTGCTGCCGCCGAATGGCCGATGGAACCAGCTGCTCGACGCCAGCAGCACCTGGGGTAACGGAGCCGAGCTCGAACGGGTCTCGGTCAAGGACTACGTCCGCTACGATCAGAGCAGCACCAATGTTAACTGGCGGCTGAGTGAGGGTTACGGGCGGCTGTTCGAGAAGCTAGCCGAGGGCTTGCCGGTGGGGCTGGAAACGCCGGTGGCGCGGATCGACCATCGCGGTCGCGCGATCCGGCTAGACACTGCACGCGGCGCCGTGACCGCCGCGCGGGTCATCGTCACACTGCCGACCTCGATCCTGGCCGCCGAAATCGTGCGTTTCGATCCGCCGCTGCCCGATAAGGTTGCCGCGGCAGCAGGGTTGCCGTTGGGGGTCGACGATAAGTTGTTTATTGCGCTCGACGGACCCGCTCCAGACATCGTCCGCGACGGGTTTCTGGTCGGCTCGACCGTGCGCCGCGAGACCATGAGCTATCAAATCCGGCCGCTCGGCCGGCCGGCGATCTACTGCTTTTTCGGCGGACGCTTTGCTGCGGCGATGGAGCGCGAAGGGGAGGCGGCGATGTTCGCCTTTGCCGCCGACGAGCTCGCGGGCATCCTCGGCAACGGCATCCGCAAGCACATCTCGCTGCTTGCGGCCACCGGCTGGCTGAACGACCCCTGGTCGCGCGGCTCCTATTCCTACGCCGTCCCCGGCCATTCCGGCGACCGAGTGGTGCTCGCCGCCCCGGTCGACGACCGCTTGTTTTTCGCCGGCGAGGCTACCTCGCCGAATTTTTTCTCGACCGCGCACGGCGCTTACATGAGCGGGATCTCCGTCGCCGATGCCACTCTCGCCAGTCTGGCCCGCGCCTAGGTAAGCGCGGAGAGCCGGGGTCGCTCGTTGAGCACTGACACACGGATCCCGGTATCGTCGATGCGGATCGTGCTGACTGAAGCAAGGGCGATTTCGATCCGGGAATAGGAATCGATGGGCATGCCGAGCGCGAACAGCGCCGCCGCGCGGATCACGTCGCCGTGGCTGACGATGATCAGCGTCCCGTCGCGGTGAATGCGGTACAGATCGAGCAGGGCGCCGACAGCCCGGTCCTGGACTTGTCGCATGCTTTCCCCTCCGGGCACGGCAGCAATGCTGCGGCAGGCTCGCCACAATTCCCAGCGCTCGTCCGCGCGGACTTGGTCGAAGGTCAGCCCGGTCCACTCGCCGAAATCCAGCTCCATCACGTCTTCGCGATAGCAGACCGGCAGAGCGAGCCGGGCGGACAGGATCTCGGCCGTTTCCTTCGTTCGCTGCAGCGGGCTCGAATAGAGCGCCGTGATGGTGTCGCCGGCGAAACGCTCGGCGACCGCGGCGATTTCGCCGCGGCCCCGCTCGGACAGTCCGACCCCGGGCGTGCGCCCGGCAAGCACCCGACCGGCCAGGACGTGCTCGCCGTGCCGCACCAGATGAAACACCGTCATCGCCGCTGACCTCTCGATCCCGCAAAAGGCCGAGTCTAGCATTCGATCGCCCGGCCGGGCACGTCGCTTTCCGGCCCGTTGACAACAGACGGCGCGACCGTGGTATGGCGCGCGGATGAAGATGCCGACGTGCACAGGCGCGATGCTGATCCTCGCGATGGTGGCGGTTTGCGGAGTTCCGCGTTTCGCCGCCGCCGAAGAGCCGCGCCTTAACGTCTACAACTGGTCGGATTACATCGCGCCCGACACGATCGCCAAATTCGAATCAGAGACGGGGATCAAGGTCACCTACGACGTTTACGACGGGAACGAGGTGCTGGAAGCAAAACTGCTCGCGAGCGGATCGGGTTATGACATTGTGGTTCCTTCAGCCAGCCCTTTCATGGCCCGGCAGATCGTCGCCGGGGTCTACAAGCCGCTCGACAAGGCAGCGTTGCCCAACTGGAAAAACCTCGACCCGAGCATCCTCAAACTGGTCGCTGCCGCCGATCCGGGCAACGCGCATGGCGTGCCCTATCTCTGGAGCGTCACCGGGCTCGGCTATAATAAATCGGTGATCCATGCAGCGCTCGGCGACGCCGCGCCATTGGATAGTTGGGCGTTGCTGTTCCACCCAGCGAACGCAAAGAAGCTCGCCGGTTGCGGGATCTCTCTGCTCGACACCCCGCAAGAGGTGTTTCCGGCGACGCTCGCCTATCTCGGGCTCGACCCCAAGAGCCGCGATCCGCGCGACCTCGATAAAGCATTCGCCGCCCTCGAAAAGATCCGCCCCTACATCCGCAAATTCCATTCCTCGGAGTACATCAACGATCTCGCCAATGGTGATCTGTGCCTGTCGCTCGGTTATTCGGGCGATGTCCTGATCGCCCGCAACCGTGCACGCGAAGCCAAGAATGGAGAGGCGATCGCGTTCGAGATCCCCGAGGAAGGCGCACAGATGTCGGTCGACATGCTGGGGATCCCGGCCGACGCGCCGCATCCGCAGAACGCGCTGCGCTTTATCGATTACCTGCTGCGCCCCCAAGTAATCGCCGACATCAGCGACGCGGTCTCTTACCCGAACCCGAATTTGCCGGGCACCTTGCTGGTCAAGCCCGCGATCCGCGACGATCCCGCCGTCTATCCGCCCGAATCCCTCCGCCGCCGATTTTTTGTCGATCTGCCGGCTCCGGCGGAATATGAGCGGGCGCGCACTCGCGCCTGGACGCGGCTCAAATCGGGCGAATGATCGCGGCATGCCGCTGCTCGAAGTCGCGCGCGCGTGCAAGCGTTTCGGAGCCGTCGCAGTGGTTGACGGCGTCTCGCTGACGATCGAGCGTGGCGCGCTGTTTGCCCTGCTGGGACCCTCGGGCTGCGGCAAGACGACTTTGCTGAGAATCATCGCCGGTCTGGAGACGCCCGACAGCGGCAAGATCGTCATCGACCGGGTCGATGTCACCGCGCTGCCGCCCTATGCGCGGCCGGTCAATATGATGTTTCAGTCCTATGCATTGTTCCCGCATATGGATGTCGCCGCTAACATAGCGTTTGGCCTGCGCCAGGAGCGGATGAACCGCCGGCGGCGCGACGCGCGGGTCGATGAGATGTTGGCGTTAGTCCAGATGTCGGATTACGCGCAGCGGCGGCCATACCAGCTTTCCGGCGGCCAGCGCCAGCGCGTCGCGTTGGCGCGGGCGCTCGCTAAGATGCCCAAGCTGCTGCTGCTCGACGAGCCTCTGGCCGCGCTCGACCGCAAATTGCGCGACGAAACCCGGCGTGAGCTGATCGGCATCCAGGAACGGGTCGGAATCACGTTTTTGGTCGTGACCCACGACCAGGAGGAGGCGCTCGGCATGGCCACGCGCATCGCCGTGATGAACGCAGGGCGTGTCATCCAGATCGGCACGCCCGCCGAGATCTACGAGCGGCCGAATTCTCGGTTTGTCGCCGGTTTCGTCGGCGAGGTGAATCTGTTCGAGGGCGAGTTGATCGCCGCGCCCGACGGCCCGTCCCTCAACGTCACGGGTTTTGACCAGCCGATCCCGCTGCCACGCGGCGGCGATGCGGCAGGGGAGGCAGACGTGGTGCTGGCTGTGCGTCCGGAAAAGCTGGTTCTGTCGCGCGCGCGGCCGGCGGGTTTCTCGGTCAGAGCGACGGTCGCCGCGGTCGACTACCAGGGGCCGTTCTCGCTTGTCTATCTCTCCGCGGACTCTGGAAGGCTGCTGAAAGCGCATGCGGCGAGCGCAGCGGCCGGCTGGGTGAGCCGCGGCACGGTGGTATGGGCGAGCTGGGCGCCCGACGATGCCGTCGTAGTCAGCCAATGATCGGGATCGGGCGGTTCGGGCGGCTGGTGCTGATCGGGGCGCCGTTTGTTTGGTTCGCGTTGTTTTTTCTGCTGCCGATGTTCATCGTGCTGAAGATCAGCCTGGCCCATAGCGCGATCGGTATACCGCCCTATACGCCGCTGATCAGCGGGCATGTTTTCCACGCAACGATGGCCAATTTTGCGCTGCTGGCCGGCGACGATCTCTATCTGCGCGCCTATCTGGGCTCACTTGGTTATGCCGCGCTGGCGACAGGCTTGTGCCTGGTCCTCGGCTATCCGATTGCGCATGCGATCGCGCGCGCCCCGACGGCTTGGCGCCAGCTATTGCTATTTCTGGTCGTGCTGCCGTTCTGGACGAGCTTTCTGATCCGGGTTTATGCCTGGATCGCGATCCTGGAGCCGAACGGTCTGCTGAATCGGCTGCTACTGACGACCGGGCTGATCAAAGCGCCATTGCCATTGCTCAACAACGCCTTTTCGGTCGAGCTCGGGCTCGTCTATTCCTATCTGCCGTTCATGATCCTGCCGATCTACGGCAGCTTGTCGGCGCTCGACGAGAGCCTGCTCGAGGCGGCAGCCGATCTCGGCGCACGACCATGGCGGGTGTTTCTTGGGGTCACCCTGCCACTGTCGCTGCCGGGGATTGCCGCGGGCTGCCTGTTGGTGTTGGTGCCGGCGATCGGTGAATTCGTAATCCCCGATCTGCTCGGCGGCCCCAACACCCTGATGATCGGCAAGGTCCTGTGGGACGAGTTCTTCGAGAACCATGACTGGCCTGTTGCCGCCGCGGTAGCCGTCGTACTAGTCGTGGCTTTGGCCGTTCCGATCCTGTTTGCCCAGCGCCTCCTTGATCGGGAGCAGGCGGCGTGACCCGCGGCCACAGCGCTACAGCGTTCCGCACCGGTGCGCTGCTGTTCGGCTGTGCCTTTCTCTACACCCCGATTGTTCTGTTAGTGCTGTATTCGTTCAACCAATCGCGGCTGGTTGCTGTGTGGGCCGGATTTTCGACCCGCTGGTACGGCGTGCTGGCGGCTGACGAGGGGTTTCGCGCGGCAGCGGCAACGAGCCTCGAAGTCGCGACGATGGCGGCGAGCCTGGCACTGATCCTCGGCACGCTTGCCGGGTTCGCCATGGCACGATTTGCTCGATTTTCCGGCCGAGCGTTGTTCGGCTTCGCGCTGCTGGCGCCGTTGGTCGTGCCGGAGGTCATCCTCGGCCTGTCCTTGCTGCTGCTGTTCGTGGCGTGCCAGCAATTGACCGGATGGCCGCATGGACGCGGCGTTATGACGATTACCATTGCCCACGCAACGTTCGGCGCCTCGTTTGTCGCGGTGCTTGTGCGGGCTCGGCTCGCGGCGTTCGACCGCACCTTGGAAGAGGCCGCACTCGATCTCGGCGCGCGTCCGGGGGCGGTGCTGGCGCGGATCACGTTGCCCGGGATCAGCCCGGCGCTGGTGTCGGGGTGGCTGCTCGCCTTCACCTTGTCGCTCGACGACCTCGTCGTCGCCAGTTTCGTCACCGGTCCGTCGGCGACTACCTTGCCAATGGCGGTGTTTTCGAGCGTTCGCCTCGGCGTCAGCCCCGAGGTCAACGCCCTCGCCACATTGTTTCTCGCCGTGGTCTTCGTGCTGGTGGCGTTGGCCTTCTGGCTGATGGCGCGTCAGGATCGGCGGCGAAGTTAAGAGTCGCCGTCGAGTTCGGGGTAGTGGCGGAAGATGCCGTACTGGTTGAACGGGATGCGGCGGTCCGAGGCAAGATAGGCGGCGATGCGCGGGCGGGCGGCGATCCGGTCGTGCAACGCGGCGACCTGCGGATATTTTGGTTCGAGCCCGGCCGTCGCCTCGGGGAAGGCGTAGCGCAGCCCCGCCACGATCTGGAATAGCGACAAATCGGGATAGCTCAACCGCGCCCCGACCAGATGGCCGCCGCGCGCATTGTTGCGGGACAGGATCCGTTCGAAATAGCCGAAATATTTCGGCATCCGAGTTCGCCGAAAATCGGCGGCGCGAGCCAGGGCCTCCTTGCGCTGATCCTCGTAATAGAGGCTGCCGGCAATCGGGTGGTGAGTGTCGTGCGCCTCGTCGACGAAATCGGCGATCGTCAATTGCAGCTGATGCGCCCACAGCCGGCCGGCCTCGGCCGCAGGCGCCAAGCCAAGCTGACCCCCGAGATAGAACAGGATGTTCGCGGTTTGCCCGATCAGCAACGCCCCCGCCTTCAGAAAGGGTGGAGCGAAAGACGGGCGGGCGATCTCTTCGCTATCGAGGAGGCGCATCATCTCAGCTTCGCCGCCCGGCTGTCGGGCGACGTCGACATAGTCGGCGCCGGCCTCTTCCAGCGCCAACCGAACAAATTCCCCGCGCCCCTGGATCGACGACCAATAATACAGCTCGTATCGCATCTCGCCCTCGATCCAGCGGGCCGGAGGCCGGGCTGCTCAGCCCCTGCGCTGGTATTTATGGCAGACGAGGCGCAGACGGTCGGTGATGTGCGGCCGCACACGCTCTGGCATCGGCGTCGACTCGCTGGCACGCTTCCAGTCGGGGCCGCTGACCACATCGGGCGATGTCAGGTGGTAGAGCGCGACATATTTCGGGTTTCCGGCGGCGCGAAAGCGCCGCGCGCTCAGCACACCGGGGACGCGGGACAATGCCGGGACATGCTCGGTGTCGTACCAGGCGTTGAACTCGGTTTCATATGGCGGCGCCGGGGTCATCCCGACCAACAGCAGGCCGCCCGCGTTCTGCGGCGCGACTGCGTCGCCGGGCAGGATCTGCTCGCCTTCGAAGCGCAACAACCGCTTGCATTTTGCAGTGACCCGCTTTGACCAGACCGACAAATTCTCGCCGCCGATCGCGCGGTATGCCGGGCTCTGCAGCACCGCAAGGCTGTCGAGATCGTAAGTGGCGACCGACTGTTTGGCGTTGTCCGCGCCAATCCAGCGCTGGAGGGTCAGAAAACCCGTCACGCGCTGCCGTTCCGGGATGTGTTCGAGGTCGTACCAGTCGTTGAACTCGTCCTCGGCGACGTTCGAGAAATCGAGTGCCGCAATCAATTCACCCTTGGCCATCGCCGTTTCCTCAGCTGGTCCAAACTGCGCGATGCTACGCCCGGAAGGCCCGATGGCGCAAAGCTTCAGCCGTCCGCGCGGGTGATCGCTGCCAAGATCACCGCTGCGGCCGCGATCTTGGCGATCTGCATGCTCCCTCGGAAAATATTTGGCTGAGCGGCTTGGGAGCTATGCCTTAGGGCGCCATGCCCTTGTCGGCAAGCTCGCGCAGCGCCTTTTCGCTCTTGCCGGCGTCGAGCCCCATCGCATTCATGATGTGAGGCGCCTTGGTGAACTGTATGTCGCGGTATTCGACGATTTCGACCCGGTTGCCCCAGGGATCGAGGAAGTCGAGAAAAGGTCCCGGCAGCAATTCGCCGCCCGCAGCCTCGACGAGCGCGCGCACCCGCGAGCGATCGTCGACGACGAGGCCAAAATGCCGACGCCAGTCGTGATGCTCGGCGCCGCTTTGCATCAGGTTGATGAATTGATCGCCGAGCTCGATAAAGGCGTTCCCCGGCCGTTTAGCGTGCAGGGTGAAGTCGAAAATCTTGCCGTAGAAGGCAAGGGCCTGGTCGATATCGCCGACCTCGAGGGCGATGTGGTTGATGCCGACGAGCCTCGGCTTACGGGTGTCGGCGTGGCCTGTATCGGGCTGGCTGATAGCGGTCACTGCTTCCTTCCTCCTGGTCGCTGCGGCGCACAGTCACTATATTGGATTTAATATCCTGAGGTCGACGTCGGTTGGGCGGCTTGAGCTGGTCCGAACGGTGGGGGGATCGGCCTTTTCGAGGCGAAATTTGCCCCTCGCCTGGCTTAAAGGGCGCCGTCCTGTCGCGGGCACCCGGTCCGGGTGCCCAGGAAAGCCATCATGGATCTGATTACCAAGCTGCCGGGGATGTCGGATGACGCGCTCACCAATCTTCGGACGAACGCCAAACGGCTCCAGCAATCCGGGACGACGGCCCAGCGGACCGATGCCGCCGCCTTGCTGCCGGCGGTCGAAGCCGAGATGGGGGCGCGCCGGCTGGCGCGGGTGAAAGCAACCCGAATCGCCGTGCCCAAGGAGCGAGCGCGCCGGCCGCGAGTCGTCAAAGAGCCCCGGGGCGAGACGGCCAACGAGCGGGAATGAGTGAGACCGCGGGGCGGCCGGGGTTGGAGCGGCGGTCGAGACGGTATAATTCGCGTGGAATTTAATTGGGGGTCGGCGAATGTCGGTTGATCTGACCGTCGAGGGTGCGGTCGCCAAAGTCGTCTTGAATCGCCCGGAAAAACTGAATGCGCTCAACGTCGAGATGCGCGAGAGCCTGTGCGAGTACTTCGCCAGATTGCGCTACGACGATGCGGTACGGGTGGTGATCGTGACCGGCGCGGGCAGGGGGTTCTGCTCGGGTGCCGATGTCGACCGCATGGCCGGGCAGCATCACGATCTGCGCGGCGGGCGGCAACGGCTGCAGCAGGGCGGCCATACCTTCATCCGCGCGTTGCACGCCATCGAGAAGCCGGTGATCGCCGCAGTGCGCGGCCCGGCGGTAGGCATCGGCTGGAGCATCGCGCTCGCCTGTGACCTCGTCGTAGCGTCGAAGACCGCGCGGTTTTCGCAGATTTTCCGGCGCATCGGCTTGGCGCCGGACGGCGGCGCGATCTGGTTTTTGACCCGCCGGCTCGGCATGGCAAAAGCCAAGGAGCTAGTGTTTTCAGCCCGCTTTGTCGAGGCCGAAGAGGCGCTGGCCCTGGGCCTTGTCAACCATGTCGTCGAAGATGACCAGCTGATGG
This sequence comes from uncultured Alphaproteobacteria bacterium, assembly GCA_963774345.1. Taxonomy (GTDB): domain Bacteria; phylum Pseudomonadota; class Alphaproteobacteria; order ATCC43930; family CGMCC-115725; genus AP-15. The sequence continues at coordinate 89,412 of CAVZFB010000056.1, forward strand.
TCAAGACCGAGGCGCTAGCGGCCGACCTCGCCGAGGCGCCGACTTTTGCGCTCGGCCTGGCCAAAAAGCTATTTCACGCCGCGGTCGGCCCTAGCCTCGATGAATATCTCGATATCGAAAGCCTGGTGCAGCCGCAACTGCACTTGACCGCCGACAACGCCGAAGGCGTCACCGCCTTCCGTGAGAAGCGCGCGCCGAAGTTCGTCGGCCGCTGACGCCGAGGTGCTTAAGCCCGGGGTGTGGGTGCGCCGTGTAAGCACGCGGTTCGCGAGCAAGGTGTTCTTGTGACCGTCTTTTATGGCGGATCGCGGTCGAGCACTTCCTGAATCCGCTTGGGATCGACGCGGATCTCGACCCCCGCGCGTTCCTCCTGGAGCAGCATCGGCGAGCGCGAGTCGCGCTGGCCCCATCCGCGGTTCAGCGCCTCGGACAATTCCGCCAGCGCCAGGTTGGCGACTCGCATCGGTACGTTGAAATCGCGGCCGAGTTGGGTGGCGAGCGTCACATCCTTGTGCGCCAGACGCAGCGCAAAGGCGGCCGGGTCGTAGGTGCCGGGCAGGAACTGGTCGATCAGCCCGTCAAAGGTGCGCCGCCGGCCGGTCGCACCATCGCGCACCGCCTCCCATAGCGCGAGCGGCTCGACCCCGGCCTTGACCCCGACGGTGAACATTTCAGCGAGTGCGGTTTGGATGCAATAGCCGGCGCCGTTGTGCACGAGCTTGGCGACCGAACCGGCGCCGATCGGGCCGACATAACGCGCCTTGTCGCCCATAGTGTCGAGCACGGCCTTGTGGCGGTTGAAGATCTGCTCGTCGCCGCCGACCCACAGCGCGAGCTTGCCGGTGCGCGCGCCGCGCGGCCCGCCGCTGACCGGCGAGTCGAGCATGTAAGCGTCGCGCTCGGCAAAGGCGGCGTTGATCTTGCGCACGGTGGTCGGCGAGTTGGTCGACAGGTCGAAATAAGCTTTACCGCAACTCATGCCGCTGAGGATGCCGTTTTCGCCGAGCGCTACCGCTTCGACTTCGGGCGGGCCGGGGAGTGAGGTGAAAACGATTTCCGAAGCCTCGGCGACGGCGCGCGGCGTGTCGGCCCAGACGGCGCCGGCGGCGAGATAGGGCTCGGCCGCGGCGCGGCGCAGGTCGTGAACGACCAGATCGTGCCCGGCCTTTTGCAGATTGGCCGCCATGCCCGAACCCATCATGCCTAAACCGATAAATCCGATTTTCATCTCGCCCTCCCGCGCGTCTTGGAGTTTGTTGGTGCTACAGGACGTCCTTGGCTACCAGGGCGGCGGTCATCGCCGCCGGCCAGCCGGCGTAAAACGCGAGGTGAGTGATGATCTCGCCGATCTCATCCTTGGTCACGCCATTATCGAGCGCGCGCTGCAGATGACCGACGAGCTGCTTTTCGCGGCCGAGCGCGATCAACGTGGCGCAGGTGATCAGACTACGGTCCCGCTTGGACAGCTGGGGGCGTTCCCATACATCGCCGAACAGCACCTTTTCACTGAGATCGATCAGCTTTGGCACGACGTGACGAACTTGGTCGCGGGCTGCCGAGGGTCGCGATTGCGCCATGGTTTACTCCTTTATTGGAACCAGCAGTTTCCTTCCGTGCCAACCGTAGCACGGCGCCGCCGAACCCGGCCAGACTTACCGGCAGTCTCGCTGGAGCAGCCTTAAAACGGCTAAGGAGATTTGCGGCGCCATCAGCGGCGCTCGCCGACGGTTGTCAGTTGATAGTGGGCTGTTATCGGCGGAGCCGCGCTCCGCGCGGCGTTGAACGACGCGAAGGGCAAGGCGGCCGCCTCGCACCGGCCGCCGCGCTATTGTTTATGGAGGGCTAGTGTTGGGCGGTCGGTGCTTCAGCGCGGTCGGCCGCCACCTGGCGGTAGTGCTCGCGCTGCTTCTCGCGCCACGCCGCTCGCTCCTGGGCATCGATCGTGCCGTCGTGGTTCGTGTCGATCTGGTCGAAGCGGGCGCGAAAGATTGCATCGCGTTCCCCGGCCGGCATCGCCGCCAACCGATCGAAATGGCGATTATGTACTTGACTGAAAGGGTGACGGGTGATATGTTGCCTATCAAGGAGATAGGCGATGCAGACCCCCGAACTTCTATCCGATCCGGTCTTCCACGATGAGGACGCCGCCCGCGCCTATATCGAGGAAGTGCGCTGGCCTCACCATGTAATTTGCCCGCTCTGCGGCGCTGCCGATAAGATCAACAAGCTCGGCGGCGCATCAATGGGGCCAGGATGGTGGTACTGCGGATCGTGTCAGGACAAATTCACCGTCCGCGTCGGCGCGATCTTCGAGCGCTCGCATATCCCGCTGCATAAGTGGTTACTGGCTTATCGGCTGATGGCGTCGAGCAAGAAAGGCGTCTCAGCACACCAGCTACATCGCACGCTCGGGATCAGCTACAAAAGCGCTTGGTTCCTCGGGCATCGCATCCGCGAAACGATGCAGGATACCGACCCGGCACCGCTGGGTGGCGAAGGCAAGATCGTCGAGAGCGATGAGACGTTTTACGGCAACAAACCGGACCGTCCCGAGCCTTGGGTTTTCTCGAATGAGCGCGGCTGGCGCAAGCGCCGCCCAGGTCCGACGAACAAGCTTGCCGTCCTCACTCTGATTGAGCGCGGCGGCAAATCCCGCTCGGTAAGGCTTCCCGATCTTAAGACCGACACAATCCGCCGTCTGATGCTGGAACGGGTCGATCCGCAGAGCAGCTTGATGACGGATGAGGCGACCCCTTACCGCCGCATCGGCAGGCAATTCGCTAGCCACGAATCGTAAATCACAAGGATGAGGAATGGGCGCGCGGTCTTGCGCACGTCAACACTGCCGAAGGGTTCTTTTCAATCTTCAAGCGCGGGATGGTCGGCGTCTATCAGCACTGTGACGAGAAGCATTTGCACCGCTATCTCGCCGAATTTGACTTCCGGTACAGCAACCGCGCCGCAGTCGGGATTGATGACGAACAGCGTACCCGCCGCGCTATCGCCGGGGCGGAAGGCAAGCGCCTCACCTATCGGCGGACTCGTAGCCAAGTTGGTGCCGCCCCGTCCGCCTGAGCCGATTTGGCCGGACGGCTCGCCCGACATCGAGCCAATTCAGTTAACATTTTCCTTCGACTAAGTTTGAGGGTGTCCACATATTGTGTGGCGTCATCGCGAGTAGGCATAGAGAATTTGTTAATCAATCCTCCGAGGCGCGACATATTGCCGCGCAGGGGGGTCGGCGACGTAGTTGCGGAACCCCTGCCACATTTTTGTAGTAGCTTGATCCACAAACCGCAAACGCGCTCGGCGCGCACTTTGGGGAAGGAAGCAAGCTATGCGGTTCACTCGACGGGCTACAATCTGCCTATTAGGGTTCAGCTTGCTTGGAATGAAAAGCGCCGCTGTTACAGATGGATTTGTGACCTTCCAAAAGGCGGCGAACCCCAACTTCTCATTAGTCCAGTATCCTACGGCCCAACAAATTTCAGCTCTACGAGATTGTCTTTCTGGGAAACGCGAATGTCGAACGATCTCAGAAAGTCCATACCGAGAATAATATCCATCCGTAGCCCGCCCGCCTTTAATCCTGCGGCGGATATTGAATTGCCAAATGCGTATTTTTCTCGTGAAAAACAAATCTGTGCAAAGTAGATCGCTGATGGCACATAAACTCCGGTGTATAAGGCGGTGCCTTCGCCAATTTTCTTCAATGACAACGAAGATGCTAACTGTTCATCTATTTTGCAAACATCCGATCCAGTGTCGATTAACGCTAATAGAGATATAGCAATCGGACGTGGCATTTCCACAGATGGCGAGTTCCACGTTTCGTCATTACTTAGATCAACCGTTACCATAGGGCTCGGATAATGCCCTTTAGCTTGCCAATCATTGAGAACTGGACGCAAGATGCCTTTTTTTATCTGCCCGATCTCCATTTGAGGCTTCCCCTCCCGGAACGGGCGAAATACTATGTGAGGTGTTCGCGTTTTTAAAGCGGCTCGTGCCTATGACCCCAGCTTATCTTTGCGTCTCCTCCTTATGTGACGGCTCGCCAGAGGCGGATCGTACTTTCGACCTCGATCCCCTAGCTGTCCTGTTCTTCGGCGGCGTGTTGAGGGCGCGCTGTAGGCCGCGCTGGAACCGCTCCGCCATTCCGGGCTCGTCGACAATCTCTGTCTGCTTGGGCGGTTTCGGCGGTGCCTTGGAGCGCATTGTGGGCGGAGCCCTGTCCTAATCCTCTTCCTGCTGCTTTATAAACCGCTCGCGGATCGCCTGTCTCACCCCTTCCTCGATCAGCTGCGTCATCACCTTTGGAACGCTGCTGCCATGGGTACCCTTCGTCGAGAGCAGCTCAAGGTATCTGATTGTCGTGAGGGCGAGCGTGCACGTCCTACGATCAGTTGCCGGTTCACGGGCATCTTCCTTCGTCATCTTTTGATCGTAGCGCGAATCAGTCTCGAAAGTGAGTTGTTTCCGACGCGATTTCAGCACAACATATTCGCGAATATGGCTTTCTCTCGACTCGCATAGGTGGCGAGCTTACACTCTGACCATGCCGGTTTCCTTGCGCCCTCCAGTGCCGCCGCACCATTCATTGTCGCTTGATCCGCAGCACGAAGAGGCGCTGTTAGCCTTGTATGGAGGGATTGGTCGCGTAGCCCGTATTGGCAGAATAGGGCATTCACTGGCGAGGGCTATAGGTGCTAGCGCTACGGCTGTCATGATAACTAGAACATGTATTCAGAAAATTAAAGCGAAGCATCCAGAGATAGAATTCAGAGATCTATCCGCGATGCAAAGCGGGCTCAACACAGGTCGCGTCCATAAACAAGGAGACAGACATCTTGTTTTCTATTATCCCGACCCTTATACTATCGACAGGTCTATAAAGGCCGTCGTGAAGACCACGACGGAAGGTCAACAACTATTCCTATTATCTATCCATCGACTCGAACCAAGGCGGCTCCGGGCTGGCCTAAAGCGCGGCGAATGTCTTCGCGATTGGCAGAAGCCAGGATAGAGAAAGGGCGGCCCATCGGGACCGCCCCTCTGTGTGGTGCGGGGCTCGCATACCACCCGCATAAGTCCCGTTGATCACCGGGCCACGGCCGCGAGATTCACCGTGTCAACCACACGAGCCGAATGCTATCTCCCGACCGGAGAAGCGCCGAACGATAACAGGTTTTACCCGAGTTATCCTCACAAAAACGCCATTCTCTCACAAACCGCTCCGCAATTTTCCACAGAACTCTCCACGTACCGTTGAGGCGCGCCAAAATTATTTAGCAACGCCAAATGGTTGCGAGGTCGGTGTCTGGCGACCTCGCGCGCAACCAAAAATAGCTGTGGGCGGGTCGCGCAAGACCTTGAATTTCTGAGATACGCCGGCCTGTCGCGGGCACCTTACCGCTGTTCACGTTTCAGTCAAGTACATAATCGCCATCGAAATAGGCCTTGCGCCGCTGGAGATCCGCCTTTTCTGGCGCGGAGAGATTGGGAGCCGCCAGCTGTTCGGTGAGCCTGACCTGGCGTTGCCCGATATTCTGCATGCGGAAATCTCGATACTCATCGAAGGTGATCAGCTGCGGCGCTGCGGACTGGGCGGCAGGCGTCGTCGCCGCGGGCGTGGCGGCCGTGTTCGTTGCGGCTGCCGGAGGGGCTGCGGGTGCGGCGACGCGTTGCGCAATCGCGGGCAGGTGCCATAGCGCTGCCGCGAGAAGGGCGGAAGCGGCGGCTGCAAGCGTCCATCGTCTCATCGGAATCCTCCGTGTGTTCATGAGATGTTCGGAATAGAACAACCCATGAACACGATTGGCAAGCAGTTTTTTCTGTTTTTGGCTAAATTTTTCTCGGCGTCCGGGACCAGCCGACTGCGAGATCAATCCTGCGGCGCGAAACTGCGAAAGATGTGCGGCAGGCGGCGGATGTCCTGGACCAGATCGGGCGGCACCTCGCCGCTGCCGTCCGCACGCAGGGTCAGGGCGTCGACCAGCCCGCCAAAGCGTTCGCCGATCGCCGTGACGATCTGGTCGTGGCGGCCTACTGCGGCAAAAAGGCGGGCGACGTCATCCGATACTTGCTTCGCCATCTCGCTCCATTTTCCCTGCCGAACCAGCGCGTTGAGCTTGCGGCCGAGGTCTTCGAGCCCGTGCACTGCCAGCACCGGGTAATAGGCCGGCGTCGAACCGTAAAACGCGACCCGCTGGCGCACCCATTCGAAGCGGCGCGCAACGGACTGGTCATCGGGCCCGGTGGCGAGAAACCCGCCACCGGAGATTTCATATTGAGAGCGGGCGCGGCTGGCTCTCGCAAGACCGGCGTCGATCCGCGGCATGACCTGATCGGTAAGATACTTCCGGGTGCAAAAGCCATGCAGTTTGACGCCGTCGCATTCCTCGGCTGCGACCTTGAGCATCGCCGGGCCAACAGCGGCGATCATCACCGCCGGCGGGGGCGCGTCGATCGGCTCGGGCGCAAAGTTCGGAGTCATCAACGTGAACCGATAGTGCTCGCCTTCGAATGCTGGCTTCTCGCCGGTTTTCCAGCAATGCCAGATCGCGCGCAGCGCCTGTACATACTCGCGCATGCGCGGCGCCGGCGGTGTCCACGGCACCGAAAACCGGCGCTCGTTGTGCGCTCTGACCTGCGAGCCCAAACCGATCGCGAAGCGCCCGCCGGTGGCTCCAGCGAGGTCCCAACCGACATTGGCGACCGCCATCGGCGTGCGGGCAAAGGCGATCGCCACGCCGGTGTGCAATTCGATACGCTCGGTCGCGGCCCCGGCAATCGCCAAGGCCAGAAACGGGTCGTGCTTGTTTTCCATCGCGACGACGCCGTCATAACTTTCCGCCTCAACCGCGCGGGCGGCTGTGGCGACCCTGCGCAGATGCTCCTGCGGCAATGTCGAAAATACGCGCATTGCCCCCTCCCTATATGCCTATGGTGCCGCGGGCGCCGAAGATCGCAGTGCCAACCCGCACGTGGGTGGCGCCAAAGCGGATCGCGGTTTCGAAATCGGCGCTCATTCCCATGCTGAGTAAGTCGAGGCCGGTGCGCCGGGCGATTTCGCGCAGCAGTGCAAAATGCGGCGACGGCTCCTCGTCGAGCGGCGGGACGCACATCAGCCCAACGATTAGCAGACCGAGCCGGTCGCGGCACTCGATGATAAAGTCGTCGGCGGCAGCGGGCATGACGCCCGATTTCTGCGCCTCCTCGCCGGTATTGACCTCGATCAGGCAGGGCGGGCGCCGATCGCTGCGCTCCATTTCCCGGGCCAGCGCCTCGGCGAGGCGTGGCCGGTCGACGCTCTCGATTACGTCGAACAACGCCACCGCGTCCCTGACCTTGTTGGTCTGCAACGGCCCGATCAAATGCAGCGTCAGGTCGGGAAACGCCGCCCGCAGCGCCGGATATTTCGCCTGCGCCTCCTGCACCCGATTCTCGCCGAAGACCCGATGGCCGGCCACGAGCGCCTCGCGCACCGCCTCCGCCGAGTGGGTTTTGCTGACGGCAACGAGAGCGACACTCTCGTCCGGCCGCCCGGCCGCCCGCGCCGCCGCTGAAATCCGGGTGCGGACGGCTGCCAAATTGGCCGCGATGACCCCTTCCATATCAGCTCCGTTCCTGGCACAAGTCCGCGTTGCTCGCTCCGGCTGCGTGCAAGGCTGTTTCGCCGGGGATTGCCGGATGTTGGTCGCTCATTACCGCCTGTCCGCGGCGCTCGCCGCAAGTCTTTCGTTGGCTTTGGCCGGGTGCGGTTCGAGTCCGCCGGTCGCATCGGCGGCCGGGGCCGGCGGGGCGCCCAGCGCGGCCAATGCCCAGCCTGTCGCCAAGGCCCCGCCAGGCGAGATGGACACCGAGTCGACGATCTGGACGGTGCTGGGCCTTGCTAAGAAGCCGTCGGAGCACGAACCAGGACCGCAAACCGGGAGCACGGTCAGCCCGATTTTGTGGCAGGCGGCGCACGACACCTTAAACTTCGTCAAGTTCAGCTCGTCGGATCCGCTGACCGGTCTGCTCGTGAGCGACTGGTATTCGCCCACGGGCAAGCCCGATGAGCGCTACAAGATCAATGTGTTCATCCTGTCCCGGGAGCTGAGATCCGATTCCCTCGCGGTGACGGTGGATCGGCAAGTGCGCTCGGCGACTGGCCAATGGGAGGCCACGACAATTGCCCGAAAGGTCGAGGACGACCTCGAAACCGCGATCCTGCTGCGGGCTGGTCAGCTCAAACGGACCTGGCTTCAGGAGTGGAAGTCGGGTTGAAACCCGTCGTTGGCGGGTACAGATTTCTCCGGCTTGGCGGTCGCCTGCGCACTATCTCTGCTAGGGGCTGAGGATTTTGCGCCGACCAACCCTCGAACAAAGCAAAACTCCGATGTCGCGATACAATTTCCGAGAAACCGAAACGAAATGGCAGCAGGTCTGGCGCGAGCAGCAGCTGTTCGAGGTGGCCGCCGACCCCAGTCGGCCAAAATATTACGTGCTCGAAATGTTCCCTTACCCTTCTGGTAAGCTGCATGTTGGCCACCTCCGCAACTACACGATGGGTGACCTCGTCACCCGCTATCGGCGCGCGCAAGGATACAACGTGCTGCACCCGATGGGCTGGGACGCCTTCGGGCTCCCGGCCGAGAATGCAGCCATCGCCGAGGGGATCCACCCAGCGGTATGGACCCGCGAGAATATCGCGACGATGCGGGAGCAGCTCGAACGCATGGGGTTCGCCTACGACTGGTCGCGCGAGATCGCAGCCTGCCACCCGGAATATTACCGGCACGAGCAGAAGATGTTTCTCGACTTCCTCGCTGCCGGGCTCGCCTATCGCAAGGAATCTTGGGTCAATTGGGACCCGGTCGAAAACACCGTTCTTGCCAACGAGCAGGTCGTCGACGGGCGCGGCTGGCGCTCAAACGCGATCGTCGAGAAGCGTCTGTTGGCGCAATGGAATCTACGGATTTCGGCTTTCACCGAGGAGTTGCTCGAAGCGATCGACGGGTTGGAGCGTTGGCCCGAGCGCGTCCGGCTGATGCAGGAGAACTGGATCGGCCGCTCGGAGGGCGCCCGCGTCTATTTCGATATCGCTGGACGGGACGAGCGCATCGAGGTGTTCACGACGCGGCAGGACACGCTGTTCGGCGCGTCGTTTGTCGCGCTGTCACCGAACCACCCGCTGGCCCAGCGGCTGGCCGAGGACGACGCCGAGCTCGCCGCCTTTATCGCCGAGTGCAATCGCATGGGGACCAGCGAGGCGGTGATCGAGACTGCCGAGAAGCGTGGCTATGCCGCGGGCCTCGAAGCGGTGCATCCGTTCGACCCGGATCGGCGAGTCCCGGTTTGGGTCGCCAATTTCGTGCTGATGGAGTACGGCACCGGCGCGATCTTCGGTTGCCCGGCGCACGATGAGCGCGACCTCGAATTCGCCCGCAAATATGGGCTGCCAGTGATCCCGGTGGTCTTGCCGCCGGGCTCGGACCCGACGCGGTTCGCGATCGGCGAAGCGGCCTATGTCGAGGATGGTGTCTTATTCAATTCGGATTTCCTCGACGGCCTGCCGGTGGCCGAGGCCAAGCGCGTCGCCGGCGAACGGCTCGAAGCGCTGGGGCGTGGCGAACGCACGATCGCCTATCGCCTACGCGATTGGGGCGTATCAAGACAGCGCTATTGGGGTTGTCCGATCCCGGTCATCCATTGCCCCGATTGCGGCATCGTGCCGGTGCCGGAGAGCGATCTGCCGGTCACCCTGCCGGAGGATGTCAGCTTTGCGGTGCCGGGCAATCCGCTGGCCCATCATCCGACCTGGCAATATGTCGAGTGTCCGCGCTGTCATGGGCCTGCCCGGCGTGAGACGGATACGCTCGATACGTTCGTCGATTCGTCGTGGTATTTCCTGCGCTTCTGTTCGGCGCGTGCGCCCGTCGCGTTCGAGCGGCAGGCGGTCGATTACTGGATGCCAGTCGACCAGTATATCGGCGGGGTCGAACACGCAGTACTCCATCTCCTCTACTCACGGTTCTTCACCCGAGCGCTCAAGCAATGCGGCTATCTCGATCTCGAAGAGCCGTTCGCCGGGTTGTTCACGCAAGGAATGGTCTGTCACCAGACCTATCAGAGCGAGACCGGTGAGTGGCTGTTTCCGGAGGAGGTCGAGACCGATGGCGCGGGCGCCTTCGTCGACGCTGCCGGGCGGCCGGTGACTGCCGGGCGCCACGAAAAAATGAGCAAATCGAAGAAAAACATCGTGGGCCTCGACGCGATCGTCGAAACGTACGGTGCAGATACGGCGCGGCTCTATGTGTTGTCGAACAGCCCGCCCGAGCGCGACCTTGAATGGACAGAAACCGGGATCGAGGGCATCTGGCGCTATGTCAACCGGCTGTGGCGGATGGTGAGCGAACCGCCGGTGCCGCTGCCTCCGCCGGGGACCCAAGCCGGCGCCGGGTTGTCGCTGCCCGTGACGGCCCTGCGCCGCACAATCCATCAGACGATCGCCGCCGTGACCGACGATCTCGACAAATTCCGCTTCAACCGCGCCGTCGCTCGCATCCGCGAATTGACCAACGCGATCGAGGAGCTGCCCGGGGGAACCCTGCAGTCCGAATCGGGCGCACCCGCGGTGCTGCGCGAGGGTCTCGAAATCTTGGCCCGGTTGTTGTGCCCGATGATGCCGCATCTGGCCGAGGAGATGTGGCTGACCCTCGGTGGCCCTGGGTTGCTCGCCGAACAGCCCTGGCCGGTCGCCGATCCGGACCTAGCTCGAGAAGAGCAGGTGACGATCGCCGTCCAGGTCAATGGCAAGCTGCGCGGTACGCTCGAGTTTCCCCGCGATGCGGAAAGCGGCGTGGTTGAGAGCGCCGCTCTTGGATTGCCGCAGGTGGCGCGCTGGCTCGACGGCCGCTCCCCGCGAAAGGTCATCGTCGTGCCGAACCGGGTCGTCAGCATCGTCGCCTGACATGGCTCGACGCCGCGAGCTGTTGGCGCTTGGCTTCGTACTCGTGCTGTCATTGCCGGGCTGTGGCTGGGAGCGGCTCTACGCCGATCCCCAGAGCGGCCCGGCGAGCGAAGATTTGCGGGCGATCCAGGTATTGCCGATTTCCGAGCGGATCGGCCAGCAGCTCGAGATGGCGTTGCGCAATTCGCTCAACCCGACCGGCGAGCCGACCAAGTTCCTTTATACGCTGCGCACCACGCTTACCGTCTCGCTGAGCGCCCTCGGCATTCAATCACAAGGCACGGCGACTTTGGGCAGGATCGACGTATCTGCCTCGTTTGTCTTGGTCGACAATCGCAAAGGCAGCACCTTGCTGACCGATTCGGTGCATGTGCAGAATTCGTTTGCCCTCAATGCCAACCAGTATTCGACCGTTGTCGGTGAGGATGATGCCCGGGTTCGAAGCGTCGCTGAGCTGAACCAGGAGATCATGACGCGGCTTACGCTGTTCATGGAGCACCGCGCGGCACAAAGCGCGCCGAAGACGAGCTGATACCCCGTGAAGATCGCTCCCGGACGCCTCGCCGCGTTTCTGCAGCGCCCCGATCCGGCCATCCGTGCCGTGCTCCTCTACGGTCCGGATTCGGGTTTGGTGCGCGAGCGCGCCGATGCCTTAACCAGTACCGTCTGCCCGGATTTGCGCGACCCATTCCGCATTGCCGATCTGAACGCCGGTGTGCTTAGCGCCGATTCGGCGCGTCTCGCCGACGAGGCTGCGCAGCTGAGCCTCGCTGGCGGTCGCCGAGTGGTGCGGGTGCGCGGCGCCACGGACGTGCTGGCGCGGCTGTTCGCCGGCTTTCTCGGCGACCTGCCGGGCGAAGCGCTGGTCGTGACCGAGGCCGGCGAACTATCGGCCGGATCGGCGCTGCGGCGCGCGTTCGAGGGCTCGCCCCGCGCGGCGGCAATCGGGTGCTACCCGGACGCGCCACGCGATCGCGCTACGGTGATCCGCGACAGTTTGGCGGCGCACCGGGTCACCGCGAGCCGCGACGCCATGCAGTACCTGGTCGAACACCTCGGCGGCGACCGGTTGCTGACCCGCTCCGAGCTCGACAAGTTGGTACTCTATGCCGGCGAGGGCGGCCGGGTCGAACTCGATGACGCGCTCCTCTCGGTCGGCGACAGCGCAGCACTCGAGCTCGACGACGCAGTAATGGCCGCGGCCGAGGGTGACACCGCCCGGCTCGAGCGCGTTCTTGGCCGGGTCTTCCAGGAAGGGGAATCGCCGGTGTCGGTCATTCGCGCAGTGTTGCGCCATCTGCACCGACTCCACGCGCTCGTGGCACTGGTATCTGCCGGGACGCCGGCCTCTGAGGCGCTGCGCAATGCCCGTCCGCCGATTTTCTATAAGTACGAGGACGGCTTCAAACGTCAGCTTGGGCTATGGAACGAGGCACGGCTACGTCACGAACTCGATCGCATCGCGCAAGCCGAAATCAACATGAAAACAACCGGCTTGCCCGCCGAGACCCTGTGCCGGCAGGCGATGCTGGCGCTGGCGCAGGCCGCCCGCGCGGTTTGACGATTAGCCCGGCAGTTTCCAGCCGACCCAGTCGCATAACGCGCGGCCCATGACCAGTTCGAGGTCGCGGCCCTTGAGCCAAGGCATCTCCTCGGTGAACATCGTCACGCATTGCTTCCAAGAGCATGGCATGCGGGTGATGTCGGTGCCCCAAAAGGCTCGTTGTGGACCGAACGTCTCGACGATCTGCTGGGTGTATTTGTGGATGTTCCGGTAGGGATAGGGTTGGGAAGAGTTGCCCGGCGCGCCGGTGCATTTGACTGCTACGTTGGGACATTTGGCGAGCGCCAGCAAGGCCGGCTGGTTGCCATGCGCGGCATCATCCTTGCCGTCGCGCACCCGGGCATAGTGGTCGATCAGCAGTTTTAAGCCGGGGTGACGCTCGGCGATCTGGCCCACCTGCGGCAGATAGTTCGAGGCCATCAGCGCGATCGGGATCCCGGCCTTTTCGGCCGCCGGCCACAGCCAATCCATCGTGCCGTCGGTCATCCAACTGGCCTGATGCGGCTGGGTGAAGGCATAGCGCAAGCCGAGCATCCCCGGCCGCTTCTTCCAGCCGTCGATCAAGGAACGGCTCTCCGGCTTGTCGAGTGGGAAGTTACCGAGGATCCCGAAGCGGTTCGGGTATTTGGCCGCGGCCTCCTCGGAAACTTTGCCCGAGTTCGGGTCCCAGCCGGGCGGATGCAACAAGCAGGCACTGACACCCGCGGCGTCCATGTCGCGAATGCATTCTTCTGCCGAATAAGAATTGACCTGGCGGTGAGCCTGATTGGTAGGCGGCCCCGCCGACCAGATATGCACTTGTGCGTCGACGATCAGCATGACGATTTAGCTCCTCAGTATTTCGTCCCTATCCAGCCGTCATTGCGAGCGAAGCGAAGCAATCTCAGGCGCAAGAGTTGGATTGCTTCGTCGTTAGCTCCTCGCAATAGAGTGAAATCAGCGTGCCAAGCCTTCGGCGCCGGCGGGAACGTCGTAGAAAGCGAGGGTCATCGACACGCTGCTGTAGAAGCCCATCAAGGTGATCACGTCGGTGATCCCCTCGTGGCCGAGCGCCTCGACCGCGCGGTCGTAAAGCCCCTTGGCGACCCAGCGCGAATTGGCAAGGCACGTCGCCATCTCGTAGATCACCTGCTCGCGCTTGTCGGAGAACGAGGTCGGCAGGCCCGAAAGCATCGCCTCGACCTTGTCGGCCGGCAGCCCGGCGGCCTTGCCGGCGCGCTCATGCGCGTTGGTCGGGTAGGCGGAATGAAACTTGCTGTTGATGATGACGACGGCGATTTCTCGCTCCCGCTCGCTCAAGGAATAGCCGGTTCTAAAATAGGCGCCGAGCGGCCCCATCACCTTCGCCAGCTTGGGGTTGTGCACATAGATCTTGTTCGGGCCGGGAAGCCGGCCGCGGGTCTCGATCAGCGTCCGGTAGCCTTCCTGCTGCTCCGGCGTCATCTGGTCATAGGGGATCTCGGCGTAGCGGCCAAAAGTCGGCGTCTCAGGCATTTCGGGTTCCTTCCCCAAGGGTGAATTTGGCGGCGCATCCTGCAGCAGCGGCGCGGCACTGTCGACCGCGCACCGTGGGCGAAGGCGCTTGGGCCATCTCCGCCCTCCGCCCTCCGCTCTGCTCAGCTCAGCGCTTGATGCCTTCGGCGCCGGCAGGGACGTCGTAGAAGGCGAGGATCATCGACACGCTGGTGTAATGGCCCATCAGGCAGATGACGTCGGTGATGCCGACATGGCCGAGCGCCTCGACCGCCCGGTCGTAGAGGCCCTTGGCGACCCAGCGCGAATTGGCCAGGCACGTCGCCATCTCGTAGACGACTTGCTCGCGCTTGTCGGAGAACGAGGTCGGCAGGCCCGAGAGTAGCGCCTCGACCTTGTCGGCCGGCAGCCCGGCAGCCTTGGCGGCGCGCTCATGCGCGTTGGTCGGATAGGCCGAATGCCATTTGCTGTTGATGATCACGACCGCGATCTCGCGCTCCCGCTCGCTCAGCGAATAGCCAGTGCGAAAATGCCCCCCGAACGGCCCCGCAACCTTCGCCAGCTCGGGGTTGTGCACCAGGATCTTGTTCGGCCCGCCGAGCGCGCCACGGCTCTCGATCAGCGAGCGATAGCCGTCCTGCTGCTCCGGCGTCATCTGGTCATAGGGGATCTCGGCGTAGCGGCCAAAGGTCGGCGTCTCGGGCATTTTCGGGTTTCCTTCCCAGGTGGAATTGGGGCCGCATCTTGCCGCAGCCACAGGTTGCTGTCGACCGCGCCCGATTGGCGGCCTCTGGCCTTTCGCCAAACGTTGTCGTAATCTTTTAGTATTCGACAAGGAGTGTGTACCGATGCCAGCGCGTACCGGAAGACAATACCTCGCCGGTCTCCGAGAGCAGGAGCGGGAGGTCTGGCTCGGCGGCGAACGGGTGCGCGACGTCACCACCCATCCCGGGCTGAAGGGCGGTGCCCAGGCGATCGCATCGCTCTACGACATGCAGCTCGACCCCAAATTGCGCGACGAGATGACCTATGTCTCGCCGACGACCGGCGACCGGGTCGGACTGTCCTTCCTCATTCCGCGCAGCCGCGAGGATCTCGAAAAGCGCCGCGTCATGATGCTGAATTGGGCGCGCACCACCTGCGGCATGATGGGCCGCTCGCCCGATTTCATGAACGTGACCTACGCCGCCTGGGCCGGCGCCGAGGCCTTTTTCGCGCAAGGGCGGCCCGAGTACGGCGAAAACATGCGCCGCTATTACGAATACATCCGCGAAAACGATCTGACTCTGACGCATTCCCTGATCAATCTGCAGCGCAGCCGCACCGTCTCGGGCGTGTTCAACCTGCAGGAGGGAACAGCACTACAGGTTGTGCGCGAGACCGATGCCGGCATCGTCGTGCGCGGCGCGCGCATTCTCGCGACCCTGGGGCCGCTCGCCGACGAGATCGGGGTCTATTCGCCGCGCATGGGGCGCCATACCGAAAGCCACAGCCCGTTCGCGCTGAGCTTTGCGATCCCGTGCGGCACGCCGGGGCTCAAATTCCTGTGCCGCGACAGCTTCGACCTCGGGCGTTCGCATTTCGACCACCCGCTCGCCTCGCGCTTCGAGGAGATGGATTGCATCGTCTTCTTCGACGACGTGATGGTGCCGTGGGAGCGGGTCTTTCTGTTGGGCGATGTCGACCGGCTCAACGCGACCGCCACCGCGACCCATTCCTCGGCGCATTCGGCGCATCAGGGAGCGGCGAAGAACCTCGCCAAATGCGAATTCGTGCTGGGCGTGGCATTGCTGATGACCCAGGCCATCGGCAACGCTCACCTGCCGAACGTCGAGGAGCGCATCGGCGAGCTGATGCTGACCACCCAGCTGACCCGAGCCTGCATGCGCGCCGCCGAGGCCGACGCCAAACTCGACGAGTGGGGTGTCATGTGCCCCGACCCGCTGATGGTCGAAAGTCCGCGCAACCTGTTTATGACCGCGTATCCGCGAATGATCGAGATCCTGCAGTTGTTGGGATCGAGCAGTTTTCTGCTGACCCCGAGCGAGGCTGATTTCAAAGGGCCGCTCGCCGCCGACATCGAGCAGTATCTGGCGACCGACAACACGCCGGCGAAGGACCGGGTAAAACTGTTCCGGCTGGCCTGGGACCTCGCCGGCAGCGCCTTTGGCAGCCGCCAAGTGCTCTACGAGCGGTTCTTTGCCAGCGACCCGTTGACGCGGGCGCGCGCCATCGCCACGATCTATCCAAAGAAGGAAGTGATGGACCGCGTGCTCGATTTCCTGGGACGCGACGACGATACCGTGTGAAGGAGGATCAAAGATGAGCGTCAAGCCGAAATACCTGGGACACGTCAATCTTTATGTGCGCGACGCCGAGCGCTCGAAAAAATGGTACGAGGACCTGCTGGGCCTGCATACCTATGAATACCGGCCGGGCTGGGCCGCCTTTCTGTCGGCCGATCGCGAGCAGTCGCACGAGGTGGCGCTGATGCAATTGGGGCCGGATGCGCCGTTGCAGCAGAAAGGCCAGGTCGGCCTCAATCATATGGCTTGGCGCCTCGACAGCCTCGACGATCTGAAAGAAATGTATCGGCAGATCAAAGAGAAACAGATCCCGATCGATCACATCGCCGATCACGGCATCTCGCTCGGCATCTATCTGCGCGATCCCGATGGCAACGGCGTCGAGGTTTATTACGAGATGCCGCGCTCTGAATGGCCGCATGAAGAGCACGTCTTCACCCGCGAACTGATGGGCAACGGCCGCTTCCCCGGCCCGTGGGATGCGGAACTCGCCGCCCAGCGCGCCGCCGCCCAATAAGTTCATCCCGTCGTTCCTGCGGCAGCATGAAGTTGTTCGGGAGAGGGGGTTGAATACCGATCCCCAGCCGCATGGCCGGGCTCGCCCCACGGCTGTCCGGTTCAGCTGAGTTGCCATTGGAGCGCCAGTTGGGCCGGGTGGTGGATGGGGGGCGGTTCCGGGTCGAGGAGCCGGTCGAGGGTTTTCTTGTGCATCAGGTTGGCGCGGACCAGGCGGGCGAAGCGCAACGGGCTGGCGATGGCCTTCTGGCCGGCTTGGGCCAGGCGCAGCAGCAGGAAGGCGATCAGCGCGACGGCGATCTGAATGCAGACGGCGTTCTCGCTGATGCCGAGGAAGTGGGTGATCCTGAGGGTCTGCTTGACCCAGCGGAAGAACAGCTCGATCGCCCAGCGCCGTTTGTAGAGATCGGCGATCTGCTGGGCTGGGGCGTCGAGATCGTTGGACAGAATGCGCAACAGCTTGCCGGTCTCGGTGGTGACCTGCACCTCGCGCACCGCGTGGCGCATCGGGTTGCGCCGCCCGGCGCCCTGGCGATAGGGCAGAAAACCGATGCGGTCGGAGAGGATCGGCCCACCCGCGGCGACCGGCAGTTCCTCGATCGCCGCCAAGGGCGTGTTGCGCTTGAAGCGGGTGACGATGCGGCAGCCCTGCTCGTCGAGCCGCGCCCACCAGGCGTAATCGTAATAGCCGAGGTCGAACACGTAAGTGGCGCCCGGCTCGATCGGCATCTGCTGCGCCGCGGTGATGTCGTTGACCCGCGCCGGAGTGATTGCGGCGTAAGTCGGCCGGTCGGCGTCGGCGTCGTAGACGACGTGCAGTTTGACGCCGCACACCTTGGCCGAGAAGCGTGCCCAATCGAGGCAGCGGCCGTCGAGCCGCAAGCCGGTCGAATCGATCAGATACGCCGTCTCGGGAAGCGCGCGGCGCAGCGCCCGGTGGCAGCGCGCCGCCATCTCGGCAAAAAGTTCGGCAAACACCCCGCACGGGCGCTGCGCATTGGCATCCGCCAGCGTCGCGCGCCGCGCCGGCACCGCCCCGAGGTGGTAGAGACGGCTCTTATGGCTCTCCAGCCCAGCCTCGATCTCGCGCAGGCTCGCGGCCCCTTCCAGCTGGCCATAGAGCAGCGCCACGAACTGGCTCTTGGTCGTCAACTGACGCACCCGTCGATCGGCGCCGTGCGCCTCGACCAGCCGCTCGAAAATGTCCCACGGCACCTGCTTCAGAAGCCCGTGAAAAACGCTATTGTGGTGCCGCATGGCATTGCCCCCCCTTGTGTCCGGATCGTTCCCAACAACCCGAACCCGAGTGGAATCAATGCCGTGCGCCTTGTCCACCAAAACTTAACCGGACAGCCGTGGGCTCGCCCCGGCCATCGACGCTCTCGCCACATAGTCCGGCGCCCGTCACGGTTTATCGGGTTGCCAAGCGGATGACAGACTGGGACGATCAAATAACCCGCCTGCTCCTGAAGCAGGAAATCGAAGATTTCCTCTATCGCGAGGCGGAGCTCCTCGACGAGCGGCGCTACGAAGACTGGTTGGCGCTGGTTGCCGAGGACGTGCGCTACTGGATGCCGATGCGGCGCAACGTCAAGGTCGGCGAGCAAGAGCGCGAATTCACCCGCGCCGATCACGACATCAACTGGTTCGACGAGGGCCGCGACACTCTGGAGCGGCGGGTCAGGCAGATCATGACCGGCATCCATTGGGCTGAGGAGCCGGTGTCGCGCATCACCCACATCGTCTCCAATGTGCAATTGCTCGAGGCCACACCCTCGATCGGCGACGCTGCCGAGGTCGCGGTCAAATGCCGTTTTCTGATCTACCGCAACCGGGTCGAGACCGAGACCGACATCCTCGTCGGCAAGCGCGAAGACTTGCTGCGCCGGGCCGGTGACGACTGGCAGATCGCACGGCGAAAGATCATCCTCGACCAGAACGTGCTGCTGACCAAGAACCTGACGTTTTTCTTTTAGGGTAACCGAGCACAAGTGACACCCTCGTCACACCGGCGAAGGCCGGTGTACATGTTTGCCATGGGTCCCGGCTTTCACCAGGACGACAACAACCCTAACCGAGGAGGGGCCACGGTGACGGCCAGTGAACAAGGATATCGGCGAGGTCTCGTCGATATGGCAAAGGGACAGGTCAGCCGCGAGATCTTCGTCAATGACGAGATCTATGCGCAAGAACTGGAGCGGCTGTTCGGCCGCGCCTGGCTGTTTGTCGGCCATGAAAGCCAGATCCCGAACCCTGGCGATTTCTTCGTCTCCGGCATGGGCGAGGAATCGGTGATCCTCTGCCGCGATCGCGCTGGCCAGATCCATGTGTTCCTGAACTCGTGCCGCCATCGCGGGATGAAGGTGTGCCGCTACGACGAAGGCAACACGCCGATATTCACCTGCCCCTATCACGGCTGGAGCTATGGCACCGACGGCAAGCTGGTCGGCGTCCCCTATTTCCGCGAGGCCTATCACTCGCAGCTCGACCGCTCGCAATGGGGCCTCGTCGAGGTCGCGCAGCTCGCCAACTACAAGGGTGCGATCTGGGCCACCTGGGACCCGGCAACACCGTCTTTCACTGAATATCTCGGCGAGTTCGCGCGCTATCTCGACCTGACATTGGAGACCTGGGAGGGCGGCGAAAGCGGCGTCGAAGTCCTCGGCGGCGTGCAGAAATGGCTGATCCCGTGCAACTGGAAATTCCCGGCCGAAAATTTCTGCGGTGACAGCTATCACAACATCAGCCACCGCTCGGTCGATTTGGCCGGCATCGGCCCGTCGGGCAGCGGCCGCCGCGATATGCGCGAGCGCGAGTTGGCGCGCCGTTTACAGGTGTCGTTTTACGAGCGCGGCCACCAGACCGGTGTTTATGTCTTGCCGCAGGGCCAGCCGGTCCCGCCGGCTTATGCGCATTCGCCGGTCGTCTCCGAATATTTCGCGCATTGCGAGGAGCAGCGGCGGCGCAAATACGGTGAATGGGGACGGGTGATCGGCAGCCCCGGCGAGCTTTTCCCGAATACCGCGTTGCACCCGCGCCAGCCGCGCACGATCGCGGTGTGGCATCCGCGCGGGGCACATCAGACCGAGTGCTGGCGCTGGTACTTTGTCGACAAAGCGGCACCGCAACAGGTCAAGGATTTTTTGCGCGACTACTACATCCGCTATTCCGGTCCGGCCGGCATGACCGAGCAGGACGACATGGAAAACTGGAACTACGCCCATGCTGCGAGCCGCGGCACGATAGCCCGCCGTTATCCCTACAGCTACGAGCAGGGGCAGGGACAGGAAATCGACAATTACGAATGGCAGGGATTGCGCATTCCCGGCACGGTGATGGACATTACCGACGCCAAGTCGAGCGAACACAATCTGCGCAATTTGTACCGTCGCTGGGCGGAATTCATGGAAGCCGACAGCTGGGACGAGCTGGCCACCTGGCGGCGGGAAGATCCCGGCATCGTCAGGGCCGCCGAATGAGCGAAATCGTCAACACCCGGCAACTGACCCCCGGCATGCAGATTACCTTGGTCGACGGCGCCGTCGCCGAGGTGGTGTCAAACCCGTTGGATGGGGTGTGGGTCTTCGCCCGCTATCTGTCCTCGCCCACCGACCCGTCCGTGGTCGGCACCGAGGACATGATTTTCGCCCAGGACATCGCCGAAATCCGCGCGTCCCCATAATTCTTGCTTGGCGAATTTATCTGGTAGGTCTTCAAGCCTCTCACCGGTGATCGCGACCCTGCTGCGAGATAACACCGGTCGGGACATCTCGCGGGAGCACGCCTGACTAGCGGGCTTTCATGCGGGGGACGGGTTGAGTTGTGACCGAGCTGTGAAAAGCCCGCGAAAAAAATGCGCAACCTCTTGATCAAGGCAAAAGGCAATGAAGTTACGGTGGCGGAACCGCCCCACGCTTTTGGCCGCCCACAGCTTCTTTCGGCTCGAAACGTGTTGTTTTGGTGGTCAAAATGGCGGATGATGCTGCTTACAACTCGACAAGTCCGGGAAATGTCAACTAAATCTAAATTGCAACACTGGAGGGGAAGGAAATGTCAATCATCGGCTGGATCATCCTCGGGCTGATCGCTGGCTTCATCGCCAGCAAGATCGTGAACAAGGAAGGGCAAGGTTTCTTCCTCGACATCGTCCTCGGGGTGATCGGAGCGGTAATCGGCGGCTGGTTGTTTGGAGTTTTCGGCGCTACTGGTGTGACCGGTTTCAATCTCTATAGCATGTTCGTGGCGATCGTCGGCGCTATCGTCGTGCTCGTTGTTTATCACGCGGTCCGACGAGTGATGTGAGGTAAACTCATACGTTGCAAGAACGTCTTGTTATATTCGCCGGGCTGACAACGAATGGCAACCTACTGGAGTAATTGCTTCCTCAGGCGCGCTCGACGTAGGCGTCCATGACCTTTTTGTCGCCGGCGTGGTTGAAATGAATGGCGAGCTTGTTGTCCTCGACTGCGGTTATTGCGCCGTAACCGAATTTCTGGTGGAAGACACGGTCGCCGACCTTAAACCCGCCGACCCGGCGGATCTCCGCGCCACGGCGGGGAACCGGGCCGGCTTCGATCAGCACTGGCCGGCGGCGTTCGGTCCAGGGGCTCGTCGGGACGGCGGTCGGCAGGTCAATTGCGGCTCCCCAGCCACCGGTCGCAAACGTAGCGCCCCGGGCGGCGCCCGGCTGCAGCCCGGGCTCGGCCACGATCTCGATATGCTCGGAGGGCAGTTCGTCGACGAAGCGCGAGCGCATCGCACTCTGCCACTGGCCGTGGATACGTCGGTTGGCAGCGAACGAAACGTAGCCGCGATGGCGCGCCCGAGTTAACCCGACATAGGCCAGCCGCCGCTCCTCTTCAAGCGCGGCGAGCCCGTTTTCCTCCATCGCGCGCTGGTTCGGAAACAGGCCGTCCTCCCAGCCCGGCAGAAACACGGTGTCGAATTCGAGCCCCTTCGCGCTGTGCAGGGTCATCAGATTGACCATGTCGCCGCCCGAATCGGCGGCGTTGTCCATGACCAGGCTGACATGTTCGAGAAAACCGCCGAGGTTTTCGAACTCGGCCATGGCAACGACCAGCTCCTTGAGGTTTTCGAGGCGGCCGGCGGCATCGGGCGAGCGTTCGGCCTGCCACATCGCGGTGTAGCCCGACTCGTCGAGCAGGATCTGCACCAGGTCGGTATGCGAGATCCGTCCGGCCTGCTCGCGCCAGCGGTCGAGCGCCGTGATAAAGCTGGCCAAAGCATTGCGCCCGGCGGGTCGCAGCCGATCGCCTGATATCAATACCCGCCCAGCCTCGACCAATGGCAAGCGGTCGTTGCGCGCCAAGGTGTGGAGTTGCTGCAGGGTGGCGCTGCCGATGCCGCGTCGCGGCGTATTCAGGATGCGCTCGAAAGCGAGGTCATCCGCCGGCTGGTTGACCAGCCGCAGATAGGCCAACGCGTCTCGGATCTCCTGACGCTCGTAAAAACGCGGACCGCCGATGACGCGATACGGCAGGGCCAACGCGATAAACCGCTCTTCGAACTCGCGGGTCTGAAACCCGGCGCGAACCAGGATCGCGATCTCGCTCAGCGCGTGCCCCTTGCGCTGCAACGCCTCGATCTCGTCGCCAACCCAGCGCGCCTCCTCCTCGGCGTCCCACAATGCGCGCACCACGACCTTGTCGCCCTCGCCGGCTTGGGTCCACAAGGTCTTGCCGAGCCGGCCTCGGTTATGCGCAATCATTCCCGCCGCGGCGCCCAGGATGCGCGAGGTCGAGCGGTAATTCTCTTCGAGGCGGATGATCGTGGCGCCGGGAAAATCGCTTTCAAAGCGCAGGATGTTGCCGATCTCGGCACCGCGCCAGCTGTAGATCGACTGGTCGTCGTCGCCGACACAGCACAAATTGCGCCGCGCCTGCGCCAACAGGCGCAGCCACAAATACTGCGCGACGTTGGTGTCCTGGTACTCGTCGACCAGTACATAGCGAAAGCGCCGGTGATACTCGGCGAGGATGTCGGGATTGCCGGTGAAGATCGACAAATTGTGCAGCAGCAGGTCGCCAAAATCGACGGCGTTGACGGTCGCCAGCCGCTCTTGATAGCGCTCGTAAAGCGTGATCGCCCGCCCGTCGGCAAAGCTGTCGGCATCGGCGCGCGCGACCTTGTCGGGGCCGAGGCCACGATCCTTCCAGCGCTGGATGACGGACAGCAGCACCCGGGCGGGCCAGCGCCGCTCGTCGATGTCCTCCGCCTGCAGGATCTGCTTGAGCAGGCGAATCTGGTCGTCGGTATCGAGAATCGTAAAGCTCGATTTGAGCCCGACCGCTTCAGCGTGGCGGCGCAGGATACGCGCGGCGATCGCATGAAAGGTGCCGAGCCAAACGCCATCGGCGGCACGGCCGATCATCGCTTCGAGCCGTTCGCGCATCTCGCGCGCCGCCTTGTTGGTGAAGGTGACGGCCAGCAATTCGGACGGAAAAGCGCGGCGGGTGGCGAGGATATGGGCGAGCCGCGCGGTCAGCACCCGGGTCTTGCCGGTGCCCGCGCCGGCGAGAACCAGAACCGGGCCGTCGACCGCTTCGATGGCGCGACGCTGCGCCTCGTTGAGCGCGGCGAGGTAGGGCGCTTCCCCGGTCGGCGGACGAGTGAGGACGGCGGGATCGGACATACGAGGATGATATAGCAAGTGGGCGCCCTGGATGCAGAGCGGCGTTATATCTCGCACGACGGGGTGCGGCGCCGGCATCGGGACGGAAGTCGGGCGAAGCGCCCGGCCGCGCTCGATCGCACTGAAATGCCACCGGCCTCAGATTAGAGAGCAGCACCCTCAGATCTTTTTGGTCCCGAGGCCGTCGCCGCCTTCACAGGTTTGCGCGTGGAGCCATTCCTGCGCCGACAAATGCCCGCGATAGACTTCGGCGTAGAGCCCGACCGGCCAGGTCAGCACAAAGACGACATTGTTGACGATGTCGGTGTTCCGGTTCGGGCACGGGCCGGGGAGCAGAAACCCGATCCCCAGCAGCACGATCCCGATGACGAGGTAGAACCCGACCAACACCCGCATGGTTCTCTCTGCGAAGCAGGCCAAAGACCAAGCAGCGGCGCGTCCGCCGCTGCCGCCAGCGCCACGGAACAGGTTCCCGCCGCCTGATGCAATCCTTAAGTTGGGTTGGGGGTCCCGATGCTGCGTGCCGCGCGGATCGCGCGCCAGACGCGCTCGGCTGTCGCCGGCATGTCGAGATGCTCGACGCCGAGCGGCGCGAGCGCGTCGAGGATCGCGTTGACGATGGTCTGCGGCGCAGCGATGGCGCCGGCCTGGCCCGAGCCCTTGACGCCGAGCGGGTTGGCGGCGGTCGGCAATTCGTTGAGCATGATGTCGAGCGGCGGCAGATTGTCGGCGCGGGGAATTGCATAATCCAATAACGAGGCGCTCAACGGCTGGCCCGACTCGAGGTCAAAGACGGTATGTTCGAGCAGCGCTTGGCCGACTCCTTGCGCGACTCCGCCCCGCACTTGGCCCTTAGTCAGCAACGGATTGATCAGCCGCCCATAATCATCGACCGCGAGATAGCGTTCGAGGCTGACCGCACCCGTCTCCGGGTCGATTTCGACCTCGGCGACATGGCACCCGCTTGGGAAGGTAACGGCGTCGCATTCGTTGAACACATAGCTGTCGAGGCCCGGCGCCATCCCGTCCGGCAGATTTGCCGGGTCGGTCGCGGAGCGGGCGATCGTCATCAGGTCGATGGCGCGCTCGGATCCGGGGACGATGAAATGGCCGGCGGAAAACACCACCTCGGCGACATCGGCCTGAAGCAGGCCGGCGGCGATCGTCCGGCCCTTTTCGACGACCGCCTCGGCCGCCTTCACCAATGCCGCGCCGCCCTGATGCATCGAGCGCGCGCCACCATGTCCTGCACCCGCTCGCACCGTCTGCGTATCGGCCTGGACATAGCGAAACGTCTCCAGCGGCAGCCCAAGCAGAGAAGCGGCGATTTGCGGGAAACTGGTCTCGTGGCCCTGGCCATTTGATTGGGTGCCGAGGATCAGTGCTACCCGCCCGTCTGACTCGAAGCGAATTTCGGCGCCCTCGTTGGCGGCGCCGCGCGCAGTTTCCAGAAAACAACTGACCCCGAGTCCGCGCAGGCGGCCGCGCGCCGCGGCCTCTATCCGACGCTCGGCGAAGCCGGCCGTCAGCGCCACGGCATCGTCGAGATTGGCGGTGAAACACCCGCAATCGATCGTCATGCCCAACGCGCTGCGGTGGGGGAATTTTCCGATCAAATTGCTCCGGCGCAGGCTCACCGCATCGCTGCCGATGTTGCGTGCGGCGAGGTCGACGAGCCTTTCGATCAGGTAATTGGCCTCGGGCTTGCCGGCGCCGCGGTAGGCATCGATCGGCACCGTGTTGGTAAAGGCGCCGCGTACCTCCATGAACACTGCCGGGATCGCGTAAACGCCGCCCATCGCCGTCGCCGGCGAATTGGTCGAGCTGCCCGGGCCGTTCGCCGACAGATACGCGCCAAGATTGGCCACCGTGGAGACGTCGAGCGCCAGAAACCGGCCATCCTGGTCGAGCGCCAGACGCGCCCGCGTGTGGTTGTCGCGGCCTTGGGCGGCGCTGATGAATTCCTCGGTGCGCTCGGCGACCCATCTAACCGGCCGACCGAGCCGCCGCGCGGCCCACAGCACGAGCACCCATTCCGGGTAAAGAAAATTCTTCATGCCAAAGCCACCGCCAACATCGGGTGCCGTCAGGCGGATTTGCTCGTCAGGGAGATGAAACACCGATTGCGCAAGCTGGCTGCGGATGCTGTGGACGCCCTGGCCGGTCAGCAGCAGATCGAGGCCACCGGTGGCTGCGTCATAGCGGCCGATCGCAGCCCGCGGCTCGATCGGCGTCGGCGCGAGCCGGTTGTTGACGAGCACAATCTCTGCGATCTGCGCCGCTCTGGCGAAGGCGGCATCGACCGCTTCCTTGTCGCCGCGCCGAAAGAGAAAGCAGAGATTGCCGGGCGCCTCGTCCCAGATCGCAGGTGCTCCGGGCTGCAACGCCGTCGGCGCGTCGGTGACCGCATCGAGAGGGCGGTATTCGACCGTGATCAGCTCGGACGCATCGCGCGCCAGCTCGCGGGTCTCGGCGACAACGAACGCGACCGGATCGCCGACATGCCGCACCCGCCCCCGCGCCAGCGCATAGCGCGGCGGCACGATCATCGGGTCAACGGCAGCGACCTGTGCGACGCATGGGAGCGGACCCAAACCCTCGGCGCGAAGATCGGCCTCGGCAAAGACGCCAAGGACCCCCGGAGCTGCCTGCGCCGTGGCTATATCGACCCGTTCGATCTCGGCATGGGCGTGGGGTGAGCGCAGGACATGGAGGCAGACCGCCCCGGGGACCGTGATATCGTCGACATACCGACCGCGCCCGGTCAGAAACCGAAAGTCTTCGAGCCGCCTAACAGAGCGTCCGAGCGCGTTGGCGTCCATCACCGTCCTCCTCCTGCCGAGGATCGGCTTTGCCACCCCAGTTGCCAAGAGCCCACCGGCGTCCTGGTGGATCGTCGTGAAGCACGCTATCCTCGGTTCCGGCTTCCGGGATTGAAGGGCGGAGCATGCCGAAGGTCACCTATGTCGAGTTCAACGGCGCCGAGCATCGGGTCGAGGTGCCGCTCGGCCTTTCGTTGATGCGCGGGGCCGTCAACAACAACGTCCCCGGCATCGATGCTGATTGCGGCGGCGAATGCGCGTGCGCGACCTGCCACGTCTATGTCGATCCGGCCTGGCTCGCCAAGACCGGAACTCCGGTGCCCGGGTCACAGGAGGCAAGCATGCTCAGTTTTGCCGCCGAAGGCGAATTCAATTCGCGCCTGTCGTGCCAGATAGCGATGCGCGAGGAGCTCGATGGATTGATCGTCCGCATGCCCCAGGGGCAGCATTGAAAAATGGAGCAGCAGTGATGAGCGCCGTACTCCATGACGCCTATTCGATCCCTCTCGAGGCGATCGATGTCACCGATCCGCAGCTCTATCAGGACGACACTTACTATCCCTATTTCGAGCGGCTGCGCCGCGAGGCGCCGGTTCATTGGTGTCGGGAGAGCCGCTACGGCCCCTATTGGTCGGTGTGCAAATACCAGAACATCATGCAGGTCGAGGTCAACCACGCGGTCTACTCGTCCGAACTCGGCGGCATCACCGTCGAGGACCAACCGAAGGGGCTCGAGCGCGAGAGCTTTATCCGCATGGACCCGCCTAAGCACGACGAGCAGCGTAAGGTGGTGGGTCCGATCGTGGCGCCGGCCAATCTTGCCGAGATGGAAGCGACGATCCGCGAGCGGACGATCCGGGTGCTCGAAGGTCTGCCGCGGAACGAGACCTTCGACTGGGTCGAGCGGGTATCGGTCGAGCTGACGACGATGATGCTCGCCACCTTGTTCGACTTCCCGTGGGAGGAGCGGCGCAAACTGACCTACTGGTCCGACGTCGTGATCTGCAATGTCCATGCCCCGGAATCGCCGGTGCACTCGGAACAGGAGAAGTTCGACGAATTGAAGAAAATGGCCGAGCGCATGGCTGAGCTTTACAACGAGCGCGCCGCGCAGCCGCCCAAATTCGACCTGTTGTCGATGCTCGCGCATGGGCGGGCGACGCAGGACATGCCGTTGCGCGAATTCATGGGCAATCTGTCGCTGCTGATCGTCGGCGGCAACGACACCACGCGCAACTCGATGACCGGAGGCCTCTACGCGCTGAGCCAGCATCCCGGCGAATACCAAAAATTGCGCGACGATCCGGCGCTGGTGTCGAGCCTGGTCCCCGAGATCATTCGGTATGTGACCCCGGTCATCCATATGCGGCGTACAGCGACGCAGGACGTGGAGCTCGGCGGCCAGTACATCCGCGTCGGCGACAAAGTTGTGATGTGGTATGTCTCGGGCAATCGCGACCCGGACGCGATCGAGGATCCCGATAATTTCATCATCGATCGGCCGCGGCCGCGCCAGCATCTGTCCTTCGGCTTCGGCATCCATCGCTGCGTTGGCAATCGACTGGCCGAGCTGCAACTCCGCATCCTGTGGGAGGAATTGCTGCCGCGCCATCCCGTCATCGAGGTCTTGGCGCCACCGCGCCGCACCTACTCCAACTTCATCCACGGGATGCGCTCGATGCCGGTCCGTATTCCGGCATAGCCAGAGAGATCGGCCACCAGGTTGCAGCGCCGCGGCAGCGGCGATAGGCTCGACGCATGCCGGCGGTACCCAGATTTGTGCGCTACCTCAGCACGCGCGACCCTCGGCCCACTCCGCGTACTCTCTCGTTTGAGGATGTGCTTCTAGCCGGTCTTGCCGAAGATGGCGGGCTCTACGTGCCTGTTCATGTGCCTGCACTTAGGCCCGAAGATTTGCGCGGATTTTCCGGGCAACCCTATGTCGAACTTGCGGCCTGCATCGTGGGGTTGTTCACCGGCGACGCGTTTTCGGCAGCCCAGCTGCGGCCGATCGCGGAGCGGGCCTATCGCGGGTTCCGCCATGCCGCGGTCGCGCCGTTGGTGCAGCTCGACGAGCAGCTGTGGCTGATGGAGCTGTTTCACGGCCCGACGTTCGCGTTCAAGGATCTGGCGTTGCAGCTCGTCGGCCCGCTGTTCGATGCGGCATTGGCTCGGCGCCGCGAGCATGTCACGATCGTCGGCGCCACTTCGGGCGACACCGGGTCGGCCGCACTCGCCGCCTGCCGCGATCGCGACGCGATCGACATCTTCATGCTCTACCCGTACGGGCGCATTTCCGAGGTGCAGCGGCGGCAGATGACGACGGTCGAATCGGCAAACGCCCATGCGATTGCGATCGAGGGCACGTTCGACGACTGCCAGGATCTGGTCAAAGGACTGTTCGCCGACGACGGGCTGCGGCGCGCGCTGAACCTCGCGGCGGTCAATTCGATCAACTGGGCGCGAATCGCGGCCCAGACCGTGTACTATTTTGCCGCGGGCGCGGCGCTCGGCGCCCTGCAACGGCCGCTGTCGTTCAGTGTGCCGACCGGCAATTTCGGTAACGTCTATGCCGGGCACGTCGCCCGCCTGATGGGGCTGCCGGTCGAGCGGCTGGTAATCGGCACCAACCGCAACGACATCCTCGCCCGCTACATCTCGACTGGCGATATGACGATCGCCATGGTCGAGCCGAGCCTGAGCCCGAGCATGGACATTCAGGTGTCGAGCAATTTCGAGCGGCTGCTGTTCGAGCTGAAAGGCAGAAACGGCGCGGCTGTCGCCGAGGCCATGAAGATGTTTCGCCAATCTGGCAGCCTTCCCGCGGACGACCAGGCATTGCGAGTGGTGCGCGGCTTGTTTTCGGCCCATAAGGTCGACGACACTCTGACGATGCAGACAATCGCCGACACTTATGTTCGATCGGGAATTCTGATCGATCCCCATACCGCGGTCGCGGTAGCCGCCGCCCGCGCCGAACTCGGCGCGCACCCGGGCGGGGCGCCGATGGTGGCGCTCGCCACCGCTCATCCGGCCAAGTTTCCCGACGCGGTCGAGCGGGCGACCGGGATGCGTCCGGCGCAGCCGCCTGCGATCGGCGCGCTGTTCGAGAGGCGCGAGCGGACGACGGTGCTGGCAAACGATTTCGACACCGTGAAACGGTTCATTTGCGCCCATGCACGGCGCGCAGGAGCAGCAGCATGACGGTACGGGTCTCCCCCCTGGCGAACGGGTTGCAGATCGCAACCGACCAGATCGACACCGTCGACACGGTCTCACTTGGCATCTGGGTCGATGTCGGGACCCGACACGAGCCGGCAGAAATCAACGGTGTCGCGCATTTTCTCGAGCATATGGCGTTCAAGGGAACCAAGCGGCGCAGCGCGCTCGCTATCGCCGAGGAGATCGAGGCGGTAGGCGGCCACCTCAACGCCTATACCTCGCGCGAGAGCACCGCCTTCTACGCCAAGGTACTGAAGGAGGATGTGCCGCTCGCGCTCGACATCCTTTCCGACATCCTGCAGCACTCGACCTTCGAGCCCGAGGAGATGGAACGCGAGCGCACCGTCATCCTGCAGGAGATCGGCCAGGCCAACGACACCCCCGACGACATCATCTTCGATCATTTTCAGGAATGCGCCTATCCCGACCAGGCGATGGGCCGGCCGGTGCTGGGCCGGCCCGAAATCATCCGCCGGCTCGGGCGCGACGAGGTCACGGCCTATCTGCGCGACCATTACGGCGCGCGGCGGATGGTGTTGGCCGCGGCCGGTAACCTCGACCATGACCGGATAGCCGCCCTGGCCGAACAGACGCTCTCGGATCTGCCGGCCGAACGCCTGGTCACGACCGAGCCGGCGCGCTACGCCGGCGGCGACCGACGCGAACAGCGCGATCTCGAACAGCTCCACCTGGTCTTGGGATTTCCTGGGCTAACCCTGGACGACCCCGATTTTTATGCGGCGTCGGTGCTGGCGACCGCGTTTGGAGGGGGCATGTCGTCTCGGCTGTTTCAGGAGATCCGCGAGAAGCGCGGGCTGGTCTATACGATCCATTGCTTTGCCCACAGCTATCGCGACGGCGGACTGTTCGGGATCTACGCCGGCACCGGCGAGGAAGAGGCGGCCGAGTTGGTGCCGGCATTGTGCGAAGAGGCAAGAAAACTCGACGACGGACTGAGCGAAATCGAGCTGGCTCGCGCCAAGACGCAAATGAAGGCAGGGCTGTTGATGTCGCTCGAAAGCACGTCCGCGCGCTGCGAGCAGCTGGCCCAACACCTCTTGATCCACGGCACGCCGTTCGATCCGCCCGAAATCGTGCGGCGGGTCGAAGCGGTCGACGACTGCCGCGATCCGGCGCATCGTCGCGCGCTGGCGGTCGGGCCCGCCGACACTCACCGCGCTCGGGCCTCTAAGCCGGCTCGAGGATTTTGGCCGCGTGCAGGCGCGGCTCACCGCCTGATGCCGCGATAGCGATGGCGCCGCAGCGCAAATCCTTTCCCCGGCTTTTTCTTTCGCGCTCAGACCCGTTCCGGCTGAGCGGCGACCACGTTTTCCTGCGCGCACCCGAACGCGGCGATTGGGAAGCCTGGGCGAGCCTGCGCGCCCGCTCCCGCGGATTCCTCGAACCGTGGGAGCCGAGCTGGCCGCCCGACGCACTCTCCCGGTTGAGCTTTCGTTCGCGCGTCGCTCGTTATGCCGAGGATTGGCGCACCGACCAGGCGTACAATTTTTTCATTTTCACCCATGACGACACGCTGGTCGGCGGGATCGGCCTATCCAATGTGCGCCGGGGCGTGTCGGAGACGGCGAGCCTCGGCTATTGGGTTGGCGAGCCGTTTGCCCGCCAGGGGCACATGACTGCGGCGCTGCCGCTGATCCTCGATTTCTCGTTTGCCCGGCTGCGGCTGCATCGGGTCGAAGCCGCCTGTCTGCCGACCAACATCCCCAGCCGGTCGTTGCTGACCCGAGCCGGGTTCCACCAGGAGGGCTATGCCCGCCAGTATTTGTGCATCGAAGGCAAATGGCAGGACCACCTGCTGTTCGCCATGCTGCACGATGATCGGCGGGCGCCTCGCGC
The DNA here is from genome assembly GCA_963774345.1 of uncultured Alphaproteobacteria bacterium. Taxonomy (GTDB): domain Bacteria; phylum Pseudomonadota; class Alphaproteobacteria; order ATCC43930; family CGMCC-115725; genus AP-15. Next base: position 120,781 of record CAVZFB010000056.1, read on the forward strand.
TTAGACGATCGTGTCGGCTAGGCGTGGCCGGCGTCGCTCGACAGGGTCGATAGGTCGATCCCGAGCTTGGCCAATGCGCGGCGCCATTTCCCATCGTGATCGGTGTCAAACACGATCTCCTGATCCGCGACGACGGACAGCCAGCCATTGGCCTGGATCTCGGCGTCGAGCTGGCCCGGCGCCCATCCGGCATAGCCGAGCGCGAACAGGCTGAGGCGCGGGCCTCGGCCCTTGCCGATGGCGCGCAGGATTTCCAGGGTGGCGGTCATCGAGATGTTATCGGCGACCGGCAGGGTTGCTTCCTCGCGATAATCGTCGGTATGCAGCACGAAGCCGCGCCCGGGTTCGACCGGGCCGCCGAAATGCACGGGGCGCGTCTTGGTGAGGTTGCCGGGCGCGATCTCCAACTTGGCGAACAGCTCGGCCATGGTCAGCGAGTCTATCACTTTGTTGATCACCAGACCCATTGCTCCGGCGTCGCCGCTATGGGCGCACATGTAAATGACCGACCGGGCAAAGCGCGGATCGCCCATTTGCGGCATCGCCACCAGAAGCTGGCCCGCGAGCGAACTCACCATGCCCCCCATTGCGCTCTGTCGACCATCGCGCCCATTTCCTCTCCGATCCCGCGCCTTGCGCACTCATCATAACGGTTGCGCTGCGCCCCTGCGCACAAAAAACCGGCAGCCGGCCGGTTTGCCGAGCGGTCGGCGCTGTGCTATCGCTCACGCTCAGGATCTGTACTGCATTGGAGGGACTTCCCATGACGATCAAGGTCGGCGACAAGGTGCCGTCGGTGATGCTCAGGCAGGTAACCCCGGAGGGGCCAAAGGAGGTCGCCGCCGACGAGTTCTTCCGTGGCAGGAAAGTCGTGCTGTTCGCGGTGCCGGGCGCCTTCACCCCGGCCTGTTCGCAGCGCCATCTGCCGGGCTATGTCGACAAGGCGGGCGACATCAAGGCGAAGGGCATCGACGAGGTCGCCTGCGTCGCGGTCAACGATGCCGCGGTCATGGGCGCTTGGGGCAAGGACCAGAAGACCGAGGGCAAAGTGACCATGCTGGCCGACGGGAGTGGCGATTTCGTCCGCGCCCTCGGGCTCGAGCTCGACCTCAGCAAGGGCGGGCTCGGCGTGCGCTCGAAGCGCTATTCGATGCTGGTCGACAACGGCGTCGTCAAGTCGCTCAACGTGGAGGCTCAGCCTGGCCAGGTCGACGCCTCGAGCGCTGAGGCGATGCTCAAGGCGCTGGTCTGAGCCGGCATCGTCGTTGAGAGCCCTGTTCTGAGGGAAACCTGCCTTCGGAACGCGCGCTGAATCGCCGCCAACTCGGGCCGGGCGGCTTTGATGGGGCCGAACCCGCGGCAGTGTTGCATCAACTGAACCGCCGCGTGGCCTCCGTCGGGCTTTTGTACTTGATCTCAACCTGCAACGAAGCTGGAGCGGTTGGCAACTAAAGCCCGGATTCTCCGGGCAACGGCGTATTGCTCAAAATAGCTCGGATTTGATCGTCGGAAACCTGCCCGGCCATCTTCTGGTGGTATTGGTTATATGCCAGCTGACCGCCGACATAGATGCAGTTGCAAGCAATCGGGTCGGCGTACATGTACTTTACGCTGCCGTTCGAATTTCGCATCACGAACTGGTGAGGCGGCAGCGACTTCAGGGCTGCGATCCGCTCAGGCGTGTCGGCTTTCCTCTGCACAAACCCTGCCGCGGCGAGCAGGTCACCGTTATTCGGCGCCTCGGAGTCCGCGCATGCCGCGGCCAGGAACGCCATACCGGTCGCAAAAACCCAGTGACGCGATGCTGTCATTTTACGCCTCCCCTTGGTGAACGAAGGGTCGATGGCGCGGCTTCAGACCGATGGGGCGCGCAGCGGCTTGAGGTCGGGGGCGGGGCGAAGGGTAGCTTCGGTTTTGGCCTGCAGCGCAGTGAAGTCGATGTCTTCGACAATTTCGCGGACGATGAGGCCATCGGGGGTCACGTCGATGACGGCGAGATCGGTATAGATCCTGCTCACCGCGCTGGCGGCTGTCAGCGGATATTCGCACCGCCTGCGGACGCGGGGCGCGCCCGATTTAGTAGTGTGCTCGACCAGGACGCGGATTTCCTTGGCGCCGACCGCCAAATCCATCGCGCCGCCGACCCCGGGCGGAAAGCCCGGATCGTCAGTCGTCCAATTGGCGAGATCACCATTCTCGGCGACCTCGAAAGCGCCGAGCAAGGCCAGATCGAGGTGACCGCCGCGGATCATCAGGAACGAGTCGGTATGGTGGACATAGCTGCCGCCGGTGACGAGCGTGATCGGTTGCTTGCCGGCGTTGATCAAGTCGGGATCGACCTCGTTGGCGCCAGGCGCCGGGCCGACGCCCAAAATGCCGTTCTCGCTGTGCAAGACGATCTCGCGACCCTCCGGGATGAAATCGGAAACCAAGGTCGGCAGGCCGATCCCGAGGTTCACATAGGCCCCGTCGGCGAGATCCTGGGCAGCCCGCCAGGCGATTTGGCGACGTTTGAGCGGCATCGACTTTCTCCTCGGATCAATCAGCTGGCGTAAGCAGCGGGGCGTGAACCTAAAACGTAACCTGGACGACGCGGTCGACAAAGATGCCGGGAGTAACGATCATCTCTGGATCGAGCTCGCCCAACTCGACGATATGGCGCACCTGCACGATCGCGAGATCGGCGGCCATCGCCATCGTCGGGTTGAAGTTGCGCTGCGATTTCCGATAGGTCAGGTTGCCCCAACGGTCGGCTCGATCGGCAGCGAGCAGGGCCACATCGCCTTTCAACGGCTTTTCGAGGACATAGGTGCGGCCGTCGATCTCGCGGTGCTCCTTGCCCTCGGCGAGCCTAGTCCCAACTGATACCGGCGAATAGAAACCGCCGAGTCCGGCGGCGGCACAGCGCATGCGCTCGCTGAGCGTTCCCTGAGGTAGCAATTCCAGCTCAATTTTGCCGGCGGAATAGAGTTCTTCGAACACAACCGAGCCCGAGCTGCGCGGAAACGAGCACACGATCTTGCGCACCCGGCCAGCAGCCATCAACGCCGCGAGCCCAGTGCGGCCGGTGCCGGCGTTGTTGGCGACGACTGTCAGATCGCGGGCACCCTGCTCGATCACCGCTTCGCACAATGCATCGGGCAGCCCGGCACCGCCGAACCCGGCGCACAACACGACCGACCCATCCTTTATGCCTGCCACCGCCTCGGCAAGGGTTCGCACGCGTTTGTCGATCATCGACGGCCGGCTCCCGATCAGAATGCGACGGCGTCGCCGCCCTTCAGCGCCAGCATCGCCCGCGCCTCGTCCGGGGTGGCGATTTCGAGCGACAAATTCTCGACGATCGTGCGGATGCGGCTGACCTGGTCGGCATTGCTGGTGGCAAGCTTGCCGCGGCCGATCCACAGCGAATCCTCGAGCCCGACCCGGACATTGCCGCCCATGATCGCGCCCATCGTAATCAGCGGCAGCTGATGCCGGCCGGCAGCGAGGATCGACCAGGCATAGGAATCGCCGAACAGCTTGTCGGCGATACGCTTCATATGCGCGAGATTCTCCGGATCGGCGCCGATGCCGCCAAAAATGCCGAAGATCGTCTGAACGAACAGCGGCGGCTTGACCAAGCCGCGTTCGACAAAATGCGCCAAGTTGTAGAGATGCCCGACATCGTAGCATTCGAACTCGAAGCGCGTGCCGCAGCCCTCGCCAAGCTCCTTGAGGCTGCGCTCTATGTCTTTGTAGGTGTTCCTGAAGATGAAGTCGCGCGTCGAATTCGAGATACTGGGGTTCCCACTCGTATTTCCAGATCCTTGTAGCGGTCGAGCATCGGGTAGAGCCCGAAATTCATCGAGCCCATGTTCAGCGAGCACATCTCCGGCTGGGCGCGAAGCGGCGCGGCGAGCCGCTCCTCGAGGGTCATGCCGTGACCGCCGCCGGTGGTGATGTTGACTACGGCATTGGTCGCCTGCTTGATCCGCGGCAGAAACTGCATGAACACGTCGGGATCGGGAGTCGGCCGCCCGTCCTTCGGATCGCGCGCATGGAGGTGCAGGATTGCCGCTCCCGCCTCGGCGGCGGCGATCGCGTCGCGGGCGATCTCGTCCGGCGTGATCGGCAGATAGGGGCTCATCGTCGGGGTATGGATCGACCCCGGTCACCGCGCAGGTGATGATGACCTTGCCAGTCATAGCCATGCTCTCCCTCCCGTCAGGCTCGCTCGGCCCGCGGGCTTGGCTCCCGCCCTAGCGAACCTGCCCTCAGGAGGGCAGGAGAGGCGAACTCTAGCCCTGCGCCCGGATGAACGACTTGACCTTGGGATAGGTCTCGGTCTGCCACCGGCGGCCGTGGAAGACGCCATAATGGCCGACTTTGAGCTGGAGGTGGTGCGTCTTTTTTGCCGGCACGATGCCGGTGCACAGAGCGTGCGCGGCGACGGTCTGGCCGGGCCCGCAGATATCGTCGCGTTCGCCCTCGACCGTCATCAGCGCGGTGCGCTCGATCGCCGCCGGGATCGACCAGATCGCCGCGAACCCGAAAGCGGCCCTGCGGCAGATCGTGGCGATGAAACACGCGCTCGATGGTCTGCAGATAGAAATCCGCCGGCAGATCCATGACCGCGCTGTATTCGTCGTAAAAGGCGCGGGTCGCTGCGGCGCTGTCGCCGTTGCCGTCGGCTAGGTCGCGGAACATCGTCCAATGCGCCGAGACGTGGCGATCGAGATTCATGCTGAGAAACCCGGCGAGCTGCAAGAAACCCGGATAGACGCGGCGGAAACGCGCCGGGATAGCGCGCCGGCACCGTGGTGATGACCGTCCGCTCGAACCAGTCGAGCGTGTGCGCCTCGGCGAACTTGTTGACCGCGGTCGGATTGACCCGGGTGTCGATCGGCCCGCCCATCAGGATCATCGAGGCCGGCTGGCAGGGGTCGCCTGCGGCCGCCATCAGCGACACCGCCGCCAGCACCGGCACCGATGGCTGGCACACCGCCATGACGTGAATGCGCGGCCCCAGAAGCCGGGTAAAGCGGATCACCAGCTCGATGAAAGTCGTCGAGATCGAACCGTCCGTGCAGCAGCGGAACGTCGCGGGCGTTGGCCCAGTCGGTCAGGTAGACGTTGTGATCGGCCAGCAAGGTTTCGACGGTGCCGCGCAGCAGGGTCGGGAAATGACCGGACAGCGGCGCCACGACCAAGCACCGTTCGGTTCTTCGCGCGTGGTATCCTTGCGAAAATGCAGCAGTTTGCAAAAGGGGTGCGCGGCGACGACCTCCTCGCTGACTGCGATTTGCTTGCCGTCGATCGTTACCGATCTGATGCCGAAATCCGGCCGCTCATGCGACATGCCAGAGTGGGACAGCAGCTCCATCGCTGCGGCGGCGCTGCGCACGCAAGGCATATCGCCGATCGGCGGCCATGGATGGCGCAGCCAGTCGCTGGGCTGTCTCGGCCATCAGTCGAACCGGCCCGAAAATGTCGTTTTGTGCCTGGTAGGCGTCGTAAAGCATGTACCCTCGTAGATGCCGGGCGCCCTCGATCGTGAAAGCGTCCGAAGTAGTGAAACGGCTCGCCGCTTCGTTCGATTTTTAGGCGAAAGCATCCCATATCAAAACCCTTTTAATTCAAGCTTATATTTGTTTTGACCGGCGTTTAGGCAAGGGGGCGAACGATCGCCTGGCAGCGACGCCGAAACCGCAGAATATTCGTCGATTGTTCCTTTGCGGGTCGAACAGACAGCCGCTTTCGCGGGCAATAGCTGGGTCGTTGCCTATTCCATATGCAACTCAGCGCGGCGGGGCGACGACGCCGTCGCGAACTTCATGGACGACGACCCCCGACAACCGAGGTGGCGGCGCCAACCAGCGCGGGTGGGCCAAGCTCGTCGCCACATCGCGTTCCCCCGCCTTCCAGCGCCGCGTTACCGCGCCCGACGAGAAATCGGCCATCTTCGCCGCGAGATCGGCGACGTTGCCTTCGTGAACGAGATGCAGGATCGTCATCGTCGCGTCGCTGGCCTCGGCGAGGCAGCGGCGGATGTCGATCTCGCCGCGCACCGTCGGCGGCAGACGCTCGCCGAGCAGCGCGATCATCCGGCGCAGATCGTGGGTGCGACGCAACGCGGCGATTTCGCGGGCGGTGCGGCTGATCCCGCCGTGACCGCCGGGCGCGGGATCGTAACCGTCGACCGCAAAGCACAGGGTGTCGGCTGGACGAGCATCGTCCAACGCCGAAACCGAGACGGCGCTGCCGCCAAAAAGCTGCCGGTCGATGGCGACCGGCGGCAGCCCAGGCAGCGGGGTGCCGGCCAGCACGTGGTCAAGGCCGAGCACGTGCCGGTCATTGTCGAAGAACGTCTCCGCCCCGGTCGCCAGATTGACCGCGCCGAGAACGACGCGCACGGCGCCGGAATTGACGCGCTCGAAATCGACGACTTGGGCGATTAATTCGCGCAGCTCGGAGGCCGAGACTACCGCCTCAGGCCGGCGTCGAACCCTGCGCCGCGGCGCAAAAGGGAGATAAAGCGGCCCGCTGTTTTCTGCGCCCACCGTCCGAGCCTGCGGGGAGAGCGCTGCGCTGCCCGCCTGCTGACTTCGTGCCAGAATTGGCGCATCCGCAATACCCGCTCATGCGGTAGGTTGCCGGCAATGATCGCGGCGTTGACCGCGCCGATCGCGGTACCGGCGATCCAGTTCGGCCGCACCCCGCTTTTTTCGAGCGCGGCGTAAGCGCCGGCCTGGTAGGCGCCGAGCGCCTCGCCGCCCGACAACACCAATGCTATTCGCTCGAAACGGGCCAAGCTCTTGTCCGGTCGCCCTCGCGCCAAAATCAGCTCCTTAGCCAGCCGCCAACCGAACTGCCGACGAGCGGCCGCGGAAGGCCCGGTCCACGTTTCGACCGCGCTCCGGCAGCGATGCCGCGGCTTGTCCCCACCGCGCCCTGTCGGAACGCCCGCCATCATAAGAAGTCTCGACCGAGCGTCCAGTGTCGAAACGCTCCGCCGCTCAGTCTTTGTTTGGCGAGCCGATCGGCGGCAGCGATTTGAGGTAGACGGCGATCGCTCGCCGGTCGACGTCGCTGAGGCGGGCGGTGTTCTTCACGATTTCTCCCATGTCGCCGCCGACAAAATCGAAGTCCGGCTTTTGACCGTCGGTCAGCAAGGTGACGATATCGTCGACGCTCCACCGCCCGATCCCGGTTTCCTGGTCCGGGGTGATGTTCGGAACGGCATGGCCACCGCGGCCTGCAAAGCGCCGGCCAGAGCGGCGATCGGGATCGGGAGCCCCAAGCCAATTGCGTGGCGTGTGGCAATCGCCGCAACGGCCGACCGTAGCAACGAGGTAGGCGCCCCGATTCCATAGCGCGTCCTTCGTCGGATCGGGACGCCAAGGTCCAGAAAATCTCGAGGCGAGAACGACGACCGCACCGCGCGCGGCGGCAAACGGAGCGCGGTCGCCGGCTTGGTTGAGCTGGGATACCGGCCTGCAAACTATCGAGAAAAGCCTTGAGATCCTCAAGATCGCGCACGCTGAGGCGGTTGTAATAGGGGAACGGGAAAGCCGGCAGATAATGCGAAGTGTCGGGGGCGACACCCCAGCGCATTGCCCGGGTGAAATCGGCGGGCCGCCATCGGCCGATCCCGGTGTTCGGATCGGGGGTGATGTTGGGCGTTACCAGGGTTCCAAATCGCGTCTCGATGGCCCGCCCGCCGGCATAGGGCCGGCCCCCGTGCTTGCTGTCGGTGTGACATTCGTCGCAGCCGGCGGCGGCGGCAAGATAGGCGCCGTGCGCCACCGCACTCCGGCTCGGCCGCGAGAGCGGCACGCGATCCCGCTAAGCCCAGCAGGATCGCGAACGCCGCCGCCCTCAGTTCTTGAGCTTTTCGCGGAACGTGGTGTGGCAGGCGCCGCAGCCGTTCTTGCCCAGATCGACAAAGGCGGTCTGGATCGCCGCCTTATCGCCGGCCGTGATCGCCGCCAGCAGCGCATCGGCCTTGGCCGCCGCGGCTTTCTGTGCATCGAGGAATTTGTCCCAGTCGGTCCAGATCGCTGCCTTCGGCGCGAAATCCCCGTCAGGGCTCGGCTTGCCGGTGCCGGGCGGGAACAGGTCGGGGATCTTCTGGGTCGTCTGGGTCAAAGTCGTTGCAGCGGCCTTCGCTGACGCCTGGTCGCTCTTGCCGTCGAGAAAGGCTTTGACACCGCCCATCGCCTTTCCCTGCTGTTTCATCGTCGCTTGCCGGTCTTTGACGATCGCGTCGGTGTCGACCGCGGCCGCTGCACCGCACCGCGCTGAGCACGGCTATGATCAAAACCGTGCCGAATGCACGCCGCTTGATTGCCGATATCATCCGTTCTCCCCTGCCAATGTGCGGCCCCCCGCGCATCGCCCGTTTTAGCGAGGCCAGCTTACATTAAGTTGACTGGGGGGCGGCGCAACAAACTGGACGGCAGCCTCACGATCATGTGATCGGAATCTCGATGTGCGTTTTAAAGGCGGTCCGCTCGCGCATTCGCTCGTGCCACGATTTGAGATTTTTCAGGGGCGGCCGCTCGAGCGGAAAGGCGTGCCAGCGATAGACCAGGGTTCCCATCACGATTTCAGCCAGGCTCAGCTCGGGCCCGGCAAGAAAGTGGCGTCCTTCGAGCGCGTCTTCGACAATGGTCCAGGCGATGATCGCCTTGCGCCGTGCCGCCTCGATCGCGGCTTGGTCGCGACCTTCGGGCTTGGAGCGGATCAGCCCATAAAGCAGCGCGCCCATCGGCGCCCCGAGGGTCGAAAGCTGCCAATCCATCCACCGCTCGACCAGCGCGCGGCCGGCGGGCACGACGGGATACAGCCGCTCGGCCCGATGGGTAGTGGCGAGATAGCGGCAGATCGTGTTCGATTCCCACAGTACCAGTTCGCCGTCCTGAACCGTCGGCACCAGCCCGTTCGGGTTCAGGGCAAGATATTCGGGATCCTGGTTGCCGCCGAATGGCCCGCCGACATCGACTCGTTCGAAGGGAATGCCGAGCTCGCCGCAGCACCACAGCACTTTCTGGACGTTTGACGAGGTCGCCCTGCCCCAAATCTTCAGCATCGTCGCCTCTCTGATCGGATCGTCTCAAACCGTATCTCATGGAGCCCAAGTTTGTCGCTCGGCGCAAGTCGGCGTCTGCAAGCTGCACCCGCGCATCTACCAAGCTCAGTCGACCGCCGACGAAAAGATGAGATAATCGCTGGAGAAGGTCCGATGGAGAGGCCCCATGCACGACCGCATTCTGGTGATCAACCCGAACTCGACCGTAGCCGTCACCCGCGCGATCGACGAGGCGATGGCGCCGCTGCGCTTTCCCGGCGGACCCGAGATCCTGTGCCTGACGCTCGAAGAGGGGCCGCCCGGCATCGAAAGCCAGCTTGATGCGGACGAGGTCATCCTGCCGATGTGTCGAATGATCCGCGAGCATGAGGCTGATGCCGCCGCCTTTGTCATCGCCTGCTTCAGCGACCCCGGCCTGTTTTCGGCGCGCGAGAGCACGGCAAAGCCGGTTCTCGGCATCGCCGAATGCGGGATTCTGACGGCCCTAACCCGCGGTCATCGCTTTGGCGTGATTTCGATTCTCGCGCGATCGGTTGCTCGCCACCTGCGCTATATCGGCGCGATGGGGGTGACACAGCGCCTGGCCGGCGATCTCCCGGTGGGCCTGGGGGTCACCGAACTCGCCGACCGGCGCACCGCTTTAGCGCGCATGGTCGAGGTCGGCCACACATTGCGCGACCAGCACGGCGCCGACGTGCTGGTGATGGGGTGCGCCGGCATGGCGCGCTACCGAGCCGATCTCGAAGAGGCGGTGCGGATCCCGGTAGTCGAGCCGACCCAGACGGCGGTTACGATGGCGATCGGCCGTGTGCGGCTCGCCCAGGTTTGAGCGCTGAGCCAACTCGGCGAGCTTGCCCGCAGCAACGATCCGGCCCTCGGGTTGACCCGGCGCGCAGCCCGGTCCTACGATTGCGTTTTCGATAGAGGAGCGCGGCAATGGCCGATACACCCCGCCTCAACGGCGTGATCCGGGCCCTGGAAGAGGGTAAACCCGCCTTCACCACCTTCGCCGCGGCGGAAATCAGCGTGGCGCAGGCTGTTGGCGCCGCCGCCTATGACGGCGTCGTGTTCGAGATGGAGCACCGCGCTTACGACATCCGCGCCTTGCGCGACTGCCTGCAATACATGCTCGACCGGCGCCAGATCGTGCGCAGCGCCAGCCTGGCGCCGGCGGTGACGCCATTCGTGCGGATTCCGCCCAATGGCGGCGAGACCAGCCAATGGGTTGCCAAGCAGGTGCTCGACCACGGCGTCTACGGCATCGTCTGGCCGCATGTCAGCACCGTCGAGGAAGCGCGCAACGCAGTCGTCTCATGCCGCTATCCGCGCCCGCGCACGGCCGCCTATTACGAGCCCGCCGGTCAGCGCGGCGACGCGCCGGCCGCTGCGGCGCGTTATTGGGGCCTATCGCAGCAGGAATATTACGAGCGCGCCGATGTGTGGCCACTCAACCCGAAGGGCGAGGTATTGGTCGCGATCATGTGCGAGGAGGTTCGCGCCATCCGCAACTTGCCGAAGATGCTCGAAGAGGTGCCCGGCGTCGGCGTCGTCATCATCGGCGAGGGCGACCTGTCGCAGGATTTGGGCTATCCGCGGCAATACGACCACCCGACCGTGGCCTCCGCGATCGACGAGATCCTGGCGATCTGCAAGGCGCACAACGTCCCCTGCGGCCACCCGCATGTCGACGCCAAGAACATCGAGACATTGCTCGAAAAAGGCTTCCGCTATCTGATGCCGGCCCCGGTCTATTCGTTTGCGGCGCTGGAACTCGGCCGAAAAGCCTCCGGCCGCGCTTAGAGGAACCTCACGTCCCCCCAGGGGCCTTGATCAGTTCCTGCCAATCGACGGCATTGCCGAGCTCGAGTCGGCGCCCGGCTTCGGGCATCGGGTATTTGAGGCCGCTGGCGCAGTTGAATAGGACGACGCGTTCGTCGGGGCGTACGCGCCCGTCCGCCAGCGCCTGTTCATAGGCGGCGTAGGTTGCGGCGCCCTCCGGGCAAAGCAGCAGCCCCTCCTCCTTCGCTACATGCCGCCATGCGCGGGCGATCACATCGTCCTCGACGGCGATGGCGAACCCGCCGCTCTCGCGCACCGCGCGCAGGATCAGAAAGTCACCGATTCCTTGCGGCACGCGGATGCCGGCGGCAAAAGTATGCGCGTTCTCCCAGCGGGCGGCGTGCTCGACGCCGTCCTGCCAGGCCTTGACCATCGGCGCGCAACCCGCCGCCTGCACCACGACCATGCGCGGCCGTTTCGGCCCGATCCAGCCGATTTTTTCGAGCTCGTCGAATGCTTTCCACATGCCGATAATGCCGGTGCCGCCGCCGGTCGGGTAAAAGATCACAGCGGGCAATTCCCAGCCGAGCTGCTCGGCCAGCTCGATCCCCATCGTCTTCTTGCCCTCGATGCGGTAGGGCTCGCGCAAGGTCGAACAGTTGAACCAGCCGACCGCCTTCTCGCCCTCGGCGACCAGCCTTCCGCAATCGTCGATCAGCCCGTCGACCAGAAACACCTCGGCGCCCTGCATCGCGATCTCGCGGATATTCACCGCCGGGGTGTCGTCGGGGCAGAAGACATAAGATTTGATCCCGGCGCGCGCGCAATAGGCCGCCATCGCCGCCCCGGCATTGCCGTTGGTCGGCATCGCCATGGTCTTGACCCCCAGCTCCTTGGCCATCGACACGGCAAGCGCCAACCCGCGAGCCTTGAACGATCCCGTGGGTAACCGGCCCTCGTCCTTGACCAGGATTTCTCCACCCTTGGCCAGCCGCGGCAATGGGACGAGCGGGGTTGTCACCTCGCCGAGCGACAGTACATTTTCCGGCCGGCGTACCGGCAGCAGCTCGCGATAGCGCCACAAGCTCTGAGGCCGATCGGAGAGCGCGTCTCGGCTAAAGGTTCGGCGCAACGCGTCGAGGTCGTAGCGCACCAGGAGCGGCCTTCCCGCCCGCGAAAGCGTTTGCAAGGTGTCGGCCGGATAGCGTTCTCCGGTCATACTGCATTCGAGGTGGGTGACAAATGTGGGCAATTCGCTGCCCATCCACTGATAGTCGACCATGCTGGGTCTCCAGGACGACGCCGATCCGTGTGGGGGATCCCGCCGCCACTGACTGGCTAGACGGCGATTGATTAGAATGATTATAATCTAGGGGCAAAGGGAGAAGTGCGATGGGTCGATCGCTCTATACCACGCTGGACGATGCTCTCGACACGATCTCGCCCTATGGGATCGAACTCAAGAACGGCAACAGCAACCACGCGCCGATGGTTGCGGAAGCGCTGTGTGCGATGGGCCGGCCCGAGGCGGTGATGCCGTGGATCGCGCGCTATCGGGATAGAATGTCGCCTCGGCCTGCGGCGGGCGATCGCATCCGGCGCGACGCCTGGCGCGCGGCGCTCGGCCGACGCGAGCGTTTTGCCGATTGGAGCACATTTTTTGGCGACGAATTGGGGGAAGCGCCGTGGCGTGACGTGCTCGAACGCTGGGTAGGCGACCTCGCATCCGGCTTTTGCGCTGCAGCGACCCACGGGGTGATCCGCGTCGGGCACGCGGCACGTGGCCTTGGTGCAGGCGAGACCCCGCAGCGGCTACGAGAACTCGCAGACGCGCTGGCCAGCTGGGCGGCGACCTGGCAGGAGTTGCCGGCGGGCGATTCAACCGCAAACGGCACGATGACGCCGCGCCAGGCGATCGCTCGAGTGCCGATCGTGCCGCCCGACAAGCGGCTTGCCGGAAACATCGTGGCGGCGCTGGGCGCACTGGACGGCTTTCCGGAATTCGTCCCCGCGATCGGCTTGCTCGACACCAGCGGTGAGATCCCCACCTTGGTCGCGGAACTGACCGACGTGTTCGCGCGGGTCTACGTTGCCAACGCGCGAAACATCCCGACGGTGATCGCCTTCATCCATGGCGTCACCAGCCACGCGGCACTCGGCAATATCGCTCACCACATCAGTGATGCATCTGCGCGCTCGGCGCTCCGCTACGCCTGGCAGACCGGATGCGCGCTCTACGCCTGTTATGGCACGGGCACGGCGATGGCCGACAATCTCGAACTGTCTGACGCAACCGAGGAGGGGCTGATAGATCGCGCTGTCGCCAATGGCGACGAGCACGTCATCAAACTCACCGAAGCGTGCCTCAGCCGGTATGCTCTCGATCCGTCGCCGGCATACTTCGCCGCCGCCGACCACGTGACCGGGATCATCCGCCGCCGCTGACATGTCCGTCCGTTGCGAGATGGTCAAGGGCTACGACACTGAGACGGCGATCCCGATTGGCGCGATCGGTTCGCGTGCGTCCGGCTCAGCCGTTCGAATATCGATCACGATTTTGTTAACTAATGCTGCGGAATAAGCCGACGACGGCGGTGTCTAACTCTCGTGGGTACGCACGCGCATCCGCATTTGGGGATCCCCGAACCACGATGGGAGGCTTAAGTGGGTCGTCGGACTCGAATAATCACTGATGCCGAGACTGCAAGCGGGAGGGATGTCATGCGTCGGCAAAAACTTATTGAAGCGGTCGTGGTGGCCGGTTTTGTCGCCCTGTGGGGCGGATTAGCGCAGGCGGACGGAAGTGGAGCGAATACCGAGGAATTCTCCGCGCGCTTGAATGGGTTCAACGTAACTGGCGGGCTGAATGCCGAGACAGGAGCGATCCTGACCGACGCCACTGGCACGCTTCAACTCGACCTCGACAAAAAATCCAATCCTCCAATGGCCACCTATACGCTGACCTTTTCGAACCTCAGCTCGCCGGTGACCCAGGCTCACATTCATTTCGGGAAAGTGCATGTCCCCGGCGGTATCATCGTCTGGCTCTGCCAGACTACCGGAACGCAGGCCCCGGTGGCGGTAAGGGCGACGACCCCGTTCTGCCCGTCGACGGGCTCCGTGACCGGCACGATCACGGGCGCTAGCGTCGTCGTGCCCGGGGCTACCGGCACCCCGCCGACCAACCAAGGTGTGACGGCTGGCGATTTTGACGCTCTCACGGACGCGCTCACCTCCAATACCGCCTATGCCAATGTCCATACGATGAATTTCCCCGGTGGCGAGATCCGTGGGCAGGTTCGTAAGGCAGAAAAAGACCACAACTAGCCAACTAGACTGTTTGATCCCGGAGGCCGAACACCGGTTGGGTGGCGGCGAAGCAGCGTATAGCTAGTCGCCGAGCACAGCGAATCCTTCCGGTCGGCGACGCGCAAACTCGCCAGAGACGGCGATTGCCGGTCCCAGTTGTGCGGAGAGCCTTTTGTCCGACAGCCACACCGCCGCGCGGATTTCTTCGAGGTCACCGCGCCGGATGCGCCCGTCGAGAACGCGCTCACCGGCCTAGTGCCCGACATAGGCGTCGAGCAGTTGCAATCACGATCACGGCTGGTCTGGGTCGTTCGACAAGCTCGCCTTGGTTCTGGCGGGCGCGCCGGGCCGGTATGAGCATTCGAGCGATCGGCGGATGACCGGCTCGGAACCGCCGTAAAGTCGCCGGATCGGCTGCGCTGTAGACCCGGGGATCAGGCCCGCGCCGGTGCCTTCACTTGTTCAGGGCGAAAACCGAGACCGATCAGACGTGCCGGAAGCCGCCGCAGAAACGCCCACTTGTCGAAGAGCCGCAAAAGCAACGGCGGCGACAGTTTTGCGGTACTCCTGAGCACGCGGCCGATAACCCGATTTTGGAGAACCACCTGCAGCCGCTGCATCGCTCGCGTCGGAAACTCGCGCCGTCGCTGAACCGCGCGCAGATCGTCATCGGAGACGCCGGCTTGGAGAAAGCGCGGAACCAGGATATTGGCGGTGGCAACCGCGTCCTGGATCGCCAAATTGATGCCGACGCCGCCGATCGGCGACATCGCGTGAGCGGCGTCGCCGATGCACAGGAGGCCGGGCCGGTGCCACACCCGCAGACGATCAACCGCGACAGTCAGTAGTTTGATGTCGGACCAGTCGCGCAGCTCAGCAGTCCGCTCGCGCAAATAAGGGACGAGGCGGGTAATCTCCTCGCGGAAGGCCGGCAAGCCCCGCCGCCGAATATCCTCAAAGCCGCCCTTGGCGATGACAAAGGCACATTGCCAGTAGTCCTCGCGATTCAGCAGCACAAGGATACGGCCTGTGTCGACGCGACCCAAGGTCTGCCCGGGATCGTCCGGACGGCGCGACATTCGCATCCACAGCACGTCCATCGGAGCCCCGAGGTCGTCAACCACGAGACCGGCCTTCTCGCGCACCGTCGAATGGCGGCCATCGGCGCCGATGACAAGATCGGCGCGTACCGAAAGTGGCCCCGAAGGCGTTTCGGCCCGCACCCCGACCACCCGTCCGCCTTCTTCGATCAAGCCAGTGACCTCGGCCTGCATTTCGAGCTGAAAGGCCGGGTAACGGCGTGCCTGCTGCGCGACAAAGTCGAGAAAATCCCATTGCGGCATCAGGGCGATGAAGCGGCATTGCGTCGGAAGATGGGTAAAATCGGCGACCTCGATAAATTCATCGCCGATCTGCGCGCCGAGGGTACGGGCTTCCTGATGCGGACGGCGCAGGAACTCTTTCAATATCCCTAGCTCGTGCATGATTTGCAGGGTCGAGGGATGGATCGTGTCGCCACGGAAATCGCGCAGAAAGTCTGCATGCTTTTCGAGGACCAGCACGGGTATCCCGGCGCGGGCCAGCAACAGGGCCAGCATCATGCCGGCGGGACCGCCTCCGGCGATGCAGCAGCGGACCGAAACCTCACTGTTCGCCATTGTCGTTACCTGGTCGATTGCCCACTCGCCGGGCCGGGTTCTACCTCACATCGGCAGCGGCGACCAGTAATGGACCGGGTGCCGCAGCAACTTCAGCCGCTCGAGCCGAGCCGCCTCTTTCGCCGCAACATAGTCACGGTAGGCGGCGCGGTCGGCCTCCGCCACGATCGCTTGCGTCGGGACTGCGCAAACCGTCGGGCAGCGCGTGACGTTTTTGGTGCGCAGAAAATGGGCAATGGCGGTTTCGTAATCGGTCTGTGACATGACCGATGCTCCGTCTGGTGGGGGGTATCACCCTGATAAACCAACCTGGTTAACGACAGGTTTAGATGAACATCCCGAAAAACCACCGGACTGCGCGCGAAATTACCGGGCGATATAGCTTTTCGTGCAGATTCAAACGATATAATGCGATGAGGGAGACGAATGGATTAGGATTCGAGCTTTGGTGCAGCCGGATTATACCGTGCGATTTTGGGGTGTACGAGGCAGCATCGCCTGCCCGGGACCCGATACCGTGCGCTATGGCGGCAACACTTCTTGTGTCGAGATCAGGTGCGGCGACCGGTTAATGATTTTCGACGGCGGCACCGGGTTACGCTTGCTGGGCAACGAGCTGATGGGTGCGGGACGGCCGGCCGAGCTGGATCTATTCTACAGCCACACGCATTTCGACCACATCTGCGGCTTGCCCTTTTTCGCCCCGTGCTATGACGCCCGCAGCCATATCCGCATCTGGGCCGGCCATTTGAACGGTATCGGTATAGAGGCCGTGCTCAACAACATGATGATCGCGCCGCTGTTTCCGATCCCGATGGGCATCTTTACCGCCAGGCTCGATTTCGTCGATTTCCGCTGCGGCACGAAGCTGGCGCCGCATCGCGGGATTCGCCTGGCGACAGCCCCGCTCAATCATCCCAACGGCGCTACCGGCTACCGCATCGAATATGCGGGCCGAGCCGTCGCCTACATCACCGATACGGAACATCGGCCCGACGGGCTCGACGTCAACATATTGGGGCTGATCGAAGGCGCCGATGTGATGATTTACGACGCTACCTACACCGACGCCGAATACCCGAGCCACAAGGACTGGGGTCATTCGACGTGGGAAGAAGGCGTACGCCTAGCCAATGCCGCGCATGTGCGCACCTTGGTGATCTTTCATCACGACCCCGGTCATGACGATGGTTTCATGGATCAGGTCGCCGCCGCCGCCGCCGAGGCGCGGCCCGGGACGATCGTTGCCCAGGAGGGGTTGGTGCTGCGACCGTGAGCCGCTGCATCCGCCCGACCGCGCCGTGGCGGATGATCCGGAGCTCAGTGATAGGGATCGGCGGCGTCGCGCAGCCCGTCGCCGAAAAAGTTGAAGGCGAGAACGGTGACGATCACCGACAAGCACCGGCGTCATCAGCCAAGGGTACAGGACAACGACGTTGATGTTCTGGGCCTCGCTGAGCAATACGCCCCAGCTGGTCATAGGCGGCCTGCACCCCGAGGCCGAGAAAGGAGAGCGCGGTCTCGCCGAGGATCATGCCGGGAATCATCAGGGTCGCCGAGGCGATCAGATGGCTGGTGAAGCTCGGCAGCAGATGGCGGCCGATGATGCGCGCCGGGCGCGCGCCCATCAGCACCGCCGCGGTGCAGAAATCCTCCTCGCGCAACGCCAGCAGCTTTGATCGAACGGCGCGCGCGAGATGGGTCCAATCGATCATCCCGAGGATCAAGGTAATCCCGAAATAGACGAGGATCGGGCTCCAGCTGACCGGCAATATCGCCGACAACGCCATCCACAGCGGCAAATGCGGGAAGGACTGGACCACCTCCATGCCGCGCTGGATCAGGATGTCGGTCCAGCCGCCGTAATAGCCGGCGATGCCGCCGATGACGATGCCGAGGGTCAAGCTGACGGCGACGCCGACCAGCCCGACGGTCAGCGAAATGCGCGCACCGTAGATCATGCGCGACATCAGATCGCGACCGAGCCGGTCGGTGCCGAGCAGGAACAGTTGACCGCCCTCGGCCGGGCAGACGAGATGCAGATCGCCCGGGAACAAGCCCCAGAACTTGTAGCCGTCGCCGCGACAGAAAAAGCGCAAGCGTCTGCCGCTTGTTCGGGTTGGGCGTGTAGATCCGTTCTAGCCGGCGTCATGTCGAGGTGATAGTCGAAGCCGTAGACAAATGGTGCGACGAGCCGGCCGTCAGTCAAAGATATGCACCGTCTGCGGCGGGGCATAGATGAAGTCGGTGTTGCGGGTATCGACCCCGTAGGGGGCGAGAAACTCGCAGACCAAGATTGCCGCAGATACATCGCCAGCAGGATTGCCCCGGACAGCGACGGCGACGCGGTGGCGGCGCAGCTTCCACCACATCATCCGCCACTGCGAGGCCACGTAGAAGCGCTCCTGCGCCGGCGTCATCGCGCTCGACCGCATAGGGATCGTAAGGGCGCGGTCGAGACGTAATGCGGCAGCGGCAGCGTGTCTCGCCACCTCGCCGGGGCTCGCGGAGCGCCGGGCGGAACGAGGTCAGATCGCTCATTGACGCGGCGTCCCGCCTGCAGCCGGATCCGCGGGTCGAGCAGGCGCCAGCGCCATATCCGATACGAACACGCCGATCACCGTCAGAAACGACATGAACATCAGAAACGAACCGGCCAGGTACATGTCCTGGCTGCGCAGCGCGTCGAGCAGCATCGGCCCGGTCGTCGGCAGCGACATCACCACCGAAACGATCGCCGCTCCCGAGATCACCTGCGGCAGCAGCGAGCCGATATCGGAGATGAACGGGTTCGAGCGCCATGCGCAGCGGGTATTTGAACAGCACCTTGAGCGGGTGCAGACCCTTGGCGCGGGCGGTGACGACATATTGCTTTTGCAGTTCGTCGAGCAGATTGGCGCGCAGCCGCCGGATCATGCTCGCGGTGCCGGCCGATGCCGATGACGATGACCGGGATCCAGATATGGGCGAACAGCGACAAGACCTTCGCCCAGCTCCATGGCTGGTCGACGTATTTCGGGTCCATCAGACCGCCGATCGAGATCGCCGAAATAGACGTTGGCCAAATAGAGTAGCACCAGCGCCAGCAGGAAACTCGGCGTCGCCAAGCCGAGAAAGCCGAGCAAGGTCAACACGTGATCGCCCAGCTGTATTGATGCGTCGCCGAATAGACCCCGATCGGAAAGGCGACGAGGTAGGTAAAGATGATCGTGGTGATCGAGACGATCAGCGGTCAAAAGCATACGGTCGCCGACCACCTTGTTGACCGGCAGGTCGTAGGAAAACGAATATCCCATGTCGCCGTGCAGCAAGTCCGCCGACCCAATAGAGGTATTGCTGCCAGAGCGGGCGGTCGAAACCGTATTCGTGCTCGAGAAAGTTGATCTTCGCCAGATCGGTTGCCTCGCCCGAGCTCTGCAGCTCGGCGATGTAGGTGGTAAAGTAATTGCCGGGCGGGAGGTTGATGATCGTGAAGATCACGATGCTGATCGCGATCAGCGTCGGGATCATGATCAGCAGCCGATGGACGATGTAGCCGAGCATGGGGCGGGTCCGGTCAATCGGTGACGCAAAAGCAGCGCATCGTCGTCAACTTCTCACATGCCGATCAGCAGCGCGGTCGCGATCGTCCGAGTGCCGGAGAGGCGCGCCGGGCGGAATGTGCGGGGCAGGCCCGGGGTCGGAACGCCGCAAAGAGAAGGCAAGTAAGACATCGCGGGGGTGCTCAAGGATGCAACGGGGATGCCACGGCGGACGAGGCCGATTTTGCCGCCGGCGGCGGAGGGCCAAACCAGAAATGATCCGGCTTGTAGATGCCGAAAAAAGCGCCCGGGTCCCAGTTGTAGATCCCCTTCTCGGGCACGTTGCGCAGCTTGTCGCTGACCACGACCGGCTGCAATACCCCGCCGACAGTCCCGATCGAGAACACCTCGTCGGCCCAGATCTGCAGCATGTCGTGCCAGATCTGGGTTTGCGTTGGCCGCGATGTCGAGCCGAGCCAAGTTTCGTAGAGCTCCTTCAGCCGGACCGCAGAGGGCAGGTCGGGGGCTTCGCCGCCTGTCCCTTCGGTCTCGTAGTATTGGCCCCATTTCGGCCATTCGAGCTGTTGCTGGCTGGTCGGCGCGAATTCCCAAGGCGAGGACGACGGCGTTGGCGAGACCGTTTTCGATCCCCTTGTCGATCGACATCAGGGTCTCGCCGGAAAACACCCGCCGGCGGAACAGGGTCAGCTGCGGCGGCTTGGCAAAGAGCCGAATGCCGATATGACGCCACGAATCGCGGATCAGCTCGAGCACGTCGGATTTCTCGGGCAATTCGCCGGAATCCTCGACGACGATCTCCATCGGCCGACCGTCGGGCAAGCAGACGCACGCCGTCGTCCGTCGCGCTTGGTCAGCCCGATCACGTCGAGCAGACGGTTGGCCTCGACCGGATCGTATTGCGGCCCAGGCCGAGCGGTAGGCGGGTTCATAGAGCGGGCTTGCGGCAGGACCGTGTTCTGCCCTTCGATCGCCAGCCCGAAATAGATCACCTGGTTGATTTCGTGCCGATTGACGGCGAGCGACAGGGCACGACGGAAGCGCAGGTCGCGCATCAGGCTGCGCCAGACCGGATCGTTGACATTGAGATTGGGGTAGAGCGCGAGCTGGCTGCCCGGCCCGGTGCGCCACAGCCGCACGTTGAAGTCGTTGCGGTCCTCGCTCTGCCGCAGGAACGTGTAATCGTCGAAGCTCAGATAGCGGGCCTGCAGGTCGCTTTCGCCGGCGCCGGTCTTGGCCGGGATGATCTTGCTGTCGGCGAGCGACAGGATGACCCGATCGATATAGGGCAGCTGGTGCCCGGCCGTATCGACTCGGATAATAATACGGATTTCGCTCGAAAACGATCGCGGTCGGCCGGCGGTCTTGGTCTTCAGAACCCAAGGGTCGAGCGTCGGCAAGTTCCGGGTTGTCGTTCCGATACATCGCGTTCTTTTCGATTGTGAAGGGCCGCCCAATTGTGCACTCTGGCTCTTCTTGACCAGCGCGGCGAGTGTCGCCTTGTCGGCATATTTCTCGTGGAATTGCTTCAGATAATGCGCCGGGCAATAGATGAACAGCGGGTCCGGCCCGGCCAGAGCCGGGCAGAAACAGCGGGTTCGGCCGCGACCAGCTGTAGCGGACCGTCGTGTCGTCGAGGACCTCGAAGCGCGGCGGCTGGCCGCTCGGCAGCAGCATCCACCGGCAATCCCGACGGCGACAGCTTGGGGTTCTTCGCGACATCCTCGAACCAATAGCGGAAATCCTCCGCGGTAAAGGGCTGACCGTCCGACCATTTCATCCCCTGGCGCAGGTGCAGCGTGAAGATCCGACCGTCCTCGACATCGATCGATTTGAGGATGTCGGCTGCGATCTCGAGCGCCGGGGTATAGCCGACCAGTCGTGCATAGCCGTAGACCACCATCATGCGGGTGTCCTTGGGGCTCGCCATCAGCATGCGCAACTCGCCGCCGGGCTCCCCGGCCGCATCGACCGACAGCCGGCTCGACTCGGCACCCGGTCTGTCGATCTTGGGCAAGGTTCCGTCCGCCACCGCCTGTTGAAAAACGGCGTTTCCTGCAGCGCCGCCCACGCCGCACCGGGCAGAGCAGATAGCGGTCCTGCAACCAGCGAGCGGCCAGGCGACCCCGAACCACCGTCACCTCACGCCTCCGAGGCGATCTGGCGGCCATTCCAGACTCATGTCGAGCGCGCGCTCGGTCATGCCCGGCTAAACCGCGCCGTCAAGGCCGATAATGTCGGTGCCGCCCGCGCCTCGACAGCGTGGCCGGGGGCGATCTCGATCAGCCGCGGCGGATCGGCCGGCTCGCGGCGGAACGGTTCCGGCCAGGCCGCCGGGTTGGACGCCCGATCCTCCATCAGCTGGGCGAAAGTCGAGCGGATGCGCCAGATCGGGCGCCGGCACCGCGGCGAGCAGCGCCTGCGTGTAGGGATGCACCGGGGCGCGGAACAACGTCGCGCGGTCGGCAATCTCGACGATGCGGCCGGCGCACATCACCGCGATGCGGTCGGCGATGTAGTCGACGACGGCCAGATTGTGGGAAATGAACAGATAGGTCAGCCCGAGCTTTTTCTTGAGGTCCATCAGGAGGTTCAGGATCTGCGCCTGGATCGAGACGTCGAGCGCCGAGGTCGGCTCGTCGCAGATCACCAGGTCGGGGCGCAATGCCAGCGCGCGGGCGATGCCGATGCGCTGGCGCTGGCCCCCGGAGAAGCTGTGCGGGTAGCGCCGCAGATGGTGGCGGTCGAGGCCGACGAGGCCGACCAACTCGGTCGACCATCTCGCGGCGCGAGCGCGCCATCGCCGATGCCGTGGATCACCAGCGGCTCCTCGATGATGTCGAACACGGTCATGCGCGGGTTCAGCGACCCGAACGGGATCCTGAAAGATGAACTGAACCTGGCGGCGAAATCGCTTCGAGTCCGTCGCCTTCGAGCGCCAGCACGTCGATCCGCTTGCCGCGGTCGTTGAAGGCGACCGATCCCGCATCCGGGGTCACCGCGCGCAGCAGCATCTTGGCCAAGCGTGGTCTTGCCGCAGCCGCTCTCGCCGACCAGCCCAAGGCACTCGCCGCGCTCGATCTTCAGGCTGACACCGTCGACGGCAACGCACCCGCGCCGCCGAGCTGCCGCCGCCGAACCAGCCGCTGCTGCGGATCGAATAGGCCTTGCGCAGGCCGGTGCATTCGAGCAGCGGCGGCCGAAGGCCCGGACGGCCAATTGGCCCTTTCCGCCATCAGATGCGGCGCGTCGCCCGACGCGATCTCGCGGATCGGCACCAGCCGCTCGCCCGGCTTCATGTCAAAGCGCGGCACCGCGCGCAGCAGCGCCCGCAGATAGGGATGCTCGGGCCGCCGGAAGATGTCCTCGAGCGTGCCGCTCTCCATGACCTCGCCGCGATACATGACGACGATTTCTTCGGCGACATTGGCGACGACGCCGAGATCGTGGGTGATCAGCAGCACCGCCATGCCGAGCTCGTGCTGCAGCTCGAGCACGAGCTTCAGGATCTGCGCCTGGATCGTCACGTCGAGCGCGGTCGTCGGCTCGTCGGCGATCAACAACGCCGGGCGGCAGACCAGCGCCATCGCGATCATCGCCCGCTGCCGCAATCCGCCCGACAGCTCGAACGGGTAGCTGCGCAAGGCGCGCCCCGGGTCGGGAAAGCCGACGAGGCGCAATGTTTCGTGCGTCAGCTCGGTGGCCTCGCGCGGCGCCGACCGGGCGATGCAGCCGCAAGCGCCTCGCCGACCTGATTGCCGACCGTGTGCAGCGGCGACAGCGAGGTCATCGGCTCCTGAAAGATGATCGAGATGCGGCCGCCGCGGATCGCCCGCATCTGCCGCACCGTCCGCTCGGCAAGCTTCGCAAGATCGACGAGGTCGCCGTCGTCGCGCGGATCGTCGAACAGGATCTCGCCCTCGGGTGATCTCGCCGTTGCGCGGCAGGATGCGCAGGATCGCCTGGCTGACGACCGACTTGCCCGAGCCGGATTCGCCGACCAACGCCACGGTCGAGCGCGGCCGCACCCGGAACGATGACGCCGGTGACCGCGCGGATGAAACCGCCCGGCGCCGCGAAGCGCACATGCAGGTCGCGGATCGTCAGACAGATCGGTCACGCCGCCTCCCGCCGCACCCATGATGTGGGGCGACGCCGGGGATCCGATCCCGAGCGCCTCCAGATTGGCGGCCGTCGCCGCGCTCAGCTCGAGGCCGCGCATTCGGCCGCTCGGCGCCGCCCGCTCGACCAGTTGGGCAAAGCCTTCGATCCGGCTGTCGAGGCGAATCGACGCAGCCGCCGGCGCGCAGCTTCAGCTGCATCCAGCCGTCGCGGCGGTCGCGCCGGGTCGAATAATAGGCGAGCTTCATGCTGATCGAGCTCGGCCCAGCGGATCGAGGCGCCGAGCGGCCCAGAAGCGCGCAATCCGGTTTCGGTCATCTCGACCCGGGTGCCGTGGCGCAGCGCGGTGCGGATGCCGAAAGCGCAAAACAGCACCGCGAGCCCGCCCAAGACGAGGTCGGCGCTGGTCCCGACGGGGGCGATCGCCAGGATCGCCGCGATCGGCACGAAGCCGGCGGCGGCCCGCAGATAGTCGCCGATCATCGCCGAGCTCGGATAGGCGTGTCGGGTCATGTCGGAGCCGTATCCCCCGAGGCGAATGTCGCCGCGGCTTCTAGACCCGGGGCGAAGACCTCGCCGGCGTCGAGCCAGCACGCCGATGGATGAGCAGCGGTCAGCGCCACCAGCCGGAGCGAGGAAATCGTCCGTGGCCGTCGTCCTGAACCAGGTGGTGGGTCAGGATCCCGGTCGGCTCCTCGCCATCGACTTCGCCGCATCGGCGCGCCCGCAAATGCCCGACGAGGCCGCCCAGCGCCGCAGCTTCGCCGATGAAGCCGCGGTCCGCCGCACCAGGCGACGAGGTCGACGTGAACATTGGCTGCGAACGCGCCCGGCGCCGGCCACGCCGCGCCGCGCGGGTTGACCTGGGAGATTGCGCCGATCCCGCAGCCGGCGAGAAGCGGGAGGAAAGCCTCGGCGAAGCGGTTCCACGGCGGAGCGAGGACCGCGAGGGCGCGGGCGCCGAACAGCTCACGCAGCCGCTCCCGGCCGGCAGCAAGATCGGCGGTGACGGATCCGCCTGAGCGCTCCGCCGGAAACTCGCTTTTCTTTGATCGGACCGCATGGTCCGCATGCCGCCAACCGTGCTGCAGGATCGCAATCGACGAGGCGCCACCCGATCGCCGAGGCGTGCCGTCCAGCCACGCTCGCGAGCGCGGGCCGCGCGGCATCGGGATGACCGCGAGCGCCACCGGCGCCTCCCCGGCGATCGCCAGTAAGCGGTCGAGGCGGTCGCACGGCGCCGCAGCGTCGTCGTCGCGCCACCACAAGGTAGCGGTCCTCCCTTCTGCTCCCCAGCAGTCGAGCTCATTCGCCAGATCGGGCCATCGCGCCGTCGCGACTGGGGAGGCGTGGCGAAGAGTTATCATTTGCCGATCGTATAGTCACCCAGCTAGCGTTACGAAACTCTGAAAAGCGGTGCGGCGCCGGTCACGTGCCGATCATCCCGGCGATCAGCTGCGCGCTACGGCGCGCCCCGGTCGTGTCGATTGCAAGCGGCGCCGGCCGGCCGCCGCCGCCCGCTCGATCGCTTCGGCGAGCCGCTCCGGTGATAGTGCTACTCGGCGCCACCATCTCGACGACGCCGCGGGCCGCCAGTCGCTCCGCCCGCAGGGTCTGCTCGGTCTCGTGCAGATCGGCGAACGGCACGAGGACGGCGGCGGCGCCGCGCGGCGAGGATGTCGAGCACAGTGTTGTAACCGGCCTGGCTGACCGACACCCGGCAGCGCCGCAGCATCTGCGGGAAATCGGCCCGGTAGCGCTCGAGGATGACGCCGTCGGGCAATTCGCCGAGAGCGCCGCGAATTGCGCGGGGGGCAGATTGGGTCCAGCGAGCAGGCGCCAGCCGAGATCGGCCAGACAGCCGAGCCGCCGAGTGGCGAGCGCCGTCGCCATCAGCGCGCCCCCGACCGCGCCGCCACCGGCCGAGACCAGCACCTCATCGGCGCCGGCACCATCATCGGCGGCGGCCGAACCGGCGGATCCGCCGACATAGCCGGTATAGATGAGCCGGTCGGCGATCTCGCGGGCCTCGGGAAAGCTCGCTTCGAGGGGGATAAGCGAGGGGTCGCCGTGCACCAGCACGGCGTCGAAATCATCGCGCACGCGCGCGACGATAGCGCGCCGGCGCTGGGCATCGTCGGGCGCCACGACGATGTCGCGCAGCGAACACAGCACCAGCGCCGGCGGCCGGCGTGCGCGCGCCGCCGCGATCAGCGGTTCGAGCTCGAAGCGGAATGCGCGCCGGCCAAACGGAAACGCCTCGATGATGACGGCGTCCGGCTGCGCTGCGTCAAAGGCGTCGAGCAGCGTCTCGCGCCGCGCCGCGCGCAGTGCGTCGTCGATCGGCCGGCCATCGCCATCGACGAGGTCCTTGAAGCCGGCGTCACGCGTCCGGATCGGCGCCAGCTGAACGACGCGCTCGGCGGCCACGCCGGCCAGCTCCGGCAGCTTTCGCCGCCCGAGACCAGAGTCACCCGGACGCCCTCCTTCGTCAGCGCCCTCGACGAGGCGCAGCGCGCGCCGCAGATGCCCGATGCCGAGCAGATGCTGGACATAGAACAGGACCGCGCCGGTCATGGGGCCACGGCGGCGACTGCAGGACTGACTTACGCGGCATGCGCCGGCCGAAGCGCCTCGAACACCGCCGCCAGACGGCGTGCGGCAGCCGACAGATCGTGCTCGGCAAGGACGCGTTGCCGCGCCGCTGCGGCAAAGCGGGCGCGCAGGCCGCGATCGACGATCAGCTGCCGCACCGCGGCGGCAAAGGCGGCCGCGTCGCCCGGCGGGACAAGCAGACCGCTCACCCCCGGCGCGACGATTTCGGCGACGCCGCCGCTCGCTCCGGCGACGACTGGCAGACCGCTCGCCTGCGCTTCGAGCAAGGCCATGCCGAACGCCTCGTTGATCGCCGGCCAGACGCAAAGATCGGCGTGGCCGAGATGCCGCGGCGAGCGCTGCTGGGCCGAGCGCCCCGGTCCACACGACCCGCGTCGCCGAGCGGGGCGAGCGCGCGCGCGACCTCGCCGCGGGCGGCGCCGTCGCCGACCACCTCGAGCGACCAGAGCGAGATCGAGCAGCCGGGCCAGCGCGTCGCCGAGGACCCGGTAGGAGGCGAGCTTGTCGCCCGGGCGCATCATCGCCACGGCGATCAGCCGCGCCGGGCCGGCTATCGGCCGGCGACCCGCGGCGGCATAGCCCGCGGCGTCGAGAAACGGCTTGATGGCGATCCAGCGCGCCGGGTCCGCCAGCAGCGGCAGCACGCAATCGCGATCGGCCGGGTTGAGCCCGATCACCGCGTCGGCGCGGCGGATCGCATGCTCGGCGGCGCGGTGGCCGGCGTCCCAGGCGCCGCCCGCCCGCTTCGGCGCGTACGAGGCCTCGGCGACGACATAGGGAATGCCGAGCGCGCCGGCGACGCGCGGGCCGAGCCAATCGGGGGCCTTGTGGTAGAGGTGATAGGTGAACCACAGGTCCGGGGCGCTCGCCGGCGCCGTTGCGGCAGTGGCGCACAATCCGCTCGGCGAGCGTTGCCCGAGCGCCGCCAGCCGCGCCTGGCGGCGCTGGTCGCCCTGCCCTTCGAAGCTGCGAAAACGCGAGGCAAGCGCCGGCTCGTGCCCGGCGCGGCGCAGCGCGGCGAGAAACAGCTGCGCGACCCGCCGATCGCCCGACGGGACCGGATGATCGGGCGGCTTCAGCGGCGCATAAAAGGCGATGCGCATGGCAGGGCGCGTCAGCGCGCCTCGGCGAGTTCCGGGGTAGCGACGCGCAAGTCCGGGACGTCCACCGGTTCGAGGCCAAAGCGCCGGGCGAGCAGATCGATTCCCGCATTGATCGCAAAGGCGCTGCGGACCCGCCGCTCGCCAGCGACTACCGAGCGCCTGCGCCGCACCGGGTCGCGGATCAGCCCGGTCAGCGCGCGCGGCCAGTGCCGGCGGGTCGCCCGGCGGCACCAGCACGCCGGTCGTCCCGTCTTCGATCAGTTCGGGGATTCCCGACACTCGGGTCGCGATGCAGGCGAGGCGCTGGCTCTGCGCCTCCATCAGCACGTTGGGCAGCCCGTCGCGGTCGCCGTCCGCGGTCACTTTGGCGGCGAGCACGAACAGATCGGCCTCGCGATAGGCGCGAGCACCTCGGGCTGCGGCCAGGGCGCCGCGCCACTCGATCCGCGGCGCGAGGCCGAGCCGCTCGGCCTGCCGCGCAACTGTTGCGGCCAGAGCTGCCGCCGCCGATATGCACAAAACGCCAAGCGAGATCCGCCGGCAGCAGCGCCAGCGCGGCGAGCAGGTCGTCATAGCCCTTCTTCGCGACCGCCCGGCCGACCGACAGCAGCGCGACCGGGATCGCCGGATCGCTGCCGTCGCCGCCGGGCGGCCGCTGTGGCGGCGGCGAGAAGCGTTCGAGATCGAGCCCGTGATAGCACAGCGCGACCCGCTCCGGCCGAGGCGCCAAGCTCGGCGAGATGGGCGTGGCCGGCCGCGGTGCAGGTCACCGCCCAGCGCGCTTCGCCGAGCTTTTCGCGCTTTCTCCCAGTCGGGAGTCGTCCAGATGTCCTTGGCATGCGCCGACACCGTCCAGTCGAGGTCCGAGCATCAGCGCGGCGTAGCGCGCGACCGATGCCGGCGTGTGCAGAAAATGCGCGTGCAGATGACCGACATCGCTCGGCAGCTCGGCCGCCAGCACCAGCGCCTGACCAAAGCGGCGCACCCGGTTCGGGGTCGGATCGCGCACGCAGATCGGCGAGCCAGGCGCGCCGCGCCGCGGCGATAGCCCGGTTGCCGGCGCGCGCGCCGCCAGCCGCGCCAGACGCGCGACGGCTCGCTGGTACAGATATTCCGGCAGGTAGAGCCGGTCGCGCGCCGATCGCGTCGTGCACCGGATGAACGGCGCGATCGGTCGGGTGGCGCAGCGAGACGATCAGGATGCTCGAGCCCGCGCTGTTCGAGCGCCAGGATCTCCTGCGCGATAAAGGTCTCGGACAGGCGCGGATAGCCTTTGAGGACAAAGGCGACACGCCGCCTGGCGGCGGCCGATGGCGGCGGCACGGATCAGGCCCCGAGACGCGCCCGCACCGCGACGCGTCCGGCCCGGCCCCGGTCGAGCCATTTCTTCGCCAGCCGGTTGACGTTCGGCATGCCGTCGAGCAGGCCCGGGATCACCGCACTCGAGGGCGGCGGCTGGCTGGTCAGTCGGCGCAGCGCCGCCGCCATGATCCGCGGGTCGCGGCCCTGCTGCTCGGACAGCATCGCGACGAGGCCGAGCTCGGCGGCGCGCTCGGTGCGGATGAACTGCTCGAGCCGCGGCGCGGTGCGCGGCATGATCAGCGCCGGCTTGTCGAAGGACAGGATCTCGCAGAAGGTGTTGTAGCCGCCCATCGCGACGACGCCCGGCGGCGCGCGCCATCAGCGCTTCGAGCCGGGCATCGAAGGTGATCGCGCGGACGTTTGGCAAGCCGCGCGGCGCGCGCCGCAAAAGCCGCCTGTTGCTCGGGCAGCATGAACGGGCCAAAGACGATCAGCGCCGGCGACGGCAGGTCGGGATCGTGCTCGTAGGCCGCCAGCACCAGATCGACCAGCGCCTCGCCGTCGCCGCCGCCGCCGGGCGTGACCAGCAGAAATTCGCTTCGTCGACGAACTCCTGGAGCGTCCGGCGTCAGCCGCCGGATCGGTCGCGGTGCGCCGCAGATAGCCGGTATAGATCATGCGCCGGCGCACGCTGGCCGGCACCGTCGAGCCCGGCGAGCGGATCGCAGATCTGCGGCAGGCCGTACACCCAGATCTCGTCGTAGTATTCGGACAGCGCCGGGACTGCGTTCTTGCGCTCCCATTCGCTTTCGAGCGCGTCGGGATCGTCCATCACGTCGCGCAGCCCGAGGATCAGCGGCGCGCCGCCGCGCGCTGCATCAGATCGAGGGTGTCGCGCACCTCGCCGCGCAGCCCCAAGCGGCTCCTTGTCGACGATCAACAGGTCGGGGTCGAAAATATCGGCGGTGTGGCGGATGATCGAGGAGCGCATCGCCAGCGTCTCCTCGATGTCGATATGCAGGTTGAGCGAGACGTACTCGCCGTTGCGCAGCTTGATGACGCCGGGTACGCGCACGAAATCTACACGAGCAGCGAAAATCGAAGCTGCCGATGATCGGCGACCCCGATAGGATCAGGATCGACAGCGCAGGATCCGCTTCGACCAGCGAATGCGCAATCGCCCGGCAGCGGCGCAGATGACCGAGACCAAAGCTGTCGTGGCTGTAGATCAGCACACGCTTGTGATGACGCCGACCGGCCAATTACGTCCCCTCGCGCATGCCTGCGGCTCGACTATTGCATAGCGGCGCAGGTCGGCGAAATGATCTTTTTGATGAAGCTCGTCGCGATGAAAGGATGGCGGCCGCCGTCGCTCAGCCGCGCCGGAGAGCTGGTCGACCGGCACCGGAGCGGCGTCGCGATCGCTTCCTGAGCGGGCAGAACCGGCCGCGCCGCCACCGCCCACCGCCGCCGGAAACCGCCGACCGAGCGACCCGACCGCGCTCGAGCCGTCGATCTATCGCTTCATCCTGCGCTTCAGCCTGCGCCAGCAGATCATCCTGCTGGTGCTGACCCTGGCGTCGTTTCCGTTCCTTTATTATTCGCTCGAGCTGCCAAAAATAATCACCAACAAGGCGATCAAGCCAAAATATGTCCCGCAGACATACTTTCGGCATCCAGTTCGACCAAATTCAGCTATCTGTTGGTGCTGTGCGTCGCATTTCTGGTGCTGGTCTTGATCAATGGCGGCTTTCAAGTATTACATAAATACCTATAAAGGGCGGCTCGGCGAGCGGATGCTGCGGCGCTTCCGCTATCAGCTGTATCAGCGGATGCTGCTGTTCCCGCTGTCCTATTTCAACAAAAACTCGTCGGCCCAGATCATTCCGATGATCACCGCCGAATGCGAGTCGCTCGGCGGCTTTGTCGGCGACGCGGTGGCGACTGCCGGCGTTCCAGGGCGGTACGCTGCTGACCAACATCCTGTTCATGTTCATGCAGGATCCGGTTCTTGGGACTGGCCGCGGTGGCGCTCTATCCGGTGCAGGGCTACGTCATCCCGAAACTGCAGCGCAAGGTCAACCAGCTCAACCGACGCCGCGTCCGCACGGTCCGCCAGGTCGCCGACCGCGTCCAGGAATCGGCGACCGGGATCACCGACATCCTCGCCAACGACGCGGTCAGGCTGCAGCTGACCGGTTTCGCCCATCTGCTCGGTACGATCTACGACATCCGCTTCGAGATCTATCAGCGCAAATTCTTTGTCAAATTCCTCAACAACTTCATGGGGCAGCTGACGCCGTTTTTCTTCTTTCTCGATCGGCGGCTACCTGGTGATCCACGGCAGTCTGTCGGTCGGCTCGCTGGTGGCGGTGCTGATCGCCTACAAGGATCTGGCCTCGCCGTGGAAGGAGCTGCTCGACTTTCTACCAGAGCTTCCAGGATTCCCGGATCAAGTACGACCAGATCGTCGAGCAGTTCCAGCCCGCCGGCATGATGGACGCTCGACTGCAGCTCGACGAACCCGAAACGGTGCCGCCGCTCGCCGGCGAGCTCGTCGCCGCCAATCTGTCGCTCGCCGAGGACGACGGCAGCCGCGTTGTCGACGCGGTCAGCTTCAGCCTGCCGCTCGACCGAGCACGTCGCGATCATCGGGCAGGGCGGCAGCGGCAAGAACGAGCTGGCGCTTGCTGCTTGCGCGGCTGGTGCAGCCGACCAGCGGCCGGATCACGATCGGCGGCGTCGATCTCGGCGACCTTGCCGGTCGCGGTGATCGGCCGGCGCATCGGCTATGTCGGCGCGACGCCCTATCTGTTCGCCGGCACCTTGCGCGACAATCTGCTGCTCGTCGCTGCGCCATGCGCCGCTGCGGCCGGCAGAGTACGACGAGCGCGGAAGCCCGCCGCCGGGCCCGGCAGCTCTTCGAGGCGCGAAGATCCGGCAATATCGATTTCGACATCCATGCCGATTGGATCGATTACGAGGCTGCCGGCGTCGCCGATCGCGAGGCGCTGTCGCGTCGCATCACCGAGGTGCTCGCCGCACTCGATTTCGGACAGCGACGTCTACAGTCTCGGGCTGCGCTGGCGCCTCGATCCCGAGAGCGAACCCGAGACGGCCGGCGCGACTGCTTGAGGCGCGCAAGGCGCTGGCCCGCCGACTGGTCGAAGACGGGATCGCCGAACCTCGTCGAGACCTACGATCCCGAACGCTTCAACACCAACGCCTCGGTCGCGGAGAACCTGCTGTTCGGAACGCCGATCGGCCCGGCCTTCGAGTTCGAAGCGCTCGCCAACAACCATTACGTGCTGCAGGTGCTGAGCAAGGTCGGGCTGATCGACGACCTCGTCGACGCCGGCAAGGAGGTCGCCGAGACGATGGTCGAGCTGTTCGCCGACCTGCCGTCCGGACCACGCATTCTTCGAGCAGTTCAGCTTTATCAGCGCCAATGACCTGCCCGAATTCGCCGCGATCCTCGCGCGCGATCGGCAAGGGCGGGACGGCCGCGCTCGGCAGAGAGGATCGCGCGCGGCTGCTGTCGCTGCCGTTCAAGCTGATCGCCGCGCGGCATCGGCTCGACGTCCTCGACGAGGCGATGCAGCAGCGCCTGCTGGAGGCGCGCCAGGTGTTCCGCGCCGATCTGCCGCCCGAGGCGCAGCGCCAGATCGAGTTCTTCGACGTCGAGCGCTACAACGCCGCCGCCTCGGTGCAGGACAACATCCTGTTCGGCAAGATCGCCTATGGCGAGGCGGATGCGCCGCTGCGCATCCCCAAGTTGCTCGCCGAGGTCATCGACGCTCTGTCGCTGCGCCAGACGGTCATCGATGTCGGGCTCGACTACAATGTCGGCACCGGCGGGTCGCGTCTTTCGCTTGGCCGAGCGGCAGAAGACGGCGATCGCCCGCGCCGTGCTCAAGCGGCCCGATCTGTTGATCCTCAACGAGGCGACCTCGGCGCTCGACGGGCAGGCCCAGGCGAAGGTGACCAAGGGATTGATGGACGAATTCGCCGGTCGCGGCCTGATCTGGGTGCTGCACCGCGCCAGCCTGGCCCGCAATTTCGATCGGGTCCTGGTCATGAGCGGCGGCAAGCTGCAGGAGCAGGGGACGCCTGCCGAACTCGACGCCCAAGGGTTCGCTGATGTCGTTGCTGCTCGCGGCGGAATGACAGAAAGCCGGGACGGCAACGAGAACGGAGGGAGGTAAATGAGCCTAAAGCAGGAATTCGAGCTGCTGCGGCGGGTGCCGTGTTTCGCCGAGATCGAGCCGTCCAAGCTGAAGCTGCTGGCGTTCATGAGCGAGCGGGTCGGGTTCGATGCCGGCAAGCTGGTTGTGCCGCCAGGGCGATCCCGGCCGATGCCGCCTATCTGATCATCGACGGCGAGGCCGAGGTCGTCGCCGAAACGCCGGCCGGGCCGGTGATCCTGGCGACGCTCGGCGCCAACGAGATCGTCGGCGAGATGGCGATCCTTGTGCAACGTGCCGCGCAACGCGACGGTCCGCGCCAAGGACCGGCTGGTCGCCTTGCGCATCTCCAAGGAGCCGTTCATGCGCATGGTGCGCGAATTTCCCAACATGGCGGTCTCGATCATGCAGGAACTGGCGCACCGGCTCGAAGCTGACCAACAATCAGCTGCGCACCGCGCTGGCCGAGGTCAAGCGGCTGCGTGAGAAGACCGGGATCGCCGCCTGATCCGTCCGCCTGAAGTCCGGTGAGCCGGCTCGACAGCTTTATCCGCCGGCTCGAGGCGCAGCGCGCCTGCCTCGACTGGCGGCCGAACTGGTCGGCGGTCTCGACGGGCGCGGTGCTCGAGCTCGGGCTCGGCAACGGCCGCACCTACGATCATCTGCGCGAGCTGTTTCCGGACCGGCAACATCTATGTCTGCGAGCGCCGGGTCGCCGCCCATCCGGACTGCGTGCCGCCGCCCGAACGGCTGCTCCTCGGCGACATGCGCGACACGCTTGCCGGCCGCACGCGACTGGCTCGACGGCCGGATCGCGCTGGCCCATCTCGACCCGGCAACCGGCGACGTCGCGGCAAGCCGAGCGCTCGCCGCGGAACTAGTGCCGCTGATCGTGCCGTTGCTGCGCCCGGGCGCGTCCTCGTCAGCGAACCGTCGATCGCCGCTCATCGAGCTGGCTTCGCTGGAGCCGCCGGAAGGGGTCGCCGCCGGGCGGTACAACCTCTACCGCCGCATCAGCTCGCCGATCGTCAGCATGACCGGGACGTGGTCGGAGGCTTTGTCCCAGCTGCGGCTGTCGCGGTAGATTCGCGGTCTCGGACAGGGCGCCGACAAGCGCGGGGCGTCACCCAGATGTGGTCGAGGCGGCGGCCGCGGTCCGAGGCCGCCCAGTCGCGGGCGCGATAGCTCCACCAGGTATAGAGCCGCTCCGGCGGCGGAACAAAATGCCGTACCGCGTCGACAAAACCGCCGGCCTGCTGCAAGCGGGCGAGGCGGTCGACCTCGACCGGGGTATGGCTGACGACGCTCAAGCAATTGCTTGTGCGACCAGACATCGGTTTCGAGCGGGGCGATGTTGAAGTCGCCGACCGCGACCATCGGGCGACCGATCCAGCCCGCTCGGCGGCAAACCATGCGGTCAACCTCGTCGAGAAACTGGAGTTTGTGGGCGAATTTCGGATTTGCGTCCGGATCGGCAATGTCGCCGCCGGCCGGAACGTAGATGTTGTGCAGTTCGATGCCGCCCGGCAGCACGACCAGTCGCGTGGCGGCAATCGGCGCGGGCGCACCAGCTTCGCGTCTCGGGCGATTTCGAACGGGCACGCGCGACAGGATCGCGACGCCGTTATAGCCCTTCATGCCGTGCACCAGCTGTGGCGATAGCCGAGTGCTTCAATCGCTCGCGCGGGAACAGCTCGTCCGGGGTCTTGGTTTCCTGCAGGCACAGGACGTCGGGCGCCCATTCGGCGATCAGTCGGCAAACATTGTCGATGCGCAGCCGCACCGAGTTGATGTTCCAGGTAGCAAGCCGGAGGCTCATCACCTGGCAATCTGCGGAACACCGGGCCACAGAACACAACGGCGCCCGGTCGGGGGGGATAGACCGGGCGCCTGCATGTCAGAAGCGTTTGGGGGAAATCGGTCCCGTAGGGGAGACGGGACCGTTTTTGAGAGAGCGTCATGCTCTCCCCGCTTCTGGATACTGAAAATGGGATCCGCTCAAGGGAAAACAAACCCCATTTCGTGCATGCCCGAAACAAAAAAAACGCATGCAGTGCGGCGGAACCAACCCGGGCTCTCTCACGCCGCGTGAACTGGCCGTCGGTGACACCCGCGGCGGCTGCATGACAAGCTCCGCGCAAAGGCGGCGAACAGGGCCGCCGAGAACGGGTTTTCCAGCGCCTTGATACTCGGGATGCCACTGCACGCCGACGACGAATCGCGCTTCGGGCAGGCTCACTGCCTTCGATCTGGCCGTCGGGCGCCACCGCCTCGACGCGAAGCCGTGGAGCCGGGCGGTCGATCCCTTGCGAATGCAGCGAATTGACCATGACCTCGAGGCTGCCGGCGAGCCCGGCGAGCATCCCTCCCGCGGTCAAGGTCACGGGGTGCGCGGGCCCGTAGGCGCCGTCCGGCGATTCCTTTCGGTAGCGATGATTGAGCCGTCCCGGAACCTCATGCACCCGTTGATGCAAAGTGCCGCCCAAAGCTACGTTAAGCTCCTGAATGCCGCGGCAAATCGCCAGCACCGGCAGGTCGCGCCGCACCGCTTCGCGGATCAGCGGCAGGGTCGTCGCGTCGCGCTCGGGATCGTGCAGGATTTCGGCGTCGAGCGGCTCGTCTCCGTACTCGCTCGGATGGACATTCGACGGGCTGCCGGTCAGCAGCAAGCCGTCGAGCGCGTCGAGCACGCCGCACATATCGACCTTGGACCCGATCGCCGGGATCAGCACCGGGAGACATCCGGTCGCCTCGATGATCGCGTTCGGATATTTGTCGGTCGACTGTATGAAATACCCGCTCCTTGATCGTGCGCATACAGGCGGGGATACCGACGATCGGCGAAGGACGGGCTGGCATCAGGCTGACTCAATTATCGTTGTGGCGGCGGCTGTTGGCGTAGGGATCCTGGTATACAAACAGCTTGGGGTCGAGCGCCATACCGAATTGCTCTTCCGACAGCGATACCGTCGTTGTGTGATGCTGCTGATCGACGATTGTCCATTGCCTCAAAGACAACGGCTGGTCGCTGAACTCCATCGTCAAACTGCCGTTGTCCGGCGCCTTGGGATCGACGACCGTGATCCGCAGCGAATTGGCGCCGCGCTCGAAGCGGGTGACGACGAGGTCATCGAAGTTGATTGGAACGCGTAGCAAAAACCATGCCGGAGTGAACTTCAGTCCGACCTTGGACATCTCGGCCAGCTGGGTATCGACGTAATAGACATAAAAACGGTCGGCGATCAGCACGATCGGGGTCGGCGGATCATATTGGAAGCGCATCCGGCCCGGCCGTTCCATCCACACCCAGCCTTCGGCGGTGCCGCCATTGGCCGAATATTGGTGAAATCGGGCGTCATCGTGCCGATCCCATTCAGATACGCGGCAATTCGCTGCAGATCGGCCTGGTCCTGCGCGTTCAATACTGCCGGCTGCGGTGGTGCATCGGCCCGCGCGGGAACTTCCGGCGGCAGGAGCAGCGCAACTGCCAAGCCCGCGGCCATCAGTACGCCGTGGAGGAGACCTCGACGCTGTGCTGAAACACCCCCCGGCCCCCGACCTTTCCCGATCCCGGCCATATTGCCCTTTTCCGGCTCCAACCACGGTTCCGGGGAGATGAGAGCGGCAGCCGACTGCGTCAATTGCGCTCAATCGCCGCCGCGCGCCAGGACCTCGCGCTTGCCGACATGGTTGGCGGCGCTGACGACGCCTTCGGCCTCCATCCGCTCGATGATCCGCGCCGCGCGGTTGTAGCCGATCTGCAGATGGCGCTGCACAAAGCTGGTCGACGCCTTGCGCTCGCGGCAAACGACCGCGACCGCCTGCCGATAGAGCGTGTCGCCCGATTCGCCATCGTCTTCGCCGGCGAGCGGATCGAGCGGCGCCTCGTCGTCCTCGGTGATCTCGTCGATGTAGTCGGGCTCGCCGCGCGCCTTAAGGAACGAGACGACGCGCTCGACCTCCTCGTCCGAGACGAACGGGCCGTGAACCCGGGTGACGCGCCCGCCGCCGGCCATGTAGAGCATGTCGCCGCGGCCGAGGAGCTGCTCGGCGCCGCCTTCGCCGAGGATTGTGCGGCTGTCGATCTTCGAGGTGACCTGAAAGCTGATCCGGGTCGGGAAATTCGCCTTGATCGTGCCGGTGATCACGTCGACCGACGGACGCTGCGTGGCCATGATGATGTGGATGCCGGCGGCGCGCGCCATCTGCGCCAGGCGCTGGATCGCCGCCTCGATGTCCTTGCCGGCGACCAGCATCAGATCGGCCATTTCGTCGACGACGACGATGATCAGCGGCAATTCGCTGGTGTCGAACGGCTGCGGCTCAAAGATCGGCTCGCCGGTCTCGGGGTCGAAGCCGGTCTGCACCTTGCGGACCAGGCTCTCGCCCTTGGCCGCCGCCTCGGCGAGCCGGGCGTTGAAGCCCTCGATGTTGCGCACCCCGAGCTTCGACATCTTGCGATAGCGGTTCTCCATCTCGCGCACGGTCCATTTCAGCGCCAGCACGGCCTTGCGCGGATCGGTGACGACCGGAGCAAGCAGGTGCGGGATGCCGTCATAGACCGACAGCTCCAGCATTTTCGGATCGACCATGATGAATTTGCAGCGGTCGGGCGGCATCCGGTACAGGATCGACAGGATCATCGTGTTGATGCCGACCGACTTTCCCGACCCGGTCGTGCCGGCGATCAGCAGATGCGGCATCCTGGCGAGGTCGGCGAGGACCGGCTCGCCCGAGATATCCTTGCCGAGGATCAGGGCGAGACGGCCCGGGTGCTTTTCATAGGTCGGCGAGTCGAGCAGTTCGCGCAGAAACACGGTCTCGGCCTTGCGGTTCGGCAATTCGATGCCGATCACGCTGCGCCCCGGCACGACCGCGACACGGACCGAGATGGCGCTCATCGAGCGGGCGATGTCGTCGGCCAGCCCAATGATCCGCGACGCCTTGATCCCCGGCGCCGGTTCGAGCTCGTACAGGGTCACCACCGGGCCGGGGCGGACCTGGACGATCTGGCCGCGCACACCGTAATCCTCGAGCACGGTTTCGAGCATCCGGGCGTTCTTGGCGAGCGCGTCTTCGTCGACAGCAGCGGCCTTGGCGGCGGTCGGCTTTTCCAAGAGCTCGAGCGAGGGCAGAACCGGCTCTTCGTCGGGCACCAGGTCGAGCCTCGGCTGGCGCTCTTCTTCGCCGCGCCTGCCCGGCGTTGGCGGCCTCGGCTGCGGCGCGATAAACCGGATCAGACCGGTTCGTTCGCGTTCCTTGTCGCCAGGTTGCGGCGGTCCACCACGATCGATACGCGGCTCTCGCCGGTCCGGGAGCCGTGCGACGATCTCCCCCAGATGTGGCTCTGACGCGGCGGAGGCGTGCCTGGCGCGGCCCGATCGGGCCTGCCACCAGCCCCTAAGCAGCCTCCCCCCCAACCCGGCCGCCGCCACCGTCCCCCGCCCTGACAAGACCGCGACACGGCCGGCTCCGCTCCCCGCGCCCGCGCCGAGGTCGCGCCAGTCGCGCCAGGAAAGTCCGAGTATCAACAACAGCGAAAGGCCGAGACCGGCTGCCGCCATCATCGCGATCGGCAATGCCGCGGTTCCGAGCCCGGCCAGAGCTAGCAACCGCTGCAGCCCCCAGCCGACGGCGCCGCCACAGCCCGGCGCGACGCAAAGCGCCGATTGATCGAGGATCGACAGCGCCAGCGCCGCCAGAACCAGTGCGACCGGCAGCAGGCCGAGCTTGCGCCACAAGGATCGTAGCGGACGGTCGAGCAGCAGCCGCAAGGACCAGCCGAATAGCACGATCGGGATCACGAAGGCGGCGAATCCCGAGACTTTGGCGCAAGATGTCGGCGAGCACGGCGCCGTCATAGGCGAGGAAGTTGTGCGCCCCGGAATCGACCGCCGTGTCCAGCGAGGGATCCCGCGGATCATAGGAAAACAGCGCCGCGGCTACGAGGAGTGCGCCGAGCAGCAGCCCAAAACCCAAAGTCTCGAAGACGCGCCGCTTGAGCGCCGCGAGCGGCTGCGTCCAGGCGCGCAAATGACGTCCGCGCGCACCGACCGAAAAACCCACCGATCTGGCCATGCTTCCCCCGATGCCGGCCTTCCCCCAAAACCCGCGCCGTCCCCTGGGCGGGATATGCCGGCACTCTACGACATCCTCGGCCAGCGCGAAACCGCTCGTTGCCGAGGCCTCAGCCGACTGCAATCCCGCCGTGTGGCGGAAGCTATCTGGACAGTGCGACGGCCGCGCTTCATCTTTTGGCGATGAGCGACGATGCGGAGCTGCTGATCGCCGGGGGCGGTCTGAATGGGCTGCTGCTCGGCATCGCCTGCGCCGGCGCCGGGCTCGCCGTTGCACTCGTCGACCGCGAAAATCCGGCGGCGATCCTCGACCAGGGCTTTGACGGGCGCAGCTCGGCGATCGCCCATGGCTCGCAGCAGGTGTTGAGCGCCCTCGGCCTATGGCCATTCATCGCCGCCGAGGCCGAGCCGATCCTCGAAATTCGCGTCGCCGACGACAGCGCGCTGCTGTTCCTGCATTACGATCATCGCGAACTGGGTGCCGATGTGCCGCTCGGCTGGATCGTCGAGAACCGGGTGCTGCGCCGCGCCCTGATCGAGCACGCGCGATCACTCTCGACCCTCGCCTTCCTCGCCCCGCTTGAGGTTGGCGGCGTGGATACATCGCCCTTCGCCACGGAGGCCGCCCTTTCCGACGGGCGGCGGCTGACCGTCCGCCTGGTCGCCGCAGCCGACGGCGCCGGATCGCCGCTGCGCCGCGCCGCCGGCATCCGCACCGTCGAATGGCGCTATCCGCAGACCGCAATCGTCACAACGGTGCGTCACGAACGCCCGCATGCCGGCATCGCGGTCGAGCATTTTCTGCCGGCGGGGCCGTTCGCGATCCTGCCTATGACCGGCAGTCGATCGTCGATCGTATGGACCGAGCGGTCAGAGCTCGCGACCAGCCTGATCGCCCTGCCCGACGCCGCCTTCGCCGCCGAGCTCGCGGCGCGCTTCGGCGACTTCCTCGGCGCGGTCGAGCCGATCGGGCCGCGCTGGACCTATCCGCTCCAGCTGATGCTGGCCGAGCGTTATGTTGGCCAGCGGTTGGCGCTGATCGGCGAGGCGGCGCATGTGATCCACCCGATCGCAGGGCAAGGGCTCAATCTCGGCATCCGCGACGTAGCGGCACTCGCCGAAATCATCATCGACGCCCGCCGTCTCGGCCTCGACATCGGCGACGACGTGCTGCTGCGCCGCTATCAGCAGTGGCGCCGCCTCGACGCGTTGTTGCTGGCCGCCGTGACCGACGGCCTCAACCGCCTGTTCTCGAATTCGATCGCACCGCTGCGCCTGGTCCGCGATCTCGGCCTCGCCGCCGTCGACCGTCTGCCCCCCTTGAAGCGCTTTCTGATGCGCGACGCGATGGGCATCACCGGCGACCTCCCCCGCCTCGTCCGCGGCCTGCCGCTGTGAGAGCCGATCTCAGCGCGACCGATGCCGATCGCGAACCGGAACCGCCACGTTCGCTGCCAGCGGTGCTGGCGTTGCTCGAAACGCTCGCCGAGGATTTTCTGCGATTCCAGGGCCGGCCGCGGACACGGTCGAGCTCTGATGCGCTAGCAGCCGGCCGCGGCGGAGCGGCGCCGAGCGTCGACAGGTTCGCCGGGCGAGCACAGCGCGCGGCGACGGAAGCTCAGCTCCGGCTGGTCCGAAACGCCGGCATGACCTCCTCGGCGACCCATTGAAACTGTTCGAGCATTGTCGCCTGAGGCGTTCCGATCGGGCTCGACAGGCTGATATGCTGCATGCCCGGATAGCGCTCTTCGATGCCCTTGAGCAGTTCGATCAGCTCGGCCGGGGTGCCGCCGAACCACGAGCCCAGTTTCATGTAATGCTCGACCGTCGGCACCCCGGCCGCGTCCCAGCCGCCGCGATGCGCCACCGCTTCGGCCTGCGCCGGCGTCAGCCCCGGCACAAAGCCCAGCGGCGCGAACATCTTCACATGCTCCTCGTAGATCGGCTTGATCTCGCGGATCGCCTGCTCGCGACTTCGGGCGAGGTGGAAATGCAGCCCGATCTGGAGATCCTCGCCGAGCTTTAGCTCCTTGCCGGCGCGCGCCGCGGCATCGCGATAAGCGGTGATCGGCCCGGCCTGCATCGTCGCCGCACCGCCGCCGACCGCACCCTTGATCCCGTGCTTGACCATGAAATCGAGCCCCCGCGGACTGGCGCTGACGATCGGCTGCCAGCATTCGACCGGGCGGTGGATCGGGCGCGGCACTAGGGTCAGTTCCTTCAACTCATAGCCGCGGTAGGGGACGCGCGGCGGCAGGGTGTAGTGCGCGCCCTTGTGCGAGAACGACTCTTCGTTGAACGCCTTGAAAATTACCTCGACGCCTTCCTCGAACACCTCGCGGTTGGCTTCGCCGTCGAGCATCGGTCCGCCGAAGGTTTCGACCTCGCGAGTGTGGTAACCGCGGCCGACGCCGAATACGACGCGGCCACCGGTCAGGATGTCGGCGGTAGCGAAATCTTCGGCCAGACGGAGCGGGTGCCACATCGGGACGATGTTGAAGCCGCAGCCGACCTTAAGCCGCTTGGTCACATGCGCCAGATGCACCGCCAGCATCAGGATATTGGGGATGCACTCGTAGCCTTCGTGCTGGAAATGGTGCTCGGCGAGCCACAGGGTCTCATAACCGAGCGCGTCCATCTTTTTAGCGATCGCCTCGGTCTTCTCGAACACGCTGGCCAGATGCTGGTTCGAATAGCGCCTCTCGTTGGCCGGGGTGGTGTCCTGCCCGCGATCGGGAAAATCGACGTGGCCGGCATAGACCGTGGTGAATTTCGTGATCATGCTACGTCTCTCCTGATCGGCTGCCGCGACGGGCCGGCGGCGATGCCACAAACTCAGCGACACCCAATTTCGCACGCTTTACCAGCAAGCGCCACACCTAGCCGCCTTGTGCCGGCGCTCCTTGACACCCTTTCGCGAAGCTCGGCAACCTGCCGAAAATTGGCGGGAGCACATTCGCTGAATGCTGCTCGGAGGGAATGCCGATGAGAGTGTCGCGCCGAACAATGCTGTCCAGCGCCGCGGTGGCCGCAACCGGCGTCGTCGCGCCGGCGATCCTGCACTGGCCCGCCAGCGCTGCGGAATTCACCTATAAATGCGGAACGGCGCTTCCGGATGCGCATCCGATGTGCATCCGCGGCCGCGAAGCCATGAAGGCGATCAAGGAACAGAGTGGCGGCCGTCTCGACATCACCCTCTACACGAACAGCGTGCTTGGCCAGGACATGCTGTCGCAGACGCTCGCCGGCGAACTCGAAATGTACTATCTGGCGGTCGACCTGCTGGCGCCGAGAAACCCGGCCTGCGGGATCTTCGGCGTCGGCTACGCGTTTCTCAGCTACGACAATATTTGGAAAGCGATGGATGGCGACCTGGGCAATTATCTGCGTGGCCTCTGCCACCACATCGGCTTCCGGGTCGTTCGCAACTGCTATGACCACGGCTTTCGCCAGATCACAACCCGAACCAAGCCGATCCAAATTCCGGCCGATTTGAAGGGGCTCAGGATCCGGGTGCCGGTGGCGCCCTATCTGGTCGCGCTGTTCCAGCATCTCGGCGCCTCGCCGATCCCGACCAGTTTCGGCGAAGTCTACAGCGCCTTGCAGACCGGCGTAGTCGACGGCCAGGAAAATCCGCTGGTGCTGATCGACACCGCCAAACTCTACGAGGTCCAGAAATATTGCAGCATGACCAAGCACACCTGGGCCGGTATCCACGTTTCCTTGGGCAACGCAGCCTGGCAGCGGCTGCCGCCCGATTTACAACAGCTCGCTGACGAGGAGTTCAATGCCAAGGCACTACTGGAACGGGCTGATTGGCAGATCATGACCAGGAACGAAACCAAAATCCTCGAGGCCAAAGGGATGGTCTTCAGCAGTCCCGACACAAAACCGTTTCAGGATGAGCTGCGGAAATCTGGCTTCTACGCCGACATGAAGAAAGAATCCGGCGATCAGGCATGGGCTTTGCTCGAGCAATACGTTGGCCCCTTGGCATGAGCAATGAGGCGCCGCGGCACCCCAGACCATTGGCGATACCGAAGATTTGGCCTGGGGGGAGCAAGGCGCCTCGCCCTCAAGATCGGAGAAAGACGGTGTTGACGCTGATTGAAGATTTGCCGCCGATGGTGCTGGGAGTCGAGGCTAGCGGCAAGGTTACCCACGAGGATTACCTAAACATCCTGATCCCGAACGCCGAAGCGAAGATGGCCGAGGGTCCGATCAAGATGCTTTATGTGATTGGCGAGGATTTCACCGGCTTTGAACTCGGAGCGCTGTGGGACGACGGCACCTTCGGTCTCAAGCATTGGCACGATTTCAGCTGCATTGCAGTGGTCGCCGATCATGTGTGGCTGCGCGGCGCCGTCAGCATGTTTAAGCCGTTCTTCCCGCACGAGGTCCGGTTGTTCCGTCTATCCGACCTGGCTGCGGCAAAGGCTTGGCTTGCCGGCGCGGAGGACGCGAGCGGTACCACAGGATCTCGATAACGGGGTAGATTTTGAGATCGGCTTGCTGAATAAACGGGGTGCGAGGTGCCCGTAGAGCAACAAATGGAATACGCGATACTCGGCCGGACCGGTCTCAAAGTCAGCGTCGCCGGGCTTGGCTGCGGCGGGTTTAGCCGGCTCGGGCTCGGCACCGGCAAAAACGAGGCCGAGGCGGTGGAGCTCGTACAGCAGGCGTTCGACCTCGGGGTCAATCTGTTCGACACCGCTGCCGTCTACGGCACCGAAGCGGTCCTTGGCAAAGCCCTGAAGTCGATGCCGCGCGACCAGGTGGTGATCGCCACCAAGGCGTGGATCCCGCGCAGTGGAGGCCGGTCACCTGCCGACCATGCGGTGGCCAGCCTCGACAATTCGTTGAAGCTGCTCGGCATCGACTGCATCGACATCTTCCAGCTCCACGGCGTTTCGCCCGAGGCTTATGACCGGGCC
The DNA here is from genome assembly GCA_963774345.1 of uncultured Alphaproteobacteria bacterium. GTDB lineage: Bacteria > Pseudomonadota > Alphaproteobacteria > ATCC43930 > CGMCC-115725 > AP-15. Next base: position 164,477 of record CAVZFB010000056.1, read on the forward strand.
CGCGAAGTGATCGCCCCGGCGCTGCTGAAGGAGAAGGAGAAAGGCAAGATCCGCCACCTCGGCATCACCGAAACCGGCTCCAGCGACGCCGAGCACAGGATGCTCCAACGCGCGGTCGAGGAAGGGCTATGGGACGTCGTCATGCTCGGTTTCCACATGATGCACCAGAACGCGCGGACGAATGTCTTTCCGCGCACGATCGCAAATCGCGTCGGCACCCTACTGATGTTCGTGGTGCGCAACATCTTTTCAAAGCCGGAGCGGCTGAAAACCGCGCTGCGCGAGCTTACCGCCAGCAAGCAATTGCCGCGCTGGCTTGCCGACGCGCCGAACCCGCTCGGCTTCTTGATCCATGAACAAGACGGCGGGGCCGCGACCCTCACCGAGGCCGCCTACCGATTTGTACGGCACGAGCCAGGGGTCGATGTGGTGCTGTTCGGCACTGGCGACCCCGAGCATTTGCGGACCAACATCGCCTCGATCTTGAAGCCGCCGCTCCCCGAAACCGACCGCCGGATCCTCGCCCGGCTGTTCGGCAATCTCGTCGGTGTCGGCCTCGACCCGCCCACCTACATGCCCGGCCTTTCACTGCACTGACAGGCGCTCGCTAACAACTCGATGTTTGTTGTCAGGCGGATTTCCGCGAAACCCAGAGGCATTTAAGACCCAAGGGCCGCCCGAAGGCGAAGGCGGATCAAGGGACCGGATGAGACGGTCCGGCTGAGGTCGAATTCGGCGGACGTGGCAGGTTAGTGTGTTTCATACTCGTTATGCCTTTTATGAATACCGGCCCGAAGCGAGCAAGAAGCGGTAATTCCGCGCCGTCCCCGCCGGAACTGCTGGAATAGCCTCCAAGAATCTTGTCCCACGCGAGCCACGTCAACACAGCCAAAGACAAGAATAGGATTCCGAACGGATCCAAAAAGCCGCCGGGCGTCGGGCCCCCGCCCAAAAACGCAATCAGCGCAAACAGCAGGGCTGCGACTGTAACGCCTATTCTGGCAGACACATCATCCTCCGCCCTTTTCACGTCCACGTCCCAAATCATCCGTCAGCCGGCGAAGCGCATCAACCAAATCGCGCGGCGCGCTAAGCCCTTCAATCGGCGAAGCCAGGGACGCCGCCCTGCGGCCTAAGGGGTGCGGCGGACGTTGGCGCTTTGCTCGGGGAGGCCGGTCTGCTCGTAGCAAACGCGCGCCAGGGTGGCGACGCCGCTGCGGATCACGTCTTTCGACGGCAGCGCGAAGCAGAGCCGCATATGCGCTTTGGTCTCGGCGGGATTGCACGACCATTCGGGACCGGGGTTGAAGACCAGCCCTTCTTTGGCGGCGGGCGCCACTAGCTTGGTCACGTCGATCCGGTCGGGGAGCTTGATCCACAAAAAGATGCCACCCTTCGGCCGCCACATTTTTTCGACCGTGGTGCCGAATTCGCGTTCGAGAGCGTCGACCATCGTGTCGAGCTTTTCTTTCAGCACGCCGGTCAACTCGTCGACATGCTCGGTGAAGTTCTGCGAGAAATACTCGGCGACGACCATCTGTTCGAGCGCACCGGTGCCGCTGTCGGTCTCGCGCTTGCAGCCGACGAGCCGGCTCATGACCTCCCAATCGGCGACGACATAGCCGAGGCGCAATGCCGGCGACAATGTCTTCGAGAACGAGCCGACATGGATCACTTGGCTCGGGTCCATCGAATAGATCGCCGGCGGCGCCGCGTCGCTCCACACGAGATCGGCGTAGCACTCGTCCTCGAAGATCGGCACGCCGTATTTCTTGGCGAGGCCGAGCAGCTCCCGGCGGCGGTCCAGCGGCAGGATCGAGCCAGTCGGGTTCTGCACCGTCGGGATCGTGTAGATGTATTTAGGCACGGTTCCTTTGCGCTTCAGATCATCGAGGATCTGCGCCAATGCATCGATGCGCAGCCCGTCCTCGTCGAGCGGCGCGCCGACCACCTTGACGCCGCAACGCTGGAGCTTGGTCAGCGCCCCGCCATAGGTGAATTCCTCGAGGATCACGGTGTCGCCGCGCTCGAGCAGTACCCGATTGACCAGGTCGAGTCCCTGGCCCGAGCCGGAGGTGATCAGCACCTCGTCAGGAGAGCAATGGATGCCGCGCCCTGCGACTTTGCCGACGACGAATTCACGGATGCCATGGAAACCTTGCGGGCCATGCGGGTTGTACAGCGCGAGGTCGGCGCCGTCGCGGCGCAGCACCGCCGCGGCTGCGGCGGCCAACGCCGCAGCCGGGACATGCTCCGGATCGTTGTGGCCGCCGATGAAATTGTATTTGGGAAAGCCGGTCCAGCGCGGCGCCGCCGGCGGCAGGTCCTTGGTGAACAGGTGGCTGTACGCGAAACCGGTGGCGGCCATGATTTTTCGTCCTTCGTAGAGTAGCGCGTCCGCTACCTTGAACAAGGCCGGCGGATTTGAGAGCGCGGACAGGCAAACCCCTGTGGTGGTGCTCCATCCGTCATCACCGGGCTTGACCCGGTGATCCACGTCTACTTTTAGAACAAGCGCGCGGATGGCTGGAACGGCCAGAACAAGTCCGGCCATGACGACTTTGAACGAGACTGTCTCTCGCGATCAGCCCGCCTTGGCGTATTTGCCCGAAACTTGCGGGGTGATGTCGGGATAGGCGCCGGCGGTCTTTTGCGCCGCCTGCTCGTGCATCTGCAGCCGCGTGCGCCGTTCCCACTTCCGCTTCAGCTCGTCCTTGACGTTAAAGGCAAGCTTGCCAACGCCCTCGATGTCGAGCTCGATCTTGTCGCCGTCCATGAACGGATTGAGACCGCGGTGATTGGTGCCGGTCGCGACGATATCACCCGGCTCAAGAGCGTGGACCGAGCTCAGCCATTCGATGCAGCGGGGGATCTTGTGCGCCATGTCGCTGGTGTTGAAGTTCTGCATCAGAGTGCCGTTGTTCGACAGCCGGATCTGCAATTTCTGCGGGTCCGAAATTTCGTCCTTGGTCACGATGCAGGGCCCGATCGGGGCGAAGGTATCGCGCGACTTCATCGCAAAAAAGCCGGGGGCCGGCAGGCCGCGCGCCGAGCCGTCGATAAAGCAAGTATAGCCAAAGATGTAGTCCATCGCGTCGGCGGCTTTGACGTTGCTCGCCTTTTTGCCGATCACCAGCGCCAATTCGGCCTCGCCCTCGAAGATCGTCGCCGGCGCATCAGGCAATACCATCGTGTCGCCTGGTCCGCAGATAGCGTTAGCCGTCTTTTGGAACGCATTGATCGGCGCCGGCGCGCTGCGGGTGCCGTCCTCCATGTAATTGACCGCCATGCAGTCGATATTGTCCGGCTTTGGCAGCGGAGCGCGAAGCTTGACCGACGACAACGCCACGCCCTGTCCGCTTGCTGCTGCGTCTGCAAGCTTGCCCTTGTACTGGTCGAAACGTGCGATCAGCCCGCTGATCAGGTCACCGGGCCCGGTATGCGGGATGTCGCGCACGACCGATGACACGTCGACGACGCGATCGCCCTTGACCACGCCCAGCTTGTAGTCATCGAAGTATACCAGCTTCACTTGAGCCTCCGTTATTCGACAGGGACGAAAATGCAGTTGCGGATCTTGCCGTCTAGCGCCTTCGACAGATGTCCTTTGCCGGTCGTGTCCTCGACCAGCACCACCTCGCCGGCGCCGATCTTGCGCGCCTCACCGTCGCTCGCCGTGATTTGGACGCCGGCGTCGAGGTTGATGATGTATTGCCGCCGCGGCGCCGGGTGCCAGTCGAGATCGTAGGTAGGCGGCACCTCGCGGAAGATGATGCCGGTCGCCGGCAGTCGTTTCGACAGCTTGCCTCCGGGGGTCACCTCGACCCATTCGATCTCGACGTCGCGCCAATGCGACTGACCGTTCGCGTCGGCATAGAGGTTGTGCACCCGCATCGCTGCCCCTCCCAGGCAATCGGTTGTTGATGGCGGGCATACTAGCGGCGGACTGATCCCCGACGCCAGCCTCTCAACGAGCCAGCGCGTCAGATCATGCCCGTTGCGCCGCGGCGGAAGAGGGGAATACTGCGGGCCGCCGCGCACCCGGCTTCAGCCGCAATGCCGGCCGCTCGATCAGGTGCCAGGACATGAAAGCGATTGCCGCGGTCACGGGCAAGGCGATTGCGAATACCTGCCACCATAGGGCGCGGCCCCCGAGAAACCAGATCACCGCCGCCTCGACCGGCCAGCCATAGATGTAGAGGCCATAGGAGAGATCGCCGAAACGCGCCGCCGGGATCACCGGCAAGCGCGGGGTGAGGGCGAGCCACAGCGCCAAATAGCAGCCGAACAGCGGGAACAACGGAATGAACTCGCGCAATGGCACACTGAGGACGAGGCCGGCCAGTGCTAGGAGTGCCATGCGGCCGTCGAAGATGCGGGTCGCGCGCAATTTGTAGAGGACCATGCCGGCTGCGAAAAAGCCGAGCAGCCAGCCCCAACCGCCCAGCACATCGAGCGCGTGGCAATGCAGGCAGGCGAGACCGAGCGCCAGCAGCAGCAGCACCATGGGCAAAGTCAGCAGCCGCGTCACGCCCAGCCCGAGGACCATCAGGTACATCATAAATTCGAGGCGCAAGGTCCACATCGAACCATTGATCTCGAGCCCGACCAGGTTGTTGACGAACATGACCCCCGGCAATTCGTGCACGGTCGGATCGAGCAAGGTGTTGCCGATGACGTATCGGTACGGTTCAGGCCGGCTGAAATAGGCGCTCGGGCTCCAGGGTGGTGACGAATGGCGCGAGCACGAAAGCCGACAGCAAGGCGGCGACGAAGAGGCCGGGAAAGATGCGCAACGCTCGCTTGGCGAGAAAGCGCAGGGGATCTCCGGTTTCCTCGAAGCTCTGCGTCACCAGAAAGCCGCTGATCGCAAAAAACACGAACACGCCTGTTAGGCCGAAGATCGACTGGTTGCCGGTCAGCCGGATCAGCCATTCGTGCTTTTGCGTGCCCTCGGCGATCAGAAAGGAATGCGAAAAGATCACCGAAACCGCCGCCAACAGGCGCAGCGCGTCGAAATTGTTGCGTCTCGACATCGCCGGTCTGGCCGCCATCGCGCCACTAGCCGTTAATCAGGCGGGCGACGCGCTCGCGGTGCCAGGTGGCGTCGCCAAAGGCGACCTCGGCTGCTTTGGCGCGCTTGAAATAGAGCTGCAGATCGTGCTCCCAGGTCATGCCGATGCCGCCATGCAGTTGGATGCCGGTGCCGGCGACCTTGCGCGCCATGTCCGAGGCTGCGGCCTTGGCCATCGACACCGCGAGCGGCGCTTCGTCAAGCTCCTGATCGAATGCCCAGGCGGCGTAATAGGTCAGCGACTTGGCGTTTTCGATCGCCACCAGCATATCGGCGGCCTGGTGCTTGACACCCTGATAGCTGCCGATCGGTTTGCCAAAGGCGACACGCAATTTTGCGTAGTCGACGGTCATGTCGAGCACCTGCTGCGCGCCGCCGCACATCTCGGCGCAGAGCGCCACGGTCGCCCGCGCGACGACCCGCGACAGCGGCGCCCAGCCCCCGTGTTTCTCGCCGAGCAGCGCCGAGGCCGGCAGCGCGACGTTGTCGAGCCGGACCTCGCACAACTTTCGGGTCTCGTCGATCGTCGGCATCAAGGCGACGTTCAGGCCGGGCGTGTCCCGCGGCACCAGGAACAGGCTGACGCCGTCCTCCATCGTGCTGCCGTCGCGGGTGCGCGCGGCGACGACCAGGAGATCGGCGAGATGCGCGTCGCCGACAAAGAGCTTAGCGCCTGAGAGGGTGAAGCCGCCAGCCGTCTCGCGCGCCGGCAGGCTCGACGCCGGCAGCGTCCCAGCGCAGCGCAGGCTCGGTCCAGGCGAGCGCTGCCTTGGCGTCGCCGGCGGCGATCCGCGGCAGCCATTTCCGGCGCTGCGCCGAGGCACCGGCCTCGGCGATCGTCGCACCGCCGAGCAACACGGTCGACAGAAACGGGCCAGGCATGACCCGGCGCCCCATCTCTTCCATCAATACGACCAGATCGACGACCCCAAGCCCGCTGCCACCGACTTCTTCCGGGTAGACGATCCCGAGCCAGCCCTGCTCGGCGAGTTTTTTCCAAAATTCGTCGGTGACCGCCGCCGGCTCGGCCATGCGCGCTCGCACAAGGCGGCTGTCGCATTCGCTGTCGAGGAATTTGCGCGCAGTCTCGCGCAGCAACTCCTGCTCTTCGGTAAACCCGATATCCATCGCTTACCCCCTCGGCAACCCCAGCACCCGCTCGCCGATGATGTTGCGCTGGATCTCGCTGGTGCCGCCGGCGATCGTGTATTGGCGGGCGCCGAGCACGCGGTGGTGCCAGCGCGCGGCGTCGGGCACCGCCTCGGTGGGCGCGTCGACCGTTGCGTAGGGGCCGAGCAAGGTCGACGAGAAATCGGCGATGCGCAGGGCCAACTCCGAACCGAACAGCTTCAAGATCGAGCCTTCCGGCCCCGGCGGCTCGCCGCGCAACCGCCGCGTCAGCCCGCGCAACCGCGTCACCTGCAATGCCTTGACGTCGATCGCCAACTGGGCCAACTGCTGGCGGATGTGGCTCTCGTTCCAGGCCGGCTCCTGGCGGTTAGGGAACTGCTTGGCGAGTTCGGTGAGGCGGGCGATCTGGGCGGCATGGTCCCGGCCGCCGGCGCCGCTCCTCTCGAACATCAAGGTCGTGATCGCAACCTTCCAACCTTCATTCAGTTCGCCGACGAGGTTTTCCTTCGGCACCGCGACGTCTTCGAAAAACACCTCGTTGAAGTGGCGGTGACCGTTCAACAGCACCAGCGGCCGCACGGTGACGCCCGGCGTCTTCATGTCGACCAGTAGGTAGCTGATGCCGTGGTGCTTGGGGGCTTCGGGATCGGTGCGCACCAGCAGGAAGCACCAATCGGCGAAAGTGTGCGCCCGAAGTCCACACTTTCTGGCCGTTGACCAGGAAATGATCGCCGGCATCGACGGCGCGTGTGCGCAGGCTCGCCAGATCGCCGCCGGCGCCGGGTTCGGAGAAGCCCTGGCACCAGCGCTCCTCGCCGGCAAGGATGCGCGGCAAATGGCGCTTTTTCTGCGCCTCGGTGCCGCATTGGATCAGGGTCGGACCGAGCAGGTTGATCGCACTGGCGCCCGGCAGGATCGGGGCGCGGGCGCGGAAATACTCCTCGTCGAAAATGACCTGCTGCATAAAACTGGAACCGCGGCCGCCGTACTCCTTGGGCCAGGAGATGCCGACCCAGCCGGCCGCATGCATCTTCTTCTGCCAGGCGATGCGTTTTTCGAGAATATCGCGATCGGGCGCCACCCGTTGGTCGGCAGCGTCGTCGACCTTGATCTCGGCCGGTAGATTGGCTTCCAGCCAATCGCAGAATTCTGCGCGGAAGGCCGCGTGCTCCGGACTGTCGGCGAAATCCATGACTGCGACTCCTCGCACCCTCCCGCGCTGCCGATATTCGGCAGAAAAACTGCTTGATTCAGGGTATGTCGATTGCGCCGATGCAAGCAAAAAAGCGAGGCCTGCCGTAGACGCGTTCGGCATCGGAGTACCGGCGCGCTAAAGCTATGCCGCAAGCAGGATAGTAGGGCGGATGCAATCCGCCTCCTTCGCGCGTCTGCCGCGCAGTTTGACCATAAAACTCCTCCGTTCGCGCCGTCTGCCTGATGAGACAGCTGGGCGCCGGCAATAGCCAGTCGGCGGCCTATGCCTCGGTCGATCCGCTTTCCAAGTTGAGCGGCACACCCTATATTTTGATGCGAACAAATTAGAAACAGAGCCGTTGGTCGACAATGCAGTCGCGATCTTCCGTTCCCGTCTATTTCCCGGTTACACCGAATATTTTCCCGGTTCGGGGGCAAAAAATTCCCGGTTATGTCGCGACGGGAATTCGCCCGCAACCCATTGACGAGTTGGCCTGTTTTCGAGGCCGAACTAGCCGAAGAAAGGCTGAATCGACAAGATTCCCGGTTATTTTACCGTCCGGTTCACGGCGAGCGCTGCGCTACCCCGGGGCTCCGAGCCCGCCCCAGCTCGAGCCGATGGGCGACTGGCCGTTCCACTGCTCCGCTCGGCGCAATGTCTCGCGGGAAAGCTTTGCGACAAGTCGCGGCGGAAGCGTATGATCGACGGCAGGTTTCAGCCAAGGGAGGAGATCATGGCGGCTACACACGTTTACGCCGGCGCGGCGGCGACGATGGAGGGGACCCGCGGCGGTATCTATCGCCAGGCGGCCGGCGACACCGGCTGGCAACACCTGACGGGCGGTCTGCCCGACGGGGCAGAGGTCCACGCGATTACGGTACATCCCGACCATCCGGATACCGTCTATATCGGGACCACCAAGGGCACGTTCCGCAGCACCAATCGTGGCGATCGCTGGGAGCGGCTCAGCCTGCCCGACCCGGAGGCGGATATCTGGTCGATCTGCATCCATCCGAAGAACCCGCGGGTCATCTATGCCGGCGCTACCCCGCCCGGGGTCTACCGCAGTGACGATGGCGGGGACACCTGGCGCAAAATGGCTGATCCGGGCCTGCCGGATCGCGTCATCATGGCGTTTGCCTGTCGGGTCATGCGGCTCGATGTCGATCCCAACTCGCCCGACGACGTCTACGCGACCCTCGAAGCCAACGGGGCGATGCGCAGCCGCAACGGCGGCGAGAGCTGGGAAGATTGCACCGCCGACCTGATCCGCTTCTGCGAACAGCCGAAATATCGCAGCCGGATCGGCAGCCAGACCGAGATCGAAGGCATGCTCGATGGTCACGCGCTGGCCTGCAGCGCCGCGGCGCCCGGCACCGTGTTTCTCGCCAACCGCATGGGCCTGTTCCGCAGTAACGACAAGGGCCAGAGCTGGCAGGACATGGAGATCGGCCGCTTCTCGCCGCTGACCTATGGGCGCGACATTCGCGTCTCGCCACATGACCCAAAGGTCATGTACGCCTGCCTCAGCCCGGCGGCGCGCAGCACCGACGGAGCGATCTATCGCAGCGACGATGTCGGTCAGACTTGGAAACGCTTCGACCATGGAGTTAAGGCCGAGGCGACGATGATGGGCGTCGCGGTGCACCCACACGACGCCAATCAGGTCTACGGGGTATCTCGCTTCGGCCAGGTGTTCGGCACTCAGGATGGCGGGCGCAGCTGGCACGAGCATCGCCTGCCGGAGGGGGTGCGCGACGTCTACGCGGTCGCCTGCGGCTAAGAAACCGGGAGATCGGCCTCCGCCTCCCTCTCCCTTCTTGGGGGGAGGATCGAGGCGCGGGAGGCGAGGGGGTTCGTTGATCGGTGACCTCTTCGCTGGCGCGGCGCCGAGCAAGAGTGACGAGCGGCTGGGCGAGGGCGCGGTCGTCCTACGTGGCTTTGCGCGACCCGAGACCGCCGCTTTGTTCGCGGCGGTGGACGATATTGCCGCCGCCGCGCCGTTTCGCCACATGATCACGCCCGGCGGGTTCCGCATGTCGGTGGCGATGACCAGCTGCGGCGATACCGGTTGGGTGACCGATCGGAGCGGATACCGCTATTCGCAGCATGATCCCGCGAGCGGGCGACCTTGGCCGCCGATGCCGCCGATTTTCCGGTCACTGGCGGCCCGAGCGGCAGGTGCCGGCGGCTTCTGTGGATTTGCTCCAGACGCTTGCCTGATCAACCGTTACGAACCCGGCGCAAAACTGTCATTGCACCGCGACGAAGACGAGCGCGACTTGGCGGCGCCGGTGGTATCGGTTTCGCTCGGATTGCCGGCAACTTTTCTGTGGGGCGGCCTTAGCCGAGGCGATCGGCAGCGACGCATCCGGCTGGAAAGTGGGGACGTCGTCGTGTGGGGTGGTCCCGCCCGCCTCGTGTATCACGGCGTTGCGATCCTTGCCGAAGGCGAGCATCCGTTGACCGCGCGCAGCCGGATTAATTTGACGTTTCGCAAGGTGCATTGAGCTTGTGCAGGGCGCTGATCTTCCGTTGCGCGGCTGTCCTTGCGCTGGCCGCCGTAACATCTTTCGTGTACCCGCCGAAAATCTCGGTAGCGCAAGAGAAGACTCTGAAAGAGCGCCTGTCCGACAAGGCGTCGGACAATCAGAGAGTCGACAATTGCCGCGTACCGCCTGAGCGCCGCGGGACGACGCCGCGTCCGGATTGCCCGACACAGTCGCGACCTCCGATGCCCGCGGCGCAAATGGATACGCCGCCCACGCAATAGACCCTCGGCCTCGACTGTTTGCGACCGGCCGCCGTCCGCCCGATTAACTTGGCTCCACGCAAGGCGCTCCCGACCGCGCGGCATTGGCGCATCGCGCCGGATACCTGCCAGCTCAGCAAAAGTCTCTAAAAAAACCGCTGGCATTTTGCAGCGAATCGCAAGCTCCGTATCGTCGGGGACCAGGGGGATCGGCGATGGCGGGACAAACGGGCTATTTTGACGGCGATGATCAGCTGAAGGTGTTGTCGGTGCTGGCTGAAATTTTATGCCTCAAACTTCAGCGTTTTTTAACCGTCTTGCTGTAATGCTCAATCAAAGAGCACTACAATGGAGATACATAAATACCGTATTATCGAATGGACTAGCGTGTTCAAGCGCGGTCCAAAGGTCGTGGAATACGAACTACAAATGCAAAGCGCGAACGATCTCGACGAATGGGATACGCTCGGAATATCCTCAACTTTGAACGATGCTCGTAAAGCACTTCTCTTCCACGCACCCGTTAGTAGTTGCGGGCATAGCTGAATAATCGATAGCGGAATCATTATCCAACAAAGACACGCTTGCTGTGGTAAGGCAAACCTATCAAGAGATAATAGACACGCTGCTCTTTATATCCGACGAAGTGGAAATGTGCAGGATGCCCGCGAAAGATCCTGCAAGCGCCGTCCGACTTGCCGCGGGTATATTGGCATTGACCAAAGATTTGACTTAAATCCAACTGGCAAATTATCGACTTTTGATAGGTTAGCTCAGCGGTCAGAGACGTCCGAGCCGAAAGCCGGAACTCTCGCCCGAATTTATGTTCCACGTTTCTTCGAGCGGCGACGGCGACCGGTTCGCCAGCAATGCGATATTGAGAAATCGGCAGCTCTGCGGAGATGCCCTTGATCTTTTCCGAGCCGATCGAATGCAGCCGGTCTCTGGAATCGGAAAGCACTTGTGCTACGTCGCCGGAAATGGCGCACAGCACGCGGTGCGCCTTTGCCGCTTCTTCCATCCGGGAGGCAATGTTTATCGTGCTGCCGTAAATTCCGATCGACCGCTTGGTGTCGCCCTGCTCGCTGACCACGACATCGCCGCCGTGGACACCGATCCGGAAGGTCGGGGCCACGCCAAACTGCGCCAGATACCGACCTCGCTCCCGGCTGACGGCCGCGAACACCGCGTCGATGGCCCGCAGTATTTTGTCGTTGTGGACCGCTTCCTGCCAATCCCAGATCGCGATCAAGCCGTCGCCCTTGTAGAGATAGATTTCACCGCCGTAATCGGTGATCGGCTTTGAAATATCGAACAGGAACTTGCCGACCAGCGACTTGATCTTCAGCGCACCGAGCCGCTCGGCGAGCCCCGTCGAGTTATTGATGTCAACGAACACCAGGACCTTTTGCTCGACCACCGGGCGGTGATAAGTGCCGATCATCAAATGGAATTACGTCTCGATCCCGATGAAATGAACCGCGCGCATTACCACGATCCCGATGACCGAAAACGCAATTATGACCGGCAGAATGAACGGCAACCTGCCATACGGAACTGGTGTCGGATACCACGGGTGAAGAAGGAGATGCGAGATATTGACCGCGATGACGAACAGGATTGCGACGACGAACGTGTAAATCAATATTGAAAGAAGAGGGTGAATGTTGCGGATCCAACGGCCACGCAAACTTTGTACATAATACTGTTCGAACAGACCGACCCCAGTGCCGACAAATATTGCATTTAGAACGCCAAACGCTACCGGGCGCCCTTGGGCGAGGGTTGCCAACCCGGCAAGCAGCGCGAAAATCGCGACGGCCAGCAGGATCGAAGTCAGTTTTCTGCGAGTGGAGATGGAGATCCGAGCAAACGCCAATGCCATGGTCAAATTGCCGCTGATGGTTGAGTAACGAAATCCAGCCAGTCGAGATAGCTGCCTGATCGTGTCAATGACTGGTTCATTTGGGAGATCGGTTGTTGAGAACAAGGGCGAGGAGACCAAGCCCACACTGAGCACTTGGCAAAGGTCGGAGGGGCGGGTTTGATGCCGGCGTTAACGCGGCCTGACTGGAGGACAGCGATGCCGGCCCAATTGCCCGAAGCGGGCGCGGTGTTTCTGGACCATGTCGCCCACTTCGTGCCGGATATGGATCCAGCGGCTGCAGCCCTGGAACGGTGCGGCTTCCGCCTGACCCCGTTCACCGCGCCAAACCAACCGGGTCGATGGCAAGCCGGTCGCGGCGGGCACCGGCAACCGCTGCGCAATGTTCCGCCGCGGCTATGTCGAAATCCTCGCCGCCGTCGCCGATACGCCGCTGGCGCGGCAGCTGAACGAGCGCTTAGACGCGCCATGTCGGGCTGCATCTCGCAGCGTTCAGCAGCGCCGATGCCGGCGGCCGAGCATCATCGGTTGGCTGCCGCAGGGTTCCCGGTGCTGCCGCTCGTCGACATGCGCCGACCGGTCGCGACCGATAACGGCGAGGAGGAGGCTCGGTTCGCGATCGCCCGCGTCGCCCCCGGTTCGATGCCCGAGGGACGCATACAGTTTCTGACCCACTACACCGAGCATCTGGTCTGGCCCGAGCCCTATCTCGACCATCATCCGAATGGGGCGCAGGCGCTCGCGGCGGTATGGGTCGCCGCTGCCGATCCGGCCGAACCTGCGGAGCGCTTTGCCCGATTTACCGGTCGTCCGGCGCGGCGCGACGGCGCGATTATGACAATCGCGCTCGAACGCGGCGCCTTGCGCTTTGCCACTCCGGAATTCCTCGCCCGCGAGTTCGGCATAGCGCCTGGACCGCCGCTCCCCTATCTCGCTGCCAGCGAGATCGAGGTCGCCAGCCTCGATCGGCTGCGCCGGCGCCTCGACGGCACCGGTCTCGCCCATCAGGCGATCGCAGACGGGATAGCAGTGCCGTTGCCGCCATCGGTCGGCGGAACAATTCTGTTTCGCGCCGGAGTTAGCTGACGCGGATGCGCGAGTTTCTCCAGCCGGCGCGGTTTAGCGGTTCAGAGGACGAGCTGGGTCTGGGTGACGAGTGCGACCAAGCCGGCCCTCGGGGTTCGTGACTCGTGTCTGCCAGATCATAGTCCGCCGGCCGCGGTGAACGGGTGTCGCCTCGCCGATCACCTGCGTCCCGACCGGCGCTGGCGCGATGAAGTTTGTCTTGCTCTCGATCGTCGTCGTCGTCGCACCGGCGGGCAGGTTGACGATGGTGCCGGTGGCGCCGAGCGTGTCGGCAAAAGCCATAACGGCGCCCCCGTGAAGGACTGCAGGGCGGGTGCAGAGATCCTCGCGCACGGTCATTCGCGCGACGATCCTATCGGTCGAGGCGCTGGTGAACTCGATGCCGAGCAAGGCCGCGAGGGGCAGCATCTCCTCCTTGATCCGAGCGAGCAGATCCATCCGATCGTCCCTTTTCTGTGACGAGTTCCGGCGCAGGCCGCCACAACCATGGTAATGCCATCATTGGTCGGATAGGGTCCGGATTTATCGACCGAGCCCCACCTTGGCCTCTGGCCCCGCCCCGAGGGCGTCGGGAAGGGCGGTCGCGATTAACCGGAGGGTGTCGGGCGTGCGTAATCTGTCTTGGTTGATCCTGGGGACGGTTTTGGCTGCCGCGGCCGGCGGCGCCGTCGCGCAGCAGCCGGGCGGCAAGGATGCCGTCTACGAGGAGCTAAATTTATTCGACGAAGCCTTCGAGCGCGTTCGTCAGGACGCGGTCGATCCGGTCGCCGACCCCAAGCTGATCGGCGCGGCGATCAGCGGCATGTTGTCGGGGCTCGATCCACGCGCCGCCTATCTGGACCCGGCTGAATATCAGGCCTTGCGTGCGCCAGCCACCAACAACGAGGTCGGTATCGGCGTGGTGCTCGCGCTCGACAAGGGGGAGCTTAAGGTAATCTCGCCGCGCGACGGCTCGCCGGCGGCAGCGGTTGGGATCGAGCCGGGTGATTTGATCTTTTCGATCGACAAACAGCCGATCTACGAGCTCACCTTGGCCGAAGGCCAGCGCAAGCTGGACGGGCCCCCCGGCAGCACGGTCGCGGTGGTCTTGCAGCGTGGCGAGGCCCCTCCGATCAAGGTCACGGTCAAGCGAGCCGCCGATAGTCTTCAGACCGTCACGGCGCGAGTCGAAAAAAGCGATATCGGCTATCTGCGGCTGGCCGGTTTCGACGACGGCACTCCGGCCGCGCTGGCTTCTGCCGTGCAGGATCTGCGGCAAAAGACCGGCGGCAAGCTCCAGGGCCTCGTCCTCGATCTGCGCAACAATCCGGGCGGCAATTTCCAGGATGCCGTCGCTGCCGCCGCCGCCTTCCTCGACAAGGGCGACATCGCCCTGGTCAAGGGTCGCCAACCGGAGAGCCTAAAACACATCACCGCCCCTCCGGGCGATCTCGTCAAAGGGCTGCCGATTGTCGCACTGGTGAATGGCGGCACAGCGCGTGAGGCCGAGCTTGTGGCCGGCGCGCTGCAAGATAACCACCGCGCCATGCTGCTCGGCACCAAGACCTATGGCGAGAGCGGGGTTGAGAGCTTGATCCCGCTCGCCGACGGAGGCGCCGTCCGCTTGACCACCACCCGTTTCACGACGCCCGACGGGCGGGAAATCGACGGCAAAGGGTTGGAGCCCGATCTTACTGTGACGCCGTTGAAACTTCAGAAGCTGGCTCAGGAGGAGGGCCTTCACGAGGCCGATCTGCCGGGAGCCCTCAAAAACCCGGATCAGCCGGCGCCTGCGGCATCACCGGCCGAGGGAACGCCCGCGCTTGGCGGCAAACCGTCGCCGACAGCCAAACCAAACCCGACCGCGACCCCTGCCAGGTGCAGCCGCAACGCCGCAAAAGACCGCGCCATCGGTCGCAACCAAGGAAATCGGCGGGGCGAACGACGAACAGTTGACCCAGGCGTTGGATATCCTGCGGGGGCTCGTCGTGTTCAATCGCCACGCCTCGGGCTGATCCCGGATCGCCGACCCGCGGCCCTCCCCCTAAGAGCTCCGCGCGCCGTAGCGGTCGATGTGGTAGGGAGCTCGGGCGAGGCCGGGGCAATGGCTGCCGACCACCGGCTCCAAAGCCTCGTAGAGGCGCCGGTTGTCTGCATTGGCGGCGGCGAGCCGATCGCGCGCCGCTTCGACGCGATTGCGCAGCCCGTTGAGATCGACGGTCACGATCCGCCGGTTGTCGATTACCAGACGGCCGCCGATCATGACGCTCGCAACCGCGCTGCCGTCCTCGGTGTGGACTAACTGGTTGACCGGGTCGTTGAGCGGCAGCCAATTCGGGTGGTCGAGGTCGAGCATGACGATGTCGGCCTTGTAACCGGGCCTCAACCGGCCGATTTGGCCGTCGAAGCCCAGGGCGCGGGCGCTGCCCTCGGTCGCCGCCAACGCCGTCTCGCGGGTCGAAAGCCACCGCCGCCAATCCGGTCCCCGCACTTTCGATACGAAAGAAGCAAGCCGCATCGCCTCGTACATATTTTGATTGTCCGAGCAGTTGGCGCCGTCGGTGCCGATCCCAAGGTTGACCCGGCGATCGAGCATCGCACGGCTGTCGGCGAGACCACCGCCAAGCCGCATGTTGCTGCCGGGATTGTGCGCAACCGAGGCGCCATGATCGCCAAGGCGGGTCATGTCGTCATTATCGAGCCATACGCCATGCGCCACCGTGAAATGCGGGCCGAGCACGCCAAGCGCATCGAGATGCGCTGTCTGGGTGCGGCCGTGAAGGCGGATGCCGGTCACTGCCTGCACCTTCGAACTCGGCCACATGGCTGTGCAGCCCGACACCGAACTCGCGCGCCAAATCGGCGCAGCCGACGATGAACCCGTCCGAGCAATGGTGCGGGATCGTCGGCGCGACTGCCGGGCGCACTAGGTCGCGGTCGAGCGGCCAGCCGGCGAGCGCGGTGCGGATCGCCGCCAAGGTCGACTCGGCCGGTGGCAGGCGCAATTCGGCCACCCGGGCCTGCAGCGCCGGCGGCATCGCCTCGATCAGGCCGGGGATCGCCTCGTAGAAGCTGCGGTCGGCGACCATCGGGGCCACCACCGCGCGCATGCCGACATCGGCATAGGCCTGGGCGGCGAGCGCCAGCCCCTCGGCGCTTGGCAGCGGCCACTCGAACGAAAGGTCATAGCAGGCGGTGCAGCCTTTCATGACCATCTCGACGGCGCCCAGCTGGGTCGAGAGGTACCGGTCGTCGAGGCTGCGGTTGCCGGTGATCCAGGGCGCCGCGGTCAGCAACAGCTCGAGCGTCCAGCGGTCGCCCATTCCCTTGGCAAGGTTGCCGTGACCGTGGGTGTGGGCATTGACCAGGCCCGGGTGGAGCAGCCGGCGCGCCGCCGGGATTTCGATTGCCCCCTCGGGCGCGGGGCAGCCGGGCGGGCCGATCTGGCGGATCGTGTCGCCCTCGATCAGAACGTCGGCGAATTCGGCAGTGCCGGCTGCGATATCGAGCACCCGGCCGCCGCGCAGGATCGTGTGAGTCATGCTATCGTCTCCGCAAAGCGCACAACATGATACGCCCGCGCGGGCTGGGAGCTGAGCCATGCCGAACGTTATCGTCGAGCGACGGGGTGCGGTGTTCGAGATCACCTTGAACCGGCCGGACGTGCTCAACGCTGTCGACCGGGAGGCGATCGCCGAACTCGCCGCTGCCGCCGCCGAAGCCGCCGAGGATCGCGCGGCCCGGGCTGTGCTGCTGCGCGGTGCCGGCACCCATTTCTGCGCGGGCGGCGACATCGGGATGTTCGGTGAGCTGATCCAACTCTCGCCTTCCGACCGACGAAGAACGCTCTATCAAACCGTCGATGCGCTGCACCCGCTGCTGGTTCGATTGCGGCATATGCCAAAGCCCGTCGTCGCCGCGGTGCAAGGGGCTGCGGCCGGTTTTGGTCTCAGCCTCGTCCTCGCTGCCGATCTCGCGGTCGCCGCTGCGGATGCGGTCTTCACCTGCGGTTATATTCATCTCGGCACCAGCCCCGATGGTGGCATGACCGCGCTGCTGCCGGGGATCGTCGGGCTCAAGCTGGCGAGCGAACTGACCCTCCTCGGCGAACGCTTCGACGCGCCGCGTGCTTTGGCGCTCGGGCTCGTCAACCGCATCGTCGCGCCGGAACAGCTCCACACCGAAGCCGAGGCATTGGCCACTCGGCTCGCTGCCGGCCCGACCGAAGCCTATGCCCGCACTAAGGCGCTGCTCCAGGCGACGGTCGGCGACGCCTTCGAGGCGCAGTTGCGGCGCGAAGCCGAGAACTTTGCCGCCTGCGCAGCGACCGACGACTTTGTCGAAGGGGTGCACGCCTTTCTCGAGAAGCGCCGCCCGATTTTTACCGGCCAGGGACGAGGTGGGTGATGCGATGGTGTCGATTTTGGGCGGTAGCGCTAGCCCTGCTGGCCAGCGCGGGCGGGTTGTCCGGGTGCTATTACGATCCGTACACGGGCGGCTACTATCCCTATCTACCCTATCCCTACCCTTATCCTTACCGCCCGCCTTATCCCTACCCCTACCCCGCTCCGCCGCCACCGGCGAACCCAAACGCGCCACTCCAGCAAATGCCGCTACCGCCGCCGCAATAGGGCGAAGCGTCCTTCACGAGGGTTCCGCGTGACCTTTGGTACGGACATAGGCGACGCGCGCCGGCGCCTATCCCAGATGCTGCCCGACACCTCAGGAGCAGCGTCTTGAAAGCCCACCGTAATCGTGGTTCAATGGCCTCAGGGCCGTCGTGTGGCTTCGCCGTGGCGAGCAGGGCAGCGATTAGTTTCGAGGGTGACGTGGACGGTGTCCCCGACAAACCTCCCAGTGACCTGGTAGGCCCGCGCGTGTGTCGATCCGACGACCCCGGCCTGCGTCGTTCCGGAGAAGCTGCCGTCCGGAGCAAGTGCGAGATTCTGTATCGGCACGCTTCCTCGCGCCAGCGAGACGACACCGGAAAAACTACCTTGGGTATTGGTCAAGCGGACGAGCCAATTACCGCATCGGGTGCCGGGGATCTCCCGTCCCTGGACGGTCCAAGTTCCGTTGGCGAGCGTGACAGGCGCCGCGCCAGGCGATTGCGCCCCTGCTGACGAGACCGCCGCAAGCGATGCCCATATCCCGATGAAGAGGAAGTGCGGCGATCTTGAAAGCATGGTCAGCCTTTCCGCATACCGATAGCGCACGCGCCGCACGCGAGCATTACCAGACACGTCATCCGGCGGTGCTTACTGGTTTGGTCCCCCCGAAGTCGCCTTTCCGCCGACCGACATCCGGTTCATCGTGGTCGGGTTGGTGCCCTGTAATTGGGACAACTCCTGGCGGTTCAGCTGGTCAGCTTGACTACCGGCAGACGACTTCCCCGCCGACTGGACAGCGTGGCGCCGGTGATGCGCGCGCGCGCCTGAGCCCCTCTCCGACGTCGCGCTCCCTCCGGCTGGCATACGGTTCATGGATTGCACTGGCGCAGGGGCCGGGGTTGGAGCCGGATTTTGCGCCCACACTGGCACCGCAATCGCGAGCGCGGCAGCGACCGCAACGCCGGTCAACAGATGCTTCATGGTGTAGCCTTCCTTATCCAGAATAAAAGATACATCCCACCCGAAACCCCAGTGTGGCAAGTACCACGTGAGTGTGTCTAAGTTTGTATCAAATCGCCGTGCGCTGCTATTGAGCTAACTGCGTCTCTTCCGCGCGCAGCGCCGCCATGACTTTGAGGGCGTCGGCGAGCGATCCGGGGTCGTGCGTGCGGATGTAGTCGGCGCCCTTTTCAACCGCGTAGAGCTCGGCCGCCAAGGTCGCGGCCCCGAGCTCCGATGCTGCGGCCCGGCCAGTGACCGCGCGCAGAAAGGACTTGCGCGACACTGAGATCAGCACGGGTAGGCCAAAAGCCTGCTTTAGCCGGTCGAGCTCGGCAAGAACGCGCAACGATGCCTCCGGCCGGCTGCTGAGGAAAAAGCCCATGCCGGGGTCGAGGATAAGCCGCTCCCGCGCGATACCAGCCTGTTCGAGGGCCTCCACGCGGTCGGCAAAAAAGGTGTAGATGCGGTCCCACACCTCGTCGGCAGAGAGCTCCGACCCGCTGTGCCCGGCCGCGACCGTGCACGGCGTGCATGACGACGAGCCGGCAGCTGGCGGCGGCCAACTCGGGATAGAGGGACGAGTCGGGAAAACCCTGGGTATCGTTCAGGAACGCCACCTCGCGCGCGATCGCGAAGCGCTGGACCTCGGGCGCGAAGCTGTCCACTGAAACCAGTGTGGCGTCCGCCGCGAGCGCGGCGATCAGTGGGTCGAGGCGACGGATCTCCTCGGCGGCAGCGATCGGTTTGGCGTCGACATTGCTGGCGGCGGCGCCGAGATCGATAACCGCCGCCCCAGCTGCGACGAGCGCGCGGGCATGGGCGAGCGCGGCGGCGGCGTCCAGAAAGCGGCCGCCGTCGGAGAACGAGTCCTCGGTGACGTTGACGATGCCCAAGATGGCGGGCGCTGGCACGGCTCAGCCAGGGCTGGGTAGCGCCGGGCGGGTGCGTTCCAGGATGGCCCCGACGCCATCCGAATCGGGAAACGCGTCGAGCTTTTCGACCCAGACGCGGACCCGGGCGACCCGCGGATCGACAAAGCACGCCGTGCAGACCCGCTCGGCGAAGCCTTCGCACAGGTCGATATGGCCGGATCCGGCTATCTCGCGGATCGCTGCAATGACTTTTTCGTAATTGATGATGCGGCGCCGGTCTTCGCCGGGAATGGCGGCTGCAGCGGTCGATGTCAGGTCGACCGACACCCGCACCCGCTGCTTGTGCTCGCGCTCCCGCCGGCGGATGCCGATGCTGCACATCAGCACCAGGCCGCGCACCGTGACGGTGTAGGAGGCGGCTTCGGCTAGTGGCTCTAAGCAATGCTCGATCATCCCCCACCATGCCCGAGCCCACCCGATCGCCGCAATGGCTTCGCACCGCTTGCATGCTATGCTGACAGAGCGCCTGGGGTGGCCGCGCTATGGGCCTTTTTATTTCGTGATCGGCGTCATCGTCGGCGCCCTGCTGCTGATCCTCCTGCCGCTGTTCATCGCGGTGCTGGGGGTGGCGCTGGCGGTCGGCGTCGTTATCGCGCTGCCGCTGATCCTGGCGGTCCTGATCCTGATCGGGTTCGTCGCCGTGGCCCCAGCCTTGGGCTGGGGTCTGCTGCTCGCCGCCATCCTGATCGCGCTGTGGTCGAGCGATCGTAAGCGGCGCCAGCCACGCTAACCGCTCAGCCTTTAAGCAGCGAAGGATCATGTAACGCCGTGTCTTGTCCGCGAACCGGATCGGCGAGCGCGTCTTCGAGGCTGCGCGCGCCTTTCCACTCGGCAGCCGGGCGGACAGCACCTTCACTGCCGATCTGGTCTATGCCCCAATAGATTTCGAGCCGATGATTGTCGGGGTCGCGGAATTCGACCGCGAGCTGGCAACCGGCGCGTCGGCGACCCTCGAAATCGATCTTGACCCCATGCCGGCGCAGATGATCGCGCGCGCGCAGCACCTCGTCGAGGGTCGCGACCTCGAAGGCAATGTGATTGAGCTCGAGGTTCGGGGCCTCGGTCTCCATAGAACCGACCAATGCGATGCCATGATGATCGGGGCTGCAGCGCAGAAACACCATGCCGCCCGGCACCATCTCCTCGGGATAGACGTCGGAGATTTGGAACCCCAACACCTGGGTATAGAACTGCGTCGAACGTTCGACGTCCTGCACATTAAGGACGACATGGCCGATCTTGCCGATGCTGAACGGCAGACCGTGCGGCCGCTTCATTTTCCTGACCCGGTCGGGATCGTAATCAGCCATCCCCGTTCTCCTCGCGTTTCCAGCCAGCGGCGAAAAAATCTTGCTGGCGCCGGGCATTCTCCAATAAAGCCTGGACTCCGACAACCCGCCGGAGGAAAGTCCCATGCCGCGCCTGCCCGACCCCGCCGACCTCGAGGCTTTGAAGGCGTTCGACACGCCGACGATCTGCAACGCCCTCGAGCTCGTCGCCCCAGCGCGCCGCGCGATGGGCTTTATCCGCCGGCCGCTAATCGCGGCCTTTCCAGAGATGAAGCCGGTCGTCGCCTTTGCCCGCACTGCCCATATCCGCTCGCGCGAACCCCATCCGCGCGGTCGCGACGAGGCGAAAGAGGTGCGGCTCGGCTATTACGCGCATATCGCCGCCGAACCATTGCCGAGCATCGCGGTGCTTCAAGACATCGACGCCCCCGACCAGGGCTTCGGCGCGTTCTGGGGTGAGGTGCAGACCAATGTCCACAAGGGGCTCGGCTGCGTCGGCGTCGTTACCGACGGCTCGGTGCGCGATCTCGACGCGATGGCGCCGGGCTTCTTTGTGCTCGCCGGCTCGATCATGCCCTCGCACGCGCATGTCCATCTGGTCGATTTCGGCGGGACGGTCAGCGTCGCCGGGATGCTGGTCTCACCCAACGACATAATCCACGCCGACCGCCACGGCGCCGTCATCGTCCCGCACGAGGCGGTCAAAGAATTGCCGGCGGCGATCGACCTGCTGACGCGCCGCGAAAAGGTCATCATCGACGCCGCCCGCGCCCCCGGCTTTTCGGTCGCCCGCCTGCGGCAAGCCTTCGACGAGCAAGAAGATATCCACTAAGGCGCTTGACGGCAGGCGCCAATCACCGGTCAGAGCTCGACCTGGCCGCCGAGTTCGACGATGCGGTTGACCGGGATGCGGAAGAACTCGGTGGCGTCGAGCGCCACATTGGTCAGCAGGATGAACAGTTTTTTGAACGGCAGCATGAGCCCGGAGGGCGCTTGGCGACGATCTTTTCGCGGCCGACAAAAAACGATGTCTCCATCAGGTTGAAGCGAAAGCCGCCGACCCGGCAAAGCGCCAGCGCGCGCGGGATGTCGGGCTCTTCGAGAAAGCCGTAGTGGATCGTGACGGTATGGAAATTCTGGCTCAGATGGTCGATCTGCAGCCGCTCGGCTTCGGGCAGACGCGGCACGTCCTCGGTGCGTACGGTCATCAACACGTTGCGTTCGTGCAGTATTTTGTTGTGTTTCATGTTGTGCAACAGGGCCGCGGGCACGTTGTCGACGCGCGCGGTCATGTAGATCGCGGTGCCCGGAACGCGCAGCCGGGTGGTCGGGCTTCAAATGCTCGATCAAGCTTACCAGCGGCAGGGCGCCGCTCGCGCGCTGGACCGCGACCCGCTCTCGGCCCCACAGCCAGGTCATCATCACCGCGTAGATCGTTCCGGCAATGGCCAGCGGAAACCAGCCGCCGTCGAGGATTTTCAACAGGTTGGCGCCGAAAAACGACAGGTCGACGATCAGGAACAACGCGAACAGCGGGATCAGCCGCCACAGCCGCCAGCCCACCCCCCGATAGAAATAGACAAAGGCGAGCATGGTGGTGACCGTCATCGTACCGGTGACGGCGATGCCATACGCGCCGCCAAGCGCGCCGGACGAACGAAAGCCCAACACCGTCGCGACAACAGCGACCAGCAGCATCCCGTTGATCGCCGGCACATAGACCTGTCCGATTTCCTGCTCGGAGGTGTGGCGAACCAGCATCCGCGGCAGATAGCCCAGTTGCACTGCCTGATGGGTGATCGAAAATGCTCCGGATATCACCGCCTGCGAGGCGATGACGGTGGCGGTCGAGGCTAGCGCCACAAGCGGATAAAGCGCCCAGCCGGGGGCCAAAAGAAAGAACGGATTCTCGAATTGCGCCGGGATGTGCGAGCAACAGCGCGCCCTGCCCGAAATAATTCAACAACAGCGACGGAAAAACAAAGCGCAGCCAAGCGCGCCGCACCGGCGAGGGCCCGAAATGCCCCATATCGGCATAAAGCGCCTCGGCGCCGGTCACCGCCAACACGACCGAGCCGAGCAAAACGAAGCCGTGCCAGGGATGGTTCAACAGCAGGTCAACGGCGTAGCGCGGGTCGACAGCCAACAAGATCGAAGGGTGACGCGCAATCTCCAACCCGCCGAGAATCCCGATCACGCCGAACCAGAGGATCATGATCGGGCCGAAATAGCCGCCGACGAGTCCCGTGCCGCGCCGCTGGACGATGAACAGGGTAACCAGCAGCAGCAGAGTCAACGGCACCACATAGGCTTCAAGCGCCGGAGTTGCGACTGTCAGCCCTTCGACCGCGCTCAGCACCGAGATCGAGGGGGTTATGACGCCATCGCCGTAAAACAGCGCGGCGCCGATCAGCCCGGCCCACATGATCCAACGGCTACGCCTGGCGGACGCGGCGCGCATCGCCAGCACCATCAGGGCGAGAATGCCGCCCTCGCCGCGATTATCCGCCCGCATCATGACGAGGACGTATTTCACGGTGACCACTAGGGTCAGCGACCACGCGATCAGCGACAGAACGCCGAAGACGCGCGTCTCGTTGACGCCGGCATTGTCGAAGCACTGCTTGACGGTGTAGAGCGGCGAGGTGCCGATATCGCCATAGACGATGCCGAGCGCCGCGACCGCCAGGTTCTGGCCGATCCCCCCACGAGCTTCCGTGTCAACGACCGCGGTATCGGGCATCAATGCGCCGACGCTAGAGTTCGAGGAACCAAACTCAACCCTTGACGCACGTAAATGCGCGTCGGTCCAAAGCGCCCGGGAATGCTCACCCCTCGGTCCGCGCACCGCGCCGAGGGGAACCGGGCGCGGGTTATATGCAGAATTTTCGTCGACGCACCAGCAAATCAATAGCGCTTAGGAAGGATGATTTACCCTCCTGCTACTCAGACTGGTAAACGCCGTCGCCGTGGCGGACATACCGGCTGTCCTCGGAGTGGCCTTGGTGGAGCCTCCTACCACAAACAACCGCCAACGCTGCCCACCGGCAGAGCGAAACTTAGCGCTGGTAGGTGCCAATCAGCTCGGTCTGCTGAATGACATTGGACTGGGCCGCCTGTAGCACATCGAAAGCTGAAGCCGACGGGTCGAGCGTCGGCCGACTGATTGCAAACAGGCGGAAGTGATAATGGTGAACGCCATGCTCTTTAGGCGGGCAGGGACCGCCATCATCAGGTGCACCGAAATCATTGCGCGCTAATCCGACCGCCGGCCGGTTCGGGCCGTAGTCTGCTGTGAGCCCGGGCACGCTGGGCAGGATGTTGAAGGGGGCCCAATGGCGGAAGACGCCAGACGGGGCATCCGGGTCGTCGACGATCAGCACCAGGCTCTCGGTTCCCTCCGGCCGGCCGGACCAATTTGGGGGCGGCGAGATGCAGCGCCATCGCAGGTCTATTCTGACGGGATTGCGCCCCCGGGCGAAAACACCGGGCTAGCGAGCAGCAGAGGCATAGCCGTCTCCCTGTTGCCGGAGCCAGACTCTACCGATAAACAGATAGCGGCTCCAGCGGGGCCAGTTCTCGAGAGACAGAGGCAATGAGCGACCCAAATTTCCGCAGCGGGATGCTGGTGTTTCCGAACCTGACCCAACTCGATCTGACCGGCCCTTATGAGGTGCTCTCTCGGCTGCCGGGCGCCGAGACGCTGTTGTTGTGGAAGAATTTGGCGCCGGTGCGCACCGAGCACGGGCTGACGATCCTGCCGATGGCGACCTTGGCGGATTGTCCGCCGCTCGACCTCGTTTTCGTGCCGGGAGGGCCTGGAATCAACCCATTGCTCGAAGATCAGGAGGTGCTGGACTTCCTGCGCCGTGCCGCGGCGTCGGCGCGCTATGTCGTCAGCGTTTGCACCGGCGCCCTGGTGTTGGGCGCGGCCGGTCTGTTGCGCGGACGGCGGGCGGCGACCCACTGGATGTCGCGCGAGATGTTGCCTGCCTTTGGCGCCGAGCCGGTTACCGAACGCGTCGTTGTCGACGGCAATGTGTTTACCGGCGGCGGCGTCACCGCCGGTATCGACGTGGCGCTGCGTGTCGCTGCCGAGATCGCCGGCCGGGCGGCGGCCGAGGCGATCCAGCTGGCGATCGAATACGATCCGGCCCCGCCGTTCTCCTCTGGCTCGCCCGAAGCTGCCGGCCCTGCCATTGTGGCAGAGGTGCGCGCCCGCGCCGTCGCACGCCAGCGCGATCGCGCCGAGCGCGTCGCCCGCGCCGCGGCGGCGCTCGGCTGATGATAGCTTGTGCATAGGCTTAGTGAGTCTCGGCGAGAGGGGCGGCAATGAAAAGCATCACAATCGATTACGGCAAGCGCCTCGCCCAAGAGCCGGAGAAGGGCCACAATCGCTGGCACGAAGCGATCGCGCCAGTGGTCGAAGCAGCACCCGGCGAAGAGGTCGAGATCCAGACCCGTGACGCCTTCGACGGCCAGATCACCGCGGCGACGACGGCCGAGGATCTGCGGCGCTGCGACCTCAACCTCGTCCACCCGCTGACCGGTCCGGTCTTCGTCGCCGGCGCCGCTCCGGGCGATCTGCTCGAGGTCGAGATCCGCGACATGAAACCCGCCGAATTCGCTTACACGGTCCAGGTGCCGGGCTTCGGCTTTCTGCGCGACGCCTTCCCCGAGCCCTATATCGCCAAATGGACGATCAAGGACGGCTTTGCTGAATCCGCTGATCTGCTCGGCGTGCGCATCCCCGATGGTTCGTTTGTCGGGGTCATCGGCGTCGCCCCATCGAAGACCTTGCGCGAGACCGTGCAGCGCCGCGAAGCCAACCTCGCTGCGCGCGGCGGCATGGCGCTACCGCCTGAGGCGCAGGGGGCGGTTCCAGGCGGGACCATCGCTTCGGAAGCACTGCGCACGATCCCGCCCCGCGAAAACGGCGGCAACCTCGACATCAAGCAACTGAGCAAAGGGGCTCGCCTGTGGTTACCGGTATTTGTCGATGGCGCGTTGTTCTCGGTCGGCGACGCGCATTTCGCGCAGGGCGATGGCGAGGCCTGTGGCACCGCGATCGAGATGTGCGGGTCGATCCTGGTCCGCTTTTCGCTGCACAAGGGCGAGGCTCAGCGCCGTGGCATCCGCTTTCCGCGCTTTGCCCGCGACGATTATTATTTTCCGCCCGAACTGGCCGCACCAAAGCGCTTTCTCGCCACCACCGGGATGTCGGTTCGCGATGACGGCGTCAACGAGAGCGAGGATGCGACCCTGAGCGCAAAGAACGCGCTGTTGTCGATGATCGACCTCTTGGTCGAGCGCGGCTGGAGCCGCCAGCAGGCCTATGCGATATGCTCGGTCGCGGTCGACCTCAAGCTCAGCGAACTGGTCGACGTGCCGAATATCGTCGTCAGCGCGTTCCTGCCGCTCGACATCTTCGGAAAGTGAGAGCCGGTCAGCCGATGTGAGCGACGAATGAGTGTTTTGGCGAGATAGAGAGGAAGAATTAATGAACAGTACGGTGGGGACGGAGCGGCGGCGTCCGCTCGGCAAGGGCGGGCCGGAGATTTCGGCGATCGGCCTCGGCTGCATGTCGCTGTCCGGAGTTTACGGGAAATGCGATGACGCGGCCGGGATCGCGCTTGTCCATCGCGCAATCGAGCTCGGCGTCGATCATTTCGACAGCTCCGACATGTATGGCTGGGGCCAGAACGAAGAGCTTCTTGGCCGGGCGCTGAAGGGCCGCCGCGACCAGGTGCTGATTGCAAGCAAATTCGGCCAGACCCGGCGGCCGGGTGGCGCCAACGGCGTCGACGGCAGCCCCGCCTATATCGCCCAGGCCTGCGAGGCAAGCCTCAAGCGGCTCGGGGTCGATGTTGTCGATCTCTATTACCAGCATCGGGTCGACCCGGCGGTGCCGGTCGAGGACACGGTAGGCGCGATGGCGCGGCTCGTCGAGCAGGGCAAGGTGCGCTTTCTGGGGCTGTGCGAGGCGCGGCCCGAGCGCATCCGCCGCGCCCATGCGACCCACCCGATCGTCGCGGTGCAAAGCGAATTCTCGCTGCTTTACCGTCAGGAGGCGACCGAGACGCGCGAACTGACCCGCGACCTCGGTATCGCGTTCTTCGCCTACGCACCGCTCGGCCGCGGATTGCTGACCGGCGACATCCCCGATTTCGACAATCTCGCCGAGGGCGACACCCGCGGGCGACACCCGCGCTTCATGGGTGATAATTTCGCCAAGAACCGGGCTCTCGTCGAACATATCGAGGCGATCGCGCGGGAGAAGCAATGCACCCCGGCGCAGCTGGTGCTCGCTTGGCTGTTGGCGCAGGGGCCCGACGTGATCCCGATCCCCGGCACAAAGCGCATCGCCCGCCTGGAAGAAAATCTCGGCGCGCTAAAGGTCGGGCTGAGTGGCACCGATGTCGACAGCATCTCAGCAGCGATACCACTTGGCGCCGCCGCCGGCACCCGCTACCCCGAAGGCGGCATGCGCGGAGTATATATCTGAGACCGGCGACCTTCGCCCTTTCTATCGCTTTCGTGATCGGCCCCTTCGTTCCCCCGCCCCGGGAGAGGGGCCGCGCGCAGTGGCCGCGGGTGAGCGGAAACGCTTCACGGCATTACCGCAGATCGACGATCTCTACCCAGTTCGGCATCTTGCCCATTGGATACTGGTGGGCGACCGATAGCACGCCGGATTGCGGGTCGATGCGGTGGACAGTCAACGCGTTCGAATCGAGGCCGGCCGCGAGCAGGAAACGCCCGCGCGGGTCGATGTTGAAGCCGCGCGGTGTCTTCTCGGTCGGCCAGCGGCGGATCGGTGACAGTTTGCCGGTGGCCTCGTCGATCGTGAACCCGGCGAGCGTGCTCGATTTGCGCTCGCTGCCGTAGATAAACCGGCCGTCCGGTGTGATATGGAGATCAGCGGCTGCCGGCTGCTCGTGGAAATCGGCCGGCAGGGTGTCGATGATTTCGATTTCTCGAAGCGTCCCGGTCGCCGGATCGATGGCAAAGGCGGCGATGCGCGCCGTGGTCTCGGTGATCAGATAAAGGAACGGCCGGGTCGGGTGGAACCGCAGATGACGCGGTCCGTTGCCGGGTTTGACAGCGATCGAATCCGGCGAGTTCGGCGACAATCGCCCGGTGGCGGCGTCGAACTTCCATTCCATGACGATGTCGCCGCCGAGGCTCGTCGCATAGCAATACTTGTTAGTCGGATCGACCAGGATGCAGTGCGCCTTCGGTTTGGTCGGGATGACTTGCGTCGGCTGACCCTGAACCCGGCCCTCCGCGTCGATCGGGTTGATCGCCAGCTTCGAGCCCGGATAGGAGGCACACAACAGAAACCGGCCGCTGCGGTCAGTCACGATATAGGCCATGCTGTCGGCCAGCGGCGCATTCGCCAGATGGCTGAGCCCGCCGGTCGCCGGGTCGAGCGCGAAGCTCGCCACCGTATAGGGCTCGCTGCGCAGCGCCGCGTACAAGAAGCGATGGTTGGGGCTGACCGCCATCGGCATGCTTGTCGGCGACGGTTTGTCGGTGCCGGGAACCGGCACATTGGCGATCATCCTCAGATCGCCGCTTTCGCGGTTCATCGCGAAAACCCCGATTTCTGGGTTGCCGGCATTGGAGACGTACACGATTGTATCGGGCAGATCATCGGCCATGGCTGTTCTGACCCTGATGAAGGGTTTCGGGACCAAAGCGCCGGCTAGGCCAATAGCCATCGTCGCGCGCCGCGTCAGCCGCGTTGCCGCTATCGTTTCCTCCCCGTCGAGCCGTATTTGACCCGACTGAGGTTAGGAGCAACGCGACAACTCTACAACGCCGCCGCTTATTCCCGCTGCAGCTGCCGGGCAGTTTGAGCGGCAGGTCGGTCATGGCAAGTTTTGAGCCATGCCGCTGCCTTGGGAAACGCAGACAAGTCCACCCGCGCCTGGCGCGCCCATGAAAGAATGCTGGCGACGTTCAGATCGGCAACGGTGAAATGCTCGCCGAGCAGGTACGGCTGAGCGGCGACGGCCGCGTCGAGCACGCGCAGGGGAGCGTCGAGCGCGCGTTCGGCCTGGTCCGCGGCGCCCTCATCGCGCTCACTCTCGGGACCGATCCGATTCAACAGCGCGGTCAGCGCCGGCCGTTCGACCTCGGTCATTCCCCAAAAGCTCCATTGCCAGGCTCGCGCCTCGTCTTCGAGGCGCTGCGGATAGAGCCCAGCGAGCCGCCGCCGTATCTTTTGGCCAGATAAAGATTGATCGCCATCGATTCCCACAATGTGAAGCCGTCGTCGTCGATCGCCGGAACGTGGCCATTCGGGTTGATCGCGAGATACCCCGGTTGGCGCGTACCGCCGTCGGCAAAATCGACCTTGACGTGCTCGTAGGGGAGCCCGAGCTCGGCCGCCATCCACAGGGTGCGAAACGCGCGCGAACGGGCGACGCCGTAAATCTTCAACGCCATGGAACCGCCTCCTCCTCCGATAGGGCCGACTTGTTGCGAGCGGCCGGCCGCGCCGACAACAGCGGCGCGCGATCCTACTGCAGCTGGTGCGGCAACGCGGCGATCCCGGTGTCGATCAAGGCGCCGCCGCGCCGTTCGTCGAGCTCGGCGGCAATCACCTGACGCGCCGCGGAGATGGCGATATCGACGGTGACCCCACGGATTTCGGCGAGGGCCTTGGCCTCTTCCTGGGCGATCCGCTCTTCGGCGAGGCGTTGGCGGCGCCGCAGCATCTCTTCCAGATCGTGGGCCGACTGTGCGGCAAGGCGCTCTGCTTCGGTCTTGGCATGGGCGATGATCGCCGCGGCCTCCCCCGCACCTTCGCTTTGCTTGAGCTGACAAGTGGCGAGAAGACGCTCGGCTTCCTCGCGCAGGTTGCGCGCAGCATCAAGCTCTTCGCGAATGCGTGTCGCGCGATCGTCGAGTGAGCCGATCAAAAACCGTTTCGCCGGTTTCCACAATGCGGCGATCAGCACGACGAACGCGACGAGCACCCAGAACTCAGGATCGGCGAAAAGACGCGGCATCAGCCGGCCCTCTCCGCAACCGCGCGATCAACCGCAGCGGCTACGCTCGGCTCGTCGGCTTCGGCGCCGATCAGCTTTTCGGTAAGCGAGCGGGAGACATCGATGGCGATACCGCGGATCTCGGAAAATGCTTGCTCTTTTGCCATCAAGATCTGCCGCTCCGCGGCCTTTATCTGCTCACGCAGTGCTTCGGCGACCTGGTGCTGCCGTTCGGCGGCCTCGGCGGCAGCGCGCTCGGCGGTTTGTCTGATCATTTCGTGGGCCTGCGCGCGCGCCGCCGCCAAACCTGCTTCATATTCACTCAGCACCGCCTGTGCCTGCCTCCGAATTTGCGCGGCGCGAGCAAGATCATCGTCGAGCCGGCTGCGGCGCGACGCGATTGCCGCTCCAACTCGCGGCAGCGCAACCAGCCGCATCAGCAGGTAGAGGACGAGAAAGCTAACCGCTAGCCAAAACAGCTGCGGAATAAAAGTCGTGACATCAAGCTGCGGCATCGGCGCGCTGCTCTAACTGATGATGACGCTTAGAGCACGAAGAGCAGCAACAGTGATATGATCAAGGCATAGAACGCCACCGCCTCGGTCAGCGCAAAGCCGAGCATGCCGATGCCGAAGACCTGATCGCGGGCCGCCGGATTGCGCGCGATCGAACTGACCAACGCGCTGAAGACGTTGCCGATACCGACCCCGACGCCGGCCAGCGCAATAGCGGCAAGGCCGGCGCCGATCATCTTGGCAGAAGTAGGGTCCATTACATTGTCCTTTCCGAGAGAAGGTGGTCTGGGACGGCGGGCGTCATGGCGGCCGGCCGGTTAATGCAGATGGATGGCGTCGCTCAAATAGAGGCAGGTCAGGATCGCGAACACGTAAGCCTGCAAGACGTTGATCACCACTTCCAGCGCAATCAGCGCCACGTTGAAGGAGAGCGGCAGGAAGCCGAACAAGCCGAGTGCGACGGTAAACCCGGCGAATACCGCAATCATCGTGTGGCCGGCCAGCATATTCGCGAACAGTCGGAGGCATAGGCTCACTGGCCGTGTCAAGTACGAGATGATCTCGATCGGGACCAGCAGCGGCGCCATCACGATCGGGGCACCGGGCGGAAAGAAAAACGTGAAAAAACGGATCCCGTGGCGGATGAAGGCAATGATGGTCACCAACGCAAACACAAACAGCGCCAGCGCGAAGGTGACGATGATCTGACCCGTGAAGGTGAAACTGTAAGGTATCAGTCCGAGAAGGTTGCCGAACAAAATGAATATAAAGATCGAGAAGACCAGCGGAAAATACTGGCGACCCTCAGATCCGACATTCTCTTGGACCATCCCGGCCACGAACTCGTAGGTGAGTTCGGCGATGGACTGCAGCCGGCCAGGGACCAGGGCGGCGCGGGCCGTCGCGCCGACCAGCAGTACCGTGGCGAACACTACGGCGATCGTCATCAGCAGAGCGGAGTTCGTATACGAGATGTCGATCGAGCCGATGTGCAGAGGGATCAGCCGCTCGATCGTGAATTGCTCGAGAGGTGAATGTGCAGCCGCCAATTTCTTCCCCAACCGAATTCTAACTGTGCCGCCGCCTAATCCTGGCCCGACCTATCGTCATTGCGCGTCGGCTGCGGAGCACTCGGAGATCCGACGCCCTTTGCCGAGCGGAAGACGTTGACCATGCCCGCCGCTACCCCCAGAAAGAAGAAGATAATCAACCCCCAAGGACGCGTTCCGAAGATGCGATCGATAACCCAGCCTAGCGCCAGTCCGACAATGAGCGCCGCCGCCAGCTCGGTCGCCATCCGAAGCCCAAGGCCCATGGCGCCCGGTGGGGCCCCGGCGCGCCCGCTGACCTCCTGCCGGAGCCGCTCCGCGCGCGCCCTGTCGATTTGCTCGCCGAGCCGCGCTAAAGGGTCCGGCGGCGGATCTTCGCTCATTCGCGGAGGCTGGCCCAATCCGATACCCGCTTCGGCTGTATTACTGCCGAAACGCGGCGCACCATAGTGGCGTGCCCGAAGCCTGTCAAGATCGCCCCGCAACCAAGGCGGGACTAGAAATCCTATATTTGCCAACGTATTATGAATTATCGGCGAGCTACCGGCCTAGGCGGTTCGGCGCAATCGGGCAGCCCGCGCGAGATCGACCGAGACCAGTTGTGAGACGCCGGGCTCTGCCATCGTGACCCCGAACAGCCGATCGGCGCGCGCCATCGTGATGCGGTGATGGGTGATCAACAGGAAGCGTGTGCCGGTGGTGTCGGCGATCTCGGCGGCGAGACTGCACAGCCGGTCGACATTGGCGTCGTCGAGCGGGGCGTCCACCTCGTCGAGGACGCAAATCGGCGCTGGCTTGGTCAGGAACACGGCAAACAGCAGCGCCAACGCCGTTAGCGCCTGCTCGCCGCCCGACAGCAGTGACAGGGTCTGCAGCCGCTTGCCGGTCGGGCTCGCCATGATCTCCAGCCCGGCGGCGAGCGGATCGCCGTCGTCGGTCAACGCCAACTGCGCCGTGCCGCCGCCGAAGAGCCTGGCGAACAGGGCGGCGAAATGCCCGTTGACCCGCTCGAAAGCGGCCGCGAGCAGCTGCCGCCCTTCCTGGTCGAGCGCGGCCGCGGCGCGGCGAAGCTTGGCAATCGCCCCGGTAAGATCGGCCCGCTCGCGCGCCAGGGCGCCGGCCTGCTCGCCGAGCTCGGCCGCCTCGCTCTCGGCCACCAGATTTATCGGTCCGATGCCGTCGCGCTCATGTGTCACCCGCGCCAGCCGCGCCGCGGTCGCAGCAGCATCGGCCGGCGCCTCATTCGGGCCGAGGCCGGCAAGATCGCACAAGGCATCGGGAGCGGCATCGATCCGCTCGCGGATTTCACGGGCGAGCCCGGTCACGGCCTGGCTGGCGCCGTCGCACTGTACTTCCAGCCGAGCGCGACTCTCGCGGGCCTGGGCCAGCGCTTGATCGGCCCGCCGCACGCTATCGACCGCAGCGCGCAGCCGGCTCTCTCCAATTGCCAACTCGGCGACCGCACGCCGGCAGGTCTCTGCCGCGGCTGAAACCTCGTGGCCCAGGGTCTCGCTTTGCTCCGCAATCGCTGCCGGGCGCCGAGCGATCTCAGTGATCTCCCCTTCGAGCGCGATCCGGCGTTCGTTCAGGGTCGCGCGCTGCCGCATCGAGCCATCGGCGCGGCTGCGCCATGACCGCTCCTCCAGGTCGATCGACCTTACGCGCTCGTGCCTGGACTGGCTTTCCCGGGTCAGTCGATCGATCGTGCCTTGCGCTTCGACCTCGTCGCGGCGCGCCTGTGACACCGCCGCGCGTGCGGCGTCGAGAGCTGCGCGAGCCGGCCCCGGCTCGGGCAGCGTCGCCAACTCCTGCTGGGTCATCTCTGCCTGCTCCAGCGTTTCGGCCAATTCGGCGGCGAACTTGTCGACGTCGGCGGCAGCGGCGGCTAACCGGGTTTCGGCGGTCAACGCCTGGTGTGCAAGTCCGGCCTCCATCTTGCGGGCGTGGGCGAGCGTCGCCTCCGCCTCGCGCAGCTCCAAGCGCGCGAGCCGGTCGGCTTCGGCCGCAGCCTGACGCGCCACGGTCGCCGCGGCGGCCTCGTTTTCAGCCGATCGAGCTTCCTCCGCCGCCGCCCCGATTTCCTCAGCAATCATAAGCAAGCGGTTTTTGTGGCGCAGATGCTGGGCTGCGGCAGAGGGGCGGGCGGCGAGGCGGGTGAAACCGTCCCAGCGCCATAGGCACCCGTCGCGGCCGACGAGCCGTTGGCCAGGGGCCAAGTTCCGCTGCAAGCTGCGGCCCGCTGCCGTATCCTCGACCCAGCCGACCTGCGCGAAGCTGCGATCGAGCGCCGGCGGTGCGTTCACCACTTCGCTCAGCGCATGCGCACCGTGGGGCAGCGCGCAGAGACTGTCGATTCCTCCGAGATTCACCCAGAATTGTAAGGCGTCACCGTCGTCCCCGGCGAGCGGCGCGGAAAGCTCGTCCTCGAAGGCCGCGGCGACCGCCGCCTCAAACCCTTCGGCGACGCGCAGCTCGCTCAGTACCGGCGCGCCATCGCCGGTATCTGGGACCGGCGCGAGCAAGGCGTTGAGGGCTGCAGCCTCCGCCTCGAGTTGGGAGAGCCGGGCCGCCGTCCGGCGCGCCGCCTCGAACGCCACGGCTTCCTGCCGATGCCACGCCGCGATCTCGCGCTGTGCTGCCTCCAGCGCGGCGCGGCAGCTCTCTGCCCGCGTTTCGGCCTCGGCCACTGCCGCAACGGTTGCCGCCATCGCATCTGCCGGCACTGTCGCGGCGGCTATGGCGGTGCGCCGGCTCCCCGCTTCGGCGAGGCGAGCTTCGAGACGGGTATGGCGCTCGGCGAGTTCCCGGCGCCGGTGCGTGATCGCGCCGCGTCGCGCCTCGGCGCCAGCCGCAGCTTCGGTTGCGCGCTGCAATCCGGTTTCCGCCGCGGCGAGGTCCGAGGCAATTTCGCGCAGCCGACCCCTAGCCATCATGAGCGCCGGCGCGTCTTCGGCCTCGGCGGCGGCGAAGGCTCGGCGTTCCCCCTCGAGCCGAGCGAGCGCGGCCTCGGCATCGATCAGGTTCGCATCCTCGCGGCTCAGATCGGCTAGCAGCTCGGCCAGCCTCCGCTCGGCCTCCCTACGCGCAGCGATAACCTGCGTGAGCTCGTGCTCGAGAGCGTCGCGGCGCTGGGTCAGTCGTTGTAATTCGGCCTCGGCCTCAGCCCCGGCACGACGCAGCGGCGGCAGCGCTGCTTCGGCCACGTCGTGGGCACGCCGTTCGGCCAAAGCGCGCTCCGCTGTCTCGGCCACGTTGCGCTCGGCAGCAGCAAGCTCGGTGGCGCGGTTTTCGGCCTCGTTTTCTGCGGCGAGCCAGCGGGCATGGAACAGCAGCGCCTGGTGGCGGCGAATCTGGTCGCTGAGGCGGCGGTAGCGCTGCGCCTGACGCGCCTGCTTCCGCAAGGCTGTGAGCCGCGTCGTCAAGGAAGCGGCCACGTCGTCGAGCCGCGTGAGATTGTTTTCGGCGGCAGCGAGCTTGAGCTCGGTCTCGCGGCGGCGGGCGTGAAGTCCGGCGGTGCCGGCGGCCTCTTCGAGCAGGAACCGGCGTTCGGCCGGCTTGGCCTCGATCAGCGCGCCGACGCGTCCTTGACCGACGATCGCCCCGGACGGCCCGCCAGTGGCAGCATCGGCGAATAAAAGCTGCACGTCGCGCGCTCGGACCTCGCGGCCATTGATCTGCCAGAGCGAGCCGCTGCCGCGCTCGATGCGGCGCACAATCTCGATTTCTTCTCGGTCGTTAAATGCAAAGGGCGCGTCGCGAGCGCGGTTGTCGAGGCTCAGCAAAACCTCGGCAACGTTACGCGCCGGCCGGCTGGCGGCGCCGCCGAAAATGACGTCGTCCATCGCGCCGCCACGCAGCCGCCGAGCCGAATTCTCGCCCATTACCCAGCGCAGCGCCTCGGCCAGATTGGACTTACCGCAGCCGTTCGGTCCGACGATGCCGGTCAGCCCAGGCCCGATCGCCACCTCGGCGGCGTCAGCGAATGATTTGAACCCGACGAGGCGAAGCCGGTCGATCTGCATTCGCCTTCCCGCAGACGATCACGATTTTGCCGACAGGCCCGATAGCAGCTTGTCGAACTCCTCGACCGTCGGGGCGCCCGTGAATTTGGTGCCGTTGACGAAGAATGTCGGAGTCGCATTGACACCGAGCTGGTTCGCGGCGACGAGGCGGCTGGAGATGACTTGGTTTTCCAGCGTGGCGTCCTTGAGGCAGCTGTCGACCTCGTTTTTGCTCATACCACCCAACTCGGCTAACCGAGACAGGGCGGCCCGATAGTCGGGCGCCGCCGCCCAATTCGTCTGATCCGCGAAGAAGGTGTCGATGAACGCGTAAAACCGGTCATGCGGCGCGCAACGTGCGATCATCGAGGCGTGCACCGCCTCGTCGTCGAGCGGAAAGTCGCGCAGCACCAATTTTACCTTGCCGGTGTCGATCCACTTCTTCTTGAGCTCGGGCAAGACCTCGTCGGTGAAATGAGCGCAATGCGGACAGGTCAGCGAAGCGTATTCGACGATGGTGATTGGCGCCGTGGGACTGCCGAGAATCCGATCGTCCTTGCTGATCGCCAGCAAGCTCGCCGCATCGCTGGCGCTGGGACCCGAATCGGCTGCCGGGGCAGGGGTCGGCAAAAGCGTCGTTGCGGCGAATATCGCCAAAAAGACCACCCATATTTTCCGCATCGCAAGCGTCCTGACTACAATATGTTGAGAATAGCGGCTTCCAACTCCCCGCGCAACGCCGCTGGCCCGGCCTCAACGTTGAACGGCGATCACCGCCCGGCCAAGCCGAGCCAAGGCGGTGCGCAGCCCGGGATCGGCGATATTGGAGACCTGCTCGTCGAGCGCTGCCGCCTCGCCGCAGGCAAGTGGTGGTGGAGACGAGCTGCTTGGCGCCGCGGGAAGCGGTAAAGGCCCCTGCACGAGGATCAGGCGGGTCACGGCTGGACGGCCGAGGAAGACGTTGACGCGCTCGATCAACAGCGGTGCGCGGTGCTGTAATTCGAGTGCGGCAACGGGCGTCATGCGCAGCTTCAAATAGCCGTCACGGGTCACTGCCGTTGGCCAGCTCACCGCGGCCCAGTCGGTACCTACGATCGCGGGCCAGTCGGTCTTGAGCCGGACAAGAAGTCCGCCCCCACGCTTGCCGAATATTGGCGCTCCGAGCTTTGAGACGGCAACGCCGACGGCACCAAATCCGTACCCCCGCTCGCTTGCGGGCCCCCGGCCGGTTAGGCTGTATGGCCATTTCGCTACGTTCATGTCGCCGGTCCGATTCGATTTGCCCCGATCCGAGTTGCCTTTGTTCGCGAGCCGGCCCGACCCGGCCGATCTGCTCGTTTGGTACGACCGTCAGCGCCGAGACCTACCGTGGCGGGCGCCGTCCGGCACGACCCCCGATCCCTACCAAGTCTGGCTCAGCGAGATCATGCTGCAGCAGACGACGGTGGCGACTGTCGGACCGTATTTTGACCAATTCATGACGCGCTGGCCTGACATTTCGGCCCTCGCGGCGGCCTCGCTCGACGAGATCCTGCACATGTGGCAAGGGCTCGGCTATTACGCGCGGGCCCGCAATCTGCATGCCTGCGCCCGCGTCGTCGTGGAGCGACACGGCGGCGAATTCCCCAGCGAACGGGCTGCATTGCGCGCGCTCCCGGGGATCGGCGACTACACGGCGGCGGCGATCGCCGCAATCGCCTTCGACCGGCGCTACGCCGCCGTCGACGGCAATGTCGAGCGCGTCGTCGCCCGCCTCTACGCCGTCATTGAGCCGTTGCCAGCGGCGAAGCCGCGCCTGAGAGAACTCGCTGCGGCATTGGTCCCCGAACAGCGGGCGGGCGACTTCGCGCAGGCAATGATGGATCTCGGTGCAACGATCTGCACGCCGCGCCGGCCGCGCTGTGTGCTCTGTCCATGGCGCGGCGCGTGCCTCGCGGAGGCGGGCAGGCTCGCCGAGGCGCTGCCGGCGCCGGCCGAGAAGCCGGAGCGCCTGCTGCGTTACGGCGTCGCGTTCTGGCTTACGGATGCCGACGGAGCGGTGCTGCTGCGCCGCCGCTCCGAAAAGGGTCTGCTTGGCGGTATGATCGAAATCCCCTCCACCGCGTGGCGTGCGACCCCATGGACCTTCGCCGAAGCCATCGGCGCGGCGCCCGCAGCGGCCGAATGGTCGGCATTGCCGGGTATCGTTCGCCACGGCTTTACTCATTTCCAGCTCGAACTCACGGTCGTCGCCGGGATGGGGACCGCCGACGGGCTATGGAGCCCGATCGACAAGCTCGGCGAACACGCGCTGCCGACCCTGATGAAAAAGGTCGCCCGTCACGCACTCTCGGCGATCGCGACAGGAACCGACGAGAGCGCGGCGAACAGCGACAGCTCGCCGGCGAGGGCGAGGCGCACCGGGGCGAAGGAGCGGCGGTGATGCGGGGTGGGTCCGAGCCTGAGAATCGCGTCACCATGCTCGCGGGTCGCGTAGCCGACATTGGTCTCCCAGCCATACCCACGATAGCGTTGGGCCAGCGCGCGCATAATGCGGTCGCGCGTGACCTTGGCGACGACCGAGGCCGCTGCAATCGAAAAGCTGAGCGCGTCTCCCTTGACGATTGTCCGCACCGGGCATGCGAGGGGCGGCGCGATATTGCCGTCGACGAGGGCCACGTCCGGGCGAACCCCGAGGGCGGCGACAGCCCGGGCCATCGCCAATAGGGCGGCGCGCAGGATGTTGATGCTGTCGATTTCGCGCGCGCTCGCCGCGCCGACCCCGATCTGTGCGACGCCGCGATCGACGCAGCGCCCGAGCGCCCGCCAGCAGGCGTCACGCTCCCCGGCGGTCAGCACCTTCGAATCGTCGAGTCGCTGGTGCAGGGATCGGGGGAAGCGGCGTGGGTCGAGGATCACCGCAGCGGCGACGACCGGCCCGGCGAGCGGCCCGCGCCCCGCCTCGTCGATGCCGCAGACGATCCCTTCGCAGCGCCGCTCAATCGCGAAATTCGGCATCGCCCCTCCGACGAACGGCTTTTGCCATGCGCGCGCGGGGCCGAGCAAGGAAAGTGTCTGCTGCACTGTGGCGCGGGCGCCAAACATCGCTATGTTGATCGCATGTTCCAGCTTGGCCGCCGATTTCTCGG
The DNA here is from genome assembly GCA_963774345.1 of uncultured Alphaproteobacteria bacterium. GTDB lineage: Bacteria > Pseudomonadota > Alphaproteobacteria > ATCC43930 > CGMCC-115725 > AP-15. The sequence goes on from CAVZFB010000056.1 coordinate 203,104, forward strand.
GCATACCATGCTCGCGGGCCGAGCGACGATATTGTTGCTGGCGGCCTCGGCGGCGTGCCTGCTCGCCGAATCGCCGGCTTGCGCTTTCGACCTCTTTACCACGCATGAGGTCACGGCTCAGTTCGCAACCGCGGACGGCAAACCGATGTCCGATGCCGCGGTACGAGTTTTCGCGCCGGGTGATCTGAAGACGCCGGTCGAGACCGGCCACACCGACTCCCAAGGCAAATTCGTCTTCGATGCCGATAGCGACGGGATGTGGACCGCCGAAGCACACACGAGCGGTGAGGTCGCCCGGGTGATGATCCGCGTCGGCGCCGGCGCGCCGCAGCAGCAGTCCCGCATGCCGCCCGCTATCGTGATCGGGGGACCTATTTTGCTCGTGGCGATGGGGTGGTGGTACCTGCTGTTGCGACGGCGGGGCCGCTGGCGGCAGCCCTAAGCGGCGCGCCGGGTCGTAAGCCCGAGACCATTAGGCATGGCGCCTCCCCGGCGGCGCGATTATCGTAACTAGAGCGAAGAGGTATAAAAGGTTGGGGGAGATGGCGACAAAGATGATCCTGACCGGTGACGTAAACCTGATCAACGTTACCGATCCGACGGTTCCATTCGCCCTGGTGCGGGACGAATTTCGCGTGACCCCCATCGTCTTCAGCAACCTCGAATGTTGTCTCTATACTCCGCCCGGCGGGCATTCCCTCGAACGCGAGGGGTTCTTCGCCGACCCGTTGGTGGCGGGCGAGGCACTGACTGCGGCCGGCATCGCCGCAGTCGGGATCGCCAACAACGTCAATTACGGCGAGGCCGCGATCCTGGGGTCGATTGCCCGGCTCGACCAACTCGGCATCGCACACACCGGCGCCGGAGCGAACCGAGAAGCGGCGCGCGCACCAGCCATCGTCGAATGCGGCCGCATGCGCTTTGGTTTTTTGCAGCGCAGCTCGGTCTATTGGCCGACCAATCACGAAGTCGGTGAGAATGCCCCCGGCATCGCGGTGATCCGCGGGCATACCGCTTATCAGGTTCCAACCCACGGTTCGCGCCCGCCGGCCAATCGGCCGGGGGTTCCGCCCCAGATCGTTACCTGGGCGGACAAGCACTATCTGCAATGGCTCGCCGACGACCTCGTTGCGCTGCGCAAGCGGGCGGATGTCGTCATCGCCTCGTTTCATTGGGGGCTGCACCGCGAAGTACTGCAATACATGACTGAGATCGGCCATGCGGCGATCGATGCCGGCGC
>CAVZFB010000057.1:0-305205 GCA_963774345.1 uncultured Alphaproteobacteria bacterium
GAGGTGGGCGAACAGCATCTCGACCTTCTTTCGCTCGCGCCTTGAGGTGACATAGGCGTCGGTCTTCGCGATGTCGCGCGCCATATCGCGAGCGCCTTCGTGGATGGAGCGCAGGACCTTGCGGGCGGGCGCGTTCGGACAGCACTGCGGCTTCAGCGAACAGCGCTCGCAATCCAGCTTGCTGGCGCGATAGCGCATCATGCCGTTCTCATCGACGAAAGGGCGCGGCACTCGATAGATTTTTTGCCGCTGCCTGAGTTCCTTCCCGGCCGGGCAGATGTAGCAGTCGCGCTTGTGGTCATAGGCGAAGTCGTCGCGCGAGAAGGTGCCGTCGGTGCGCTGGGATTTGTCGAACACCGGGATGTGCGGCTCGATCCCGCGCTCATGCACCAGCCAGTCGAGGTTCTCGGCCGAGCCGTAGGCGGTGTCGCCGCCAGCCGCTCAGGCCACAGACCGAAGCGCTCCTGCGTGCGCTCGATCATCCGTTGCTGCGCCGTCACCTCGGCCTGGCGGATCGCGGTGGTCGCCTCGACATCGACGATGACGGCGTGCTTCAGGTCGATCAGGTAGTTGGTGCAGTAGGCGAAGAAGGCCGAGCCCGCCATTCGCGCCCGTCCAGCGCGAGGCCGGGTCGGCGGGCGAGATGAACTTCGGCATCACCTGCGTTGCCGCGCCGAACGCCGCATCGTCGAGGACGGCCAGATATTCCCGCACGGCACGGTTCGCCGCCTCGGGGGCCTGCCACTCGCTGCCCGGCACGCGCGCTGCGGTTGGCGTCGGCCTTGATCATGCTGGCGTCGACCGCAAAGCCTTCGCCGCCGACCAGCCCCTCGTCGATGCAGCGCTCGCACGGTCGTCTCGAACAGCCTTGCGCAGCAGATCGCTCTCGCGGAAGCGGCCGTGCCGGTTCTTCGAGAAGGTCGAGTGGTCCGGCACCGCGCCGTCGAGCCCGAGCCGGCAGAACCAGCGGTAGGCCAGGTTCAGGTGGACCTCCTCGCACAGCCGCCGCTCCGAGCGGATGCCGAAGCAGTAGCCGACGATCAGCATCCGGATCATCAGCTCCGGATCGATCGAAGGCCGCCCCATCTCGCTGTAGAACGGCGCCAGTTCGCGCCGCAGCCCGTCGAGTTCGACAAACCGGTCGATCGACCGCAGCAGGTGCTCTCTCCGGCACGTGCCGTTCGAGCGAAAACTCGTAGAACAGCGCGTCCTGCTCGACTTGACGTTCCCCCATCATCGACTGCCCCCCAGCCGTCGTGATGCGAGATTATACCGCGTCCGCCAAGGAGTTTTTCAACATAGGGTAATGGGCGGCAGCTCTTCCCCGGAGGCCGATAGGATCGGCTCGGATCATCGGAAGAGGAGACCGCACATGGAGTATTTTGCTGGCCTGGATGTCTCGATGGCAGAGACGCACGTGTGTGTCGTGAACCGAGACGGTGCCGTCATGCACGAGGTGAAGGTGCCGTCGACGCCTGCCGACATCGCGGCCGCGCTCGCACGAGCTCCGGCCTGTCGGCGGGTCGCTGTTCGAGACGGGCCGGATGGCGCCGATGCTCTACCATGGCTTGAGCCAGCTTGGATTACCCGTCGTCTGCGTCGAGAGCCGGCAGGCCTATCAGGCGCTGAAGTCGTTAGCGACGCACAAGACCGACCGCAACGATGCGCGCGGCCTGGCGCATCTCGCCCGCACCGGCTTCTTCAAGCCGGTTCATGTGAAGTCCCTGCCGGCACACGCCGTCCGGTCGCTGATCATCGCTCGCAAGAAGCTGGTCGGCCAGCGGGTCACCCTGGAGAACCAGATCCGCGGCCTTGCCGTGGTGTTCGGCGTCCGACTGCCACGTGCGCTTAGCCCCGCCTTCATCAGGCAGGCGCTGCGGGCAAGCGAGGGCATCCCCGGCCTGTCCGCCGCGATGCAGGGTCTGGTTGCGGCGCGTGCCGCCGTGCTCGCCGCCGTCGTGGCGATCGACGCGGACATACAGACGGATGGTCAGGGCATCCGAGGCTTGCCGCCGGCTGATGAGCATTCCCGGTGTCGGCGAGGCAGCTTCATAGTGCTCACTATCAGTCGGGTGAGGTGACTATCCGTTACCGATTTCATCCCCGTTGCGGCGAAACGGTCATTGTTACCGGGCGCAATCGGCATGGCGACGAGGTTGCCCTGATCGTCCGCCAACCGGACGGCACGCTGGCGCACTTACCGATCTGGATGACGGAGGATCGCGCAGCGGCGATGACGGTCACAAAGACTCCGCGTCTCACACTGGAGTGTTTGCGCGAACTGCGCCTCGAGCTCGATGCCTGGCAAAGCTTGCTGCGCGACGATTCCCGTCGCGAAGGAGACGAGCATGCCGCGTCCGCAGCCGAGCCATCGCCAACCCGACCTCTTCGCGCCCAAGGATCCACCGGTGCCGATAGCAGCGTCGGAGCGGACGAAGCTGCTGCGACTGGTGAGCGCGCTTCTGGCGGAGACGCTGGCTGTCATCGCTGAGGCGGAGGCTAACAATGAAGATCACGCCTGACCATCTGGCGCGCGGCGCCTTCATCTATATCCGGCAATCCACCGTCGACCAGCTTGCCAACAATCATGAGAGCCGGCGGCGTCAATATGGCCTCGCCGAACGGGCCCGTGCTCTCGGCTGGACGGATGTAACGGTCATCGATGACGATCTTGGCCGCTCGGGTTCGGGCGTCAGCCGTCCAGGCTTCGAGCGGCTGCTCGCGGCGATCTGTGAGGGCCGCGTCGGTGCCGTGTTCGCGATCGAGGCATCGCGTCTGGCGCGCAACGGGCGCGACTGGCACACCCTGATCGAGTTTTGCGGTCTGGTTGGCACGGTGATCGTTGACGAGGATGGTGTATACGAGCCGCGGCACCCGAATGATCGCCTGTTGCTGGGTATGAAAGGGACGATGAGCGAGCTTGAGCTGTCTCTCTTGCGCGCCCGATCGATGGAAGCCCTGAAGCAGAAAGCGCGGCGCGGTGAGCTCTTCTTTACGGTAGCCGTCGGTTACGTGAAAGCCGGCCGCGACAAAATCGAGATCGATCCCGACCTGCGCGTGCGCGAGGCGATATCGCTGGTCTTTGCTCGCTTTGCTGAAATGCAAAGCATCCGTCAGGTGTTTTTGTCGCTTCGCGCCGACCAGATCGCGCTACCGTTCATTGATGCCAAAAGTTCAGGGCAACATCAACTGCGGTGGAAACCTCCGGTCTACGCGACAGTGAATAATCTCCTGACCAACCCGGTTTATGCCGGTGCTTATGTCTTTGGTCGAACCGGTAGTCGGGTGACGATCGAAAATGGCCGCAAGCGGATCTTGCGGGGCTATCGCAAGGATCGGTCGGACTGGGCAGTCTTGCTCGTCGACCATCACGAGGGTTACTTGTCATGGGCGGACTATGAAAGGAACCAGCGGCTGATCGCCGACAATGCCAACGGCAAAGGCATGATGGTGCGCGGCGCGGTGCGCAAGGGGGAGGCTTTGCTCGCTGGCCTGCTGCGCTGCGGCCATTGCGGACGCAGATTGCTTGTCAGCTACAACGGTACGAAGGGCGACATCGGTCGTTATCATTGCGACGCGACCCGGAGCAACCCTGAGGCCGCCCCCTGTATCTCGTTCGGCGCTCTGCGGGTTGACCAGGCGGTGGGAGCCGAGATCGTGCGATTGCTCCAGCCGCTCGGCGTTGAGGCGGCGATCCGTGTGATCACGGACGGCGAGCACCAAGCTGGCGAGAAACAGCGCCAGATCGAACTGGTGCTCGAACAGGCGCGATACGAGGCGGCTAGGGCGCGCCGGCAATATGATGCGGTCGATCCTGACAATCGTCTGGTCGCTGGCGAACTCGAGCGGCGATGGAATGCCGCCCTCGCGGCCGTAGACCAGCTGGAGAAGGAGCTGGAGGCGCTGGTCCGACAGCGCCCGGCGGTTCTGGGTGCCGAGGAGCGTCAGCGTTTGCTGCGAATGGGTGCCGATCTGGAGGCGGCCTGGCATCATCCGGCCGCGACCGCCGTCACCCGCAAGCGTATCATCCGCGCTGTGTTGCGCGAGGTCGTGGCGCATGCAGAGGATGATCAAATCCGGCTGCTGTTACATTGGCAGGGCGGCGATCACACCCACCTCACGGTGCGGAAGAACCGGAGAGGTCAGACGCGTTGGGCCGTCGAGCCCGAAACGACGGACCTGATCCGAGCATGCGCGCGATTAATGCCCGACAAGGCCATTGCCGGCATGCTCAACCGAACCGGGAAGCGAACCGGCCGGCTGAACGGATGGACGCAGTCGCGTGTACGTGGCTTCCGCAACACGCACTGCATTGCAGTCTACGTCGACGGCGAGTGGGCCGAGCGTGGCGAAATAACGTTGACTGAAGCGGCCAAGATGCTTGATCTGAGCCCCCTGACGGTGCTCCGCTGGATCCGGGCTGGCATCATCCCTGCCGAGCAGTACTGCAAAGGCGCGCCCTGGGTGATCAAGCGACGGGATATCGAGGGTCACGACCTGGTCGAACGCGTCAAGACGTCCCGCAAAGGTCCATCATCATCAACTCCAGATCATCCGACCCTTATCTTTCAATGATGTAGAGAGATGGGCTTTATGACGTGGGACCGGGCCAACTCACCGCACTCGCCTTCACCGCCGCGATTGACGATCCTGAGCGCTTCCGGCGATCTCGTGACATCGGCGCTTATCTCGGTTTGGTGCCGCGGCGCTATCAGTCAGGCGAGGTCGACTACACCGGCAGCATCTCGAAGTGCGGCGATCGACGGGTTCGCACGCTCTTGTACGAGGCCGCAAACGTCATGCTGACGCGCTACAAGGGGCCGCTGAAGCTCAAGGACTGGGCATTCGCGATCGCCAAACGATCTACGATGCGCAAGGCGCGGATCGCGCTCGCTCGTCGTCTGGCCATCATCATGCACGCCATGCTGCGCCACGGCACCGAGTTCAAACCGGCGTAACCAGCAGCATCAACCGGACAGGAGGTCGAACCGAGCTCCCGAGCGGAGCGACGCCCGAGGGAGGGAGCAGATGACGGCGCCGATTCTGTAGCATGCGGTCGTTTGGCCGACTGCGATTTCAACCAAGCCGCTCCGCACCCAGCTGACCCCATCAAGTGCCAGATGAGCACGTAGAGAACGCAGACACCCGACAGCGTCGATATCGCTCACAATCGAGCCGCCGTCCCTTGACCCATTAGAGAACAAAATCGGCGAATCCCCGTCGTTGCCGTTCGCGCCGGCGAAGGGTCGGTTTACTGAACCCACAGCGGGCGCTCGTGTCGGACCGCGGGAACAGGTCTTCATGGCCCCACCCCGGCCATTCACGGGAGAGCTTGAGGAAGGACCGCGCAGGACGGGAACCCGACATTTGCACAGGATTTCTGTGGTTGGTCCTTGCGCCCCTCGACCGCCGATCCGCAATCAGTCAGCATTTCCGGCATTTGGCGCTCCCGATGCCGCTGGCTTGGGTTCATGAGAACCATCGTGTCAAGGATGGCACAGGCGCGATTTGTGATCGCCTATAGCGCTCAAAAGGTGCGATTTTGGCCTGGAGAGTGGCAGAGATCTGTAAGGGAGATGTGCATGAGACGGATCGCAGCCGCGATCGCGGCAACACTTCTGCCGGTGATCGCTGTATTTACTAGCGACATTACGCTTGCTGTAGCCGACGACAACGACCGCGCGCAATTAAATCCGTGCGCCGTACCAAACGAGATCATCGGCTCGCTCGAAGAGACGGCCTGGCGGATTTGGGTCGCGGCGACCTGTCCGGTTAACAACAATCAATATCCTTATGTCGTATGGGAAAACTGGATCGAGCAGGGACAATTATATCCGACCGACCCCTCGCAAGGGCTCAAAGTGCCGAATTCGGGGGCGACGACAGCAGTGCACGTCCTGCATCCCAGCCCGCTCACTTTGTTCAGACATCCCGAATCGCTGCAACAAGGTCTGCTCGGGGCGCCCAACACGAATTGCAACGCGGCCAATGCACCGCCACCGCCAAACACAGCTCCGCCCGACAAAAGCAACCCGCTCACGATTTGCGAAGAGGTGCGGGAGGGGGGTGCCACCGAGGATTACATCGCCGGGACCGGATTTTGGAACCGCGCAAATCAGGCGGCAGCCGCGGCCGATAGCCTCGACATTCAGTTTCCGCGTCCTGCGGTCGAGATCAAGGCCGACTGGATTCAGGTCTCGACGATCGGCAACCACAATTTCAATTGCAGCAATATCGGCCAGACCGGGCTTATCCATGTCGAGACCGCCGACGGCAGTTGCTTTGCCTTGGCTGGGATGCATCTAATCTCGAAACTGATCGACAAGTGGATCTGGGCGACGTTCGAGCCGCAAAACACGACGACCAACCCCTTCCGCTGCCAGGTGTTGGGCTGTAATGACCCGTTCGGCTCCCAGCCGGCGCGCAGTAATGGCTCCACTACCAGGCTAACGTCAGAGCTGAAAAAGCTGATGGACGCGGCGAACTTGGCCCCCGAGTGGTACAATTACCGGCTCGACGCGGTGCAGACCGATTTCTTCCGCCCGAAACTGCTCGGCAGCTCGATCATCGAGGGCGAGAACGTCGGCATGCCGCTGACCCAAGCATCCTGCATCAGCTGTCACGCGCTCTCTTCGGTCAGAAGCGATGGCTTTGAGGGCATTAATTTACTGACCGCCAATCCCGTGGGGTTCCCGCAGCCTCTGCCGTCAAAAGCCTGGATTCGTCGCGATTTTGTTTGGTCCTTGGGCCTAGCCTGCCCCAACGGCCCGCACAACCCGATGCAAGCGGGCTCGCTCCAACCAGACTGCGCCTCGGCCCTCCCGTAATCGCGCAAGACCGATTGATTTAGTTTTCAGATAGCGGTGCTGGTCGAGCATCCTCTCCATTTGATACGGGGGAACCGACATGACACGCGTGAGACGCATGGCAGTGACAGCGCTCGGCGGCGCGATGGTGATCGGCTCCAGCCTGTCCGCCCCGCCAGCCCAGGCCGTGCCAGCGCAAAGCACGGACCTGCCACCGCAGCGCTACACCATCACGCTCGTGGAAGTCCCGAATTGCGTCTCCCCGGGCGTCGACTGCGTCACCGCGACCGGGGACGGACTACTCGATCTCACGCCCCTGAATTTGCTTTTTTTTGATGCCTTTACAACAGCGGCGATAGGCCCGGCCGGTGGGACTATAATTACCGGGCCGACCGGTCAGGACCAAGTCAACATTTTCTCCGGGCCGATCACTGGACCAACGAGTTTCGGGAGCGGTGCTTTAGCCACACCGAACCAAGGCAGCGGAGACACCGTCGGCATCGCCTTTGGCCACACCGCCGGCGGTAGCAATATGGATTTCTTGATCGTGCCGGGGGGCTTTCCCATTTCCGGCCAGGTAGACTTCTCCAACACTTCGGAATTTGACACCTTGGGGACGTTCAGCAGCCTCGGAGCGCAGCAAGAAGCGTCGCTCGCTTGGAGCCGCCAGCCCAACCGCGGTGGTATGATCAGGTTGGTGGTGGTCAGAGGCGGGCTGGGTGTTCACGCACCGGCTGCCTCGCCCGACGAGCTTAGCGCTGCATCCTGGGCGCGCAACCGCAAAATGGCTTGTTCGGGCGGTGGCATCTGGCTTCACGAGGCCAGTAGTTCCGCCAGTCTTGCTGCGCTTATAGCGTTGAGGGGCAGTTACGGTCCATATAAAAGGTAATTGATCTTATATCAGGTGGTCCTGGTCCTGAATTTTTTATCCCTACACCAACCGGGGCCTGATCCGGATCAATTTCCGATCTGAAAGTCCACATGAGGCTTTGGTGAGGCACCAAATATGCTACGTTGGAAAGGCGCACAGGCGCGTGAATGCAACGCGGGTGTGCACAGGCGGAAGACGGGGAACAAGAGGAGCGCTCTTAGATGTCCAGACCGACGTTTGTCGCATCGCTAGTGGTATAAACCTAACAGAAGAGTTCCTGAGCTCGTGTATGATCCAGCTGCCGAAGGGGGGTGGGCATGCGCGAGGGGATCACAGTCGAGGTGAGCGCGGCCGATCGGGCGCGATTGGAGGCGATCGTCGCCGATCGAAACAGCCCGCAAAAGCACGTCTGGCGAGCGCGGATCGTGCTGCTGACGGTGGATGGCCTGGGCACCAACGAGATCATGCGCCAAGCTGGCACAAGCAAAGTTACGGTGTGGCGCTGGCAAGAGCGGTTCATGCGGGCGGGGATCGAGGGGCTGCTGCAGGACAAGACGCGGCCCTCGCGTATCCCGCCGCTGCCGGCGAGGGTTCGCGAGCGCACGGTAGCTCTGACCCTCGGCGATCCGCCGGGTGAAACCACGCATTGGACGGCCGAGATGATGGCGAAGGCGGCCGGGATCAGCGTCAGTTCGGTGCAGCGCATTTGGCGGACGCACGGCTTGCAGCCGCACCGGGTGCGCCAATTCAAACTGTCGCGCGACCCCGAGTTCGTGCCCAAGCTGCGGGACATTGTCGGCCTCTACGTCGATCCGCCGGCGCATGCGATCGTGCTCAGCGTCGACGAGAAGTCGCAGATCCAGGCGCTCGACCGCACCCAGCCGGGGCTGCCGCTGAAGCCCGGCCGTTGCGGGACCATGACCCACGACTACAAGCGCAACGGCACGACCACACTGTTTGCCGCTCTCGACGTGCTCGACGGCAAGGTCATCGGCCGCTGCATGCAGCGCCACCGGCATCAGGAGTTCATTCGCTTCCTCAACGCGATCGAGGCGGAGATCCCGGCCGGCAAGATCGTCCACGTCATCCTCGACAATTACGGCAGCCACAAGCACCCCAAGGTGCGGGCCTGGCTCGATCGCCATCCCCGCTTCGTGTTCCATTACACGCCGAAATCGGCCTCCTGGCTCAACGCTGTCGAGGGCTTCTTCGCCAAGCTCACCAGGCGACGGCTGAAGCGCGGCGTGTTCCGCTCGCTCGTCGATCTCCAGGCCGCCATCAAGCGCTTCCTCGCCGAGACCAATGACAACCCCAGGCCCTTCGTCTGGACCGCCGATCCCGACAAGATCATCGCCGCCGTCAGGCGTGGGTACCAAGCGTTAGATTCGATCCACTAGCATCGTCGCGGCAAGGACCCGATTGGGAGCATGGGTTGGCTGCCGGCGCCCCCGAAGGTCCCTTCCAGTCGAACGTTGCCGCTCGACTTCGGTCCTGCGAACGACCCAAATCGGCGCGACCTCGTGGTTGGCGGCGGTTGCTGCGAAGGACCGTAATCCACCCAACTCAGCCGGTCTCGACTCCTCTTGCTAGCGGCAGGTGTGGGGCCAGGAGGCGACCCTTAGTCGAGTGGCTCGGCACTGGCGATGGCGGACTTTACATCGTCGCGCACCCTCTGCGCCGCAGGCCAATAGCGTGCGAGTCACGACCGTGCGTTATTCGGCAGCGGTCGGGGGGGTCAGATTGGCGCGTCACACGTTCAGTCGGTGCATTTGTCCTATCGGGTAGCGAGTGCCGGACGCGGCGACGGGGGGGACGATGCGGTCGATTTCCGCAAGATCCTCGGCCGTAAGCACAATGTCCGCGGCGCGCACATTTTCCTCAAGGTGGTTACGCGATTTCGCGCCGGGGATCGGGACGATCAAGACTCCCTCAGGCTTTCCTCGGGCCACTGGCCACGCGATGGCGAGCTGCGCAAGTGTGGCGTTCTTGCTGCGCGCAATCGCCTCGAGCGCAGAGCGCAGGCCGAGGTTCTTATCGAGATTGACACGCTGAAAGCGGGGTAGCGTCTGGCGAACGTCGTTGGCTGTCAATTCCTCCACTTTGGGAACCTGGTCGCTCAGCATTCCACGACCGAGCACGGCATAGGCCATCATTGCCATGCCGAGTTCCTTGCAGGCGTCGATCTGGCCTTGCTCTTCCGCGTCGCGCGAGATCAGCGAATACTCCATCTGCAGCGAAACCAGCGGGTGGATGGCACTGCCACGCTTCAGCGACTCGGCCGAGCACTCCGACAGCGAGATGAACCGTGTCTTGCCCTCCTTGACGAGCTCGGTCATTCCCCCGACGCTTTCCTCGACTGGTACGTTCGGATCGACGCGCGACATGCAAAAGACGTCGAGCGTCTGGATGCCAAGGTTTTTCAAGCTCTGCTCGCAGGTTTGACGCAGATAGCGCGGATCGCCTCCGCCGCGCACAGCCTCTGGGCCGCCATCGCGTGGGCTGCCGCTTTTCGAATGGATGACAACATCATGTCGGCGGCCGCGGATTGCTTCGCCGATCAAGCGGTGATTGTGGCCGCCGCCGTAGCTGGCCGAGGTGTCAAGAAAATTGACTTCGAGATCGAGCGCGCGGCGGATCGTGGCGATCGACTCCGCGTCGTCCGCCGGACCATAGACCCCCGACATGCCGTAACAGCCGAGACCGATGGCCGAAACCGTCAAATCAGAATTGCCAAATCTGTGGCGTTCCATGAATGAGCCCCGTGCCTGCAGGCGTTTGTATCAGATCCGCGGAAGCTCTGAGATGAAGTTGCCAAATCACCCAGATGCCCTGTCGGTCCAGTAGCCTGCTTGCGATCGTCTCAAATATCACTGGCTGTCTCTCGGGAGTGATACAAATGGTGTCGGATATCCGTTCCGATCTTTTGACGGCCTTCTGCGCCCAGATTTCAGGCCAGGAATCGGGGCCGGACAAAAGCATGTGAATTGGGCGAAGACAGGACCATATGCAGTGTCGCAGGCTGCCGCCCGGGAGTGTTGCGCAGCTTGATGCCGGGATTGGGCGAGCGCGCAGCCAGGGTGGAAGACGTGAATTGCGAATAATGATGGATTTGTATCGAGATGATGAAAGCAGCCGGTGTCCCTCTCTCACAAAACCACGATCCAGACCACGCTAAACCTGGCAACAAACCGGAACTTGATCTCCTCGACAAGGATGAGGTTAAGCCAAAACGCCCGAGCATGTGGAACATCCTCTTTTATAACGACGATTACACACCAATGGAGTTTGTCGAATTCGTCCTGATGACGGTATTTCATATACCGAAACTAGATGCTCTCGCCTTGACCTTGGCCGTCCATACAAAAGGCAAGGGCATCGTCGGAACTTATACCTTCGAGATCGCCGAACAAAAGCAGTGCGACGTCATATTGCTGGCAAAGATCGAGGAGCATCCATTGCGGGTTGAAGTGGAGAGGGTTTGACTGAGGGTGAAATTGAAGTCGGAAATTTCAGAGAAATCCGAGATCCAGTGCCCTCTGCCGGGGTTTTGATGAGACTTCAGAGGTTTCAAGTAAATAGATCCGCGGCCAGATTGTGCGTCCCACGCGTGACGGCGAGGTTTGTGCCGCAGTCCCGACATGGACGCCACAACTCCGCCGTAATCGAACCGTTCAGGCAATGAAGGAAGCCTCGTACGGTGTCATTATGCGCCTTCTGTTCAACCTCGCCCTGTTGATCCTTGCTGCTGCCCCGCCGGCGCAGGCGCAGGCGCCGGAGCCGCCTTCCCGCGTCGGCCAGATCAGCTACGTCTCGGGCAACCTCGCTTTTCACGCCGCCGGCGACACCCAATGGTCGGCGGCCGGGGTCAACTACCCGGTGGCGACCGGAGGGTCGTTCTCGACCGATCCGCAAGCCCGCGCGCAAATCCAGATCGGCCCGACCACGATCGGCATGGCGGGCGGGACCGAACTCGACGTCACCAATCTGAACGATCAGGTGTCCCAGTTCAGCCTGCCGCAGGGGCGCATCAACCTCCATCTGCGTCAGCTCGATACTGGCCAGAGCTTTGAGGTCGACCTGCCGCAGGGTGCTGTGTGGCTGCTGGAGCCTGGTTCCTACGACATCGACGCCGGGACCGCGGACCAGCCGGCGCGCGTCGCGGTATTTGCCGGCAGCGCGCGTTTTGTCGGCGGCGGCGCCGATATCGGCGTCAACCACGGTGACGCAGCGGTGCTGACCGGGGCGAACCCGGTTGTTGCCCGCATCGAGCGCGTCTCGCCTGATGCGTTCGTCGAATGGTGCGCTTCACGCGACTATCACTCCGAGGGGCTGGCAGCGACCCATTACATTTCGCCGCAGATGACCGGCTACGCGGACCTTGATCACTACGGCGGCTGGCAGGGCAACCCGCAATACGGCGAGGTCTGGTATCCGAGCCAGGTACCAGCGGATTGGGCGCCCTATCGCGACGGCCGTTGGATCTGGGTCGAGCCCTGGGGCTGGACCTGGGTCGATCAGCAACCCTGGGGCTTCGCGCCATTTCATTATGGCCGCTGGGCCTATGTGGACGATCGATGGGGCTGGGTCCCCGGCAGCTACGTGGCGCAGCCGGTCTATGCGCCGGCCCTTGTCGCCTTTGTCGGCGTCGTGGCGGGAATTGGCCTTGCCGCAGGTGGCGGACCGCCTGTCGGCTGGTTTCCGCTCGCCCCCGGCGAAACCTATTGGCCGAGTTATACCCACAACGTGTACTACATTCGCAACGTCAACATTACCAACGTTAAGAATATCAATAATATTGTAATCCAATCGAACGGGGCGCCGCCATCGCAGGTCGCGAACGCGAATTTCGCCAATCGGCGGTTTGCTACTGTTGTTCCGCAGCGCGTCTTCGCCAACGCCGATCCGGTTGCGCCGGCGGCGATGCATGTGTCGCCCGCGACGTTGGAGAAGGCGCCGGTGGTGCTTCATCCGCCTCAGGTCAAGCCGTCGCCGCGGCAGGCCTCCGCGGCAGCACAGGGGCCGCAGCATCCGCGATCGGTGCCGGTCGGCCCTGGTCTCGCACCCCCCGCCCGTCCGGCAGGGGCGGTTTCGACTGCACCGGCTGGTCAGCCGCGCCCGCCGGGGACACAGCTGGAGCATGCCGCCACGCCGGTCCGCCCGGGCACGGTACCCAATATGGCCTCCATTCCGCCGCATCCCGGTGCGGCCAACTTGTCGGAACGCGGTCCGCATATTCCCGAAACCGCGGGCGCCGCGAAGACGCTCACACCCGGAGCGCCCGAACACGGCATTCCCCATCCGCTTGCCGCACCGAACACGGCAGCACTGCCGCCGGCGCATCCCGGCGCTGTCCTGCCGCCGGCTCGGGAGGCGCGGCCGGTTATCGCCGCACCGGCGCATCCTCCTGTTGCGGCTGGCGTTCGCCGCGAAGCGCCCCTGCATCCGGCTGCGCCGCCCGAACCTCGCCCGGCGCTAGTAAACGAGGCCCGCCCCGTCGCTCCGCCACATCCGCTGCCGCCGGCGGCTCAAGCCTTTCACCCGCCCGCCCCTGCTGTCGCCCGCCCAGTCCCGGCCCTTGCCCGCCCCGTCGCTCCGCCGCACCCGGCGCCGCCGTCGGCGCAAGCCTTTCACCCGCCGGCTCCCGCCGTCGCCCACCCGGCCGCGGCCCTCGCCCACCCCGTCGCTCCGCCGCATCCCCAGCCGGTACGTGCTCCCCCGGCCGCCCATGGCGGCGGCAAGCCGGCGCCAAAGGAAAAGGCGAAGGAGGGCGACAACCGCCCTTAGTCTAATTCCCGACCGCGCGGAGGGGTTGCCGCGCGCCTTCGATCTGCCGGCGGATCAGGCGGGCGTAGAGGCCATTGCGGGCGAGGAGTTCGGCGTGGCTGCCGGTTTCGACCAGGCGTCCGTGGTCGAGCACCGCCAGCAGATCGGCGTTGCGCACGGTCGAGAGCCGATGGGCAATGACGATCGTCGTGCGGTCGCGCATCAGCACGTCGAGCGCGCCGCGTACCTGCGCCTCGCTCACCGCGTCGAGATGCGAGTTTATAAGGCTGTCGAGCTTGCCGAAACGCTTGCTGGTGGCCGGAACAAATTGCGGACGCTTCTAGGTAGCTCCGTTGATGAATGCGAGTTCAAGGGCTCGTTCCTAATCTCGGAAAGATTGACCCCACCGATCCTCGTAGACGACATCAGAGAGAGCGACCCGGCGAACCGGGCCAAACCGTCCCATCGGATAGCCGATCGGCAGCAGGGCATAGGAGTGCACGCCAGCCGGCAAGCCAAGGGCGGCTTCCGCTTCCTTCTCGAAACTCAAATAGAGGGTCGTAAGTGTCGCGCCGAGGCCAAGGGCCCGAGCCGCCAACAGCATGTTCTGCACAGCCGGGTAGATCGAAGAACCTGACGTGCGGGTCGGCGTACCACCTTCAAGGCATGGGACAATCCAGACCGGTGCTTCATGGATATGCGCTGCCAGATACTCGGCCGCGTCCAGCAGCCGCAGAAATCGCTCGCGGCTCATCCCAGGGGCCGGTTCACCGGCCCGATAACGCGGTGCAACCTGCTCGTCCCAGGCACGCTTGTAATAGGCCCCGACCGTCAGCTTGATCTGGGGGTCCCTGACCACGAGAAACCGCCACCGCTGCATGTTACCACCGCTTGGCGCACAGACACCCGCCTCCAAGATCTTACGGATCAGTTCATTCGGCACCGGGTCCGGCTTCAACCGCCGCATCGACCGGGCGGTTCGGATGATCTGAAATAGGTCGGTGGTGCTCGCGGTTTCCTCGGGCATCGCGTACTCTCCCGGTGGTTCGTAGGTGGTCTATGGACATCTGAACACTGATGGAGCGGCGATCATGCGAGAACCGCCGCCAATCGACTTCTGAAATTGACCGGAGACACTCAGCGATGCCAAGCATCGAGTCGATCTGGCGGTATCCCATCAAGGGCTGACCCCCGAGCGAGGACCAGGGCCGATCCGGCTCAAACCAACCCGGCGACGAGCCCGAGTTCGAGCGCCTGCGTCGCCGAAAGGTACCAGCCTCCATAGGACCTGCTTCGGATGTCGTCGAGGCTCACCGCGCTGCCTGCAATCAGCTCGGCGAAGCGCTCGTCCTCGACCCGCAGACCGTTGTCGATGTCGGGAAAGCTGGCCATTATCGTCACCGCCGCCGAGGCGACGAGCGTCTTGCCGAGGAACCACATGTCCCGACCATGAGCTTGCCGAAGAAGGCGAACTTCTTGAGCAAGGCGGCGTCCCATCTCGGCGTCCCCACCCGAGCTGAACAGCTCCACGACAATCGAGCCCGGTACCTCCAACACAGGCAGGACCTGACTGAGAAACGACGCCGCGGCCGCTTCGTCGATCGTTCCGGATAGGCGTACCGTCGGATGTGCCAAGCGCGCAAAAAGCTCCGGTGAGATCTCGGCGGTCAGGTCGGTCATCGGCTGCCTCGGATTTCTGGCCGCAGAAGCTCGCTCTTATATTGGATGCCGAACAACCACACGGCACCGGTACAGCCAACTCACAGCACAATCCGTTCGACTTCTGCATGGAGGGACTTTTTGGACGACCGACAGCAGCGCACCTCGATCGTCGGTCCGACGCTGACATCCCGCTGCGTGGATTGTTTACCCCTGCGGCCAGTTGATACGGATGGGGTCGCGCCCGTCCCAGTTCAGGGCGACTTTGCGCACCTGGTCAAAGATGCGCATGCGGACGGGTGTCGCCTCCGCCATCTCGATGACCGTGCCGGGGTGCCCTTCATTGAGGAAATAAATGAAAGGGCCGCGCGGCGTGTCACCCTCCTGGCCAATCTGCCAGCCGGATCTGAGCGCTCGCTCGCGGATCTCATGGTAGTTCACCGGCCAGCTCGACCAATGCTGCATCCCCTCGTAGCCAGCGGCAAGGAAATCGCGGTAAAGGCTCGGCACGTCGTTGCGCTGCTGGATCAACTCGAGCTGTACATCGCCCGAGTTGGCAAGCGCGATCGACACCTTGAGGTCGTAGGGCCGGCCCTTGTAACGGAATTCATCCAATGGCAGCTGCTCGGCGTAGAACCACGGGCCGACGCCGCACACCTCGACCCAATGGCGCATTGCCTTCTCGATGTCGCGGACGACGATCCCGACCTGCCGCATCGGCCCAAACAACCTGCTCATCGTCTTCTCCGTTTCCTGGTCTAGACCGACATTCGCCAGCTTCCCGCCGGTTCCGAGGCAAGAATCGTCCCTTTGACCGGCTTGAGCAATCACAGACCCAATGGCGGCTGAGGGCAACGGCGCCAGATTCCATCAAGGGTCGCGATCCGCCGGAAGCGGGCCTTCGGTTACCTGTGAGTTGACGAGTCAAATCGACCCACAACGGCCGTTCACGCTTGAGAGCGGGAACTGGTCTTCATGCCCCGAAGCCGACACCCATGATCACCCTCACGAACGATGAGGTCGGGTGCACAGCGGTTATACCCGAATTGCTCGGCCGCGATACCGCTAACCCGAAAGTGGGCCTTCACAGATCGGGTTCCCGCGGTTCCCGCTGGCGTCCAGCCCTTGCAGAACGCTCGGATTGGTGGCTATCATGCCTTCGTGGCTGCCAAATCGATTATTCATTCGGGGAATACCGGATCTGCGGCTAACTGCAGCCGAGAAATTACTATTCCAGATCAATGTATTCTGGCTGAAGGTCGCAAGAACCGTCCCCAAAGGAGGACCAAGACGTGACGCCTGAATTCGGCTCTAGATCGTTCATGATCATTAGATCATCTATGATCGTTTTCAGCATGGTCGTTGGCATGTCCATCTCGACGAACGCAGAAACTGTCAAAGTAATGGATAAGGTATCAACTGACGGCTCGTTCATCATCGCCCAAACCAACGGCCAGGAGCGCCGGGATACCCGGCAGGACTGCCGTCAGGCGAATGGGGCTGTCGGCGCGGACAAACGCGGCTGCAAACAGACGGGACGCCAGAATTAATCCCGCATTAGCCGCATAGGAAAACAGCCACCGAGCTGTTTTAGCCGCAATCGACCTTATGCGGCTTTCGCATGTAGACGCCCGATTAAAATACCACCCCTACGACCCGTCTCCTATGCATGAGGCTCGGCACCGGCCAATCCGGTGCAACCCTCGCTATGTGCATACTGTGAGGCGGGTCGCCCCACCCCCAGGCGGACATGTGGTCTAGTAAAAGTCTCGGCTGGCGACGCGGGCCGGTTTCGCGACGAGCTGAAGGTCGCAATGCCGGCAGAGGTCCAGCTTGTCGCGGCCTTTCAACATCAGATCTTGCACAGTCCGGCGGCGATGGTCGTTCCATGCTTCGCTCACGCTCTGTGCCGACAGATCGCCGAGGGTCTCTTGACCGAGCGCGTCGTTGCAGCAGAGGCTCAACTTGCCGTCCGGGCGCACGACCATTTGGTAAAAGGGGTAGGCGCAGCGACTGCGGTAGGTGGCGACAAAGCGCTGACGGTTAGGGGCTTTGCCGCCCCGGCTGCTGGTGAACTCCGTCAACAGCCGGTAGTGCACTTCGACCTTTCGGGCCCGCTCGGGCGGGCCTGCGTTGAGATGTTCGACGATGCGGCCGATGTTCGGATGCAGCTCGGGCGTGCGCCCGTAATTGTTGATCCGCAGTACGTCGAGGCTCGGCAAAATTCGCTCGACCTTGGCGATGTCGAGAGCCGACCCGTTGGTAAAGATGGTGATGGTCGTCCGCGGTAGAGCCCGGCGCGCATAAGCCGCGAAATCGAAGATACGCTTATCAAGAAACGGCTCGTTGTTGTTGAAGAGACAGAGCCGACCGGAAAACCGTTGTGATGCCAGATCGTCGATGATTTTGCGGAATAATTCTTCCGACATTCGAGCGAGCGGACGCGTGTCGGCAAACCGGTTCACCGGGCAAAAGCTGCAAGTGCTGTTGCACTTGGTCATCGTCTCGATCACGACCGCGCCCGGTAGCGGATACTCGTCGCGCAACCCAACGAAGCTCCCGCCCTGCTTCAGATAGAAATAGCGGCGGTCCTTAAGGACCATCCGAAGTGTCTGGCGAAGCTCGAACAGGCGCCGCAACCGGCGTCGGAGGCCGTGCTTTAGGCTCTTCCGGGAAAGAGGAACGATGGTGACCGGCATCAACTCTCATTACCACCGAGGCGCTGAGGCTGCACGGGAATTCCGAACCGGGCGATGATGAGGAAACGCCGTAAGGTTGCGTGCCAACTCTAAGTCTGGCGTCATACCGACGGCATCAACTCGTGTACGCTTGGCGACGATGACATGAGGGTCGGATACATCGGCGACTGCATCGTTGTTATGCGGGCGTTCGAATTGCCGCCCCGATAATCCCGGAGGACCCAGATGAGAGCGATTGCTGAATTCGTGAAAACCACGCTGATCGGCGGGCTCCTCATCGTCCTGCCGGTCTATATCGCGGTGCTGGGGCGGGTCTTGTGGTCGGATCGGCAATGCGCGAAACGGTCGGTGTCATCTGCACGGCGGAAGGGCGGGCGGACCGCGCGGTGAGCGCAACGGCCGCTGGCGCGGCGGCTTCCATACAGAGGAAGCCCAGGCTGAGCGTCGCAGGCTCCGTGCGCTGATCAGGCAGATGCGCGCGACAATGGACGAACTGACATGAGTGAGACGAAGACCCGAGTGCTGGACTTTCCACTCGACGATAACCTGCTGGCGGATCACCTGCCCGAGCCCGTCGCGTTGACCCCGGAGCAGATCGCCGCTCAGAACGCTTTGATCGAGCAGGACCGGCTGCGACGGGCCGATTGGGACGCGATCAACAAGGCGCTCCGCGACGATGCCATGAGCGTGACGCGTGGAATCGGAAGATGGTACCGGCGCGAAGGAGACCGGGAGCGCCACACCGAGCGCGTTCTGAGCCGCTACGCGTCCGGATCGTTCCTGATCGATCGGCTCGGTGCCATCGGGGTTGTCGATCAGGATCTCGTCGTCGTGCTGCTCGATCTGCGGCGCCGCCTTATCGCCGAGTATGGCGGCACGCCGGCGGCAATGATGCTGATCGACCGCACGGTGGCGGCCTACCAGGATTTCATCCGGATCGCCGGCTGGACCGGCAATGCCGCGCTGATGGTCGAGCATGAGTTCTTCGGGGTCGATCGGCCCAGCGCCAACGTCCTCGATCGTTACGGCCGGGAAGCACGCGAAATCCGTGGCCTCACGGTCGAGGAGCACATCAATCGCCTGAGCCAGGACCTGATCCCGCTGGCCGAGCGTTGCGCCCGTCTGATGCGCGAGGCGCTCGCAGCTCTGGAGAGGCTGCGGAGCGTGCCGAGCCCGGTGGTCGAGCGGTCGCGGCCGATCGCGATCTCGGTCAGGATGGATTAACCGCCGGCGCCGGTATATTGGCTCCGGCACGAGTGGAGGGTATTCAACAAACTCTCCGAATATGATTGGCAACGGTCACTTGAAGGAGCCCACGATGAGCTACTTTCCGGCAATGCAGAAGGGAAACCTCGATTCCATTAAGGCGGATGAACACGGCAGGATCAAAAAGCAGACAGTCAGTCTCCAAGGCGTCTCGGTAACACGCGTGATCTTTGATGTTGGCGCAAAATGGTCGAATGATCTCAAGGATTACGCGGGTACCAGTAGT
This sequence comes from uncultured Alphaproteobacteria bacterium, assembly GCA_963774345.1. Taxonomy (GTDB): domain Bacteria; phylum Pseudomonadota; class Alphaproteobacteria; order ATCC43930; family CGMCC-115725; genus AP-15. Next base: position 19,291 of record CAVZFB010000057.1, read on the forward strand.
TGCGAACTGCCGCACGTCGCCCTCGTTCTCTCTGGAACGCTGCGAGTGGTAATGGATGATGGCTCGCAACAAGACTTCTCAAAGAACGATGTCATGTTGCTGCCGCCCGGTCACGATGCTTGGTCCGTGGGCGATGAGCCTTGTGTATTTGTCGAATTCTCCCGAGGCAACGACTACTACACCGGCGAACCCGGCCACTGAAGCCTCCATTTCCCCATTTAGGTATGCTGCGGAAACCTCGATCTGATGAGCGCGCTCAAGCGCAGCCTGGCGCAGGAATCCGACGCCACGGCGAAGCCAAAACGCAAACCTGCTGCCGATCGCCGGCAAACCAACTTGTTGTTACCGGTGCCCGGAAAAGAAGGATAAGGAATCACCAACCCGGGCGCGGACAACGGCCGCGGTGCGGCGCGTCGTAAAGCCTGATCGGAGTGGAAGTCGGATACGCGCTCGGTAGCGGCGCCACGGGCTGATTATTTCTTCTGATCGATACGAAGGCGGCAGGCCCTCGCTAGGCGCTCGCAGGCGAGCAGCTCGTCTGGCGCCGATTTCGCGATGTCTGCCGCCGCCGTTGCCGCTTGTTTTTTCATGATCTGGACAAGCAGCCATGCCTTCACCGCGGCGGCGGCCCGCTCTCGCTCCGCGGTATCGTGCGCGAAACGGCGCGCCTTTACGATGAAGGACCGCAGTTCGGCGACAGTGCCGCACCGATTGTCGTTGAAGCGCACAAGCGGGAGGCCCGGGCGGGGCATCGCATCCTGCAGCAGCGCGATCGCCGCGGTAACTGCTGTTTGGTCGGCGCGCTCGATTTTGTCAGCGGCCATGGCGTCGGAACTCGGGACCTTCTCGCGCCGTTTGATATGCGAGAGCCCGCCCCTGCGGAATGTGGTTCCCCCCCCCCACGCTGCTCTCGAATAGCAAAGCGCCATGCTCCCCTCATGAAGCTTTTTCTTATGTCTGGGCACGGCCCGCGTTCGGCCGATCCCGGCGGCGCTTACTTTTTCGTGGCTGCCGCGGCAACGCCCGCTTTGGGATGCGGCACGGAACGGACCTCGATGGCCGGCTTGTCCTCGCGCAGGCCTTCATAGACGACCTGGCGCAAGAGATTGTCTTCGGTCCAGGTCAGGAATTTGACCTCGGCGACAAGCTCGGGCCGCACCCAATGCACGCGGCTTAAGACCAGCGGCGCGCCAAAGCGGGTCGAGCGCGGCGGCGGCACGTCCAGCGGCATCTTGTCGATCGCCAGGGGCTGCAGCCGTCGCCACAGCCGTTCAAGCCCGGCCTGGTTGATACCGGTGCCGACGCGGCCGGCATAGGTGAGCCTTCCATCGGGATCGTAGTAGCCGGGCAGCAAGGCGCCGAGAAACGGCCGCGCGCCTTCGGGATCGGTCCAACCGATCACCACGAATTCCTCGCGGTTGAGGCATTTGACCTTGAGCCACAGGCCGCGATTGCCAGGTGTATAAGCGGCATCGGCGCGTTTCGAGACAATGCCTTCGACCGCCAGGGCGCAGGCCTTCTCATAAAACGCCGGGCCCAGTCCGGTCTGATGATCGCTGTAGTGGAGCGATGAGCTGGCTCGTTCCAGCAAGCCGGCAAGCAGCACCTTGCGATCGGTCAGCGGGCGCATGCCGAGATCCTCGCCGTCGAGATGGAGAAGATCGAACAAAAAGAACACGAGGCCAGCGGCATTGCCGGCGTCGGACGCCATCTGGATCATGCTGAACGAGGTGATGCCGTCGGGGCGGACGCCGCACAGCTCGCCGTCAAGATAGGCCTGGCGCGCGTGAAGAGACGACACCGCCCCCGCGATCTGCGGATATTTGCCGGTCCAGTTGAGCCCGTTGCGGGTCAACAGCCGCACCTCGCCATGGTCGAGCCGGGCATGCATGCGGAAGCCGTCGTATTTGATTTCATGCAGCCACTGGTCGCCATCCGGCGCGGCATCGACGAGCTGCGTCAGTTGCGGCCGTATCCACTCGGGAAGCGCGGAGCGCGCCGCTGCGGTTCGTGCCATCTCGAATGCGGGGACGATAACGCCGCGGCTTAGTGCGCCGTCACGGCGACAAGCGGCTCGATCAGGCTCGCGTCGTTGTTCTTGACGTTGCCGACGCGCGCGCTGACCGGCCAGCAGATCATTTCGTCGGCAGGGTAGGGCGCCAACAGCGCCTTCAATTCCGCTGCATCCGCCGGTTCTTCGCCGAGCCAGGCCGGCCATGTTTCGGGCTTGAGGATCACCGGCATGCGATTATGGATTTCGGCGCACAATTCGTTCGGCGTGGTGGTGATGATCGCGAAGCTTCGCACCCACTCGCCGCCGGGCGCGTGCCAGTTCTCCCACACACCCGCGAGCGCCATGGTGCCGCGATCGGCGAGCGCCAGCGCATAGGGCTGTTTGCCGGTCGCAGTCTTTTTCCGTTCGTAAAAGTTGTCAGCCGGCACCAGGCAGCGGCGGCGCTCAAATGCCTTGCGGAACGCCGGCTTGCTGTCGATGCCCTCGGCCTTGGCGTTGATATTCGAGAAACCGACCTTGATGTCCTTGGCCCAATAGGGGATCAGGCCCCAGCGCAGCATGTCGAGGCTGCGCTGGCCGGCCTTGGTGTCGTAGCGCACGACGGGCAGGGAATCGGTCGGTGCCACGTTCCAGCTCGGCGGAAAATTCGGCGTCGGGCGCTCGGGCGGGATCGAGAAGATGAGCTTGATCTCGCTGACGTCGGACGAAAGGCGGACGCGGCCACACATATCGTGAACATAGCGATGCCATGCCTCGGGTCCAAGGCGGCAACCGAGCAGCAGCGAGGCCCCCAAGTTTCTGATCCTTTTCGCGGCGTGATTTGGCGCTTGGCAGCGTTTTGGTCGGCGCGCTGCCGACCGATACCGGAATCCCGATCCATTGAATGAGGTAGCGCAGGATGAAGCGCTGACGAGGATCGATCGCACCGATCTCTGGGGCGTTGCCGGCTGGCTGGCGGTTCGCCTGAAGGCGATCGGCATCGACACGCCGCTCGATCTGAAGCGCGGCGATCTGCGCCTGATCCACGAACGGCTAGCCGTCCTCGCCCGGTTTTGGGACGCCCGGGCCCGCAAACGGCAGGTGTGCGCCTGATCCTGTGGCGGCAAATCGCCTTCGCCGTCATCCGTCGAGCCGCCGGCGGCGTGTTCCGTGCGCCTGATCTGCGGGTGACCGTGAAGTCCGCCGGGATGTGATCGAGTTAGGGCCTCGTGGAGAAGGATCGGGGGGTCAGTCTTGTTGGGTTTCCAGGAGCACAGCATTGCACCGCGCAGCGTCGTTCTCCAATTCGTGTTCTAAAAAATCTACAATATTGATGATAATCTGCAATTCATTCTGAATGACATCAACCGAATACACCTGTGTTTTTGCAAATTCGTCCAATTTTGCGTCCAGCAACAGGTAATTGTCGACGATTTCTGTGCTGCAGACGCCGAGATTACCCCACACGATGTCAAGCGGAAGCTGGTAAATAATCTGTCGGGCGCTCGCCGGCGCCACTTTATTCGGGCCGAAGTACTGGGGTTGTTCGACCAGTTTTTTTACCTTGGCAACATCACCTCTCACGATCCGCAAGACGCTCCCAAGAAGCTTGATGGCAATGATTGCCTCGCGCGCGAGCCGCCGCCTGCTCTGGGTCTTGAGATCGGTGTTTTGTTGCCGCAGTGCTTCGGTCTGCGCGTTCACCGCAGCCACTTGCTTTTCGGCGGCGCGCATCGCGCCTTTGAACGCAAGGACGCCGGCTACTAGCGCCAGCAGCCCGGCGACAATGCTGCCCTGATCGCGGAAGAAATCATAGAGCGCGCTGTCCATGTGCGATCTCGTGCATCAGGGGTCGTCCCCGGGGCAAGTGTATCGCGCTACCGGCGAAGCTGTGTGCGCTCGATCTTGGTCCCGCTCACGGAACTCGTAACGCGTCCGATGTTCCGGATTCTTGAGGGTGGTCCCCCACCACGCTGCTCTCGATCGGGTTAATACCCGAAAGCGCAATGTCCCCGCGTGGCGCTCTTTTTTACGACGATGCTAGCCCGGAGCTCACGGCCCGGGGCCGCCGCGCCGTCAGGTCTACCGGAGAATGCGCTCGATCTCGCCGACCGCAACCCCGTAGACCTTGGCGACCTGGGAAACGGTCATGCCGTATTTTACCAGGCTGCGGATGCGCGCAAATTTCGATCGCGGGATCTCGGGCGTCGTCTGCGGTTCGGGAGCGACCGGCTCGAGCTCCCCTAGACGGGCCGGTGCCGATGATGAGATTCCCAGCATACGCGGTTTGCGCACGGGTTGATCAGTCGGTGGCAGGGAGTTGGCCGCTAATGGCTCGGCAACTTGCGGTCTCGGGGTGAACATCGCCTCGGCCGCCTGACGTGCTCGCGTGATCCGCTCGCGATCATCGCCGCTAGGGTGCGGTTGTGGCCGTCGGCTAAGCAAGAGCTGCTCCGAACGTCGATCCATTTTGCGATATCGAAGGGAGATTCGTTAATCTTGGCAAGCTGCACTTGGGAAAAGAAGGCGACGCTTGCCGTAGGAGCACATCTCGCCCATTAGGGAAAGTGATGCGACCGCTATGGACGGCTCGCGCTACCTGGGGATGAACAAATGGGCCTGATTCTGCTGATTGTTCTGTTGATCCTGTTGCTAGGAGGCGGCGGGTACGGCTACCGGCGTTATGGTTATGGGGGCGGGATCGGCATCGGCGGCGTCCTCCTGATAGTTCTAATCGTCTACCTCCTGTTCGGTTACGGGAGATTCTGAAGGTCACTGGCGTGATTTGGACGTCGACGCCGGTACCGTTGCGGGCGCTCGGCGCGACCCCCGGCGCCTACGTATGACTCACGTTCGACGCCGTCGCTGGGTACCCCAACATGGTCTCGCCACCCTACGCCGCGATCGTCGGCACGCTCGCCCTCTATCCGGCTATGGTGGCGACGTGGCGGCATCTCCCTGGACCCGGGGGGAACGACCGCTGACGGACGAACTGGTGCCGGCTGCAGCATCGGTCTCGCTGCGTCCGCGCGAAGCGTTTGTGCCGACGCTTATCGCTGCCGCAGGCGAGCGCGCCGGTGTGCGATTCCTTGAATTCTTCGCGGCCAATATCCGCAACCCACACACCCGCCGGGCATACTATCGCGCTGCAGAGGAATTTCTGGGGTGGTGCGCTGACGCCGGCGTGCCGTCGATCGCCGCCGTCCAGCCGGTGCACGTCGCAACTTGGATCGAAGCGGGGACACGCGAGTTCGCCGCACCGAGCGTCAAGCAGCGGCTCGCCGCGATCCGTCACCTATTCGAGTGGCTCGTTACCGGCCAGGTCGTGCCGGTCAACCCGGCCGGGTCGGTGCGCGGACCCCGGCACGTCGTGACGTGCGGACAGACGCCGGTGCTCGATCCGGCCGAGGCGCGCGCGCTGCTCGACAGCATCGATGTGTCGGCGCATGCGGGTCTTCGCGACCGCGCCCTGATCGGGCTGATGGTCTATTCGTTCGCCCGGATCGGCGCGGCCCTCGGCATGACGGTCGAGGATGTCTTCACGCAGAATCGCCGGCTATGGGTGCGGCTGCGCGAGAAGGGGGGCAAGCGGCACGCGATGCCGTGCCATCACAACCTCGAGGAATATCTAATCGCTTATCTCGACGGTGCCGGGCTGCGCGACAATCCCAAGGGGCCGCTGTTCCGCACGATCGGACGCGGCACCGACAAGCTGACGCACACCGTGCTACCGCAGGCGAACGCCTATGCGATGATCCGCCGGCGCGCCGCGGCAGCCGGCATCGCTACCAAGCTCGGCAACCACAGTTTCCGGGCGACCGGGATCACCGCCTATCTCAAGAATGGCGGCACGCTCGAAAAGGCCGCCGCGATGGCGAACCATGCCTCGACGCGAACGACGCAGCTCTATGACCGCCGCCGCGACGAGGTCAGCCTCGATGAGGTCGAAAGGATCGTGATTTGACGCGAATACGCGCCCAGTAAGCGCGATATTCGATGAAGGTTCGCTCAGATCAGCGGAACCGAAAGCCATGCCGACGAGGCTCCGGAGCTGCTCAAGCGCTATGAGAGCCTCTCTTTTGCGGACGCTCATGCGCCCGTCCTGCAACTGATCCCGCCGACTCCTTGTCGCGCTCTCGATATCGGCGCGGGGACCGGGCGCGACGGGCCCGGACGAAGAGAGCCTTGCGGACTGGCACGGCGGCCGCAATGCGGTCTACCAGCTCGCCGCCCTGAGAATCGGCGCGTGCCTCACAGTCGCCGACGATAGAAAGCCGCACGCTAAAAATAAATCCGGCTTGTGTGAGGCGGATCACACGTCTTTCGAGCTTGGCGCGCATAATTGGGAGCGGCCCCCGGCTGCGGTCGGGAGCCGGCGCTTTGGAGGGCGCCATGCTGAATTCACATCACTGCTGGAGGAATAGATATGTCCCTTCTTCCACCACGTAATGTCATCTACTTCAACGCTACCAATAACCAAATACCCTTAGCAGGAATCGCCCAGCTACCCTACACCGATATCATAATTGCCAATCTGCAACCGACGTCGGCCGATAATTTAGCTTTGCAGGGATACGGACCTGCTTTCGACAATAATCTGCAAAGCAACATCCAGATGCTACAAAACGCCGGCAAGAATGTTCTGGTTTCATTTGGGGGAGCCAACTCGCAATATCTAACCACAGCAGCATACCAAAGTTACGCTGGAGACGTGAATGGACTCGTGGATGATATAGTGAACAACTGGGTAATGGAGTATGGCTTCAACGGAGTTGACATCGACTACGAAGACGATAGCGGATTTACCGGCACCTACAATGGCATCCAATTTCTAAGCCAGTTGACGCGCCTGCTCTACCAAGCGCTGCCGTTAGGGCAAAATGTCATCACCCATGCCCCACAAACACCTTATTGGGACCCCAACGCAGGTTACGACAACGCATATACCCAGATATGGCAGCAGGTGGGCAATCAAATCGCATGGGTCAACAACCAATTCTACAACAACTCGGACTATGACAAGGACGCCGCTACCAAGGTATTGTGGTATCAGAATGTTGCTGCCATTACAGGAGCACAAAAACTGTTGGTGGGCGCCACACTTGACTCGACAGACGAGGGGTACATTTCTGTCCCGGATATGGTTCAAAACGTCATCACACCGCTGCAAGGTCAGTTCGGCTCGCAATTTGGTGGTGTCATGGGTTGGGAGTTTTCGTTCGATCAAGGTGGCAACTGGGCGAGGGAAATCTGGTCAGCACTCACCGCGACGGCGCCCCCTGCTGTGCTGACTCCCCAACAGTACGCAGTACAATCTGGAGATACGCTTCGCAGCATTGCTCAGCGATTTTACCACGACAGCACTCTGTGGAGTCTCATTCAGTCTGCGAACCCCGGGATAGATCCGAACAATTTACAAATAGGCCAGCAGCTTCAGATCCCGTTCGGACAACAATACACAGTACAATCTGGAGATACGCTTAATAACATTGCGCAAATATTTTACGACAATACCAGTTGGTGGCCGCTAATTCAAGATGCCAACCCTGGTATAAACCCGAACAGTCTACAGATAGGTCAGCTGCTTCAAATTCCGTTCGGATTACAGTACACAATACAATCTGGAGATACCCTTGCTAGCATTGCTCAGCGATTTTACAATGACAGCAGTCAGTGGACTCTAATCCAGAATGCGAATCCCGGTATCAATCCGAACAATCTACAAATAGGTCAGCAGCTTCTAATTCAGTTCGGACAACAGTACGCAGTACAGTCTGGAGACACGCTTAATAACATTGCTGAGAGATTTTACGGCATCGGCAGTCAGTGGACGCTAATCCAGAATGCGAATCCTGGTATCAACCCGAGCAATCTACAGGTAGGTCAGCAGCTTCAAATTCCAGCCAATTAAGCAACTTTTGGCCGGGTCGTTCGTGATGGTCAGTGTGTTGCGTACCGTGAGCGAGCCCGTGGGGCCCCTCACATTTCGTGGTGGAGGCAATGAGTGTTAAAACAGTAAATGTCTATTGCTGGGGGTAACGCACAAGCCCGTGATCATCGGGAGCAACATGTCGCTGGTGGCGGCTCGCGTGCGACCGCCACCCTGTTTCCAACCCCAACCGGATGACTTAGAATGTCGACGCCGACAGACGCTGAAATGGCCGCACTGGATCAAGCTGGACCGCTACTTCGGTTCGCCGCCGAGCATGTCGAGGCGCTTGATCCGAGCTTGAGCCTCGCTATCGCTGAGGCGGTCGACGCGCATCAAAACCAGCACTGGACTCCAGAGATATCGCAAGAATTCTGGCAGGCGTTTGCTCGGCTGTGCACCCTGATCAAGCCAGTTACAATGGAATCTCTGGGGCGACACACCGTAACCTCAAGGCTCGTAGCTGGTTCCGGTTCTGGCGGAGAGGACAAAATTTCTCGCTGGCTGAGCGGACCTCGAGCCGCTACCTGTCATTGTTATTCTTTTTGTTGGCGGTAGTTACGTTGCCTCAGTTATATATTTGGGTGTCAGCGAATTTATCCCGGCAACTCGACGGCCTTGTCACGGATTTGACGGTCCGGTCCGCTCAGTTGACTACTGCCTTCATGCCGATCGTGGGCGTGACTCTGAATGCTCAACAGCAGGATCAGGCGGAAAGGATCAAGGGCGACGCCGACGCGCTGGCAGCAGACGCGAGGCGCGCGCTCTATTATTCCTTTCTTTTACAGCGCATATCCTCTCTTGGTTTGAACGCTCCGTCGACCGCCGCCGGCAGCAGCTGCAGTGGCAACGATTGCGATGAATGGTACTCTCGTTATCACCTTGCCACAGAACTGGTCCAATTGGCGAAGGCGCAGGCCTTACGTGCGGAAATAAACGCTCATCTGATTAGCGGCATCTTTCTATCTTTCGTCCTCCCGATCCTGTTCGGTGCCATAGGCGCAGTTGCCTATGTCATTCGTACCATTTCGGATCAGATCAGCAGTACCACCTTTTCAAACAGCTCGCCAATTCGGCACGTGATGCGCGTCATGCTTGGAGCATTGATGGGCGCTGTCATCGGGCTATTCGTCGGGCTCACCGCACAACTCAGTCTTCCACCATTGGCTCTGGCCTTTCTAGCCGGATATAGCGTTGAGGCCGTGTTCTCGATGTTTGATGGCTTGGTTGCGCGATTTCGGCAACCGCAGCTGGCCACGGCGGGGCAGTCGCAGCAGGGCCCAACCGCCGCCATAGTCCATCAGTGAGCATAAGCATCCTTCCCCTGAGGCGGTAGCGCAGCCACCCAGCTCGAGTCCAGCACCGCCTCGTCCGCCCCGGACGCGGCGGCCTTTTGGCATTGATACCCGAAGCCTCGAAGAGCTACAGCCCAGGACCAGTCTGAGGGTTGTGCGGTCACGCCCCTTGATTGCGCGTCGGGCCACTTATGATTGCACGCCGCTACAAGTAGTCGTTCGAGCCGGAGGCGGGCGGCACGCCCTTGTTCTATAGGTTTGCTCTCGGCATGACGCCCTCCATAGCGCGGCCGCCCCCGACCTCAACCCGGGACATGGCTGCTAAATATTCCTGCCGAGCTCCGTGTGAGCTGAATCACACCCCTGCGAATATTATTTCGGCGCCGGCAGTGCTTTTCTCTCTATTGGTGTGTCGCGTAGAGGCGCTGTCTCGAAAAAGCTGGGATTTTCGGGCCTGTCGTGACCCCAGCCGAAATCCGCCATCAGGCGGGTGACTTCCTGGCTAGCGGGCGAGGGGAGCGCGACGAGCCGCTGGGCGCCTGAACGCCGGCAGCGACCGCCTATTCCACGATGTCGGCTTTGGTGCTGTCGACGAACCCCAGCACCGCGGCGCGTTCTGCCGCTGGGACGGCAAATTTGTCGAGGGTGGCGTTGAGGTGTCCGATAAAGCGCTGCCAGTCGGTCTCGTTGATGCGCATACCCCGGTGCGATGTCTTCATGTCGCGGCCGACGTAATTGAGCGGTCCACCAGCTGACGCGCACAGGAAATTGATTAGCAACTGCCTTTCGCGGAGCAAGCCATCCTCGCCCCGGTGCTGCCAGAACCGGGCGAGCTGTCCGTCCGCCTTCAGCCGGACCAACAGGTCATCAGAAACCGCAGCAATGGCGTCGTATCCGCCGAGGCGGGCATAGAGCGTATCGGGCATTTTCCACTCCTCTGATTTGTTGGGCTGCTCAGTCCAGGAGCTCGACGGGATCGTCCGTTTGGATCGTCCCCTCGGCGAGCACGGCACCATAAACTCCGGCGCTACCATCGTGACCGCGCGCGACATTGCGCAAGACCTCCGGGTTCGGTGCCGCGGTATCGGGATCGAGCGTGATCATCTGGCAGCGCGGGTCGCGCTCGAGAACGCAGATCACGACCTTGGATCCGATGCGCACCTTGCGGCCAACGAAGGCGTTCTCCGAAAAGCCGTCCGTGGCCCCGAGATCGAGGTAGACATTTGCCCGGAAGCGCCGCTTGTCGAGAACGGCTCCCACCTCCTCTCCGAGCTGCCGCGCGGTCTGCAGCGAAAAGAGCGAGATCGGGCGGCAATCCGTCATCGCCCGCTCCGAGCGCAGCAGTGTCAGCGCATGGCCCTCACCAGCCAGCGCTCCGAATCGCTGCAGCAAAACCGGGTCATCGATCGCCAGCACATCCCCCGACGGCGTCTCGACATCGAGGGCGAGGTCGCCCCAGTCGGCGGCGACCGAATTGAGGATCGGCGAAATTTCCTCTGTCTCGGCCAGGTTGGCGGGCTTCGCGGCCTTCTCCGAATAGCGGAACCGTGGGCGATACAGCAGCATCTCATGCGCTTCCCGCCCCGTGAGGTAAGGGAACCCGACTGGCGTGGCCGAGCTCTTGAAGGCGAAGAGCCGATCACCGTAGACGCCCGCAAAGCCGGCGAAGATTTCCGGCAATTGCTCGCCCCGCATGCTCTTGACAGGATACCGCCAGACGCTTTCGACTCGGCCGATAGCACTCATATCCGCTTGCCTCCCTTATTGAACCGAAATTCCTGGATTCCGGCGCCACCGAGCATCATCGTCTGATTTCTACGCCCCCCAGCAACAAGATTGGCCCCCGACGGATGAGAGCTGCGCCGTGCAGGTGAGGCATGGTTCGCCATGCCGTGGCTTTTCATATCTTGCATCGCGCCCCTCCTTGGGATATGACCAGTTGTCCGGACATATAAAGAGCCGCACTCCAGGCTGTGTCAAGGAATTTTGCACGGACAACCGATTATCTTAGGATGGGCCCGATGGCGCTTGATTCACCTGGGACCGGCGCGCCCCTGTTCCGCCGTGTCGCCGACGCCCTAGCCGACGCGATCGGCCGGGGCGACTACCCAGTCGGCACACGACTTCCGCCGGAGTTCACCTTGAGCCGCATGTTCGGCGCCAGCCGCTTCACCATCCGCGAGGCCCTGGTCGAGCTCCGTTCGAGCGGGCTGGTGGCCAGCCGTCAGGGCTCGGGCACGGTGGTGCTGCGTTGTGCGCCGCAGGCGCCAGTGTTCAGCGAGAGCTACCAGTCCATCGACGCCTTCCTCGCCAGCGCCGTCGAGGTGCCGTTACAGCCGCTGGAGATCAAGGACGTGATCGCCGACGACTTGCTGGCCGCCGCCTTACGCTGCGAGCCCGGCCGTCAGTTTTTACTGCTTCGTGGCGTGCGCCGCCGGCATGATCGGCCAGACGAGCCGCCGATGGCTCTCACAGACGCCTATATCAACGCGACCTACAGCAACATCCGCCCGCGGCTGGGCATGCTAACTGAGTCGATAGCCAGCACGGCCGAGAAGTTCCTGGGCGTGCGCGTTAAGAGCATCACGCAGGAGTTGGAGCCGGTGGTGCTCGACGCTGAGCAGGCGGCGCGCCTGTTGGCCCCGGTGGGCGGGCCGGCGATGCTGGTGCGGCGCTGGTACTTCCTCGACGACGCTGTCGCGCTGCTGATCAGCCGGTCGGTCTATCCACACGGACGTCTGCTATTTCGCACAGACCTGCGCCGCAGTCCCGCGCCGTTCCTGCCGCAAGTCGCTTAGCGTGCAGTTTTGAACAAATTGTGCGGCGACCCCTGTGCGCTGGCGCAAAGCTGATCCCTTCCCTGCCCTCCCTCCTCCACTCCTTAATGGCAACGGCCCCGCGTTGCAGGGCATCGATGCCGCATCGCTCAATCTGGAGAATGCTAGGCGGCTTGCGCACAGTCTGATCTGACGTAGCCGGTACATTGCTGCCGCGGGCCGCCTTTCCGAAATCCTCGGCTCGCGGGGCAGCCGCTGGTCGCGGATGAAAGCGAGCGCGGCGCCATGCCGCTTGTTGTCGGTAATCGCGCCCTGTCCGTAGCGGAAAATTCCTCTGCCTGGCGCTTGCCAGGGGTAGGCCTCAGGAGACCCGTTAGGGTATACCCCAACGAGGCGATCGATGAGACGCCGGAAGCCGTATCAATTGGATTGAAAATCGGCTTGTGAGACGGTATCAGGACAAGGTCTAGTAGCTAACGAGACACTTTCCCCTGTATGTCGTTTTACGGTTACGCCCGGGTCTCGACCCTCGATCAGGACTTTTCGATCCAGCACGCCGCACTCGAGACGGCGGGCTGCGAGGTGATCCGCGCCGAGACAGCGAGCGGCACGGGTCGCGACGGCCGCACCGAACTCCAAGTATTGCTCGAGTTCCTGCGCGCCGGTGACACGCTTGTCGTCACCCGCATTGATCGCCTGGCTCGATCGCTGAAAGACCTCCAGGATATTGTGCATGAACTGAAGGCCCGCGGCGTCGCGTTGAAAGCGACCGAGCAGCCGGTCGACACCGGCACCGCGGCCGGCAAAGCGTTCCTCGACATGCTTGGCGTGTTCGCCGAATTCGAGACCAATCTGCGGCGCGAGCGGCAATTGGAGGGGATCAGTGTCGCCAAGGCACGTGGCGTTTACCACGGCCGCAAGCCGTCGATCGATGCCGCCGAGGTCCAGCGTCTGCACGGCGAGGAAAACCTTGGTCCAGCGGCGATCGCGCGCCGGCTCGGTATCGGCCGGGCCAGTGTCTATCGCCTGCTTGGCAAGCAGGCGACTGCCGTCACGGCAAACGGGGGTGGCGATGCCGATCAGGCCTGAAATGCGGGGGTTTTATCCGAGCGATTGGCCGCAGATCAGCCAACGGGTGCGGTTCGAGCGTGCCGCCGGTATTTGCCAAGGATGTGGCCGGCCGCATGGCATGACGGTTCGCTGTTTGCCCGACGGGCGTTGGTTTGACGCCACACTTCGGACCTGGCGCAATGGCCGCGGTCGACCGGCGCGCTGGCCTGACCTGGTCGAAACGGCACAAATCCGCCACACCCGCGTCGTGCTGGCGGCGGCGCACCTCGATCACAATCCGGGCAATAACCGGCAATATAACCTCCGCAGCCTATGCCAGCGTTGCCACATGATCCACGACCGCCCGCACCATCTGGCACAACGGCGGATCACCTATTTGCTACGTCGCGCGCTTGGCGATCTGTTCCTCGGACCGTACTCGGCGTGGTTGGTGCAAAAGCCAGCGCGCTTTCCGAGACGGCCAAACCGCCTGCCGGGGGCCATCCACTCTTCCGGGATAGCATGACTGAATTCGGGGCAGGCGGCTTTCGGCATGTGTCCTACAGGCCGCTCCAGATAACTTATCGGCGTGATTCCGGATTTGTGGATACTTGGAATTTGCTTTACATAATATGCAATTATGCGTCAGTGACGGGCTCGGACGGTTTGGGCGCTGCGGTCAGCCCGGCCGGACGCAGTTGGCCGCGCGCGAGACGGCCTTTAGGCGTCGATCGTGATGTGGATGTCGATTTTTACCCTCGCAGGGTCGAATCGCAGCCACTTCGCCGCGCTGTCCACAACGTCTCGCTTGAGGCGATCGATACCGTCGATAACCTCTATGTCGTGGGCCGAAAGAGAGGGTTGATCGGTGCTCTGGCCACCGAGCTTGATTTCGGCAATACGCTGAAATTCCTCAGCCAGACCTGAGCCGACACCGTCGGTTCCGTCCAACTTGTCGAGGGCTATGAAGCTCGGACCCGGGCCAACAACGCGGCCGGCCTCGCTGCGAGCTGCGCGGTGCGCTTCCCACAGGCGCAAGATCTCGGTGCGCGGGATCAGATAGACCTCGACCGACGCTGGGTTTTCACGCGAATTGACCGCGCCGATCGCAAAGGCGGCGACGTCGGAGCGATGCAGAGCACCGCCACTGGCCGGCGAACCGATCCAACGATCCCTGCTAGTCCGGATCGCGATCTTTTGCGTGCGATTGCTCTTAGTGATGTTCCAGATTTTCCGACCGAGCTTCTCAACTTTATAGCCGGATGTTTCTAGGGCCTTTTCAACCGCCCCCAACATAGTGTCATTCGAGACGCGGAAAGGGTATGCCATCGTCGTGATTCCTTCCTCTAAGCCGGGGCAATCCCCGAGAATGCTCCCCAAGTAGGAACCCTAACGGCCACCTGCAAGCGGGAAGCATCTGAAAACGTGGGATAGCGTTTTTGGCCTGCGGAGACACATTGCCGCCGAATAGTAAAAGCGCCACACGCACACACAGAGTGCCGAGCAGCGTCCGTCCGGCTGCGACTTCGTGCATAAATCATATGTGGACGGCCCGCGCCTGCGAAGAGGTTGAGATCGGTTTTGGCGAAATGGTCGGGTGCAGTCATATGTCCGGCCCTTCGGTGCGGTGCCTATGACCGCCGGCCCTGATGGAGTTCGCTGATCGGGTCCCTATCAAGACTACGCGCTGCTTTGCGCCTTGATTTACTACGGGTCTTCCCGATCCGCGGCTCGACCGCTCGCCATCACGTCCTCTTCACCCTCGCATGCTGAACGGGCTGACGGCGCCTATGCCGGCTGCCCGAAAACTTCCTTAGGTTGATAGCCATCGCCGCGCATCATCACTGCCCAGACGATGCGGGCGGTCTTGTTAGCGAGAGCGACCGCGGTAAGTTTGGTCGGTTTGCGCGCCAGCAAAGCTCGAACCCACTCGCCATCGCGGGTCGGTCGATTGCGGGCATGACGCAGCACCGCAACCGCGCCGGCGGTGAGCAGGCTGCGGATGTATTTGTCGCCGCGCTTGCTGGTCCGGCCCAAGCGTTCCTTGCCGCCGCTCGAATTCTGCCGCGGCGTCATGCCCAGCCAGGCCGCAAACTCCCGGCCTGATCGGAACAGAGAAGGATCGGCCACCGTCGCGGCAATCGCGCTGGCACCCATGATGCCGACTCCCGGCACGGTCGCCAACAAACGGCTAGTCCGGCTGTGCCGATGCCACCCGGCCAGACGCACCTCGATTTCCCGGACCCTGGACATCGTGCCATTTAGCTGGTCGACGATCGTCTGCAGGATCGAGCGCGCCAGCTCCGGCAGCCGCTCTTGTTGATGGGCAATTATCTTCGTCAGGATCTCGACATGCCGCAGACCCTGCGGCGCAATGATGCCGAATTCGGCCAGGTGAGCGCGCAAGGCGTTGACCAGCATCGTGCGTTGCCGGACCAGGAGACTGCGCGCCCGATGCAACATCAACACCGACTGCTGTTCGGCGTCCTTTACCGGAACGAACCGCATCGAAGGCCGCGCTACCGCCTCACAGTTTCGATCAGGCGGGAACCGCCCTGCCCGAATATCGCGCCATAGCTGAACTCTGGACCTGGATACCTGTTCGCAAACCCGGTCCACCCGCGGATGAGCTCCCCGCCTGGGCTGTCGGCATTCGGCGCAACGCCGCCAGCAGTTACAGCATCTCGCTTGATCGCCACAGGGCCTCGCTATTTTCGCGACCGACAGCGTCCATCGCGCTGCGGCCTGTTTCGCGAGGCTTATCGCGGAATGTGGGAGCTCGCTGGTGGCCCTAGCAGGAAGTGTTTGGGGCTATTAAGGCCCCCCGCGGCCTATTCCCAGGTTACGCAGTAGGTCCTGGACGAAATCACCCGCCTCAAATCTCGCCGAAAGGTGTGCGCCGGCACCGACTCCGGTTTCACGCTGTAGGGCGGCGATTTTAACCGGTGTCGACCAGTCGTCTTCGACGTCCGAGCCGCCGGTGGCCATCGTCCAAATGCTGTCGAGAAAATCAACGAACATCTCGCGTCTGGGGC
This sequence comes from uncultured Alphaproteobacteria bacterium, assembly GCA_963774345.1. Classification (GTDB taxonomy): domain Bacteria; phylum Pseudomonadota; class Alphaproteobacteria; order ATCC43930; family CGMCC-115725; genus AP-15. Next base: position 35,370 of record CAVZFB010000057.1, read on the forward strand.
TCGGCGCACGCTTTGTTATGCCCAGCTCAGTGAATAGCTTGCGGCCATAGATGCTAACCAATACCTTGGGGGACACCTGGACTGCGGCAAATGGTCCGCTGTGGCCGCGTTTGCCCGACAATTGCAACGCGGCTACTACGCTCGGCATCAACGAAGACAAAGTTTGCAAATCGTTGCCAAGTTTTGATTGGGCGTTAAGAAACTGATGGAGCTTATGCCGGGTGTCTTCCCTAAGAGTAGGCAATTGAAACGCCTTTACCAAGCGTTTGTCTGAGAGGCTCTGTGAAAGATGGATAGAATTGCTTCGCACATTTTCGATAAAAATTCTCAGCTCGGCCCGGGTTCCTTCATTGAGCGATTCCTTCCACCTGCGCCGGATCAAGCTGCTCAATCTAAGTAGGGCGAGACGGGTCCTGCGTTGAACAGTACAATCTTGATTAATCCCAGATAACACTTTGGAATTATTAAGTAAAATGCGAGCAGCACGATCTAAACATTCTCTTAAGTCGTCTCTGGACGAGAAATCGTTCGCTGCCCTGTTCATTTGTTTCATTGCGTCTCCGAAAGCGCAGTGTCGAAAGAGCCAGCGCGAGATTTGGTGTGTGTGTCGGGCGCTCGCAAGTACGGCTGACGCAGCGATAATCGCAGCTCCAGCCGCGGCGGGAATGCTGGTTCGGACGTCCGACAGGGGTGTCCGACCGGCAGGCGATCGATGAAGGCGAACGGAATTGCCTCCCGTCTTGATTTCGGCCGATCTGGAAACGTCACCCGCTCGACGAGATCATGGTCGGGCGCCGGATCCACCTCTCCCCCTACCCCTCAAGTGCGCGATGCGCTCGTGAGCTTCGCGTGGCTCATCGCAATCCCGTCCATTGTCGCGGACCGGGTCATGGTCTGAAAGATCGCGCCCGTCTAAAGCGCTTGTTTGCGGCCGGTTTCAGACGATCGCACGATCGCGTCGAGCAGGCGGTGGCGGGTGACCGCCGCGGCGAACCCTGGGCTGACCGGCTTGCCTTCTCGTATGCATTCGGCCAGACGCGCGTAGAGCTGGGCGACATTGTATCGCGAGTCGCCCGGCAGCCCTTCGGGGACCCAACGATATTTCGCCGGCACCGGCAATTCGGCCAGGTCTTCGGCGGCGCCTTGCGCGCCCCGCACGGTCAGCTCTTGCCGCTGCATCGAGGCGCGCGAGGTGGCGGATAGCGTCAGGTCGCCCTTCTCGCCATGGATCTCAAACAGGAAGACGATGCCACGCGTCATGCCACCGCGGATCTGGAATGAGACGACCGCTCCGTCGCCGACAATGCCGTTGACGACAAGCTGGTCCGGCGCGTTCTTCGCGACCATCTCACCCGTGGCTTCCAACGGGATCCGCTCGCGCTGGCTGACCGCAAACGCGGTCAGCTCGCGGAATTCGCCGAGGCAATGGCACAGCGCATCGATCTGATGACCGCCGGTGATCGTCAGCAGGTTGGCGCCGTTGGCAAGATCGGCCTGAAAGGCGCGATCGATTGTTGCTCCCCAGTTGGGAGCGCAGCCGATCATCGTGGCGGTGAGCACCCGTCCGACATAGCCCTCGGCGATCAGGTCCTTCACGTAATTGATCGCCGGTGACACCTGGCCTTGCAGACCGACCGCATGGCGGATGCCACGGCGTTCCGCCGCGTCGAGCAACTGCTGCGCCTCGGCGGTGTCTCGGCCGAGCGGCCATTCGCAATAAACGTGCTTCCCCGCCTCGATCGCCGCCATGACCGCCTCGTAGTGATCGGGCACCTTGACGCTGACCGTCACCAGGTCGACATCGGGGTGCCGCGCCAGCTCCCGGGCATCAGCGAACGCGTGCGGGACCTGGTAATGCCGCGCCGCGGCTTCGGCTGTTTCTTGCCGGGCGGTGCCGACGGCAACGATTTCGAACTGCGGCAGCGCGCGTAAAGCCGGGACATGCGCGATCGATGCGAACCCGCGGCTCGCGCTGGCCCCAACGATCCCGACCCGTATCCTGCTGCTGTTCGCCATCACCCCTCCCGCGAAAGACAATCGGTGCTCAGTCTTCGGCATGCTAGGTTAAGCCAGCCAAGGTCAGGAGAAGCAAATGGATCGGACCGTTTTCGAGACCGAATTGCGTGAGCAGGGTTATGCCGAAGTCGTCGATCGGCGCATGGAGCCCGATGCGCTCAACCCGGAGCACGACCATGAATTCGACGCCCGCCTGCTCGTCCTTGAAGGGGCCATGACCATTGCCGCCGAGGGAACCGAGAAAACCTATCGCGCCGGCGACACTTTCACGATGAGTGCCGGCTGCCGCCATAGCGAGCGCAGCGGACCCGATGGCGCGCGCTATCTCGCGGGACGGCGCTATTCGGCGGCGAGATAAGCCGCTGCGGCGGCGCGATCCGGCTTGGGAGATCAGAGATGGCTGACGACGACGCGCTGTTTAAAAAAGGAATGCCGATCCGCCGCGAGGTGCTGGGCCCGGACTATGTCGACGCCTCGATGGCGCGGGCCGACGAGTTCATGATGTCGTTCCAGCGGGCGACGACGGCATGGGCCTGGGGCTGGGCGTGGGGCGACGCCACGCTCGACCGGAAAACGCGCAGCCTGATGAACCTCGCGATGCTCACGGCATTGAACCGTGCCCCCGAGATCAAGCTGCACGTCAAGGGCGCCCTGAACAACGGCGTCACGGTGGAAGAGATCAAGGCGGCGTTGCTGCACGCAACCGCCTATTGCGGCATTCCGGCCGGGCTCGATGCGTTTCGCGCGGCGCATGAGGTGCTGGTCAGCGAGGGCGCGTTGAAACCAACAGCGGAACGGTGAGACTTAACTCAGCAGACCGCAATTGAGCGCCGACTCCCGCCTTGGAGGAAGGTCATAAGGGAAATAGTTCCGACCGAGGGGTCGAGCTGGGGCTGCCTTCGACCGCTGACGAATGGCTCGATACGTCGCGGATGTGAGCTCGAGCTGGAGTGCATCCCCAAGAGAAAGGATTGTCAGATCGTAATGAAGGCGTTCAGCTTCGCGCGAACCAGCTGCGCCACCGCCGATGGAAGGGCCGCGCCGGCATAGCGGACCGGGCGGGCCTGGGTGTCGATGCTGCGAATGTGACTGAGCAGGATCTCGCCGGCGACCGGCAGACCCGGCGGCAGCACGACGCTTGTCGGAAACGGTCGGACACGCGACGTGATCGGACAAACGACAGCCAAACCCGTGTTTTCGGTAAAGGTGCTCGGTGAGACCACCAGAGCCGGACGGCGGCCGGCCTGTTCCCTGCCCTTGGTTGGGTCGAAATCCGTCCAGATCAGATCGCCGGTGTCAGGGACATAGGCCGCCGGCGTCATTCCTCCACAACCTCGCGACCGACATCCGGTCCCCACTCAAAGGCTCCCCTATAAGCGGCGCGCCATTCGGCGGGGCTCTTGCCCTCGAACAGTTCCGCCAGCGTGAAGTGCGGCACCGGGCGACGGATCACGATGTTACCGTCATTCGCTTCGAGCTCGACGCGCTCGCCATCGGTGAGCCCGACTGCCTTCACGATCTCGCTCGGGAACCGGATCGCCAGATTCTTCCCCCACTTTCCGATCGTGACTTGCGGCATTCAAATATCTCCCGTTCACACGGGATATTCCTAGCATATCCTTCGCGTAGATGTCCTCTCGTATTCACGGGAGCTCCCCGTACCTGACACCTAACCCCTAACCGACAGGCTAGAGCTCAGGGCCCCGGAGCCGATCTGAGGACCACGTAGGCTGCCAGGTGTCAGAGAGAGCCTTGCCTCTATCCGCGCAACAGCCGCGCCGCGCGATAGCGCCGCCCGCCCGCCGGCGCAGCGGCAGGATCGGTCTCGATCAGCCCGTTATTGCGCAGCACCGCGATCCCGGAATTCCAATGCCCGCCAGTGGCTTTCTTCCCGAGTGCGCCGGCGAGCTCGCCGGCATCCATATAGTGCCCGCCCCGCGCCACCAGGGTGCGCAGCATCTCGGGCGCCGGTGCTGGGAGGCGGGCGCACCACATGGCGAGCCGCTCCGCCGGCGTCGATGGCGAGGACGGCACCTCGCCAGCCGCCGTGAGGCCAGCCGGCGTGATCGCGACGAGATCACCCGTCTCGGCGACATATCCGGCATCACGTAGACCCTTGCGCCCGGAGTTGAAATGTCCCCCGCTCGGCTTGAGGCCGGCCAGGGTCGCGAGCTGTCCCCACGTGAAGCGGCCCGGTGCGTGCTGCGCCGCCGCGGCGAGCAGCTTCCGTGCCGCCGTATGCAATCCGCCGACGGTAACGGCAGCGGCCGATGACGCCGTCCGCCGCGTCAGCGGCGATTGCGCCGAATTTGCGGCGCCGGCATATCGCGGAGAGCCTCCTTTTCAGCTGCCGGCTGCGAGCTCGTCGCAAGAGCCGCTATCCGCTCCAGGCGCGCCGCAAGTTGGTGGTTCTCCTGTTCGAGGGTTTCAATCCGTCCCTGAGAATCGGCCTTTTCGCGCCCCATTTCGTCTCGCGCAATGCCCACAATGTGCCGGCCAGGCGCAACTTGCCCTTCTCGTATTTCCGCAGCATGCGGGCGAAATAGCCGCCGGGGCTGCTCGTGAAATGCCCCGCCGGGTAGTAACCAGCGCTGTGGTATCAGCCTTGTTGGGTTTCAAGGAGCACAGCGTCGCACCGCGCAGCGTCGTTCTCTAGTTCACGTTCTAAAAAATCCAGGATGTTGGTAATGATCTGCAATTCATTTTGAATGACATCAACCGAATATACCTGTGTTTTTGCGAATTCGTCCAATTTCGCGTCCAGCAACAGGTAATTATCGACGACCTCTGTGCTGCAGACGCCGAGATTACCCCACACGATGTCAAGCGGAAGCTGGTAAATAATCTGTCGGGCGCTCGCCGGCGCCACTTTATTCGGGCCGAAGTACTGGGGTTGTTCGACCAGTTTTTTTACCTTGGCAACATCACCTCTCACGATCCGCAAGACGCTCCCAAGAAGCTTGATGGCAATGATTGCCTCGCGCGCTAGCCGCCGCCTGCTCTCGGTCTTGAGATCGGTGTTTTGTTGCCGTAGTGCTTCGGTCTGCGCGTTTACCGCAGCCACTTGCTTTTCGGCGGCGCGCATCGCGCCTTTGAACGCAAGGACGCCGGCTACTAGCGCCAGCAGCCCGGCGACAATGCTGCCCTGATCGCGGAAGAAATCATAGAGCGCGCTGTCCATGTGCGATCTCGTGCATCAGGGGTTCGTCCCCGGGGCAAGTGTATCGCGCTGCACCCAAAGCTGCGCGCTCGGTTCTTGGGTCTCGCTCACAGGCCCAGCTCGCTGTACGAGCCGAGCCGGACCTGATCGATACGGCCCGCGGCAATCCGTTGACCCATCCGGTAGAGCCGGTATTTTCACGCCACGCTATATCCGTACATATAGAGCGAAAGGGGTGGGGCCATGCGCGATGGGATGGAGCGGAAGGGCAGGGGCGCCGCGGTGGCATCCTGCCTCCTCGTACTCGCCGGGGCGATCTTCGTCCTCGCCCAGCCGGCGCGGGCGGAAAACTACGGCGTTTCTGCCGCCTGCGGCCGCAACTATAAGCCGAACGTCATCCAGATCGATGGCTATGTGAACACACCCGTGGCTCTGACCGTGCCCCAGCTCGAGGCGCTGCCCGGGCAGGAGACGCTCAACATCACCTACCTCAACCACCTTGGCGTGGCAGAGACCTTCTCGGAGACCGGGCCGACGCTGTGGACCGTGCTGAGTGTCGCCGCCGGCGGCATCAAGGTCCCGCCGCCGACCCCGAGCGAGTATGTCGGCGAGCCAGCCGCGCAGACGACCCTGTACATCGTGGTCGTCGGAACCGATGGCTACGAGACCGTGGTGTCGGAGGGCGAGATTGACGAGGGATTTGGGAATGCGCCGATCCTCCTCGGCTATGCCGAAGACGGCGTCGTGCTGTCACAAGTGCCGTACAATTCCACCGAGTACAAAGGCCCGGCGCAGCTCGTCGTGCCGACGGACACCCATGGCGGGCGTTACGCCAATCAGATCTGCAGGATCAAGGTGGCCAACGGGGCGCTGTAGCTCATCGCGTTCGCAATCCGCCGAGGAGCGGCGGTCGCCCGCGTGGGTACACCGTCGACCACGGAACTCGGCAACGCATCCGACGTTTTGGACTCTTAGGAGAGCAGCTTCCCGCCCCTGCGGAGTGTGGTCCCCCACCACGCTGCTCTCGATCGGGTTTATACCCGAAAGCGCCATGTCCCCCACGTGGCGCTTTTTTCTTACCGGCGACGATACGGAGCCCACGGCCGAGAGACGGCCGCGCCGTCAGGCTCGACGGAGAATGCGCTCGATGTCGTCGACGGCAACCCCATAGACCTTGGCGACCTGGGAAACGGTCATGCCGTATTTTACCAGGCTGCGGATGCGCGCAAATTTCGATCGTGGGATCTCGGACGTCATTTCCGGTTCGGGAGCGACCGGTGCTTTGACCTCATCGAGACGGACCGGCGCCGGCGATGAGATTCCCAGCACGCGCGGTTTGCGCACTGATTGATCGGCCGGCAGGGAGTCGGCCGCTGATGGCTCGGCAACTTGTCGTCTCGGGGTGAACAGCGCCTCGGCGGCCTGACGCGCTCGCGTGATCCGCTCGCGATCATCGTCGCCGGGGTGTGGTTGTGGCTGTCGGCTAAGCAGGAGCAGCTCCGGACGGTCGATCCATTTTGACGATATCGAAAGGGAGATTCGTTAATTTTGGCAAGCTGCACTTAGGAAGCCGGATGCTTTTCCGCAAGCTCGCGGGCCGTCATGCCGGCTCTACACGGCGGATGAACGTGGCGCCAAAAGGCCACCGGTGAACAGATAAAGGCGCCGCCGGCGCGGGGAACGAGCCGATGCAGCGCACGGCACGAGCTGGCGTCCAATCCGCTCGAGCCGGAGGCGGGCGTCGCGCGCCCGTTGGTCAAGCCCGACCCGCGGTAGGCTCTTGTTCCATAGCTCTGCTTTCAAGGTGATCTTCTCGCGGCACACCTTTTCGACCCGGCCGCTTTCAGCACCTATCCGCAGGATCCGGTGTTTGCCTTCAGGAGTACGGCAAACTTGGAGGCAGCAATGCGCAGGATTTGGCTCATTGCGGCGGTGATTGGCGGTCTCGGCGCGCCTGCTCTCGCCGAAGTGCGCGGGGCCGATCAACCGGCTACCCCGGCCGTGCCGCCGGCGAGCGGCACCAGCAGCTCTGATCTGAGCCATTCCGGTGGCGTGGTTAAGCCACCCGAGGAGGTCGACCCCGCTATGAAGCGCACGCCGCCGCCCTCCAGCGCGCGGATGCCGGTGATCCCGCCGCCCGGCACGCCCGGCGGCGACCAATCCATCAAGCCGAAATAGTAGGGAGCGGCTACGTCAAGATTTCGCCCGTGTGATCGACGAAGCGAGCGGCAAGGTCGATCATTCCCTGCGCTTTGTGTCGGGCAAGAACCGGAGCGAATATGAATATTCGCGGCGGTGATTCAGATCCCGGCGCCAAATTCGTTCGTGCCGGTTCCGGCGCGGCGGCCTCTGTGGGCCATAAAGAAGGGCGGCTCCTGCGAGCCGCCCCGCCGAAATCCCGGCTGGTGTCGACAAGCCGATGTCTAGTCGGCGATCGCCGCCCCCAGCTTCAACTGCAGCAGAACGCCTGTCAGGACACTGCCGGTATCGGCGTGCACGGCGACCGCATGGTAATCGCCGTTCTCGATCAGCTCACGCGCCCGCCCGAGCGCCTCGTGTTCGCCGTGAAAATATTCCGTCCGTGTCGCCCCCTCGTGGCCTCGTGGGCCGGTCGATGCTGCGAACCCATGATCATAGGAGATTCGATACGTCATCTCGGTTCCTGGTGTTGGGACAGGATGTCGGCTCCCGCAACATCTCACCCGCTGACCGGCGCGAACTGCTGGTGGAACGCTTTGCCGCCGTCGGCAAGGGAGCCGTGATCCGGCCGCCGTTCCATTGCGACTACGGCTTCAACATCAGCCTTGGCGCGGGCGTATTCCTGAACTTCAATTGCGTGATCCTCGATGTCGTCGAGGTCATGATCGGCGACCGCACGCAGATCGGGCCGGGGGTGCAGATCCTGACGGCCGACCATCCGCGCGACGCGGCGGTGCGGGCCTCCGGCCTCGAATTCGGCCGACCGGTCCGCATCGGATGCGATGTCTGGATCGGGGGCGGGGCAATCATCCTGCCGGGCGTCTCCATTGGCGACGGCGCGCTGATCGGTGCCGGGAGCGTCGTCACCCGCGATGTGCCCGCCGGAGCTACGGCTTTCGGCAACCCGGCGCGCGTGCGCGCGCAGGCCCGACCTGGCATTTCCGTCTGCAGCACGCGTCCGAAGCGCGAGTAAGTGATTTTACGCATCGGGAGCTTACGTTGATCCCGCCATTACGCTTCCGAGCTGGCGGTTCTTTTCACAAGCAATATCACGCAAATCGGGCCGGGAATTTGTTCGCAAAAATAGCTAAGATAGACCCGATCGATCAACTTTTGGGAAGTAGCCATGTTTTACCGTGCTGTGATCATCGCCGGCCTTCTTGCCTCGGCAATGGTCAGCGCTTCCGGCCAAGCAGCTGATCCCGCAACCAAGCCGGTGCCGAGCTATGACCAGTCGGCAATCGCGCGCCGGGGGTTTTTCTACGTCGGCGGCTCCTATGTGGGTAAGCCCGGCAAGCAATTCATGCACGACCAGATGTATGTAGAGGTGTTGACGCCACGTCATCCAAGCCAGCCCTATCCGTTGGTGCTGATCCACGGCGCGGCGCAAACGGCGACCAACTGGATGGGCACCCCCGATGGTCGGCCCGGCTGGGCGGATTATTTTGTCGAACAGGGCTATACCGTTTACATGATCGACCAACCTGCACGTGGCCGTTCGCCATGGCTGCCGGATGTCGATGGAAAGCTGGCCACCTTCGCGGCGGAGCAGATCGAATCCCGGTTCACCGCGCCGCAAGTTTTCAATTTGTGGCCTCAGGCCAAGCTGCATTCGCAATGGCCGGACACCGGGCGCATCGGCGATCCCGTATTCGATGCCTTCTATGCGACGCAGGTGCCGTATCTGGCTGACAATGCTCAGACCCAGAGGCTCAACCAGCAAGGGGTAGCCGCATTGCTCGATCGCATTGGCCCCGCGATCATCCTGACCCATTCACAATCTGGTCCGTTCGGCTGGCTGATCGCCGACGCCCGGCCGAAACTGGTCAAAGCGGTCGTCGCGGTCGAGCCGGCCGGACCACCGTTTCAAAACGCGGTGCTCGGCACCGACAAGGCGCGCGCCTGGGGGGTGACCGACATCCCGATCACTTACGATTCGCCGGTGAACGATCCAACGGAGCTGAAGATCGAGCAGCAGGCACAGCCTGATGGGCCCGATCTAGTGCGCTGCTGGCAGCAGCAGGCGCCCGCGCGGCGCTTGGCCAACCTCGCCGATATCCCGGTGGTCGTCATCACCACCGAGGCGTCCTATCACTCGGCCTACGACCATTGTACCGCCCAGTATCTGGCACAGGCCGGGGTCAAGGTCACCGCGTTGCGCCTCGGCGATCACGGCATCCACGGCAACGGGCACATGGTCATGCTGGAAAAGAACAATCTGCAAGTCGCCGGCCTGATCGTCGACTGGCTTGCCCACGCCATCCCGGCGCATTGACCCTGCCCGCAGACAATTCGGCCCGCCTCGACGGCCTGGCGGACCAGCGCTGCCTGATTGGGGCTGAGCGTGTAATGGAACGTAGTATCGGCCGATTAATATAGTTAACTCACGCGTAGTGTTTAAGACATGGTTATGTATAACTCTTGGGATGCCGCAGCAATCAAGGGCAGTATCAAGTATCGCTCTCCTGCCGGGCCGAGCGGCGCCGGAAGAAAATCGGCGAACGCGCGATTATCGCTGATGCAAACCAGGAAGATGCCTGTGGGCGATACCTGGGAGGCCGTAGGGGAAAGGCTGTAGAGGACGTATTTCTTTCCCCCGCGGCGATCCGGGATCGTGTATCAGGCGGCCGCCCTGTGGACCTGAAAGGCCTTTCCACGAGTGAAGGCCCCTCCCTTTGGTCTCCGCCCTGGCCGCGTGCTCTCATTGGAGAGCAATGGGGCGTATCGGGGCGCTCGGGCGGTTGTGATGTGGTTTTGGCAGGGCAGTAGGCTAGCGTGTCGCGCTGGTTTATGCGCCGGAGGCGCATTCCCTTGGGGGGCTGCCGGGTGGGGAAGAGCGCGTAGCGCTCTGGGGCGAGCGGAGCGAGCGAGCCGGCGGGGGCGAAGCCCCCAAGAGGCGGGGGTGCTTTTGAGCTATCAAGTGATAGAGTTTTCCACGCCGGAAGAAGATTCTTATTCAAAGTTCTAGATTCGTTTGCAGAAAGATGGGGAAAGCTCAATGAGTTACGGAATTTAACGTGAGCTTTGGGGGGCATAACGTGAGGTCGTGGGGGTTTTACGTGAGGTGGCGGGGGCGCAATGTGAGTTAAGGGGGGCCTGGAGCACGGATTTGTGCGGGTTTGAAATAGCGGACTTGGGGGCGGCTGATGAAAGGGTGGTGCTGAGAGCCGCAAAAACCAAGGCGTTTTTCCGTATTGTGAGGTTTTGGGGGACGCAAAATTCGTATCGTGAGGTTTTGGGGGCGGTGTAGATTATCGTGAGCTATTGGGGGCATAATGTGAGCTGTTTGTTGACAGAACTCACGATGCAACCTACAGCGGAAGGGTGCCCTTTCGTACCGTAGACCAGAAACCGACTAGCCCGGATCATTCATGAGGGGCTGGCGGCTGCACAGTGATGGCGGGGATCGGGCGCGGCTTTGCGTGGCGTCGGGGACGCGCTGGTAGTTGCTCGTGTACGCCCGGGGAATTTGGTTCTCCGCCATACCGTGATCCACAACCCCATGAATTCGTAGGGAGGAGTGCATGCGACAGGTAACAAAATCATTTGTACTGGCGGGCGCGGTCGCAATAGCCGCAACAGCCGGTCCAGCCGTCGCGGGTCAAGTGACATTCGACACCTTTATTCCGGTCCCGGCGGACGCCGCGAATGTACAGCCGGGCGGGGCGTTCTCTGCATTCGACATCAGCTTCGCCGACGCGGTGACCGGAAACATCTTTATCGCCGACCGGTCCAATGCCGCTGTCCGATATCTTTTCGGGATCCGGCTCGACATTCCTTGGCCGGGCCACCGGGTTTACCGGGCAACAGGCGACAACCTCGGTTTCCGGCCCGGATGGCGTTCTAACGGTGACCTCGGGCGGTGTCACAACCCTTTACGCCGGTGACGGCGACAGCGCGCTCAGGGTCTACAACGCGACCAATCCGGCGACCCCGTTTTTTGTGCAATCGTTAGCGACCGGCGGTACGACCCGGGTTGACGAAATGGCCTTCTCGCCCCTGACGAATCAGGTCCTCGCCGCTAACAACGCCGAGACCCCGGCATACGGAAATCTCTTCTCCACTTCGAACGGACACCCGCTGGTCACCCTCGGCGTCAGCCCCATCGAGGTCCCCGCAAGCCAGGGTGGGATCAATGCCGGCGGCATGGAGCAGCCGGCGTGGAATCCGCAAACCACAACAATGGGGGGGGCCTCGTTCTGGGTTTCTATTCCGCAGTTGTCCGGCGGGGTTACCCCCCCCAACCCAAATAACCCAGGGGGGGTCGCCCAGATCAACACTGCTGGCATAGTGCTGCAAACCATCGATTTCGGAACCCTGCCCGGCATCTCATCGGCGGGGTGCTCGCCGACCGGACTCGCCGTTAGCGGGAACGGTAACATGCTAGTTGGCTGCGGCAACGTGGGGACGCAGGCGGTCCTGCTCGATAAAAACGGCCAGTTCCTCAAGTTCGTCGGGGCCGGGACTTTGGGTGGTACGGACGAGATCTGGTACGACCCGACGACAAACGAGTTCTACGTCACCGGTAATGATGGCACCAACACTAGCCGGTTCTTCGACGTGGTCACCGCCGATGGCACCATTGTCCAGACCGTCAATCTGCCGACGACCACGAGTGCGCATTCGATCGCGGTAGATCCGTTCAACGGTGATGTTTTCGTGGCGCTCGCCGGCACCACCACGGTGGACCCCTGCCCGGCGACACAAGCGAATCCGGGTTGCATCGCGGTGTATTCGCAGGTTGCCGCCGCCGTCCCCGAGCCGGGCTCGTTGGCTCTGGTCGCGACCGCGCTCGGCGGGCTCGTCGGCCTTGTCTGGCGTCGACGCCGCCAGTCGTAACGCGCAGCACTTAGCAAGGCTGGCCGGGGACAGGGGTCCCCGGCAGGAAATATCGACCCTGATCGCGACCCAGAAGCTGCCCCCATCGTAATGAGCCACTCCCGTTACGCCGCGTCCCGCCCGCGTGAGCATACTGGCTGTGATCACATACGAGGCTGTTCCCTCGGCCGTAGCCGTACCGCCGTGGCGTCCCGATCCGAAGCCGCCCATTTACGAAATCCCTGTTTCGGGATTTTCCGAAAACAATAGCTGGACTTGCCCATTTCGCCGCATGACGTAGTGTCGTCAGCCCGTTGGGGAACCGCGGGGAGCACTTGAAAACCGATTTTGCCAAACGGATTAGGCGAAGTCGGGTCGCCGGTTCGCGACAACGAATTTCCACCCTCACCTTCGCGCAATCGGGCGCCCTCTGATGGAACTAATCTATAACTGGCAACTCATGGCGGCCTGATGGTACAGCGCGCGCAAACCTTTCTGACGCTCAAGAGGCCGAAATGGCATACGAAAGGCTCGACGCAGCACTTCGACAGCTCAAAGCAGATCGCGAGCGTGCGGAGGCGGCGGAAAACCAACGAAAAGAGGCGGCGGCGGAAGCGAGGATTCGATTCGCGCGAATTAAGTCCGGGGTGATCGGGCCTATTTTCGATGAGGTCGTAGCGCGCTTAGCGGCCGAAGGCTTCTTCGGAGAAAGAGTGGAGGAACAAACCGACGCCTCTGCTCCAATTTCCCTCAACGTGAATTTATCGGAAGATGAGGAATTTACCCGGCAAGGCAGCCTGCAAGTGCGGTTTGATCCAGATAAATATACGTGTGAATTTGGAACATCGACGATGGCTAAGGCATCATCGACAAGCCAAATAGTATTCGACGCTAGACATCAAAAATTTGACGAAATGACCGAGGAGCTGGTTCGTGAGACAGCCGAACAATTTGTGCTCGATTTGATTGCCGGGAAGCTCTCGCGTTAGCAGGGACCACATATCGATCAACACGTTCTTCAGGGTCTTCATCTCTTTGAGGGCACGGCCGGCGCCGAGCGCCATACCGATCAGCGGTTCGTAGGTGACCGAGATGGGAAGGCTTGTGGCATGCCCGCAGCGCCAAGTCGAGATTGCTGAGCAGCGCGCCGCCGCCGGCGAGCATGGTCCCCCTTGTCGACGACGTCGGGCGGCGAGTTCGGGCGCTGCTGACTCTGCACCCGAGGACGAGGCGACCGCACGGTGACCGCGAAAGCACCGGATCGTACCGCCGCCTGCCGCGTTGAGCATGCCGATGCCGACGCGCCGCCGGCAAAGCGCCGATCCCCGCGCGCGCGTCCGTAGCGGACTGTAATAATTCCGGCAGAAACAAGCGCAGGGCCGACGTCCAAGCGCCCGGCTGGTGGACGCGTGACGGACAGGAGGCTACGCCCCATGTATGGTTCGCCTAGCAAAGTACAGGAGCCGTCCCATGGCCCTATCGGCGGAAGATTTCTATAGAAGCTCAAACGGTGACCGCTGGCAGCTGATTCGCGATCCCACCTCGAGCGCCCCCTCGTGGATGCTTGCCGGCTTCCCGCATCACCCCAGCCGCATCCAATGCTCTTCGTTCTAGTGGCTGGGAGGTGGATGTGCTGCATCCAGCGCATGAAGCTCATCCGGTGTGAGTATCAGTGAGAGCGCTACGGCGTTCTCCTTTACATGCTCGGCCGAGCCGGATTCGGGAATTGCGATGACATTACCGTTGCGGATTGTCCAGGCCAGCGCGACAGCGGCCGCCGAGCAATTATGTGCAGCGCCGAGATGTGCAAGCGTGGGATCACGCAGCAGAGTAGCGCCGGAGCCGCCGAGCGGTGAATAGGCCATCACCGGCATGTCGTGCTGCTTGCACCATGGCAACAGGTCGCGCTCGATACCGCGGTTGCCGAGGTTGTAGAGGACCTGATTGGTCGCGCAGCGATCGCCGTGTGAAACACGGAATAGGTCTTCCATGTCATTGACCTTGAAGTTGGACACGCCCCAGGCGCGAATCTTCCCCGACGCACGTAGACTTTCGAATGCCGCCACAATGCTGGAGAGCTCGGCGTCGCGACTTGGCCAGTGCAGCAGGTAGAGATCGAGATGATCAGTGCCGAGACGGCCGAGGCTCGCCTCGCAAGCCCGCAATATGCCGTCACCTGTCACGTGAGTGGGCCACACTTTGGAGACCAGGAATACGCGATCGCGCTGACCGGCAATCACGCGGCCGATCAATTTCTCGGAGCGGCCGTCTCCGTAGATCTCCGCCGTGTCGATCGACGTCATCCCGAGCGAAAGGCCTGTGCGCAGCGCGTCTTCCTCAGCGGCCTCCGGATGCCTTCCCTGCGCGAGACCTGCAGAGCCCTGGCCGAGCACCGAGACAATTGTCCCATCGGAGAACTTTACCGTAGGGGCCGCCGCAACACGAGCCGATGCACTCGATAGCGCCACGTTCATTGTGCCGACCGAAAAGAGCGACGAGCCAAGCGTCACCCAAAGTCGATTGAATTCACGCCGGTTCAGCAACTGCTTGTTCCTACTTCGCTCTCGGATTTGCCCCACTATGCCAATTGCTCTCAACACCTGCGTCAAAAATTATCCGGCGGTGTACCGAAATCCGGAAATTCTGGGTGAGGGCCGCCATGCAATCATCGATAGCAACGGACCGCTTTCGAATCCGACACCGGCCGTTCGGCCTTCACCGCGGGAGCCGCCCTTCATGCCCCATTCCCGACCTTGGCCTTGGCCATGCTGTTCGTCGGTGCGGGGTGGCCTGCCGTCTAATTGCTGAGTTGAGGCGAAATGGATACTCTGGATCTGAGTAGATTTGAGGACAGTAACAGTCGAAAGAGCCCGCGATGGCGATCGATATTAATGGGCCCGACTGTGACGCATCGAGTCTCCGCCTGACGTCGCAGGCCATGCCCTTGCAGGCATTCGAAAGAACGATGAACCGTTCAGGTGGCATTGTGACTGGACGGATGCCAAAAATTGTTGGCATTTTGGCCGAGTTTCTCGGCCGCACGGAAACCGGGAACGAGGGCTGGTAGTTCAATAATGGCGGCAGGCGGAACAAGCACGGCAGCATCAGGACCAGGCGGAACCAATTTTGAAGCCAAGGTCGGCGCCTACTACTTGCTTGCGCTCTTGCTGGGCACAGCGGCAAGAGCCTTCCGCGGCGTAACGCTTGCACAAGTCGGCATGACGCTCGGCAACGCCGCTGCTACTCGTGTGCGGCTGGCTGATCCTGTGGTGCCTCGATTGCCGCCGGCAGATCGCTTACGGCAGGCGGCGAGACCGGCGATTATCGCGGCCCAAGCCCCAGCGACAAAAGTGCGATCACGACGTCAGCCGCCAGAGGGCTGAGAAGCTGTATCGCAGCCCGAAAATTGAGACGGTGGACGTGATCGGGATAAGTCATTGCAGCTCCTGAACCTAACCCGACTATCTAACGCCCTCAGATTGTGGAATATTCGTCCGACTGGAGCATTTTTGGGGCATAGCTGTGCAGCGATGGCGCTGCCATGTCTGCTCGCGAAGCGGCAGCCACCGGGGTTCGTCCACCACGGGAAACCTCCGGTGGGGCATGCTCACCAATGGCCGACAGTGTCAGCTCTATCATCAGGGCGCGCGTTCGGTTTCGGAGCAGCTCTTTGAGATTAACCTGGCCGCCGGCCTCGCCGTCCCCGGCCACGAGGGCGGCCTTGTTCGCGCTTAGCGACGACGAACGCGCGCACTGGCTGAAAGTCTTGCGCTCGTATTACGCTCCCGGACAGGAACCCAATCCTCTGCGACGACGTAGCGGCTGGCTGAGCGCGACCTTGCAGTCTCCGGGTCGCATTCCAGGCTGGGCCCGGTCGAAGCCGTCGAGTTGCGTATTTGAAAAATAATAACAATCCCGCATTAAGTTAACCTGAACATATATACGTCCCGCGACGTTATATAACCGGAGGTATGTAATCGTCACAGGGCTGATATGTGGCGCATAGTCCCCTCCTGAGCTTGACGGATATTAACCTTAATAGCCACAATTTCGTCACAACCGCTCTCCCATCGAGTGAGGGCGCGCGATGCCTACCAATGTCGTGTATCCAATGGAGGGAAACGATGCAAGATCGACGCCCGCGTCTCTTGTGGATTTTATCTATTATACTTTCCCTGTTAACCGCCGGAGTAGTGAGCGGGATAACGGTAGCGACAAAGGCGGGTTCAAATCAGGGCCTGGACATCGTTACTCTTTCATCTCGGCCGGACATAGTGAGCGGCGGTACTGTATTAGTCCGTATCAGCGGATCGGGAAAAATGGCGCCCCGTGACGTGGCTGTGTTCTTGAACGGCCAAGACGTCACACGCGTGTTTCAGCCTGAAGCGGGCGGTCATTCTCTGCTTGGATTGGTGGGAGGGTTGAGCGTCGGCAAGAATAACTTAACCGCGAAGGCGATCGATAAGCATAACCAGCCGTACCTTTCGGCTCGTCTGACGCTGACAAACTATCCGATTACCGGCCCGATTTTCTCGGGTCCGCACGAGGAACCGTTCTATTGCATGACCCAGCTTTTCAAGCTGCCGGCTTCGACGCAGACATTGGGGTCGGCGCTCGAACTCGGACTGCTCAATCGCGACCCGTGTGGACTACGTTTACCAAACGACCGGGGCCGTGTTCAAACCACTGCCAAGCCTTACGAGCTATCCAGCGGATCTTGCGCAGACAACAACGAGTCAGGGTAAGACAGTCCCGTACATCGTGCGCGTCGAGACCGGAACGATCAACCGCGGGATCTACGAGACGGCGGTTCTGCATGACCCGACCAAAGAAGGTGCGCCTACGCCATTCAATCCTCCGTCCGCGTGGAATCATCGCTTGGTCTATACGCTCGGCGGTGGCTGTGTTGGCGGTTGGTACATTCAGGGGGCGAGCCTCGGGAACGGTGGAATTCTTGAGGATCTGATGTTGCGCCAAGGATATGGTATCGCGGCCTCGACCTTGAATGTCTACGGCAACAATTGCCAGGATCTGCTGGCCGCCGAGACCCTGGCTATGACAAGGTCCCGCTTCATCGAGAACTTCGGGCCGGTTGCGTTCACGATTGGATACGGCTGTTCTGGCGGCACCGAGGCGAGTCATCCGATCGCCGACGAATATCCCGGTCTCCTCGACGGGCTCGTTATGGGATGCTCTTTCCCTGAGCTCACGGCGGCGATGGTCAACAACATCACCGATGCGGACCTGTTCGAACATTACCTGACGAACGGGACCAGCTTGACATGGTCCGACGCGCAGATCGAGGCCGCCACGGGTTATCCGACTGTGACGACCCTGACTACGATTGGAGCCCCCAATGCGATTCGGGTCAAGGCGCAGGGCGGTTCATGCAATGCCCTAATTCCGACAAGCACTCAATACGATGCGAAGACAAACCCGAAGGGCGTTCGCTGTGATATCTATGATCATTTAGTGAATGTCTTTGGGCGCGACCCGGCAACCGGCTTCGCTCGCCGTGCCCTCGACACCGTCGGCGTCCAGTACGGACTAGAAGCCCTCAACGCAGGCGCGATCACCAAGCAGCAGTTCATCGACCTGAACCAAAACATCGGCGGCTATGACAACGACGGCAATTATGTCACCACCCGCACAGTGGGTGACCCAGCCGCCATCGCTGCCGCTTATGATAGTGGACGCATTACCTATACTGGTTTGGGCTTGAAACATACCCCGTTCATCGACTACCGGGGCTATGTCGACCAACCCCAGAACGGTAACGAAGTCCACTCGCGCTTCCACTCCTTCTCCATGCGCCAGCGGCTAGTGGACGTGAATGGGAACTTCGACAATCAGGTCATGCTCATCGAGGACGGGAGCTCGATAACCGGAAACGGGTTGTTCAGCGATACCAGCCCGGTCCTGAGCCACGCCCTGACGCAGATGGACGAATGGCTAACAACACTATCGACTTATGGGTCACGTTCTCGGAACACATGGGACATCGAGCGTGCGAAGCCAAGCGACCTTGTCGATGCGTGCTTTACCAACAAAGGTACTGTGAAGATTGCCCAGCTGCAGGTCTATCAGGGCAACACGACGTGCAACATGCTCTACCCGGCGTTTTCGACGCCGCGGATGGTCGCCGGCGAGCCGTTAGAAAACAACGTTCTGAAATGCCAGCTGATGCCGATCGACCGCCAGAGCTATAAGGTGAAGTTCACCTACTCGGAATATGCGCAGCTCAAGGCGATCTTTCCTCAAGGGGTTTGTGACTATAGCGAACCCGGGATAGGCCAAAGGCCAACCGATGGTGTCTGGCAGTTCTATCCCTTTAGTCCAGAGCTTTAGTTCTCTAGAGCTAAAATAGGGTGGAGTTGTGCCCCCTGCGTTCCTTGAGCACGCAAGGGGGCACAAGTCTCAATCTGTAAAAGGCCAGCATAATCCGCAGACGTACGTCTCTCCTTGGAGTTCCATTACCGGGCTGTGTTAGTGCGGTGACTGATCGGCCAGGAGCCCGTTTGCTCTCCAGATCAAGGGAAGGAAACTCAATGAAGCGCCCTAACTTCCTCTTTTTACTGTCAACCGTCGGATTGGTAGGGATCGCTGCCGGCGCCAGATCGGCCGCCGCAGATTCCTGCTCGAACCTGGCTTCGCTCAGCCTAACCGACATCACAATCACGGCGGCGCAGACGATCCCTGCCGGCAATTACACTGCGGCCAATGGCCAGACCTTCGTGAACCTGCCGACCTTCTGCCGTGTCGCGGCTACGGCCACGCCGACCAGCCAGTCTGATATCAATTTCGAAGTCTGGATGCCGCCGACAGGAACCTGGAACGGCATCTTTCGCGGAGAAGGCTCGGGCGGTTCTGCCGGCTCAATTACCTTTTCGCTGATGGCAAATGCCATTGCTCGCAACTACGCGACCATGTCGAACGATAACGGCCACACCGGTAGCAATTGGTCGTTCTCTTTGCAACCCGAACGAGTTAACGACTTCGGGTACCGAGCCCAGCATGATACTACCGTGGCAGCGAAGGCGATCATCCAAGATTACTACCAACAAGGGCCGAAATATTCCTATTTCTACGGTTGCTCGCAAGGCGGCCATCACGCGCTGATGGAGGCGCAGCGCTATCCCGACGATTATGACGGCATCGTCGCCGGCGCCTATGCCGGCATCGATTGGACGGCGTTGATGTTTGGCGAGCTTTGGACCGGAGTGCACTCGGACACCGGCGGGCCTGCGTCCGCCTTGCCGCAAACCCAACTCAACCTGGTTACGACTGCGGTTCTGAAGCAATGCGGCCGCCAAGACGGCGGCTTAGCAAGTGATGCCTTTCTCGCCGATCCGCGCGACTGCCATTTTAATGTCAAAACGTTGCAATGCAAGGCGGGCCAGGATCCAAGTACCTGTTTGACCGCCGGCCAGGTCGAGGCCGTGCAGGCGATCTACGATGGGGCCTCAAACCCAAAGAGCCAAAAGCAGATCTGGCCTGGTTTTCTGCCGGGCAGCGAGACCTTTTGGCGCGAGGTGCTTGTCGGCAATCCGAATGCGCCCGGCGGCAGCTCGGCGTCGTTCTTCAAGGATGGGGTGTTCAACGGCGAGGCCAACTTCAGCTATCTGAATATCAACTTCGATAGCGATGTGGCGCTGACTAACAACAAGTCGGCCGGCAGCGGGCTGACCTGGCAACAGGCGCTGGATGCCAACAATCCCGATCTTAGCACATTTCGCCAGAACGGCGGCAAGTTGTTGATGTATCACGGTCTTGCCGACCCGTTTGTGAGCCCGCGCGGCAGCCTCGACTATTACACTGCGGTCATCGGCGCCAATGGGCGCGGACCTAATCCCGTAAAAGATACGCAGAACTTCGCACGTTTGTTCTTGGCTCCCGGTGTCACCCATTGTGGCGGTG
Organism: uncultured Alphaproteobacteria bacterium; assembly: GCA_963774345.1. Lineage (GTDB taxonomy): Bacteria > Pseudomonadota > Alphaproteobacteria > ATCC43930 > CGMCC-115725 > AP-15. Next base: position 55,480 of record CAVZFB010000057.1, read on the forward strand.
GTCCGGGCGCCAACGTATTCAACGGCCCCGACAACCTCGGCGGTCCGGAAGACCCCGACCACGACGTCTTCCTGGCGCTGCGGCAATGGGTCGAAAACGGCGTGGCGCCGACGCGCATCATCGGCACCAAATACGTGGGTGACAAGCCGGCAAATGGAGTCGCCTTTACCCGGCCGATGTGTGCGTATCCGCAGCTGGCGCGGTATCGCGGAGTTGGCGATACGACCGACGCTTCGAGCTTCGTCTGTGTGACCGACAATAATGACAGCAACGGGCCGATCATCGCTGATTTCGGGACCCGCGATACCCTACTCGGCTACGCCGATCTATTGTTCTTCCCATAAGCCTAGCGCGAGCACGACGTGGCGTTCCATCCCGCCACGTCGTGCCGCCGCTACGAGCCGGATGCGGCCCTTGCTGTCGCAGGGGTCTCCTTTTTGCAGGCATAGACAAGCGAGCAGGATCGTTTCGCCGTTTGCTCGCTTAGAATTGACGACCTTGCGCACCGTACCCTGACCTGACGGGGAGGAACGGAATGGCCCGCGGCAGCCTGCCCCGCAAAGTCACGTATTTCGAACCGGCCGCGCCACGCGCCTCGCGCGCAACACCATCATCGAATCGACGTTCGAGGTCGGTAGCCGCTTCCGCTGTACGATGCGGGTCGATTGCGGCTTAAAACTTCAAACCCAACTCGCATAGGCATGTGCCGCGAAGGTCCTCTGACCGATCCGATAGCCGACGCTCAGGCTTGTCGGTGGGAACTGGTCAAAATGCCCCTTTTCGGACATTACTTAGAGCCAGTCGCAGGGCTGCGGCGCTTTTGGAAGCCGTCATTCATCCCGCGCCATCTTGCGTAACCCTTTGCCAGATAAATGACTCAGGTTCCCCTGGATCGGTTTTAGACCTATAGCGGTATCGTCGACCTTCGAAGAGATCAGCGCATCACGTCTTTGGGATTTGCTGGTGACGCCGCTATGAGCGATCTGGAGTTTCAACGCGAGCTGAGTCCAGAGCAAATACGCGAGGCGCTATCGCTACTGGACAGGAGGGCGGGGGCGCAGAACCAGAACGTGCGGGTCGAGGATTTGAATCCCGCTGAAGAGCTTCATCCCAAACCTGAGCCATCCAGTACGGCCATTGCCCAGCAGGACCGCGCTCCTGCTGCAGAAGACTCGAAGCGGCGTAAGAAGCATCTGAATTTCGCGGTCGCCTGGTACGGGGTTGCCATTGCGGTCGCGGGCGTGCTGGCCCTCTTGTCGTGGGGCGAAAGGGCGCTTGCACCACCGCCCCTGATCGCTCGCGCCCAGCTCCCAAATCGGGTGGCCGCGCCGCCGGCGAAGAACTCTTCTCCTGCGCTGCCGGTTGGCAATTCCTTACCTTACCAGAGTGGATCAGAGCGACAGCTTTCGAGCCCGGAGGTCGCAGGTTCAAGTCCTATCGGGTATGCCAGTCGCAATGATGATCAAGCCGCAGCACGAGATGCGGCCAACAGCGAGAATGCGGTCCCGTCTTCCGCCCGCTCGACCACCGTTCCCGCGATCGGCACGAGCCAGGCTCGGTGGGACGAAGGGGCGAGCCGAGAACCAGACCAGGCTTGGCGGCACCCGCAGGCGGTGCGGGTAGCCGCAACAAAGAAGCGATTTTGGCGACGTCATTGGCCGCCTCGCGTGGAAATTAATGGAGGCGAACGGTGCTTTTTCTTCGGATGTCTTCCTTGGCGAGCTCACCCCGTCTCTTACGAACCGCCCCATAATACAACTCAATGATGAGGCCCTCGTAGCTTCGGGACGCCGAATGCGGCGCGTGGAGATCGTGAGGGATGCGATCGTCTCATCCGATCGCATCATCGCATCAGCACCTGTGCGCTCACAAGCCGACAGCCGGCAATAGATCTGACATGTGGCTAATTTTGGGCTTTGCCGCGCCCTAAGGGAACAAACTAAGTCACGAGATGCTCAGGTCCATCCGTCTTGGGAGAGCTTATGCGATGGACTAAAAGGCGCAAAGAAAAGATAGTCACCCGCCTTCTTGTCGTCGCGACGCTCGCCATTATTGTCATCGGGGTCCTCTTGGCTCTGGCCTCGATCTTTCATATCATACGGTAACCGGGGCCCGACCGAGATGGCGGAACGCTATGGCGTTTAGCGGCTTGTGTGCGGCCGGTGCGGGAGCCGGCAGGTCAATTTCGTTGTGAGCGGCACCGAGCGCCGCTGCAAATAGGACCATTTCGTCACAGTCGCTCAAATCCATTGCCAGGAACGGGGCCTGCAAGCGGGATCTGACAAGGGTCGGTCCACTGTCTTGAGGTGCGGGGTGGCTGCTGACCCCACACCGCTGAAGTTATCAGATCAGCCGTAGTTCGCAACCGATGAGACCCATCGAGGCATTAGATGTACGCCGAGAACGAACGACCGCCTCGGGTCAGGACCTCAGTTTTGCTTTCGGCAGCGGGGACGGCCGCTTTCGGTTAGGGTTTCGGATGCCGGCGCGGCGCGAGCAGTCGACCCGGGCAAGGGCCGAGGGCCAGCGTCCGAAAGCCTCCGAAAAACGAACCCGCGGGACAGCGGCGAGCAGTTGGCCGTCTATGGAGAATTGGTCGCGCCGCGGCGTTGGCGCGGGATGGTTTTGCGCAGGTTGGTGAGAGCTGAGAGCGGCTGATGATTGCGGACCGGGTCCTGCCAGCGTGGCCGAGGGCGTGATCAAGGACTGATCAAAAATGTCGAGGCGGCGCTTGCCGATGCCAAACTGAAACGGGCACGGCGCCGGGAACAAGCAGTTCCGGCGGATGGTTGCTGCAGCAAGACGACAGGGATTGTCATCGCCTCAATGTTGTGCTTGCAGCTGGAGCTGGCGAGCAGTCCGTAGTGGCGGATGCGGTAAAACCCCTTTGGCAGAACATGGAGCAGGAAGCGCCTGATGAACTCGTCGGCGCTGAGCGTCATTGTGCGGCACCGTGCCTGCCCGTTGCGGCGGTAATCTTTGTGCCGGAAGGTGACGCCGCGCCCGTCGAGCGCGATGAGCCGGCTGTTCGCGATGGCGACGCGGTGGGTGTAACGACCGAGATAGGCAAGCACCGCTTCCGGCCCGGCGAAGGGGCGGCCTGGCGTAGACAAACCAGTTCTTCTGCCGCAGCGGCGCGAGATGCCCGGCGAAGGCCTCGCGACGACAGAGACCGGCGATCTCGCCAAAGAACGCCAGCCGGCCCGCTGCGTGGGCGTCGGCGAGCGCGGCCAGGAAGAGCCGCCGGAACAGACGGGAGAGCACCCGCACCGGCAGCAGAAACCCGGGCTTGCATCGCACCCAGCGCGTACCGTCGAGCGATATGCCGCCGCCCGGCACGATCATGTGGACGTGCGGGTGGTGGGTCATTGCCGAGCCCCAGCTGTGGAGCACGGCGGTGGCGCCAATGCGCGCGCCGAGGTGCTTGGGATCGGCGGCGATCGTCAGCAGCGTCTCGGCGGCCGTGCGGAACAAGAGGTCGTAGATGACGGCCTTGTTCTGGTAGGCGATCGGGGCGATCTCGGCCGGCAGCGTAAAGACGACATGGAAATAGCCGACCGGCAGCAGATCGGCCTCGCGCGCTGGAACTCAGCGTGGAAGAGTGACCCGGTTATTGGGGTGATCAGCGTCGAATAAGGACCCACCCCGCGAATTATCGAATGCTCCCTTTGGTTGCTGAGGGGAGCGTGGCCGGGGATGGTGACAGTGGAAACGATCGGCCGGATTAGGCGGGCGGTTTGGGTTGATAAGAAGCCGATCCGCCAGATTGTGCGCGAGTTGCGGATCTCACGGCGAACGGTGCGCAAGGCGATCCGGGGATCATCGACCGAGTTTCGCTACGAGCGCCGGGTGCAGCCGCAGCCTCGGCTTGGACCGTTTGTCGCGCGGCTTGACGGATTGCTCGATGCGAACAGCCGGCGGCCGGCGCGCGAGCGGCTGACAGCGCGGCGGCTGTTCGAGTTGCTGCGCGCCGAGGGCTACCCGGGCGCCTATGACAGTGTGCAGCGCCATGTGCGGGATTGGCGCCGGGCGCGCTCGCAGCAGGGTCCGGTGTTCATCCCGCTGTGGTTTGCGCCGGGCGAGGCCTACCAATACGACTGGTCGCACGAAGTCGTGGTGCTCGGCGGGGTGACGACGACGGTCAAGGTTGCGCACATCCGGCTGTGCCATAGCCGGATGTTTCTGGTGCGGGCCTACCCGCGCGAGACCCAGGAGATGGTGTTCGACGCGCACGACCACGCTTTCCGCCTGTTTGGCGGGGCGTGCCGCCGCGGGATCTACGACAATATGGCGACGGCGGTCGACGCGGTCTTCCTGGGCAAGGAGCGGCGCTTCAACCGCCGCTTTCTGGCGATGTGCTCGCATTACCTGGTCGAGCCGACTGCGTGCACGCCGGCGGCGGGCTGGGAGAAGGGCCAGGTCGAGAACCAGGTCGGCAACGCCCGCGAGCGGCTGTTCACGCCGCGGCTGTATTTTGCCAACTACGCCGAGCTCAACGCCTGGCTGGAAGCGCGCTGTCTCGCCCAGGCGCGCGAGAGCGCTCACCCCGAGCAGCGCGACAAGACGGTCTGGGAGGTGTTCGAAGCCGAGCGGGCGAGCCTGATCGCCTATCGGGGGCCGTTCAACGGGTTCCACGAGATCGAGGTCGCGGTGTCGAAGAGCAGCTTGGTGCGCTTCGACCACAATCGGTACAGCGTCGCGGTCAAGGCGGCGCGGCGCACCGCGCAGATGCGGGTTTACGCCGAGCGCATCGTCGTCTGGTGCGACGGCGAGATTGTCGCGGAGCACCGCCGCCGCTTTGGTCGCGGCCAGACCGCCTACGATCCCTGGCATTACCTGCCGGTGTTGGCACGCAAGCCGGGGGCGCTGCGCAACGGTGATCCGTTTCGCAACTGGGATCTGCCGCCGGCACTGGCGCAGATCCGGCGCCAGCTTGCCGGGCATGACGACGGCGATCGCCAGTTCGTCGACATACTGACAGCCGTGGCCGAGGCCGGGCTCGACGCCGTCGAGGCGGCCTGTGCCGAGGCGCTATCGGCCAAGCTGTTCGGCCGCGACGTCGTGCTCAACATCCTGGCGCGGCAGCGCGATGCCGCCCCGCCTCGGCCGATAGCGACCCCGGCGGCGCTGACGCTGGCGATCGAGCCGGCGGCCGACTGCGCCCGCTATGACCGGCTGCGCCACCCGCCGCCACACGAGGAAGCTTACCGTGGAGCGGCATGAGATCATTGAGCTATTGGGCCAGCTCAAGTTGGCCGGAATGCGCGCGGCCTATGACGAGGTGGTCGCCGCGGGGGTGCGCGCCCAGCATCCGGTTCAGCGCATTCTTGGGGAATTGCTGCGCGCCCAGCTCGCCCGGCCGCCGCGCGGCCTGCGCACCGCTCCCGGCGATGCGATCTGCCGCGCCATCGGCGTCACCCTGCCGCCCGTCTTCCAGGAGATGCCGGTCGCCCCCTGAGTCTGCCCAAAACTGTGGTGCCTAAATCTGAAAATGGCCTACAAGCCATTGACTATCAACGTTGATTAAATTCAAACTGCGGAAGTTGGGTCAAGGCAATCGCCCAAATCGGGCCTTCGGGCTGTACCTCCCATCGGGGATCGGCGAGCGCTGCATCGAGCGCGCGGCCGGTCAATTGGGTTTTCTCCTGGGCCGGTGAGAGGTCGTTGCGGAATACGGCTGGATCTTCGGCGAGCACGACTGCTCGGCGATCTTGCCCCTCGATCAGTGGAAAGCGGACGACCGCGAGGCGCTGATCGATCTGTACCAGGGCGCCAACCCGGAATGCTCTGCGATGAGCCCGCCCGGCAGGCAGTCGAAATACCGTCCGAGGCGGCAATATTGATCTGATAAAATCGGGGCTCTGACCAATACCCTAACGCGCGCCGATGATGCAAAATCCTCGTGCGTTGGCGCTGAACTGTGTCTTAAGAACGACCGAATCTCCGGCGGTCAGATCGAGCGGCCGTCCGATATAATCTGTGGAAAATTTCTTGAAGCCGTCATAGTCAGAAAGATTGACTGTACAGATTCCGGGCACTTCATGATATCCAATAGTGAGTTCGCTCACTCGCTGCGGTCCCGCGTTGGCTACGATGAATTCAAAGACATTCGGCAGAAGCGGACCATAGGCGAGACTTACGTCTGTTAGTTTCAGTTTCGTAATATCGATCGGGACGACCGGCGTAACATTGCTTCCCTGCGGTACGACAGTATAGGGCTTTGTGGGATCGAATGGGGGCGCCCGCTGAGCGAACGGATCATGGGGAACCTGCGTCAACGTTGGTCCGGTAGCCGGCGGCGAAATCCAGTCGTCGGGCGGGGACGGCGTTGCGGCGGGGGGCGTGGACTGCAAGGCGGCCGATTCACCGACAGCGGACCGCTCTGGTCCAAGCGCGAGCATGTGCCGGGTATTTTTGATCTCTACCGAAGCGAATCTCTTCAGGAAGCTTTGCCCGAGCAGCAGCGGGCCGCGCTTATCCCCAATGCTGGCGCTGACGTGCTGGAGTACGCGAATGCCAACCTTGAGTTCGTGGATGTAAAATCGGTCGCTTTGTACAATCGAGCCGTCAGCAAGCCGATAATTGCCCGTGCCAATAAAGTCCACGCTTGTGATAGTGCCGGTTCGCTGCAGCACCGAGAATACATCTTCCGGCAGAGAGACGTCCGACGCGCCGCTGTCGAGTACGAATTGCAAGGGGAGCACACCATTGATGACCACCGGCACTTTGTAGATGCCATTCGCCTCGACCAAGGGGATTTCCTCAGCTGCCGCGCCAGCGGAATCCACCCCTGCCGTCGACGCTGGCTCCTGCCTGGAAAAGGCAGAATCGGAAAGGCGAGACGTGAGATAACTCGTGCGGGCGTACCAACTCCCGCCGATAGCATTCAATGACCGCCTGCGGGACCGAGATCGCCGGTGGCGGATCGTCAACCCCGACGCCGCACCGTGCCGTATAGGTTTTGATCCACCGCGTTTGGTTCGCGAGCAGCACTTTATAGGCATCGGCACTGAGCTTCGAGCGGGCCGCCTCAAATATTTGGTTCCGCGCAATTGCTTGCTGGCGCAGCACGCTGTCGCTGCAGATGACGATGCTCGACGCTTTCTTGACCTGTGCGCACCAGCTATCGAGTTCGTCGGCTGCCGCCCTGCCGGACACACATTGGACCGCTGTGCTTACAGCAAGCAGCAAGGCAGCAGCCGTCAGGCCGCCAAAGTTCATTGCAAAGTTACTCCTAGACCACATGTCCGCCTGAGTACGGGGCGACCCGTCTCACAGTATGCAGGTAACGAGGGTTGCGCCGGTCTGGCCGGTACCGAGCCGCATGCATAGGAGACGGGTCATGGCGGATCGTATCACCTACGTTGGGCTTGATGTTCACAAGGAAGACATTGTTGTCGCGGCGGCGTCGGGTGGCCTGAGGGGCGAGGTGCGGGAGTACGGCCGGATCACGAACACAGCGACAGCGCTGGATCCTCTGCAGCGCAAGCTCGGGAGCGACGGCATGAAGCTGCGGTCCTGTTACGAGGCGGGGCTGTTTGGTTACGTCATTCACCGTCGCTTGACGGCCCGCGGGCACGAATGTGTCGTGGTCGCCCCGTCGCTGATCCCGAAACGCGCCGGCGACCGAGTCAAGACCGATCGGCGGACATTGGCCCCGGTGGCGGCGCCGTCGCAGACGATGCGCGGCATGGCGCTGGTCAATGCCGCGACCTTGATCGCCGAACTGGGTGACCTCTCGCGCTTCGCCGATCCGCGCCAGCTGATGGCCTATCTCGGGTTGGTCCCGTCCGAACATTCGAGCGGCGCCAGCCTCAGACGCGGCGGCATTACCAACTGGTGCAATTCAGATTGCTCGGGCGCCGCAATTTCGGCCTCGGCACGCTCGGCAATTTCCTGCTCGGTTTCGCGCTCTACGGCTCCGCCTATCTGCTGCCGCCTTACCTCGCCGTCGCACAAGCTTCGATACCGAGCAGATCGGCGAGGTCGTGGCCTGGACCGGATTGCCGCAGCTCCTGGTGATACGGCTCGTGCCGGTGCTGATGAAACGGATCGACTCCCGGCTCCTCGTCGGGGCTGGTCTCATCATCTTCGCGGCGAGCTACTTCATGAATTTGCCGGCCACGCGCGACCGGCTCGCCGATCTTCAGCGCTACTTCATGGCGCACGGCTACCCCGATCCTGCCAGCGCGATGCACCGCCCGATCATCGCCGTCGGCCAGACAATCCGCGCCCAGGCCACGATCATGGGCTACGCTGACAGCTTCGCGCTGATCGGGGTCGTGTTGCTGGTCGCCGTGCCGACGGTCACAATGCTACGCAAGGGCGCTGCAGCCGGCGGGGCGGCGCATTAAATCAGGCGTGAAGCAGCTCCAAGGAGGTCGCCATGGGCCGGAAGGTCGCCATAGAGCGCGTCGATCACATCGGCATTCGCGTGCGCGATCTTGATCGCGCGCTCGACTTCTATCGAGTCCTAGGGTTCGATCTGTCTCACCGGGCCGAAGGCGACGCCGTCGCGATCGTCCACAACGGAAACGGCGTCGAACTGAATCTGATCTTCAACGCAGATGCGGGTGAGCCGAACACGAATGTGCTGATGGACGTTCCAGACAAATACCCCGGCTACACGCATATGGCGCTTCGCGTCGGATCCATTCCGGCCACGATTGCCGCCCTGAAGGCCAACAATATCGCGATCACGCAGGGCCCAGTCAGCTTCGGCGAGAGCGGGCAGGTCTCGGTTTTCGTCCGCGATCCGGATCGCAACGTGATCGAGTTGCGCGGCCGCGGTCAGGATATCGTCGAGGGCGTCACCCGCTACGTGCCATAGACTGCGGCATTCTGATATAGAACGCCAACGAAGGTCCGTCGAAGGGCAACTGCCGGCATAGTGACTTGCCGTGGCATCAGCAGCTCGGTGCCGAAACCACCCGTTCCCCAGATCGCGCGGATCACTGTGCGTCTCACTCTGAGCTGTCGTCGATGATCACCTGCACAGCGTCAGAAGCGCTTAGAGCCAACGCCAAATGCCTGCTCTCCAGCCGGCCAGCGGAATGTGCGCCCAGGTTGCGGCGAGCCATAAAACTACACCACCGGCCAGCGCGTGCATGCCGAACCCGCCGAGCCGCGCCTTACCGGAGACGATCGCGCCAAACGGCCAATAGCTGGTCTTCCTTTCCCAATCAGGCCACATGTCGGGCTGGAGCGCCTCCTTCTTACGATCCTGCAGCGCCGCTCCGACCAGCGCCAGAATGATGATCGCGGCCGCGACGATGATGTTCGCTGCTACCGGATAGACGGCGATGTGGCAGATACCCCAAAGCGCGAATAAGACTCCGCGACCATGCAGCCACTCTGCGCGCTCAGCGACATCACACGGCCCAACTTCAAGAAGCTTCGCGGGCCGCCGGTGGCGATGGGTTCCGTTTTTTCATCGTCGAGTGGGTTAGCGGATCGATCGGCGCATTACGGGCGCGTGAGCAATATTGTTTGCGCCGCCCGCCAGCGCGCCATCGCCCCGAATGGCCGGTTAAGGCGCAAACCGCGGAATTGCATGTGGCAGCCCATCCCGTGGGGGCTAGGCGGATGAAGCGCCGTCGATGGCGATCTCCGCCCCGGTGATGTAGCTGCTCTCGTCGGAGAGCAAAAATGCCACCAGCTGTGCAACCTCCTCCGGCGTTCCGTAGCGGTGCATCGGCACCTGCTTCATCCGCTCCTCGCGCTGCTCGGGCGTGCGGAACGCGATCATGTCGGTATCAATTGGACCGGGATGAACCGAGTTCACCCGGATTTTGCGGCCGCCAAGGTCGATCGCTGCCGCCTTGGTCATGCCCCGCAGCGCCCATTTGGTCGCGGCATAGGCGAAGGACCCGGGCGAGCCCTTGAGGCCGGCGACTGACGAGATATTCACGATGGACCCTCCGCCCGAGCGCTCCATCGCCGGCACTACCGCCTTCATGCCGAGAAAGCAGCCATACTGGTTGATCTGGATGTGGCGCTGCCACAGCGCGTCGTCGGTCTCCATCAGCGCGGCCGGCTGGTAGATTCCGGCGTTGTTGACCAGGCCGTGCAAGCCGCCGAGCTTCTCGGCGGCTTCGACGGCGCGGGCCCAATCGGCTTCCGAGGTCACATCGTGCCGGACGAAGGACGCAGCCGGCCCAAGCTCGACAGCGAGCGACTGGCCCTGATTGTCCAGCACGTCGCCGATCACCACCTTCGCACCCTGCGCTACCAGCAGGCGGGCCTCCGCCGCACCCTGGCCGCGCGCCCCGCCGCTCACGAGCACCACCTTGTTGTCGAAGCGTGCCATGTCCGCTCCCCCCGATTACCAAACGAAAGTTTGGCAGATCGCACGGCCTGTTGTCATTTTGAAGGAGCGGCACGCCAGATAATTCTCAAATCCTGCGCCAGATAATTTTCAAAATGACAGCCATGCGGCGCGGCGACCTCCCGCCGATGTGTGATAATGCGCGCCAGGGGGCCCGTCACCGCCGGTCGGTTGAACCGGCGCTAAAGGCTACTGTGGGAGGCATCGACGCCAGATGAACGCCATCAAAGACTCCATCAAGTCAGGTAGAACCGTCGTCGGGACTACCGTGACACCGAACGTTGACGTGTCGATCCTGGCCGACGCCGGGTACGACTTCCTGCTGTTCGATACCCAGCACTCCGCCTGGGAGATCAAGCAGCTGCAGCCGTCGATCCAGACGATGCGCGGCAAGCAGGCGGCGCCGCTGGTGCGCGTCGCTGCGAACCAGGCCTATCAGATCTGCTTCGCGCTTGACGCCGGGGCACGAGGCATCGTTGTGCCGATGGTCAACACCAGCGCGGAGGCGGAGGCCGTCGTGCGCGCCTGCTGCTATTTTCCCCTCGGCAACCGCAGCAACGCCGGGGTGCGCGGCGAGTGGGGAGAGTTCAAGAATTACCGCGATTACCTCGATACCGTGAACAACGGGCTCGTTATCGTGCCGATGATCGAGACGAACCAGTCGCTGGAGAACCTCGATGCCATTGCCTCGGTCCGTGGCGTCGACGTCCTGCTGATCGGCCCGTCCGATCTTTCGATCGAGCTGGGGGTGCCACTCGACTACGAGTGCGACACCTATCAGCGAGCGCTCGATAAAATCGCGGCAGCCGCCGCAAAGCGCGGCATCGCCGCTGGGATGTATTTCATTCCGCCCGAGATGGACCCGAACTTCTTCATCCAGAAGGGGTTCAAGTTCTTCACCATGCCGTGGGGTCCCTGGGCGAAGGCCGGGATCCAGAACGGCCTGTCCGGGATCAAGCGCTAACGACGGTCGACGCGGCCGGTCCGGCGAGCGGCCAGATCGCCCACCGTGCGCCGCTGTCGCCTCGGGCGTGGTGCTCACACTCACTGGCACCGCCGCTAACAAAGTCGACATCAACCGGATGGCGGCCCTGCTGCATGGCCGGGAGGAGGCGGTCTTCGCCGATGCCAGCTATGCCGGGGCGAGCCAAGCGGCCGGAACATGCGGCCCGCGATGTCTCCTGGAACATCGCGATCAAGCGCGGCATTGGTGATCGTCAAGAAAACCCTGCTCGCGCAATCGCAGATTTGACGGTGTCGCGAGCGGCCTGAACCGCGCGAACAATGCAAACAGAACCGCATGATCTCGAATTCTGCCAACGCAGAGCCGCATCAGCGGTGCCGCTTTCGAAACAGCCTCGATCCTCAGCCGCCGCCGGGTTTGTTCAGTGTTTCCCTAGCTCGGCGCCGGTGACGAACGACGCCTCGTCAGAGGCGAGGAATAGTACGCCGTACGCGACTTCGCTCGGCTCGCCGAGCCGGCGCAGCGGGGTCAGCGCAATCTTGTCGGCGCGCTCGTTGGCATTGGTCGCCTTCAGCATCGAGGCATACGGCATATAGCTGGGATGTACCGAGTTGACGCGGATGCCCAGGGGGCCGTAGCGTACCGAAATTCGGTTTCTCGGGAAGCAGGAGAGACTGTTTGCCTTACGAAATCAGAACCGAGATCGGCATCATCGCTCCGCCATCTCGCGTATGGGAAGTCCTTACTGATTTTCCTAGTTATCCGGAATGGAACCCATTCGTCCTCGAGGTGAACGGAAACGTCCACCAAAATGCTACGATTCGCTACCGGTTCGAGATGCCGCGAGGCATTAGGATATGGACAGCGGCAGTAGTACTCAAGTTCGAACGGGAACGTGAAGTACGTTTCTCGGCTCATTTCTTAAGTCCTAACGTGTTCAGGGGCGATCACTACTTCGCTATAGAGCCGACGGATCGGGAGGGGGTAATATTTCATCATGGAGAGATCATCAGTGGTGTCCTATTTCCCGTTATTCGGCTCATATTGCGAAAATACGGCCCTCCAATGTTTCAAGCATTGAATGGCGCCCTTAAGCAGCGAGTCGAGGCACTTCACTGAGACGCGCTATTTGTCGTCTAGAGTGTATATCCGAATGCAGCAGGAGGTACTTTATGGTCGAAACCCTCTCGTCACCGATCGACAAAATGCGCGACCACTACGATGTTGTGGTGATCGGTTCGGGTTACGGTGGTGGCATCGCTTCATCGCGCCTGGCCCGTGCCGGAAAAACAGTATGTTTGCTGGAGCGAGGCGAGGAGAAGCAGCCTGGAGATTATCCAAATAATGGACTGAGGCTGCTCAAGGATGTGCAGTTTGATTCGCCGATAGCGCGCACAGGCTCGCACGCGGCATTGTTCGATGTCCGGTATAACAAGGATATAAATGTCGTTGTGGGCTGCGGCCTGGGAGGCACCTCACTTATCAATGCCGGTATCTGCCTTCGGCCTGACCCGAGCATTTTCGCTGCCGATGCCTGGCCGGCTGAATTGCGCGGGGAGGCGGTGCTTGATAGCTTTTTCGCCCACGCGGAAGACATGCTCAGACCCTCTGTTGCTCCCAGCCTCCACTTGGCAGCGGCAAAGGCCGTCGCACTTGGAGAAGCTGCGAAACAGTTGGGTAAGATCGCTGTTCCTATCCCGGTGCTGGTCAATTTCCAACCGTTACCGAACGATACCAACCACATCGGCGTGACGCAGTTCCCCTGCGTCGGCTGCGGTGATTGTGTGACCGGGTGCAATTACCACGCTAAGAACACCATTCTGATGAACTACCTGCCGGACGCAAAGAAGCATTCCGCCGAAATCTTCGTGCGAGCGCGCGTCCAGCACGTGGAGAAGGCAGATGGCGGTTGGCATGTGTACGGCAACGGCACTGATGAAAACGGTGGTGAAACGGCATTCAAGGTGAGTGGCAAGATCGTTATCCTGGCGGCAGGGACCTTGGGCAGTACGGAGATCCTGCTGCGCTCCCACGAAAACGGGTTGCAACTATCGAAGCAGATCGGCCATCACTTTTCCACGAACGGAGACATGATCGGATTTGCCTACGACACCGATCATATAATAAACGGTGTGGGCCTGGGCGCTGACGCACCCGACCCAAAATCTCCGATAGGCGCCACCGCGACCGTCATGGTGGACTTGCGTAGCGACAGCAAGATGCTGCTGCAGGAGGCGGCCATACCGGGAGCCTTGTCAGACGGCCTCGCGCCGCTGTTGGCCATTGAGGCTAGGCTCACGGGCAGCCATGCCAGCAGAGGCCTAAGGGATACGATAAGAAAGGAAATCCTTGAAGTCCAAAGCAACCTATTGGGAGCCCGTACTGGAGCGGTCAGAAATACCCAGAGCTTGATACTGCTCGCGGATGACGACAGTATGGGGCGCATGTCTCTCAACGACGACAGACTCAGAATTGATTGGCCTGGTCTTGGAGAGCAGGCACAATTTGAAAAGGCCAGTGAGTTGATGCGGCGGGTGTCGCTGGCACTTGGCGGTGACTACATTCAGAACCCTATCTGGAATGAACTGACCGATCACAATCTGGTAACGGCCCACCCACTCGGCGGATGTGTGATGGCGGACAACGCTGACAGCGGTGTGGTCAATCATAAGGGTCAGGTCTATAGCGGCGACGCTGGTGGCGGTGTCCTCGAAGGACTCTATGTGATGGATGGATCAGTGGTGCCGACCTCGCTTGGGGTCAATCCTTTGTTGACGATATCGGCGCTGGCCGAGCGGAGCTGTTACCATTTGGCGCGGGATTACGGTTGGACCATCGAGTATGGCGGCGAATGATAGACGCGTCTCGGAGCACGGCACTGTTGACTTCAGGCCGGTCGTGAAAGCCTACACATGCCGAAGCACAGCGCGAGGATTCAATTCGTGGAGGCGGCCATGCCGTTCGACGGAGTGGAAAGTCCCTACCGCTATCTCGAAAAGTTCGATCAGGTGATCGACCTCGTCGAGGACCCCAAAAAATGGGTCAAACATACCTACATCAATCAGCGCGGACAGTATTGCCTGATCGGCGCGTTGAACGCGGTCGGGGTCGGGAAATTGTTCGAGCCGATCATCCTCAAAACCATCGACGAGACGACGGATCGGGAATTCTGCAGCATCGAGTTGTTCAACGATCATCCCGAAACGCTGCACCGCGACGTCGTCGCCGTGCTATCCCGCGCGCGCAGGCGTATTGCCGCCGGAAAATTCCAGCACCCCGCGGTGACCTACGGGCCACGGCGCGAGGAACCCGGATCGCCGGCGAGGGGTGGCTGGACCTCAGCGCTGTGGCGGAAGGTATTCAGCTAAGGGTGCTGCACTCGGCTCGGAAGTTTTTCACGGCGACGCACACGCCCTGCTGATGACCGTCTACAAAGATCCGAAGCAGCCGATCGGGCTCCGGATGGAAGCCGCGAAAGCCGCGCTGCCTTATGAAAAGCCGCGGCTTGCTTCAATCGAGAACAAGATCGTCGACGAGTTCGATAACATGAGCGATGAGCAGGTCGAGGCGTGGCTCGACGAGCGCGCAGAGGCCCGCGTGAAGGCGCGGCATCGCGCCACCGCGGAGGTGCCGCGGCGCGGCGGCATCGGGACGCTGCGACCGACGACGACGGCGCAGGGCAAGCCTCACCAATAGCCCGATGGTCGGGAAGGGCGCAGACTGGCAGGCGACTGAAATGGGGCGACGATAGAGGAATTTGTGACGCGTCACTCGGGCGCTGTTGCGCGTCACTGCAGCGTTATCGAAGAGCCCGTTCTCTTTGCGACAAGGCCTACTTAAATATAACGTGACGTGAGGCAAACGTCGATCGGAGGACGCCAGTCGCACGGTCGAAGGTGAAAAGATAATGGTAGCTTTAGACACGTGAGCACCGAACCAGACCGGTCAAAGCGCTCACCATCGGCAGAGCGGATGAGGCGGGTTCGCGAACGTCGGAGACGTGGCACCCGCCTCGTCGCGATTGAGCTCTATGGTCCCGACACCGCCGCGCTCGTGCATCTTGGCTGGATAACCTCCGCCGACTGTGACCGAGAAACATTAGAGGCGTCGTTCTGTGCTTTCGTAGACCAAGCGCTCGCGTTGCGGGTAACACCGACCCGCCGCGCTAGAAGGCGCGGGCCGGATATCGTCGCGACGGCGGCCGTTTCGCGCATCTGAGCGTCTCCTTTTTAGAACTGCAGCCCAGCCTGGCATTCGGGCAGCCCCGCGATTGTCACCAGGAATCTGGCGGCCGCTTCCGTCGACAGGCCGAACCGGCCAGCCTCGGCATTGGCGAGCTGCGGGCGGCTGATCCCAATACGGCGGGCGACCGCCTCCTGCGAAACGCAGGCTCCACGGCGACGCTCGCGTGACTAGGCCCGCAGCTCCGGCGGCACGATCCCGCTGCGGAATACCGTCGCTGCCTCAGGCAGCTCGACCTCGATGATCGGCCCGGGCGCGGGCTCGCTGACATCGGCGGACGATACGGTTTCGGCCTCGGCCGGGATGGGTTGTTCGATTACCTCGAAGAGCGCGAGCGGACCAAGCTTGCCGGTCAGCCACCCTGCAATGTCGGCGATCCGCCGGGGGTCGTAGACGACCCGCTGCCGGCGGCGGCCGCGGCCCGTGAGCTGGTATTGGGCCGACAGGAGGTTACCCCCGGTTTCGTATAAGTAATACTCATAGGAAAAAGGGGGTAAGCTCGTCCGTCTGTGCTCGACCGCTTTCGTTGTCAGCCCGGCGACCTTCGCGGCGTGTGCCGCAGCCTCCAGAACCGCGCCGTGGCGTGCCAGGATCTCGTCGTCGACGCTTGGCGCGCGCCATTGCTCGATCGTATCGGACACCAACCCCGGCACCGGCACATTGCCGAGCAGGATCACCTCCACCGGATTGGCAACAGTACGGCTGACGCCGGAGTTCTCATGCCCGTGGAGCCGTGATTTCTAATTAGTCGTCCGTGAAGAATGGCGGTGGGCGCAGTTTGGTGCGGGCTGGGCGCTGAGTTGAAGTAATCGAATTTGCAGGAAAGGGGAAGGGGTGGTTTTGGGCGGAGATTTCCGGCGATTTGGGATTTCCGTTTTAGGCAAATCATGGCAAGGGGTGTGGCGGGTCATCGGCGTAGGCGGGGACGCGGTGGCAAGACCACGAGACAATCGGCAAAAGGACCTGCTGCGGCCGGCTGTGGAAGACATCATCGACCTCGGGCACCCGCTGGTGCGGCTTGCGCGCGAGATTGATTGGGGGGTTCTCGATCGACCGCTCGTCATTGACCCATTGGCGCCAGCGGCTGGGTGAGAAGCCGCTCGCGGCTCTGGTCTAGGAAAGCGTGGCGGTGGCGCACAAGACCGGGGCGCTGACGACGCGCGACCTCGAGCGGGTAGTGGTCGACACGACGGTGCAGCCAAAAGCGATCGCCCACCCGACCGACGCGCGGCTGTGCCATCGCGCCTTGGAGAAGCTGGTCGATCTGGCCAAGCGCAACAATGTGCCGCTGCGGCAGAGCTATCGGCGCTTGGCCAAGCGCGCAGCGATCATAGTTGGGCGCTACACCCACGCCAAAGGCTATCGCGGCCACAACCATCAGCACAAATTCCGCGTCTGGATCACCGGCCAAGTCCGCCTCGTTCTTCACGGACGACGATTTAGTCGAGTCCCGCGCCGTCCCTTTGACGGGGTCGACGAGGTCAATATCGATGCGGTCGAGGACCTTCCCGCCGAGCCCCCCAACTGCTCTTATAGCGGCCTCGGAGTGACCGATGACGCCGATGAATGCCGGCACAACTCCCCCATTGCGTTCCCCAAAGCTCCTCGAGGCCAGTAACAGGTTGGCTCCTTTTTCGTTCTAGGGGTGAGGGGCGCCAGGATGAAACTAGCATCCCCTAATTAAAAAGGGGACGCGTTTCAAACCCTACGTAAGCGTACGGATGCCCGACGGCGATCCGGGAAAGGGTATCGGGGCCGGCCGGGTTTGGGTGATCAGCCTCCCGCGGTCACCAGACTTTTGACGGTGCGGAACAGCGCGTGGGCGCCGCTCAAATAGGCCTCGAACGCGGCCTCGGAAACCAGACGGCCGTCGAGAAACCGGCGCAGCCGATAGGGATTGGCGCCCGGCGGGTTGATCCCGCTCTCGGTCAGGGTCGCCGAACCGACCCCGGCAGCTTCGAGAACCGCAACCGCGGAGGAATGAGCCTGCCCGCTCGGATAACAGAAGTGTCGAAAGCTCTGCTCCGGCCGGCCGCACGCTTTGGCCAATGCCGCCCGGTTGTCGGCGATCTCGCATTCGAGATGGTCGGAGGCCACAGTGGACGAGCGGTGGCGATGGGTGTGCAATTGGATGTCCAGGCCGCGCCGGTCGGCCGCGCCGATCTCGGCCGCGCTCATCAGATGAAACTGGCGGCTTTCCCACCACTCATCCGTGGTCACGCCAAACCGGGCGGCGCATGCGCGCAGCGCCTGCTCGCGTTGCGCCAGCGAGGGCAGCTTCACGATCTCGGCGATGATCGCGAACCGCTCGCTCGGCGATCGGCCGGCGCGTCGCAAGATGTAATCGACAACCACATTGACCACCGGGATCTGGTGGTCGGCGTACCACGTCGTCACATAAACGGTCGCCGGCAAGGCCAGTCCTTCGAGGATCGGCAGCATATGGCTGTAGGTCGAGCTCCAGCCGTCATCGATGGTGATCACCACCGCGTGGTCCGGTAAACTGCCGTCCTCAAGCCGCTGCACCGCCTCGGCGAGCGGCAAGACCGGATAGCGCGAATTCCGCAACCAGGTCATCCGCCGCTCGAATTGTTCCGGCTGCATGAATAAATGATTGCCGTACTGATACCCCGGCGTCGTCCACAACCCATGATAGGCCAGGATCCGCAGGCTTTTGCGCGACACCCGCCGCGACAGGGCGAACAGCAGCCCCTCTTTCATCAAGCTACACCGAGAATTGTAGCCGATCGAAGTAAGTGCCACAGAACGATCGAAGCAGGCAGCAGGGCAGTAGCGGCCACCAACGTAAAAAGAGAAGCGAGCATGGCATTTGCTTTGGAAAGCGATGGCGGACTGCTGCGAAACCGAGCAAGCCCGGCGACCAGGAGGTGAAGGTTGCTCGGCTCCGGGACCGCCGGTGCCGCCGAACCGGGGAAATCTGTGCCCCATAACACCTGAGCACGATGAGGTTCGGTTCCTGACTGGGGATTCCAGACCAAAACTCTATCGGTTCGGCTGCACTGTGTTATCGCTATCCAGCGTGAACACCGCATGCGTTCCTCCCAAGGTTCTCCGCTTTGTCGGCTTTCGCACCAGCGGTTTGGTATCTAGTTGTGTGAATATTAGGCCATTATCCTTTCAATGACCTTACAGGGCGTCCCCAAAGGTGCATTTGAAATCGCTCGATGCCCGCGAACAGTGCACGCTGCTGTCGACCAGGACGACCTTGGTCCGACGGCTGCGCAATACGAGAGTAGCGTGCGCGGTATGCTGCGGGGTGTTGGGTTCCGCTTCCTTTGGGGGCCCGATGGGCATGGAGCGTCCGCGAAGCTCTCGCCGGCAACCCGATGCTGCTTGCGATCATCGACCCGTTGCTTGACGCCGCCAGGGAACTGCGCGATCAGCTCGCCATTCTGGAAAAGCGCGTCGGGACGCGCACGTCAGGACCCCCGCCTGTCGCCGATTGATGACCATGCCCGGGGTCGGCGAAGCAGCTTCATAGTGCTCACTATCGGTTGGGTGAGGTGACTTTCCGTTACGGATTTCATCCTCATTGCGGCGAAACGGTCATTGTCACGGGGCGTAATCGCCATGGCGACGAAGTTGCTCTGACCGTCCGCCAGCCGGACGGCACGCTGACGCAACTGCCGATCTGGATGACAGAGGATCGGGCGGCGGCGATGATAGTGACAGAGGTTCCGCGTTTATCATTGGCGTGTTTACGCGAACTGCGCCTTGAGCTCGATGCCTTGCAAAGCTTGCTGTGCGACGACTCTCCTCGCGAAGGAGACGAGCGTGCCGCATCCGCAGCCGAGTTATCGCCAATCCGATCTCTTCGCGCTCAAGGATCCGCTGGTGCCGATAGCAGCGTCGGAGCGGACGAAGCTGCTGCAACTGGTGAGCGCGCTTCTGGTCGAGACGCTGGCAGTCATGCTGCAGGCGGTTCAATGTGATCGGAATCATGTGCGAACGTTGCGGCCAGGGCGGCGTCAATTCCGGCCGATAGGTCGCAACCACCAGCATCGCCGCCGTCGGCGCCTGCTCGATCAGCATGCCCAAGGTTTCCAATGTCGTCGGGTCGGCCCAGTGCAAATCCTCCCAGGCCATCAGCACCGGGGTGCCTTCGGCCGTTTCGATCAGCCAGGCAATGATCGCATCGAGGGTCGCATTGCGCTCCTGCTGCGCCGTCATCTGAAGGTGCGGATAGCGGTCCTCGGGCACCGGCACGGACATCAAATCGGCGAACAGCCGCACACTCTCGGCGAGGGGCAAGGTCTTGAAGCCGGCGAGCCCGGCTTCGAGCTTCGCCAGGTGCTGAGGTGCCGTATCCTCCGGCTGCCAGCCGAACACGCGCTTCAAATGTTCGATGATCGGATGAAAGGCGCTCGCCGTGTGAAACGGCGAGCAGCGGAGCGCCACCCAGATGTGATCCTTGCCGGCCGCCTCTCTTAGGCCCTCCGCCAGGCGGGACTTGCCGACCCCGGCTTCCCCCTGGATCAGCACAACCTGGCCGCGGCCATGGCTACTGCCCTCCCAGGCCCGCAATAGCAGCCCCATCTCCTCCTGGCGCCCAACGAGGGGTGCGGCACTCCCGGTTCGCGTTGCGGCAAACCGGCTCTCGACATCGCGCGCCGACAATACGCGCCAGGCCGGCATCGGCTCGGCGAACCCCTTGAGCTCAGATGCGCCCAGATCCTCGAGGTCGAAGTGATCGCCGAGCATCGCGCGCGTCGCCGCGCTGACGACGATCTGGTTCGGCTGCGCCAACGCCTGCAGGCGTGCGGCGAGGTTCGGGGTCTCGCCGACGACCGCGGTCTCCGATGCGGTGCCCTCACCGATCTGGTCGCCGACGATCACAGGCCCAGTGGCGATGCCGATCCGCACCGCGAGCTCGACCCCGGCCGGCCGGCGGATTGCGGCATTCAGCTCCGCCATCGCCTCGACGATATCGAGACCCGCCCGCACCGACCGCTCGGCCTCGTCCTCATGGGCGCGCGGGTAGCCGAAATAGACCAGGATGCCGTCGCCCATGTACTTGGCGACAAAGCCGTCATAGCGCCGGATCGCGGCGCTGCACCGGCTCTGATACGACGCGATGACATCGCGCAAATCTTCGGGGTCCATCCCGGTGGAGAGCGCCGTCGATCCGACGAGGTCGCAAAACATCACCGTCAGCTGGCGGCGCTCGGCCTCCGATGCCGCGGCGACCGCGGCCGGCGCCAGCGCGACCGGCAGGTCGCGCTGCGCCGCAGGGGCGGTCGGCTTTTCAGCGTGCCGCAAGGCCGGCAATGGTTGCGGCAGCGCCGTACCCTCGGGTCGGGCCAGGCGTCCCTCGGACGCCAATACGAGACGCTTGCCGTCGACATCGGCCGCGAGTCGCTTGATCCCGATCAGCTCGCTACGGAGTTCTTCAAGACCGTCGTCATCGAGGCCGAAGGTGAGCTTTATCCGGCGATAGGAGATGCTGCCCTCGGTGACGAGGCACCAGAGGACCTCTTTCAGGACCCGCGCAAAATTCACAGTTTCGCCCCGCTTGCCGCAGCCTTCGTCCTTGTTCCCGGACGGTCGTTACCGCGCGCCTGAAGTTCCGTAGCCCGCCACCAATCTAGGAGCCGCGCGAGCGGCCCGCCGTTCGCGGGACAGCGACTGAACCGCTGGAGTCGACCCAAAACGACCTTCATAACCTCGCCACTCGATGATCGGCGAGGCCGGCAAGCGGACATTCAACAATGCCTTCACCTGTTGTAGTCGGCTGCCGCGGGGAGCTGGCGCAGTTGCTCCTTCAACCGCTCAAAATCGACCGGCTTGGTGAGGAATTCGGCGGCGCCGAGCTCGCTGGCGCGGCGGCGGCGTTCGTCGTCGCCATAGGCGGTGACCATCATCACCGGGAGGTCGGGGAAGCGGCGCCTGATTTCGCCCAATAAGGTCAGTCCGTCCATGCCCGGCATGTTGATGTCCGACAGGATCACGATCAACTGCGGCTCGATTTCGGCAGCCAGCCGTTCGAGCGCCTGCTCACCCGAGGTCGCGAAGTGCATGACGTAGGTGCCCTGGCGCACCTCGCGGCGAAAGTGCTGGCGGAACAGATCGGCGACATCGGGCTCGTCGTCGACGACCAGGATGCTGACGCTCATGCCGCGGCCTCGATTGTGGTTGTCGCTGTTGGCGCCGTCCCGCGGGTGCGCGGCAGATGGATCGCAAACTCGGTGAACTCGCCGACCCGGCTGTCGACCGCGATCGTGCCGCCATGCTGTTGGGTAACGATGTCGTAGCTGATCGACAGGCCGAGCCCGGTGCCTTCGCCGGTTGGCTTGGTGGTGAAGAACGGCTGGAACAATTTGTCCCGGATCTCGGGCATGATGCCGGCGCCGTTGTCGCGGACACGGATTTCGACTGCCTCGCCGAGGTCGCGCGTCGTCACCTTGAGGGTCGGCCGGAAGTTCGGCCCGGCGCCGTCTTTCAGGCGCTTGGTGGCGGCGTAGAAGCCGTTGCCGATCAGGTTCAGCAACACTCGCGTGACATCCTGCGGCACCAGCTCGATCGGCGCGATGGCGGCGGCGAAATGGCGCTCCAGAGTGATGTTGAAGCTCTGGTCCTGGGCGCGCGCCCCGTGATAGGCGAGGTTCAGCGCCTCCTCGACCAGCGCGTTCAGATCGACCGGGCGGCGCTCGCCGCTCTCGCCGCGCGAATGCTCCAGCATGCTCTTGACGATGCCGTCGGCCCGCCTGCCGTGCTCGGCGATCTTTTCGAGATTGCCGGTCAGCATCGCGACGATTTCGTCGACCTCGGCGAGGTTGTCGCCGTCGAGCGCCGCCAAGGCCGGCGCCGCGGCCTCCTTCAGCTCGTCGAGCAATTCGACCGACAGCCCGGCAAAATTGTTGACGAAGTTGAGCGGGTTCTTGATCTCGTGAGCGATCCCGGCCGTCAGCTGGCCCAACGAGGCCATCTTCTCCGCCTGGATCAGCCGGTCCTGGGCGCGGCGCAAATCGGCGAGTGCGTTCTCGGCAGCGGCGTGCGCCCGGCGCGCTTCCTCGCCGCGGGCGGCCAGTTCCTGGAACAGCCGCGCGTTCTCGATCGCCAGCACCGATTGCGCGGCGAAGGTCTGCATCAAGGTCGCAATCGTCGGGGCAAAGCCGGCCTCGCTGCGCCGGCGGATCACCAGCCCGCCGACAACCTTGTCCTCGCGCAGTAATGGCACGGCGAGCACGGCGTGAATGCCGGGCAAAGTCCTGGCGGCATGCGGCACCGATGGGTCTTGCTGTACGTCCGCGACGTACACCGGCGCGCGCTCTATTGCGCTGCGGCCGAGGTGGGTTTCGCCGAGCTTGATCCGCCGCTCGCGCAGCGCCTCGACCCGCTCGGCGCTCATGCCAAAGGCGGATTTGGGCACGAAGACCTGCTCGGTCTCGTCGAATTCGTAGATCATGCCCTCGTCGGCCTGCGACAGCAGCACCGCCCGGCCGATGACGGTGGCGAGCACGGTGTCGAGGTCCAGCGAGGAATTCACCGCGCGCGCCACTTCCTCGAGCGCCTGCAGCTCGGCGACCGAGCGGGTCAGCTCGTCGGTTCGCGCCTGCAATTGCCGATAGGTCTCGGCGCTGGTGATGGCGATGACCGCCTGCTCGGCGAAGGTTTGCAGCAATGCGACCTGGCTGTCGGTGAAGCCGCCGATCTCTGCACTTGTCATCACCACCGCGCCGATCGCCGCGCCGTCGCGCAACAGCGGCAACGCTATCTGCGACTTGTAACCGAGATTGCGAACGGCCGCGCTGACTCCGGGTACGGTCGCCATGTCGCGCACATGAATGGTCTGCCGGTCGAGGATCGCCCGGCAAGCGATGGAACCGCGCGTCGGCACCATCGGAAACAGCCGCTTGTAGGCATCAAATGCCTCGGGCGAGCTGTATACCTCGGCGCCCCCCCTGATCGCCGATGGACGAGTTCACCATCGAATTCGAACAAGCCAGCCCGCGGGGCGTTGCACAGATCTCGCGCCCGGCGGACGATCAAGTCGAACACCGGCTGCGGATCGCCCGGTGAGGCCGACATCGCCTTGAGCACGTCGATCGTGGCGGACTGATGCTCGATGCGCTCGCCGTATTCGTTGTTGCGCGCGGCCAATTCGTCGGTGCGTTGCTGCAATTCCGTCAGCAGCCGCGCATTCTCCAACGCGATCACCGCCTGGTCGGCAAAGGTGCGGACAAGTTCGATCTGCCGGTCGGTATAAGGCTGCACTCGTTGCCGTCCGATCGCAATCACGCCGACCACGACTCCCTCCCGCAGCAGCGGCACGCCGAGGCAGGTCCGGTATTTCCCAAGCGTAACCGCCTCAGGGAGGTTGTATTCCGGGTCGGAAGCCACGTCGGCGACGTGGATGACCTGGCCCTCAAGCGCGGTCCGTCCGGTAACGGACTTGCGGTCCGCCGTGAATAACCCGCCTCGAATAAACACATCATACTCGGGCGTCTGGGCAAAGGTCGCCGCCACCCGGTACGCTTCGCCCTCGCGGGTGGTGATTGTCCCGCCATCGGCGTTGCAGAGCCGCGCGGCGGTCTCGACGATAGTCTCGAACACCGGTTTAATATCGAAGGTGGAACGGCTGATGACCTTGAGCACGTCACTGGTCGCGGTCTGGTATTCGAGCGATTCTTCGAGGTCGTGAGTGCGGGCCTGCAATTCACTAAGCAGCCGCGCATTCTCGATCGCGATGACCGCCTGGTCGGCGAAGGTGCGCACCAGCTCGATCTGCCGCTCGCTGAACGGTTCCACCCGGGTCCGCGCGAGACCAATCGTGCCGAGCACGGCGCCCTCGCGCAGCAGCGGCACCCCAAGGATGGTGCGTCGCCCGGCCGCTACAGTCTCGGGCTGCGCGTCGGCGTAGTCCGGTTCAGCGCGGATGTCCGCCACATGTACGACCCTGCCTTCGAGCGCCACACG
Organism: uncultured Alphaproteobacteria bacterium; assembly: GCA_963774345.1. Lineage (GTDB taxonomy): Bacteria > Pseudomonadota > Alphaproteobacteria > ATCC43930 > CGMCC-115725 > AP-15. The sequence continues at coordinate 79,950 of CAVZFB010000057.1, forward strand.
GCCGGGGATGGTGTCGCGACCGGGGACAATAGTTCGCAGGCGCCTGATCGCCCAATGCTCGGGCTCCGCTGCACTGGTCGAACTCGACACAGGGCGGTAGACCTCGCCCTCGCGTATATTGATCGTTGCAGCATCTGCGCCGCAAAGCCGCGCGGCCGTTTCGACCACTGTGTCCATCACCGGTTGCACATCGGAGGTCGAGCGGCTAATGACCTTCAAGACGTCGCTGGTAGCGGTCTGGTATTCGAGCGATTCCTGAAGATCGGCGGTACGCTGCTGCAATTCGCGATAGGTCTCGGCGCTGGTGATGGCGATGACCGCCTGCTCGGCGAAGGTTTGCAGCAATGCGACCTGGCTGTCAGTGAAGCCGCCGATCTCTGGACTAGACAGCGCCATCGCTCCGAGCGCCGCGCCGTCACGCAGCAGCGGCAACGATATCTGCGACTTGTGCCCGAGATTGCGAACAGCCGCGCTGACTCCGGGTGCGGTCGCCATGTCGCGCACATGAATGATCTGCCGGTCGAGGATCGCCCGGCAAGTGATGGAACCGCGCGTCGGCACCATCGGAAACAGCCGCGTGTAGGCTTCCACTGCCTCGGGCGTGCCGTATGCCTCAATGCCGACCCATGATCGCAAATGGACGAGCTCACCATCGAATTCGAACAAGCCAGCGTTCGTGGTGTTGCACAGATCTCGCGCCCGGCGGGCGATCAAGTTGAACACCGGCTGCGGATCGCCCGGCGAGGCCGACATCGCCTTGAGCACGTCGATCGTGGCGGACTGATGCTCGATGCGCTCGTCGAATTCGCTGTTGCGCGCCGTCAGTTCGGCGCGGCATTCGTCGAGCTGGCGTTGGAGTTCCGCGATCGTTCGTTGGGGATCGGCTGCTGCCTGGTCGAGCGTCGCGGTCATGCGGCGGCTCCGGCAAGCAATCGGACACTGTCCGAAATCTGAATGTACGGCATAAACTCCCCTAGCCGCAGCGGCGCGGCGCACCGAGAGCTGCGAACTTCCCATGAACGAGGATATGCCTCCGCGGTTCGCTCCGCCAGCAGTAGTGCCGAGATAAGCGCGGTATCGGGGGTCGTGGCGAATGGCCGCTTTTAAAACCTAGGCATCCCAGCCCGGGCAAATCAGGGATGCCGCATTTCCACCCGACTGAGCCGTTCGAAACCATCGGCGCGAAGGTCGAAAATGGGGGCATCAAGAGACTGCATCGCGAAGGAAAGCTGCGGCCGGGACGACAACCAGGCTTGAGATGGATGCAGAACGGCAAGCCCTCCGGCTCGATCGGCATCGACGCCGAGCAGGACGCCATCGTGTTGCGCTACCGTACTCGCCGTTACGGAGAGACCGAATGGCAAGACATCCGGCAGCGCGTCCTGATCACCTGGACCAACTGCGCTCTCGGAGGACAACGTGCATGGTTCATTTGCGCGGTCTATACGAACGGACGCCGCTGTGGTCGGCGGATAGCGAAGCTATACCAAGCCGGCGACCTATTCGCGTGCCGTCAATGCTATGGACTCGCCTATCAGAGCCAGCAGGAGAATCCGCGGGATCGCGCCATCAGCCGAGTGCAGAAGATGAGGATGCGCCTGGGCGGTAGCCCAAACCTCCTCGAACCGTTTCCCGAAAAGCCTCGCTGGATGCACTGGCGGACCTACCACCGGCTACGTACGGAGGCCATAGCCGCGGAAGAGCGTTCTACCGCTTTGATGGTTGACGATATGTGCCGACGCTACCCGGGCCTTTTCCAGGCTTGAGATCTCGTGAGCGGGTCGGTGCGGCGAGCGCCTGCGGTTGTTGCTTGACTGACCCTCAGCCCTACCTTTCAGAGCGAGGATCTCCACCAGCAGGCGATCGCGCTCCGCCACCAGTTCGTCGATCGAGCGGTTCGGGGTCCCCGCCGTAACTCCGGCAGTGATCGCGTCCTCGAACGACCGGAGGAGAAGCGTGCTCATTCTTGCGTCTCCTCTTTAGAACTGCAGCCCAGCCTGGCGCTCGGGCAGCCCCGCAATAGTCGACAGGAATCTGGCGGCCGTTTCCGTCGACAGGCCGAACCGGCCAGCCTCGGCATTGGCGAGCTGCGGGCGGCTGATCCCGATACGACGGGCAACCGCTTCCTGCGAAACGCAGGCTCCACGGCGACGCTCGCGTGACTAGGCCCGCAGCTCCGGCGGCACGATCCCGCTGCGGAATACCGTCGCTGCCTCAGGCAGCTCGACCTCGATGATCGGCCCGGGCGCGGGCTCGCTGACATCGGCGGACGATACGGTTTCGGCCTCGGCCGGGATGGGTTGTTCGATTACCTCGAAGAGCGCGAGCGGACCAAGCTTGCCGGTCAGCCACCCTGCAATGTCGGCGATCCGCCGGGGGTCGTAGACGACCCGCTGCCGGCGGCGGCCGCGGCCCGTGAGCTGGTATTGGGCCGACAGGAGGTTACCCCCGGTTTCGTATAAGTAATACTCATAGGAAAAAGGGGGTAAGCTCGTCCGTCTGTGCTCGACCGCTTTCGTTGTCAGCCCGGCGACCTTCGCGGCGTGTGCCGCAGCCTCCAGAACCGCGCCGTGGCGTGCCAGGATCTCGTCGTCGACGCTTGGCGCGCGCCATTGCTCGATCGTATCGGACACCAACCCCGGCACCGGCACATTGCCGAGCAGGATCACCTCCACCGGATTGGCAACAGTACGGCTGACACCGCGGGCTCGCCCGACAGCCTGTAACAACTCGTCCTGGCAGATGGCGCTGCGCACCGCCTCGGCGATCTCATCGGGATGACGGTCAGCCTCGACCGTCGCGACTGTGCCATCCCGCGCGACGAGGTGGACGACCTCGCTTGGGTACCATCCCTCGACGCGTTGCTCGATTTCGCGGCCGGTCAGGATGCCGGCGATGCGCTCAACATCGGCCGGCGGTGGCATCGGTCGCCCGATCACGATGAGCCCGGCGACCTGGCGGTGCTGGTCGAGGCCGCGCAGATTTCCAAAATGAGCCGTTTTGATGAAAGTCGGCACCGCCACCGATGCTGCGACCAGTGACTCGCCCGCCTTGGGCAAGATGACGAGCCAATCGCCACCGCGCCGGCTGGCGTAGGCCACAGACCAATCCCAAGCCCGGGCGAGCGTCTTCTCGTCGGCCAGCGCGCCCTTTCCGAACGTCTTCCCGACGATGTGCCTCACCGACATCGCTGGCGCGTTTGCCTCGATCGTCGCGATCTGTTCGGCGTGCGGTACGCGGGTCCACAGGAGCGGCATGTTGACGGTGCCGTCGATGTGCAGCGTCGGTACGTTGCACCAGTCTCTCGCGATAGGCTGCAGCCCGAATAGCCGAAGTGCGCGGAAAGTAGCGCCATCGGAGTCCTGCTCGCCCCACACCGCTCTGCCCGATCTCGCAGCGCCGACATCGCCCAACAGGTCCGCGACTGCCTGCCAAGCCAGCTCACGCCGATCGATGCCCTGGGCATTGATCGCCGCCGAGCGGATTGCGGCTCGTAAGCCCTCCCACGTTGACACGCCTGATATGGCATCTCGATCGAGTGTCCTCCACTCGATCCCAGCCGCCCTCGAAGCATCGTTGGCCGTCAGCCCGGCATCGAGCAGACGCTGCCGATCGAGCCCCCCATCGGGGTGGTTATTCAGAGTCGCTGCGAGCTTGCGGCGCAGCGGCATCAACTCTGCGACCACATCCGCCGCCGCTCCAGCGCCTGGCCGCCTGTACTCTTTGCCGTCTTTATCCCGGCGCGGGGCGCGCTTTCGGGTGCGCTGCGACGGGGTCATCCGCATCGATGGGATCGTTTCGATCTCCTCGATCGTCAGCACGATTGGCCTGCGGCTGGTCCCGACGATCCCAGCGCGCAGCGCGAAGCCTTCGTCGATGACGACCAGGTCCGACCCTCTCATCGGGACGGGCATCTCATGGAACAGCAATTCATGCGCGCCGATCCAAATCGCCGCCCATCGGCGGTCTTGCGCGAGATAGGGGCACTCGGCGGCGCGCGGACACGCCACACACACAGTCTGGGCCACGTTAAGTTTCGCCGTTTGCGCGTCCCCGACCACCTCCAGCTCACCGCACATTGTCTGACCAGGCGCGTCTGGCCGCTCGGCCGCACGGCCGCGCCATACATCCACCGCGACCTCGACGCCCTGGCGCCGCGCTTCGGCTTTCAGGCGGTCCACTAGTTCGCCGCCAAGCTTGTGCGTCGGCACCAGATATATTATCCGCGCGCCTCGCACCGCCGCGGAGACGATGCGCCTGACCGCGGCCTCGGTCTTCCCGATGCCGAGGCCGATCAGGGCGACTTTGAACAGCGCGGGCGGCGCAGGGGGCTGCCGCCCTAACAGCTCGTCGATCGCCGAACTGATCGCGGTGGCGCACCGCTCACGCGCAATCTCTAGAGGTTGACGGGCAGGCGTGGTTGGGGCTTCCATCGCGTTCAACGCAGCCAGAACGCGCGCGCGCACCGCCTCGACGCCCTCGGACAGCAGCAGATCGTTAAAATCCGACTTGTCTCCCCGCGACAGGCGCCACGGCTTGACCAGCAACACTCGACGGCCCTCTGCACGCCATCTCCGGATCGCTTGATCACGCGGCCGATTTGCCGGCGCATTGGGCGGGTCGTCGTCGGCGCAGATGATGATCACCCTCGACAACGGCACATCGTCGAGCTGTGCTTTCGAGATGCTCCCCAGGTTCGCCCAAGTCTCGAACCCGGTGGCGTGCCACACGCTCGCGGCGGTTTCGCCGCCCTCGACCAGTAGCAGCGGCCCGTCGTCGCCCACGCCCGGCCAACGCACCGCCGCGCCAGCCAACCGGCCATAGGAAAGCTTGAGTTTTCCGCCCTCATCGCGCAGCACGGCCTTGCCATCGGGCTGAAGGGCGATGAGCTGCACGCCTGTTACCGTGCCGCCTGCGTCGGTAGCGGCGAAGATCAGCGCGGGCCAGCGCCACCAGCGCGCCCACGCCGGGATGATCCTCTTTACCTCGTGCGCTGCGACCAGCCGCACTACCGACGGCGGCCATGCCTCGCGGTTGATGCCCCGATGCTCGGACAGATATCGCGCGCCGAGCGTGTCCTCGATTGGCCGACCGGCGGCCCACAAATCCAAGGCCTGGCGCCGCTTCGCCGCCTGTTGATCATCAAAATCGGCGACTTTCTCTCGCGGCCTAATTCTGGTCGACCGCGCCGCCGAGCCGTCACCGAGCCAGCCTCGGGCCCAGCGTACCGCCCCGGCGAAGTCGATCCCCACCTGTTCCATGATGAGGGCGAGCATGTCGCCGCCTGCCTGCGCCTCGAAATCGTACCATCGCGCGCCCCGGCGACCGTGCAGCTTGAGCACGAATGAGCCGCGCTTGCCCCAGCGCAGTTGATGCGCTCGCCGGCTAGTGGGCTCGCCAAAGAATTCCAGACACAGAGCTTCGATGTGGTCGTCGAGCCGTCGCTTAAGCTCATCCAGCTCAGCAAGATCGTCGAAGGCGGACATGCCCCCGCGCTCGCCAGCTCGAAGCTCCAGGCGATCCGCAACGCCTTCGCGTCAGCCCCGCGGCCCCACCTTTGGCAACTCGTCGAGCAAGGCCTGGATCGAGGCGGCGGTGATCCGGGTCGCCGAACCGATCTTTCGCGCATCGAGCCGACCCGCCCCAATCAACCGATACAGGCTCGCGTGACTGATACCGAGGATCGTCTCGGTTTCGCGCGGTGTATATAGTGCTCTGAGACTGTCACGGCCTAGACCGCAGGAAGCGGTTCCTAGCTTGTCATGGCCAAGGCCACAGGAAGTGATAGTCATGGGTGTCCGTTCTGCATTGGCAACGGACAGTGACTTACTATCGGATACCGCGTGAAATCATCAACTCAATGATCAGAGTTCAATCAGTGATCAGAACTCTGCATTTGCAGAGAACTGTGTCAGGGCTTCCTTTCTGGCCTCTTTAGCTGTGTTCGGCGACCCGCGGTATTCCTTTGCCAGGGCCTCGAGCGTGTCACCCTGCAGCTGTTCTTTGGAGCGTCGCCCGGAGCATAGATCAGCGAGCATTTTTTCAGTGATGCGGTTTCGCAATTTAGGTTTTGGCCCGGGCGATTTGCGTCCTGGTGTTGCATCTTTCCCGAACCATTCCGCGGTTACCCGAGGTGCGCCATCGAAGCCGCAGCGGTCCAGATACCGGCGCACCGCGGGCCGGGTGAGGATGACCGCGCCTAAATTCAGCCAGACCGAGCGATCGAAGTTACGCAACTCGAAGACCGGGCGCCGAGGGCTCGACTCGGGGTTTCCGATTAGTTTCTGTGTCCCATCGTTTAGCACTTCGTCGAGCGGGAACGGCACACACAACTTCGAGCCGCCGAGCAACATCAAAACATCCTCCTCGGCGAACTCGCGACGCTCGATCCACTCGTACAGATCGATGGTAATGCTGCGGCGTAGCTGTGCGTCCACTTCCGGCCGTCCGGGCAGCCGGGCAAGTGCTTCGGCGATCTCCGCGACCTGGAAATGCTCGCGCTGGTGCGGCGGCTTAAGGTTGTCACGCCGCCACTGATTGTCGGCCGCCTGCCAGGTCGCGTCCCGTTCAATGTCGAGCAAGGTGCACCTCCCACTTAGCGCTCCGGAACTACCCTATCACTCGCTGAACTGATCTTATCCGCCAGCCCGCAATGGCACCACTTCGCCGGCCGGCGGCGTCTCGCAGAAACGCGCCCAATCTGCCATCAGCCGGCGCCGCTTCTCGAACAGATCGCCGCGGCGATAGGCAGCTTCCACCTTGTTCCCGATCGCGTGCGCGAGCGCCATCTCGACTACTTCGCGCGGGTACGCGGTGCGCTCGGCCGCCCAATCGCTGAAGGTCGAGCGGAAACCGTGCGCCGTCAGATCGTCACGCTTCATGCGCCGCAGCAGCATCAGCATGGTCATGTTGGACATTGGCAACGCGCGCCGCGGGCCGGGGAACACCGGTGCCGCCGGGTCCGGCGTCCCGTCCTTCATCAGCGCCAACGGCCGCACCTTTTCGAGCACCGCGAGCGCCGCATCGGATAACGGCACACGATGTTCCCGGCCGCCCTTCATCTGGTCGCCGGCACGGTCCATATATTGGCCGCCAGATCGATCTCGCCCCAGAGCGCGCCCAAAACCTCGCCGGTGCGCGCCGCTGTCAAGGCCGCAAATTCGAGCGCTCGTGCCGCCATGCCGTTCCGGCCCCGCAGGGCGGCAAGGAACGCCGGCATATCGTCAAAGGGCAGCGCCGCATGGTGCGCGACCTTACGTACTTTAGCGCGGGCCGGCAGGATATGGGCGAGGTTGCCTTTCCACATTGCCGGGTTCGGCCCTTGCCGAAAGCCCCGCACCGTCGCGGCGTCGAGCACCGCCTCGATCCGGCCGCGCACCCGGCTCGCGGTTTCCGGCTTCTCGGCCCAAATCGGATCAAGCACCTGAACAACAAGGCCGGTATCGATCGCCGAAACCGGCAATTCCCCGAAAGTGGGGTAGACGTAAGTGGCGAGGGTATTGTCCCATTGCTGCCGGTGCTTCGCGTTGCGCCAGCCGACCCGGTTCCTCTCGATGAACTCGGCGGCACACTCGCGGAAGGTGCGGCCCTTCGCGACGGCGAGCCGCTGCGCTTGCCGCTGGGCCTCCTTCGCGTCGAGCGGATCGATCCCATCAAGGCGCTGCTTGCGGTGATCTGTCGCCCGTCCGCGCGCCTCCGCGAGCGAGATATCGGGGTAAGGGCCAAGCCCCATGTCGCGGCGCTTGCCGTCAAGCTGGAACCGGAACACCCAGGATTTGGCGCCGGTCGCGGAGACGCGGAGATAAAGCCCGCCGCCGTCATGCAGCACCGCCGGCCCCTTCGCCTTCGCCACTTCCACCGCCGAGAGTTTGCCGGTGCGCGCCATCGCCGGTCCCGTTTCCAGTTCGGGCGAGGATGGGGAAAGCGTTTTGCCATTCCCCACTTCGTTCCCCCATTCTCATTGAGATAGTACGATACGTCTGGAGACAAGGGCAAACCCGAGATGCGCAGCAATTCAGGGAATACTCGGGGTTAGGCGACAGGCTGAGACAGCCGGAAATACGGGATTGGCGGAGGGGGCGGGATTCGAACCCGCGAGACGATTCATCACCGTCTACACACTTTCCAGGCGTGCGCCTTCAACCGCTCGGCCACCCCTCCGTGCCGGCAGCCTCGTTGCGTGGAGCCAGCGCATCAGACTAGCCGCGGCGCCAAGCGTGCGCAACGCGTGGACAGCATTATCGAGAGACGAACGGGTCACGCACGGCGCGGATTCGTCCCCGTCTGAAGAGCCTGTCGGTCGCTACCACAGCGGGTAGATGTTCCGTGTCTCTTGCTCGTCGGCAATGCGGCGCGCACGGCGCAGGCGGGCTACAGCGCCGATCGCCATAGCAACGACCACCAAGCCCAGCAATATCCACAATTCCAAAACTCTACCCCCGTTGCCGTTCCTGCTCCAGCGCGTGCACGGCAGCGGCAAGGCTGGGCAGCATCGCCTCGGCGACCGCGGCATTGCCGGCTTCCGAAAGATGATAGAGATCGATGTAGACCGGGTCCGTCCAATCGTCAAACAGCGCCGACAGATCGACCGTATCGGCGGCATCGGCGATTTCGCGACAGCCCCGGCGCGCGTCGAGGATCGCGGCGTAAAGGCGGCGGCGCGTTTCGGGGTGCTTTGTATAGTCCTTGTCCCAGCGCTGCTCATCGCGGGTCAGCGTCCGCTTTGTGGTCAGCCCCGGCTGCCAGAAAAAGAGCGGGAGAAAGCCGTACTCGCGCGCCAGGAGCCGAACCAGCCGCAGATTCGCCGCATACGCGGCGATTACTTCGGCGGAGAGAGCGCCAATGTCGACCCGCGACAAATCCGCTTCGATCGCCAGCACCGGCCCGGCGAGGCTTAGCCCGGTCAATTGGCGCAGCCGGCGGAGGGTGCGTGGCGCGGCCGTGATCATTGCCGCTCCGAACAGCTCGCGGCGGCGATCGGGATGCAGCAAGTTGAACTCGGCCCGGCGTCGCGCTTCGTTGAACAGGCCGTCGGCCCGGCCGGTCTGCTCGGCGCAGGCCATCTCGTTGATGCCGTCGTAAAAGACCGCGACGTCGATCCGCTCTCCGGCCTTTAGGAGCTGCTGCAGCGTGATCGCTTCCTGCGTGCTGTTGTGGCCGAGCTGACCGTAATTGGTCACCGCAACCCGGTGGTTCATTTCGCCGAGACGGCGGGCCAGCAATGCCGGAATCGTGTGCTCGTCGCGCGCACCCATGCCCATCATCGTGGAGCCGCCGAAGCACAGGATCCGGATCGTCTCCTTTTGCGCCGCATTCTCGCCCGGTGTTGGCCGCAGCCCGCGCCCGTCGATCGTCACATAGGCACCGCGGAATGGGCGCTGCCACCATTCGACATAGGGTTTCCAGTCGACCCGGACGGCGCGGCGGAACTCGTCGAAATAAGCGACCGACCATTGAGCGCCGGCGTAGGCGTCGGCGGCAGCCGTGCGGTCGGGCCGGGTCGGGCGGCGATAATGCAGCCAGCGGCCGAGCCGCCGCCACCCGTCGACACCAAATTCGGTGACGAGTACGGCAACAAGCAAGAGCCCGGCGACGTGCCACAACGCAACGACAAAACGGCCGATCAGATTCATCTGATGCCAAGCCAGGTCAGGTCAGCCCCCGCAGATCGGTCATTTGCGTCTCGCCTTCGGCAGCGGAATTGGAGGATGATCGGCGCCGAGCAGGGTCGCTGACAAGGGTGAGGGGCGATGACCGGGATCGACGAAACCCATGATGCAAAGCGGGAAAGCTGGGTCGCTTCGGCCAAGGGACACAGCGAGTTTCCGATCCAGAATCTGCCGCTCGGGGTGTTCAGCCCGCCGCGCGGCGCGCCGCGCGGTGGGGTCGCGATCGGCGACATGATCTTTGATCTCTCTGCCGCACTCGAAGCGGGGCTGTTTTCCGGCGAGGCGGAGAAGGTGGCGGAAGCCGCAGCAGGTCCGGCGTTGAACCCGCTGATGGCGCTCGGCAAGGCACCGCGGGTGGCATTGCGCCGGCGGGTCTCCGCGTTGCTCGCCGCCGACAGCGCCGAGCGGGCAAAGGCCGAAGGGATCGCCGCGCGGCTGCTGCACCCCGCGGCCCAATGCACCCTGCACCTGCCAGCCACGATCGGCGAGTTCACCGATTTCTTTGCCGGGATCCACCATGCGACGAACGGCGGACGCCGGCGCGACCCGAACAATCCGCTCAACCCCAATTACAAATATGTGCCGGTGGCCTATCACAGCCGCGCCTCCTCGGTGCGCCCCTCGAATGTGCCGATCCGCCGCCCCAATGGCCAGCGCAAGGCGCCGGACGAGCCAGCGCCAACCTACGGCCCGTCGCAAAAGCTCGATTACGAACTCGAACTCGCGGTCTGGGTCGGCCCCGGCAATAATCAGGGCGAGCCGATCTCGATTTCCCAGGCGAGCGACCACATCGTCGGGCTCGGGCTCGTCAACGACTGGTCGGCGCGCGACGTGCAGGGCTGGGAATCGCAGCCGCTCGGGCCGTTCCTCGGCAAAAGCTTCGGCTCGACGGTGTCGCCCTGGATCGTCACCGCCGAGGCGCTGGCTCCTTTCCGCGTGCCCCAGCCGGCGCGGCCTGCCGGGGATCCGCACCCCCTCCCTCACCTGTGGGACGACGCCGATCAGCGCGCGGGCGCTTTCGACATCGCGCTCGAAGCCTTTCTGCTGACGGAGGGGTTGCGGGCAAAGGGGCTACCGCCGCATCGGATGTCGGCCAGCAACACGACCGATCTCTACTGGACCTTGGCGCAATTGGTGGCCCACCACACCAGCGGCGGCTGCAATCTGCGCGCCGGCGACCTGTTCGGCACAGGCACGATCTCCGGCCCGACTCGCGAAGGTTATGGCAGCCTGATGGAATTGAGCGAGGACGGAAGGCGAGCAACCACGCTCGCCTCGGGGGAGACCCGGACATTTGTCGAAAATGGCGACGAGGTCATCTTCCGCGCCCATTGCCATCGCGCCGGCTATGCGCCGATCGGCTTTGGCGAGTGCCGCGCACGCATCGTCTGAACGGCGCGTGAACTCGCGCACCTGGCGGCGGGAGAATCGAGAATGACCGACGCCCTCGGCTGGCGGATCAAGTTCGGCGTCATCGCACCGAGCACCAACACCGTGGTGCAGCCGGAATTCGACATGATGCGCCCGCGCGGCGTCACCAACCACTTTGCCCGCATCCACATTCCTAATGACCCGCTCCGCGGCGACGCCGATTTCGAAAAGCTGATCGATACCGTCGATCGCGAATTATTGGCGGCGGTCGACCGGGTCATGACTTGCGAGCCCGGCCACCTGATCATGGGGATGTCGTCGGAGACCTTTTGGGGCGGGCTCGACGGCAGCGAGCGGCTGCGCGAGCGCATCGAAGCGCATGCCGGGATCAAGGTGACGATGGGCTCGGACGCGTCGCGCCAGGCCTTAGGGCATTATGGCACCGTCAAACGCATCGGGGTCGTCACGCCCTATATGCCGGTCGCCGATCAGCAGGTGCGACGCTTTTTCACCGATTGCGGGTTCGAGGTGGTGCGGCTCGTCGGCCTGAAATGCGCGAGCCCGGTGTTGATCGCGCATGTCGGCGAGCGGGAATTGCGGGACGCGGTCCTCGCCGTCGACGGCCCCGATGTCGAGGCCGTCGTCCAGGTCGGCACCAACCTGGCGATGGCGCGGCTCGCCGCCGCGGCCGAGCTGTGGCTCGACAAGCCGGTGCTGGCGATCAATACCGCGACTTATTGGTGGGCATTGCGCCGCAACGGCATCGCCGATCCAGTCGACGGCTTCGGAGCGCTGCTGCGCGACTATTGAATTTAATCGTGGCCCCGTTGGCCAGGGGATTTCAAAGAATGACTGCCTCCGGCCTTAGCCAAGGCTTTCAGGCTTTATGCTGAAGCTTTGCCTGCATTTTGTGAAAAGCATGGCGTCCCGCCGTCCGCTTTCCTGGAGTTGAGTGCGCGATTTCTGGCTGGCGGGCCGCCGCGGTTGTATATCGTCACAGTCGAGGATCAAGCAGGGCGACGGGCGGCGGACGAGTATTCAGGATTTCCCGGAAAGCGCGTCAGGATAGTGGATCACCTCGGGCGCGTTCGCAGAAAACCAGGCCGAGTCGTTCGCAGGAAATAAGAATTGTTAGAAAGCGATGAGGTGATATCAAGAATATAAACTTAGCACGACAACCGGCCACTCTTACCAAAAGGATCAGAAGGGTTGACGTTAAGACGCAGCGTCCGGGAGACGCTCGTTACAGCAACAGCAGCCGGTCTATGAGCGCCTTGTCTTCGCGCAATTCGGCGGCCGCCCCGGAATAGAGGACAGTGCCTTTTTCCGGCACATCAACGCGATCAGCGACCGCCCGCGCAAAGGCGCCGACCGTCGCCCCCGAAATAATTCATGCAGCCGGGGCATATAGGGGGAGCGCGCATGTTAGCTCTATCCTTCTGTCAGCGGTTTTTCGTTGAGAGTGTGAAGACGCTATTGGGTCGAGCCGGTGGCCACTGTCAAGCCGTGCTCCGCCGCCAAAGCTGGCGCCAGCTCGGCACGCCGCCCAATGACTCGGCCATGGTCAATGCACGCATAACCGCCCGCGCCAGGCAATCCGCAGCGGCGCTGCCGAGCCGCAGCAGTGTGGCGGGCGGGCTCGGCGGGCCGGCTCCCGTCGCCAGCGAGAACACGGTGTCGCCGTCGAACGGGGTGTGGATAGGACGGATCGCGCGGGCGAGCCCGTCCTGCGCCATCATCGCCAGACGTCGGCAGCCGCCCTTGTCGAGCGCCGCGTCGGTCGCGACGACGGCGATCGTCGTGTTGGCGCCGGCGACGACGGGTTTGCACTCCGAGAAGTCCTCCGGATCAAACGGCGTATCGGAGACCGCCGGCTGCGGATCGATCTCGCCGGGCAAGGCCAGATCCGCCGCCCAGAAGCGTCCGCAGCCAGGCCGCACCGTCGAGCCGCAGCTGTTGACCGCGACGAGGGCGCCGACCATGGCCCCATCCGCGAGCACCAGCGAAGCGCTGCCGGTGCCGCCCTTGAGCCGTCCGGCGGTGGCTCCGAGCCCTGCCCCGGCATTGCCCTGGGCGAATTCCTTGCCGGCGGTCCCAGCCGCGCGGCGCCCGAGAGTGCGGTAGGGCGGCTCGCCGCTCCACATCCGCCGGCCGGGAAAGCCGAGATCGAACAGGATCGCGCCCGGCACGATCGGGACCCGAATCAATGGGGACTGCGCCGTCGATCCGACGGCAAAGCCGCGCCCAGCTGCGGCGAGCCACTCCATGACCCCGGCGGCGGCATCGAGGCCAAAGGCCGAGCCTCCCGACAGCACCACGGCATCGACCCGGTCGACCAGCGTGTCGACGGAGAGCAATTCGGTCTCGCGGCTGCCGGGCGCCCCGCCGCGGACATCGACCGACGCTGTTGCCGGCGCTTCGGCGAGCACGACGGTCGTACCTGTGACGCCGTCGCGATCCTCGGCCTGGCCGACCAATATCCCCGTCACATCGGTTATCAGATTGCGCGGACCGGGCTTAGCCAACCGGGTTTCCTCCCGCTGTCGGGTTTCGCGTATATCATCGTGGCTTCGACCTTGCCAGCGCCCCGGGGAAAGACTCGCCATGACCACCACCGTCATCAAAAACGCCGACTGGGTCATCGCTTGGGACGAAGGCGTCTCGCGCCAAGTCTACCGGCGCGGCGTCGATCTCGCCTTTACCGGCGACCGCATCGATTTTGTCGGACGCGATTACGCGGGGCCGGCCGACCGGGTCATCGACGGCCGGGATCGCCTGGTGTTGCCGGGACTGATCGACCTTCATTCGCACCCCGAGCACGAGCCTCTATACCGCGGCGTGCGCGAGGAGCATGGCCTGCGCAACATGCATATGACCGGGCTATACGAACGCTCGCAGGCGTTTTCGGCAACCGATGACGCAGCGCGGGCCGCCAGCGCGGAATTTGCCTATTGCGAGCTGTTGCTCAGCGGCGTCACCTCGCTAGTCGACATTTCTCCCGCCTGGGACCGTTGGATCGACCTGTTCGCGAAGAGCGGACTGCGCGGGTTTCTGGCGCCCGGCTATGCCTCGGCGCGCTGGCGGCTCGACAATGATTTCGAACTCAAATTTGCCTGGGACGAGGCGCGCGGCCGTGAAGGGTTTGCGGCCGCGCTGGCGTTGATCGACCGGGCTGCCCGGCACCCCTGCGGGCGGCTTTCCGGCATCGTTTCGCCGATGCAGATCGACACCTGCACCGCCGATCTGTTGCGCGACAGCCGCGATGCGGCGCGCGAACGCGGCCTGCCCGTCACCATCCATGTTTCCCAAAGTGTCGCCGAGGTGCAGGAGATGCTGCGCCGCCACGGTAAGACGCCGGTGCAGTGGGCGAACGAGATTGGCATCCTCGGGCCCGCGACGATCCTAGGCCACGCGCTGTTTCTGGACAGCCATTCCTGGATCCGATGGTGGACCCGCAGCGATCTCGCGCTGATCGCGGATACCGGGTCGTCGGTCGCACATTGCCCGACGCCCTTCGCCCGCTACGGTCAGATCATGGAGAATTTCGGCGATTATCTGCGCGCCGGCGTGACGATGGGGCTCGGCACCGACACCACCCCGCACAATCTGGTCGAGGAAATTCGGCAGGCGGCGATATTGGCCCGCATCGCCGCGCGCGACATCGAAACGGTGACGACGGCCGACCTCTTCCACGCGGCGACGGTCGGCGGCGCCACCGCGCTGTTGCGCGACGATCTCGGGCGCATCGCGCCGGGTAAAAAAGCCGATCTCGTGCTCGTCGATCTGACGGTGCCCCAGATGGTGCCGGCGCGCGATCCGCTGCGCTCGTTCATCTACCATGCTGCCGACCGCGCCGTGCGCGACGTGTTTGTCGACGGCCGCCAGATCGTCACCGCGGGCAAGGTCGTGACCCTGGACCAAGCCGAGGCCGGCCGGCGCCTCGCCGACGCGCAACGCCGCATGCTGGAAACCGCGCCGCAGCGCGACTACCGCGGGCGCAATGCCGAGCAGATTTCCCCGTTGAGCCTACCGCTTGGCGACTGACCGGTCTGTTCGCTCGCCCACGCACCCCCGGTTTCTGCCACCGCGAACCGTTACGGCGGAGGAGTAATCTAACGCCCGGGTAGCTACTGGGAAGTCATGCCTTGGCGCGACGCCCCTTGGTCCGCATGCGGCCGCGTTTGCGCCCGAGCCCCAGCTGTTTCGCCATCGCCGAGCGCTGCTCGGAGTAAGCCGGAGCGGTCAACGGATGATCGCTGGGCAATTTCCATCGCCGCAAGTACTCCGCGATCTGCAGACCATGTTTGGTGCCAAGGTGTCGGCGCAGTGTCTTGCCGCGGAAGCCGCATTCGAGGCAAACGACATGACCATGCTGCACCGATCGTTTAATCGGGACAGCAGGCAGGCGCAGCGGTTGCTGCTGGACCGGCATCCCGAGGTTACGAATTGCTTGGTCGACCGAAATGATCAGCGCCGAAAGCTGATCAGGCGCTACGGTATGATTGCCGACATAGCTGGTGATGATTTTCGTCACCGGTCCGAGCCCGCCGCTTCTTGCTGTGGTATCGTCACTCATCAAAGAATCACTCCTCGCCGTCTGGTTGTAGCCGCTCTTTTAATACGGCAAACGGCAAGCAGATCAAACAAATTCTCGGCATCACTGCCAAAATGCTGCTTTATGCCTCGATCGGGTAAGATCAGGACGCTGGCGATCCCCCGCCATAGGGAGAATCCAGCATTCCGTGCCGCTGCCGGTCCGAAGCGAATACGGGCTCGGCGCGGCGGAGGGAAGCCGACCGAGGCGGCGACCCAGTTCGGCACCGGCCTAGTCTCGCGAGTACTTCGTCGAATCGGACGTCTTCCTCCGGACCGACGAACGCTTGCGCAGTTTCGATAAAAGCCAGAAACTGGCGGGTCGATGCCGCCGGAAGCCGCTCCAGAGAACGTATCGCAGCCGTCGTCCACGGCATGTCGGCGTTGCCCGCCGTATTCGCTGGGCTGGTGCGACTTGCAGCGGACAGGCGCCGGGCCATAAGACCTGGTCTGCCCTCCGTCTGTTTTCGGCCAAAGGCCTCTGTCCAGCTGGCCCCGCCGAAGCCTCCGCTTTGACCATCATGACCGCGATTGAGCGCACCCTCGATCCGGTGGCGCATACTCGACGCCGTCTTGTTGGTGACTTCGAGCCTCAGATGCAGCCGGTGAGTGGTGATCGTGCTGTTGGAGGCGGTCAATAGAAAGATCGCCTGAAACCATTTGTGCAGTGGAACGTGGCTACCCTCGAACAACGTCCCGATCGTCGCGCGAAACTGTTTGCGGCAGCGGCAGCAGAACTTCAAGCTGACGCGGGCAGGTTTACCGCCGACCGCGCCTATCCGATCGGTCGCGCCGCAATATGGACAGACAGGGCCGCCCGGCCACGCGATTTCCTCGAGCTTGGCATGCGCCGCTTGTTCGTTCCAAAGGCAGGGCAGTGACAGGCTTTGCACGATGACGCCTCGCGGTAGCTGGTATTCCGCAACGGCCCGACGGTTCGAGCCGGGAGGCGATCAGAGAACGGATTGCTTCTTAACATAGAGTTAATCTAAGTCACCGCTCTTTAAAAGTTATCTAATGCGCTCTTTACGTGAGTTAGCCGAATCAGAAAGGCACCAATGAGGAAGCTAGCGTCGACTGGGCTTATACTGGCCGTTCTGCTATTGGCGGCGTGTGCCCAGGGTATGGCCGGGAGCCCGGCCGCTCCACACGGTCCGCCTTATGACAGTGGGGACAAAGACGGGGGCGGGGGCGGGGGGATGTAACTGAGGAACCGCCGACCACTGCGAGCAAGCCCGGCACCCTACCGGCCCACATCGGCACTCCCATTCGCGTTCTCGGGCAGGCCCCCTCACGGCTCGCGAACGAATTCGATCCGGCGAACGTCGATCTCGGCGCCGCCGCCAGCCGCATATGCCGCGCATTCGAAATGCACTAGGTCACGGCGTAATATCAAGACGTGCTCCGTCTGGCCGGCCTCGAGGGTGAATTGCGAGACGGCGTAGCCAAACCGTTCCAACAGGGAAAACATCACGGCCCCGCGAATTCGGCCATGCAGCTTGACGCGCCATCGGCCGCGCTTGAGGAACCAGTAGGGGCCGTGGAACAGGAGGGCGCCGGAGGAGGCCGCCCGGTAGATCCCGTCGCCCTGGGATCGGGACGTTGGTGGAAGCGCCGCGCGTTGCCACAACTGTTTGGCGTAGATTGAAAACCGTGACCGGTTTAGGCCGTCGTCGATGACACCCGGCGCTGCGGCCAGCACGTATCCGCCCCAATCGCGCAAACCGGCGGCGGCGAGTTCGGAAAGCGATGCATCGGGGCCGACTGCGTAGAGCACAAAGCCGATCTCCTGAAAGTATTGCTCGAGCCCCAGTTCGGTTCCCATATTTGGCAAGAGCTTTTCAAACAGGATCTTTATTCGGGGCGAGCGGGCGACAACTCCACGCATCCCGTTGAGCACATTGATTTCATGGCCCTCGACATCGATCTTGACCAGATCGCAGCAGAAATCGGGGCCGAGGACGTCGTCGAGCGGTTTGATTTCGGACTGCACGCGTGTGTGACCGGCAAACTCACCCGCCGCCGCAACGCGGCCGCCGCCGAGGTGTCCGATCGGGTATTGCAAATCCGCCGGCGCGTTATGATCCGACAGGGCGAATGGGAAGCCGCTGACAACCCCCGCCAACCCGTTCACAAAGGCGTTGCGCTGCAGCAGCTCGATCAGCTTGGGGTGAGGCTCGAACGCATATACCCGGCCAGCGCCGGTCAGCCGCCGCGCGATCTGTAAGGTATAAAAACCGACATTGGCGCCGACATCGATGAATACAGTGTCGGGAGTAACAAAACTGAGCAAGACTTCAAGATTTTCTTCCTCGTAGCGGCCGCCATTGATCAGATTTACTGGACATCCGAAATCGTTGCAATTGACGAACATTGGCGTCTGGTCGAGGAGGTAGGTCAGCGCAACGCCGTCGCCGACATAGCAGCTCAGACGGTTACGAACGAAGTCGAGATCGACCCAAACCCGTTCAAGCGTCGTGTCGATGCTGTCGAGCCGCTTGCGCAATTCGCCCAGCTCGTCCGGATTATCGAGCATGAGCCCGGGCTGTCCCCGGCTGGCAGGCCGATTAGCAGCCGAGGTCGGGTTCCGGCGCAGCTTGAAAAATCTCTTTACTGCCTGCCAGCGGGGTTCCGCTCCGCTCACAGACCCAACGCCATCGTCAGTTCGGCGGGGATCTCGGCGCGGGGCTTCAGCCGCGGCGACACTGCGACATGGGCCAATGCGAGCCGCCCGCCGAAAGCGTTGCGCAAATTCGCTACCCGCAACGCGATCGGCTGATCTGTTGATTCGGCAACCGGGAATTCGATCGTCACCTCGCAAACCCCTTCGCCGCGCGGCTGAATCGTCCCCCGGCCGAGACACACGCAGCCCGCGCCAGCCAAGATCTCGACACCATAGCTCAGATCAGAGGCGTCCTTCGATACCGCCAGCACCACCGTCGCTGCCCACAGCCCCGGCGGGAGCGTCACATATGGCCCGAACACCAGGTTGCGCACCGGGCCGCCGACCTCGATAACGCCGCTGGCTGCCATGAGCGGATCGTCGCCAATGAAGAACAGGTCCCTGGCCCAGACCATCTGACCAATGCCGGCGCCGCCGAAATAGTCGACATAACCGTTGAGGGCGCCATCGACGACCGCGCGATCGGACGCCGAAATGGTGTCCCACCAGCCGTCGGTGCGGTCCTGCGCCGACAGCACGCTCGGGCAGGGTTGCCCCTCCACCAGCGCCGCGATATCGGCCGGACTGACCGCCAGGCCCAGCCAGCGGGCGATGGCCGCGGCCGCACCGCCGGGATCGTTGCCCTCCTGGTCGGCCCGCAGCACCAACGCACCCGGCATCGTTGTGTAGCTCAATATTGCGGCGCAACTGCCGGCGGCGGCCCTGACTGCAGCCGTCCATTCGAGTCCGTGGCGAGTGACGAGGTTGCGAAAGGCTGCGTGCGGGTCATCCAGCGCCACGACAAAGCGACCGTCGGCCTGCGACAACGCGGCTCGCAACTCGTCAGTTGGCTGGCGCGCGCCGATGACAAGGCGGGGCGTCGGCGATCTCATCGCCGCCAGCGCGATTTCCTCGAGCGTGTTCCCGCTCGCCAGATCGAGCGGCCCGTCCGCCGCTTGCGCGAGCGCGCAGACGATATCGTCACACCATTCGGCGAACCGGCTCGGTAAACCGATCGACACCAGGATCATTGCACCGGCTCAGCGTTGTCCCGCGCGAACAGGATCATATTACCCGCTGACCGATGAAATCCCACCCGCTCCCGAATGCCGGCGCTTGCGCCGGACGAGCGCCGTAACCCGGCGGGGAAATGCGTTCGCCGAAACAATGACGCAATAACCAGCATGGCCGGTGGCCGGACGAGCGTCAAGGATCTGGGCGGACGCGGTTGCCTTGTCGCCGCGGCGCTCGACACCCGCGCCCGAATTTCGCTAGTAACTTGGTGCGGGCGAGCCGGTTTGGTGATCAATGCTGTTCTTTGTGATCGGTCTACCCGGCCGATTCGCCGAGTGGTGCGAGGCTGCGACGGTTCGGCTCGTGCAACACGCTTTCGGCCCGGCCGAGCGGATCAGCGCCGACACGCTCGAAGAAATTACCCGAAGCCTGTTGCGCAGCGGCGCGACGCATGGCGTGGTGGCCGCGCGCGACCCCGGCTTCCGGATTAGACGCGCGCTGGTCGAGGCCGGCCGGCCGTTCGTCGTGGTGCGCGACGATCCGGGGGCATCACTCGCCCATCTCGTCGTCAGGCGCGGGCTAGCGATGGCGGCGGCGACCCGGCAGGTCGCGAGCAGCTGCGCTTCACTCATCAGCTTTGGTGCATCGCCGGGAGCACTTGTTCTCGATGCCCACCGCCACGGCGCCGACCGGTTGCCGGTAGCAGCCGCGATCGCGCGCCATCTGCAGCTCGAGGTGAGCGACGGCGACATCAGCGACATCGTCGGCAGCTTGGACGAGGGGCGTGACATCCTCGACCGGAGCGATGCAGCGGCATGGTGGGACGGCCTGGATCCTGGTGAGCGGGCAATCGCAAGGGGCGCCCTGGGCCCGTATCTGGATCATTCGCCGGGTCACGGGCTGGGACCGATCACCTGGGCGCCCGAACTGTTCTTTATCGGCGATCGGCTGGGCGTAAGTGCGACCGGGGGTATCGACATCACCGGCCGCGCGCGCTGCCTGTTGAATGGTCCCCACATCATGCTTCCCCCGGCTATCTGGTCGTTTTCCGTGGCCGTCGATGTGTCGCCGGAAGCCGCGGAGCACAGCATTCTGATCGAAGCGACGGCCGGGAGCGGCGTTAGCCGCACCGTTCTGCGCCCGGCGGCCGCCGGCGTGGTCGAGGCTGACCTCGTCCTGGGGCTCGATGAGCTACCGGATCGGCGGGTCGAGCTCCTGCTGTCCACCCAACGGCCGGCCTTCGCCGGGCATCTGACCCTGGTGCACGTGACCCTGACGCCGCAACCGCCGACCCCCATCGATATGCCCGTAGCGGCCTCGGCGGATGATCCCCGAACAGTGTCTCCGTAACCGGCCGGGCCGGCGCCAGCCAAACCACGAATAAGGGTGGCTGCCGGGGCGAACCAGGCTACCCAGACACGGGCTCAGCATCGGGGTTATGCGAGCGCGCGGTAGAGCGCGCCGACCCGCTCGCGGTAGCGGTCGATCGAGAAGTTCGCAGCCTGCACCTGTCCGCGTTGTGACAACTCGGCGCGCAAATCGGCGTCATTGACGATCGTGCGGATCGCCGCGGCGATCTCGTCTATGCTGTAGGGATCGACCAGCAGAGCGGCGTCACCGGCGACTTCCGGGATCGAGGATTCGCGCGAGGTGACAACCGGCGTTCCCAGCACCATAGATTCGAGCACCGGCAGCCCGAAGCCCTCGTATAGCGAGGGAAACACCACTGCCCGGGCGCCGCGAATCAGCGTCATCAGCAGCGAAAGAGGCACATAGTCATACCGATAGACGCTGCGTCTGACCCGCCGGTTGACGAGCGCCTCCGAACCGTGCGTGTCGAGCAGCGACGCGATCAGCTTGGTTTCGGATTTGTTGTTCCAACCCTGGCTCGCGACCAACACCAGTGGAATATCGACCCCCGACGAAAGATAGCCCTCGATCAGACGGCCGACATTCTTCTTCGGCTCCAACGCCCCGAAAAACAGCAGATACTCGTCTAATTCGAGGCCGTAGGAGCCCTCCAACTGCTCCGCGAGCGCCGCGTCCGGCCGTTCTCCGTACGCCGCCGGGAACTGCACCGCCTGATAGGTATTGGTGATCCTCCGTTCCTCGACACCAAGCAATTCGATGATGTCGCGCTTCGAATTCTCCGACACTGTCACGATATGATCTGCTTGCTTGGCGATCTTTTTGAGAAGGCGAAACATTTGCCTCTTGTTGTCTAGCGTAGTGAAAGGCAACCGTAGCGGCACAAGATCGTGAATCGTGTATATGTTGCAGGCAGATCTCGCGCGCAGTGGCAGCTGATAAGTACAGTGAAATATATCCGGCGGAGTGTCGAACGCTAAACGCGCAAACTTGTTGGTGTTTGCAAAATGTGCGCGGGCGCTCGTAAAAAGGTTGTGCGCTACGAACGCGCGATGACGCGCCGGCAACGTCGTTTCGAACTCCCGGCGGACCACGACACCGTCCAACTCTACCGGGAGCGGCTTGATCGTCGGAAAACTCCGCAGCTGGTCGGTGAAACAGTCGATGATTTGCCGCGCTAGCGGTGTCTTGACCTCCCTCTTCTCGTCAAAAAACGCCACTTCGCGCAGCACAGGGTCTTTGGGCGGCTTCTGCGCGGAGGCATAGACGACCCCGACCTCGCCGCCGAGGTCGCCGACTACCTGGGCCAGCATCCGCGTGTAGGTCGCGACGCCAGTACCCTGCGCTAACGAGAGATTTAGCCCGTCAAAAAAGACGCGACCGACCATCTGCAGCATCTCCTCCGGCCTGGCTACCGCGACCGATTCTGCGCCGTAGTTGCGTTTCTGCGCAGCCTAAACCGATCGGCAGGATCTACCTCCCTGATCAAACGCGCCGGCCTACTTTGCCCAGCTATCGTTACTGCGCTTCAACAATCGGCATCCGGGGGGCTCCGGCCGGAAGGATCGGGTCACCCGCACGCGGCGGGCACATCGGCCCACTCACAAGGCGCTATAAATATCGATCGCCAGATCAAGATCTTCGAACACCTTGCCCTGCCCGCGATGCAGGACGAGCGCGCGCGAGCAATAGCTCTTGATGAAATCCCCGACGTGAGAAGCGAGAATCAACGCGCGGTCCGCGCGTTTCTCAAACAATTCTTGATGACACCTCTTTTGAAAACTGTAGTCGCCAGCGGCGATAACCTCGTCGATCAGATAGCAATCGAAATCGACGGCCAGCGACAGGGCAAAGTTGAGCCGCCCCATCATTCCTGTCGAATAGGTCTTGACCGGTTCAGATAGGAATTTTCCGAGCTGGGCGACATCATCGACGAAATCGCGCAATTGCTGAAACGGCTTGCCATAGACGCGGGCGATGAAACGGATGTTGTCATTGCCAGTCAAGACGCCGTGTATGCCACCGGCCATGGCCACCGGCCATGAGATCGACATGGTCCGCTCGATTGTGCCGCTGGTCGGCAGCTCGACGCCGCCGAGCAGGCGGATCAGGGTCGATTTGCCAGCGCCGTTGCGGCCGAGCACGGCGATCTTCTCGCCCCGCGCCAACTCGAAGGACACATTGTTCAGAACCCGGCGGTGGCCGCCCAGCTCGCTTGGATAGTCCTTGCAGATCTTCGTTACCTTGAGCATGCGCACCCCAGACTAAGGGCGCCGTTGCCGGTAGTGCGCAAACCGGCTGCTAGGCGGCGGCGTGTTCGCGCACGCTTGCGACCAACAGCCAGGCGATGCCGTAGGCGAGCAAGCAGGTCGCCAAAACCATCGAAAACGAGACGATCCGCTTCGGGTACAGCGGGTAATCGGGCAGACTGGGCTGTTCGATCATTTCGAGATAGAGCTGTTGTCTCTGCGCGTCGAGCTGTGCCGCCTCGAGTAATTTGTACGCCGATTCCAACTGCTTTTCGTCAAGCTTTTGGGCGAGGTCGAGTTGCTCGTAACCGGTCTGCACGGCTGCCACCGATCCGGTGTCGCCGGTGATCTTGCTTCGCTGGTCGTCGACCAGCTTGTCGAGCGATGCAATGCTCGTCCTGAGCACCCGGATTTGCGGGCTGTGCGGCGCATTCTTCAACGCATCTGCAAGCTGCGCCTCGGCGGCGGCACGCTGCGCGTTCAGATCTCCGAGCAGCTTCAGCGGGCCTTCAGAGGCCGATTTAGGATCGAGTATCTGTTCCCTGATGCGATAGGCGGTCAGCTGGGCTTGAGTCGCGGCAATATGCTTTTGCGTCTGGTCAACCTCGATTTGGTAACTACTCACTGCGTCCTGTCGCGCCCGCTCGTTGAGCTGGTTGATCAATCGCTCGCTGGCGGCCATCAGTGCTTTGCCGATCTTCTGAGCGTCCTCCGGCCGATAGGCCTTGACTTGCAACGTGCTGACATTGGTCGACTGGTCGAAATCGACCTGCACGAACCGCGAATAGGCCTTGTAGAGCGCCTCGAAATCGGTGCGCCAACTGATCATCCCGGGAAACCGCGAGACAAAGTCAGCCTCCGGCCGACCGAGCATGGCGCGCAGATCGGCGCGGCGGTCGAGGTCGCGGACCGCGTCGCGCGACATAATGAACGCCTGGACCATCATCGCGTCGTCCTGGCCCTCGCTGGCGCCGCCGCCTTGCAGCAGGCTGGCGACGCCGCCGCCCATCATCGGCTTTTGCGTCCCCGGGCCGCGGACCACGAATTCGGCCTCCGATAGATATTGGGGCGACGCTATCCCGAAATAATAGACGGCAGCGACCAGGGTCGGCACCCCGACGATCGCCCAAAACCAGATGTTCACCGCGCCGAGGAGCCGGCTAATCGAGCCGATGCGCGGCCGAACCGCGACGCCAGCGGTGGCGCGGCGGACGGCGATCTGGGCGCGCCTCAGATAAGGGAAATCAGTCATGGCGGAGTCTGAGCTGGGAAAGGAGGGGAATTCGTATGATCGATAAGCCGATACGAACGTGGCCGTTTCGAGGCGGGGCAATATTCATCCTGAAAGCCTATCCCATTCACATCCCGTTCGGAAGCGTCTGAAGCTTGCGTGCCCCTCGGGGCTTTGAGAGGCTTGGTTTCGGAGGCGACCCGGCCCGGCGAAAGCGACAGCGCCGGTCGGAGGACTGGGACCGCTACATCTTTCTATAGACAGCGCTACAGCGGCTGGTGAGATTGAGGTGATCAAATCGACGCTACTTCATGGTCCCAAACGAGTCGCTGGCATGTCGCAGCCTGACCTGGGCTCGCCTGATCCGCTGACCTCACGCGAGTACAGCGCCGGGCTTCGCGAGGCGGCGATCGGGCTAGGGCGATTGGCGACGCGCGGCGGCCCGCTGGACGCCGCCGCGCTGGCTGCGCTGTTTCCTGAGTTCTCGAATAGCGGGGCACTCGCAGGCTTCGGCGCCTGGATCGGCTCGCGACATCAACGGCGGATGCGGACGCGCTCGGCGGCGCTCGGCATTCCCGTCATCGCTTTCGACCACGGCGTGTTGCGGGCTCCGCCACGGGGCGATGCCACCAGCCCGGTGCTGAGCGTGACCGCGGCTGCCATGAGCGGACCGGGCTCGCCGGCTGACATCCTGTGCGCCGACCGGGTGCTGGCGACCCGGGGTTGGGAGACGTCGGACCTCCTCGCGCGCGCCGCCGCGGGACGGCGCGAGCTGGTCTCGCGGCAAGTTGGCGGTTCGTGGTGGCAACCCGGCGAGTTTCCCTCTGGCGACCGCATCGCGCTCGTCGATGCGGGGGTAACCGGGCCGCCTTCCGCCGCCGTGCTGTGCACGATGCTCGCAGCGGCACTGGCGGAGAACCCGCCACAGAAAGTTATGATCCTGACCTCCGACCACGTCCCGCGCGGTGTTTTGGCCGACGCTATCTCGTGCGGCAGCAGCGTGATTACCTGGCCGGTCGACCCTTGGGCGGCGATCGCACGCGCAGAACGCGTCTATGCCGCAGGTGGTGAGACCGGTTTTCTCGCCCTGCTCGCCGGCCGTGCGGTGCGATGCTTCGACGATTCGTTCTATTCCGGTTGGGGCGTTACCGTCGACGACCCGCGGGTCTCGCGGCGGCCGTTGCCGCGAACGGTTGACCAGATCTTTGCCGGCGCCTGCCTGGTTGCGACCCGCTACCTCGATCCGTATCGCAAAACCGCGTCGACGTTCGAGCAGATACTATCGATCCTTGCGGAATGGCGAAAAATCGAGGTCGCCAATCGGCGCGTCGCCGTCCTGGTCGGTATGTCGTTCTGGAAGCGCCGCCGAGTTGCCGAGTTCTTTTGGTCAACCGTAGGGACGCCGACATTTCGCCGCACCACGAAGGGTGCGCTAAAGGCGGCGGGCGCCGGCTCGGGCGGGGCCGTCGCTGTCTGGGCCTCGCGCATCCCTCCCGGGCTCGTCGAGGCGGCCGCCCGCCAAAAGATCCCGCTGATCCGCGTCGAAGACGGGTTCGTGCGTTCGGTTGGTCTCGGCTCGGATTTCGTGCCGGCCGCATCCTTGGTGCTCGACAGAGGCGGCATGTATTATGATCCGGATGCACGCAGCGACCTCGAGCAATTGTTGCTAGAGGCCGAATTCGATGCCGCGCTGATCACACGCGCGGGCAAGCTGATCGATCAGGTCGTCGCGCGCGGCGTCACCAAATACAATCTCGCAGGAGCTTCGGCGCCGCCCCTGGAATTTCCGGGGTGTGACGTTTCGCTGCGCCGTCGCCGGATTCTGGTGCCGGGACAGGTCGAAGACGATCTTTCGGTGCGCCTGGGCGGTGGCGACATTCGGGGCAATCTCGATCTACTCGCTCGCGTCCGCGCGGCGAACCCCGATGCCTTGATCCTCTACAAGCCGCACCCCGATGTTGAGGCAGGCCATCGCATCGGCGCCATTCCCGATCGCCTGGCGGGCCAATTCGCCGACCGGATAATCCGCGACAGGTCGGCGGCGGCGCTATTTTCCCAGATCGACGAGTTGCACACCCTGACCTCGCTCGCCGGCTTCGAGGCATTGCTGAGGCGGCTCCGGGTGGTTGTATACGGCCGGCCATTCTATGCCGGGCTGGGGGCTGACCGTGGATGACATGGCCGTCGACCGTGGCCGGCGACTTACCCTGGAGGAGCTCGTCGCCGGGGCGCTGATCCTCTACCCGCGTTATCTCGATCCGGTAACCCGGCTGCCCTGCTCGCCCGAAATCGTGCTCGAGCGGTTCGATACGCCGCAACTGTGGCGACCGGGTCTGCTCGTCATCGGCCGTCGGATTCAGGGTCTCGCCGGGCGAGGCTGGAGCCGACTCTCCGGGCGGCTGCCAAGGCCAAGGCTCGCGGCCGGCCCAAAATAGAGGCTTGGCGGCTCACGCCTCGACGGTGGAAGCCGCGTTCAGCGCAGCAGGTCGCGCGCGGAGCTTCGTTGGTTTGTCCGTCGCAACGGCACTAGCCAGAGCAGCGCAACAGCGTAGACAAACACAACCGTGTAGAGCGCGGCGAAGATCCAGATCGGTAGATTCCAATAGATCAGCCGGTCGACCCAGCTCTCGATCAGCGGCGTCGGGCTTGCCGCAGATCCGGCCAGATCGCTCTGCCAAAGCGTCAGAAAACAGGCGCGGCTGGCGAGCGCCTGCGCAGCAACCGCCGCCAGCAAGGCGACGTGCAGCACGCGCCACCAGGCGATATGCACAAAACGCCAGCCGCGGGCGGCCCCGATCGGGACAACGATCAAGCCGAACACATTAAACAGGATGACCGCAACATGCGCCGCCAGGACGGCTTCGGCCGCTATGGCGGCAGCAGACGCCATCGCCGGCTTACCGGGTTGCGGCCGCCGTAATCGAGGGCGGCCGGTGGGACGCGGCGGTCGGGCACGAGGCCATCACTCGCCCCAAATCAGAAAGAGGCCGATATCGCCCGGCATCCCTCCAGGAAAGTCGACTATGCGCGCCGCGAGACGAAAGCCGCGGGGCTTCAAATCGCGCTCCCAGCGAAGATACATCTCGGCGGCCTCGCCGCGCAGGGTTTGCGGCCAATGCGGGTCCGGCGCATTGATGGCGCGACCACCGTCGCTGCACAGCTGCCCCGGAAAGCGCAGCAACAGGAATTCCTGTTCGCCGTGCTCAGCCGCCAGCCGCGCTTGGTGCAGCAGAGTGCGCCAGTTTTCGTCGGAAATATGGTGCTCGATTAAGTCCTTGGCTTGCTGGCGACGCTGTTCCGCGAGAGCATGGCGCTCAACATCCTGATGCTGTGCGTGGTGATGCGCAAAATCCGCGACAAGGGCCCGAAAGTCGTCGACCTGCAATCCCTCGCCGCCCGGCGACTCGGACGGTTGGATCGTCGGCTGATCAGGCGCCGAGCCGCGACTGTGGTGAAAATGATGATCGATCCACGAAAAGAGGTCGTGCTTGGGCTCGGAGCCTCCAGGTGCGCCGCGTTCCGGCTGCTCTGCGGCCAGAGCTCGCAACAGATCGGCGCGGCTGACGATGCCGACCATGCGGCCATCGCGTACCACCGGGACACGCTTGATGCGATAGGCCGCCAGCAACCGCGCGATCTCGGCGACCGGGGTGTCTTCCTCGACGGTCACCACCGGCGCCGACATGATCTCGCGGGCTCGGCGTTCGGGTGTGCGCAGGCCGGCGAGAAAATCTTCGTGGAGCGGGTTCCCCTCGGCCAACAGCGCGAGCCACCAGTCGCGCCGAGCCTCGCGGGCGTTATCGTCGCGGCCTACCAGGTCACCCTCGCTGACCATGCCGATCGGCGCACCGCCGGTATCGACGATCGGGATCGCGCTGATCCCTCTCCTCAGCAGCAGTGCTGCGATTTCGCTGGTCGGCGTATCGGGGTTCGCCATCGCGACATCCGTGGTCATCACGTCGCGTGCCTTCATTCGCACCGATCCTCTCTGCCGCCACCGCCGTTTCGATATCTCCGCCCTCGGGCGCTGACCCGAGGATGACGCAGACGCGCTGCCATCCATTCGCCCACGCCGCTCTGACGGCATTGACGTAGATCAGACGTTGTGTCGGCATCCTAGCTTTTGCACCAGTTCGACCTGAATAAACGAGCTTACCCGCTGTTGCCGGGGCCTGGACGCAGCGCCGGATGCTGATCTATCGTAGTTAAGGAACGAGCCGCCGCGAGCTTAAGCTCCGGACACCGCGGCAAGGCCTTTGGAGGGAGGTGAGGATGGCGGAATACAAGCTGATCTCGGCCGATTCGCACGTCAGCGAACCACCGGATTTATGGGCCGAGCGAGTCGATCAGAAATACCGCGAGCGGGCGCCCCACCTCATGGTCAATCCGCCCGGTAAGGAAGGCGCCTACTTCTATTACGAGGGCTTTCCGCTGCATCCGATCGGGATCGGCCTTGGCGCGGGTAAGAGCCCCGAGGAGCTGAAGGAATTCCTGACCAAGGCGACCTACGCCGACGCCCGGCCGGGTGGCTGGGACCCGGCCGAGCGGGTCAAGGACAATGCAGCCGACGGGGTCGAGGCCGACGTGCTCTACACGACCCTCGGCTTCCGGATCTTCTGGCTGAAGGACCCCGGCCTGCAGGCCGACTGCTTCCGCGTTTACAACGACTGGCTCGCCGAATTTGTCAGCTACGACCCGAAGCACATGGCCGGGCTGCCGATGATCTCGCTGTACGACCCCAAGGCCGGCGCCCGCGAGCTCGAACGCTGCGCCAAAATGGGCCTCAAAGGGGCGATGATCTGGTGCTCGCCGCCCGATGACCGTCCCTACAGCTCGGACATCTACGATCCGTTCTGGGCGGCCGCCCAGGAATTGCGCATGCCGGTCAGCCTGCACGCGATCACCGGCATGGGGATGGAAAGCCAATTCAATTGGGGCGAGCGCTACATGCGCGCGACCGTGCTGTCGCACGAGGTCGAGAAGTCGTTCAGCGTGCTGATCTTCTCCGGCGTGCTCGACCGGTTTCCGGAACTGCAGATCGTCTCGGCGGAGAATAATATCGGTTGGCTGCCCTATTATCTGCAGCGCATGGATCGCGCCTTCGAGCGCCAGCGCATCGCCGCCGGGTTCACCAACAAGCTGAAGCCGAGCGATTATTTCCAGCGCCAGATGTGGGCCACCTACATCGACGACTTCGTCGGCGTCGCCAACCGCAACTTCATTGGCGTCGACCGGATGATGTGGTCGTCCGACTATCCGCACCAGGCCTCGACCTGGCCGCACTCGCAGGAGGTCGTGGCGCGCGACTTCAAGGACGCCAGCGCCGAAGACCGGTTCAAGATCACCCGCGGCAACGCCGCCCGGCTCTACGGCTTCGCGGCGTAGCTGCGCCAACCCTCCGCCCCCGCCCCGGCCCATCACCCAGATCAGCCGGGACGGCTTACTGGTTGGTTGCGGCGGTCACCTTTCGGCCGCGGCCGGGTTGCCGACCCCGGCCGCGATGTCGAATAGCGGCAGGAACATCTCGGGTTCTTGCGCGCCGGCGATTGCGTAGCCGCGTTCGAGGACAAAGCACGGGACTGCATGAATACCGAGCCTTCGCGCCCGGTCTTCTTCGGCAAACACTTCCTCGGCGCCTGCTTCGCCGGTCAAATAGGTCCGGGTCGCGTCATGGTCGAGACCGGCGCGCGCGGCGATCGCGGCCAAGGTTTGGATGTCGCCGATGTCGAGCCCGTCGATGAAGTAGGCGCGGAACAGGGCCTCGACCATCGCATCGCCGCAGCCCTCGGTCGCGGCAAGCTGGATCAGCCGATGGGCGCGCAGGGTGTTCGGCGTCCGCCGGATGCGCTCAAAAGCGAATTCGATCCCCTCGCCGCGCCCGGCAGCGGCGATCGCGGTATAGCTGCGCAGGGCCTGGCGTGGGTTGCCGAACTTCGCCGCCAGGTAGAACTCCCGCGAGATTCCCTCGGCGGGCATGTCCGGATTCAGCTGGAAGGGGCGCCACGACCGCGTCGCGAGGATGTCGGGCCGCAGCGCCAAGGCGCGTTCGAGCCGTCGTTTGCCGATGTAGCACCATGGGCAGGCGATATCGGCGACGATGTCGATGTGCAAAATCCCCTCCGGCGAGCGCCGCCGCTTGACCTTGGCGTCTTGGCTCGTGAGGATGCCGGCGAACCGGTCGAAAAGAAAAGAGGGTAGTCTTGTCCTCGGCTGCAGGACCGCATCAATACGACGCACCGCATCTCGCCAGGAACGCTGCGAACTTTACGGCGCTGACGCCGCTTTCCTTCTTGGCCCGCGCGGCGTTGATCTACCCGGACAAGCTCGCGATCGTGCACGGAGAGGCCCGTTTCAGCTATCGTGAGTTTTATGCGCGTTGCCGGCGGCTCGCCGATGCGCTGCGGCGGCGCGGCATCCGGCCGGGAGACACCGTCGCGGTCATGGCGCCGAACGTGCCGGCGTTGCTCGAGGCGCATTACGGGGTGCCGATGGCGGGGGCCGTGCTGAACGCGCTAAACTATCGTCTCGACGCGCGCTCGATCGCTTTCATCCTCGCCCATGGCGACGCCAAATTGCTGATCGCCGATCGCGAATTCGCCCCGATCGTCAAATCCGCGCTCGATGAGCTGGGCCGGCCGCTGCCGGTGGTCGAGATCGACGACATGTCCGGCGGTGACGCGCTCGGCGGCATCGATTACGAGGACTTTCTCGACGAGGGCGACCCGACCGCGGATTGGAGCGGCCCGGACGACGAGTGGGCGCCGATCGCGCTCAACTACACCTCGGGCACCACCGGCAACCCCAAGGGCGTGGTCTATCATCATCGCGGCGCGTTTCTGAACGCACTCGGCAATGCAATCGCTTTCGGGCTCGATCGCGACTCGGTCTATCTGTGGACCTTGCCGATGTTCCACTGCAACGGCTGGACCTACCCCTGGGCGGTGACTGCGGTCGCCGGAACCCATGTCTGCCTGCGCCGGGTCGAGCCGGCGGCGATCTTCGCCGCGATCGTCGAGCACCGGGTCACCCATCTGTGCGGTGCGCCGATCGTGCTGAATATGCTGGTGCACGCGCCCGAAACGGATAAGCGCCGCTTCGATCATGTCGTCGAGGCTGCGACCGGAGGTGCGGCGCCGCCCTCGGCGGTGATCGAGGCGATGGAACGGATGGGGTTTCGCGTCACCCACCTCTACGGCCTGACCGAAAGCTACGGCCCGTCGACGATCTGCGCCTGGCAGCAGGAATGGGCCGGTCTGCCGCTGACCGAGCGCGCCGCGCTTATGGCGCGCCAGGGTGTGGCCTATCCGACGCTCGACCGGCAGCGCGTCGTCGATCCGCAGACCATGACGGATGTGCCGGCCGACGGCTCGACGATCGGCGAGCTGATGTTGCGCGGCAACACGCTGATGAAGGGGTATCTGAAGAACCCGGCGGCGACCGAAGCCGCATTCGAGCACGGCTGGTTCCACACCGGCGATCTCGCGGTCCGGCACCCGGACGGCTATGTCGAGATCAAGGATCGGTCGAAGGACATCATCATCTCGGGCGGCGAGAACATCTCCTCGATCGAGGTCGAGGAAGTGCTCTACCGTCACCCGCAGATCATGGAGGCGGCGGTGGTCGCCAAGCCCGACCCGGTCTGGGGCGAGAGCCCGTGCGCCTTCGTCACCCTGAAGCCGGATGCCGACGCGGTCGCGGCGGACGACATCATCGCCTGGTGCCGCGCCAACCTCGCCCATTACAAAGTGCCGCGCTCGGTCGTGTTCGGGCCCTTGCCGAAGACCTCGACCGGCAAGATCCAGAAGTACGAATTGCGCGAGCGCGCCAAGGAGACCGCGCCGTGACCCCGCTGCCGAGTTTCGACCTGACCGGGCAGGTGGCGCTGGTCACCGGCGCGTCGAGCGGCATCGGGCGGCATCTGGCGGTGCTGCTGGCAGCCGCCGGCGCCAAGGTGGCGCTGGCCGCGCGCCGCACCGACCGGCTCGCCGAGGCGGCGCGCGAGATCGAAGCGGATGGCGGCAGTTGCCTGCCGATCGCACTCGACGTGACCCGGGCGGACAGCGTCGCCGCCGCGGTCGCCGCGGCCGAGGAGACGCTCGGGCCGCTGAGCCTGCTGGTCAACAACGCCGGGGTCGTCGTCTCCAAGCCGGTGCTCGAACATACCGAGGAGGACTGGGATTACGTCATCGACACCAATTTGAAGGGCGCCTGGCTGATGGCGCGCGAATTCGCGAGCCATCTGGTCGACGCGCGGACGGCCCGGTCGGATCGTCAACATCGCCTCGGTATTGGGATCGCGCACGATCGCGCGGGTGCCGAGCTATTGCGCGGCCAAGGCCGGGCTGATCCACCTGACCCATGCGCTGGCGATGGAACTGGCGCGCCACGGCATCCTGGTCAACGCGCTGGCGCCGGGCTATGTCGAGACCGATTTCAACCGCGAGTTCCTGGCCAGCGAGGCCGGCCAAAAGCTCGACGGCGCGCATCCCGCTGCGCCGCGTCGGGCAGCCGCGACGATCTCGACGGCGCGATGCTGTTGCTGGCATCGCCGGCGGGCGCCTATATCACCGGCGCGGTCATCGCGGTCGATGGCGGGCACGGCGTCGCCGCGATCTGATTCGCCGCCGGTTATTGGCGGTGACCGCACGGCGTCATTGGCGCGGTTCCTCGCCGCAGCGAGCGGAGCCGACGGCCTGCGAGATCACCGGGCTGACGCCGCTCAGCGGCGGCGCGATCCAGGAGAATTGGGGCATCGACGCGCGATTTTCGGGCGGCCGGCTCGCTGGCGACCAGCGTCTCGTGCTGCGCGCGGCAGCCGCGACCGGGGTCCCGTCGAGCCTCGACCGGCTGCAGGAATTCGCCGTGCTGAAGGCCGCCTTCGCCGCCGGGGTGACGGTGCCCGAGCCGCTCTTCGCCAGCGCCGACCCCGCCGTGTTCGGCAAGCCGTTCTTCGTCATGCGGCGGGCATCGGGGACCGCCGCCGCGCATCGCATCACCCGCGATCCGGCGCTCGACCCGGTGCTGCCGGCGATCGCCGAGCGGCTCGGGCAAGAGCTCGCCCGTATCCACACGATCCGGCCGCCGCGGCCCGATCTCGGCTTTCTCGCGCCCTATGAGCAGAGCGGGCCGAGGCAACAGATCGCCGGTGTTTCGCGCCTATCTCGACAGCCACCCGACGCCGCGGCCGGTGCTCGAATGGGGCATCCGCTGGCTCGAGACGCACCTGCCCGCGCCGGTCCCGCCGGTGCTGTGCCACCATGATTTTCGCACCGGCAATTACCTGCTCGACGGCGCGCGGCTGACCGGCATCCTCGACTGGGAATTTGCCGGCTGGGGCGACCCGCACGAGGATATCGGCTGGTTTTGCTGCAAGGGCTGGCGCTTTGCCCGGCTCGACCGCGAGGCCGGCGGGATCGCCGACCGCGCGCCGTTCTACCGCGGCTACGAGAGCGAGGGCGGCGCCGTCATCGACCCGGATCGGGTCCAGTTCTGGGAGGTGTTGGCGAGCGTGCGCTGGGCGGTGATTGCCTTGCAGCAGAGCGACCGCCACATGCTCGGCGGCGAACGCAGCCTCGATCTGGCGCTTGACCGGGCGGCGCGCCACCGAATGCGAGCTGGAGATCCTGATGCTGCTCGACCGCGCGTGCGAGCCGGGCCCGCGCCCTCCCGACAGACGAAGCTCCGCTTCGCCGAAAGCGGCCGAGCTCCGGCGATGCATGATTTGCCCGACGGTCCGGCGCTGCTAGCGCTCGCCCGCGACGTGCTGCTGAACGATTTGATGCCGCTGTTGCCGCCCGAGCGGCGGCTCGAGGCGCGCCTCGTCGCCAATTGCATGGCGATCGCCGAGCGTGAGGCCGATACCGATGCGCCGGCAGTACGTGCTTCTCCGCGAGCTGGCGATGCTGTACCGACCCGGACGGATCCCTCATCCCCGCGTCTCCCGCGCTGTGGGTGAAGGCTCGGCAGATGTTGCGGCGCTTCGCCTGCGATCTGCGCAATCGGGGCCTTCGAGAATTCGCCGGACGCGCGACGCCCGCGCCCGCGCTATTCTGTGGCGGCTGACCATCGCCAGACTGCGTCTTGCGAACCCGAAATTCCTCGCCGCCAACGGCTTTGCCTAGCCGGGCGGCAGCTGCCGAGAGGATCGACGTGCCCCAATCCCGTGTCCGCCAGGCGATCGATGCGTTCGCCGCCGGCGAGATCGTCGTCGTCACCGATGACGACGATCGCGAGAACGAGGGCGATCTGATCCTCGCCGCGGTCCACGCGACGCCGGAGAAGATGGCGTTCATCATCCGCCACACCTGCGGCATCGTCTGTGCGCCGCTGACCGGCGAGATCGCCCGGCGGCTCCATCTGGCGCCGATGGTCGCCGATAACGACGCGATCCACGGCACCGCCTTTACCGTCTCGGTCGATTACCGCCACGGCACGACTACCGGCATTTCGGCCGACGACCGCACCGCGACGATCCGCAATCTCGCGAACGGCAATGCCGGGCGCGCCGATTTTGTCCGGCCGGGCCACATCTTTCCGCTGATCGCCAAGGATGGCGGCGTTTTGATGCGCTCCGGCCATACCGAGGCGGCGGTCGATTTCTGCCGGCTTGCCGAGCTCGAGCCGGTCGCGGCGATCTGCGAGTTGGTCAACGACGACGGCACGGTGATGCGCGGGCCGCAGGTCGCCGCCTTTGCGCAACAGCACGCGCTGCAGCGCATTTCGGTCGCCGATCTGATCGCCTACCGCCAGGCGCGCGAGAAGCTCGTCACCCGGGTCGCCGAGTTCAAGGTCGCGAGCGAGATCGGCGAGCTCGCCGGCTATGCCTATGTGACGCCGTTCGACAAGGTGCATCACTACGCCTTTGTCTACGGCAATATCGGCGACGGCGCCAACGTGCCGACCCGGCTGCATCGCGCCAATGTGCTCGAGGACGTGTTCGGCGGCGCGAAGCCGATCCATGCCGCCCTCGACCGTTTCAAGACCGCCGGGCAGGGCGTGCTGGTCTATCTGCGCGACGGCACGTCCGGCGTGCCGATCTCGGCGATCGGCGAGGAGACGACGCCCGTCGGAGCGCGAGCGCAACGTGCAATGGCGCGAAGTCGGGCTCGGCGCGCAGATCCTGCGCGATCTGCGGATCTCGTCGATCCAGCTGCTGGCGACCCGCTCGCGAACCTA
The DNA here is from genome assembly GCA_963774345.1 of uncultured Alphaproteobacteria bacterium. GTDB lineage: Bacteria > Pseudomonadota > Alphaproteobacteria > ATCC43930 > CGMCC-115725 > AP-15. Next base: position 115,281 of record CAVZFB010000057.1, read on the forward strand.
TGTCGGCCTGGCCGGCTTCGGCATCGAGATCGTCGAGACCGAGCCGCTCGAGGGCGAATAGGGTGGTGCGCCGTTGGGCGTGAGGGTCGCTGCCGATGCTAGTCGGCCATTGCTGAGCCAGGTCAGCTGAGGAGCGAGGATGGCTTCAGCGAAGAAGCTGCACTACGCCTGGATCGTCGCCGCGGTCACCTTCGTGGTGGGGCTGCTGACCGCAGGGGTGCGCGCCGCACCGGGGGTGCTGATCGTCCCGCTCGAACAGGAATTCGACTGGTCGCGGGCGACGATTTCGTTCGCTATTGGCATCAATCTGCTGCTCTACGGTCTGGTCGGCCCGTTTGCCGCGGCCCTGATGGACCGCTTCGGCGTGCGCCGCACGATGACCCTGGCCCTGGCGCTGACGGCAGCGGCGGTAGCGCTGTCGCCGGCAATGCGTCAGGCGTGGCAGCTGGTTCTGCTGTGGGGTGTGGTTGTCGGCGCCGGCACCGGCGTTATCGGCGCCTTTCTCGTCGGCCTATATCGCGGCGCGCTGGTTTCGCCGGCGGCAGGGACTGGTGGTCGGTCTGCTGACCGCCGCCAATGCCGCCGGGCAGCTGGTTTTCCTGCCGAATCTCGCCGAGCTCGTCACCCATTTCGGCTGGCGCACGATGTCGCTGGTTTTGGCCGGCACGGTGGTGGTGTTTGTCCCGCTCGTCGCACTCTTGATGCGCGACCGGCCAAGGATCTGGGCTTGACCCCCTACGGCGCCGAGGGCGAGCCGCAACATGGAGGCGCCGCCACAGGGAAATCCGCTCGTCATCGCCTTTCGCGCGCTCGGCGACGGCGCGGGCAAGCGCGATTTCTGGTTGATCGCGGGCGGCTACTTCGTGTGCGGCGCCACGACCAACGGGCTGATCGGCACGCATCTGATCCCGGCCTGCGTCGATCACGGGTTGAGCGAGGTTACCGGCGCCGGGCTTGCTGGCCGCGACCGGGGTATTCAGCTTTCATCGGCGGCACTTTGTCGGGCTGGCTCAGCGACCGCTGGGACAACCGGGTGCTGCTCGCCTGGTATTACGGGCTGCGCGGGCTGGCGCTGATGTATCTGCCCTTCGCCTTTGGCATGTCGATCTATGGCCTGCCGTTGTTCGCGGTGTTCTACGGCCTCGACTGGATCGCCAGCGTGCCGCCGACGGTGCGCCTGCTCAATCGCGTCGTCGGCACCGAGAGGACCGGGATCATGGTCGCCTGGATCACTGTGATCCACCAGGTCGGAGGCGCCTTGGCGGCCTATCTCGGCGGGGTTTCCCGCGGCGCCTTTGGCACTTATCTCGAGGCGTTCATGCTGTCCGGACTGTTGCTGTTCGGCGCCGCGGTGATGGTGTTGTTTGTCGGCGTCGGCGGGCGCGAACTCGAGCCGGCGGATGCCGCGTTGGCCGCGGATTAGCCTAGCTGCAACGACTAAGAGTGGGTTGGATGTCGTCGACAGCTGCCTTGGCGCCGTGGTTGCCGGCCTTGCTGGCGCTGATCCTGAGTGCTGTTGCGGTGGCCGCGGTCGGCACAATGCCGGCCAGGTCCGCCACAAAGCGGTTGCGGATCGCTGGGATTGCCTTATTGGGCGGGCTTGCCGTCGCAGCGACGGGATGGCAGACGCACGTTTACATGGATCGGATCTCCAGCGAAGAACTCAGTTCTGCAGCGCAAACCAAGCAAGTTCAGGCTCTCGAAGATCAGATCGACACGCTGCAACAAAGTACGAAAAGGCGCACGATGAGCGCTGACGCGGGCGGGAAACTCGCCGATTACCTTCGTCCGTTTGGAACCCGCCAAGTCATGGTCTCATGCTCTCCCAGCGATATCGAGGCCTTTCACTATGCAACCGAAATCGTCAATGTGCTGAAATCGGCGAATTGGGACGCCCGTGGCCCCGAGACGACGACGATATTCGGTGACATTAAATCGATGGCGATCAATGTCTACGACAACAGCGATGGTCGCTCGGATACGATGAAAATATTACTGGCAGGACTGAAGAAATTCGGCATCCCTTATCAGAGTTCGGTTCCGCCGAGCGAGGCCCTGCCGGACAACGGCACGGTCGAACTGTTCATCGCCACGAAACCGACGCTATCCGCAGCGCCGGCGCCGGCCAAGGCAGTGCGATGAAAAACCGGAGACCACGCTTTCGTCGAACATATCGGGACCATGTGCGAGGTTTCCCGCTGCCCTTGTCCGAGAGGTCGCGTCGCTCGATGCCTTCGCATTACCATCTGAGATGTCGGCGCATATCGTAATCGCTTGTTCCCGCTGAAATCCCGCGCGAAATCCGACATGGGCGGCGTCCGATCACGCAATTAAGTATCGCCCTGCAAGCGCCAATTCGGGAGACGAATTGGGCACGAGCGGTGGGAGCGATGATCGGGACGAAACCGGTAGGAATTTTCGCTGACCGGGGCGGCGAGGCAGCGGTTGCCGAATTCATCCGGACAAGGGGCGTCACCCGCTGTCCGACGGCCTGCGTGCTGCCAACGCAAGCCGCGGTGGCGACGGCCGACCGAGCGGCGCTCCAGGAATATGCGGCGGCGCGCGAGCAAGTGCGGCGGGCGCGGGCTGTTGCCCGCCAGAACTCGTTCTTTCCGGTGGTATTCGCGCGGCCAGCGGCCGGTTAGCTGTTGATGCGCCTGAGCCGGCTGGGTTCACGCACCCCTGGCGGTTGCTGCGCCGGGCACCGCCCCGTCATGCTTGCCACCCCTGGCTTCCGCGCGCTACTCCCTCTGCACCGAACCGAGGCGGAGGGACCAATATGATCGCGGGCGAGTTCGACGTCGTTGTCGTCGGTGCCGGGAATGCCGGCATATGCGCGGCACTGGCGGCGCGTGGCGAAGGCGCACGGGTGTTGGTGCTGGAAGCGGCGCCGTTCGACGAACGCGGCGGCAACAGCCGCTACACCGCCGGGGCATTGCGCTTTGTCTACAATGGCGTCGATGATTTGTTGAAGCTGTGCGATCTGTCCGAGACGGAGATCGCGACCAGCGATTTCGGCACCTACACCACCGACAAATATTATGACGATCTCGGCCGGCTGACCGATTACCGCAGTAACCCCGACATGGCCGAGCTGTTGATCACCAAGAGCCAGGAAACCCTGCTGTGGATGCGCGGCCAGGGCATCCGCTTTGCGCCGATGTACTCGCGCCAGGCCTTCAAGCACGACGGCAAGTTTGTGTTTTGGGGCGGGTTGGCGCTCGAAGCCTGGGGCGGCGGGCCGGGGTTGGTCGAGGGCCTGTTCAAGGCGGCCGAGGAGCGTCAGATCCAGGTGGCCTATGAGGCGCGCGGTGAAAAACTGATCGCTGACGACGACGGCGTCCATGGCGTGATCGCCAATGTTGAGGGCAAGACCACCCATATCCCGGCCAAGGCGGTCATCCTCGCTTGCGGCGGGTTCGAGGCGAACGCCGAGATGCGCACCCGCTATCTTGGCCCCGGCTGGGACCTCGCCAAGGTGCGCGGCACCCGGTTCAACACCGGCGGCGGCATCAAGATGGCGCTCGACATCGGCGCGATGCCTTACGGTAATTGGTCGGGTTGTCATGCGGTTGGCTGGGATTACGGCGCGCCCGAATTCGGCGATCTCGCGGTCGGCGACAATTTCCAAAAGCACAGCTACCCGTTCGCGATCATGGTCAATGCCGACGGCGTACGCTTCTGCGACGAAGGCGCCGATTTCCGCAACTACACCTATGCCAAGTATGGCCGCGAGATCCTGACCCAGCCGCATCAATTCGCCTGGCAGATCTTCGACCAGCAGGTCGTGCATCTGCAGCGGGACGAATACCGCATCCGCCAGGTCACCAAGGTGGTTGCCAACACGATGGAGGAACTCGCCAACAAGATGGCCGAAACCGGCGCGGCGGTCGATAAGCCGCGGTTTCTTGAAACCATCCGGCAGTACAACGCCGCGGTGCAGCGCGACATCCCCTACAATCCCACGGTCAAGGATGGGCGGACCACGCGGGGCCTCGGGATCGAGAAGACCAACTGGGCGATGCCGCTCGAGAAGCCGCCCTATGAGGCGTATTGCACGACCTGCGGCGTGACCTTCACCTTTGGCGGGCTGCGCATCGACACCGACGGGAAGGTGCTCGACACCGCGCAACGGCCGATCCCTGGCCTCTACGCCGCCGGCGAGCTGGTCGGCGGACTATTCTATTTCAATTATCCGGGCGGCACCGGGCTGGTGTCGGGCTCGGTGTTCGGCAAGATCGCCGGGACCAGCGCCGGCAAGCAGGTGCTGCCGGATTGAAGGCGCCATCGGCCGGCAATCGGAGTTGCCGGCCGCGCTCGATCGTTTGATCAGGAATGCCACGCGTAGTACGGGCGCCAATGTCCATGCCACGCATAGTGATGCCAATAATGGTGATGGCGCCACCACCAAGCGTGCGGATGCCAGCAATGCCATCCATAGCCGTTCCACCAGCACCGCGCTTCGGCAGGTGATGCCAAGGCGGCAGAGCCGATAAATAAAGCTGTCAGCGCCGCAAGCAAGATTTTTTTCATCGTCATCACCTCTATGAACATCTGTTCCTAGGGCGAGAACGACAGGAGATACCGGCTTGGTTCCCAATTACCCTGGTCGATCGGCGTCTCGTTGAAGTCTTCGCTTGTCTCCGAACGCGACGACCAGCTTGGCTGACCACACTCGGCGATTACCGCAAGGTCGCAGTTTAACTTGTTGATCCGGACCGTCCCGCAGAGATCCCCCGGTCGGCTGGATCAGCACGCGCGTGTCAGTCGCGGCGATACGGGTAGCAGCGCGACCGCTCGAGCGCGATGCCGAAACGCTGGCCCAGCGCCTTGATCGCGTCGGCGTGCTCGACATAGGGGTCGGCATTCGCCATCCCGACGATAATCGGTCGGAAGGTGCGGTCGTCTTGTCCTCCCGGCGGCAACATGGCGGTGACCAGCGGGGTGCCGTCGTCGTCGCGCAAGGTCAGGAATAGCGGCATTTCGCGCTGAATGTGCGCCTTCAGCCCGATTTCCTGCTCGAAATAGACCTTTGACAGCGGTTGGAACGTCTGCGTCGCCTTTTCCTGTTCCTTGCGAAAGAACTTCTCGACGGCGTGCCGCATAAGGTCGGATTCGCTGGCCGCCTCGGCCTCAGTCTCGATCCGAAACCAGGTTTTCCCGGCCAGAGCATCGCAAACGTATTTCATGGATCCTCCAGTGTTTTCTCTCGACCGGCTGGGACCGCGAAGCGTCCGGGACAGGTCGCCGGGGGGACAACGAGCCAGAACGGCCGGGCTCGCAGTCCGCGCCGATCATTATAATCGCATTTTGCTCATTCGCTGCCCGGCTGTCGAGCCTCGGCGTGCCTTGGTCGTGTTTCGGTTTGAATTGTAACAGGTCAGCTTACGCTCCCCGGACTTCGGAATGAGGAGGAAGCTCGGCGTGCTGCGGTAGATTGTCGGTGATCTCAAACCAGGGGGCTTTGCTCGCTACGTAGAAGTGGCGTTCGGGGCGTACACCCGGGTCATCATCGAGACCGCCAAGCGCAATTCCGAGTTCAGGGGTTCGATCAGGGCGATTTACAATCGGTGAACCACAGATACTGCAAAACCCGCGATGAAATCCGGGTGAGGACTTAAAGTATTTGACGAGCTCCTCCCCTTGCACCCACTTGAAATCTTCGAGACGGACGCGCGCGCGGCTGCGAAAGGCAGCGCCGTGAGCCTTTCGGCAATTTGAGCAATGACAATGGCCGCTGCGCATCAGCGGGCCCGTTATTTCGTATTTCACACCGCCACATAGGCAACTTCCCCGAACCACCGGCATGTCGGCCTCCCTTCTTTGGACATCCTCAAGGGCCGCTACAATTAAAAACTGAGACTCTACCTGTGCCCGACAGTGCGGCGGGTCGTCACAGCTCGGGCCGTGACAGGGGCGGGTTGACGGCGGACACCTCCCTGGATGATGGCTCCGGAGTCTTGATCCATTCCCGCCACAGCGAGACCAGCGCGGCCATAACCACCGGTCCAAGAAACAGCCCGAGCAAACCGAAGGTCTCCAGCCCCCCAAGAATCCCGAGCAGTACCCACAGAAACGGCAGTCGCGCCGCCCCGCCGATCAGAAACGGGCGCACGAAATGGTCGGCCACGAAGACCACGAGAAAGCCAAAGCCGACGACCGAGGCAGCGGCCACTGTGCTGCCCTGCGCCAGAAGGTACAAGCCGGCGGCGCAAAAGGCCACCGGCGCGCCGAACGGGATCACCGCCAAGACGCCGGTCAGCGCCGCGATCGACACCGGATGGGGCAGCCCGGCGAGAACATAGGCAAAGCCGAGCAACACGCCCTCGGCCAAGCCTACGAGCACCAGACCGGTTACCGTTCCGTGCACCGCCGCGATCATGTGGCGGGCGACCTGTTCTCCCCGCGGGCCGAGCACGCGATGGCTGCGGTCTAAGAGCTGGCGGCTAAGGGCGGCGCCGTCCCGAAACAGGAAAAACAGAGTCAACAGGGTAAAGCCGAAAATGATCAGTCGGTGGACAACTTCACCGCCAAGCCGGCTTGCGGATTCGGCGGGAATGCGCCTAAAGATGCGCCCGAACAGTTCGTGAATCATGTGCGGGTCGGTCAAATTGGCCTGCCACCACGCCGCGATCTGATAGCCGACGCCCGGAAGCCGCGGTAGCCAGGGCGGCATTGGCAGGCCGGAGTCTCGCACTTCGCCGATATATCGTACAAAACTGCCGCTCTCGCGCGCGAGCTCGAACGCGACGTAAAGGAGCGGGACGATCAGAACCAGGCCGACCAGCAAGGTAAGGATCAACGGTGCAAGAATCCGGTGCCCACGAGGGGAAAATGCCCTCGCCAGCCGCCAGTACAGCGGCCAGAGCGCGATAGCCAGGATGGTGGCCCAAGCGAGCGCCGCCAGAAACCGGTGCAGAATCCACAGCCCGAGCAGCACCAGCGCTGCGGCCAAGACGACGCCGGCAATCCGCTGCGAGCGCGCCACGCTCCCTGGCTCGATCTCCCGTACCCCTTCCGGAGGATCGGCATCGCAGTCCATCGAGCGTCCTCCCATTTTTTCCTGATCGCCAGCAGAACGATCTCGGCTGATCAGCGAGTAGTGGGCGAACGAACCATCGCGTCAAGGGCCGGTGTCCCGCTAAAGTAGCGAGAATTGCCGGCGCGACCGTTGTGCAATCACTGGTAGCGACTCCTGCGGCCGTGTGACGACGACCATACCACGGGCGCATCGACTCGCCGCATGGGCCTACCGGACGGGTCCGGTCTAAACATTGGCCCGCAGCTATCTGACTAAAGTCGATCTCTTATCGTCATTCCCGGACTTGATCCGGGCATCCACGTCCTGGAAACCAAGGCCTTGGCGCAACGAAGGCGCAGAACCACCGCTGGGCCGACGATTGTTGTCGAGCGCGGGCCGAAGGGGGCGCCCGCGCGGGCGCCCCCCTTTGTTGCGGCTGGTTACTGGTTCGCCGGCGGCGGCGGTGGCGGTGGTGGCGGCGCGCCGGTCCCGCCTTCGATGATCTCCGTCCGGCGGTTCTGCGGCTCCCGCACACCGTCAGGTGTCGGCACCCTCAGATCGTTCTGACCAACGCCGGTGACCGTCATCGCGGTCTGCGGCACGCCCGCCTGGGTCAGCGCGCCAGCAACTGCGCCTGCGCGCCGCACCGACAGCTTCTGGTTATAGGCGGCCGATCCGGAGGTGTCGGTATGCCCGATGACCTGCACAGGCACAGGCGGCTGGGATTTGAACGTGCCCGCAGCGGCCTCGATAATCTGCTGGCCCTCCGGCGTAATGTTGGCCTTATCCCAGTCGAAGAACACCGTGAAGTTATGTTCCGGCGGCGGGGGTGGCGGTGGTGGCGGGCTCGGCGGCGGGGGCGGCGCCGGCTGTGCGCACGCGGCAAGCGCGAGGAGCGAGCAGAGCAGGAAAACGCGTTTCATCTGTTCCTCCGGCAGTTGAACGCCGCACAATATGTGAAATCTCCCGGCCACACTAGCAACAAAAAGCTACATTTTCGGCGGCCGGGGCGGCAATTCCCCGCACCACCGATTCTCCCTCGCCGGCGACGCATGGCGCACGCTGCAATTGGCGCCGGCATTCAGCCGCCGGCGGCCCCTTCGGTGTTAACGTAGACCGCGTAGACGGATTGGCTCGCCGCCATGAGCAGGCGGTTTCGCTTGCGTCCGCCAAAGCACAGATTGGCGCAGCGTTCGGGGAGTGCGATCTCGCCGATCATGGTCGCGTCCGGGGCAAAGACGACGACCCCGTTGAGCGCGCTGGTCATCCCCCAGCCGCACCACAAATTTCCGTGAACGTCGCAGCGGAACCCGTCGGGACGTCCCCTCTCCGGCGCTGACGAAGATCCGCCCATTGGCCAGCCTGGCGCCATCGTCGACGACATCGAAGACGCGGATCTGCCGTGGTACCGACCGTGACTCGACAACGTAGAGTTTGGTTTCGTCAGGAGAGAAGCACAGCCCGTTCGGCCCGTTGATGTCGCCGGCAACGACCGCGGCGCGACCTGTCGCGGCGTCGACCCGGTAGACGTTGGTTGGCAGTTCGGGAGGTGATCTGTCGCCTTCGTAATTCCCCAAAATCCCAAAAGGCGGATCGGTGAACCAGATCGAATCGTCCGATTTGACGACGACGTCGTTTGGCGAGTTCAGGCGCTTGCCGTCAAAACGGTCGAGGATGACGGTGATCGCACCGTCATATTCGGTGCGGGTGACCCGCCGCCCCTCGTGCTCGCAGGTGACAAGTCGCCCCTGGCGGTCGCGGGTGTTGCCGTTGGCGTGGTTCGACGGCTTGCGAAAGACGCCCAACGCGCCGCTTTCTTCATCCCACCGCATGATGCGATTGTTGGGGATGTCGCTCCACAACAGATAACGGCCGTCACCGAACCACACCGGCCCTTCGGCCCAGCGAAATCCGGTCGCAAGCCGCTCGACCGCAGCATTGAATGGCGGCTTGATCGCGTCGAACCGTGGATCCAGCGTCCGGATCGCCGGGTCCGGATAGCTCTGCGCCGGTTCCCAGCGGCTGGGTGCGCGCGATGTAGCCGCACCAATTATCGGCGTGCCAGCCGATCCTTCTACGATTGCGCTCATCAGCCCTGCCTTGCCGATCGCAACGGGCCGGATCGAGCATCACGCCCGTCCGGCTCCGTTTGCCGAGATCTCCCTGATCTCGACCGAGATCGTCTCACGACCCGGGCAGGCTATCGTCAGATGGCCTTTTCCTCGCGCAAAGCCGCCAGCTCTTCCTTGCTGAGCCCGAGGAGGCTCGAATAAACGGCGTCGGTGTCGGCGCCGAGCAGTGGCGAGGCGGTGATCGGCACTTTCGAGCCGCTCATCTTGACCGGCCAGCCCGGCATCTTGAAGTCGCCGCGCACCGGGTGCTTGACGGTGACGAAGATCTCGCGGCGATTGAGGTCGGGATCGTTCGACAATTCCATCGTGTCCATGACCGCCCCGGCGGGAATGCCCTGCTCGCCGAGCCGTTTCATGACCTCGAGCTTGTCGTACTGCTTGGTCCATTCAGAGAGCATTTCGTCGACCACGTGGCGGTTCTTGAACCGCTCCTCCGGGCTGTCGAAACGCGGGTCGCCGCTCAGGTCTTCGCGCCCCATCATCTTCAGGATTCGTTCCCAATGCTGTTGGTTGGCGCGTGACGTATAGATGTAGCAATAGTCGTTCGGGCCGCCGCCCTTGCACGGATAGGTCTCGCTCGGCGAATTGGTGCCCATGATGCTCTGATTGCCCATGCGCGGCGCGGCATGGCCCCACAAATATTGGGCGGCGTAGGAGATGCGGCCGTAATTGATCACGCATTCCTGCATCGCACACTGAATGTGCTGGCCCTCGCCGGTGAACTGGCGCTGATAGAGTGCACCGAGGACGCCGATCGCGGCGTGCAGCCCGGTGCCGGTGTCGCCGATCGTCGGACCCGGTTTGATCGGCCGGCCGTCGGGCTCGCCGGTGATCGACATCGCGCCGCCGGTCGCCTGCGCGATCATGTCAAAGGCGAGATAGTTCTTGTAGGGGCTGTCCTCGCCGAAGCCCTTGACCGCGACGTAGATGATGCGCGGATTGATCTCGCGCACCACGTCATAGCCGAAGCCCAGCCGTTCGATGACGCCGGGTGCGAAATTCTCGGCAAAGACATCGCCCTTTTCGATCAGCCCGCGCAGGACGGCGCGCCCCTTGCTCGGTCTTCAGATTGGCGGTGACGCTCTTCTTGTTGGCGTTGAGCAGCATGAAGTACTGGGAATCGACGCCCTTTTTGTCGGTCGACGCGCCGCGGCCCTGCTCGCCCCTGGTCGGCTCCTCGACCTTGATCACCTCGGCGCCGAGCCATGCCAAGGTCAGGGTGCACGACGTGCCGGCCTCGAATTGGGTCAGGTCCACCACCCTGACGCCGTGCAAGGCGCCGCGCTGCACGCTCGGAGCCTGGCCGTTCGTGTCAGGCGTCGGGTCGTTCGGCATATTATTCCCTCCTGGTCGTGCGTTCGCTGCCGCCGGTCGGCCTCACGCTCAGTCTATCGCCGTGAGGCTGCGATGACCACACGGGCGATGCGCCGATCGGCTATGCTTTATCGGAACAGTCAGCCTTCTTGGGGGCAGCGTCAACGCTTTCCGATAGTTGCATTGCGGCTACAACAGGCGCCCGCCCCGACAATCGAGCGCTGCAGACGCGTGTGATACGGGTGCTGCGGAAGCCCTCAGCGCGAGATCTCCTCGAGCCGCAGGTTCGTCGTCCGTGGCCCCATCGTCGCGATCACCAAGATCACCGCAACCATCGCGCTGGCGATGAACAGGAAAACCCCGGTCGTGCCGTAATTCCTGAGAAAAAACGCGACGAAAAAGCCGACGAAGATGGTGCTGAACCGGCTCCAGGAATAGGTGAAGCCGACAGCCCGGGCGCGAATGCGGGTCGGATAGAGCTCCGACTGGTAGGCATGCAGCGAATAGGCGAAGATCGTGTTCGAAAACGCGATTAGCAGCCCGAAGATAACGATCCCGACGGCGGCTTTCTGCTGCGAGAAACAGAGGCCGAACACCGCGATCGCAAGCGCCGACCCGCAAATCTGCCACTTGCGCTCGAACCGGTCCGCGAACTGGGTCGCAACCAGCGCCGCCCCCGGCGAGGCGATCGCGATGACGAAGGTGTAGGCCAGCGATTTGGTGATGTTGATCCCTTGCGACAGCAAAAGCGTCGGAACCCAACTGGAAAACCCGTAATAGCCGATCGTCTGCAATAGCTGGAAAATGACCAGCATCACCGTCCGCTTCAGATAGGGCGGGCGGAAGATCTCGGCATACGATCCCTGGGCTTCCTCGACTTCTCCTGCGAGAATTTGCGCGGCGGGCAGCGGGCGGCCGGTTTCCGCTTCGATCCGCGCCTCGATCATGCGTGCGACGCGGTCGGCCTCGGCATGGCGGCCGTGCTGGGCGAGCCAGCGCGGCGATTCGGGCAGCCCAAGCCGCAGCCACCACGCGACGATCGCACCGCCGGCGCCGATTAACGCCACCCAGCGCCAGCCGTCGATCCCGAGCGGAATCCGCGGCACCAGCAGAAATGCGAAAAACGCCGCGATCGGATAGGCGGTCAGGCTGATTGTCGCAACAAACGCAAAGGCGGCCCCGCGCCGCTCTCGCGGCACCAGCTCAGACAAATAGGTGTCGATCGTGACAAACTCGACGCCGATGCCGATGCCGGCGATAAAGCGCCAGACGACCAACCCGACATCGGTCGACTGCAGCGCCATCATCAACGTCGCCAACGAGTACCAAACTAACGCGAACGTGAAAATCGTGCGCCTGCCGAAATAGTCGGATAGCGGGCTCAGCAACAAGGTGCCGATGAACATCCCGGTAAAAGTGGCGGCGATCAGACTTGCGAAGCCGTGGATGTCGAAGAACCCCTTGGTCGTCGCCACCATGATGCCGGCTTTGAACAGGCCGGGCGCGATATAGGTGGTCAGGCCGTTGTCGTAGACTTCAAAGAATGCGCCGAGCGCCAGCAACACGATAAAGCGCAGCATGAAGTTCGTCTGCGGCAACCGGTCCATCCGCGCCGCAATCGTCGTCGCGGGACGGCCCGTGAAGCCCGTAATAGCGTCATCGGCCAAGGCACTTTCCTCCTGATTTTCCAACATCGTTTCGCGGGACCGATGACGACGCAACCCGCATCTCGGGCGCGGCAGCCCGTCCGCCCGCGCATTTCTGCACGCACTACGCCGGCAAGCATTCAGGTTGCCGCAAGCCGCCAAGCCTAAAGATGCCGAGGGCGTCACGGCCGGTCACCGAAATGTGAGATGCGTATCGCCACGTGCCGGGCCATTTTTCCCCTGTTTCAATCTGCAATGGAGTGAGGGGAGGCACCAATCATGCGCCGGACATCATTTCTTGCCGCTGTCGTCATCGCCTTGATCGCGATGCCCGCCTTTGCCCAGGCCCCGCCGGCCGCCGCGCCGCCCACCGGCACGCCCGTACCTGTTCGCGGTACCGCGCTCCGCGGCACGTGACAAGCTCGACGGCCAGAATTTGACCGTAAATCGCGCGACGGCCAGATCCCTGTCGATCGCGCTCGCTCCAAACGCACGGTGCGGGCCGTCGTTACGAAGAGCATTTCCGACATCAAGCCCGGCGATTTTGTCGCCTCGACCTGGATCAAGGGCCCGGACGGCACGATCCGCGCGATCGAATTGCACATCTTTCCCAAGGCGAGCCCGATGGCGGCAGGCAGTTCGCCGTGGGATCTCTCGCCGGACAGCGTGATGACCAACGCCACGGTCGGCACCGTCACCAGTGCCCCGGACGGCGAGGTGCTGCACGTCACCTTCAAGGGCGGAGAGTCGGAATACATCGTTGGTCCGGACGTGCCGGTGCTGGCCACAGCCCCGGGCGACGTGAGCCTGTTGAAGCCGGGCGCCGCGGTCTTCGTCATCGCGCTGAAGCACCCCGACGGCAGCTTGACCACGAGCCGGCTTTACGCCGAGAAGGACGGCGTCAAGCCGCTGATGTAGGGGAAGTAGGAGAGGCTGCGCCGCGGACGGAGCGCCTGCCGATGTATCCTTGGTACGACTACGGCGGCCGGTTGTCGCCGTTGAAGCTCGTCGTGTCTTCGTCGCGCTGTTCGTGCCGGCGGGCTGGGTGCTGTTCGCCTACGGCTTCGGGCTGCTCGGCGCGCGGCCCTTGAACGAGGCGATCCACCAGATCGGGCTGTGGACGATCCGGCTGATCTTCCTGGCGTTGGCGGTGACGCCGCTGCGCGCAGGTCCTGCAATGGCCGCGGCTCATCCTGGTGCGGCGGATGATCGGCGTCGCCGCCTTCGCTTATGTGCTGATCCACTTTTCTCTCTATACGGCCAGCCAGGCGTTCGACCTCGAAAAGGTCGCCAGCGAGATCGTGCTGCGGATTTATCTGACGATCGGTTTTGCCGCGCTGCTCGGGCTGGCGGCCCTGGCGGCGACCTCGACCGACGGCATGGTCCGCCGCCTCGGCGGCAAGCGTTGGCAGCTATCTGCACCGGCTGGTCTATGCGATCGGCGTGCTCGCGGTCATTCATTACTGCTTCCAGTCGAAGCTCGATTTGTGGGAGCCGACGATCATGGCCGGGCTGTTGTTCTGGCTGCTCGGTTACCGACTGCTGCTGTGGCGCTTCGGCGTGCGCGGGTATCTTGGCGCTGGCGTGGGTCGCCGCGCTCAGCCTCGCCGCGGCGCCTGGCGACCGCGCTCGGCGAGGCGGTTTATTTCGGGCTCGCCTTCGACGCGCCGCTGATGCGGGTATTGGAGACCAACCTGTCGCTCGTGACCGGCATTCGCCCGGCGGTGATCGTGCTGGCGATCGGGCTCGCCGTCACTGCCGCCGGCGTGATGCGGCCTTCGCTGATCCCCGCCGAAAAGCGGCGGACCGGTAGCACCGCTCGGCGGCAGCTTACGCCAAGCCGTTGAGCACGAAATCGAAGATGTCGAAGTTGCGCAACCCGCCGTGTCTCGGCGCGCCGCCGATATTCGGCGGTCAGCGGCCGCGACAGGATGAACGGCACGCGCTGTTCGCCCTGGCCCGCCGTGCGAGCGCAGGCGATGGCCGGCAAGGCCCGACAGATCGTGCTCGTCGCGCGCGGCGCCGATCGCGGTGTCCGCGTCGCCCAGCACGACGAAATCGGCTTCGCGATCGTACGGCAGTTCGAACCGCTGCGATGCCTCGGCGCGATCGAAAACCCCGGCAACCCCGGGCAGCGCTGCGCTCACCGTCATCATCGCCGCGATATCGCTGTCGGTCGCGGGCGTAGACGCGCACGAACGAGCCGAGCGCCCCGTGATGGCGCACGAACGGGTCGGTGATCGGACAGATCACCCGCGCCGCTCCCCGGCCGAAGCGGCCGCGTCAGCTCGTCCTCGAGAAAGATCACGTGCGGCTTGTCGTTCATGCCGTGATCGGCGACGAGCCCGACGACCGCGCCCAATTCGACAAACCGCGCCACCCGCTCGGTCGAGCGCGTTATGAAACGCGTCGGCCTCGGGATCGCCCGGCGCATGGCCGTGCTGCACATAGTCGGACAGCGACAAGATAAAGCAGCCGCGCATCGCCGCGTTCGAGCAGCTTCAACCCGGCGTCGAGCACGAACAGCGACAGATCGGCCGAGTACATGTCGGGCCGGGCGCGCCCGACCATCGCCTCGACCTCGGCATCGGCGCATTCCGACGAAAAACACACGCCGTCGAGGCCACGCCCGAGCATCCGCCGCAACTTGTCCTTGGCGGTGACCGCAGCGGTGGCAACGCCCGCTCGCGACATCAGCCCGAGGATCGTCTCGCTGCGCATCAGCCGGTCGTCGGTGATCATCACCTCGTCGGCCGGTTTCACGGTCGAGGTAATAATTGCCGGCGATGCCGTGCACCGCCGGCGGCGCCCCGGTCACGATCGAGACATTGTTCGGGTTGGTAAAGGTCGGCATCACCGCGTCGGCGGTGCCGAGCCAGCCCTCGCGCGCAAACCCGGCGATCGTCGGCAGAATGCCGTCGCCGATGCCGCGCTCGACATAAGCCGGATCGAACCCGTCGACGCAGATCACCGACGGTCGGCCGCTCCGGCTTCGGTACCGTCGTCCGTTCAGTTCGATGACACCGGCCATCGCGATTCCTCCGGAATTTGTCCCAACCGACAGTATAAATCCAGACCTTGCCCAACCAGAAACCGCCCAGCAGGATTCGCGCGGTCTCGCGAGAAAGCGTGAAAGCTGAACGAAGCTTGATACAGCCTGACGTATAACGACATTGATGAACAGCCGAGAACTTCTTCGGAAGCTCCGACGCTTGGGCGTGACCGTCGATCCCAACCGTGGCAAAGGCGGTCACGTCATGGTACGGCTGGGCGGCCGGTTTGCCATGGTACCGACAGGAAGCGGCGAGATCGCGGTCGGGACGCTCCGGGCGATCCTCCGCCAACTTGGCTTGCGTCTCGACGATATCCGGTAGGAGGTGGGATGAAGAACAAGGAACCACGCGAGGATCTTGCCTATCCCGCCTTGTTCGAGCCGGAGCCGGAAGGCGGCTTTACTGTGACCTTCCCAGAAGCTGGGGTCGCGGCCACTTACGGCGCGAGCTGGCAAGAGGCGCTCGCACAGGCCGAGGACATGCTTGACGAAGCGGTACTCGGCATGATCGCTCATGGCGAGGATGTGCCGAGGCCGGCGTCGCTCTCGACCGGAGATCGCATGCGCCCGGCTGTCCATCTGCCGGCGCCGACTGCCGCCAAGCTCGAAATCTACCGGGCAATGCGGGACGCTGGGCTTGGGGAAGAGCAGCTCGCAGTCCGGCTCGGCTGGCAACCCGCACAAGTGACGCGCCTGTTCGACGGCCGACGCCCCGTCCGGCTCGATCATGTCGAAGCCGCGTTGCGGGCGCTCGAGGCCGCCTACGCGCGCGTTGCGGAGCTGGCCGAAGGGCCGTCGATCTGGGCCATTCCCTGGCCGTGCGTGCACGAGTTTCTTGCGATTGTAACACATGCGCGGATCTACGCGCCGCCGACACCGCAGGCGCAGGCGGTGGATCAGGTGGACGCCTGGCTCGAATCGCCAACACTCGTGCTGCTGACTGAGACAGCGGCGCATTGGCCGACCTTGTGCGCACTGCTGGCCGGCGGCCGGGTGACCGGAGCCCTGGTCCATGACGCGGCGTCGCGGCGTGTCGGCAGCACGGGGTGCCGGTGGTCGGACGATCGGGACTTGCAGGCCGTTTTGCGGAGCGGCCTCACTGTGGTCAATTCCGATTGGTCGGACGAGGATAGAGGTTAGGGATCGGCTCAAGTCAGTTCGTCGAGCAGCGCCTTGGCTTCTTTTAGGTCGAACGTATCGAAGCCTTCACCGAACCAACCGTAGACAGGCTCGAGCAGGTCACGGGCTTGCCGCCGTTTGCCGTGATCGCGCCACAGCCGGGCCAGACTCGTCGCCGCGCGCAGCTCCCAGGACTTTGCCTTCTGCGCACGGGCAAGCAGAATGGCTCTCTCGAAATGCGCCTGCGCTTTCGCCGCGTCGGGCTCGGGCGACATCAGTGCGATTTCGCCGGCGGTTCGGTGGATATCCGCCTCGCACGACGTTTCCTTGGTTGTCTTCGTCGCTGTCATCGCTTCGCCGATGCAGCGCCAAGCCGCCTCGAATTGCCCGAGCTCCGCATGGGCGCGGGCCAAATGCGGCAAAAAGAATGCCATCCAAAGTGTCGCTCCGGTTGTCTGCATGGCAGTAATCCCGGAGATCAGCATTTCGGTCGCGTCCGAAGCCCTGCCGGCCAGCGCCAGCACCCAACCTTGGCTCACCATCCCGTACGCCTTCCAAAACAGCGAACCTTTTTCTTCGGCCAGAGCAACAAGCTCTTGGGCTCGCGCGGCTCCCACGGCGCGATTACCGCAGAGGGTATGTGGCACCGCTGTTATGAATAAAGCGAACATCAGCGTGGCGGCTTGACCGATCTCTCGCGCATTCCTGAGCGCGGCGTCGGCGTCTCTGAGCGCCGCGTCGGGATAGCCAAGCAACCACAAAGCCCACGACCGGAAGACTAAGATGTCTACTGCTTGGTTTTGGCCAAACCGCGTCGCCAGCGGCCGATGCTCGGCAGGATCGTAAAGCGCGATCGCCTGATCCAAGTGCCGCCGGCCTTCTGCGATGTCCCCCGTAAACAATAACGAAGTTCCCATGATTTGATGCCCAACCATGAGCGGGACTGTCGCCCTTTGCTTCTTCGCGAACGCCAGGAACTGCCCCGCGAGATCGCGACAGGCATCGCCATTGGATGCCACGTAGTTCGCTACCCAGAAGGCGTAGAGGACCGAGAACAGCAGCAGCGGGTCTTCGGGAGGCTCTCCCAGCGCTTCGGCTTGCTCGATCAACGAGCGTGCCTGCTCCGCAGCCGCCTTGGTTTCGGCGGCGGCATGGCCTTTGACATGCATGAGTGGGGTGATCAGAGCGACCTGAAGCTTGATCTGCTCGCGACGCAGCGCCCCCGTGCCGGGCAGGGTCGCGATCTGATCGAGGGCGCGGGTGAACTGGGCCACGGCTTCGACCAGCGCCGAGCGCGCGTGTGACCGCTGACCCGCCTTGCCCCACAGACCCGCGGCCTTCTCGATCAGCCCGGCCTCGGTGCAGTGATGCGCCAGGATCTCGGGCTCGCTCTCGGCAGTCTCGGCGAACCGGCTTTCAAGGGTTTCGGCGATACGGGCGTGAAGCGCGCGTCGCGGCTCCCGCAGCAGCGTGCCATAGGCCGCGTACTGCACCAGGGCATGCTTGAACAGGTAGCTCGCCTGCGGCGGCAGGCCCTGCCGGAACAGCAAGCCAGCCTGAACGAGACGGTCGAGCGCCGACCCCAGCTCCGCCTCGGGCTTGCGCACCATCGACGCCAGCAGCGCATGCGAGAACTCGCGCCCGATCGCCGACCCGATCTGCGCCACCTCCTTGGCCGGGCCGAGCCGGTCGAGCCGCGCCATCAGCGAGGCGTGCAGGCTTGCCGGGACCGCCAGGGCCGAAGACGGAACCGCCGCAAGCGTGCGCCGGGCCGCGCCCTCGCTCTCCGCCTCCAGCACCGCCTTTGTCATCTCCTCGACGAACAGCGGAATGCCGTCGGTGCGCTCGACGATCTCTGCCAGCACATCCGTCGGCAGCGCCTTGTTCCCGACCAGCCGCGCAATGATGGCGGTCGCCTCGCGCTCGCCAAGCCGGTTGAGCGTCAGGCTCGTCACATGCGGCTGTCCCACCCACGGCGCGTTGAACTCGGGGCGAAACGTCACGATGAGCAGTGCCCGAAGCGTTTTAATCCGGTCGACGATGCGGCCAAGCACCTCCAAGCTCGTGGGGTCGACCCAATGCGCGTCCTCGAAGATCATCAGCACCGGTTGCCGGCGTGCCAACCCTGCGAGTTGCGACATCAGCGCCTCCAGCACTCTCTGCCGGCGCTGTTCCGGGGCCAGATCGAGCGCGGGATAGCGTCCATCATTCGGTAGCGACAGCATCTCGGCAAAGAGTGCGGCATCCTCGGGCGAGGTCGAGGTCTGTGCGAGCAGCGCATCGAGCTTGTCGAGCTTCGCCTGCGGATTGTCGTCGTAGGCCAGTCCAGCGGCGCGTTCGATCTGGCCGATGATCGGGTGGAATGCGCTGTCCGTGCGCTGCGGCGAGCAGAAATAGCGTAGGCGCGTGTGCGGTTCGGCGGCGAGGCGTTCCAGAAGTGCTGCCGTGAGCCGCGATTTGCCGATCCCTGCCTCGCCGGAGAGCAGCACCACCTGGCCTTCGCCCGTCTTTGCGCGGGACCAGCGGCGAAGCAGCAATTCGGATTCTTCTTCGCGCCCGACGAGGTCAGTCAGGCCGGTCGGGTGCAGGGCGTCAAAGCGGCTCCCCACGGAACGCGCCCGGAGCGCAGCCCAGGCCCGCGCCGGCCCGGCGATGCCCTTGAGGTCCCTGGCCCCGAGGTCCTTCAGCTCGAAGAGATTGCCGAGCAGCCGTCGGGTGCCGTCGGCGATGACGACGGCATCAGGCTCGGCCAGAGCCTGCAGGCGCGCCGCGAGGTTTGGCGTCTCGCCGACGACTGCCTGCTCCTGTGCCGCACCCGCGCCGATCAGGTCGCCGACCACGACAAGCCCGGTGGCGATGCCGACCCGTACCTGCAACGGAACGCCGTGGGCCTTCAGCCCACGGGCTTGTCCCGTGGGGGCGGTCGTGAGCTTCGGCGCGGCCTCGACCAGGGCAAGCCCGGCCTGCACAGCGTGCTCGGCGTCATGCTCGTGGGCCAGCGGATAGCCGAAATAGGCCAGCACCCCGTCGCCCATGTACTTGGCGACGAACCCGCCGGCCTCGGTGATGAGATCGGTGCAGCAGCGGTGATACGCGCCGATAACCTCGCGCAAATCCTCCGGATCGAGCCGCGCCGAGAGTGCCGTCGAGCCGACCAGATCGCAGAACATCACCGTCAGTTGCCGGCGCTCTGCTTCCGCCCCCGCCCTTCCCTCCCCCGCGAGCGGGGGAGGGTTAGGGAGGGGGCTGCCGCCGACAGAGCCAGCGGCCGGCTCTGGGGCGGCACCAGTACCGCTGCGCAACGCGGCGATCGCGGCCAGCAGCTTGCGGCGATGGCCGACCGAGGTTACGCCGATGCTGATCAGGTCGTCGGCCGTCAGCTCCGACAGCACTTCGCCGTCGACATCGTTGTCGCGGAAGGCCGGCTCGTATTGAGCGAGCCCAAGGCCCCGCAGCCAATTTCCAATATCCACGGCAGAAAGCCTCCCGCGAATAATCCTATACTGAAGTGACCCCGGTGGTGCAGCGATCTGGATGTGGCTGCGACGAGACGCCAGCGGTGCTCTTTGGGACTCCTAAAATCGCCCAATTCGGATGGCATCCCGCGAACCGATCATGACACCGACTTGAACCACCCTCACCACCGCATTCGCGGCACGGGAGAGATCGGCCGTCTCCTCAGCCCGCCTAAGTTCCACCGGTAATTGACGATCGCTCTAGGGATCGGAGTGCGTCGAGCCCCAAGCCTCTCCTTCCGCTGAGGCTGAGTTGAATTCGCGCGACACTCAGATTTGGGCTGCTCCACCATCGACGAAGAGTTCGATCCCGTTGACATAGGCGCTGTCGTCGGAAGCGAGGAATACCGCCGCCTTGCCGAGGTCGTCCGGCGTGCCGATCCGGCCAAGCGGCACCGAAGCGACGGCCTCGGCCTGTTGCTCATCCGTCAGAAAATGGGCAAGGCCGGGGGTCGCCGTGTAGCCGGGGCTCAACACGTTGACCCGAATGTCGCGCCCCTTGAGGTCGACGATCCAGCCACGGGCAAACGAGCGTATCGCGGCCTTTGTCGCGTCGTACACCGAGGCGGCGGCAAAGCCTTTGATCGACACCATCGAGCCGATCAAAATCACTGAGGAGCCTTTGCCGAGCAATGGTAACGCCTTTTGGACGGCAAACAACAGGCCGCGGACGTTCGTGTTGAACGTCCTGTCGAAATGTTCCTCGGTAATCTCCCCGAGCCTGGCGAATTCGTAGACTCCCGCGTTCGCCGCCAGCACGTCGATATGCCCGGCCCGGGTCTTAACGGTAGCGTAGATGCGGTCGAGGTCGGCGAGATTTGTCGTATCGCCCTGGATCGCAGCCGCATTGCCGCCGATCGAGGCGGCCGCTTTTTCAAGCTCGGATTGATGGCGGCCGGTGATGAACACCCGCGCACCTTCCTCGGCAAAATGCTCGGCGATGCCAAGACCGATGCCGGCGCTGCCGCCGGTAACGACAGCGACTTTGCCTGCGAGCTTGCCGGTCATGGCAGGCCGTTCAGGTTGAGGCATGAGCTTCCTCCGTATTTGACTCTCATTGTCCTTAGGCCGACGCCAACCCCAGCTTGCTGTAGTTGATGCACCAATGTGCTTCGTCAACGTTGGTTTGACGGGAACTCCTAAAATTGCCCAATTCGTTTGGCATCCTGCGAACCGATCGCGGCCATCGGCGAGCCGCAAACAACGCCGAGGAGATACCGATGGCCGATTTGCGACGGCCGAGCTCTGAATTCCCGGTTTCACCGATTTATTTCCCGTTTAGGCCGAAATAAATTCCCGGTTCGACGGCGACGGGAATTAGGCCACAAGCACTTGATTTCATATCGCGTTTTCGGAGCCAATCGGGCCCGATATCCGCTGGACCGCAAAATTCCCGGTTACTTTCCCGGTTCACGGGAATTCGTCCATGAAGGAATAACGCCCGCAACCCGCTGGAGCACTCGCCGGATAAGCTGATATCGTGGACAGAACATCGGGCGTCCGCAGCAGGAGAACGGCGAGATGAATTCGAACGGTAAGGTGGCACTCGTTACCGGTGGGGGCAGCGGCATCGGCAAGGCTTCGGCCTTGGCGCTCGCCAAGGAGGGGTTTGCGGTCGTCGTCGCCGGCCGCCGGCCGGAGCCGTTGCAGGCGGTGGTCGGCGAGATCGAGGGGTTGCAGGGCAAGGCGCTCGGCGTGCCGACCGATGTCGGCAATCCCGACTCGGTCCGCGCCTTGTTCGCCAAGACCAAGGAGACCTATGGCCGCCTCGACGTGCTGTTCAACAACGCCGGCTTTGGCGCCTCGGCGCCGATCGAGGAGCTGGCCTTCGAGCGTTGGCAGGCAGTCGTCAACTCGATCCTGACCGGCTCGTTTCTGTGCACCCAGGAAGCCTTCAAGATTATGAAGGACCAGAAGCCGATGGGTGGGCGGATCATCAACAACGGCTCGATCTCGGCGCATGTGCCGCGCCCGAATTCGGTCGCCTACACCTCGTGCAAGCACGCGATTACCGGGCTGACCAAATCGACCTCGCTCGACGGCCGCAAATACGACATCGCCTGCGGCCAGGTCGACGTCGGCAACGCACTGACCGAAATGACCCAGCGCATGCAGCGCGGCGTGCCTCAGGCCAACGGCACGGTCATCGAGGAGCCGACGATGGACGTACAGAATGTCGCGCGCGCGGTCGTGTTCATGTCGACCGTGACACCCGAAGCCAACGTCCAGTTCCTGACCGTGATGGCGACCAAAATGCCCTTCGTCGGCCGCGGCTGAACTCCGCCGGATGCAAGCGCGAACCGATCCCTGCCGGTTCACTCCTCCTCTTTCTCGACAGCACTCTCATGCCAGTGCCGCAACAGCAGTCGCGACAGGAAGTCGATGACGAGATAGATCGTGATGCCGGTCACCGACAGCAGAAATAGCGCTGCGAACAGGCGCGGGATCTCCAGCCGGTAGCCGGCTTCGAGGATGCGGAAGGCGAGACCGGTCTCGGCGCCGCCGGTGCCGGCGACGAATTCGGCGACGACGGCGCCGATCAACGCCAGCCCGCCGCTGATCCGCAGCCCGGCGAGGAAATAGGGCAGCGCCGTCGGTAGCCTGAGGTAACGCAAGGTCTGAGCCGGCGAGGCGCCGTACAGCCGGAACAGGGCGATCAGATTGCGGTCGGCGCTGTTGAGCCCGACCGTGGTGTTCGAGACGATCGGGAAAAAGGCGACGATCCAGGCGCAGACCAGCAGCGCGAGAAACGGCTGCTGCACCCAGATGATGATCAGCGGCGCGATCGCCACGATCGGCGTCACCTGCAGGATCACGGCATAGGGGAAGAGGCTGATCTCAAGGAGCCGCGACAGCGAGAACAAGAACGCGATGGCGGCGCCGAGGATCGCCGCCGCGGCCAGCGCCGCCAGGGTAACGCGCAGGGTTACCAGCAGCGAACCCAACAGGCTGGCGCCGTCGGTCAACAGCGCCTGGGCGATCGCGAGCGGGCCCGGCAGGATGTAGACTGGGATGTCCTCGATCCTGACCACCGCCTCCCACAGGCCGAGAAGCACCGCGCCCACTGCGAGAGGCGCCGCGATCCGCCACCAGCGCCCCGGCCGTGCCCGCCCGATCACGCCTGCTCCGCCGCCATCGCCTGGGCGAGATGACCTGAAACCGCGGCGCAGATCGCGGCGTAGGCTGGCGCGGTGCGCAATATGCGTTCGCGCGGCTGCGGCAGGTCGACCGCCAGCTCGGCCGCGATCCGCCCCGGCCGCGGCGTCATTACCGCGATCCGGGTCGACAGATAGACCAATTCGAAGACGCTGTGCGTGACAAACACCACCGTCGGCCGTCGGTTATCCCACAACCGCATCAGATCGTCGTTGAGCGCCATTCTGGTGATCTCGTCGAGCGCGGCAAAGGGCTCGTCGAGCAGCAACAGGTCGGGGTCGGTGACCAGCGCGCGGGCGATCGAGACGCGCATGCGCATCCCGCCCGAAAGCTGATGCGGATAGGCGCGCTCGAACCCGGCGAGCCCAACCGCCCGGATCTCGGCGGCGGCGCGCTTGCGCTGGGCCGGCCCGACCCGCCCAGCGAGGCGGAACGGCAGCAACACGTTACCGATCACCGTGCTCCACGGCATCAAGGTCGGGTCCTGAAAGACGAAGCCGATGCGTCCCGGCGCCGCGCGTTCGTGATTGTCCGGGGTCAACGTCATACGGCACTCGCCGCCGCTCGGTTCGCTCAGCCCGGCGATGATGCGCAGCAGGCTCGTCTTGCCGCAGCCCGAAGGGCCGATCAGGCTAAGGAACTCGCCGTGGCCAATGTCGAGATCGATCGGATCGAGCGCGGCCACACCAGAGGCGAAACGCTTGCTGATGCCGCGCAGCGAGACGATCGGCATCACCCGGCTAGTCAACGACAAAGCGCTGCGACGGACCGCCGGGCGAGGTCGACATGCCAGGGGCCACACTGGCGCGTCGGCGAAAGTTCCATGCGGGACACGCATATCGTCCGGTTGGATTCGCGGGATCGATCCGTGTTACACACTGTTCACTTTATGTCATCGCCGAGGCACGTAGACGTGGAAATTTGACAATCGAGGCGCAACAGTTACGATGTGTGACGCTATGAGATACGATGCCAAGCTCGCTCGCTTCATTGCAACCGCGCGAAGTCCCTCTTCCCAAGCCGGGTTGACGGGGTCTTTGGTCAAGGCGCGCATCGCCGAGTTTCTCGACGGTAGAACCTGCGGGGAAGACCTGTTGCACGCGCTTTATGATCACGTCCTCGACGAGCCGATCCCGCAACCAATTCGTGAACTTCTGAATAAGTGTGAATAAGGCCGGTTGATTGTGGCAAGACGCAGACTTTGATATTCGCGCCACGGTCGGCTTGCCCGCGAGTCTCCGTGAGATTGCTCTGAGGCGGCGCCGTAGCGGATGATCCGAGCTGCGGTCTTGGCATTGCCTCTCAGGTTAGGTTCTCCTCATTATCGGCCCGCTCGCGCGGCTTCGGGGAAGATTGGCAGCCGCGCGATGGAGGGGCGAGAAAACCGGGGAGGAATCGATGGCCAACGTGTCGGCGGCGCCGCGCCGCCTGACAAGCGGGAGGGAGCGAGAGCTACGCATCTTGATTCTTGCGTCCTCGCTCGCAACGGTCTTCGAATGGTACGATTTTTATCTTTATGGTTTGCTCGCCGTAACGATCGGAAGTGTTTTCTTTTCGGCGGTCAACCCGACCGCGAGATATATCTTCGCCCTCCTTTCATTGGCCGCCGGGTTCGCGTTACGCCCGTTCGGCGCGCTCGTGTTCGGCCGGATCGGCGACCTCGCCGGCCGCAAGTATGCCCTTTTGATCACAATCACGATCATGGGGTGGTCGACCTTTGTGGTCGGCCTGTTGCCCGGTTATGCCGCGATAGGCCTTGCCGCCCCAGTAATCCTGATCGTGCTGCGCCTGTTGCAAGGTCTGGCGCTCGGCGGCGAGTATGGCGGCGCCGCCATTTATGTCGCCGAGCATGCCCCGCACGGCAAGCGCGGGTTGTTTACTGCGTGGGTTCAGACGGCCTCGACGCTGGGGCTGTTCCTCGCGCTGCTGGTGGTCCTCGGCTGCCAACAGTGGGTCGACGCCAAGAGCTTCACCGCCTGGGGTTGGCGCATTCCGTTCCTGCTGTCGATCATCCTGGTCGCAATCTCGGTGTATATCCGGCTGCGCCTTAACGAATCTCCGCTGTTTCAGCGGATGAAGTCGGAAGGCAGAGAATCGGCGGCGCCGATGACCGAAAGCTTTGCTGAGAGGGGCAACCTCAAGATCGTTCTGATCGCCCTTTTCGGCGCGACCGCCGGGCAAGGGGTGGTGTGGTACTGTGGCCAGTTCTATGCGCTGTTCTTCCTGACCCAGACCTTGAAGATCGATCCCAAGACGGCGATCCTGATGGTCGCCGCAGCGTTGGCGATCGGAACGCCGGGCTTTATTCTGTTTGGCTGGCTGTCCGACCGGTTCGGCCGCAGGCCGATCATCATGCTGGGCTGTCTGCTCGCGGTCATAAGCTATTTGCCGCTGTTCAAGGCCATCACCCATTACGCCAACCCAGCCCTTGAAGCCGCCATCGTGTCAGCCCCGGCCGTCGTCATCGCCGACCCCGACGAATGCTCGCTGCAGTTCAATCCGGTCGGTATGTCAAAATTTACAAGTCCGTGCGACGTCGCCAAGAGCGCTCTGGTCGCTTTTGGCGTTCCCTACAGTAACGAGACCGCGCCGCCGGGCAGCGTCGGCGCAAATAAAGGTCGGGCAGACCGCGATCGCAAGCTACAACGGCAAGACGTCGGATGCTGTGGCTAAGGCCGCAGCCTTCAGCAAGGCTCTGGGCGATGCGCTGAAGACAGCCGGCTATCCGGCAACGGCCGATCCGGCGCGGATCAATCACACCATGGTAATTGCTCTCCTCGTGATCCTGGTGATCTATGTGACGCTCGTATACGGCCCGATCGCGGCGATGCTGGTCGAGCTGTTTCCAACCCGCATCCGCTATACCTCGGTGTCGCTACCCTACCACATCGGCAATGGCTGGTTCGGCGGATTTCTGCCGGCGATCGCCTTTGCGATCGTTGCCGCAACCGGCAACATATACAACGGGCTATGGTATCCAATCGCCATCGCGGCAATGACCCTGGTCATCGGCGTACTGTTCGTGCGCGAGACCAAGGACGTCGATATCCGCGCCGGTTGAACCGCGGCGAACCGCTCGGAGGCTGGACGGCGAGTTTCGAACTTATCGGCGCTCGCTCTGGGAAACCTCGACTTACCCTGTCGGTTAGCGGCGATCTATCACGGTGAAGCGCTTAGCCCCTGCCTGCAGCCGACCGATCACCGCCGCAACAGCATACGGCCGAGGTCGCGTCCGCCAAACAGGTGCACGTGGAAATGCGGCACCTCCTGGTGGCCGTCACGGCCGCTATTGGCGATGATTCGATGACCGGTCTCGACCACGCCCTGTTCCGTGGCGATCTGCCCCAGGGCGCGGAACATTGCCGACTGCTCGGCCGCCGAAGCCTTCGCAGAAAAATCGTCGAGCGAGACATATTCGCCCTTGGGGATGACCAAAATATGGGTCGGGGCGAGCGGATTGATGTCGTGAAAGGCGAGGACGTGCTCGTCCTCGTACACTTTTTTGCAAGGGATCTCGCCGCGCAGGATGCGGGCGAAGACATTATTCCGGTCGTAAGTCAACTTCCGCCTCCGCTCAGAGCGTGAGAGAATGCGAGTCTAAGGGCATGATACACGAAACGGCTGTATACACGAAATGGCTGTCCTCAACGCGCAAAGGTCAAGTTCTCCTCCTGATTATGGGATTGCCGTTCGGTCTCAATGAGACTGAAACCCTCGGCTTCGAGAAACGCCGTGACCGTCGCCTTGTCGGCCGCTCCCAGATAGAGCTGGCGGGCCGTAATCGCCACTTCGAGCTTAATCTTTCGGATGTCTTTAAGGCGCCTCCCGGCGGAGCTTACCACTTGGAAATCGGCCCCTTGAGCATCCACTTTCAGGAACTCGACCTCGGTTATTCCCGCCTTGTCTACAAACGTGTCGAGCCGGACGGTCGGGACGATAATTTCACGTTCCTCAATGAGTAAATGGCCATCCGTCCAGGCCGAGCGGGCGGCCTCGTCGAGCGGCAAGAGGGAACTTGCTGCTACGAACGCGTTGATCCGGAAAGAAGCCATTCCGTCGCGGTCGGATACAGCCATTGGGTAGACGCGATAATTCTTGGGCCCCCGGTTCAACTCCTCGAAGAGAGTGGGTACCGGCTCGAAGGCATGAACCACGAGGGATGAGTCGTCGAGCGCGGCTTGGCGGCTTGCCTCGCCGCGATAGGCGCCGACATCTATCCACACGCGGCCCGGCTCGCGGGGTGCAGCGAGCGCGTGGGCATTGCGATGCCGGGCGGGCGGCACCACAGTGAGCGCCGGCAACTGAATCGGGTATTTCGAACCAACGAAGACCGCGCGCAAATTTCCGTCGTGAGTGATCATTTGCCAATCAGTCACGAAATCGGGAAAATCCGGTTGATCGAGAGTGACGTAGGCATAGCCAAAGTGCCGGCGCAGCGCGGACATTACCCAAGGGCGGGTCGGCCGCGTCCCAGTTCCGCGAATGCCCTGATTTGCGGACAGCGGTTCGACGACACGGTGAAGCTCGGGGTAACTCCCTGGAACAACCAGGGTCTCGACCAAGATCTGGCCCTTACACACTCCGGCGAGCCGGGCCAGGGCGCCGTCCGGGTCCCGCAAATGGTAGAGAGTCCCGTAACAATAGACGATGTCGAAAGAGCCGAGATCGGCGAGGTCGACCACCCTGTCGAGATCCAGCACGCCGAGCTTGCGATGCGGATAAAGCCGGAGCATCTCGGCAACGTTGGCTGGGTTCCCATCGGTGCTGAGAACGTCGCAGCCTCGCTCCTCGAAAAAAGCCGTGTGCAGACCGATGCCGGCGCCAACCTCGAGCACGCTCTTGCCGTGAAGCTCAAGCCCGAGAGAGGCGAGATGCTCCTGTCGCGCACGGTTGATGCGCAGCGCTTCGGGCTCCTGAAACACGGAAAAATCCGGTGACATCGGGTCTCCCTTGCAGCAGATTCAGTAGGGCGGCGTCGTTCCGCAGATCGTCACAGCCAACATCCGATCCGCTATTAGCAGAAGATCAAACCAATTGGAATCGTTGTCATGCCACTCACAGCCGGAGACGAGTTCTATCTTAGCAGAACGGAGTAATATTTGTTCTTGACCTGACGGGCCGCAACTTACATCATAGAGAACTCTTATTTATTGCGCGTCACGATCCTCGCTCCGACTTTCTCAAAATCCTGCGCATACAAGGAATTTGTAACGTGGTTCCAGATTATTACTTAATTCACCAAATGGGAAAGGTCGCCTCACAGTCGGTCGAGGCGGCAATTCGCCATGCGTTCCCGGCCGCCAGAGTTGAGCGACACCATTACTTGAGCGATGCAAACCTGACATCGCTGCAGGTAATATGCAGGCTTCCGGGAGCTGGCAACGTCGGGGCCGAGCGCCAGTTGCATGCTGCGATAACGGCACGAGCCGACCTTATCGCGCGAGGCGAGCTTGGTGGGTGGGTTCTGAGCGGGTTTCGCGACCCGCTAAAGTGGGCAGTTTCTGGGTTTTTTCAAAATTTATCCGCCTATTGCCCCTGGCTCACCTATAAGGAGACGAACCTCCGCGACGAGAGCGCCCGGCTAATCTCCTTCTTTAACGCTGAATTCGAGAGAGTGTCATCCAACCGCCCACCGCTGACGTTCCAAGAGGGTCTGCTGGACTTCAAGTTGTGTAGCCCTGAGCGATGGTTTGATCGGGAATTTGTGAAGTTTCACGGGATAGATGTTTACGACTATCCGATGCGATCGGCGCCATACCTGATCATTAGAAAGAACAACTTGAATTTTCTGCTCTACCGTTTCGAAGATCTGCCGATATCGTTCCACTCTTTGCTTGAGGCTATCGGTTTGCCTACCGATCCTTCCCTGTCAGCGCCTATGCGGCTTAACGTTACCAAAGATAAACCTGTGGGGAACTTGTATCACTCCTTTTGTCGTGCGTTCATGCCGACGGACGAAATGACAGAATACTATTTCGGAGGAAAATATTTTCGGCATTTCTACGGTGACTCCCAAGGCGACGCGCATGCCTTCCCCACGGTGGCCGGAGAGCGATGACCTCGATGATAGGAGTTATGTGAGTGCTAATATTCCTGCAAGTGCCGAAAACGGGTGGTTCGACTCTGATTCACTTGCTGAGCGCGGCGCTGCAGCCAGCATTGCATATTCACCAGGCACCGGGCGTGCGCAAATTTCTAAGCCTTTCGCAGGTAGAACGTGATTTTCTGCGCCTGGTCGCTGGACACATGCCCTATGGGATTCATCGGTTTACCAATCAACGGTTCAGTTATTTTACTTTTCTGCGAGAGCCAATCGACCGCGTCGTGTCGGCGTACTACTATGTGAAAAGAACCACAGAACATCCGATGCGCCACCGGGTCGCGGCTGGCATATCGCTGCTGCAATATATGCAAGAGGCCGAAGACAACAGGTAAACCAGGCAACTCGGTCGTTACGATTTTGCCGAAATCTTGAGCCGCCCAAAATACTGGTGGGCTCGAATTCCGCTTCGTGGAGTCAACCGGGAGCATTTGGCGGTTGCGAAGGAAACTCTTCACAGTTGTCACTTCGTTGGCCTCTACGAAAATTTCGCTGAGGACGTCTGTGAACTATTCGAGCGCCTTGGTCTACCGCGCCCGCTCGACATCCCCAGAGTGCTGGAGAGCGTCGGCAGGCCTCGTGTCGCCGAGTTGGAACCACACATTGTCGAGGAGATACGCAAGGAGCACCTTTTCGACTGCGAGCTTTATGAGTATGCCTGCCGCCTGAAAGACCTGCGCAAGAAGCAAGATTTTGGCGGATAGCAGCCGGGCTCTCTCACCTGTGCACCAGCAGATCGAACCAATTGAAGTCATGGTTGTGCCATTCGCAATCAAACACCAAGTCAATTTTGGCGGGGGCAAAGAAATATAACATCTTCTCCCAATCGTGATATTCCATCCAAGGCGTCCCGGGGCCATCGGTCAATTCGCCCCATTGCGAGAAGGGAAGCATCCCTTCGCGAATCCAGCGTGACTTTGGATAGGCGAGATGCAACCACCGACCGCCGGCGTTGAGGTGTGGGAGTAGCAATTGAATCTCGGCGCGGGTTATCTTAGCGGGCGCATTGAGTAAAGAGCCGATTGCCAGAACGGCATCAAACCCATAAGCCAGTCGTTCAAATGACCGGTCATCTTGGATATAGAAGAATTCACCGGCGATGCCCTTCAGAGCGCAAATTCGCTCAACTACCCGCAGGTTGTCCTCGACGATATCGGCGAAGGTAACGCGAGCGCCGTGTTCGGCGAAGTGAAGTGAGGAGACCGCAAGACCGCAACCGACATCGAGGATATTCCGGCCCTTTAGCTTGTCCCGATAAAGATCGTGGTACCAGCCGCGGATACCGTAGAACGGTCCCGTCGACGTCCCGTTGTACGCGCGATGCCAAAGCGCGAGAAGGTCCCGGTCCGGCATCATTAGAAGCTCGCCGGATTCGATACGAGTTTCTGCGTCCAAAGGGACCGTTCCCCATTTCTTTCGGAGCACTTCATAGGGGGACGACCATTCGGCTCCGACGCCATCCCCACCCCAAACCTCTCCTTCGACGGCAGTCACACTTTGCTAATCCTAGTAACGGATGAAAGCAAAACGCCAGGATCTTCACTCTTCCCGAGAGGCGGAGGCTTCGTCCGGCCCCAAAAGTGATCTTGGTACAATCATAGGTTTGCACGCCCGCGCTTTTCGTCGATCCCGGACTTGCCCTCGCGACGCGCCAGTTCGGCGGCGACATCGCCAGGCGAAATGCCGACATCGGCCCACAGCACCAATAAATGATAGAGGAGATCGGCGCTCTCGCCGACGAGCTTTGCCGGGTCCCCCCGGACGCCCTCGATGACTGCCTCGACCGCCTCCTCGCCCAGCTTTTGGGCAATCTTGGTGCGGCCACGGGCAAACAGCCGGGCGGTATAGGAGGTCTGTGGATCGGCTCCGCGTCGGGCGCGGATTACCTGCCAGAGGCGGTCGAGGGTGGCGCCCAGATCTTTTGGCACGGCTAACTCCGCACCGGGATGCCGCAGGCGGTGAGCCGGGCCTTGGCCTCGCCGATCCGACAGGTCCCGAAGTGAAAGACCGAGGCTGCGAGGACTGCGGTCGCGTGACCATCACGAATGCCCTCGACCAGGTGATCGAGGGTGCCGACCCCGCCCGAGGCGATAACCGGCACCCGAACTGCATCGGCGACGGCTCGCGTCAGGGCAATGTCGAACCCCGATTTGGTGCCGTCCCGATCCATCGAGGTCAGCAGAATTTCTCCGGCGCCGTAATCAGCAAGTCGGCTGGCCCAGTCGACCGCGTCGATGCCGGTCGGCCGTCGTCCGCCATGGGTGAAGACCTCCCATCGCGCCCCCGCCGACGCTTTGGCATCGATCGCGGCGACGATGCACTGGCTGCCGAATTTCTGCGCCGCCTCGCGGACGAAGTCGGGCCGGGCCACGGCGGCGGTGTTGATCGACACCTTGTCGGAGCCGGCGAGCAATAGGCGGCGGATATCCTCGACCGTGCGCACCCCACCGCCGACGGTCAGCGGCATGAAACATTCCTCGGCAGTGCGGCGAACCACATCGTAGAGCGTGTCGCGCCCTTCAGCGCTGGCGGTGATGTCGAGAAAGCACAGCTCGTCGGCCCCCTCGCGATCGTAGAACCGCGCCTGAGCCACCGGATCGCCGGCATCGACAAGATCGATAAAGTTGACGCCTTTGACGACCCGCCCGTCCTTGACGTCGAGACAAGGGATGACGCGCATCTTCAGCATGCCGGCCTCTCCGCCATCAGGCGCAACGCCGCTTGCGGGTCGATCCGTCCGTCATAGAGTGCGCGCCCGCAGATCACGCCAGCGATGCCGTCGGCCTCGTACCTCTTGAGCGCAGCGAGGTCGGCGAGCGAGGCAACCCCGCCCGAGGCAATGACCGGGACCCGAACCTGGCGCGCCAGATCAGCTGTCGCGGCGGCATCGACCCCGCCGAGCGCCCCGTCGCGGGCGATGTCGGTGTGGATAATCGCCGCGATCCCGCAATCCTCAAAGCGGCGCGCCAGTTCGACGACGCCGATCTCGGTCGTCTCGGTCCAGCCCGCGATCGCGACCCGCCCGCCGCGTGCATCTATGCCCACGGCGATCTTTCCCGGGTGATCGGCGGCGGCCCACCGGACCAATTCAGGATCGCGCAGCGCGGCCGTGCCGAGCACGATGCGATCAATCCCGAGCCCGAGCCATTGCTCGATCGCGCTGCGGTCGCGAATGCCGCCGCCCAACTGGATATGCAGCCCGACGGCATCGCGAATCGCAGCCACCGCAGTCCCATTGACCGAGCGGCCGGCAAAGGCGCCGTTGAGATCGACGATGTGCAGCCATTCGAAACCGGCGTCCGCGAACTGCAACGCCTGCGCCGCCGGATCGTCGTTGAACACGGTGGCGCTCGCCATCTCGCCGCGCACCAGACGAACACAGGCGCCATCCTTAAGATCGATCGCCGGGTAGAGGATCACGGCCGGCCCCACACCCCAGCCCTCTCCGCGCTCGCGGGGAGAGGGAGGGACCGGCGCAGCGGGAGGGTAAGGGCCAACTCAAGATAACTCAGTGCCAGAGGATCACGAGCGCGCCGGAACGTCGTCGAGCAGCTTGTAGTAGTAGTGACCCGGCACGATCCGGCCTTCGACTTGCGCATAGACCGGGTGGGTGCCCCAGCGGCGATACCCCAGACTCTCGTAGAGGCCGATCGCAGCCTTCTGGGTGTCGCGCAAATCGAGGTTGAGGACGGCCAGCCCCAATTCCCGGCCGAGCCGCTCAATCTCCAGCACGATGCCGCGGCCGAGGCCGTGGCCGCGGGCCCACGGCGCCACGAACGCGCTCGTCAAGGTACCGGCGAAGGCTTGCGCTTCGTTGTTGCGCGGGGCGCGGCTGAGTTGCGCGGAGCCGGCCACGACCCCCTCCAAGCGGCCGACGACGAGCCGGCGCTCAGGGACCAGCAGCACGCCCTTCCAATAATTTTCCAGGACCTGACGCGGCGGCGGCTTTAACCAGCCGAATCCCCCACCCTCGGTGATCGCGCTCTCGGTCGCCTCGCAAAGATTCTCGAGATCGTTGCCCGAATAGCGGGTGAGCCGCTCGACCGAGATCGCCGCGACGGTATTCCGGCTATCGCTCATGGGCTCCATCGCAAAAAGTTTCCAATCAACCGCAGCCCCGCTTGCTGGCTTTTCTCGGGGTGAAACTGGGTTCCGGCGAGATTGTCGCACCCGACGACCGCGGCGAGCGGCCCGCCGTAATCGGTGACCGCCAGGAGGTCGCGCGCGTTGGCCAGCCGGAAATGATAGCTGTGCACGAAATAGGCGTGCGCGCCGGCTCCGAACCCGTCGAGCAGCGGGTGAGACGACCGCGGCTCGATTTCGTTCCATCCCATATGCGGGATCTTCATCGCCGAATCCGCGGGCTCGATCGCCACCACCTCGCCGTCGATCCAGCCGAGGCCGTCGAGGGTCTCGAATTCGCGACCGCGCTCTGCCATCAGCTGCATGCCGACGCAGATCCCGAGGAACGGACGCGCACGAGCCCTAACCGCCTCATTCAGCGCTTGTTCGAGACCGGAAACCGCGGCAAGCCCGCGCCGGCAGTCGGCAAAGGCGCCGACCCCGGGGAGGACAAGGCGGTCGGCACCGGCAATCGTCTCGGGCGCGCTGGTCACCCTGATTTCGGCGGAAATGCCATTCTCGGCCACCGCGCGCTCGAACGCCTTCGCCGCCGAGCGTAGATTGCCCGAGCCGTAATCGACGATCGCGACGATCATCACAAAGTGCCGCCGAGGACGCCCTTGGTTGACGGGACCGCTCCCTGCCGTCGCGGATCGACCTCGACCGCCTGGCGCAACGCCCGGGCGAGACCCTTGAAGCAGGATTCGATGATGTGATGGTTGTTCTCGCCATAGAGGTTCTCGACATGGAGCGTGACCCCCGCCGATTGGGCAAAGGCCTGGAACCACTCCTTGAACAACTCAGTATCCATCTCGCCGAGTTTCGGTCGGGTAAACGCCACCTTCCACACCAGATAGGGTCGGTTCGAGGCGTCTAAGCTGACGCGTGTCAAAGTTTCGTCCATCGGGATTACCGCGTGCCCGTAGCGCGCAATGCCGGCGCGGCTCCCCAGAGCCTTCGACACCGCCTCGCCGACGACATAGCCGGTGTCTTCGGTGGTGTGATGAAAATCGATGTGCAGATCGCCGATTGCCTGCAGTTTGACGTCGATCAGGCTGTGCTTGGCTAACTGTTCGAGCATGTGATCGAGGAAGCCGATACCGGTCGATATTTCGGCGGCGCCGCTGCCGTCGAGATCGACCCGGCCGCTGATTTGCGTCTCCTTGGTGTTGCGTTCAACCGTAGCCACCCGCACGATGCTCTCCTCTATCGCCGCTGGACCGCGACCCAGTGTATTTAGCAATTCCGGGGTGCGCTTGCCACTGTCCGACGGTCGGCTTGACCATGAAGCCGTTGCGCCCACATCTCAGTCTTCCGAGTTTCAAGCGCCTGCAGCGCCAGCTCCCCGAAAAAAGCGCATGGAAAACTTCGACAGCGACGCTTGGCACGGCACGACGATCCTGTGCGTCCGCAAGGGCGGCCAGGTCGTAGTCGCCGGCGATGGTCAAGTCACGATGGGCCAGACGGTGATGAAGTCGAACGCGCGCAAATTGCGGCGACTGGCCAGCGGATCGGTGATCGCCGGCTTTGCCGGCGCCACCGCTGACGCGATCGCCTTGTTTGAGCGGCTCGAGGCCAAGCTCGAGCAATATGCCGGACAATTGCCCCGCGCCTGCGTCGAACTTGCCAAGGAATGGCGTACCGACCGCTATCTGCGCCGCCTCGAAGCAATGATGGCAGTGGCCGACAAGAGCGTATCCTTGATCCTGTCGGGAACCGGCGACGTGCTCGAACCTGAGGACGGGATCATCGGCATCGGCTCGGGCGGCGGCTACGCGCTGGCCGCGGCGCGGGCCCTGATCGGCGTTGACGGCCTCGACGCCGAAGAAATAGCGCGCCGCGCGATGGCAATCGCCGCCGGGATCTGCATCTATACCAACGACAAGATCACCTTAGAGAAACTCGACAACTAACACCCGATGCCATCTTTCAGCCCGCGCGAGATTGTTTCCGAGCTCGACCGCTACATCGTCGGCCAGCACGACGCCAAGCGTGCAGTTGCAATCGCACTCAGAAACCGCTGGCGCCGTCAGCAGCTCGCCCCCGAGCTGCGCGAAGAAGTATTACCCAAAAATATCCTGATGATCGGCCCGACCGGCTGCGGCAAGACCGAGATTGCCCGCCGACTCGCCCGACTCGCGCAAGCCCCCTTCGTCAAGGTCGAGGCGACCAAATTCACCGAGGTCGGCTATGTCGGCCGCGACGTCGAGCAGATCGTGCGCGACCTGGTCGAGATCGCGATCGCGATGACCCGCGAGCGGCTGCGCAAGGAGGTCGAGCCCAAAGCCGAGCTGGCCGCCGAGGAGCGCGTGCTCGAAGCGCTGGTCGGCTCGACTGCCAGCGCCGATACGCGCCAAAAATTCCGCAAGCAGTTGCGCGAGGGAGCGCTCGACGAGCGCGAAATCGAGGTCGCGGTGCAGGAAAGTGCGGCGGCCAATTTGCCGACCTTCGAGATCCCGGGCATGCCCGGCGCGCAGATGGGAATGCTCAACCTCGGCGACATTTTCGGCAAGACCTTCGGCACCCGCTCGAAGCCGAAGAAGATGACGGTCGCCGACAGTCACCGCGTGTTGATCGCCGAGGAGAGCGACAAGCTCCTCGATCAAGAAATGGTCGTGCGCGAGGCGGTCGGCGCCGTCGAGCAGAACGGCATCGTCTTCATCGACGAGATCGACAAGATCAGTGGGCGCGGCGAGCGCGCCGGCGGCGGCGCCCCCGATGTCAGCCGCGAGGGCGTCCAGCGCGACCTCTTGCCGTTGATCGAAGGCACCACCGTCGCGACCAAGCACGGCGCCGTCAAGACCGACCACATCCTGTTCATCGCGTCGGGCGCGTTTCACCAGTCGAAGCCTTCCGATCTGCTGCCTGAATTGCAGGGTCGGCTGCCGATCCGGGTCGAATTGAAGGCGCTCGACCGCAGCGATTTCCGCCGCATCCTGGTCGAGCCCGAGGCAAGCCTGATCAAGCAATACAAGGCATTGCTGGCGACCGAAGGCGTCACCCTAGATTTCGACGAGGCGGCGATCGACGAGCTGGCGTTGCTGGCCGAGGAGATCAACACCGCGGTCGAGAATATCGGCGCGCGACGCCTGCACACGATCCTCGAACGGCTGTTGGAAGAGATCAGCTTTACCGCCTCCGACCGGCCCAACGGCACCCTGGTCCAGATCGACCGCGATTATGTCCGCGAGCAAGTCGGCGCGCTTGCCCAAAACGCCGACTTGTCCAAATTCATTCTGTGAGCCGCCGCGAGCGGAGCTGGCGCAGACGCCGGCGCACGGTCCAGTTAACTGGGATACCCAAGCGTTCCCATCCGAGCGTTATCGTGTAACCGCTGCAACACGGCCAAGGCACAGGGAGGCGGACATGCTGTCGGGCGCGCGCAACCAACAACGGCTGGCGCGGCAGGCGCTTGCCCTCGTCCTCGCCGGAGGCCGGGGCAGCCGACTAAAACAGCTGACCGACCGGCGGGCCAAGCCGGCGGTGTTTTTCGGCGGCAAGTTCCGCTTGATCGACTTCACCCTGTCGAACTGCCTCAATTCGGGGGTCCGGCGCATCGCGGTTTTGACCCAATACAAGGCGCACAGTTTGTTGCGCCACTTGCAGATGGGGTGGTCGTTTCTGCGCCCGGAGATGGGCGAGTTCCTCGACCTGTTGCCGGCGCAGCAGCGGCTCGACGAGGCGACGTGGTATCGCGGCACAGCCGACGCCGTGCATCAAAACTACGATATCCTGCGCGCCGCCAACCCAACATACTTTTTGGTATTGGCTGGCGACCACATCTACAAAATGGATTACTCGAACATGCTGGCCGATCACGTCGACAGGGGCGCCGACTGCACGGTCGCCTGCGTCGAGGTGCCGCTGGCGGAAGCATCGGGTTTCGGAGTCATGGCGGTCGACGAGACGATGCGGATCGTCGATTTCCAGGAAAAGCCGCGCCATCCGCCGGCGATATCCGGCAAGCCCGACCGAGTACTCGCCAGCATGGGCGTCTATGTATTCACCGCCGAGTTTCTCTATGCCGAACTCGAACGCGATCACCAAGATCCCGACATCGAGCCATGATTTCGGCAAGGACATCATTCCGAAACTGGTGCGGCGCGGGCTCGCGGTTGCGCACTCGTTCGACGAGAGCTGCGTTAAGACGACGCCAGAGGCCGATTCGTATTGGCGCGATGTCGGGACCATCGATTCCTATTGGGCGGCCAATCTCGATCTGGTAATGCCGGTCCCCTCGCTCGACATCTACGATCCCAACTGGCCGATCTGGACCTATCAGCAGCAGTTGCCGCCAGCCAAATTCGTCTTCGACGACAACGACCGGCGCGGTATGGCCGTCGATTCGATGGTTTCAGGCGGTTGCATCGTTTCCGGGGGCACGGTTAGACGATCGCTGATGTTTTCGAACTGCCGGGTCAATTCCTACGCACAGACTCGCGAGGCGGTGCTGCTGCCCGAGGTCGAGGTCGGCCGCCATGCGCGGCTGACCAAGGTCGTCATCGACCGCGGCTGCCGAATCAGGGAGGGGCTAGTGATCGGGGAGGACCCCGATCTCGATGCCAGTCGCTTCTACCGAACCGACGCCGGTGTCACCCTCGTTACCGCCGAGATGCTGGCCGCGCTCGACTGAGCCGTCTGCTGGCGCCAATGCGATCCGGTGTGCGGGCCAATGGTATGCCGATAAATGTTCGGGCAGAAGTTCAGGCGGCGCCTCAGAATACCCGAGCCGCGCTCGTCCGGTCCCTGACCCATACCTGAGCTTCGCGGCCGGCCGCGAGCGCATCGCGCGCGGCGTCAACCGCGTCGAGCAATGCCTGCTCCTTGTCGAGATACGCGCCGTAGACGGCATTTCCGAGCGTGACCACCCACCGCGCTTCGCGTCCGCGGCGGCACACCTGAAACTCCATGACACTCATTCCTGCGCGCTCCTTAGGCGGCGACGGCCGCCGTGACGGGTTTCATCCCCGATGCCCAATACTCCCATACGACGATTATCGCCGAAAAAGCGCCGCAAATAAAGGCAATTTTGTTACGAACTGATATTAAAGTGGTAAATTTGTAACATTGGATAGCGACAAATCGGCAAGTTAACATTAGTTACTGCAGCGATCACTTCTCCTCGGCGGTGAACACGCCGTCCCAGTTAGCCGGCGGGGCCTCCGATTGGAAGTGGGCGATTCGCCGCCGGTAGAGGTCATAGACCGGGGCGAGATGGCGCGCCGCAGCCAGACGCCCGTCGTCGAGAAGCCGCAGCGCCGCTCCCCATTCTTGCTGGCGATAGGCACTGAGCAGTTCCGAATGCCGGTCTCCGAACTCACCTTCCTCGATACTTTCCGGCGGCAACGTATAAACGCGACCGGCTTGGCTCTTGCCTTTGACCGCGACCAGATCGACCTCGATCAACGCCGGGTCGTCGAGATGCGTTACCGTCTCCTCGCCGATCACCAGATCTATGCCGTAGACCTTGCCGAGCCCCTCCAGGCGCGAGGCCAAGTTGACCGGGTCGCCCAGCAGCGAATAGTCGAAGTGCTGTTCCGATCCGAAATTGCCAACGCAACATTCGCCGGTATTGATGCCGATGCCCATCTGAACGGGCCGAAACAGCTTACCGGCCGCCGCTGCCTCTCCCTCCCACATCCGATTCAAATCGACAAGCTTACGGCGCATCATCTGGGCCGCGCGAACCGCGTTTTTGGCGTGGTCGGGATCGTCGAGCGGAGCGTTCCAGAACGCCATGATGCAGTCGCCGATATATTTGTCGATTGTGCCCTTTTCCTCAGTAATGATTTCGGTCATCGGCGACAGAAAAGTATTCATGAAGTGCGTCAGGGTCTGGGCGTCCATACCCTCAGCGCGGCTGGTAAACCCGCGGATGTCGCAGAACATGATCGTCATGATCCGCATCTCGCCGCCGAGGACGAGTTTTTCGGGGTGCGCGGCCAGTTCCTCGATATACTGCGGCGACATGTAGTGCGAGAAGGCGCCGCGGATTTCGCGCTGGCGTTCCTCGGCGCGTAGGTAGCCGAGCAGGCTCGCTACCAGATAGACGAGGGTCAACACCACCCAAGGATAGACCGGGTCGATCAGCCAATGCGCATACTTGAAGGCAAACCATGACCCGCCGAATGCCGCCGCGACCGAGACGCCGCCGAGCATGGCGCTCGGCAGCGCGCCGATCCGCGGCAGGACAAAGATCAAACCGGCACCGACCAGCAGCGCAAACAGGATCTCGGCGCCGATCGCCCAATCGGGCCGCGTCAGATAATCCCCGTGGAGGATTTCGTCGAGCAGCTGGGCGTGGATCTGGACCCCCGGTACCGCACCTGCGAGCGGGGTCGCCTGCAGATCATTGATGACGCCGGCAGCCGAAGTCCCGATCAGAACGATGTGGCCGGCAAACAATGCCGGATCGACGGTGCCGGCTAGCACATCGGCGGCGGAGACGGTGCGGTCGGGCGGGATTGGCGCGTAATGTAGCCACACCCGTCCGGCGGCGTCGGTCGGCACCGTCAGCGGCCCGATGCGGATCGCGGTCAGTCCGGTATCTTCGCCAAAATTCTTTTCGCCATTGGCGCCGGCGGCGCGGCCGATGTAGGTGGTGGCGCCGACCGCGAGGCGCAGCGCCTCGGCAGCAAGCGATGGATAGGCTTGGCCGTCGAATTTCAGGATCAGCGGAACTCGGCGGACGACATTATCCCACTCGGGAAGCTGGTTGAGAAACCCATCGCCGGCGGCGGCCGCTTCCAACACCGGGAGGGTCGCAACCACCTTGGTGAAATTGTCGACATGGCCGAGCGGGTCATCGCCGGTAAAGGCGAAGCCGGCTTTCGCCGCAGGGGGCCGCCTCTCACCCTGACCGGTCAGGATGAACCCGGTCACTACCGGCACCTTACGCATCGCCATTGCCAGGCGCTGATCAGGATCAGGCAATGCCGACAGCAGCTTTTCCGCATCCGCCGGGTCGACGCCGTTACGGGTGATCAACGGCAGCAGCATTTTGGGTGAGGTCCGGTCCGGTTCGGCAAAATCGATATCGAAGGCGACGACCGCGGCGCCCGCGGCGGCCAGACGCTCCACCAGTTGCGCCACGATCGTGCGCGGCCACGGCCATTGTCCGATCTTGGCGAGGCTTTGGTCATCGATGTCGACGATTCGAATCGGCGAATCCCCAGGCACGCGCGGCAGAGCGCGCTGGTAGAGGTCGAACGCGATCAGCGACAGCCGGTCGAGCAGATCCGGAGCAACGATCCGGGCGCTGATCGCGATGAGCAGGATCGCGAGCGGCAGCAGATAGAGGCCG
Source organism: uncultured Alphaproteobacteria bacterium (assembly GCA_963774345.1). GTDB lineage: Bacteria > Pseudomonadota > Alphaproteobacteria > ATCC43930 > CGMCC-115725 > AP-15. The sequence goes on from CAVZFB010000057.1 coordinate 155,761, forward strand.
CCGCGGCGAAGATTGAAGAACAGGCGCATATATGCCGGTCGCGAAGACGAGCCGCCCACATCATCGCCCAGTCCGGCGGCACTTTCCACAATCCTCGACGCGTTAAACACCTTGCCCGCACGCAAGGGAGTAGCCAGTCTCTAAGGCTCGATGACCGACACGATCGAACTGTCGCCGCCAAGCGGCCGCGAAGACGCCGCCGAAACCAAGGCGACTAGCCACGCCAAACCGCCGGCTGAAGCGAAGAAGGCAAAGCTCGTCCGCAAGGCTGTGGCATTCGCCAAAGAGGTGCTCGACACCGAGGACCAAGCCACCGCAGAGCGGATCATCGGCGCCTACTACGAACATGTGCCGCCGGCTGACGTCATCGGGCGCAGCCCGCGCGACCTGAGCGGCGCCGCGCTGTCGCTGTGGCATTTTGCGGAGCGCCGCCGTCCGGGCCAGGCCAAGATCCGAGTCTACAACCCCGAACTCGCGGCCGATGGCTGGTCCTCAGCGCATACGATCGTCGAGATCGTCAATGACGACATGCCGTTTCTCGTCGATTCGGTGACCGGGGCGATAAACGCCGGCGACCGCGTCGTCCATCTCGTTGTCCATCCGATCCTAGCCGTCGAACGCCTTCCGGGCGGCCGGCTGCACGAGATCGGCAAGACCGCCGCCGCTGGTTCTGCGCGAATCGTGGATGCACATCGAGATCACCCGTGAACCCGATCCGTCGAACCTCGCGCTCCTGACCCAGACCTTGGCGGGCGTCCTCGACGACGTCCGGGCCGCGGTCACAGACTGGCAGCCAATGCGCGAGACTTTGCGCGCACTGATCGAGGAACTGGCGGGCCCGCCCGGCCCCCCGGCGCCGGCAGCTGAACTCGCCGAAGTAAAGGATTTTCTGCGCTGGCTCGACGACGACAACTTCACCTTTCTCGGCTACCGCGAATACGACTTCGATAGTGCGGCCGAACCGACCCGGCCGGCGCTGGGAATTTTATGCGATCCCGACTATCGGGTCTTCGGCGGGCTGCGCGACCTGTCCTCACTGCCGCCCGACGTGCAGGATTTCGTCCGCCGCCGCGAACTTCTGATCATCACCAAATCGAACCGCCGCGCCACGGTTCATCGCACTGCGCACATGGATGCGATCGGCCTGCGCCGGTTCGACGCAAAAGGGAATGTCGTCGGAATCCGGCTATTTCTCGGGCTGTTCACCTCGATCTCCTACAGCTGCAGCCCACGCGCGATCCCGCTGCTGCGGCGCAAAGTCCGTCATATAGTCGCGCGCGCCGGGCTGTCGCCGACCGGACATGACGGCAAGGCCCTGTTGCACATCCTCGACACTTTGCCGCGCGACGAGCTGTTTCAGAGCAGCGAGGATCAGCTGTTCGAGACGGTCATCGGTATCCTCAACTTGCAGGAGCGGCAGCGCATCGCGCTGTTCATCCGCTGCGACCCGCTCGAACGCTTTGTGTCCTGCCTCGTTTACGTGTCTCGCGAGCGGTATGACAGCGATCTGCGCCGGCGCTTCGCAGCGATCCTCGAACAGGCCTTTGCCGGTGAGCTTTCCGCTTTTTACACGCATCTCGACGAATCGGTGCTGGCGCGCATCCACTTCATCATCCGCACCACCCGTGGCGCGGTGCCGGCGGTCGATGCCGCCGAACTCGAGCAGCGGTTGGCAGAGGCAGGACGAAACTGGTCGGACCGACTCGAAGAGGCCGCACTCGAAGCTTTCGGCGAGGCCGAGGCACAAGACCGCCTGCGCCGCCTGAAACCTTTCCCGATCGCGTACCAAGCCCTGACGCAGCCTGCTCAGGCGATCGCCGATCTGCCGCGGATCGAGAATGCGCTGGCCGGCTCGCCATTGGAGGTTTCCCTCCACCCCGCCCAGGACGGGCGGCCCGGGCTAAGGCTCTACCGGGCCAAACAGCAGGTCATCCTTTCTGACGTTCTGCCGATGCTCGAAAATCTCGGACTTCGAGTCGTCGCCGAAGAGCCGTTCCGTGTCGACAGCGTCGACCGCGGCGCTGTCTGGCTCCACGAATTCGAGCTTGCCGGCGACGCCGCAACCACCGCTATTTCCGCCGCGGTTAGAGCACGTTTCGAGGAGGCGCTCGTCGCGGTATGGACTGGCCGAGTCGAGAGCGACGGCTTCAACCGCCTCGTGCTGGCCAGCGGACTCTCCTGCCGCCAGGTCACAGTGCTTCGCCTCTATGCCAAACTGCTGCGACAAGCCGGGACCACGTTCAGTCAAGCCTATATGGAAGACACGCTGGGCGCCCATCCCGAGGTCGCCGCCCGGCTCGTGCGGCTGTTCGAGATCCGCTTTGATCCGGCCGCTGGGGACCGCTCGCTCGCAGCGCTGGGCGAAGTCCAGGCGATCGATCACGCCCTCGATGCGGTCACGAGCCTCGATGAAGACCGCATCCTGCGCAGCTACCTCGCGCTCATTCTGAAGACCGTGCGGACGAACTATTTTCAGCAACTGCCTACCGGAGAGCCAAAGCCCTATCTCGCGGTCAAGCTCGCCAGTAGCGAAATCGACCTGCTGCCGCTGCCGCGGCCGCTATTCGAAATCTACGTCTACAGCCCGCGGATGGAGGGCGTGCACATGCGCGCCGGCAGGATCGCTCGCGGCGGGATTCGCTGGTCGGATCGAAAGGAGGATTTCCGCACCGAGATCCTCGGCCTGATGAAGGCACAGACGGTCAAGAACGCGGTCATCGTGCCGGTCGGATCGAAGGGCGGCTTCGTCGTCAAGCGGCCGCCCGATCTGCGCGATCAACTCGCGACCGAGGCGGTCGAGTGCTACAAGATCTTGATACGGGGCCTACTCGATCTTACCGACAATATCGCCGCCGAGAGTGCCGATGGCCACCGCATAGTGCCGCCGCCCCGGGTCGTGCGCTACGACGCCGACGACCCATACCTTGTTGTCGCGGCCGACAAGGGCACCGCGACATTCTCCGACTATGCCAATGCGATCTCGGAAGAATACGGGTTCTGGCTCGGCGACGCCTTTGCCTCTGGCGGCTCGGTCGGCTACGACCACAAAGCGATGGGCATCACGGCGCGCGGCGCCTGGGAACTCGTCAAGCGCCATTTCCGAGAACTCGGCCGAGACCTCGAAACGAGCGATCTGACCGTGGTCGGGGTGGGCGACATGTCGGGCGACGTGTTTGGCAACGGCATGCTGATGTCGCGGCACCTGCGGCTGCTGGCTGCCTTCGATCACCGACATGTCTTTGTTGATCCTAATCCCGACGCCGCGCGGAGCTTCGCCGAACGCGAACGTCTGTTTCACCTGCCGCGTTCGAGCTGGGCGGACTACGACCGTACGCTGATCTCCGACGGTGGCGGCGTCTTCGAACGCAGCGCCAAATCGATCGCGATTACCCCGCAGATAAAGCGCGTATTCGCCGTCGACGCAGATCGGCTGACCCCGGCTGAACTAATCCGCAAGCTATTGGCGGCATCGGTCGATTTGTTGTGGTTCGGTGGGATCGGCACCTTTATCAAGGCGGCGCAGGAAACCCATGCCGAGGTCGGCGACCGCGCCAACGATGCGCTGCGCATCAATGCCGACGAAGTTCACGCGAAAGTCATTGGCGAGGGCGCCAATCTCGGGGTGACCCAGCGCGGGCGCGTCGCCTATGCCCTGAAAGGCGGTCGAATCGATACGGATGCGATTGACAATTCTGCCGGCGTCGACACCTCCGACCACGAGGTCAACCTCAAGATCCTGATCGATCGCGCCATTGCCGCCGGGGCGCTGGCGGCTGAGGAACGCGAGGCCTTAATCCACGGTATGGCCGGGGATGTCGCGGCCTTGGTCTTGCGCGACAATTACTTGCAAGGCGAAGCACTGTCGGTGGCCGAGGCGCGCGGCGTCGGCGCTCTCGACCGGCAGGCGCGGTTGATCCGTGATCTCGAACGGTCGGATCAACTCGACCGCGCGCTCGAATTCCTCCCCGACGACGAAACCCTCGTCCTGCGCGCAGCGCAGCGCCGGGGACTGGTCCGACCCGAGCTCGCGGTATTGCTCGCCTATGCCAAGCTAGTGCTCGACGCCGAGATTCTGGCCGCGGATCTGTCCGACGCGCCTGAGCTGGACGACCAGCTGCTGACCTATTTCCCGGCGGCACTGCGCGACCGGCTCGGGACGCTGATCCCGACACACCCGCTCCGCCGCGAGATTACCGCCACTGTTGTCACCAACGATCTCGTCAATCGTGCCGGCATCACCTTTATCAGCGAAATGCGGGCGCGCACCGGCCGGACTGCGCCTGAGATCGCCCGGGCCTATTTGATCGCGCGTGAAATATTTGATCTGCGGAATCTCTGGGCTGAGATTGAGGCGCTCGATAACAAGGTAGCAGCTCCGTTGCAGACTGAGACGCTGATCGAGATCGGATCAGTCCTTGAGCATGCCGCCGGGTGGCTGTTGCGAGCCAACAGGCTCGATATTAGCGGCGAGATTGCCCGTTTCGGGCCGGCAGTCCGTAACCTTGCTGCGATAATGGCGGAGCTGCTGCCGCCGGGCGAGCGGACGTTGTTTGATGAGCGCGCTGCACGATTTGCCGCTGCCGGCGTGCCGCAGGCGCTCGCGGTGCGCCTCGGCGGGGTGATATTCCTGACCACTTCCCTCGAGATCGGCGAATTGGCCGCGCGCGCGGCCCAGCCGATCGCCCGCGCCGCGCAAACCTTTTACCGGGTCGGCGCCCGCTTCGCCTTCGACGAATTGCGGGATATGGCGCGCCGCCTGCCGGCGGAGACCGCCTGGCAGAAGGCCGCCGCCGCGACCTTGATCGAGGATTTCTATGCGTTGCAGGCCGATCTCGCCGAGCAGATCCTGAAGGGCGCTGACAGCACGCCCGACGCGGTCGCCGCCTGGACGCAGGCGCATGCCGCTGAACTCGCCCCGGCTGACGCGATCGCCACCGATGTGCGCGCCGCCGGCACCGCCGATCTTGCGATGCTCGTCGTCGCCGCCCGCCAGCTTCGCCAAATGCTGGGCTGACAGCAGGCCGTCGGTTACGTGGCGCGGTTGAGCCGGTTGCCGACGAGATCGTCGACGACGGCGGGATCGGCGAGAGTCGAGGTATCGCCGAGCGAGTCGTGCTCGTCGGCCGCGATCTTTCGCAGGATGCGACGCATGATCTTGCCCGACCGGGTTTTAGGCAGGCCTGGGGCCCATTGCACCAGATCGGGTGCGGCGATCGGACTAATCTCGTTACGCACCCAGCCGACCAGTTCGCGGCGCAACTCTTCGTTAGGCATCTCGTCGGCGCGCAGCGTGACGTAGGCGTAGATGCCCTGGCCCTTGATGTCGTGCGGGTAGCCGACGACCGCGGCCTCGGCAACCTTGGGGTGGGCGACGAGTGCACTTTCGATCTCGGCGGTGCCGAGCCGGTGGCCGGCGACATTGATCACGTCATCGACGCGGCCGGTGATCCAGTAATAGCCATCTTCGTCACGACGTGCGCCGTCGCCCGTAAAATAGAGCTCGTGAAAAGTCGAAAAATAGGTGTCGACAAAGCGGCGATGGTCGCCATAGACCGTGCGCATCTGCCCGGGCCATGACCGCGCTAGACACAGATTCCCTTCCCCGGGGCCCTCGATCCGGTGGCCGTCATTATCAACCAATAGCGGCTCGACGCCAAAAAACGGGCGTGTCGCCGAGCCTGGCTTTAATGGGGTCGCACCAGGCAGTGGGGTGATCAGAATGCCGCCAGTCTCGGTCTGCCACCAGGTGTCGACAATCGGGCAGCGCCGTTCGCCGACATGGTTGTAGTACCACAGCCACGCCTCGGGGTTGATCGGCTCGCCAACCGTACCGAGGATGCGCAACGAGCGGCGGCTGGTGCGGCGCACATAATCCTCGCCTTCGCGCATCAACGCGCGGATCGCGGTCGGCGCAGTGTAAAAGATCGAGACTTGGTGCTTGTCGACCACCTGCCAAAACCGCGACGGGTCGGGATAGTTGGGAACGCCCTCGAACATCAAGGTCGTGGCGCCGTTCGCCAGCGGACCATAGAGAATGTAGCTGTGCCCGGTCACCCAGCCGACATCGGCGGTGCACCAATAAATCTCGCCTTCGCGGTAGTCAAAAACATATTCGTGCGTCATCGACGCATAGACGAGATAGCCCCCGGTCGTATGCAGCACCCCTTTGGGCTGACCGGTCGAGCCCGAAGTATAAAGAATGAACAGCGGGTCCTCGGCGGACATTTCGGCCGGCGGACAGTCGGGCGAGGCCGATGCGCACGTCTCGTGATACCAGATGTCGCGGCCCTCGACCCAGTTGACGGCTCCACCGGTGCGGCGAACCACGATCACGTCGTGTACGTCCGGGCAGCTTTCGAGCGCGGCATCGGCATTGCGCTTTAGGGGCACCTTGCGGCCGCCGCGCAGCCCCTCATCGGCGGTCACCAGAAAAGTCGACCGGCAGTCTCGGATACGCCCGGCGAGGCTGTCCGGGGAGAACCCGCCGAACACGACCGAGTGGATCGCGCCGATCCGTGCGCAAGCCAGGACCGCCACCGCAATCTCGGGGATCATCGGCAAGTAGATCGTTACACGATCGCCCTTTTTAACGCCGCGCGCCTTCATGACGTTGGCAAGACGGCATACCGCGTCGTGTAGTTCGCGATAAGTCATGCGGCGATCCTCGCCCGGATCGTCGCCCTCCCACAGGATCGCGGTCTGATCGCCACGCTGCGCCAGATGGCGGTCGATACAGTTATAGCAGGCGTTGAGCGTCCCATCCTCGTACCAGGCGATGCGGACGTCGCCGTCGAACGAGGCGTCTTTTACTTTGGTGTACGGCTTAATCCAGTCGAGCCTCTTGCCGTGCGCGCCCCAAAACCCGTCGGGATCGTCGAGGGAGTGCTGATACTGTCGAAAGTAATCGGCCTCGCTGATCCTGCCTATCTGGGGGTGGGCCGAGATGGGGATCAGTGTCCGGCTCGACATGGCGCCTTTTCCTCGTCGGCTGGCGGCGCCGGTTACCACGCCGCGCGGGATGCCGAGGATTATTCCGCCGTGCCGAACGGTTTACAATACCCGTTCCGCTGCTTGCCCAATGGCTCCGAGACCGCTGTGGTTGGGACGGGTCGCCAGCAATGCCGCCTGGGTCCGGTTAGCGACGTGAAGGCGCTTGATGATCTGCTTTACATGGGCCTTGACCGTACTTTCGGACATCGTCAGAGCGTCTGCGATCAGCTTGTTTGGTTTGCCCTCGGAGATCAGCGCCAAGACATCGCGCTGGCGTCGGGTCAGTTCTTGCCACGGGGAACCAATCGCCTTCCCTGGCGCGTCCAGCGGCGTGGGCGCGGTCAGCTCCAAGGGAACATAGGTTCCTCCGGCACGGATACGCTCGAGCGCGGCAACCAGAACCTTCAGGCTGAGGTTCATTGGCAGAAAGCCGCGAGCTCCGGAGCGCAGGATCGCGCGGGCGCGCGCACGGTCGTCGCAGTCCGCGGTCACGAGAATCGGGATGTGCGGCATCGAAGCCGCCAGGAGGGCAAGGTCGACCAGATCGATGTGCCCGCAAGTCGAGGCGCCAAGCAGGATCACCGCGAAGCTCTCGCCCTCGCGCACGAGCCTCACAAGATCTGCGGCCAGCGGCACATCGGTGACCCGCCATCGTCTGGGTTGTTGGCCGAGCGCCAGTTTGAGGCAATCACGCCGCAACCGGCTTTGGTCGATGATCGCGAGATGGCGCCGAGCCGGCTCGGCAAACTCAAGCGTCACACCCTGCGGATAATCCACCGCAACGTCGTGGACCGAACCTGGCGAACGCAGATATTCCAAACCACTCTCCCTGCTCCAGGATTTCACTGGTCAGAATGCGCTCTCCGGCATATCGCCAGCGTAAATTTTTGTAAACCCGCGTAACAGTCCGTAAACGAATTCTTAGGCTACACTTGTTCCCGAATCCTCCGCAATCCCAAACACACCGTAAACGACACGGTTGAAGAGCATTACCATACGTTGACTTTATTTTGTCACAAATCAAACCTTACTCTAAGCGATCGTCGGGATGAGCCTCACTTTCGCTTGTCAACAAACCCCCTCACCGTATGTCACAACCAGTCTATCTCGATCCAGCGTGCGCTGTCGCGCGCCGATCGCGCCAACCCGTCCAGAATCGCCGACTGGAGACCGAGATTCCTGGCGAGCCAAACCGCTCCGAGCCTGCTACCCTAAACCCGGCACCAATCAGTTGCCGGGAGGCATAGATGCAATACGGGTTCGGCGCGCCGGTCAGCGGTTCGCTCTCCACGCCGGAGAATCTCGCCCGCATCGCCGTCGAGGGCGAGAAGATGGGCTACGACTATGCCACGATCAGCGACCATGTCGTGATCCCCCGGGACATCGAGGCCCGCTATCCCTACAGCGATACCGGCGAGTTTCCCGGACGCTCGCGCGGCGACCGGCACGAGCAGCTGACTGCGGTCGCCTTTGTCGCCGGCAAGACCTCGCGGCTGCGCCTCGTGACCTCGGTCACCGTCGTCCCGCACCGCCCGGCCGTGCTGCTGGCCAAGATGCTCGCGACCATCGACGTGTTGTCGAATGGCAGGCTGACCTTCGGCATCGGCGCCGGCTGGATGAAAGAGGAATTCCAAGCGTTGGGGGTACCGCCCTTCCCCGAGCGGGGCGCCGTCACCGACGAATACCTGATGGCCTGCCGAGAGCTATGGACCAAGGACGACCCTCGCTTCGAGGGCAAATACGTCAATTTCGCCAACGTGCTGTTCGAGCCCAAGCCCGTGCAAAAGCCGCATCCGCCGATCTGGGTCGGCGGCGAGAGCGGGCCGGCGCTGCGCCGCACCGCCAAGCTCGGCGACGGCTGGTATCCTATCGGCACCAATCCGCAGCACCGGCTCGATTCGATGAAGCGCTTCGCAGCCGGGGTCGAACGGTTGCGCCGACTGACCCGCGAGGCCGGGCGCGATCCGGCCAAAATCGCTCTCGCCTATCGCATCACCGGCATGGGAAAATCCTTGCCGGCTCGTGCCGATGACGGCGAGCGACGGTTGTTCTCAGGCGAAACCGCGGACATCATTAACGATCTAAAGGCTTTCAAAGAGTTCGGCGTCGGCCATGTCGATTTCAATTTCGATGGCGCTACTGCCGACGCAATGATCGCCAACATGCATCGCCTTCGCGACGACGTGCTGGCAAAAGTCTAGACCAAACGAAATGCCTTCACTCCAGCGCGCGGTGAGGGAAAACGCGCCTGAATAAAGGAGCAGCCGTTGCTGAAGCTCGGATACAAAGCGTCGGCCGAGCAGTTCGGACCGCGCGAATTGCTCGACTTCTCGTGCCTGGCCGAGAACGGTCGGGTTCGACTCGGTCTTTGTCAGCGATCACTTCCAACCGTGGAAGCATACCGACGGTCATGCCCCGTCGGCACTCGCTTGGCTCGGCGCGCTCGGCGCACGCACGCAGCGGGTGGTGATCGGCACCAGCGTGCTGACCCCGACCTTCCGCTACCACCCTTCCGTCGTCGCGCAGGTTTTCGGCACGCTCGGAACGATGTTTCCCGGGCGGGTCGTACTCGGCGTCGGCACCGGCGAGTCGCTGAATGAGGTGCCGTCGAGCGGCATCAAATGGCCGGGCCCCAAGGAACGGCGCGACCGGCTGCGCGAATCGATCGCGCTGATCAACAAATTGTGGACCGAGGACCGGGTCAGCTTCTCCGGCCAGTTCTATCGCACCGAAAGCGCAACGATTTACGACAAGCCCAAAGAGAAGGTGCCGATCTGGGTCGCCGCCTCGGGCCCGCTTGCCGCGGCGATGGCCGGCCAGGTCGCCGAGGGCTTCATCTGCACCAGCGGCAAGAACCCCCAGCTTTACACCGACCTGGTCGGCAAGGTCGGCGAGGGCCTTGTCAGGGCGCACCGCGAGAGCGCGAGCCTTGAGAAGATGATCGAGGTCAAGGTCTCATTCGACACCGACGCAGTGCGCGCCAAGGAGGACACAAGGCATTGGGCGGCCCTCGCCCTGTCGCCGGAGGAAAAGGTCGGGGTCGAGGACCCGGTCGAGATGGAGCGGCTGGCCGCTGCCTTGCCGCTCGACCGTGCGGCCAGCCGGTGGATCGTCTCGTCCGATCCCGAGGCGCAGGTCGAGCAGATCCGTCCCTATGTCGAACTCGGCTTCAGCCATCTCGTCTTCCACGCCCCCGGCCCCGACCAGACGCGCTTCCTGAAGCTCTACGCCGAGCGGTGTTGCCGCTGCTGCGCGCCAAGTTTGGCGGATGATCGCTGAAGTCACGATCAAGGCGCTGACCGGGATCAAGCTGGTCGAGCCTGGTGACGATCTCGGCGCGATCACGACGGAGGCGTTCGCTGCAAACGGGCTGGTCCCGGAAGACGGCGACGTCTTGGTTGTCGCGCAGAAAATCGTCTCCAAAGCCGAGGGCCGGTATGTCGACGTGGCGACAGTGCGCCCCTCGGAAAAGGCAATGGCTCTCGCCGCCGAAACCGACAAAGATCCACGCTTCATCGAGGTGGTGCTGAGCGAATTCAAATCGGGTGGTGCGCCATCGCCCTGGCTTGCTGATCGTGGAGCACCGCCTTGGCTTCGTCATGGCCAATGCCGGCATCGACCACTCGAACATCCCGACGGAAGACGGGGTAGACCGCGTGTTGCTGTTGCCGAACGACCCGGACGCCTCAGCCGTCAGTTTGCAGCAGCACATTTTCGACGCCTTCGGCGTGCGGATCGGCGTCGTAATCAGCGATAGCTTTGGCCGACCATGGCGGAAGGGGACCGTCGGCATCGCCATCGGCGCCGCAGGGCTGCCAGCGGTGATCGATATGCGCGGTCAGCCTGATCTCTTTGGGCGTGAGCTGCTGGTGACCGAAACCGGCTTTGCCGACGAGATCGCCGCTGCCGCGGGACTGTTGATGGGTCAGGCCGATGAAGCCCTGCCCATGGTCTTGGTGCGCGGTCTCCGTTGGTCCGCCCCGGAGGCGCCGGCCGCCGCCTTGGTCCGCCCTGCCGAACACGATTTGTTTCGATGAGCGCGGAGCGGGGTTTTGTGTTGGCGCTGTCGGGGGGGATCGGCGGCGCCAAGCTGGCGCTCGGCCTCTATCGCACCCTGCCGCCCGGGGCGCTGATCGTGGTCGCCAATACCGGCGACGATTTCGAGCATTTGGGGCTCTCGGTCTCGCCCGATCTCGACACTTTGCTTTACACCCTCGCCGGCATCGATAACCCGGAAACCGGCTGGGGCCGGCGCGACGAAACCTGGACATTCATGGCCGCCCTCGAGAGCCTCGGCGGCGAGACCTGGTTCAAGCTCGGCGACGGCGATCTCGCCACCCATATCGAACGCACCCGGCGCCTCGCCGCCGGCGAAAGCCTGTCGCAAATCGCCGATGATTTCCGCCGCCGTCTCGGGATTTCGGCGCGGCTTTTGCCGATGACCGACGACCGGGTGCGCACCCGGCTGCTAACCCCTGAAGGGTGGCTCGATTTCCAGGATTATTTCGTACGCCGGCAATGCGCCCCATCGGTGCGTGAGATTACCTTTGCCGGTGCGAAGACGGCGCACCCGCACCCGGATTTCCTTGCCGCGCTCGCCGATCAAAACCTGCGCATGGTCGTGATCTGCCCCTCAAATCCGTTTATCAGCATCGACCCGATCCTGAGCCTGCCGGCTATGCGCGAAGCATTGCGCGCGTGTCCTGCGCCGGTCGTCGCGGTCTCGCCGATCATCGGCGGGAAGGCTGTCAAGGGCCCCACCGCCAAGATGATGGCAGAGCTCGGCCTGCCCGTCGGGGCTGCCGCGGTGGCGGACCATTATGGCGATCTTCTCGACCATTATGTGATCGACGAGGCCGATGTCGCGGCAATGGAGAGGCTAGACCTGCCCTTTTCCGCGACCCGCACCTTGATGGAGACGCTTGCCGACCGCGACGCGTTGGCAAGGGTGGTGTTGGCAGCCGGTCGAGGCCGCTAGCCCACCTTCACCCGCAGCTGGGCGACCCCGGGCCGTTGGGTTCAGTCATCTCGGCTTGATCCACAATATTTTTCTGAAAATATTCAAGATCCTCGGGGCGCGGCTGCCAGTTCGGGTTGCTCGGCCATTCCTTGGTGCGGCCGGACATAGCGTCGCCGTAGCGGACCCGGAACAGCAGGGTCCGCTGCGGGCCGTTGATGTATTCGTGCAATTCACCGCGTTGATGAACGACAAACGCGCCCGGCTCGATCGAAATCGTCTCGGTTGGGGTTCGCATCGTACCGCCGCCCTCGAAACAGAAATAGATTTCGGTCGCGTCAGGATGGCAATGGTACGGACTAATTTGTCCTGGCTCCCAGCAGGCGATCGTGACGTCCCCTTCGCCGGTCCTCCCGAGAACCTTCTCCATATGCCTTTTCGGATCGAAGACCTGCTCGGCCTTCAAATTGAACCTGTACATCGCCTTACCTCCCACAACATGTTTGCAACCTAAGGAAACACTGTAATCAGCCGGGTTTCCGGCGCTGGAGCTTCTCGGCTTGACGCGGCATCGGTGCCCCGTTTCGGATAAAATCGCGTGTTTCCCGCATAACCCGCATAAGGAGTGCCAAATGGCAATCGCCACCGACAACAAGACGCTCGAACAGCGGCTCCGCCTGATCGAAGACCGCCTCGAAATCTACAACCTGATCGCCAGCCACCCAGCTAGCGCGGATACCGGTGCCGGAGATTACACCGCCTCGGTGTGGACCGAGGACGGCGTGTTCGACCGCGGCCCCGAGTTCGCCCGTCCGACCGGGCGGGCGGCGATTGCCAGCGGGTCTTCGAACCCCGAGCATCACAGGGCGATCGAGCAGGGGATCGCGCATTTTGCCGGCTTGCCTTATGTGCGAATTGCCGGCGACGCGGCGTACGCGATCTCCTATTTGCAGATCCTCGTGCCGGATCGTATCGGTCCGCTATTCGACGTCCCCAATCATGGCTCATCGCGTGGTTTTCACGTGCACCGCGTTTCGGCCAATCGCTGGGACTTCGTTCGCACCGATGAGGGCTGGAAGATCAAGCGCCGGACTTTGCGCCCGCTGGACGGCACCCAGCCGGCGCGCGAGATATTGGGCGGCGCGCTGGAACCGTAAGCCGTTTTACCCTTGACTTGCGCGAGCTCACGTTACCAGTGGTTTGACTTCCCGCATGAAGCGATCCATCGAGTTGAGAAGGTGGTCAAGATCGCGGCAGCCATGGAAGTTGATCTGGAAGGCGCTCAAGCCCGCCGCTTCCCGGTAGCGCAGCAGATCCGCAGCAACCTCGGCGGGCGTGCCGTGCCCGATCGGCCGCCCGGTCCCCGAGGGTGGGGCATTCCCGGCGCTGGGGCCGAACTCGACCCGAAAGCTCATCCGCGTTTCGGGGGGATGCTGACGACCGATCTGCTCGCTGGCCTTGCGCAAGGCTGCCTGGCGGTCGACCAGGTCGGCAACGGGCATCGGGGTCGGCTGCCAAACGGTGGCAAAAGTCGCTGCTCGTCGGAGCGCCGCGTCACTTGCACCGCCGATCCAGATTGGCGGAGACGGCTGCTGCAGCGGCTTCGGACTGACATACATATCGGAGAAGGCAAAGAACTTCCCGGCGAACGATACCCTGCCCGGCGCCCAGCAAGCCTGCCAGATCCGCAGATACTCCGTGGTGCGCGCGCCGCGCTCATGAAAGGGCACCCCGAGGGCGTTGAACTCGGCTTCGTTCCATCCCACTCCGATGCCCGCGATCAGCCGACCGCCCGACATTCGATCGATCGTCGCCAAACTCTTGGCGCTGGCGATTGGGTTGCGATACGGCATGATCAGCACCGACACGCCGAGACCGATCCGGGTCGTATTCGCGGCGATGAACGACAGCGCAACGAGCGGATCGTAAGTATTGGTCCAGGGAGCCGATCGGGACGACCCGTCGACGATGATGTGGTCGTTGACGAATACGGCGTCGAAACCCAACGCCTCCGCCTTTCTTGCCGAAGCGACGATAGCCTCCGGCGACGCCTCAAATCCGAGGTAATCGGCGTTGGGGCAACGGCATGAAAACCGAACACTCATGATCCCTCCCGGTGGCTTCGTCTTGGCTCAGAATAAGATGCCGGCGGCCCGAAGAGCAGTATCCGCGAGGGGCTCCCAAGTTCCGGAGAAATAACACAGCGCCTGTACCCACGCGGTGAACTACGCAACCGTCTGGCGGATCGTCTCGATGCCGAATTGAGCGACCGCGTTCTGCCCCATCATGCGGGCGATTAGAGCGTCGGGCACATTGGCGTTGCGCAATTGGGCGATGGCGTCCCAGGCGCTCGTCGCGTCGTGATGCGGGTAGCGCGAACCCCAGATCACCTTGGCCGCAAAATCCTGCGGCAATTTCTGGATCAGCCTCTCCTCGGCATCAAAGCCGAGCATGACATTGCCGTGCTCCCACATCTCTTCGGGCTCGGTGCTGACCGGATAATGGTGCAGCAGCGGGATCACCCGGGTCGAGGCCTCCATCTTTTCGAGGACTTCCTGCATCCAGGAGGCCTTGCCGTGGGCCACGACGACCTTCATCGCCGGATAGCGCTCCATGACCGTAAAGCCGATCAGGGTCGAGGCGACGAACATATGGTTGTCGAGCCACGGGGCCAGGATCGGCGCCAGCGGATGACCGAGCGGCGTGGCGCCGGTGAACGTGATCGACTGCCCCGCGCCGCCGCTGCCGCCGGCAAACGGCCCGCCGCCGCCGCCGGGAACCGGCGGCTGCGCCAAGCCGGTCCTTGATCTTCTCGAAGAACGGACCGTGCGAGGTCCATTCCGGGTTCCACAGGCCCGGCGTCGCATGCACCGCCGCCGTGATGCCGAGCCGCTCCAGTTCGGCCCACAGCGGGTCGTAGTAGGGATGGTTCAGATAGCGGTCTTCGACGAACATCGGCCGGATGAAGACGGCGCGGAACGACGGCATGCGCGCGACCCGCTGCAATTCCTCCAGCGCGAAATCCATGTTCTGCAATGGCAATATCGCGGCGGCGAACAGCCGGTTTGGCGCCGCCTTGCAGAAATCGGCGATCCAGTCGTTGTAGGCGCGGGCCAGCGCGTAAGCCACGTCCGGGTCGCGCACCAGAAAGAACCCCTCGGCGAACCAGGTCGGGTATAAGAGCGTCTGATCGACGCCCATCGCGTCCATGTCGGCGAGCCGAGCCTGCGGGTCCCAAGCGCCTTCGTTGATCGGATGCCTTGTGTGCGGATCCAGCTCACCGATCGCATCCCAATTCATGCCCGGCCGCCACAGCGCATGGCGCGGCAGATTTGGGTTCCCCCTGTCGCGGAAGATCTCGCCGTTGACCTTCAGATAGGATCCGGTCCGGCCTTCCTGGCGCCACAGCGCGTGCTTGCCGAGCGTGCGGTACTCCGGGTCGAGATATTTCTCCCACAGCGCGGCGGCTCGACGACGTGCGAATCGCCGTCGAACACCGCAAAGTCTTTCGTCGCCATCATCCGCTCCCCCATTCGGCCCGGCCCATTGGCAATGTCATTGCGAGGAGCGAAGCGACGAAGCAATCTCGGTGCGCTGAGACTCGATCGCCACTAGATTGCTTCGCTCCGCTCGCAATGACAGCCTTCTTCACTAGCCTCGGGTGACCGCCGCCTCCGGCCGCAGCGAGGCGCGGACTTCCTCTTCGGTCGGCCACCAATCGGGGCGCTCGATCTCGGTGACGCGGTCGCGGATGATGTTGGCCGGCGCCTGCACCTTGTAGAGGCGGCGGGCGTTGCCGCCGAGGAACTTGGCCTGGTCCTCGACCGGCAGGCCGTATTTCTGCATCGTCTCGATCGCTCGCCAGGCGTCGTCGCCGTCGTGGTGATAGACGTCGGACGACCAGGCCAGGATGTCGCCGTAGAACTCCGGCAGGCGCGCCGGCGGCGCCTCGTCGCCCTCGAAGCCGGTCATGCAATGCGCGCGAAGGTCTCGCTCGGCAGCCGCTTCAGCGGCGGCAGCTGGCGCTCGTTGCGGTAAAGCCTGTAGGCCTTGTCGCACTCGTCGATCAGGAAGCTGAGCCAGGTCGAGGAGGCCTCGAACACCGCGGCGTTGATCTTGGGGTGCCGCTCGAAAAAGCCCGACATCAGCACCACCGTGACCCAGAGCGCCGCTTCGGCCTGGAAATTCTGCACATTGGTCAGGAAGGAGTGCGGCAGGCCGGCAGTCGCGATGGTGCGTGCGGATCAATTCGGCGCCGGAATATTGCTCGCTGTAGCCGGACGGCTTCGAGCTGCCGAAGGCCGGGAACGGGTGCATGCCGTAGACCATGCCGGTCTCTTCGAGCGCGTCCCACACCGGCTCGTATTTCGGCTGCAGCGGATAGTTGCCCATCGCATCCATCGGCCGAACGAGCGCGACCCGGCAGCCCAGCGCCGCGACCCGGCGGATCTCCTCGATCGCGTAATCCGGATGCTGCATCGGAATCAGCGCCGCGAAGAACAGCCGCTCGGGATCTGCCAGCGTGTACTCGTAGGCCCACTCGTTGTAGGCGCGGCAGAACGCCTTGGCGCCGAGCGCGTCTTCCAGCCAGGGATAGATGTCGATCTCGGTCGGGATGATCATGACCTGATCGATGCCCTGGACGTCCATGTCCTTGAGGCGCGGCTTCGGCTCGTAGGAGCCGGCATGGTCGAGATAGGCGACCTGCTCCTGGGTCAGCGCGGTCTTCGGGTTCAGGTTGCGCACGTTGAGGGCGCGCTGGATGTCGTGCTTGACCCCGGGGCCGGCATTGGTGATGACCCGCATCGTGCCGGGGATGCCGCCCTTGCGCGGCGAGCCGAGCCCGACCCCGGCGCGGCCGTTGACGATCAGCAGGCGGCTTTCGGCATCCCACCAGATCGTCGCGCTTCAACGCGTCGAGCTCGTCGCGGGTCAGGAAATCCTTGGCGCGCTCCCAGATCAGCGGCGGCTCGGTGACATGCGCATCGCAGTCGAAGGTCGCGAAATCCTTGGTCATCGGCGCGAAGCGTTGAACCGGCATGATGCGTCTCCTCACCGGATGATGACGCGTTGCGCTAATCTTCGAGCCAGCCCGGCGGCACGGTCACGCAGCCGTGACGCGCGAGAATGGCGTCGATCTCTGCCATGTCGGCGGCGGAGATCTTCCAGCCGAGGGCGCCCAGGTTTTCGGTCACCTCGGCGGGCTGTGCGGAATCCGACCAGCGCGGTGCCGACGACCGGGTTGCTCAGGGTCCAGCGCAGCGCGAATTGCGGCAGGCTCTTGCCGTATTTCGCCGCGAGGCGCTTCAGCTCCTCGACCGCAGCGAGGTTGCGCGGGAAATGCTCGGGGCCGAACAGGGTGCGGAACAGGTTCAGGTTGCCGAGCATGCCGCCGCGCGAGCGCCAGTCGCTCTCCTCGAACTACATGCCGGCGTGAAACGTGCCGCTCAGCATGCCGTAGGCCAGCGAGCCGTAGGCCATGACGCCGATCTGCTTGCGCCGCGCAATAGGGGAAAATCTCGGCCTGCATGCGGCGGTCGAACATGTTCCAGGCATATTGCACGACATCGACGCGGCGCAGCCGCATGCAGCTCCTCGATCTGCGCCAGGCGGAAATTCGACACGCCGATATAGCGCACCTTGCCCTGCCGCACGATGTCGTCGAGCGCGCGCATCGTCTCTTCGAGCGGCGTGTCGGGATCGGGCCAATGCACGAGATAGACGTCGACATGATCGGTGCGCAGCCGCTGCAGGCTCTTGTCGATCGAGGCCAGGACGCGCGCCCGGCTGCTGTCGCGGCGGTTCGGCATTTCCTCGTAGCCGACGCCGAATTTGGTCGCGATGACGACATCGTGCGGCGGCCGCCGAGCGCCCGCGCCAGCGCCTCCTCCGACACGCCCATGCCATAGGCCTCGGCGGTGTCGAAGCAGGTGATGCCGTTGTCGATCGCCTGCGCGACCGCGCGCTGGAACTGGCTCTCGTCGATGCGGCCGTAGGTGCCGCCGATTTCCCAGCAGCCGAAGCCGATCGCCGAAACCTTCAGGCCGGTCTCGCCCGAATTGCCGGAATTCCATCGGCGCCTCTCTCATTGCGCCGCGATGGCGGCGGGCGGCGCCGCAAAGCGCCGCTCCATCTCGCGGCGCGCCCGCACCGCCTCGCTGTCGGGGACATCGACGTCGGCCCAGCGCACGATCTGCGCCGGCTGCGATGTCGCGCAGCAGCGGCACCTTGTGCGCCAGGCCGATCGGCAGCGCGCCCTCGGCGAGGCTGCGCTCGGCCGGGACGAGCTTGCCCCAGACCGTGTAGCCGCCCTCGCCGTCGAGCGTCTCGCCGGCGTGCAACGCCCGCTTGGCGACGGCGACGACATCGCCGCGCCAGCCGCTTGGCTGGCCGGTCGGCTCGCCGCGCAGCGCCGCCGACAGCACCGAGATGCCGAGCTCCAGCCCGATCAGGTGGTAGGGCTTGTACATCGCGGCGTACCAGCCGCTCGCGATCGGTCTTGAGGCCGTATTCCTTAAAGCAGGTCCGGGCGTAATCGTTCGGCGCCTTCAGCACGACATAGACGCCCCAGCGCAAATCGCGGAACACCGGGCGGCCGTCGCGTTCCAGGCAGGAGACGACCTCGACCATGCCGTCACGTTCCAGCCGCGCCTCCCGCTTCGCGGCCGCGCAGGATCTGCGGCAGGTCGTCGACGCCGCAGGGCGGGAAATGCAGCCCGTCGGCGGCACGGCGAGGCCGGTCGCATTGGCGATCGCCGCCATCTCGATCGCCGATTTGGTGCCGTCGAGAAACGAGTTGAACATCTGCGGGTTCATCCCGCCGCGCTCGGCTTCCTCCGGCGTCAGGCCGTAATGCGCCCAGACATCGTCCGGGGTCACGGCGTGATAGGCGGGCAGGTACTTGGTGCCCTTGCCGGCGGCGACGACCTCGAAACCGCAGGCGCGCGCCCAATCGACCAGCTCGCAGGTCAGCGCCGGCTGGTCGCCATAGGCGAGCGAATAGACGATGCCCTTGCGCCCGCGCCTCCTCGGCCAGCAGCGGCCCGGCGAGCACATCGGCTTCGACATTGACCATGACGATGTGCTTGCCGGCGGCGATCGCTGCGCGGGCATGGGCGATGCCGGCCGGCGGACTGCCGGTCGCCTCGACGACGACCTCGACCTCGGGATCGGCGCAGGCCTCGGCGCCCGACGCGACAAACGGGTTCGCGCGATCCGCGCCGCATCCCAGCCGACCGTCCGGCAGGCGTTGCCGCGCCCGCTCGGGATCGAGATCGGCGATGACCGCGACCTCCAGCCCGGCCATCGTCGGCACCTGGTTCAGGAACATCGAGCCGAACTTGCCGGCGCCGATCAGCCGACGCGGACCGGCTCGCCCGGCGGCGGCGCGCTGTTGCAGCAGGCGATAGAGGTTCATGGCCTATTCCGCCGGCCGCCTTGCTCGTCGAGGCGCGGGCGTAATTCGAACAGCGCGTCGTCGGCGACCGGCTCGATCGGCGTGAAGTCGCGATGCGCGATCCACTCCGGCCGGGTCGGCGTGCGGATGTAGTTCGAGACCGCGCACAGGGTCAGATAGACGATGCGGCGCGGGTAGGGCGTGATGTTCGGCGCCGAGCCGTGCACCAGATTGCCGTGGAACATCAGCACCGAGCCCGGCTTGCCGGTCGGCGCGACGATGCCGCCCTCATCGACCAGCCGGGTCACCGTCTCGTTGTCGAGCGTCCACAGCGGGTAGGAGGTCGTCTCCTCGTCGTGCCCGGCCGACAGCACGCCGTGCTTGTGGCTGCGCGGCACCAGCATCAGCGGGCCGTTGATCGGCATCACCTCGTCCATGAACACCGCGATGTTCATCGCCCGCGGCTCCGGCATGCCGTCGTCGCGCGCCCAGGTGCCGTAATCCTGGTGCCATTGCCAGACATCGCCCTCGAAGGCGGCTTTGGCGTTGATCTTGTACTGGTGCATGTAGAGCTGTTCGCCGAACACCTGCTCGACCGGGCGGATCAGCCGCGGATGGTGGCCGAGCAGGCGGAACGCCTCGTTATAGGTGTGCGCGGCGAAGGCGGTGCGCGGCGCGCCGGTCTTCTCGCGCCACACTTCCTGGCGGTCGGTGGCGTAGATTTGCTCGGCCTCGTCGCGCAGGATCGCGACCTCCTCCTCCGAGAAGCAGCCGGGCAGGAACAGATAGCCTTCCTCAGCGAACTGCTGAAGCTGCTGCGAGGTGAGCCGCATCGTGATGTTCTCCTGAATGCGGAGACAAGGCAGCGTGATCGATGCGGGGCGCTTCGTCAACCAGAGCGGGACCAGGAGGCCCAGCCAGGTGGTTGACGCGCACCCCGCGGCGCGCTACAAACCGCCCATGTTCAGCGCATCCCCACGACCGATGAATACTACCGTCTCGCGCGGCTTTGCCGTGGGGCCTGAGGGTATGCGCGTGCGCTGAACTCGACCAACACGCGACGATACGGGGCCCCGCCGGTACCGGTCGGGGCCTTTGCTTTTTGGGGTCTCTCTCGGACATCGGTGGTGGCGCCGTGACGGAGATCAGAGAGAACCAGATGGAACCGTTCAATCCACCCAATCGGCGCAATCTCGGGAGCGCAGATCCCGGCATCCGCGCAGAGGTTCGTGCGACCCTGGCGCTGGCGGCGCCGCTCGCCGCGGCCAATCTGGCGCAAATGGCGATGGGCGTCACCAACACGGTGATGGTCGGCCGGCTTGGAGCCACGCCGCTTGCTGCCGCAGGACTCGGCGGGATGTTCTATTTTACCGTCGGCGTCATACTCCAGGGCATCCTTTTCGCGGTGGCGCCACTCGCGGCGCATGCGCTCGGCGCCGGCGATCGCGCCGCGGCAGGTCGAATTGCCGGCGCCGGGTGGGTACTCTCCGTGATGTTGGCGCTGCCCTTCGTCGCCACGCTGACGAGTTTGGACCGCTTGCTTCAGGCGCTCGGCTACGACGCCGCGCTCGCCGCCGAAATCGGCCGCTATTTGCGGGCGCTTGCCTGGGGTGCGCCCGCCTTTCTTGGCTTTGGGGTGCTGCGTAGCCTGTTCGCCGCAATGTCGCGCACCCGTCCGGTCATGGCGGTGCTCCTTGTCTGCGTTGCCAGCAACGCCCTGCTGAATTGGTCGCTGATCTTCGGCCATCTCGGGATGCCTGCGCTTGGCGTGGCGGGCTCAGGCTATGCAAGCTCAATCAATCAATGGCTGATGCTGGCTGGTCTGGCGCTGTCCACGCGCATCGTCCCGCGCTTGGCGGGGTTACGCGTGCTGCGCAGGGCCTTTGCCGCGAGCTGGACCGAGATCGGGAACATCCTTCGTCTCGGACTGCCGATCGGCGGGCTCAGGGGGATGGAGGTTGGCGTCTTCCTGGCCGCCGGCATCCTGATGGGCCTCTTGGGGACGGCGGCGCTCGGGGCGCACCAACTCATCCTCAATTGCGCGAGCGTCAGCTTCATGGTGCCGCTGGGCCTCGGCCAGGCCGCCACGGTCCGGGTCGCCTACCAACTCGGCGCGGGTCGGATCTTTGCGGCACGACGGGCCGGCTTCGTAGCGCTCGCCCTCGGGGTCGGGTTCATGGCTGCCGCCGCGGTCGTGCTGTGGGGATTCCCGCAGGCCATCATCGGGGCCTATATCGACATCGCCGACCCGGCCAATCATCAGACCGTCCAGATCGCGCGGCGGCTCATTGTGATTGCTGCGCTATTCCAAGTGTTCGACGGGATGCAGGTAATCGCCGTTGGCGCGTTACGCGGTTACAGGGACACCGTGATCCCGATGCTTCTCGCCGCCTTTGGCTACTGGGGCGCCGGTTTCGCCGGAGGCTGGCTGCTCGCCTTTCCGCTCGGATACGGCGCCGTCGGCCTGTGGTGGGGTCTTGCCTTCGGGCTTGCGGTCGTCGCCGTGCTCTTGACCCTGCGGCTTCATTCGATCGCGGCCCCGATCAGCCGGGGAGCCGAGGCGGTCGCCCTGCCCTAATGGAAGCCTGGTCAGCTGGGGGTTCCTCCAGCCTTTTGCGCCGAGCCGTGGCCTTGCGGGGTCTCGTGGCACGCGTCGACGCATCTGTCTGGTCGGCGGGCAGCGGCACCCCGGCCTTTTCGAGGGCGGCGCGCTGGCGGGCGGTCAGGGCTGTCTCGTCAAAATCCTCGATCAGCTCGTGGAACAGGCGGTGCCAGTTGATCTCGGCCTTAAGGTGCATGAACACCGAGCCCAGCCCGACTGCTGCCCGGTCCATGAACACGAATTCGCGCGGCGGCCGGACCCCGCCCAGGCGGCGGATGTCGCGGTGCACGCTCTCGACCACGTCGGCGCCGTCGGCCCCACTGGCCTTTTCCTGGATCAGCCTCGCGCGATCGTCGAGCAGCGGGCCGTAGACGAATCGCGCCCAGCGGTTCAGCACCTCGATCATCTCGGATGACAAATCACCAAATCCCCAGCTTCGGTAGGCATGAACAGCAAGGTCGCGATCGCCGCGCTCCAGTGCGTGGTAAAGATCGATGACCCCACGCACGAATGAGGCGCGAAAGACCCTCACACAGCCGAAATCGAGCAGGTTCACGGTGGCATCCGGCGCCACGGTGTAATTGCCGAGATGCGGGTCGCCGTGGATGACGCCGTAATGGTAAAACGGCACGTACCAGACCCGAAACATCCGCAGCGCCACCTCGTTGCGGCGTGCGATCGGCGCTTTCGCGGTGTCTAGAATCGGCTCGCCGTCGAGCCAGGTCATCGTCAAAAGACGCCGGGTCGAGAGTTCGGGTAGGGGCCGCGGCACGGCAATCCCGGGCTCGTCGCGCAGGATCGCGCCGTATAGCCGCATATGCGCGGCTTCGCGCTCGTAATCGAGCTCCTCGCGCAGCCGGTCGGCGATTTCGGCGTGGATTTCGCCGGTGGTGACGGCGCGGTCATAGCGCTCGTAGAGACCCATTGCGAGCTTGAGCTGGCGCAGATCGGCTTCGACCGCGGAGGCCATGTCGGGATATTGCAATTTGCAGGCGAGCGCTGTGCCGTCGAGAGCGGTCGCTCGATGCACTTGCCCAAGGGAGGCGGCGCGCGCCGCGGTTCTCTCGAAATCGCGAAACCGCCGCTGCCAATCGCGCCCGAGCTCCCCCTCCATCCGCCGGCGGACAAACGGCCACCCCATCGCCGGCGCATTGGCCTGCAATTGAATCAGCTCGCCGACATATTCTTTTGGCAACGCGTCGGGGATTGTGGCGAGCAACTGCGCCACTTTCATCAACGGACCTTTGATCCCACCAAGTGCGGCCTTCAGATCGGCAGCATGGCGGCCTCGGTCGACCGAAATTCCGAGGTAGCGCTCGCCCGCCAGCCGCGCCGCAAGCCCGCCCATCGCGCTCCCGACCTGCGCATAGCGCCGCACTCGCCCCGTAAAGGTGTCGTCGTCGGTCATGCGATCAATTTTGCGAGATGGTGACCCTGGGCCGTGTCAAAAGCCATCGCCGCCGACTAATGCTCGTCCACGCGCATAACCTCTACCAAGCGCCCCTTGGTTTTTAGTATGACGCGGTCATTCGGCTGAAAATTGACAAGGGCGTCCACCAATCTACGTCGTTGGCCATGGCTATCTATTACAGTTGGTGAAATCCAGACGTACGGACAATCTTCGGTCATGCGAAGCTTGCCGCGCCAAATTCGGTCGGTCACCTTGAGGTCGATTTCGATAGCGCCGTTTTCCTTAATCGGGAGACTCTGCGCCTCAGATTTAGGCGCGTGGATTTCAAGTGCTGGCTTTTTGTCGGCATACCACCCTGTTCGACCAATAACCGCAAGGGTCCTGCCGACAGACGCATTAAAATTCGGCTTTCTCCGCGCAGACGTCGAACCTGCCATTGCCGCTTCCTCTAGATGCTGACGTAACGCCCCGTTGATTTGGGACTGCCAACCGGGGCCTCCGGAGCGGAACCAGTTGATAACGTCACGGTCTAGACGGAGGGACACGAGATGTTTCGGAGAGCCGAGAGGCGGACGGCCGCGACCAGGACGTAACAACGTCTCGCCGTAATGCAGATCGGCTTTGTCGAACCAGTCGTCGGTAAGTTCCGGAGCGGTATCCGCATCCCCGGTAATCTGTCGCGCAATCTCGTCGTCGGTAGTCGCGTCAACCTTCACCAAGTCGCTGTAGGTAGCGGGCTTGTTCCCTGCCATTGGCCTTCCTCATCGAAATCACGTGGCGGCACTCCTCGCCGTCGATTTCCTGCCCTGGTGTCCACACCAAGATCATCATCCGGCCGGCGAGCAGTCCCACCGTAATGAAGCGTCGCTCGGGATATTCGAACCGTGCGTCTTCGAACGTAAGGCGTGGTCCGGCGAATACCTTCGGCGCATCGCGAAAATCCAAGCTGCGCTCTCGCACGGTCCATTCGCGCTTTGCCGGATCGAATGTGATCCTCATGCGCGCGAGATTATGTAGCTACGGAAAGACCCGGATCAAGTTTTCCGTAGCTACTGAAACTTCAGCCGAGCGCTTCGAGTTCGTCGATAAAGCCGGAGACGACCGACAGCCCTTTCGACCAGAAGGCGGGGTCGGCGGCGTCGAGCCCGAACGGCGCCAGCAATTCGCGGTGGCGCAAGCGTGCCGCCGGCGCGCAGCATATCGAGATAGCGCTCGGCAAAGCCCTGATGCGCGTCTTGGTAGACCGCGTAAAGCGAGTTCACCAGGCAGTCGCCGAAGGCATAGGCATAGACATAGAACGGGGTGTGGATGAAATGCGGGATGTAGGACCAGTAATGGCGATAGACGCCGTCGAGGCGGATCGCCGGCCCGAGGCTCTCGCGCTGCACGTCGAGCCAGATTTCGGCGAGCCGGTCGGGCGTCAGCTCGGCCTCGCGGCGTTCGTCGTGCACCCGCTATCTCGAACGTGACAAAGGCGATCTGGCGGACGACCGTGTTCAGCATGTCCTCGACCTTGCCGGCGAGCATGATCTTGCGCCGGCGCGGATCGGTCTCGCCTGTCAGCAACGCGCGGAAGGTCAGCATCTCGCCAAAGACCGAGGCGGTTTCGGCCAGGGTCAACGGCGTGTCGGCCATCAGATAACCCTGCCGCCCGGCCAATACCTGATGCACGCCATGACCAAGCTCATGCGCCAGGGTCATCACGTCGCGCACCCGGCCCTGGTAGTTCAGCAGCAGATAGGGGTGGACGCCGGGCACCGTCGGATGGGCGAAGGCGCCCGACGCTTTGCCCGGCCGCACCGGCGCGTCGATCCAGGGCGCGGCGAAGAACCGCCGGCCGACCGCGGCCATTTCGGGCGAAAAGGCGCCATAGGCCGACAAGCACGGTCTCCTCGGCCTCGCCCCACGGGATCAGCCGGTCGTCGTCCTCGGGCAACGGCGCGTTGCGGTCCCAGAACGGCATCGCCTCGACCCCGAACCAGCGCGCCTTCAGCCGGTAATAGCGATGCGACAGACGCGGATAGCTGTCGCGCACCGCCGCGATCAGCGCGTCGACGACCTCGTCCTCGACGAAATTGGACGAGATTGCGCGACGAAATCGGCCGCGCGAAACCCGCGCCAGCGGTCCTCGATCTCCTTGTCCTTGGCGAGCGTATTGGTGATCAGGCGCAAAGGTGCGGGCATTTTTGCCCAACACCTCACCGACGACTGGCGGCGGCCTCGCGGCGCACCTCCGGATCGCGGTCCGACAGCAGGTCGAGCGCCTCGGCCTCGGTCAGTTCTTGGCCGCCGATCGGGAACCGCAGATCGGCGATCGTCTCGTCGAACAGCCGGGTCCAGGCGGCGCGGCCGGCGACGTATTTCTCGTGCAACAGCTTTTCGACCTCGTCAGACAGCTGGTGCGGGCGGAAGGCGCGGATGTCGCGCAGCCACGGGCGGTAGCGGGCGAGCGCCGGGTCGGCTTCCTTCGCTTCGAGTGCTGCGTCGTCGAGACGGTTGAGTTCGAGCGTGAAGAACAGCAAACTCGTCGAGATCGTGTTGGTCCGCTCTTGCATCGTTTGATAAGAAGCGGCCGATATCCGGATCGGCAAGATTGCCGGCATGGACAAGCGAGGCATAGCTGAGGATCCGGCCGCTCAGCTCCTGCATACCTTCATAAGCTTCGACCGCCGCCCCCAGTGCCGCGCCCGAGAGATCTGCGAGCTTCCCCTCGTAACGCTGGTGAAAGGCTGCGGCGTCATCGGCCAGCCGCGCCAGATCCCCGGTCAGTGCCGGGCTGTCGGGACCGGGGTATAGATCAGAAAGATTCCACTCCGGCAGCGTACCGAGCGCCGCCTTCTTCTGCCCCGCCGCCGTCTCTGCAACTGCCTGCAAACGCATTGCTCAATCCCCGATCCGGACCTATGCGAGGATATGGGGTTTAGGCAGGAAGCACCAAGCGGCATCCCGGACAACGCCGCTGCGATCATTGCGATCGGCTCGAGCTGAGCTCAGGTCGGGATTACCACTAGCCGCCGGCAGGCGCTATTCCACGATCGGGCGCGAAACCCGTAAAAGGGCGGTGGGGAGGTCGCGGAAGGATGGATTACGACAATTGGGCCAGCCTTCCGGCGATGTTCTTCGAACAAGCCGGCCGGCTCGGCGACAAGCCTTTTCTGTGGATGAAGCGAGACCGGCACTATCAGCCGGTAACATGGGCGCTGGCGGCACGCGACGTCCGCCGGCTGGCGCAAGGTCTGAGAGCGCTTGGCATCGTCCCGGGGGAGCGGGTCGCCCTGGTGGCGGAGAACCGGCCGGAATGGGTCATCGCCGATCTCGCGGTGATGAGCGCTGGGGCGATCACGGTCCCGGCCTATGTGACGAACACCGTCGAGGACCATCGCCATATCTTTGCGACCAGCGGCGCCCGCGCCGTGATCGTCTCCAAGTCCTCGTTGTCCGGGAGAGTGCTGGCGGCGGCCAACCAGGTCGACACCGTGCACACGGTGATCGCGATCGAGCCCATCGCCGGCCAGGCGAGCACGGTCGACGTTCTGTCGTGGGACGAGGTTCTGACGCGCGGGGGTGATCAGACGGACAACATTTCCGGGCAAATCGCCGAATTGGCGCCGGACGACGTCGCTTGCCTGATTTTCACCTCGGGCACCGGCGGCGTCCCCAAGGGGGTGATGACCACCCACCGCAACATTCTCGCCAACTGCCGGGGCGCCTATCGTCTGCTCGAGCTGCTCGGTCTCGGCGACGAGGTGTTCTTAAGCTTTCTGCCGCTGTCGCATGCCTACGAGCACACGGCGGGGATGATGTTCCCGCTCTCGATCGGGGCGCAGATCTACTTCGCCGAAGGTGCGGAGACCTTGGCCGCCAATCTCCTCGAAGCGCGACCCACGATCATGACCGCAGTACCACGGCTCTACGAGACGTTGCACCGCCGCATCCTGCTCGGAGTTCGAGCGCAAAGGGCGAGTGGCGCGAAAAATGTTCGACAAAACCGTCACGATCGGGCGCAAGCGCGCTTCCTTCGCAACTCCGAACCTCACCGAGCGCTTGATCGACCCGGCGCTCGACCGTCTCGTGCGCGCGGGGATACGCCGACACTTTGGCGGGCGGCTCAAGGCGATGGTATCGGGCGGCGCGCCCCTGAACCCCGAAATCGGCAGCTTCTTCCTGGCGCTCGGGGTCACTCTGTTGCAGGGCTACGGCCAGACCGAAGCCGGGCCGGTGATCAGCTGCAATTCGCCGGCACGGATCAAGATCGACACGGTCGGGCCGCCGCTCGACGGGGTGCGGGTCCGGGTCGCCGATGACGGCGAGATCCTGGTCGCCGGCGACAATGTCATGAAGGGTTACTGGAACGATCCGCAAGCCACCGCACAGACCCTGGTCGATGGCTGGCTGCACACCGGCGATGTCGGCCAGGTCGACGTGGACGGCTATATCCGCATCACCGACCGCAAGCGCGACTTCATCAAGAATTCTGGCGGCGAGATGGTTTCGCCGGCCCGCGTCGAAGGCTATCTGACCTTGGAACCCGAAATCGCCCAAGCGATGGTGTTCGGCGACCGCCAGCCTTATCTCGTCGCAATCGTTGTGCCCGATCACGAATTCGCGGTCGAGTTCGCCGGCAAGAACGGGGGCCAGGCGGATATCGCGGCGCTCGCCGTCGACCCCTCATTCATCAAGACGATTGGCGCCGCGGTGGCGCGGGTCAATCGTGGGCTGACGCCGGTCGAGCGGGTGCGGCGCTTCGTGATAGCCGCGGAACCATTTACGATCGCCAACGGCCAGATGACGCCAACGTTGAAGGTCAAGCGTCACGCGGTCCGCGAGGTCTATGGGGAGGCACTCGGGGCGCTCTACGACGGCAAAGGCATCGCGGCGTAGGCCGGCCAGCTCGTTTCTTCAACGGAGGAGCATATGCGGCTTGAGGGCAAGATCGGGATTGTCACGGCGGCGGCTTCGGCGATGGGTCGGGCCGGCGCGCTGCGCTTCGCGCGTGAGCGAGCGGCGGCGGCGCAACCCCAGACCCGACTTGTCGCAACAGCGCCCGGAACTTCCGCCGCGTGAGCGGCGGCTTACGCGGTCCGGCGACGAGGTTGCCGGTAGTACAACCGGCGGCCGTCAGCGCCCTTGATCGCCCGCCTAGTGCGTTCGGCATCGTCAACGCCGAGCCGAATGCGGTTCGAATCTCCGA
Organism: uncultured Alphaproteobacteria bacterium; assembly: GCA_963774345.1. Taxonomy (GTDB): domain Bacteria; phylum Pseudomonadota; class Alphaproteobacteria; order ATCC43930; family CGMCC-115725; genus AP-15. Next base: position 184,308 of record CAVZFB010000057.1, read on the forward strand.
AATCGACGCAAAGAAGGTCAAGAAACTGAATAATTTAGACAGCGGTATAACCTCGCGGCCCCCGAAAACTTCGCGAAAGACATAAAGACTTTCTGCTACTCTATCTGCTCCGCTAGTCGGTAGGTGCCGCCGCCAATAAATTCAATATACCCTTTATCTCTGAGCACTTGTAGCTGTTGCCTGATTTTCGCTTTAATATGCCGATTTTTCGGATATGTCTCTCTCAGTTCACCCTCAAACGAATATACTTGATCAAGCGAAAACGTCCGCTGTTTCAACTTTTCGATGCATCGAATGACGTTGAGCAGCCATCCCTTTGCGCTGTCTCTCTCTTCCCGCAGGAAGATCGTCCTTTTCCATTTAGCTAGGACCGCAGTTTTTGATTCGACGTGCCTGTTACGAATAATGAAAATGCGGCCCGCATCAGGGATATCCTGGAGAAGAATGTTGCATCCCACCCACCCAGCGCGCCGAGCCGTTTCGGCCAACGGTCTTCTTCTTTCGATAATGCTAGTTGTGAAGAAATGCTTTGGGATGATAATTAGACTGAGCACCGACAGCGCCACCCAATCATAGTTCAGTAAAAAGAGATTGGGATTCCTATTGGTCTTAAGTCGTTCTACCATCGTCCGATATGCGCCATCGACGAGCTTCGCGGTTGGCTTTCTGTGGCTCTTCAGTTCATAATCTTCTCTACAGATCGGACAAACAAAATCGGCCACTGGCCGATTGTGGGCATACCTATTAATGCGGCAATGGCCACAATTTGGACAATAGACATGATCGCCGACCCAACGTTCGCTTAAAACGCGGATCTTTTGCGATGCGCTTGCATAAGAGGCAGCCCGCTGTACCTCAAAAGACAGGTCCATTGTTTTTGCGACCACGCTCGTCCGTCGCCGTGTCGATTGAGCATCGCCGCGCGACCCGCGTTCGGTCAATCACATTAGGTGAGACAGCTACATATTCCATGCTCACCCGGTCCGTACCATCGAATTGTTTGCTCGCGGAATGCAACCGAATTGGACCCTATGGGGCGATGAGGCCGGCGACTTTCATCGGCCGACATGGAGCACGTACGCGCACAACTCGGAAGGCACGAGCGGATCGTCGGAGTTCGCCGACCACTCGGCCACCTGACCGCCTCCGAGTTTGGCCCAAGGTGCACTCAGAGAATGGAAAGGGGGGTCCGCATCCCGGAATACCAAGCGTATGTCGACCGAACTCCTTGTCCCTGAAGACCTGCGAACGCTATATCAAGTAAACGAATGGCGCAACGCCACCGGAGTCCTGTTCACCTACTTGCTCCGATGAGTAGAGTGATGTGCAAGAAACGTTGCGCGCCTTCAAGCCGGTGAAATCGGAGGTGATGGTCGGCGGCGGTAACCGCTCTCTAGTCGGTTATCGCATAGACGAAGCCCTCTATGAGCGAGGGTGGCAGGAAAAGCCGTTTCAGACCTCTATCGTAGTAGACGGAACCCGGATCGACAGTCCCACCCATTCCGTGGACTGCCTTAAGGGCGGCGTCGCATTGGAGACGGAATGGAACAACAAGGACCCGTTCTTCGATCGCGATCTCAATAATTTTTGACTTCTATTTGATCTCAGGGCAATATAGGTTGGAATAATCGTTACTCGTTCATGGGAATTGCAAGAAATTTTCAAGCGCTTGGGAAAGGGCGCATCGTAAGGGAAGGCGACCACCCATCATGAAAAGCTGTGGCCCAAGGTCGAAGGCGGGGGCGCAGGCGGATGCCCGGTGCTGACCTTTGCTATCAGACCCGCGCTGTTCGTCGACGATGGCGCTAAAAGCCCGAATCGCAGCGGAAAAGGCAGCCAAAGTAACCGCGAAGCGGCGAGGCATCATATTTGATGAAGTAGAGGACGAAGAGTCCTAGCAGGAGGAAAACCATGCGGCTCGAAGGCAAGATCGGCATCGTCACCGCGGCGGCTTCCGGGATGGGACGAGCCGGTGCGGTACGTTTTGCCCGCGAGGGGGCGGCGGTCGGGGTCGTCGACATCGATCAGGCCGGGGTCGATGCCGTCGTCGGCGAAATCACCGCCGCCGGCGGACGGGCCCAGGGCCTCGTCGGCGATCTGCGCCAGGACGATTTCGCTCGCGCGATCGTGCGCCGCACCGCCAGCACTTTCGGCGGGCTCGATTTCGTGTGGAACCATGTTGGCCATCCCGGCCCGGCCTCGATCGAGGGCATCGACATGGCCGATTTCGACACCGCGATCGGGCTCAACCTGCGCACCGTGCTGCTGACAACTGAGGCGGCAATCCCCGAACTGCGCGCCCGCGGCGGCGGCGCGCTGCTCTACACCGCCTCGACCTCGGGACTGGTCGGCTCGGCCTTCAGCCCGGTCTATTCGATGGCCAAATTCGGCGTCGTCGGCTTTGTCCGCTCGCTGGCCAAGCGCCTCGCACCCGACAAGATCCGGGTCAACGCGATCTGCCCCGGCCCGATCGACACGCCGATGCTGCGGGTCTTTGTCGCCCGGCCCGACCAGCAGCGCCCCCCTGGCAAAGCAGGCAGCCAGGACAAGGAGGCGTTGGTTCAGGCGCGCGCCCGCCAGATCCCGATGGGCCGCACCGGCCAGCCCGAGGAGATCGCCAATGCCGCCCTGTTCCTGATTTCGGACGAGGCATCCTTCGTCTCCGGCGCCGCCCTCCCGGTGGACGGCGCCGCGACGGCGTGAGAAGCGCGCGGACAACCGCGGGGGCGGCCGAAGGGAACAGCGGGAAAGGTGGTACGGCCTCGAAGAGAAGCCGAATTTCGCACCATTCGCCGGCGCCGTCCTAAAGCCCGCGGGTGGCTTCGCCCTTCAGCTCGACGGTGTTGCCGTCGGGGTCGGAAATATAAAGCGACGGGCCGTACCCCTCGGCGCCATAACGCTCGCGGACCTCGCCGGGATCGACGCCGTGCCGCTGCAGGTGCGCCTTGAGTGCCGTCGCGTCGAAGCCGACGACCCGCATCGCGAAGTGATCCATGTTGCGCCCAGCTTTGTCGGGCGCCGTCTGCGGCGAGACCGCCGCCGGGACCAGATCGATCAGCGAAGCGCCGGCGCGCAGCTGGACCAGCTTTGGCTGTTCGAGGCGACGCTCGATGTGCATGCCCAACACATTCTCGTAGAAAGCGATCGCGCGATCGAGGTCGCCGACCCTCAGCACCACATGGTCGAGCCCGCCGATGCGGATCGCGTCCCGGCTCGCCGACGCCTCTGCGTTTTCGACTGCAACCGAATCAGGCATTGCCGCCTCCCTTCCTGACCACGCTGTTGGGCGAAGCATGCCGCATTTCTCGACATCGAGGCAAGCGGACCGCTCGCGGCTCGTTGAGGGCGCCCCCGTCGTCGCGATGCGTGGACCATCGGGGAAGCTGCGACGTTATAGGAAGCTGTAGGGATCGATATCGACCTGTAGGCGGACCGAGCCGGCGAGGCGCACCCGTGAGAGCCAGTCGCGCAGCACCGCCTGCACATTTACCTCGCGCGTCGCTTTGACCAAAAACCGGCGGCGATGACGCCCGCGCAGCACGGCGAGCGGAGCCGGCGCCGGCCCGAGCACGGTAACGCCGGGAAACTGTGGCGCCGCACGCGACAGCGCCTGGGCGGCAAAGTCGGCGGATTCACCGTCCGCGGCGCTGACGATCAACGCGGCGAGCCGGCCAAAAGGCGGCAATCCGGCATTGCGCCGCGCGGCGGCCTCGGCTTCGAGAAACCGGTCGCGGTCGCCGGCGGCGAGCGCCTGCATCACCGGCTGGTCGGGCATGAAAGTCTGGATGAGCACCCGCCCCTTGCGCTCGGCACGGCCGGCGCGGCCACCTACCTGGTGAAGCAGCTGATAGGTACGCTCCGCCGCGCGCAGATCGCCGCCGGTGAGCCCGAGATCGGCGTCGACGACGCCGACCAAGGTCAGCATCGGAAAGTGGTGGCCTTTGGTGACGATCTGCGTCCCGATCAGAACGTCGTAGCGCCGGTCGGTCATCGCCTGCGCGAGTTCTGCTGCGGCGCGCGGCCCCGATAGGAGATCGCTGACCATTACCGCCGTGCGCGCTGCCGGGAACCGGGCCGCGACCTCTTCGACAAGCCGCTCGACGCCCGGCCCGCAGGCGACCAAGGTCCCGGCGGTCAAGCATTCCGGGCACAGCGGCGGCACAGGTTCGGCATGGCCGCAATGATGACACAGCAGCCGGCCGGTAAACCGGTGCTCGACAAGCCAAGCAGTACAGCTCGGGCATTGGCAGCGATGACCGCAGGCGCGGCACAGGGTCAGCGGCGCATAGCCCCGCCGGTTCAAAAACAGCAGCGCTTGCTCGCCGGCCGCGAAGGTCGCAATGAGTTCGGCGACTAGCGGCGGTGACAGGAAGCGGCCCCGCTCAATCCGTTCCCGGCGCATATCGACCAGGCGGACCGCGGGTAGCTGGGCCGCCGCGTGGCGGCGCGGCAACGCGACACGCTGGTAGCGGCCTCGCGCCACATTCACCACTGTCTCAAGCGAGGGCGTGGCCGACACCAGCACGATCGGGATATCGGCCAGGGAGGCGCGCAACACCGCCATGTCGCGGGCTTGATAGCAGACCCCGTCCTCCTGCTTGTAAGAGGGGTCGTGCTCCTCGTCGACGATGATCAGACCGAGCTCGGCAAATGGCAGGAACAGTGCCGAGCGCGCGCCGACAACGACCCGCGCCTGGCCGGCAGATACAGCGCGCCAGGTATCGCGGCGCTCGGTCTGGCCGATATCCGAATGCCACTGGGCCGGAGGGACGCCGAATCGGTCGCGAAAGCGCTGGAGCCATTGCGCGCCGAGGGCGATTTCCGGCAACAGCACCAGGATCTGGCAACCGGCGGCCAACGCCGCGGCGATCGCGGCGAAATAGGTTTCGGTCTTGCCCGAGCCGGTCACGCCATCCAGCAAGGTCACGCCAAATCCGCCCGCTTCGACGGCGCCGACCAACCGGTGCGCGGCGAGCGATTGGTCGGGGGAAAGCGCGGGACCGGACCGGGACCACTCCGGCATAGGCGAGTCGGCAGCCTCGGCGGCGACCAGGCGCTCCTCGACCAGCCCGCGGGCGAGGAGATCGCGGATGACGCCGGCGCTGCAGGCGGCGAGCCGCGCTGCCTCGGCGGCCGGCAGCGGCGGCGCGTCGCGCAAAACTTCGAGCACCCGCCGACGCGCGGGAGTCAAGGATCGGGCTGGGGGAGTAGTGGTCAGTGCGTCGAGCCCGGCTGTGGAGGCGGTGCAGAGCCGCCGGGCCCGCGGCGGCTGCAACGCCTCCAAAACGCTCATCGCCATGCGCAGCACCGCTCCCGGCGACGCCATCGTGTAGGCGGCGACGCGCTCGACAAAGCGGCGGAGGTCGGGGCCTATCCCGCCGACAGGGAGAATCTCGGCAATGGGCTTAAGCCTATTTGGCGCGAGATCGCCGCCCACCCCGTCCCACACAACGCCGATCAAGTTGCGTCCGCCGAGCGGCACGCGGACAAAACTGCCCGGCTCGGGCGGCGCCATCTCTTCGGGAATGCGATAGTCGAGTAGCTCCGGCAACGGCAACGGCAGGAGCACGCGAACCTGCCGGATTGCTTCAACCCCCGCCTCAGGATCGATCTCCTCGTCCAGGCGGCGAACCGCCGCCGCAGCCACGGAACTGGCAAGTCGATCGGGCATCGGCTAAACTCGCTCCGGAGAAGGTGCGGGGCAAGCGCTCTTCAGCGCATCCGCAAGGAAAGTTCAGCGCCCTGCCCCGGATTGCTTTCAGGTGGTTTCGGTATGATCGCGTTTCTTGTTGGTGCCGTTTTCTTCCCCCACTCGCGCCCGAATGCGGCGAGGCGGAGCTAGCGGTGGCCGATCGTCCGCAAGACCGATCGAAGGCGTTCGCCGGTGGAGTCTCGGCGCCAGGGCAGGCGAGCGCGACCCGAGCCGAGGATGTCATCGCCTATCTGCGAGAACATCCCGATTTCCTCGGAAGCCATCCCGACGCGCTGTCCCTGTTGCGCGCGCCGAGCCGCGAAACTGGCGATGGGGTGGTGGATTTCCAGCATTTTATGCTCGAACGCCTCCGCCATGATCTGGGCCGACTGCAGCACGAGCAGAAAACCCTTATCGCGCTGAGCCGCGGCAACCTCGCAAGCCAATGCCGCGTGCACAAAGCGACGTTGGCGATGCTCAAGGCCACCAGCTTTGAGCACCTGTTGCAGATCGTCACGACGGACCTCGCCGTACTGATCGATGTAGACGTGGTCACTCTTGGTGTCGAAAGCACGGCAGCGCGAACCACCCGCATGCCGCTCCATGGTATCCATCTGCTGCGATCGGGCATGGTCGACCAAGTCCTCGGCCCCGACCGCGACGTGCTGTTATTCGACGATAACAAGGGTGATCCCGCGCTGTTCGGCGGCGCTGCTGGCCTGGTGCGCTCGCAGGCGCTGTTGCGCCTGTCTTTCGCGCGCTCGGGGCCGAGCGGACTGATGTGCATCGGAACCCGCAAGCAGGGGACCTTTCATCCCGGTCTCGGGACCGAGCTGTTGACCTTTCTCGCCCGCGCGGTAGAGATCACGATCGCCCAGTGGCTCGAACGGGGACGCTGAGCACGCCCGCGTCCGACTCGGCCGCAGGCAAGCGCGAGGGCGGGGACGCAACCCGGCACAAGCCGATTTTCCCGGCACTCCCGGAGCCGGTGCCGCTTGCGCGGTTTTCCGCCGCGGACGACCTGCGCGCGGCGATCGGGTTGTGGGCTGCATGGCTGGCGGGCGAACGCCGCGCTTCGGCGCATACCATAGCCGCCTACGGCCGCGACCTTGCCTTTTTTCTCGATTTCCTGGCCGAGCATCTGGGTGCGGTGCCGAGTTCTGCCGCTATCGACGAACTGCGCCCAGCCGATTTCCGTGCTTATCTGGCGGCGCGCGCCGGCGACGGCGTTGAGCGCCGCTCGCTGGCGCGCGGCATGTCAGTGCTGCGTGGGTTTTTGCGTTTTTTGCAGCGGCGCAGGCTCGCCTCGACCACCGCGCTTTCGGCATTGCGCTCACCCAAACTGCCGCCGGCCGTGCCAAAGCCTCTCACGATCGACGATGCTATCGCCGCCGTCGACGCCGCCGGCGGCCTGTCCCCGGAAGGCTGGCAGGGCAAGCGCGACACCGCGCTGCTGGCGCTGATCTATGGTTGCGGCCTGCGGCTGTCGGAGGCATTGGGCCTGAGCCGAGCGGAAGCGCCGACCGGCGAGCAGCTGACGATCACGGGCAAAGGTCGCAAAGAACGGCAACTGCCGGTGCTGCCGGCGGTGCGCACCGCCATCGCCAACTACCTCGCCGTCTGCCCTCATGCGCTGGCTTCGGACGATCCGCTCTTTGTCGGTGCCCGCGGCGGTCCGCTGCATCCGCGCCTGGTGCAGCGGCAGATGGAGTTGCTGCGCGGTTTCCTCGGCCTGCCGGCAACCGCGACCCCGCATGCGCTCCGCCACAGCTTTGCGACTCATCTGCTGGGGGCCGGGGGCGATCTGCGCGCGATTCAGGAACTGCTGGGCCACGCCACCCTATCGACGACGCAGCGGTATACATCGGTCGAGACCGAACGGCTCCTCGCCATTTACGACGGCGCGCATCCTCGGGCGCGGCTGCCACATTGAGACGCGGTCGCAGGCGGCGCCACAAGGAGAGCAGATGGATCTCGGGCTGAAGGGCAAGAGGGCGATCGTCACCGGCGGAACCCGCGGCATCGGCCGCGCGATCGCCGATCTGCTGGCCGATGAGGGCTGCGACCTGGCATTGTGCGCCCGCAGCAGAGCCGGCGTTGACGAAGCGGTCGCGGTTCTTGCTGGCAAGGGCGTGAAGGCCCATGGCGGGGTTGTCGACGTGGCCGACACCAAGGCGCTACGCGCCTGGGTCGCCGAGGCAGCCGACGCGCTCGGCGGAATCGACATCTTCGTCGCTAATGTCAGCGCTCTGGCGCAGGCGATGGACGAGGATTCCTGGCGCCGCAGCCTCGATATCGACGTCTTGGGCACGGTCGCCGGAGTCGAGGCGGCGATCCCGTACCTCGAAAAATCACCTTGTGGAGCGATCGTTGTCCTCGGCACCACCGGGGCCGTCGAGATCGCTGGCGCGCCGCGCCCCTACGCCTCTGTCAAGGCGGCTCTGGCGCCCTATGTCAAGGCGTTGGCACGCAACCTCGCGCAGAAGGGCGTACGCGCCAATATGGTCTCGCCCGGCAACGTCTATTTCAAAGGCGGGGTGTGGAACGTGCTGGAGGAGAACAATCCCGAGCTGTTCAAGACAATGGTCGGACGCAACCCGATGGGCCGCATGGGCACGCCAGCGGAGGTGGCGAACGCCGTGGTGTTTCTCGCCAGCCCGCGCGCCAGCTTCATCACCGGCACCAACCTGATCATCGACGGTGCCCTGACCCAACGGGTCCAGTTCTGACGCCAAAAGAAAGGGCGCCGTATCGGGCGCCCTTCCTTTATTTTAATTGTTTAAGACCTAGTTGATCAGGCCGTAGAACTTGGCGGCGTTCTCACAGGTGATCTTGTGCACGACATCGGCCGGTATGCCGGCGAATTGCTGCTCGATGTACTTTGAGGATTCGGGCCATACGCCGTCGGTGTGCGGGTAATCCGAGCCCCACATCAGGGTCTCGACGCCGATATCCTCGTAGAGCTTGGTGCCGATCGGGTCGAGCTGGAACGTGGCCTTGCACTGGCGGCGCCAATATTCGCTCGGCTTTAACTTCATCAGATCGCGGAAGCGGTCATCGTATTCGAAATCCATGCGATCGAGCGCATAGGGCAGCCAGCCAATGCCGCTTTCGCCGAACGATACCCTGAGCCGCGGATGACGTTCGAGGACGCCGGCGCCGATCAGTGCGGCGATGATGTGGATCAGGCCCATCTGGAACGAGGACACGCCGGTGAACATCGCCGCCCGTCGGACCTGGCCGGAAACACCTTCGCGCGCCCGCGGCGACGTCGTCGGGAAGGTATGGAAGTGCAACGGAAGCTGCACGTCCTCTACCGCGTTCCACAAGGGCTCCCAGACCGGGTGCCACATCGGCTCCATGTCCCATGAGCAGGACAGTTCCAGCCCCTTGATGCCCATTTTGGCGACCCGGTGGATCTCGGCGACCGCCTTGTCGATCTCGCCATAGGGCAGGCAGGCGAGGCCGATCTCGCGATCAGGGTGGTGGCTACAGAACTCCTTCAGCCAATCGTTGTAGATGCGTAGCATCTCGTTCGAGGCTTCATTGTCGTTGAGCCGCGAGGCGGCCCCGAGGATGCCGTAGATCACCTCGGCATCGACGCCGTCACGGTCCATGTCTTTGATCCGCAGATGCGGGTCGCTGCAGCGCCGGATGTCCTTTTTGCCGTCCTCGTACATGCCGGTCTCGGCCATCTTGTCGACGCGGTGGTTCTGCCCGGGAACAAAGGGCGCGCCGCCCGGTCCAACGCCGTTCTTGAGCCCGAAGGTCGCGCCGTTCTTGGCGACCCATTGCGGTCCCTGCGGCCCATCGGCGACATAGGGCATGCGGTCTTTCAGCTCCCGCGGCGCCTCGGAAACGAACAGGTCAGGCGGCATCCACGGCATGTCCAGATGACAATCGGCCGAGATTCTGCGGTATTGCATGTCGTTTCCTCGCGCAAAATTGACAAAGCGTGTGTGTCGCCGTCGACTGTACTCCGTCCGTGAGCGGAATTCCTAGCCATGCCGCCAGCGATGCCCGGCGTTTTTGCAGATGCGGCATGACCGAAACGCAACACCGGGAAGATGCATCACCGGCGGCAAACCAACGCCGCTGGTTGCGCCGGGTCCGACCCTGTGCTACGGAACCCGCCGACGGCTTTGCCGGGTAGCGGTGCCCGGCGCGGTATCCGAAAACAAACAGGAAATGCTGCTGCGGCCTTTCCTGCCGGTGCGGCCATCGAGGACTGCTGTACATTGGCTTCCGAAACGACAGGCGTTTCCGCCTTGGCCGAGCGCTACGGGGCGGCGCTGTTCGAAATCGCCGAGGAGCGCAGGATGCTCGACGAGGTCGCCTCCGATCTGCGTCAACTGCGAGCGATGCTGGCGGCGAGCGCCGATCTGATGCGCCTGGTGCGCAGCCCGGTCGCTGTCGCGTCTGGAGCAGGGGCGCGCGGTTGCCGCACTGGCGGTGCGCGCCGACCTCTCGCCGCTGGTCCGGGATTTCCTCGCCGTCGTCGCGAGAAATCGGCGGCTATTTGCCGTGCCGGCGATGATCGAGGCCTATCTGGCTACGCTCGCCGAGCGACGCGGCGAGGTTACCGCCAACGTCACCGCGGCCCAGCCGTTGAACGACCAGCAGCTCGAGGCGCTGGGCGAGCAACTTCGCCGCACAGTCGGCCGGCGAGTCTCCGTCGATGTTCGGGTCGATCCGCGGCTGATCGGCGGATTGATTGTCAAGGTCGGTTCACGCATGGTCGACAGCTCGGTCGAAAGCAAGCTGCGGCGCTTGCAATTGGCAATGAAGGGTATTGGCTAAAGAGGCTTTTCATGGAAATTCGTGCGGCAGAGATTTCGGCGATCTTAAAGCAGCAGATCGCCAATTTCGGCAGCGAGGCAGATGTTGCGGAGGTCGGCCAAGTACTGTCTATCGGCGACGGTATCGCCCGGATCTACGGCCTCGACAAGGTTGAGGCTGGCGAGATGGTCGAGTTTCCCAATGGCGTGCGCGGCATGGCGCTCAACCTTGAGAGCGACAATGTCGGCGTCGTTGTCTTTGGCGACGACAGCGGCATCGGCGAAGGCGATACCGTCAAGCGCACCGGCGCCATCGTCGACGTGCCGGTCGGGCGCGGCCTGCTCGGCCGGGTAGTCGATGCGCTAGGCGAACCGATCGACGGCAAGGGGCCGCTGACCGATGTGACCCGGGCGCGGGTCGAGGTCAAGGCGCCTGGCATCATCCCGAGACGATCAGTACACGAGCCGGTGCAAACCGGGCTAAAGGCGATTGATGCGCTAGTGCCGATCGGCCGAGGTCAGCGCGAGCTGATCATCGGCGACCGTCAGACCGGCAAGACCGCACTCGCCATCGACGCCGTGCTCAATCAGAAGCAGGTCAACGCCGGCACGGATGAAAAGGCCAAGCTCTACTGCATTTACGTCGCGATCGGCCAGAAGCGCTCGACCGTCGCCCAGATCGTCAAGACCCTGCAGGATTACGGCGCGCTCGAATACTCGATCGTCGTGGCCGCAACCGCCTCCGAGCCGGCGCCGCTGCAATATTTGGCGCCCTATTCCGGCTGCGCGATGGGCGAATTTTTTCGCGACAACGGCATGCACGGGCTGATGATTTACGACGATCTGTCAAAGCATGCGGTGGCTTATCGCCAGATGTCCTTGCTGCTGCGTCGGCCGCCTGGCCGCGAGGCCTTTCCGGGCGACGTCTTTTACCTCCATTCCCGCCTGCTCGAACGCGCGGCAAAGATGAGCGACGCGCATGGCTCGGGCTCGCTGACCGCATTGCCGATCATCGAGACCCAGGCCGGCGATGTTTCGGCCTATATCCCGACCAACGTGATCTCGATAACCGACGGCCAGATCTTTCTCGAAACCGAGTTGTTCTATCGCGGCATTCGTCCGGCCATCAATGTCGGGCTGTCGGTCAGCCGGGTCGGGTCGGCGGCGCAGATCAAGGCGATGAAGCAGGTTGCCGGGCGCATCAAGCTCGAACTCGCGCAGTATCGCGAGATGGCCAGTTTCGCCCAGTTCGGCTCGGATCTCGACGCGGCCACGCAACGCCTGCTGGCGCGCGGCGCGCGGTTGACCGAGTTGTTGAAGCAGCCTCAATTCTCGCCGGTCTCGGTTGAAGAGCAGGTGGTTTCGATCTTTGCCGGCACTCGCGGTTATCTCGACACGATCGAGGTCGCCAATATCGGCCGGTTCGAAACAGCGATGCTGAGCGAGATCAAGACCACGCATCCAGAACTGCTCGACGCGATCCGCACCGAACGGGAAATTTCGCCCGCCGTGGAAACGGCGCTCGAGGAATGCCTCGACGGTCTCATCAAGACCTTCGTGTGAACGCAGCCGAGCGCGCCCGATGCCCAGCCTGAAAGACCTGCGGGTGCGCATTCGCAGCGTTAGGTCTACCCAAAAGATTACCGCGGCGATGAAGGTGGTCGCCGCCTCGCGGCTGCGTCGTGCACAGGAGCAGGCCGAAGCAGCGCGGCCCTATGCACAGCGTATGGAGCGGGTCCTGGCCTCGCTCGCGGTCCGCATGACAGGCCTACCTAGCGCACCGCCGCTGCTCGTCGGCTCCGGTAGAGACGCGACCCACATGATCATTGTCGCGACCTCCGACCGAGGCCTCGCCGGCGGCTTCAACGCCTCGATCCTGCGCGAGACGCGGCGCCGCGTGCGCGAACTCGAGGCGGCGGGCAAAAGGGTCATGATTCTGACGATCGGGCGTAAAGGCCGCGACGGCCTTCGCCGCGATTACGGGGGGCTGATCCACGACAGCCTGACCGATATCGGCCGTCGCCGGCTGTCGTTCGACGAGGCGCGCGACATCGCCGAGCGCATCCTCGTGCTGTTTCGTGGAGACGCGTTCGACGCCTGCACGATCATTTACAACCGTTTCCGTTCGGCGATCACCCAGATCGTGACGGCGCAGCAGCTGATCCCGTTTCCGCCGCCGGGCGAGACCGAACCGGGGACCGGTTCGGCTGCAGTGGGCGGGGTTTACGAGTTCGAGCCGTCGGAAGAGGAGATCCTCGGCGAATTATTGCCGCAGAATCTCGCGGTGCAGATCTACACCGCGCTGCTCGAAAACGCGGCGAGCGAGCAGGGCGCGCGGATGACGGCGATGGACAATGCCACCCGCAACGCCGGCGAGATGATCGACCGGCTCACCATGAATTACAATCGCACCCGCCAGGCCGCCATCACCAAGGAACTGATCGAGATCATCTCCGGCGCCGAGTTGTTGCGGGCAGCATGACCGCTGGCGATAATAGTTATTCATTTTGGCACCGGCCGGCGCGTTAAACGCTAAGTTCGAGACGAGGATTTCGAGAACATGCCTAGAAACAGTATCGGTAAGATCACGCAGATTATCGGCGCCGTGGTCGATGTGCACTTCGACGGCGAATTACCGTCAATCTTAAGCGCGCTGCACGTCGACGACGCGGGGCGCACCCTGGTCCTCGAAGTCGCCCAGCAACTCGGTGAAAACGTCGTCCGCACGATCGCGATGGACACCACCGACGGGCTGGTTCGCGGCACGCAGGCGGTCGACACCGGCGAACCCATTATGATGCCGGTCGGCCCCGAGACGTTGGGTCGCATTCTCAACGTGATCGGCGAACCCGTCGACGAGCGCGGACCCATCCAGACCAACCGCCGCTCCCCTATCCATAGATCGGCGCCCCCGTTCATCGACCAGTCGACCGAGGCCGAGATCCTGGTTACTGGGATCAAAGTCGTCGATCTGCTGACGCCTTACGCCAAGGGCGGCAAGATCGGGCTGTTCGGGGGCGCCGGGGTCGGCAAAACCGTGATCATCATGGAGCTGATCAACAACATCGCCAAGGCCCATGGCGGCTACTCGGTGTTCGCCGGCGTCGGCGAGCGCACCCGCGAGGGCAACGACCTTTATCACGAGATGATCGAATCCGGGGTCATCAACCCTGGCGGCGAGGGCTCCAAAGCGGCGCTCGTCTATGGCCAGATGAACGAGCCCCCGGGCGCGCGTGCGCGGGTCGGTCTGTCCGGGCTCACCGTCGCCGAATATTTCCGCGACGAAGAGGGCCAAGACGTGCTGTTTTTTGTCGACAACATCTTCCGCTTTACCCAAGCCGGCTCCGAGGTGTCGGCGCTGCTCGGCCGGATTCCTTCGGCGGTCGGCTATCAGCCGACATTGGCCACCGATTTGGGAACCTTGGAAGAGCGCATCACCAGCACGAAAAAGGGGTCGATCACGTCGGTGCAGGCGATCTATGTGCCCGCCGACGATCTGACCGACCCGGCGCCCGCCACGACTTTCTCCCATCTCGACGCGACCACGGTTCTGTCGCGCCAGATCGCCGAGCTCGGCATTTATCCGGCGGTCGACCCGCTCGATTCGACCTCGCGCATGCTCGACCCGCGGATCGTCGGCGACGAGCATTACCAGGTCGCGCGCGACGTACAGCGCGTCTTACAGACCTACAAATCGTTGCAGGACATCATCGCGATCCTCGGCATGGACGAACTGTCGGAAGAGGACAAGCTGACCGTCGCCCGCGCCCGCAAGATCCAGCGCTTTCTGTCGCAGCCCTTCCACGTCGCCGAGGTGTTCACCGGCACCCCCGGCGTCCTGGTCAGCCTCGAAGAGACGATCAAGGGATTCAAGGGCATTGTCGCGGGGGATCACGACGATTTGCCGGAGAGCTCCTTTTACATGGTCGGCACGATCGACGAGGCCGTCGCCAAGGCGCGCAAAATGGCCGCCGAGGCAGCCTGATGGCCCTCGCCGTTCGTTGTCATTCCGGGGCGCGGATATCAGTCCGCGAGCCCGGAACCCACGCACACAACAGGCGCAGTGGGATTGGCCATAGCCGAAATCTGTTCGCTTTGCGCTCTCCATCGCTTTGGCCGGGCTCGTCCCGGCCATCCACGCCCTGCCCTTGCGCGACATCAACGGTCTCGGACGCGTGGATGCCCGGTTTAAGTCCGGGCAAGGGGTGCTCTTCGCACTGCGAACCGGAAACGGCGTAATGCCCGACCGCGTGCAGTTCGAATTGGTGACGCCGGAGCGTCTGCTCATCTCGGAAGCGGTGGAGATGGTGGTGGTCCCGGGAACCGAAGGCAATTTCGGTGTGCTGCCGGGCCACTCCCTGCTGATATCGACGATCCGACCCGGCATGATCGAGGTTTACGAGGGTCAGCGGGTAACCCGGCGTTTGTTTGTCGCCGGTGGCTTTGCCGAGGTGACGCCCGAACGATGCACCGTCCTCGCCGATGAAGCAGTACCTGCGGACGAACTCGACCGTACCGCGACGGAGGCGGAATTGCAGGTCGTCCAGGGTAATCTTCCAAGCCTGCGCGAACAGGTGTCGCGCAGCACCGGAGCCGACCGCGAGCGATTGGTGATCGAACTGCGCGGCCTCGAACGCGACCAGGCCGTCGCCCAGGCAAAGCTGCAGGTGCTCGCCGAAGCGGCACATTAATCCACGCCGACCGCGGCGCCTGCCATGCGAACTCACTGCACTCGTCATGCCCGGCCTTGTGCCGGGCATCCACGGCCCGCTTTCGCGGGCATGACGGAAGAGGAGCCGGGAACCAAGCGCCCAATTCATGCCACTAGGGTTATTTCGTTCCCTGCGGGTGTATAAGGGACATTGCAGATGCCGGAGGGAGCGGCATGTCCTCGTGGACGCTCGACGATATTCGCTGGGACCGGTTCGATCGCAGCAAGCTCGACCCTCAGATCGTCCCGATCGTCAAGGCGGCGAGCCTGGTCGAATTGAACGGCGGCGCTTATGCGCGTCATTTGCGCCGCGTCTTTGACGACGATCCGTGCTTCCAGGCGAGTGCTGTGCGCTGGGGCGAGGAGGAAATCCAGCACGGCCAGGCGCTCGGGCGATGGGCTGAACTCGTCGATCCCGAATTCGATTTCGCCGCCGCCTTCGACCGCTTCCAGGCCGGCTACCAAGCCGATTTCGACCGCGCCACCTCGCGCCGCGGCTCGCGTTCGGGCGAGATGATCGCGCGCTGCATTGTCGAGACCGGGACCAGCTCCTACTACTCGGCCTTGCGCGACGCCGTCGAGGAACCGGTGTTGAAGGAGATCTGCCGCAACATCGCGGCCGACGAGATCCGCCATTACAAGCTGTTTTCCCGGCAGCTGGCCCGCTGTCTCGAACACGAGCGCATCGGCTTGTGGCGCCGACTGCGCATCGCCCTCGCACGGATCGCCGAATCCGAGGACGACGAACTCGCCTACGCCTATTACGCCGCCAACGAGACCGCCCTGCCCTATGACCGCCGGCGCTGCAGCCGGGCCTATGCCCGCCGCGCCCTCGCGATCGTCCGCGCCCGCCATGTCGAGCGCGGCGTCGCAATGATCTTCAAATCACTCGGCCTCACCCCCAACACCCTCCTCGCCCGCGCCGCCGCCCGTCTCGCCTGGGCCACGCTGCGCCGCCGCGCCACCCGCCTCGCGAAAATTGCCGCCTATGATCGTGCGAAAGTTCGTCATGTTGGCGTCGCGCGCCGAGCTTTCGCAGCAGACGTTGGTGACGGTTCCGGTGATCAGCACCGTGTCGAAGCCGCGCGCCCGCAGCCGCCCGGGCAATTCCGAAGTCCCCGGCATAAAGGCGCTGTAGCGATATTTGTTGACGATTTCGTCCTCGGGCCGCACGTCGAGATCGGGCCACAGCTGATGACCGAGCGTTCCTTCGGAAAGAGCGGCGATGCGTTTCTCGCGCATTTCAGGCGAGGCCATCTCGTGCGCCACCGACCATTCGTCGAGGCAACGCGCGTCGTAGGTCATTTGGATCCAAAAGACGCCGCCGCCCGACTCCCGCAGCGCAGCCGCCAGCCGATTGACCGCCGGCACGATATCGCGCGCCGCCGGGCACACCGTATGCCCCACCCCGTCAGTCATAAAGGCGTGCTGCAGATCAATCACCACAAGCGCCGTGCGCGCCGGGTCGAGATCGGCAAAGCAATGCTCGGCGCCGCGCCGTGCAATCACCCGCTCGACGATCGCGTCGGGAATCGTCGCGCCCCTCAGTTTCATTGGGATGGCTCCCTCAAATTGACTGGCGACAGGCATGCGCCGGTAGACAACAGATCTAGGTCAGTGTGCCTGCCTGCCGGAAAACGGACATAGTTCGATGATTGTCGTCTTCGGTTCCATCAATGTCGATCTGATCTTTCCGGTTCCGCATTTGCCGGGGCCGGGCGAGACCATGCTCGGCGGCGACTACGCGCTTCTTCCCGGGGGCAAGGGCGCCAATCAGGCGCTGGCCGCGCGCCGCGCCGGAGCCGAGGTCGTGCTGATCGGCGCCGTGGGGGCGGATTCCTTCGCTGGCCCTGCACTCGACCCGCTGCGACGTGCGGGCATCGATCTCCAGCTGGTGCAAAGCGTCGCGGAACCAACGGGCTGTGCCGCGATCATGGTTTCCGCCGCCGGGGAGAACGCGATCGCGGTCGCTTCGGGGGCCAATGCGAGCGTGCGCTCCGACCAGGTGCCGGATGAGTTGCTTGGTCCGGGCACGCTTCTCGTCCTGCAGATGGAAGTCCCCGTAAGCGAAACCATGGCCGTGATCCGCCGAGGGCGCGACCGCGGTGGGCGCAGCCTCCTTAATTTCGCGCCCGCCCTGCCGATCAAGCTCGATCTGCTGCACGACGTCGATTTTGTTGTCGCGAACGAGGGGGAGGCGGCAGCGCTAGGCGCGGATCCGGTGTCGATCGCGGCTCGGTTGCGGCGGGGGCTCGTCGTCACCCGCGGCGCGGCGGGCGCGATGGCCTATCCCGCCGACGGCGCCGCGTTTGCCGTACCGGCGCTGCCGATCGTCCCGGTCGATACGACCGGCGCCGGCGATACGTTCGTGGGCGTGCTGGCGGCGGCGCTCGACGGCAACGCGCCGCTCGAAACCGCGCTGCGGCGGGCGAGCGCGGCCGCCGGCCTCGCCTGTCTCGCGCACGGCGCACAGACGGCGATGCCGGATGCCGCGGCGATCGATGCGGCAACGGCGCGGCTGCCTACAGTGTAAGCGATGGGATCAGCCGCCTCAGTCGGTACAACAGCAATGCTCGCGGAACTCGGCCAAGATATCGATATAGAGCTGGCGCTTGAACGAAACGATCAGTTCCGGCAGCTGTTCGGGCGCAACCCAGCGCCAAGCGTCAAATTCGGGATGTTTGGTCGCGACGTCTATATCTGCGTCGTTGCCGGCAAAACGCATAACGAACCATTTTTGCCGCTGGCCGCAATAGCGGCCACCCCACACGCTCCTGGCGAGTTCGACGGGCAGGTCGTAGATCATCCATTCCCGGCTCTCGGCGATGATCTCGGCGTTGCAAGTGCCGATCTCCTCTGCAAGCTCGCGTAGCGCTGCCTGGCGCGGAGTTTCGCCCGGGTCGATCCCGCCCTGCGGCATCTGCCAGGCTGGCATCGCCTGCATGTCGGTGCGCCGGGCGACAAGAACCTGTCCCAGCCGATTGAGCAGCATGATGCCGACCGCAGGCCGATATCCCGCGATCTTGCCATCTTGATGCGTCATTGCGACCGCCTATGCCTCGACCGCTCCGCTGTGCGCCTCAGTTGATCATACGCCCGTTGAACAATGACATGCCGCGCAGCATGTCGACGGCGCGCGTCAGCTGGTAGTCCCGGTCGGTTCCCATGATCGACGGATCGACCGAGCTGGATGCCTCAGGGTCGCCGCCCGAATCATCGGACTTCCCCGCGGATGCGTCCGCGACCTTCGCCTCTTTCTTGCCGGGGGGAGGCTCGATCTTGGCGGCCTCGACGATGATGTCGGGCTCGATCCCCTTCGCCTGGATCGAGCGGCCCGAAGGGGTGTAGTAGCGCGCCGTCGTCAGCCGCATTGCACCGTGACCGGTCAACGGAATGATCGTCTGGACCGATCCTTTGCCGAACGACCGGGTGCCGACCAGGACCGCCCGGTGGTGATCCTGCAACGCGCCGGCAACGATCTCGCTGGCCGAAGCCGATCCACCGTTGATCAGCACGGCGAGCGGCAGCCCGGCGGCAACATCGCCCGGTCGCGCGTTGTAGCGCTGCGCGTCATCCGAGCGCCGGCCGCGCGTCGAAACAATTTCGCCCTTCTCGAGGAACGCGTCCGAGACTGCAACCGCCTGATCGAGAAGGCCGCCGGGATTGTTGCGCAAATCCAGAATTACCCCGCGGAGCTTGTCGCCGGCTTGCTGTTTGATGTTCTTGATCGCGTTGTTGAGCCCGACGTCGGTCTGCTCGTTGAAAGAGGTTATCCGGATGTAGCCGATATCATCGCCGATCAGGTGCGAGCGAACGGACTGGATACGGATCGTCGCCCGGGTCAGCTTGACGTCGAATGGGTCCCGTCCCTTTCGCCGAATCGTCAGCTTGACGTCGCTGTTGACCGGGCCACGCATCTTTTCGACCGCTTGAGGAAGCGTCATCCCTTGGACCGGCTGGCCGTCGAGCTGCGTAATCAGATCGCCGGGTTTCAGTCCGGCCCGAGCGGCCGGGGTGTCATCGATCGGCGAAATTACTTTCACGAGGCCGCTTTCCATCGACACTTCGATCCCAAGCCCGCCAAACTCGCCGCGGGTCTGAACCTTCATATCGTCGAAGTTCTTGGTGTTTAGGTAGTTCGAGTGGGGATCGAGCGAGGTCAGCATCCCGTTGATCGCAGATTCGATCAGCGAATCGTCGTTCACTTTGCCGACATAGTCGGCGCGCACGACCTCAAACACTTCACCAAACAAATTCAGTTCTTTATACGTGTCCGAGGAATTGGAAGTAGCCGCGCTGATGTCTTGACGCAACGAAAAGACCAAAACTGTTGCTGCAACTGCCGCGATCAACCCTACCCGTTTCATTCACTCACCCGTTAATCGCTCCAATCGGCGAGCCTCGATGATATCCGCCACCATCCTCGATGATCAAGGTCGGAGCAAAAGCGATCAGCCGGTACTGCGCCGGATTTGCTGCCGCGGGATCAAGGTGTGACCGGTCATCGCCGCGGGCTTTTGGAGGCCTAGGAGGTCGAGCAAGGTCGGAGCGACATCGGCAAGCCGACCGTCTTCGAGATGCTCGACCGTCCTGGGCGGGTTAACCACGAGGAACGGCACCGGGTTCAGCGTGTGCGCGGTATGGGGTTCACCCGTTTCCGGGTCGCGCATCATCTCGGCATTGCCGTGATCGGCAGTGATGACGAGGGTTCCGCCGGCTTTTTCGACCGCGCTCGCGAGCCGTCCCAGGCACTGGTCGATCGTCTCGACCGCCTTGATCGCGGCGTCGAGACGGCCGGTATGCCCGACCATGTCGGCGTTGGCGTAGTTCAGCACGATAACGTCGAACCGCTGTGCGGCAATCGCCTCGACCACCTTGTTGGTGACCTCCGGCGCCGACATCTCAGGCTGCTGATCGTAGGTCGCGACCTTGGGCGATGGCACCAGGGTGCGTTCCTCGCCGGGGAAGACGGTTTCTCGCCCGCCATTGAAAAAGAACGTGACGTGGGCGTATTTTTCGGTCTCGGCGATGCGCAATTGGGCCAGCCCAGCGTTCGACACAACCTCGCCAAAGGTGTCGTCGAGATTCTCGGGTGGGAAAAGGGTCGCCAGATAGTTGTTGAGCTCGGCCGAATATTCGACGAGCCCGAGCGCACTGGCAAAGTTGACACGTGTGGCACGCCCGAAGCCGGAAAAGTCCGGATCGACCAACGCCGCGGCGATCTCGCGCACCCGATCCGCACGGAAATTGCCGATCAACAGGCCGTCACCGTCGCGCATGCCTCGATATCCGCCAATCGAGGTCGGCCGCACAAACTCGTCGGTCTCGCCACGGGAATATGCCTTCTCGACCGCGTCAGCCGCGCTCGCGGCGGTGTCACCCTCACCCTTCACAATTACCCGATAGGCCTTCTCGACCCGGTCCCAACGCTGGTCGCGGTCCATCGGATAATAGCGCCCGCTAACGGTCGCAATCCGTAGCCCCACGAGCCCGCCGACCGCGCTTTCGAACATCTTTATGTACGATAGCGCCGCCCGGGGTGGGGTGTCGCGCCCGTCGAGAAACGCGTGGACCGCGACCGGCACTCCGGCCTCGGCGAGGATTCGGCCGAGTGCCGCGATCTGGTGCTGATGCGAATGCACGCCGCCAGGCGAAAGCAATCCCAGCAGATGCGTGGTGCCGCCGGTCCTCTTTAACGTGCTGATAAAATCGCGCAGCGTCAGCATCCGGCCGAGTTCGCCCAAAGCGATCGCCGCGTCGATCCGCGGCAGATCCTGCATAACCAGCCGGCCGGCGCCGAGATTCGTATGCCCGACCTCGGAATTACCCATCTGTCCGTCGGGCAGTCCGACATAGTGCTCGCTGGCCTCGAGCCGCGCATGCGGCCACCGCGCCATCAGCCGATGCCAGACCGGGAGGTGCGCGCTCTCGATGGCGTTGTCCCGAGTGTCGACACGCTCGCCCCAGCCGTCGAGGATGCACAGCACCAACGGACGCGGGGGAAGGAAGGAGCGCATAACGTTCGACCTCGGACAAACAACACAACCTCTATACGCGAAACCGCGCCGGTCCGCCTAGCGTTCCCTCGCAAACGCACGCCAAGTGAAGCGAGCCCGCTCGGTAAAGCGACGCGAGCGGTTTCGCTCTCCCGAGTTGTGAGCGCACCGGTATTTTTCATCAGAGGAAAACGCCGACACCGTATTTGGTGGACACAGGTGTTGTAGACGCCGAAGCGCGAGTTTTTTCGGATCCACATCCTAGCCGATAGCAACATTTCAAAAAGACACAAACACTGACATCTTAGTCCGTCCAGCACGTTCGCAGAGCCGCGCGGGAGCGGCGGAGAGACAAGAATTTTCGCGCTATGCTGAATACGAAACATCGCCGCGCGCTGCTCGGTCTCGCCCTGTCGGGCTTCTTCGCCGTGGTGCAGTTCCGTCTGATTATCATGCTGTTCGGCGCGGATTACGGACGCGCTGTCGACGCAGCCGCCGGGGTACTTGCCGGCAAGCCGCATTGGCGGTCGTTCCAGGCGCGCGTGCTGGCGCCGTTTCTGATCGGCCGCATTTCGCCCCTGTTCCCGAGCTTCTTCGACGCTCATGTCTGTTTTTCGATCGTGACCCTGACGGTGATGGGCTACCTCGCCTGGCGGCTCGGCTGGCGGGTCGGCGCCAACCTCACAGCGGCCATGCTGGCGCTTTTTGTGTTCGAGACGAGTTTTTCCTTCCTGCTGGCGCCGCACTGGCTTTATGCGTGGGACTATCTCGACGTCATCGTCTTTCTAGTGTTCGTCGACTTCGTGGTCGCTGGCAAATCCTGGCCATGGTTCGTCGCGCTGTGGGCGATCGACATCTTCAGCCGGGAGACGGCGGCTTTCATCTCGGTCTGGATGATCTTCGAGGCGTTGTCGCGCCGGTATTTCGCGCGACAACCGGTCGGGGGCGGGGAGAGGCTCGACCGCGGCATGTTGATCGCCGGGATCGCCACGCTCGTGCTCAGCGTCGTGATCGTCGAAGCGGTTACCCGCGCCCTGTTTATCGAGGAGGTCGGGCCAAAGATCTTCAATGATGTAGCGGGCGAGGGCGGCCGGATGTTTTATGCCCTGCGCATCGCCAAAAATTTTGCCATCGCGATCGATTCACTTACCCGCTTCCAGTACGAAATGCCGTTCGTCATCCTGATTTATGTCGGGGTTTCGCTGGTGCTGCCGCTCGGCATCATACGGGCTGACCGCCAGCGTTATTTCGCGTTGGGGCTGACCTACATCGCGCACATCACCACGACCCTGGTGTTCGGGATTCTGGACGAAACCCGAGTCTTTGTTGAGCAGATCCCTCTATTGATCCTCGGCACGCTAGTGCTGACCCACATGGGCGGCAGGCCCGAGGGGGCGCCACGCTTCGGCATTGGCGATGACCCGTGATCAGGTTAGCCGGCGCAGAGGGTGCCGCTCTCGCTATCCGGGGGCGGGAGCCCTCCGCATTGCGAAAGGCTCCCCGATCGATGAGGCTTTGTTTAGCCGAAGCGCGAGACGTCGACAGCCTTTTCGGTGATGAATTCGAGTAGGGCCGGCGTGCCCTCGCGGGTCTTCTCGATGCCGCGCCGGATCGCTGCTTGGATCTCGCCGGGCTCCGTCACCCGCTCGCCATAGCCGCCGAGCGCCTTGGCGAAGTCGGCGTAGTGACCGCTGATATCGGTCGAGCGATACTTCTCGGTCGCGACCGGCATTACCTTCAGCTCGATCGCCATCGAGAAATTGTTCATCAGGATCGAGAGGATCGGGAGCCGCTCGCGCACCGCGGTCTCGAAATCCATCCCGGTAAAGCCGATCGCGGCGTCACCCCAGACATTGATGCACAGCTTGTCGGGCTTGGCGAGCTTGGCGCCCATCGCCAGCCCGAGCCCGTAGCCGAGCTGGGTGGTCTTGCCCCAGCCGAGATAGGACAGCGGCACCTCGCTGACCCAGAACGGCGACAGCTGGTCGCGCGGGCTGCCGGCATCGTGGGTGATGATCGTGTTCTTGACATCGACCGTGTGCAGCAATTCCCAGATAACGCGATAGGGCGACAGCGGCTTTGTGTTCTGGGTCAGCCGCGGCATCCACTGGCCCATCCATTCTTCGCGGTGGCCGCGGATCTCGCGCGTCACCGAGGGCAGCCGGTCGCGGGTCTTGCCATGGAGCCGGTCCTTGACCTCTGCGAGCAGCGCGTCGAGCGTCAGCCCGGCATCGCCGACCGCGGCGAGATCGACCGGCACATCCTTGTTGATTGCGTATGGGTCGAGCGTTGCGTGCGCGATCTTCTTCCCCTTCGGCATCGCCGTGCCAAAGGAGGTGCGGGTAAAGCTGCAGCCGATGCCGAAGATCAAATCGGCGTTCTGCAGCATGTGCCAGAGATGCTCGCCGATGCCGATGCCGCCCGAGCCGAGGGACAGCGGGTGGTTTTCCGGGAAGCTGCTTTTGCCGCCGAGCGTCGTCATGACCGGGGCTTCGAGCAGTTCGGCGAGCGCCTTCAGCTGCGGCCACGCCTTGCCGTAGTGGACGCCCTGGCCGGCGACGATGACCGGGCGCTGTGCCGCGACCAGCGCCTCGGCAATCTTTGCGACCGATTGCGGGTCGGGGCCGCTCTTAAGCTTTGGCGTCTTCTGGTATTCGGCGACGAGCGCGTCCGGCACCTCCTCGCGCAGGAGGTCGCTCGGGAACTCGACCAATACCGGGCCGGGGCGGCCGTTCTTGACCGTCGTAAAGGCGCGGCGCAGCGCCTCGACTGTCGCGTTGGCGACCGTTACCTGCTCGCAGGTTTTCGTGACGTGGCGGTAATTAAGCGCGGCGTTGAAGTTCGGATGTACCTGGTTGATGTTGCGGGCATAGCCGGCCGGCAGCACGACGACCGGGGTCGAGTCGCCAAAGGACTGCGCGACGCCGCCAAAGGCGTTCTCGGTGCCGGGGCCGTGCTGCATGGCAAATACACCGATGCGGTCGCCCGAGGTGACCTTGGCGATCGCGTCGCACATATGCAGGCCGATCCGCTCCTGGCGTACCATGATCGTGCGGATATCGGCCTCGGCTGCGGCCTCGATGATCGGATTGACCGGATAGCCGATCAGAAACTCGATCCCTTCGCGCTTCAGGATTTCGGCGACGGCGTTGGCGACTTTCATGGAGGCGCTCCTCGATGTTCGGCGATGATTGAGTGATTGTGACACAACCCAGGCAGCGTGTGCCAACTCTCCGGAAATTGACGTCCGCCGGGTGGCGAGCGAGCTGGCCCTCCAGCTTGTCAGAGAGCAGATCGCTAATGCGACGTTGGTCTCGGCAGCGGCCACCTGCGCCGGGAGGCCGATCTCTTGTCCGCGCCGCCGCTTTTAGTCGTCGCCTGTTGCCGGCTGGCCTTGCAGCATCAGCCGAACAAGCTCGGCTTGGCGCCGCGTGCCCGTCTTGTCGAACACATGAGCGAGGTGTGTCCGCACCGTTGTCAACGAGACCCCGAGGCGGCTGGCAGTAGCCTGCAGCCCATCTCCTTTCGATATCTCGACCGCGAATACGGCTTCTGCCCGGGTCAGCCCAAAATCGTGGCTGAACCGTTCGCTGCGGAGCACGGCGGCTTGCTCCGCTTCGGTGACAAACAGGATTGCTGTCGGTCGGAGGATGTCGGTCCAAGTGACCTGGGTCCGGTGCCGTATCAGGAGTACCGTCAACGGCCCTCGGTCCCGGCGGGAAAGCTGGAAGCGGCCGCCCCCTCCGCCAAGTTCGCTTGCCGGCTCCGCGCAGTCGGCGATGGTTTGCCGCAGCCGGCGCGTGTCCTCCGTTGTTTCAGCTTTTAGGCCGTCGGGGTCCAGGGATAGGCCATTGCCACCGCCGAGTATCCTCGTGGCGGCTTGATTGGCGAAGATCACCCGCGCCCCCGCATCGACCAGCAGCACCGCGTGAGGCAGCCGATTCAGCATCTCGGCCGCGCTCGTCGGTTGCCCGTCCAAAGTGGCCAGGCGTAACCGCAGTTGCACGGCACGCTGAAGATGCGGGATCAAGGCGGCGAACAGCTGGATCTGAGCCGCGTCGAACTCGCCCTCGGGATAGGGGCGCGACACCGACACCACTGTGGAAACAGAACCTTCCGTCAACAGGGTTGCCCCCATCATCCTCTCCGGACCGTGCGGCTTTGACGACCCGTTGAAAATGTCGGGGCGGCAGTGATCGGGGTCAGAAATGCGCATTTCCGGGACGACGACGGCGCCGATCGGATGCTTGTCGCACTGCCGCCAGACGTTGGCCCAATATTGCGAGAACCTGGTTAATTCTTTGGGGTCAACGCGCGGGGCAAGCATCGCGACGCTGTGGGCTTTCGAGTTATAGGCGCCGACTTGCGCTCCGCCCGTTGCCCCGAGAAGGTCGGCGAGACCGTTGAGCATGGTTGGACAGGCGCTCGGGTCCACCACCGTGTTGTAGATCGATCCGATCAATTCCGAAAGTGCTCGAAAGTGCATCGCCGCCCCCCATGCGCGCAACGCACCGGCCCGGAAGGCGCGCTAGCCCGGGCGCTTACAGCGGTATGACGTCGTGCACCGCTTGTTGTGTGAGGTTCCTCACACTTGCGCAAAAATATTACACGAAAGTGGCTCTCGTCATCCGAACGCATGACGACACGGCCCCGCGTCCAGGCCTTAATGGTTTAGATGCTCGAAAGGGTGCGTTCAGGTCCTCGAAAGATTTGTCCAGCTGGGAGGGTGAGGCGATGGCGGCGCACAGCTTTGATGATCAGAATATTAAATGGAACACGCACCCAGATTTGGAGCACTTAAAATATTCGATACTGAATATTGACGAGAAAAATTACATTGTCGACGTGCTCGTCAAATTTGATGCCAATGAAAAGATCATTCTTCATCGACACGTGGTGCACAATAATACATTTGTCGTGCAGGGCGAGCATCGTCTTTATGAACCCAATGGCGATATCAAGGAAATTCGCGCCGTTGGCAGCTACAAGTCCAACCCGCCAGGAGACGTGCATCGGGAAGGTGGGGGTTTTGATCAGGATGTTATCGTGTTTTTCAACATTCGTGGACGCGATGGCGTGTTGTACGAACTGCTCGACGACGACCAGAAGCTAATCGGCACGCTGAGTTTTGCGGACTTCCTCAGCTTATATAAGTCATAGCAAGATATTTTAAGAAAATAGACGTGATCGTAACACATGACTATGGAGATTTTCGATGTCAACACTTACATCGCCCAAAACGAAGTTGAGATTTCGTTCTGCCGTGCCCCACGGCGCGCGTACGTTCGCGGCGGTGCTCGGGCTGTCGCTCTTAACGGCGACTGGCGCTGCCGCAGGCGCGGACAGCGATGCGCAGCCGGGAGGCGCGTTCACCTGCGACTTTGGCCTCTCGTCCGACCCGTCGCTCTTACCCCCAGATCAAATCGCGCCGTCGATCGAGCGCGATCGAATGTACATGTCTGCTCGTCCCGGCATGCTCCACAAGCATATCCCGATCAGTTTCGACCCCAGCGATCCTAGCGGGAAGGCGGTTTTCTCCGGTGGGCGGTATCTGTTTGACACCGCCGAGCACGCTCGGGAGTACAGGGATTGGGTCTTCAACAACTATGTGCTCGACGGCGTACTGTTTCTCAAACGGTCCTACTTCCTTAGCCCCGAGTGCCATGCCTGGACCGTGATCGGGGCCCACGACTTCGGCGACGTCCACAGCTCGCAGATTGTGCTGAGGACTGAGCGTTGGTCGCTGCGCCATGCCCGCCAGCCGGCTTGGGTGCTGGAGCAGAAATTCGCCGCCGTTCTGGCCGCGGCGCAGGCGCGCGGCCTGACCAGTGTGTGGTTGCTCTACGACCAGGAGGAGGCGCTCGCCTCCTTGGTCTATTTCGCGGGAAGGGCCGGCCCAAGCGATCCCGGCGCGCTGGACATGGCCAGCCTGAGTGTCCTCGCCGACGCTCCTCCGCTCGGCGAGATATTCTACGACCAGGGCTGGAAGCGGACCTTCGACCGGACCCAATGGGCCCTGACCATCTGGTTCCCATTCGCCCTGGGCGATCGCGGCGAGCCCGCCTCGTGGCCGAACACGCCGCCCTTCTATTTGCCCTACCCGGATGACCGCGTGTGCGAAGTGAGCCGCGGCGAAAGCGCCGTCAACGCGCCCGAATGTCTGCCGACATGTGGAAATGGCATTGCCGACGCTAACGAGACGTCCCTGAACTGCCCGGGCGACGTGCGCCTGTTCCAATAAGTGTGGGAAGCGAAACCACCTCATTGACAGAAGATTCCACTTTTCAACCCCAAGGAGGAAGCCCAATGACCAAGACTACTGCTGCCATTGTTGGAGCGCTCATCGGACTAATCTTGCCAATACAGCTGGCGTTTGCGGACGGCGGCGTCGCCGCCGGGCCGTTGTCCGAATTGACTGGGGAGTGGTGGCAATGGGCGTTGTCGATACCGAACGATCAAAATCCCCAAATTGACGCGTCCGGGCAATACTGCATGGTCGGCCAGCGAGGAGAGTTGTGGTTCCTCGCCGGGGTCTTCGGCGGCGGGACGGCGAAGCGCGATTGCTCCGTCCCCGAAGGCAAGCCGCTGTTCTTTCCCATTATAAACTCTTTCAACAATAATACCCCTGACTGCGGTCAAAAAGGCGAAAATTTCGGCGTAAAAAAATTGATATCCCTGATCACGTCCTCCATAGACGCGGCTCAAAACCTATCGGTGACTGTCGATGGCAAGCCGCTCAATCGAAAACATATACAGCGCGTCCTATCGCTCCCGTTCCCGACGTGGTTTCCGGGAGACAACATTTACGGACCCGATGCGTGTGGACCGGGAATGCCGCTGCCGGCAGGGATATATTCGCCATCGATGGACGATGGATACTATGTCCTGCTTCCCCCGCTGAAGGTAGGGCCGCACACCTTGCAGTTCCACGCCGAATCCGGAACATTTTTGCAGGACGTTACTTATAACCTTACCGTGGCGCCAGTATCGCTGAAGTGACCTGCCTCTATCTTACGGATGATGGCAATCATCCAGACGTGAGAGAATAGGCTCGCTTGCCACCGTTCGACCCGCCGCCTATGATCGGCGCGTCGAACGGAACAAAGCCGACCGGTATGCTTCGCCGCTGCGTCCCCAATCTCCGCCGACCGCCGCTGGGCTCGGGCGACTGAGCATCGGCGGGGATCGGATCGGCGATGGCGAACGACCCCCAACTGCGCGGCCCGTCGGTTCGTAGTGTTCCCGAAGGGGATAATCGCGAGCGGATGATGTGCGCCGATTGCGGTTATGTCCTTTATGACAACCCAAAGGTCGTGGTCGGTTCGGTTGCCCGATGGGGCGAGCGCATCCTGTTGTGCCGGCGTTCGATCGAACCCCGCCACGGCTTTTGGACCTTGCCGGCCGGCTATCTTGAACTAAACGAGTCCGCGAGCGCCGGCGCCGAGCGCGAAGCTTGGGAGGAGGCGCGCGCCCGGATCGAGATTGAGGGACTTCTGGCGATCTACGACATCCCGCGCATCAGCCAGGTGCAGCTGATCTATCGTGCGCGGCTTTTGGACGACGCAGTTTCGGCGGGGCCGGAGAGTCTGGAGGTGCGGCTCTTCGACTGGGACGAAATCCCGTGGACCGATCTTGCTTTCCCTTCGAACCGCTGGGCATTGCAGCACGATCAAGAAGCGCGCGCGACCCGCGATTTCACCGCCCGCATCAACCCGCCTGGCTTTTGACTGACTTGCCTCTGACGCCGATCAGGGTTCGAGCCCGACCAGGCTGCGGGCGTAGGCTCGAGCCTCGAACGGACGAAGATCTTCTGCGGCTTCGCCGACCCCAATCGCGTGGATCGGGATGCCGTATTTTTCAGCTAGGGAGACCAGCACGCCGCCGCGAGCGGTGCCGTCGAGCTTGGTCATGACGATGCCGGTAACGCCGACCATTTCGCGGAAGATCTCGGCCTGAGCGTGGGCGTTCTGGCCGGTCGTCGCATCAAGCACGAGTAGCACCGAGTGCGGCGCCTGGGGGTCGATCTTTTTCAGCACGCGGACAATCTTTTGTAATTCGCCCATTAGGTCTGCTTTGTTATGCAACCGTCCGGCAGTGTCGATCAGCAGGATGTCGGCGTCCTCCGTGCGTGCCTGCGCCAACGCGTCATAGGCGAGCCCGGCCGCATCCGAACCGGCCGCCCGAGCGACTACGGGAGCGCCGATGCGCGCGCCCCAGATCTGCAGCTGCTCGACCGCGGCTGCGCGGAAGGTGTCGCCGGCAGCAAGCACCACCCGCAGCCCCTGGTCGCGATATTGTTTGGCGAGCTTGGCGATCGTCGTCGTCTTGCCGCTGCCGTTGACGCCGATGACGAGAATGACAAAGGGTCGGCGCTCGCGGTCGATGCGCAGTGGCCGGGTCACCGGCTCGACCAGCCGGATGACCTGTTCGGCCAGCGCCGAGCGGACTTCTTCGGGCGTGACCTCTTGGTTGAAGCGGTTGCGGCGCAACGCCTCGGTTACCTCGCCCGCAACCCCGACCCCCATGTCGCTTGATGATCAGCAGCTCTTCGAGTTCGAGCAGCGCCTCGTCGTCGAGCCGGCGGCGATTGAAGATCGCGCTGATGCCCTCGTTGAGCCGCGCCGAACTGCGCGCCAGCCCGGCGCGTAATCGGCCGAACCAGCCCCGCTGGTCGGAACCCTCTGCGGCTTCGGCCGATGCGATGGGCTCGTCGGCCGAAGCCGGCTTCGCCTGCGGCGGCTCAAAGGTTTCCTCGAGCTCGGAGGTGGGGTGGTGAAGCGCCGCCTCCTCTTCAAGCTCGCGAACTAGCGTCGTCTCCACCTCCGGCGTCGGTTCGGCCGGACCGTTGCGCCGCCAGAACCTCATCCGACCGGCACTCCAACGAGGCTGCCCCCATTGCAGCCGATAACTCGCATACGCTGCACTGACCCTACGGCGCCCGAACCGCTAAAACCGACCGTGGCGTAAAAGGCGGCGCGGCCGACTCCCGGACGCTCTACCAGGACATCGGTCTCACTACCGACGCGCGACCTGAGCTCGGCGGCGAGAGAGGCCTCTCCTGCCGCCCGCAATCGCGCCGCCCGCTCCTTGACGACAGTATTGGCAACCGGCGGCATGCGCGCGGCCTGGGTGCCGGGCCGGGGGCTGTACGGAAACACATGAACAAAGGCGAGCCCGCATTCCTCGATCAGATCGAGGCTGCGGCGAAACATGTCCTCGGTTTCGGTCGGGAAACCCGCGATCAGGTCGGCGCCAAGCGCCAGGTCGGGACGCAGCGCGCGGGCCCTGTGCGCGACCTCGATCGCATCGGCGCGCAAATGCCGCCGCTTCATACGCTTCAGGATCAGGTCGTCGCCAGACTGCAACGACAAATGCAGATGCGGCATCAACCGCTTCTCCTCGGCGACGAGCCGCCACAGCTCGGCATCGATCTCGACCGGGTCGAGCGAGGAGAGGCGCAGCCGTTCCAGCGCGGGCACCGCGGCGAGCAACCGGCGGACCATTTGACCGAGGCTTGGCGTCCCTGGCAGATCGGCGCCGTAGGCGGTCAGATCGACCCCGGTCAGCACGATCTCGCGATAGCCGGCGGCGACAAACCGGCGCGCTTGTTCGGCGATGGAACCCATCGGTACCGATCGGCTGGGTCCGCGCGCGTAGGGGATGATGCAAAAGGTGCAGCGATGGTCGCAGCCCTGTTGGACTTGCAAAAAGGCGCGGGCTCTGCCCTCGAAGCCATCGATCAGATGGGCGGCGGATTCATCGAGGTTCGACGCCTCGACCTCTGGCGAGAGGTAGCTTTGTGCCTGCAGTTTTGCGCGGTTGTCGAGCACGCGGTCGACCTCCGCGAGTGCAGCGTAGCGCTGTGGAGCGATCTCGGCGGCGCAGCCGGTGACAATGATCTCCGCCTCGGGATGCCCGCGCCGAGCCCGGCGGATAGCCTGTCGCGCCTGCCGCTCAGCTTCGGCGGTGACGGCGCAGGTATTGACGATGATGGCGCCCTTTAGCCCGGCCTCGGCCGCAGCCAGGCGAATGACTTCGGATTCGAATGCGTTCAGCCGACAGCCGAACGTGACGATCTCGTTCCCCTCCATGGCTCCCGTCAACTTCCGGCGAGGAGTACCGGATCGAAGCTCCCCTCGAAGCTCAACGCCGCCGGCCCGGTCATGATCACATGCCCGTCCTCGCGCCATTTGATGTCGAGGCTCCCGCCGTCGAGCATCACGGCGGCGCGGCGTTCGGCGAGGCCGCGGCGATGCGCGGCGACCAGCGCGGCGCAGGCGCCGCTGCCGCAAGCCCGAGTGATCCCGGCGCCCCGCTCCCAGACCCGCAGCCGGATATTGTCGCGGTCGCGGATCGCGGCGATGCCGATATTGACGCGCTGCGGAAATAGCGCGTGATGCTCGAGAGCAGGGCCCAGCGCCGCCAAATCAACCGCCTCGACATCATCGACGAAAAAGGTCGCGTGCGGATTGCCTACATTGGTGCACACAGGCGCGGACAGGGGTCCCAACGCCAAGTCAACGCGATCGGTGTCGGCCGCGCGTGCGAGCGGAATGTCGCGCCAATGGGTGCGAGCCGGCCCCATATCGACGGCGATCCGGCCGTCGGCCGCGATCTCGGCTTCGAGCAGCCCGGCGACGGTCTCGATCTGCACCCGTGAATCTCCGGTCTCGCGGCCTAACATCCAGGCGACGCAACGCGTGGCGTTGCCGCAAGCCTCGGCCTCGCTGCCGTCGGGATTGTGGATGCGCATCGACAGCCGCGCCGCCGGATGATGCGGCGGCTGCAGCACGATCAACTGGTCGCAGCCGATACCGGTATGCCGATCCGCCAATGCGCGCGCGCCCTCGGCTCCGATCGCAAGCCCGCCGCCGCGGGCATCGAGCACGACAAAGTCGTTGCCGAGGCCGTGCATCTTTAGAAACGGCACCTTTCCCATAGCGCCGCTTATATGGCGGCCCCGCCGGCTATGTCCAACTTCCGCGGCGGGATCGGGGCAACCCTTGTCCCGTGTTACCCCCTTCGGGCGGACGATTTCGCCGCTGCGTGCCGGGCACTCGACTTGGCCGGTCTTGCAATTCCGGCTCCGTCATATTTTGCTTTTTGTTGATTCGTGGTCCGGGTCGATCTGAGGGGTGCGCGGACTGACGCCATCCTGGTTTTGCTCGCGCTCACGGCATGCGCCGGGCGCCCTTTGGCTGTGAAATTCGCCGCGCTGTACTTCTCCCGCCGATGGGAGGCGGTTAGTCCGCCGGGCCGCCGCGTCATCGTTCTGGCTGAATGCGTCGGCGCGGTCTCGGATCGTGGCGAGCCGAGAGTCTGATCAACCCCGTCATCCGACGTTGTTTCGTCTACAGCCGCCACGCCGGAGACCGCGCCATTCTCATTGGTAAAGTAAGCCGGCGCATCGCCGCCCGGGATGAAGTTTTTGGTGCCCGACCCCGGCATGTCGGCAGCCAGCGCCGGCAGGGTGGCCAAGGCCACCATGGCTGCAAACCAGATTTTCGTCAGCTTGACCGGCATCAGATCCCCCTTTTGCCGTCCCCGTCCGAGAAGTTACCCGAAGAATTTGGCCGCGAGCAGCCCCCGTCGCCATCATGTTTATGCCCAGCCCTGTAATGTCACCTCCCGCCGAGGAAAACTTTGATTGGACACCGGAGCAGCGCGAGCTCCATCGTGATTTCAACGGCGAATCGAAGCGAGCGCGATCATCGATCTGACCTTGCCGCGAGCGTTGTTCACGCTCAGGCTTAGTCACCGTCGAACTTAATCATCTATAGGTGGCCGTCGCCGGGATTCGCGCTTGGTCGAAATGCCTCTTGCTCCCAATTTCCCGCGGACCTCGTTAGAGCGAGGACGATGCGATTCCTGCTGCCGGCCACGCAATTGACAGCAAATGGTCCTGGCGTTAGCTTTCAGAGGCGCGTCCCAAAGGAGCGAACGATTACCCCGCATAGGGGCCGCCAGTCCGCGAGTGTCGCGCACTGGCGATTTGTGTCTTCGGGACGGCATTGCGGGATTTTGTATGTTCGACAGTCTGACCGATCGCCTCGGCGACGTTTTTGACCGGTTGCGCCGACACGGTGCGCTGAGCGAAGACGATGTCGGGGCCGCTCTAAGGGAGATTCGCGTCGCATTGCTTGAAGCCGATGTGGCGCTGCCGGTGGTCCGGGATTTTGTCGCCGCGGTGCGCGAAAAGGCGCTGGGCCAGGAGGTGTTGCGCTCGGTGACGCCGGCGCAAATGGTGGTCAAGATCGTCCACGACCACTTGGTCGAAGTGCTGGGCGGCGGTCGGGACACCGCCGAGATCGACGGGCTCGATCTTAATGCCGCGTCGCCGGTCGGGATCATGCTGGTCGGGTTGCAGGGCTCGGGCAAGACCACGACTGCAGGAAAGATCGCCAACCGGCTGAAGCAGCGCGATCGCAAAAAGGTGCTGCTCGCTTCGCTCGACGTGCAGCGCCCGGCGGCGCAGGAACAACTCGCCGTGCTCGGCCGCCAGATCGGCGTCGCCAGCCTGCCGGTCGTACCCGGGGAGAAGCCGGTAGCGATCACACGGCGGGCAATAGAGACCGGGCGGACCCAAGGCTACGACGTTGTCATCCTCGACACCGCCGGACGGCTCCATGTTAACGAAGAGCTGATGCTTGAAGTGGCGTCGGTGCGCGAAGTTGCGGCGCCGCACCAGACATTGCTTGTTGCCGATGCGATGACAGGGCAGGACGCGGTCAATCTCGCCAAAGCCTTTGGCGAGCGCGCCGGCATCACAGGGATCGTGCTGACCCGAGTTGATGGCGATGCCCGCGGCGGGGCCGCTTTGTCGATGCGCGCCATCACCGGCAAGCCAATCGTGTTCATCGGCACCGGCGAGCGGATTGCCGCGCTCGAACCGTTCCACCCTGAACGGATCGCCGGGCGTATCCTTGGTATGGGGGATGTCGTCAGCCTAGTCGAGAAGGCGGCCGAAACGGTCGACCATGACGAAGCTGAAAAACTCGCCGCCAAGATGGCGAAGGGCAATTTCGACCTCGACGACCTCGCCGGTCAGCTCCGCCAGATCCGGCGAATGGGTGGGATGGGCGGAATGCTGTCAATGCTGCCGGGGATCGGCAAGCTGAAGAAACAGCTTGGCGAGGCAAATGTCGATGAGGGCATCGTCAAGCGCCAGGAAGCGATAATTTCGTCTATGACCAAGAGCGAGCGGCGCAACCCCAAGCTGTTGAACGGTTCGCGCCGACGGCGCATCGCCGGCGGCTCAGGGACCTCGGTCCAGGAGATCAACCGGCTCCTTAAACAGTATCAGGACATGGCGGACATGATGAAAAAGATGAAGAAGCTCGGGCCCAAGGGCGTGGCG
The DNA here is from genome assembly GCA_963774345.1 of uncultured Alphaproteobacteria bacterium. Classification (GTDB taxonomy): domain Bacteria; phylum Pseudomonadota; class Alphaproteobacteria; order ATCC43930; family CGMCC-115725; genus AP-15. The sequence continues at coordinate 218,842 of CAVZFB010000057.1, forward strand.
CGCCATGGCCTCGCCGGACTGATGCCCGGCGCCGGCTTTCGCCACTGAGACGGGGGGAACAGGATGTCGCTGAAGATCCGGCTCGCACGCGGGGGCGCAAAAAAGAGGCCCTATTACAGCATCGTCATCGCCGATGCGCGCAGTCCGCGCGACGGCCGCTTTATCGAACGAGTCGGGACCTACAACCCGATGCTCGATCGCTCTCATGCCGACCGGGTCACTCTGAAGCCGGAGCGGATCCGGCACTGGCTCGGGGTCGGCGCATTGCCAACCGACCGGGTCGCGCGCTTTTTGGGCGATGCCGGCCTAATCGACAAGCCGGCAATGCGCGAGACTCCGATCAAGTCGGCGCCAAAGGCCAAGGCCCAAGAACGGATGAAGGCCGCCGCCGAAGCGGCTGCATCCGCCGCCGGCCGCGGCTGAGAGCCGAGCCTGTCAAGCCACTCTTCGGGCGAAACCATGACGGCGGCGACAAAGCAGGTCTGCGTAGGGGTCGTTACCGGCCCACACGGGGTCAAGGGCGCGGTGCGGATCAAGAGCTTTACCGCCTGCCCGGAGAATATCGCTGCCTATGGGCCGCTTAGCGACGAGACCGGTCGGCGGAGTCTGGAAATGCACGTCATCGGCACGGCAAAGGGTGTGCTGATCGCACGCCTGACCGGGGTCGAGGATCGGAGCCGCGCGGAGACGCTGCGTGGCTTGCGCCTCTATTTGCCGCGTTCGGCCCTGCCGCAGCCCGATCCGGAAGAATATTATCACGCCGATCTGATCGGGCTTGAAGTGGTGCTCAGCGACGGGACGCCGGTTGGGCGAGTGCGTGCGGTCCACGATTTTGGCGCCGGTGACACCATCGAGATCGAGCGCCCGACTGCGCCGGCAGCGATGGTGCCCTTCACCCGCGCGGTCGTCCCGGTCGTCGAAATCGAGGCAGGCCGGCTGGTCATCGAGCCGCCGCCCGGTCTGCTCTCCGATAGTGGGGCGACCGATGGCCCCGCCCTGAGGGAACACGCATGACCTGGCGGGCGACGGTATTGACGATCTTCCCCGAGATGCTGCCCGGCCCGCTGGCTTATTCGCTTGCCGGGAGGGCACTCAACGCGGGACTGTGGCGGCTCGAAACGGTGGACATACGCGAGTTTGCGCGCGATAAGCACCGTTCTGTCGATGACGCGCCGTTTGGCGGCGGGCCGGGAATGGTCATGCGGCCAGATGTGTTAGACGCCGCGATTGTGGGCTCTGGCGGAGTGGGGCCCGCGATCCTGTTGTCGCCGCGCGGTCGCCGGTTCGACCAGCAACGGGTCACGGCGCTCGCGGCAATGACCGGGGTCACCCTGATTTGCGGCCGTTTTGAAGGGGTTGACGAGCGTCTTCTCGAGGCCCGCGCGATCGAGGAGTTGAGCCTCGGTGATTTCGTGTTGTCCGGCGGTGAGCCGGCAGCAATCGCGGTGATAGATGCCTGCGTGCGCCTGCTCCCTGGAGTGGTGGGCGCCGCGGACGCATTGGCCGAGGAGAGTTTCGCCGACGGTCTGCTCGAATATCCGCAATACACGCGGCCGCAGATGTGGCAAGGACGCGCGGTGCCTCCGGTGCTGGTGTCGGGTGACCATCGTCGTATCCGCGACTGGCGCCAGGGAGAAGCCGAGCGGCTGACCCGTGAACGGCGCAGTGATTTGTGGGAACGCTATCTGGCTGCGTCTGGCCGTGCCGCGGGGCGCGAAGCCAGAACGGATTGAGAGGTCGAGTTATGAACCTTCTGCAGAAATTGGAGCGCGAGCAGGTCGAGAAACTCGCCGCCACCCGACCTGTGCCGAAATTCGAGCCAGGGGATACCGTGCGCGTCAGCCTGCGGGTCGTCGAGGGTGAACGCGAGCGCATCCAAGCCTTCGAAGGCGTGTGCATCGGGCGCAAAAACGCGGGGGTGAACTCGAACTTCACTTTGCGAAAGATCTCCTATGGCGAAGGGGTCGAGCGCATCTTTCCGCTGTACTCGCCGCGGGTCACCGCGATCGAAGTGGTCCGCCGCGGGGTCGTGCGGCGGGCGAAGCTCTATTATTTGCGCGGTCTTACCGGTAAAGCCGCGCGTATTGTCGAGCGCGGCCGCGACAGCGTGCGCCCCGAAACCGCACCGCCGCCGGCGAAATCCAATAGCGGCGACGCATAATCGATCGAAGGGATGGAAACCATGGCCGCGCCGCGCACGCTCTTTGACAAAATCTGGGAAAGCCACATCGTCGACCGGCAGGACGACGGCACCTGCCTGATCTATATCGACCTCCATCTGGTTCACGAGGTGACGAGCCCACAGGCCTTCGAAGGGCTGAAGCTCGCCGGACGCAAGGTTCGCCGTCCGGACGCGACGATGGCGGTCGCCGACCACAACATCCCGACGACCAACCGCAGCACTGGTGCCGCAGGCATTCACGAACCCGAGTCGAAGCTCCAGGTCGACACGCTCGAACGGAACGTCAAGGAATTCGGGGTTCCTTACTTCCCAATCACCAGCATCGACCAAGGCATCGTCCATATTATCGGCCCGGAGCAGGGCCTGAGCCAGCCGGGCATGACCATCGTCTGCGGCGACAGTCACACCGCGACGCATGGCGCGATGGGCGCGCTCGCCTTCGGCATCGGCACATCGGAGGTCGAGCACGTGCTCGCCACCCAAACGTTGATCCAGGCTCCGGCCAAGAACATGCTGATCAACGTCGAGGGCTCGCTCGGCGCCGGGGTCAGCCCGAAGGACGTGATCCTGGCGGTCATTGCCAAGATCGGCACCGCCGGCGGCACCGGGCACGTCTTCGAATATGCCGGCAGCACCTTCCGCGACATGTCGATGGAAGGGCGGATGACCGTCTGCAACATGTCGATCGAGGCCGGCGCGCGGGCCGGGCTCGTCGCCCCTGATGAGAAGACCATCGCCTATGTAACGGGCCGGCCCTATGCGCCGAAGGGTGCCGCCCGGGAGCAGGCGGTCGGCTATTGGCGCACCCTGCCCTCGGACCCCGGCGCGAAATTCGACAAGGAAGCCCATCTCGCCGCCGCCGATATCGCCCCACACGTTACCTGGGGCACAAACCCCGAACAGGCTGCTCCGGTCACCGGCCGGGTGCCCGATCCGGCGCAGATCGACGACCCGTTGAAGCGGGCGGCGATCGAACGCGCGCTGCAGTATATGCAACTCAAGCCGAACACCTTGCTAACCGACGTGCCGGTGCAGCGCGTGTTCATCGGGTCGTGCACCAACAGCCGCATCGAAGATCTGCGCGCCGCGGCCGCGATCGCCAAGGGCCGGAAGGTCGCCGACGGGGTCACCGCGCTGGTCGTGCCAGGTTCGGGCCATGTCAAGCACCAGGCCGAAGAGGAAGGGCTTGACCGCGTCTTCCTCGAAGCCGGGTTCCAGTGGCGCGAAGCCGGCTGCTCGATGTGCATGTCGATGAACGACGACAAGGCGATGAACGGCGAGCGGGTGGCCTCGACGTCGAACCGCAATTTTGAGGGCCGCCAGGGCAAGAACGCCAAGACCCACCTGATGGGACCGGCGATGGCCGCCGCCGCCGCGATCACCGGCCACCTCGCCGACGTCCGACAGCTCGGCTGACCGGCGGCACGATCCATCGAGCCGATGATGCCGACGCTTGAGCACTCGGATTACAGGTTCAGCGTCACCACGCGTACCGATGATCTTGCCGTCGTGGGCTGTTTGCGAGCGCTCGCCGATTTCAGCCAGAAGAGCGGAAACAAACGAATTGCCTGGGGAGGGACGACTGATGCCTATTGGCGGCGCAATGGCCATTCTGTGACGTTCCGGTTCTCTGCCCTCGAGTTTCGAGAATGCTTTCTGCGCGAGGCTGAGCGCTTGCTCCCGCTGGACCTGAGGACGGTGTCCGGTACGCGCGATGACGACCCAGCATCGCCTCAGACCCGTTAAAGCAGGGGTGATCCCGGTGGCGCTGATGCTGCCTAAGACTTACGCGGCTTTCAAAGCCGCGGGGGTTGATGAGGATCAGGCGCAAGCCGCGGCCGAAGAACTTGCTGCGTTTGAGGGGCGGTTCGGGTCATTGGAAAGCAGCATAGCGCATATGGACGGCAAGATTACCGCGATCGAGGGCAAGATCACCGTGTTGCTATGGGCGGTGGGAGTGAATGCGGCCGCGACTATCGCTATCCTTGGCGTGCTTCTGCGACACGGATAAGCGGCCGCCTGAGGAAACCTGGAGGCATCCCATGGAAAAATTCATCACCTTGACCGGCGTCGCGGCGCCGCTGCCGATCGTCAATCTCGACACCGACAAGATCTTCCCGGCGATCTACCTGAAGACGATCAAGCGAACCGGGTTGTCGCAATGGCTGTTTCAGGAGATCCGCTTCCGCCCGGACGGGTCGGAGAACCCGGATTTCGTGCTCAATCAGGCGCCCTACCGCAAGGCGCAGATCCTGATCGGCGCCGAGAATTTCGGCTGCGGCTCGAGCCGCGAGCACGCGCCCTGGGCATTGCTCGATTTCGGCATCCGTTGCGTCATCGCCCCGAGCTTTGCCGACATCTTCTACAACAACTGCTTCAAGAACGGCATCCTGCCGATCGCTCTGCCCAAGGAGATCTGCGACGAGCTGATGGAAGACGCGAGGAAAGGCGCCAACGCGGTGATGACGATCGACCTCGAAACGCAGACGATTACCCGTCCCGACGGCGAGGAGGTGCATTTCGAGCTCGATCCGTTTCGCAAGGATTGCCTCCTGAACGGGCTCGACGACATCGGGCTCACCCAACAGAAGGCCAAGGCAATCGACACTTATGAAGAAAAGAGTCGGCTGGTTGAGCCGTGGAAATGGGGTTTGACCCACGCCGGAGCCTGAGCATGCGGTCCGCTCGCAAAGTTCTGGTGCTGCCGGGCGACGGTATCGGCCCAGAGATCATGCGCCAAGTGCTGCGTGTCGTTGATTTTTTCGATCGCCGCCAAATTGCCAGCTTCGAGATCGCCGAGGGACTGGTCGGCGGCGCTGCCTATGACGCCGACGGCGCACCGCTGACCGAGGCGACGTTAGCCCAGGCGTTGGCCAGCGATGCCGTGCTGTTCGGCTCGGTCGGCGGCCCGAAATGGGAGAGCCTGCCGTTCGAACTGCGCCCGGAACGCGGGTTGCTGCGGCTGCGCAAGGAGATGGATCTGTTCGCCAATCTGCGCCCGGCGGTGGTGTTCGACGCACTCGTCGACGCTTCGAGTCTGAAACGGGAGCTGGTGGCCGATCTCGATCTGATGATCGTTCGCGAGTTGACCGGCGGTATCTATTTCGGCGATCCGCGGGGAATCGAGACTCTGCCCGACGGCAGCCGGCGCGGCATCAACACGGAAGTTTATTCCGAAGCCGAAATTGACCGCGTCGTCCGTGTCGCCTGTGAACTCGCGACAAAGCGCCAGGGCCGGGTCTGCGAGGTCGACAAGGCCAACGTCATGGAATCGGGCGGGCTGTGGCGCGACGTGGCGCAGCGGGTGCGCGACACCGAATATCCGGGAATAGAGCTGACGTTCATGTACGCCGATAATTGCGCGATGCAGCTGGTCCGCAACCCGAAGCAATTCGACGTCATCGTCACCAGCAATCTGTTCGGCGACATCCTGTCGGATTGCGCCGCGATGCTCACCGGTTCGCTCGGCATGCTGCCCTCGGCTTCGCTCGGCGCGGCGGACACGGCGGGGCGGCGCAGGGCGCTTTACGAACCTGTCCACGGCAGCGCGCCCGACATCGCCGGCAAGGATTTGGCGAACCCGCTGGCTTGCATACTCTCCTTCGCGATGATGCTGCGCTATTCGTTCGACCTCGGCGAGGAGGCCGATCTCGTCGAAAACGCGGTGCGCCGCGCGCTCGCCGCCGGGGTGCGCACGAACGACATCGTCCAGCCCAATACCGCCCGCGTCTCGACCCGGGTGATGGGCGACACGATCCTGCGCGAGCTCGAAAGATCGGTCTGAAACTCTAGAGACTCGGAGGCGTTCGAAACGACGGAGGAAACACATGCAAACACGGACGCTCGGACGCACCGGACTTGAGGTTTCGGTTCTGGGCTTTGGCTGCGGTGCGGTCGGCGGGCTGATGGTCAAGGGAAATGCCACCGATCAGGAGCGGGCGGTGGCGCGCGCCCTCGAACTCGGGATCAGTTACTTCGATACCGCCGCGATGTACGGCAATGGCGAGTCCGAGCGCAATCTCGGCCGCGTGCTGCAAAACCTGAAACCCGAGCTTTACCTCGGCACCAAGGTGCGCATCCCGGCGGCCGACCGCCGCAATATCGCGGCCGCCGTGACCGCTTCGTTGGAGGCGAGTCTACAGCGGCTCCAGCTCGACCATGTCGATCTGTTCCAACTGCACAACCACATCATGCTCGACGGCCGAGACGCTGACCTGACGCCTGAGATCGTTCTCGGCGAGGTCGTGCCGGCCTTCGAGCGGCTGCGCGAGCAGGGCAAGACCCGATTTTACGGCATCACCGCTGTCGGCGACACCGCGGCATTGCACCGGGTCGCCGATGCCCGCGTCTTCGACACCGCCCAAGTCAGCTACAACATGCTGAATCCGAGCGCGGGCACGATGGTGGCGCCGAGCTACCCGGCGCATGATTTCGGCAATGTCTTGGCGCATACCCGGGCTGCCGACATGGGCGTGATCGCGATCCGCGTGCTTGCCGCCGGCGCCTTGAGCGGGGTCGAGGACCGCCATCCGTTGGGTTCGCCCATTGTCGAGCCGATCGGCTCGGGCCGCGATTACCGGATCGATGTCGAGCGCGCGCGGCGGCTCGATCCGCTGGTGCGCGAGGGGTTTGCCGACAGCTTGGTCGAGGCGGCGATCCGGTTCGCGATCGCCAACAGCGCGGTCTCGACGGCGCTCGTCGGCTACTCAACCCTCGATCAACTCGAATACGCCGCCGCCGCAGTCAACAAAGGGCCGCTGCCGCCCGCCGCACTCCAACAGCTGAAGACATTGCACGACGGCTTTATCGGTGAGGCGCGGTGAGGGGCTTTGGCCTCTCCTCAGCGATCGGCGCCGCCCGGCACGGCGTGCCGCTGAATACGGTGGATCTAGCTCATTCGTCCGGGTGGCCAGCGGCAGCCTGACCCCTTTTGGATTCGCCCCGTGGCCGAGTGAGAGTAGCTAAGGTAGAGAGGATGCCGGCCGCCGACCGCGGTAGAGGCCCGAGCAATCTGCGCCGCCGAAGACCCGCGACCACGTTGCTGAAATGGTCGGCAGCCGAGCGCTCGACACCCTCCAGCCAGTTCTGATCGAGAAACGACGCCAAGGCCGGCTGGTCGAGCTTGGCTTCCCAGACAATGCCCAGGAGCGAGGCCTCCGCCTCTTCCTCCGCGCGCGCCAACGGCGCCAGCAGCGCGGCGCGCTCGGCCGTATCGCGGTCGATCGTGTCTGGTCCGGGGCCTAAGCCGAAATCGGCGAGCCTGCGACGTTCGGGCGGGGCCAGCATGAAATGGGCGATCTCATGCAGAATGACATAGGCCTCGGTCGCCCCGTTAAGCGCCGCGCCATCCCAATTGAACCCGCACCTGACCCCTGGAGGATGCACCGCCATGCCGCAATTCCGGGCCAGCGCCAACGCTGCCAGACGATGCCTTTCCGCCTCCTGCCCCTCGGCGCGCTCGGGTGAGGTCGCCCGGATCCGCTGGAACACGCGGCGAGCCACGGCATGGTCCAGACCGACGCCAAAGCGATCGAGCGCCCCGGCCAGATCGTCGGGACTTATGGGCGTCAAAATCATTGGCTTGCGGCCTTTGACCGGCAACGTCGACGGCGATCGGCGCCGGTTCGCCTTGAATTAACCAGCCTTGCCCGGTTTTGGCGGGATCTTTGCTTTGGCGCCGTCGGCGGACATCTGTTGATAGACGATCTCTGAGAGCCGCAGCAGGAGGTCTCGGTTAGCCTTGGCCGCCAGCGCGTAGCCGAAGCCCTGATCCGACCAGTAAAATGCGCCGGTTCCGTTTTCTTCGCTGTAGCGGAATGCGGTCTCGCCTCCGATGCCGGTGCGTAGATACAAGGTCACGCGTTCCTTGCCGTTCTCGTACATGAACTGCGCGGCAGGCCCGTTTTCGGCGGGCAGAAGCCGTCCCCCCATCAGCCGGAAACCGGCCGCGCTCAAATCGGGCACGACAAGCGGCTGCCCGAGGCGCTTGGACAGCCACTGCACGAGATGGGCCTCCTGGGCAACATCGACCTCGACCGGATGGCGAACCTCGACTGAGAACACTTTATACGCCGCGATCGCATCGGCGGTGATCGTGCGGGCGTTGGAAACGACCGGGTTAGTCGAGGGGATGAGCACCGTCGCCACGTCGCGGGCGGCCCAGCCGCCGATACCGCCCGCTACGACCAGGACCACGGCCGCCGCGATACGAGTGAAGCGCCGATAGCGGCGTCGGCGCTGCTCGGCGAGCAGCCTGACGACCCGTAGGCGGGTCGGGATCGGCGTTGCCGTCTCCTCGGTAAAGGCTGTGCGCAGCAACCCCTGTTGCTCGGCATATCGCTGCAGGCGGCCCCGCACTTCGGGTTGTGTCGCGAGATAGGCGTCGACCTCGGCGGCGCGCTCGGGCGACAGGCGGCCGTCGAGGCGGGCGTGCAATTCGTGTTCTTCGACCGCGCCGGGGATCGCGCTCATTTGGTCCCTCTCTGCGCCTTGCTCCGTTCGGTAGAATCCGCCCCGCTGGAATCTCCATTGAGAATTTGGCGCAAGCGCTCGCGGCCGCGCGACAGACGCGACATCACCGTGCCAATCGGCACGCCCAGCACGCGAGACGCCGCGTCGTAGGACAGGGCTTCGACCCCGACGAGCAGGAGTACCGATCGTTGCTCCTCGGGCAGCGCCGCGAAGGCCCGCAACAGATCGCGATGCTGGAGCGCCGCGTCCTGACCCCCCCCGATCTGCGGCAACTCGGCTTCAACGGCTTCGGTCAACGCGTCGTGCGCCCCTCGCCGCTTCTGGCGCTGCTGCTCACTGAGGAACCGGTTGTAGAGGATTGTATAAAGCCAGCCGCGCAGATCGCCCTCGGGGCGGCGGAGGTGCCATCGCGACAGCGCCCGTTCGAGACAATCCTGCACAAGATCATCGGCACGCTCCCGGTCGCCGCGCAATAGCGCCGATGCGAACCGGCGAAGGCCCGGAATGTGCCCTTCGATCAGGGCGGCATCTGCCGGCATAGCCTCCCCTGCGGACGAAAACCTTGCATTCCACAACACCAATGTCCGCTCTGCCAGTGGTAGTGCGGATCCAGACGCCAGACTTGGTGCAGCCGCAAACTCTACTATCGATGCAATCGCGCCCACCGGTGATCACATTCCTGTTAACTGTACACCTCCTTTCGAGCCAGGTCTTGCAATTTCTCTATTCACGCCCCGAAAGCGGCCGCTCGCTGCGGCGTACTGTCTACGACTCAATAAAGTGTCATTTATTCCCGATAATGCCGTAGCCTTGCCTATTGGCCTCTGGTTCAGCTGGTGCGGTGATGTTGTGAAAGCGCTGTTTCTCGGTCGAGTCGCCGCCGACACGGGCGAAGGGATCAAGGCACAGCTGCCCCCCTCGCTCGCCGTCGAAATCCTCGACGACCCGATTGACCTTGCCCTGCTGCCCGCAGCCGCCGCTGAGGCCGACATCCTCGTCAGCAATCATTGGCGCGCTGACTACCCGCCGGCGCCGAAAGTGCGGCTCGTGCAGTCGGTCGCGACCGGTGTCGACCTGTTCGACATGGCGGCGCTGCCGAAAGGGGTCATTGTATGCAACGCCTTTGGCCATGAGACCGCGATCGCCGAATATGTCCTGATGACGATGTTGGCATTGCACCATCGTTTGTTCGAGATTTCCGGGGAGTTCCGCGACCGTGCCTCGTGGCGCACGAGTTGGGTGGAAGGTGGCGAGCCGCATGGCGAATTGCGCGGTTCGACCTTGGGGATAGTCGGATATGGCCGGGTCGGGCGCGAGGTGGCGCGCCGCGCGGCATCGTTCGGCTGCCGTATCCTTGCGGCCAACCGCTCGTCGCGCGAGCCGGGAGTCGAGATCGATCGCGTCTACCCACTTGCCGAGCTCGATCAGATGCTGCCCGATTGCGATACGGTGGCGCTGTGCACCGCGCTCGGTCCCGAGACTACCGGGTTGATCGACGCCAGACGCCTCGCGCTGATGAAGCCGACCGCGTTCCTGATCAACATCGCCCGCGGCCAGGTGGCGGAGGAGGACGCTCTCTATGCCGCTTTGCGCGACCGGACGATCGCGCGGCGCGGCACTCGATGTGTGGTGGGATTACCCGAATGCCGCCGATCCTAATCGCCGCGGCTCGCCGCCATCCGTTTCACGAATTACCGAACGTCATCGTGACGCCGCACAATTCCGGCTGGACCGCAGGGATGGTCGGACGGCGCTGGAACGAGATCGCCGAAAATCTGGGTCGCTTCGTGCGCGGCGAGAAGTTGATCAACATCGTCACCGCCGGTTGAGAGGCAACATGGATTTGTTCCGCTATCCTGGGGCGCGGCGATGAAGGCGTTGTTTCTGGGCGCGCTCGCCACCTCGCAGGCGGCGCCGATCACCAGCTTCATAACCGAGGACATCCGCACGGAAATCCTCGACGGTGGGGATCCGCCGCGTCTCGCTGAGGCGCTCGTCGATGCCGACATCGTGCTGACCGGGGCCTGGCGCGCCGGATACCCGCCGGCGCCGCGGCTGCGGCTGCTGCAAGTGCCGCTCGCCGGCACCGACGGCATTGAGGTCGCCGCCCTGCCCGAGGGCGTCACCCTGTGCAACGCCTATGGGCACGAGCCGGCGCTCGGCGAATTCGCGATCATGATGATGCTGGCCTGGAGGCATCGCCTGTTCGACATCGCCACCTCGTTCCGCGCCGGGTCGTGGTACTGGAGCCCGACGGTCGGCGGCCCGGTGCGCGGCGAGATCGGCGGCCAGATCGTCGGCATCGTCGGGCTCGGCCATATCGGGAGGGAGGTCGCTTGGCGCGCCGCCGCACTCGGCTGCAGGGTGCTGGCCGCCAACCGCACGGCGCGGGAAAAGCCGCCCTCGGTCGAGCGGCTTTTTCCGATGTCCGAACTCGACCGGATGCTCGGCGAATGCGACATCGTCGTCTTGAGTTGCGCACTGACGCCCGAGACCACGGCGCTCTTCGGCGAGCGCCGCCTCGCCGCGATGAAACCCGAGCGCCTTTCTGATCAATCTGGCGCGCGGGCCGATCGCCGACGAGGACGCGCTCTATCGGGCCTTGCGCGACGGCGTGATCGGCGGCGCCGCGCTCGACACTTGGTGGCGCTATCCGAGCGCCTCGGAAGCCGAGCCGCGGCCGTCGCGGCACCCGTTCCACGAACTTCCGAACGTGATCATGACGCCGCATTGCTCGCCCCGGACCGACGGGACGATCGAGCGCCGCTCGCGTGACATCGCCCGCAACATCGACCGGTTCGTTCGCGGCGAGCCGCTCGAAAATGTCGTGGCCGTGACCTGAGGAAAATTGAATGACCGACGATCTCGCGTTTATGTCCGCGACGGAGCTGCTGGCGCGCTATCGTCAGAAGGCGCTTGTCGCCGGTCGAGGTAATGGCGCGAGACCCTGCGCAGGCTCGAACGGTATGAGGGGGCGCTGAACGCCTTCGTGCTGTACGACCCCGAGGCGGCGGCGTCACAGGCGCGCGCGTCAGAGGCGCGTTGGCAAAAGGGCGAGCCGCAGGGTCTGCTCGACGGGGTGCCGGTGGCGATCAAGGATACGCTGCTGACGTTGGGTTGGCCGCGGCTGATGGGCTCGCGCACGATCGATCCCCACCAGGCATGGGACGAGGATGCACCGGTCCCCGCGCGGTTGCGCGCACAAGGCGCTGTGTTCTTCGGCAAGACGACGACGCCCGAATTCGGCTGGAAGGGGGTCACCAACTCGCCGCTCACCGGCGTCACGCGCAACCCATGGAACCTCGAGCGCACCCCCGGCGGCAGCAGCGGAGGCAGCGCCGCCGCGGTAACTTCCGGGATTTGCCCGCTCGCGGTCGGCACGGACGCCGGCGGTTCGATCCGGATTCCGGCTTCATTTTGCGGGATTGTCGGCCTGAAGCCGACCTTCGGCCGGGTCGCGGCCTATCCGCCGGGGGCCTTCGGCGACGTCGCCCATGTCGGCCCGATGGCGCGAACGGTCGCAGACGCGGCGCTGATGCTCGATGCGATCAAGGGGCCGGATTCGCGCGACTGGCACAGCCTGCCGGATGACGGCGTCGACTATCGCGACCGCGTGCGGCGAAGGCTCGCTCGAAGGGCAAGCGGGTGGCGCTGTCGCCCACTCTCGGCTTTGCCGAGCCGTCGCCGCCGGTGCGCGGAGCGGTCGAGCGGGCCGCGGAGGTGTTTGCGCGCTTGGGCGCCGTCGTCGAGCACGCCGACCCGTTTTCCGAATCGCCGATGCCGATCTTCGAGACGCTTGCCCTGGGCGGGTTTTGGGCCTTGTTGCGCGCGCAGACACCCGAGGCGATTGCGGCGATGGACCCGGGTCTCGTCGAGATGTGCCGGCGCGGCGAGGCGGTGACGCAGACACAATATGTCGATGCCGTAGCCCAGCGGGTGGCGCTCGGCCAAAGGCTGCGCCGCTTCTTCGACCGCTTCGACCTGCTGTTGTCGCCGACCATGCCGATCCCGGCCGCCTATGCCGACGCTCGTGCCGACAATTTGCCGAACCCGAACAACTCGTGGAGCTGGGTCGCCTACACCTATGTCTTCAACCTGACCAAGAACCCCTCCTGCTCGATGCCGTGTGGCGTTGTCGACGGGCTGCCGGTCGGTCTGATGGTGACCGGCCCGCTCTACGATGATCTAGGGGTGTTGCGCGCTTGCCGCGCCTACGAGGCCGCGGCTGGCCCGGTCTGGCCGAGCCCGGAACTCGCCGCCAGTCTCACCCGGATAGCGTCCGCCGCCGACGCGGGGGTCGAAGCGAAGCGGTGGACGCCGCGCTCGCGACGTTGAAAATCTGCGGTTGCACCGGTGCGCATCTGCAGCATATTCGCCCTACCTATGATGACGGGAGGTTGCGATGGCTAACAAGGAGCAGAAACGGTCGAGCCGAGAAGCCAAAAAGCCCAAGCAGAAGAAAAAGGGCGCCGACAAATCGGCAAGTAAGGGTCAAGCCGCGAAACCCTGAAGGTCTTCGCGGTCGGGGCCGTGTGTAGGGTAGCTCCTAGCGTTATCGCTACCCTTCGAGCGCAGCTTCGGTCACCTGCTCGACCCGCTCGGCCCATAGAAAGCGCAGGCTGTTGCGCGCGCTTTCGGGGATGTCGTCATAATCCTTGCGGTTGCGCGCCGGCAGGATGACCGTCGAAAGCCCGGCGCGGGCGGCAGCGACCACCTTTTCCTTGATACCGCCGACCGGCAGCACCAGGCCGCGCAGGCTGATCTCGCCGGTCATCGCGGTGTCGCTGCGCACGGTGCGGTTGGTCAGCAGCGAGACCAGGGCAGTATACATCGCCACCCCGGCGCTCGGCCCGTCCTTGGGAATTGCGCCTGCCGGGACGTGGATATGGATGTCGCTCTTCTCGAACGTGGCCGGGTCTAGCCCAAGCGTCGACGCCCGGGCTTTGACCAGACTCAGCGCCGCCTGCGCACTTTCGCGCATGACCTCGCCGAGCTGGCCGGTCAGGATCAGCCGGCCGCCGCCGGGGAAGCGGGTCGCCTCGATGAACAGGATGTCGCCGCCGACCGGGGTCCAGGCGAGGCCGGTGGCGACGCCGGGGACGCTGGTGCGCATCGCCACCTCGCCCTCGAAGCGCGGCGGCCCGAGTATTTCCGTCAGATCCCCCGGCACGATGTCGACGTGACCTGCCGTCCCCTCGGCGATGTGCATCGCGGCGTTGCGTAAGGCTGCGCCGATTTCGCGTTCGAGCTGGCGCACGCCGGCCTCGCGGGTATAGTCACGGATGATCGAGCGCAAGGCATCGTCGCTGATCTCGGCCTGTTCGGCGGTCAAGCCGTTGGCCTTAAGCTGGCGCGCGACCAGGTAGCGCCGCGCGATCTCGAATTTTTCGTCCTCGACATAGCCAGGAAGGTCGATGATCTCCATGCGGTCGCGCAGCGGGCCGGGGATGCTGTCGAGCACGTTCGCGGTGGTGATGAACATGACCCGCGACAGATCGAACGGCACCCCCAGATAGTTGTCGCGGAAGGTCGAGTTCTGCTCCGGGTCAAGCACCTCGAGCAATGCCGAGGACGGATCACCCTGGATGCCGCGGCCGAGTTTGTCGATCTCGTCCAGCATCATCACGCAGTCGCGGCTGCCGGCCCGCCGGATTCCCTGGATGATGTTTCCGGGAAGCGCCCCGATATAGGTGCGGCGATGGCCGCGGATCTCGGCTTCGTCATGCGTGCCGCCGAGGCTGACGCGGACGAATTTCCGGCCGGTCGCGCGAGCGATGCTCTGTCCAAGCGAGGTCTTGCCGACGCCGGGCGGCCCGACAAAGCATAGAATCGGGCTCCGGCCGCCGGGATTGAGCTGCTGAATCGCTAGGTTTTCGAGGATGCGCCGCTTGACCTTGGCCAGGCCATAATGGTCGGCGTCGAGTATGCGGCGGGCCTCGGCGATGTCGATCGGCTTACCCAACTCGATCGACCACGGCAATTCGATCAGCCATTCGAGGTAGGTGCGCGCCATCGAATATTCGCCGGCCGCCTCGGGCATGCGCTCGAGCCGGGCCAGCTCGCGCTTTGCATGCTCTTCGACCTCGGGCGGCATCTTGGCCTCGGCGATCTTTTTCGCCAGCTCGGCGATCTCTGCGCTCTTGGCATCGTCGCCTTCGCCGAGTTCTTTCTGGATCGTCTTCATCTGCTCGCGCAGCAGGAACTCGCGCTGACGGTCGTCGATCTTTTCCTTGGTCTGTTCGCTGATCTGGCGGGACAGGCGCAGCACTTCAGTGCGGTAGGCCAGCATCGCCGACACCCGAGCGAGACGGCTTTCGATATCGACGGTTTCGAGGATCTCCTGCTTCTCGGCCGGAGTAATGTCCATGAATCCGGCAATGAGGTCCGCGAGCGCCGCGGCCGAGCTGGCCGACTGCACGGCGTTGACCAGCTCGACCGGGGTCTGCGGCAACAATTGCAGCACCTCCATCGCCTGGTTGCGCAGAATGAGCATCCGCGCTTCGATGTCTTTGCTGCTGGCCTCGACCTCGGCCACGCGCTCGATCCGCGCCACAAGAAACGGGTAGCCGTCGAGAAAGTCGAGGATGCGAAAGCGCCGTTCGCCCTGGCTGATCACATGATGCTGGCCGTCGGGGCTGGTCACATAGCGCAGTATGTTGGCCTCGGTGCCCATCCGGTGCAGATCGACCGAGATCGGGTCGTCGGTCGCCGGATCGCGCTGCAAGACCAGCCCGATTGGCCGGTTGAGACGGATCGCAGCCTGCGCCGCCGCGATCGAGCGCTGGCGGCCGAGCGTGACCGGCAGCACCGTGCCGGGAAACATTACGAGGCTGCGCGTCGGGATCAGGATCAGCGCTTCGGCCGGAAGCGCCGGAATCCCGGCCAGCGCCTCTTCAATGGCGCCGGGCGCCGGGGGCGGGGCGGGTTCCGCCGTGCGCAATTCATGTTCTTCGAGAGACATCTGCAGAAGTCCTTGGAAAGGAGCTCGCTGGCGGGCGCTGCGCGTTCATCACAGCTTGTGCAGCTGCACCATCAGGCAGCCATTGGCGAGGTGCCGTCCGGAAATCTCGAAGCGGACGGGCGGCAGCTCGATCCGCCGCTGAAAATGCCCGTGCGGGATCTCCAGCCGATGAATTCGGGCCTGCGCCAGCTCGGGCGGCAGCGGGCGCTCGCCGCTGACCATCAGCACCCCGGCGCTCAGACGTCACCTTGATCTCTTCGGGCGCGACACCGGGCAGGGCAATCAGGATGGTCAAGGCGTGGTCGGTCTCGAAGATGTCGCATGGTGCTTCCCAATTGGGCGTCGCATGACCGCGGTGAAAGAATTGACGGTGCAGACGGTCTGCACGTTCCATCGCCTCACAGGCTTTCGCCCACATCAACGCTTCGAGTTGTCGTTCCGGCATTGTCGGCTCCGAGCGGGGCGGCGGCGCCCGGTCACCGTCCGGCGACGCCTAATCTGGTTGATATAGTCACACTCCCACAGTCGGGGAGAGCGAATTACGCATTTGGTGGGGCTGGCAGCTACAGGCATACGGGACTAGGCCTGCCATGCAAAACCGGCTATCAGCCTGTCGAAACGACTTTCCGAGGCGATCGGTGGCTGAGATCAGCGCAGAGACCAAGGCTGTTGTCGACGGCATTGCGGCCGAGGCTGAACGTGTCGAGACCCCGTGCGGGGATGGTCGAATGGTGTGGCGCGTGTGGGGCGCAGGGCCGCCTTTGGTCCTGTTCCACGGCGGCTATGGCTCGTGGATGCATTGGATCCGCAATATAATACCGTTGTCACGTGCGTTTACCATTGTCGCCCCCGACCTGCCCGGGCTCGGCGAGTCGGCAACCCCACCCGAGCCGCACACTGCTGAAGGGCTGGCGCGCATCCTGGTCGATGGGCTCGACATCGTGTTCCCGGGACGCGAACGGCTCCATCTCGCCGGATTCTCGTTCGGTGGTGTCCTGGGAGGGCATGTCGCTGCCCAGCTCGGTGACAGAGTGCGCGCCTTTACCGTCGTCGGCTCGAACGGGCTGGGGCTGGTCCGCCAGCCAACCGATCTCAGACGCGTTCCCCCCGGCGCTGCGAACGAGGCAGCCTTCGCCACTCACCGCCACAATCTCGGCGCTCTAATGATCGCCGACCCGACGAAGATCGACGAACTCGCAGTCTATATCCAGTCGCAGAACGCGCCGCGCGGCCGGGTCAAAAGCCGCCGCTTTTCGCGCGCCGACACGCTGATCCGCGCATTGCCATTGATCAAAGCGCGGCTCGACGGGATCTGGGGTGGGCGCGACGCCACCGCCTATCCCCATCTCGACGAGCGTGCCCAAACCCTGCGCTCATTCCAGCCCGGTGCCCGCTTCGAGGTAGTCGAAGGGGCCGGGCATTGGGTGCAGTACGAAGCGGCCGACCGCTTCAACCCGCTTCTCGCCGAAATCGTCTCGCAGCGCCTGGGTGTATCGGAATGACTACCGAAAACCTCTCCCCGCTCACGGACAAGGTCGCTGTCGTAACCGGCGGCAGCAGCGGCATCGGTGCCGCGAGCGTGCGGCTGCTCGCTGCGGCGGGGGCGCGGGTCGTCGTCGGCTACAACAGGGGTGCCGAGCGGGCGGCGGCGCTGATCGCCGAAGTACCCGGCAACGGCCACAAGGCGATGCATCTGCCATTGGAGGACACTGCCCAGATCCGCAAGGTGGCGGCCGCAGTCAGGGAGGAGTTCGGCCGAGCCGACATCCTGGTCAATTCCGCCGGCTTTACCCGGATGGTCCCACACCACGATCTCGAAGCGCTCGACGACGATCTGATCGACGCCGTGTTGACTGCCAATGTGCGCGGGCCTTTCGCGACGATCCGGGCCTTTGTCCCGTTGCTGCGCGAGTCGGGCGACGGGGTGATCGTCAATATTTCTTCGGGGGCTGCACAGCATGGTACCGGCAGCTCAATCATCTACGGGGCCTCGAAGGCTGCTCTCAACACCATGAGCATGGCGTTAGCGCGCGTGCTCGGCCCCGAGATCCGTGTCGTGATCGTCGCGCCGGGGATGGTCCATACCGGCTTCGTCCCCGGCCGCACAGAAGAGATGATGGCCGCCGCGGCAATGGCGACGCCGCTGAAACGCGCGATCGAGGCACATGACGTGGCACTCGCGGTCATGGCCTCCATTACCCATCTGAGACACACTACCGGGTCGATCGTCACCGTCGACGCCGGCCGTCATCTGTGATGACCGGCTTTTGGAGCTAACGGGGTGGATTTCGGTTTTCGTCCCTATATATCTCGCTCGGCGGTCGCTCTAGGCCGCCGTGGGAGGAAACCTGTCGGGGCCGCTAGCGCCTCGCAGCCGCGACGGAAGACCATGGCGACCATCGCGCGGCAACGCGAGATCATCGACCGGCGGGTGCTGGCCGAAGTATTGTCGGCCGCTTCTCACTCCGACAAATCGCCGAGCTTTGATCGCGCTTCGTTAATAGGACCGCTGAAAGGGGCTTTGACCGCGGGACGCAGCGAGATTCGTCGCCGCTTTGAAGCCACGGGCGACGGCACTGCGGTCGTGCGCGAGCAATGCTTTTTGATGGATCAGTTGATCCGCGCTCTGTTCGACGTGGTCACCGGAGAAATCTATCCACTTCCCAATCCGACCTCGGGCGAGCGGCTGGCCCTCGTCGCGGTCGGCGGCTATGGGCGCAGCGAGCTGGCGCCCGTTCTCCGACATCGACATGCTGTTTCTACTGCCCTACAAGCAGACCCCCCATACCGAGCAAGTCGTCGAGTTGCTGCTCTATTTGTTGTGGGATCTCGGGCTCAAGGTCGGGCAGTCGACGCGCTCGGTCGAGGAGTGTCTGCGCCAGGCCAAATCCGATTTCACCATCCGCACCAGCCTGCTGGAAGCACGTTATTTGTGGGGCGACGAGGCATTATTCCGCGAGCTCAAAAAGCGCTTCGACAGCGAGATTGTCCGCGGCACTGCCCCCCAATTCGTCGAAGCCAAGCTCGCCGAGCGGGACGAGCGCCACCGCCGAGTCGGCGACAGCCGCTACCAACTCGAGCCCAACGTCAAGGAAGGCAAGGGCGGGCTGCAGAGACCTGCATACCTTGTTCTGGATCGCAAAATATATTTACCGCATCGACGATGTAGCCAAACTCGTCGATCTCGGCGTACTGTCGGATGAGGAATCGCGCCGATTCGCCCGAGCTCAGAGCTTTCTGTGGACGGTGCGCTGCCATCTCCATTATCTCGCCGGACGCGCCGAGGAGCGGCTGACTTTCGACCTGCAGAGCGAGATCGGGCGGCGGATGGGATATACCGACCACACGGGCAGCCGTGGGGTTGAGCGCTTCATGAAGCATTACTTTCTGGTCGCAAAGGATGTCGGCGACCTAACCCGGATTTTCTGCGCGATCCTCGAAGCTGATCAGAAGCGCAAGCGACGGCTCTCCTGGGTACGCTGGGGGGTAGGCAAGCGCGCGCTCGACGGGTTCGTGCTCGACGGCGAGCGGCTGACGATCCCGTCCGAGGATTTCTTCAAGAAGGACCCGGTGGCGCTGCTCCGTCTGTTTCATGTCGCCCAGCAGCACGAGCTCGACATTCATCCGCGCGCGCTGCGCCGGGCCGGTCAATCCCTGCGGCTGATCGACGGGCGGCTGCGCGAAAATCCCGAGGCTAATCGCCTATTCCTCGAAATCCTGACCTCGCGCAAGGATCCCGAAACAGCGCTGCGCCGAATGAATGAAGCCGGTGTCTTTGGCCGGTTCATCCCCGACTTCGGGCGTGTCGTGGCGCAGATGCAATACGACATGTATCACCACTATACGGTGGACGAGCACACGCTGTTTGCGATCGGGATTCTGCACCAGATCGAGACCGGACTGCTCAAGGACGAGTTGCCGATGGCAACGGCGCTGGCGGCGACGATCGTATCGCGCCGCGCGCTTTACCTCGCAGTTTTGCTGCATGACATCGCCAAGGGCAGGGGCGGCGACCATTCGGTGCTCGGCGAACGCGTCGCCCTCAAGCTAGGGCCGCGGCTCGGCCTGCCCGCCGAGGAGACCGAGACTGTGGCTTGGCTGGTACGCTGGCATCTGCTGATGAGCGGCACAGCGTTCAAGCGCGACATCAGTGACCCGCAGACGATCGGCGACTTTGTTGAGCACGTACAATCGCCAGAGCGGTTGAAACTGCTGCTGATCTTGACCGTCGCCGACATCCGGGCGGTGGGTCCGCGTGTGTGGAACGGCTGGAAGGCGGCGTTGTTACGCGACCTCTTCCAACGTGCCGTCGAGATGATGTCGGGCGGATTGACGGTAGGAGCCCGGGATTCGCGGGTGGCGGCCGCACTGACCGCGGTGCGGGAGCGGCTGCCGGATTTCAGCGACGCGGAGTTCGCGGCGTTCGCCAAAAGCGGCTATCCCTTCTATTGGCTATCTTTCGATCCCGATACCCATGCCCGGCATGCGCGACTGATGCGCGAGGCGGAGGTAAGCGGCGCGCCGCTCACTGTCGAAAAACAGGTCGATACCCAGCGCGCTGTAACCGAGATCACGCTCTATACGGCCGACCACCCCGGATTGTTTTCACGCATCGCCGGCGCCCTCGCGGTCAGCGGCGCCAATATCGTCGATGCTCGGATCATGACGATGTCGAACGGGATGGCCCTCGATACATTCTGGGTTCAGGATCTGGCTGGCCGGGCGTTCGATCGTCCGGACAAGCTCGCGAAGCTCGCAGTGGTCTTCGAGAACGTCTTGACCGGCGATTTGAAGCCGCATCGCGAGCTTGCCCGACCGCCCGCGTTTCCCAGCCGAACGCAGGTGTTTACCGTGGCGCCTCGCGTTCTTGTCGACAACAACGCCAGCGCCTCGCACACGGTGATCGAGGTCAACGGGCGCGACCGGCCAGGCCTACTGTTCGAGCTGACCCGCGAACTGACCCGCCTCAGTCTCCAGGTGTCGAGCGCGAAGATCTCGACATACGGCGAAAAGGTCGTCGACGTCTTCTATGTCAAGAATTTGTTCGGCCACAAGATCGAGCACCCGGTCAAGCTCGCCGAGGTCCGCACCAGGCTCGAGGCGGTATTGACCAAGGGCAATCCGCCGGTCCTCGCAGACCAACGCGAGCCCGCCGCAGCAGAGTAACGCCGCCCCGCGAATCGGAACTCGCCCAGACCTATCGATGTTCAACGGGTGAGCAACAGTCGCTCGCTGGCATGATCGCTAGGAAGGTGGGTGATGCGGCGGTACTGGGTTTTCGCGATTTGCGTTCTGGCCGTGCTATCGCTGGCGGGTTGCGGGGTCACGCCGGATGTCGTGCGGTGAGTACGGGTGCGGCTGGCGCCGCCACTGGAGCAGCGCTGGGTGCGATCGGCGGCAATGCCGGATTGGGCGCTTTGGTCGGCGGATTGGCCGGGGCGGTCGGGGGTGCGGCAACCTCACCAAGAGTTGCCTACGCCGGTCCATCGCCGGTCTGCTACTGACCTTCGGCGCTTGCCGGACGGGAGCGAACTCTAGGCGCTATTCGCGCAGGTCTTCGAAGAACTCCTTGACCCGGGCGAAAAAACCTTCGCTCTCGGGGTGGGTGCGGTTGTTCTCGCCTTCCTTATCGAATTCGCGCAGAAGTTCCTGCTGGCGCTTGTTCAGGTTGACCGGCGTCTCGACGGTCGCTTCGATGAACATGTCGCCGCGCGCGGCCGAACGCAGCACCGTCATGCCCTTGGCTTTGAGCCGGAATTGATGTCCCGACTGGGTCCCGGCCGGCACCGTGACGCGCGCCCGACTGCCGTCAACGGTCGGAACCTCAATGTTGCCGCCAAGCGCCGCCGTGGTCATCGGAATGGGTACCCGACAGTGGATGTTGGCGCCGTCGCGCTGAAAGAGAGAGTGCGGCGCCACGCTGACGAACATATAGAGGTCGCCGGGCGCGGCGCCGCGCACCCCAAACTCGCCCTCGCCAGCTAGGCGAATGCGGGTGCCGTCCTCGATCCCGGGCGGGATGTTGACCGACAAAGTTTTCTCGCGCCGCACTCGGCCTTGGCCGCCGCAGCCTTTGCACGGCTTCTCGATGACCCGTCCCGCGCCCTGGCAGCCGTGGCAGGTGCGCTCGACCGAAAAGAAACCTTGCTGGGTGCGAACGCGTCCGCGCCCGTGACAGGTCGGACAAGAGACCGGTTTGGACCCCGCCTCGGCCCCGCTGCCGTTGCATTGGTCGCAGGCGACGAGGTTGGGAACACGGATAGTCGTCTGCTTGCCGCGAAAACTTTCCTCGAGCGAAATTTCGAGGTTGTAGCGGAGATCGCTGCCGCGGCTCGGCCCCCCCTGGCCACGCCGCCCACCGCCCATGAACTCGCCGAACATCTCGTCGAAGATGTCGGCAAATCCGCCGGAAAAGCCGAAATCGCCAGGGCCGCGGCCGCCGGCTTGCTCAAAGGCAGCGTGGCCGAACCGGTCATAGGCGGCGCGCTTCTGATCGTCCTTGAGAACGTCGTAGGCCTCGCTAATGTCCTTGAATTTCTGCTCTGCGCCCTTATCCCCCGAATTTCGGTCCGGGTGATATTGCATCGCCAGCTTGCGATACGCTTTCTTAAGATCATCCGCGCTGGCGGATTTGGTGACGCCGAGTACCTCGTAAAAATCTTGCTTGGCCATAATCGACGGGCGTTCGCTGGAGAGGGGTTAGCCGCCGCGCAACGCCCCGGCAAGTATCCGCCGGGGAGAGCGCATTCGATCCGAATTTACGCGGTAGCGTCGGCTAAGCCGAACCGCGCTTTTTCTGATCGTCGACTTCCTCGAAATCGGCATCGACGACCTTGTCATCGCCGCCAGGTCCTCCGTGGCCGCCCTGCGACGCCCCACCCGAGCCCGGGCCGCCCTCGCCCGCCCCGGCCTCCTGTGCCTGCTGGGCCTTGTACAGCGCCTCACCTAGCTTCATTGAAACTTGCCCGAGGGCCTCGGTCTTGGACTTGATCTGCACGGCGTCGTCGCTCCCGAGCACATCCTTCAAGGCTTGAATGGCCTGCTGCACCGAGTCGCGGTCGCCCTGGGCAACCTTGTCGCCGCTTTCGCTCAAGGTGCGCTCGGTCGTGTGGATCAGCGCATCGGCGTTGTTCTTGGCCTCGACCAGTTCGCGACGCCGTTTGTCCTCCTCGGCATGGGCTTCGGCGTCCTTGACCATTTGGTCGATGTCGCCTTCCGAGAGCCCACCCGAAGCCTGGATGCGGATCTGCTGCTCCTTGCCGGTAGCTTTGTCCTTGGCTGAGACTTGGACAATGCCGTTGGCGTCGATATCGAAAGTGACTTCGACTTGGGGCATGCCGCGCGGCGCCGACGGAATGCCGACCAGATCGAACTGACCGAGCAATTTGTTGTCCGCCGCCATCTCGCGCTCACCCTGGAAGACGCGAATCGTTACCGCGGTCTGGTTGTCCTCTGCGGTCGAAAAGGTCTGGCTCTTTTTGGTCGGGATGGTCGTGTTTCGGTCGATCAGCCGGGTGAAGACACCACCCAGGGTCTCGATGCCGAGCGACAAGGGTGTCACATCGAGCAGCAGGACATCCTTGACCTCGCCCTGCAAGACACCGGCCTGGATCGCCGCGCCGATGGCCACGACCTCGTCTGGGTTGACGCTGCGGTTGGGCTCTTTGCCGAAGAACTGCTTGACCGTCTCGATGACCTTGGGCATCCGGGTCATCCCGCCGACAAGGATCATCTCGTTGATCTCGGAGGCCTTTAGCCCGGCATCCTTCAGCGCATTGCGGCACGGCCCGATCGTGCGCTGGATCAAATCATCTACCAGCGCTTCGAGCTTGGCCCGCGTCAATTTGATGTTGAGGTGCTTGGGCCCGTGTTGGTCAGCGGTGATGAACGGCAAATTGACATCGGTCTGCATTGACGAGCTGAGTTCGATCTTGGCTTTCTCCGCGGCCTCCTTCAGACGCTGCAGTGCGAGACGGTCATTGCGGAGATCGATCCCCTGCTCTTTCCTGAATTCATCTGCGAGGTAATCGATGATATTCTTATCAAAGTCTTCGCCGCCGAGAAACGTGTCGCCGTTGGTCGATTTGACTTCAAAGACGCCATCGCCGATCTCAAGCACCGAGATGTCGAAAGTGCCGCCGCCCAGATCGTAGACCGCGATCGTGCCGCTGCCCTTGCGCTCCATGCCATAGGCGAGCGCCGCCGCAGTCGGTTCGTTAATGATGCGCAAAACCTCGAGCCCGGCGATCTTGCCTGCATCCTTGGTCGCCTGACGCTGACTGTCGTTGAAATAGGCCGGTACGGTAATGACGGCCTGCGTCACCGTCTCGCCGAGATATGCCTCGGCGGTTTCCTTCATCTTTTGCAGGATGAAGGCGCTGATCTGCGAAGGCGCGTACTTCTTGCCGCGGCTCTCGACCCAGGCGTCGCCGTTGTCGCCCGAAATGATCTTGTACGGGACGAGATCGATGTCTTTTTTGACCATCGGGTCGGTGAAGCGCCGGCCGATCAGCCGCTTGATCGCAAAAAACGTGTTTTCGGGATTGGTCACAGCCTGACGTTTCGCCGCCTGGCCGACGAGCCGTTCGCCCGATTCGGTGAACGCCACCATCGAGGGCGTCGTCCGCATGCCCTCGCTGTTCTCGATTACCTTGGCATTCCTGCCTTCCATCACGGCCACGCAGGAATTGGTCGTGCCGAGATCGATACCGATGACCTTGCTCATGGACACCTCATTTCAAAAGCAGAACCGGGCGGCCTGGGGAAGCACCGTCCCGATCCCCCAGGAAGTGGTTGTACAGTCATCCCCTTACTTTGAAAGTTATATAAGCCAGCGTTTGGGGCGCTACAACGGCTCGGCCGGTTTCGCCGGCGACTTGGCGACGCCCACCATGGCCGGCCGCAGCAGGCGGTCGTGCAGCAGGTAGCCCGGCTGCAGCACCTCGACGATCGTGCCGGGCGGCCGGTCGCCGTGCTCGACCTCAAAGATCGCCTGATGGAGATTGTGGTCGAAGCGCTCGCCCAGCGGATCGATACGACGGATACCGTGCCGTTCGAAAACCGACAAGAGCTCGCGTTCGGTTGCGGCGACCCCCGCGAGCAGGCTGCGGGTGCGCTCATCCCCGACTTCCGCCTCGGGCAGGCTGGCGAGGGCGCGGCGCAGATTGTCCGCGGCTGACAGCAGCTCCTTTGCAAAACCGGAGATCGCATATTTCGTGGCGTCGTCGCGCTCGCGCTGGGCCCGGCGGCGGGTGTTCTCGGCCTCGGCCAATGCACGCAGCAGCCGGTCCTTGTGCTCGGCAAGCTCGGCCTCGAGCACCGCCACCCGTGCTTCCGGCGAGAGCTCAGCGGCCTCGTCGAAATTGTTGTTGGCGGCGACCGACGCCTCATCAGACGTCGTCTCCTGGTGATTTCTGGTGTCGTCCATCATCCGTCCTATCCGATAAGGCGCCCGATCACCTTCGCCGTAAAATCCACCATCGGGATGATCCGGGCGTAGTTGATTCGGGTTGGGCCGATCACCCCGATCGCGCCGACGATCTGCTCGCGGCTGTTTTGGTAGGGAGCGATTACCATCGAACAGCCAGCCACCCCGAACAAGTGGCTTTCGGCGCCGATGAAGATCTGCACGCCGTCGCCCTGTTTGCTGGCATCGAGCAGGCGCAATATTGTTTCGCGAGTCTCCAGCATCTCGAAAAGCGTCCGCAGCCTTTCAAGGTCGGCCAGCGCGGTCACGTCGTCGAGCAAGTTTGCCTGGCCGCGAACGATCAGGGCGCTGCCGGCTTCTCCCCCAGCCCAGTCCGCCAGCCCCGCGGCAACGAGCTTCGAGGTCAATACGTCGAGCTGAGCCTGGTGCGATTCGATCTCCTGCTGGATTTCGTCCCTGGCCTCCTCGAGCGTCCGGCCGACCAACCGGGCGTTCAGATAATTGCCGGCGGAGACCAATGCTGCAGGCGGCAGGCCCAGAGGCACCTCGATGACTCGGTTTTCGACAAGCCCATCCTCGGTGACCAGAACGACAAGCGCGCGGCCGGGGCCGAGATGGACAAACTCGACATGCTTCAGCGGCCGGTCCTGCTTTGGAGCGATGACCACCCCGGCGCAATGCGCCAGACCCGAGAGCGCGCTGATTGCTTCCTCGAGCGCCTGCGGCAGGCTCTTGCCGCGAGCGACACAAAGGCTTTCGATGCTGCGGCGCTCGTCCTCGGCGAGGCGTCCGACTTCGAGCAGACCGTGGACAAACAGCCGCAACCCCGCTTCGGTTGGCAGCCGCCCGGCCGAAGTGTGGGGCGCGTAAAGCAGCCCCGCTTCTTCAAGATCGGCCATGACGTTACGGATCGTCGCCGGCGACAGGTTCTGGCCCAACAGCCGTGACAAGGTGCGAGAGCCGATCGGCTCGCCGGTGGCGACGTAGCCGTCGACAATCAGGCGAAAGATCTCCCGGCTGCGCTCGTTCAGCTCGTTGATTGGCGAGGGGGTGATGGGTCGAGGCATATGAAGGTTGCGACAGTCAGATACAATAGCTCGGTTCCCGCCGAGAAGCCTCGCGTGCAGCGGCGATCTAGCCGGTCGGCGATCGACCCCGGCGTTGGCGTGATTTGGTAACGGAGGCCAGCAACGTCAACTCGGGGCGGCCGGGCGGCTAGGGTGTCTGCTTGAACGTTGCTTCGAAACTCTGGCCTTTGGGATCTATCAGATGCCCGACCATATCTACGATCCCTGGGCGAAAGGCGAACTGGCTACCGTCGGAGTTCTGAAATCTCAACTCGTTTGTGCGGATCACCCCGGTGCCGTGCAGCACGCCACCGGGCGCTGGCGTGCTCGTCCCTTGTGGTCCGAAGACATAGATAATCGATGCGGTGCCGTCCCCTTTGACGTCCTGCACGATCAGCGCGGCACAGGTATGTGTGTCCCACGCCGCATCGCTCCACACGCCGACAAAACGCCGGAAGTTTTCGGGAATAGTCGAAGGATCAGGAAGCTGAAAGCTGACATTCTGCTCGCAGAAAACGCGGCCCGGCTGCGTGCCGCTGGTTTGCGGCGCGAGGGATTGCGGTGCGGCGGCGGGCGGCTCGCCGACCGGCGGGGTCGGGGCCTGCGCCAACGTCGTGGCAGCGGCCAGCAGAGTCAGGCAAAAAGGTGCGACGGCACGAGGAATCATGGCGGGCTCCGGCCAGCAACGGCTTCTACCTCGAAAGCGTTGGTCCCGCCACTGCCCGAGCGATCGAGCCACCCCACCGCTATAATTCGCCACCCGTAGCCGGTTGGGTAGGTGACGTCGGATGCGGTCCCACAACGGGATTTTCTTCCCGCAAGTCATCCGGGTAGGGAGGGCGGTGCAGGCCAGTCGGAGAGACCGTGAAGATCTCGTAGCCGGTGGCCGTCACTCCGACAGTGTGCTCGAACTGCGCTGACAGAGAGCGGTCCTTGGTCACTGCGGTCCAGCCATCGCCCAGAATCTTCACCTCCCAGCGTCCGGCGTTGATCATCGGCTCGACGGTGAAGATCATCCCCTCGTGCATGACCGGCCCCTCGTCAGGGCTGCCGTAATGCAGGATGGAAGGCGCATCGTGAAAGATGCGGCCTACGCCGTGGCCGCAAAAGTCGCGCACCACCGAAAAGCGGTTGCCCTCGGCGTAGCGCTGGATCGCGTTGCCGATGGCGCCGATGCGAGTACCGGGACGTACCACGGCGATGCCACGCATCATCGCTTCATAGGTTACGTCGACGAGCCGTCGCGCCTTGATCGGGACGCGCTCGCCAACGAAAAACATCCGGCTAGTGTCGCCGTGCCAGCCGTCGAGAATCGGGGTCACGTCGATGTTGAGTATGTCGCCCTCGATCAGTCGCCGCTCGCCCGGAATGCCGTGACAGACGACATGGTTGATCGAGGTGCAGATGGATTTCGGAAAACCGCGATAGTTGAGCGGCGCCGAAATCGCATTGTGGTCGGCCGCGAAATCGTGGCACAGCCGATCGAGTTCGCTGGTGGTGACGCCCGGGCGAACAAAAGGGGTGATGAAGTCGAGCGTCGCTGCCGCCAGCGCGCCGGCGCGCCGCATACCCTCGAACGCCTCGGGCCCGTGGATCTTGATCCGGCCGTCGCGTGCCTCGCCGACCGCGAGACCTCTCATCAGATCCTGCTGCATGCCGCGTATTCGCATCGTCGTTGGTGGGTCACGCCGCGACCCTTCTCGCATGAGATTGAACGTAGGGATTCCCGCGCGGCTGGGCAACCTCGCCCGCGATTGTGCCGCGCCATTCATTCGCCTATGAAAGACGAAGCCGCGGAGGCGGAAGAGGCCGAAGAGAGAATGACGACGAGCAACCCCGATCGCGGCACCGCGGCGGCCGAACCCAAAATCGTCACCGCCTGCGTATTGATAATCGGCAACGAGATCCTTTCCGGACGCACCCAGGATGAGAATCTGAGCTTCCTCGCTCGGGGCCTAAACGAGATCGGCATCCGGGTGCGCGAAGCGCAGGTCATTCCCGACTACGCTGATGTCATCGTCGCTACGGTCAACGATGTACGCAGGCGATTCGATTACGTTTTCACCACCGGCGGGATTGGGCCGACCCATGACGACATCACCGCCGAATGCATGGCCGACGCGTTTGCGGTGCCTCTGATCCTCCATCCGGATGCCAAGCGGCTGCTCGAAGCCCATTATCCGGCAGGCCATCTGAACGAAGCGCGGCTGCGCATGGCGCGGGTTCCTGATGGCGCCGTATTGTTGCCCAACCCGATCTCCCGAGCGCCGGGCTTCCAGATCGGCAATGTCTTTGTCCTCCCCGGGGTGCCCAGCATCATGCAGGGGATCTTCGAGCAGCTGAAGCACCGACTCGCCGGGGGCGAAAAGATGCTGAGCCGCAGCGTCAGCTGCCGCCTCGGCGAAGGTACTTTGGCGCAGGATCTGTCGGCGCTGCAGGACCGCTACCCGGATGTTGAAATCGGATCCTACCCCTATTTCCGGCGCGGCGACTTCGGAGTGACTTTGGTGCTGCGTAGCACCAATCGCGCCCGGCTCGGCGCCGCAACCGAAGAGCTCAATACACTAATCCAAACGCTCGGCGGCGATCCGCATGAGGGCCTCAGCGAAGGCTAGGCTGTCGCCCGCGGGCGGATATGCTGAGAAGGAGATCTGAGCGAACGCGGACGTGGCGAAATCGGTAGACGCAGCAGACTTCAATTGGAGTGCCCGCGGGGAAACCCGTGGAGCAGAACCGCTCAAAATCGGGGAAAGCTAAGGGGTCATCTAAGCCAATCCCGAGCCAAGCCCTCTTCGAGGGAAGGTGTAGAGACTAGACGGGCGGCGCCTACGGCCATCGAGCTAGGGCGAAGGGATAGTCCAGACCACGAACGCCGATCAGGCGGCGGCGAAAGCCGAGGTGGTATGAAAATCTGCTCCTCGTAAGGGGGTGCGGGTTCGAGTCCCGCCGTCCGCACCAGCAACGGTAGCCGTTGGGTGGCCTAAGCAGAGTCTGCGGCCGTTAGTCAGCGGAATCGGCTATCGTCAAAACACCATGCGGCCATTACGGGCGGCCCGCGATGGTCTTTGAGGCTCGCGATATAGCGCTCCGCGGCCATCGGTCCGAGCGCCTAGGCAGCGCTTGTGATTAAATGGCGAATCCTGCCGCGATCTCCTGCCAACCCGTCGTTATCCAGCCATCAGCAGCGGCGCCAGCACGTCGGGATCGGACAGCATCGGGTAGTGGCCGGTGTCGATCTCGAGATATTTGGCGCCGAGCTTTTCGGCGGTGCGGCGCTGGTGCGCTTCCCCCGGATTGGCGGCGCGACGGCAGCGGATCACCGTTGCCTTCCACGGCTGTGACCAGAAGCTTGTCAGCGAGACCGGCTCTTCCATCGCGGCGATCGGGTGCGGCGTATAGCGGGCGAGGGCAAAGGCGCGCGTCGCCTGATCGAGGTCGACGAAGCTGCGGTTTTCCGCATCTTCGCGCGACGGTCCGACCGCGAGAGCGGTAGTGACCCGCGGTGTCGGACGGTTCACGATCTGGGCGATCCGCTCGCCGTCGAGCAACGCGAGCGCGTCGACAAAAATCAGCCGCCCGATTCGCTCGCGCGCCAGCTCGGCAGCCCGGCACAATACCATGCCGCCGGAGCTGGTGCCGGCCAGCACGACATCGTTCAAATCTTCATAGAACAGCAGTTCGGCTATCTCGGCGGCGTGCGTCTCGACGGTGATCCCCGGCCGCAACTGATGCCGCCGCTCGGCGCAGCCGTCGAGCGATGGGGCATAGACGAGGTGCCGCGTCTCCCTGAGCCGGGTGGCCGTCGGTTTCCAGATCCAACCGCCCTGATAGGCGCCGTGGATCAGCACGAATGTCGCCATGTTTCACTCTCCTCTGCCGGGTTTGACGCCGGCATGTTTCTTTTTGCCGACACGATTCAGCTGGGCTTGACCCAGGGTGGGTGCGAGCCGGGATCAGGCCTCGGGCCCGGTACAACCTTTGGCTTCTCGTCGGCAGCAGCCCCGTTCTTGACCGGCCTGACCTTGGCGCCGTCGATTTCGACGTTGATTTCTAGCAGCGACGTTTCACCCGATCGGCCGACATTGACGTGCAGCATCTCATCGCGGATCTCGACATAGCGGCCGACGACGTCGAGCAGATCTTTTTGCAGCGCCGGCAGAAAGTCAGGCGCCGCGCGGCTCGCCCGCTCATGGGCGAGCACGATCTTCAGCCGGTCGCGGGCGATGACGGCCGTGTTTCGCCGCTCCGGGAACAGAAAACCGAGGAAGCCCATCACGCCCTACCGAACAGGCTGCGGAAAAAGCTGCGGCGCTCGGGCTTTAGAAAGCGCAGCTCGCGCTGCTCGCCGAGCAGCCGGGCGACAGCGTCATGATAGGCTTGGCCGGCTGGGCTCTGATCGTCGAACACCACCGGGGTCCCGGTGTTCGAGGCGCGCAGCACCGATTCCGATTCCGGGATGACGCCGAGCAACGGGATCGACAGGATTTCCTTGACGTCTTCGATCGCCAGCATCTCGCCCTTCTCGACCCGTTCGGGCGAATAGCGGGTCAACAGCAAATGGACCGCGACCGGATCCATATTGTGCTCGGCGCGCCGCGACTTCGAGGCGAGGATGCCGATGATGCGGTCGCTGTCGCGGACCGAGGAGACTTCGGGGTTGGTGACGATAATCGCCTCGTCGGCGAAATAGAGCGCGGTGATCGCGCCATGCTCGATCCCGGCCGGGCTGTCGCAGACGATATAGTCGAAGCTTTCTTTGAGTTCGTCGAGCACGCGCTCTACCCCCTCGCGCTTCAACGCATCCTTGTCGCGCGTCTGCGAGGTGGGAAAGACATACAGGCTGTCGTTGCGCCTGTCCTTGATCAGCGCCTGGTTGAGTTTGGCGTCGCCGTTAATGACATTGATGAAATCAAAGACCACCCGGCGCTCGCACCCCATGATCAGGTCGAGGTTGCGCAGGCCCACGTCAAAATCGATGACGACCGTGCGATGGCCGCGCAGAGCCAACCCGGCGGCGACGGCGGCGGCGCTGGTGGTCTTGCCGACGCCGCCCTTCCCGGAAGTGAGCACAATGACTTTTGCTGCCAAACAGACCTCCCCTCTCCCCTGCCCGCTGGCGTCGAACCGATTTTGGCGCCGAACTGATTTTGGCAGCGGCCCGAGCAGCGCCGTTAGGTCGCCGTCCGTCTAACGACCCCGCCTAAAGATCAGCGTCAATTTCGCGTGATGGTCAACCGGTCGTCAACGAGCGTGATCTGCACCGGAAAGCCCCGCTCCGCCGCAGGCATTTGTTCGCTGACCAGGTAGTGCCCGGCGATGCTGACGAGCTCGGCCTCGAATCGGTTGCAAAAGATTCGTGCCTCGGTATCGCCGCCGGCGCCGGCGAGCGCTCGGCCGCGTAGAGCGCCATACACATGGATATTGCCGTCGGCCATGATCTCGGCGCCAGGGCTGACCGCGGCGATGACGACCAGATCGGCGCCGCGCGCGTAGATCTGCGTCCCCGAGCGCACCGGCTGGGTCACCAGGCGCGTCTTTGCCGCGGCCTCGCGGCCGGGCTGGGCGAGAGCGGCGGCCGACTCGGGCGGGCGCCGCCGATTCGGCTGTGCCGAATTCGGTGCGAAGCTAGCTAGCCCAACCAGGGACGCGGCCTCGACCTGCGCAGGCGATGCGTTCTGCACCCCGACCAAGGTCAAGGTGTGGCGGCGGAGCACATCCTTCGCCTCGACTAATCCAGCGGCACCCGAGAATCCGTCGGCATCCTTGAGGTCGAGCACTACTGGCGCATTCAGAAAAAAGCGCGGGCTGCGCCGGATCTGCTCGGCGAGGTCCTGCTCGAAGGCGGCGTCACGCAACAGCCCGGCGCGCACCACCATGACGGTGAATACCGCGCCCTGCACGAGATTGCCCGCCATCCGAGAACCGACGCCGCCTGTCACACCGTGATGGTTTAGGGGTTAACGCCAAATCGCGCCACCCGCAACGAGTTTCACTGCGCGGCGTCGCCTCGGCTTCGAATTCCGCTTGTGCCCCGAAACACGCCAATCCCCCGCTATGCTGGGGGGTGCCGTCAAACCCGATCGGGAGAACTCAGCTTGCGCCACTCCAACCGGAATACTGGCACCAGGTCGGCAAAGCCTTTCAATCGGCGCTCGCCGAGCGGAGCAAAGCACTCAGCACCTAGGCCGCACATCTCCTGCACAAACCCGGACACGATAATGCCGTTTGCGTCAGCTTCGCGGCACAGCCGCGACGCGAGGTGCACCGTAGCACCGAACAGGTCGTCGTGATTCGCTACCGGTTCACCGGCGTGGATGCCGATCCGCACGCTCAAGCTTTCCGCCGCGTCGCGGTTGTATGTGTCGAAGTGCCACTGGATGTCGGCAGCGGCGTGTACCGCGTCGGCCACGTTGTCGAAGGCGGCCATGATCCCGTCGCCGGTGTGCTTGACCTCGCGTCCGAGGCGGGCAGCGAGGCCGCGCCGGACGAGTGCGTCGTGCACCCGGATCAGCTCGAGCGCGGCAGAGTCGCCGAGGCGCACCGTCAGTTCGGTGGAGCTGACTATATCGGTGAACATGACGGCGCGCAGCCCGGAATGGATAGCGGGAACAGGGGTGCCCTGGGTTGCTTTGGGATCGCCGATGCGGCCGAGAAACGCCTCAACCACCGCAAGATCGACGGCAATGATGTCGTTGGCCACCTTGCCGTGGGCCTCGCGGTGGACCCGCTCAGCCGTGGCGGCGTCGGGCGCCTCAACCAGGCAGAAATTGGTGCCGCGCGCGCCGTCGAACCAGTAAGTCAAGTACTTGACCCCGTACCGGTCCTGGACTTGCAAGTCCTTGCGATGTGCCTCGGCGATGCTCTCGGCTGTCATGCCGCGCATGTCGTGGCGATCCATGAAGATCGGCAAGCCGCCCTCCTGTGACCTGCCGACGCCCTCAGGGCGCCGGCCGGATGTTCTGGTTCATTCGGAAAAGGTTGCACGGGTCGTATTTCGCCTTGATCGCGGCAAGCCGCTCGGCGTTCCCGAGATAGGCGCTGGCGACCCGATCCCTCTCCTCCTCCGGCATGAAATTGACGTAGACGCCGCCGGTTGCGAACGGCTTACAGGCCGTGAACACAGATCGCGCCCAGGCGATGCAGGCCCCGTCATCCGAAGGCTCGCGCCACCGCGTATGGATGTTGAGTACGAAACCGATGTCACGATGCGGGTAGGCAGTCGCCGCCGCTGGGACCCGATTGATCGCACCGCCGAGCTGGGCGCAGACCAACTCGCACTCCGGCGACGGAACTTTCGCTGCATAGTCGACCAGCGTGGCGATCGCACCGTCGCTGAGGGTCGTGAACGAGTGTGACTTCCAGTAGTTTCGCGCACCTGGGGTCAGGAGCGGATCGAGAGCGGACTGCCAACCGGCAAAGGAATGCGGTCCGATCACGTCGGCGATCGGCCTGCCCATCTCCCGCAGTGGTTTCATCGCCGCCTCAGCGGCATCCATCGCTCCGGCATAGCAGGCGGCAAACACGATGATGCCTGTGCCATGCACCTCTGCGGGGAGGAACGGGAGCGGCGGGGCCGAGCGCATCACAGACCAGCAGGTGAGTTCATCGGGCGCCGCCGCTACGATCTCGCGATACCGTTTCAGCATATCGATCGCCTGGTGCAACGGGTACACGATCAGGCCTGACATGACCTCCGGGCCGAGCGGGTGCAGTCGGAACTCGAACGAGGTGACGACCCCGAAATTGCCGCCGCCGCCGCGGATCGCCCAGAATAGGTCCGGGTTCTCGACGTCGCTCGCCCGCACAAGCTGCCCATCGGCGGTAACGATATCCGCACTGAGGAGATTGTCCGCGGTCAAGCCGAACTTGCGGCTGATCCAGCCGAATCCGCCACCGAGGGTGAGCCCTGCGATGCCGGTCGTAGAATTGATGCCGGTCGGCGTGACCAGCCCGAACGACTGCGCTTCCCGGTCGAACTCGCCCAATGTGACGCCCGGCTCCACCCGAGCGGTGCGGGCAAACGGGTCGATGTGGACCGATTTCATAAAAGACAGGTCGATCAGTACGCCGCTGTCGCAGACTGCGCTGCCGGCGATGTTGTGGCCGCCGCCGCGCACCGAGAGCACTCCGCCCGTGTCGCGGGCGAAACGAACGGCTTCCTTGACGTCGGCGGCGCCGGCACACCGCACGATGATTGCGGGTCGCCGGTCGATCATGGCGTTCCAGACGCTGCGCGCTGCGGTATAGCCATCATCGCGCTCGGTCAGGATCGTACCGCGAATGCGGGATTTCAGGCCGTCCAGCATTTCGCGAGGGATTACGGTCGTGCCACCCGAGAGCTTTGCCAGATTGATCTTCATGTCATCCTCCAACAGCTCGGTCCCGTCACTCGATGATCAGCGACGGAACGACTGCGACGGCGCGGGTGACGTTGTAGAAGTTGGGAGATGTCGCCAGCACCAGCTCGTGGATCTTCCGGAGCTGGTCTTCGGTGCCGTCGCCCTTGATCACCACCCGGGTGCGCAGCTCGCGATAGCCGGGAGCGACCGACGGATCGAGCCCGAAGAAGCCGCGCAGATCGATGTCGCCTTCGGTGGTGATCTCCAATTTTTGCAGCGTAATACCCTGCAGCGCGCAGAGCGCCGAGTAGCCCACCATCATGCAGGCGTTGAGGCCGGCGAGCAGATATTCCTGCGGATTGGCATAGGCGTTACCGCCGCCGAGCTCTAAGGGCTCGTCGATGTCGATCGAGAAGCGGCGCGGCACATTGGTGCCGCCGATTGCAAAGCTATCGACCCGCGCCCGCGAGTGCATGCCGCCCTGCCAGGTACTGGCGACCTGCCAATGCGTCATGCCCTGTGCGGGATTGGCCTCGACGCTCTCGATCAGCGTATGCACGGCATCGGTGTCGATACCGTTGACGACGCAGCTGGAAGACAGGGAAGAATTATCTTGCATTTTGACGGCCGTGGACATGATCTGGATCCTTTCATGCGATCAGGGTTGAGGTTGGTTTAGGCAGCTTCCAGCATCCGTACCGGAGCAAGGGAAGCGAGCGCCTCGTGGATACGGCCGAGTTGTGCGTCGGTCGTCAGGCTCGCCAATGTGCTGGCGAAGTGGGGATGCCGCGCGCCGGAGAGGATGTACTGGAAGCGGTACGCCTCCAGCATCGTCTGCTGCATCATGCGGGCCTCGGGCGCGCTCAGTTGCCGCCCGCAAGTTCGAGCAAAGTAATCGCCATCGGCAGCGGCCTGCGCCTGTACGATGGCGTCGACGGCCCCGACCAGCGCGATCAGTTCGTCGACCGCCGCATCGCGCGCCTCGGCACTGATGCCGGCATCGAGGCGCCGCCACTCCAGCTCATCCATGAGCGCGTGCTGGCACTCCTCCTTCCAGTGGAAGAAGAAGACGTCCTTGTAGAGCTCGGACAGATCGGCATCATCGCGGATGCTTTCGCGATAGTGGATCTGCGTGAACAGCTCGATGTGCAGGGTCAATGCCAGCACGGC
Organism: uncultured Alphaproteobacteria bacterium; assembly: GCA_963774345.1. GTDB lineage: Bacteria > Pseudomonadota > Alphaproteobacteria > ATCC43930 > CGMCC-115725 > AP-15. Next base: position 254,459 of record CAVZFB010000057.1, read on the forward strand.
CCAGCTGCTCTTGCTCAGCACGGCGGCGGCGACTTCGTTGGGATCCCAACGCAAAAGTGTAACCCGGCGGCATCACCTCGCTGGTCAGCGCCTCGACCCGGCGGAACAGCGCCTGATGCTTCAGCTCCTCGTCGCCGAACCGGACCAGCGCCTCGAGCGCGACTTGGTCGCCCAGCCAGTGGTCGCGGCTCATTTCCAGCACTTTGGCGCCGATGAAGCGCTCGACCAACCCGAACATGTTGGCGTAGGTGCGCCCCTGGACCTGGCTGAAATAGAGCTTTTCGGGGGGCGACAGGAAGTCGAGCCGGCCCGCTAGACTGAGCCCGTCGGGCAGGAACTTGCTGGCGCGGTCGAACCGGCGGTCGCGGATCACGTCGGATTCGATGTCCCACCGAACCCGTTTCGAGGCGGCGATGCAGCGGGCGAACCGCTCGGTCGGAATGGCATAGGAGATGTCCATTGGTTGAGCCTCCGTTTGCAGCGAGAGGCCAATGCGCTTTCGCCGACCGGACAATGCCACTGACTGCCGTGTGCGTAAGCGTGGCAGCGCCCGTGGAAAGTTGCGGTGGAAACGTGGTTACTGCATACTCGTGTAATCTGCCGTTAAGCTACGGGCACGCCACCGTGCTGGAGTTCAGGGTCCTCGGCGAATTTGAGGTCGTCCGGGACGGCGCCACGGTGACGTTGCCGCCATCGCGCAAGACGCGCGCCCTTCTCGCATACCTCGCTTTAAGTCGACAAAAGCATCGGCGTGAAAGGTTATGCGAGATATTCTGGGACGTGCCGGACGATCCACGCGGCGCCCTGAGATGGAGCCTCAGCAAGATCCGGCCCTGGTCGACGATCCCGGTCGTCCCCGGCTCGTTGCCGACCGGCAGAGGGTCGAGCTGCGGACTGAGGGGGTCGAGGTCGATTTGCTTTGCCGCGCAGCGCTGCCCCGAGGCCGGAGCAGCGCGTCCGGACGACTTGGCGCGCGCCGCCTCCCTGTTCCGTGGGCCGCTGCTGGCCGATCTCGACCTGTCGGCGAACAGCGAATTCCACAGCTGGCAGTTGAGTTTGCGCGAGGACGCGCGAAAGCTTCAGACGCAAATCCTACGCGCCTTGATGGAGCGTCTCGGGTCAACCCCGGACGCAGCGTTACCGTATGCACGCGAGCTGGTCCGTATCGACCCCTATGACGAGACCGCGTGGGCGCTGTTGATCACCAATCTTGCGGCGGCCGGCCGCAGCGGGGAGGTAGGGGAGCAGTATGAGGCGGGCCTGCGCGCCTTGCGTGACGTCGGTGGAGGGTTGGGGCCATTGCTCCGAGCATGGCGCACAGTCCGTGGTTCGGCTACCCGTTCGGCCGATTGCGACACGATTTCGGCGGAGCCCCCGGTGGGCGATATGCCGGGACGGAACGTGCCAGCAGTGGCAATTTCGGAGCTCGCCACGCCGCGCCTGTCGATTGTCGTGCTGCCCTTCGTCAATTTGAGCAACGACCCCGAACAGCAATATTTCGCCGACGGGATCACCGGGGATCTCATAACCGATCTGTCACGAATCCCGGACATGCTCGTCATCTCGCGCTACACCGCCTTCACCTATAGGGACAAGCCGGTCGACATCAAGCAGATCGGGCGCGAATTGGGAGTGCGCTATGCACTCGAAGGAGAGGTCCAGCGGTCGAGAAACCGGGTTCGGGTGACTGCCCAGCTGATCGATGCCGAAACCGATGTGCATCTGTGGGCAGAGCGGTTCGACGGCGACGCCGGCGATCTGTTTGCCTTGCAAGACGAGATTACCAACCGGATCGCGGTTGCGCTCGACCTCGAGCTGGTCGACGCCGCAGCCGCCCAGCCGAGCGAGCACCCCGACGCGCGCGATTACATTTTGCGCGGGCGCGCGGTACGGCTGAAGCCGCCGTCGCGTGACAACCGTACGAATGCGATTGCGCTGTTCGAGCAGGCGCTGGCACTCGATCAAGAGTCCGCCGCGGCGCAGAGCTGGCTGGCGATCGAGCTCACGGCCCGCGCCCTTGATTTTATGACCGGCACGGCCGCGGCCGATATTATGCGCGCGGAGGGCTTGGCCGAGCGAGCCTTGGCTGCATCACCGCGCAGCTCGGTCGCGCATTTCGCCAGGGGCCAGGTGTTGCGCGCGCAGGACCGATTCGACGAGGCGATTCCCGAATATGAGACAGTCATCGCGCTCAATCGCAACTGGGCCCACGCACACTCCCATCTCGGTTGGTGCAGGTTCGTGACGGGAGCGATAGGGGCGCTTATCCCGACGCAGGAGCAGGCTATTCGGCTCAGTCCTCGGGATCCTCAAATCGGTCTTTTTTATTTCCGGATCGGGTTCGGGCATCTCCTCCAATCGCGCCCCGGCGAGGCGATCGTCTGGTGCGAAAAGGCTCGCAGCGCCGCCCCGGCGGCCCCAATCTTCCGCACCCTCCTTGCGTCTGCCTATGCTCTCAAAGGCGAGACCGAACGCGCCCGCGCCGAGCTCGCTGAAGCGCGCAGGCTGGTCGGAGACGATCGGTATTCCAGCATCGCCCGCTTGCGGGCGGTCGTATCTTGGGGCGCGCCGCAGCTCTTGGTCGAGACCACCTATTTCGCCGGTCTACGCCGGGCCGGGGTACCGGAGGAATAACCATTTTCTGGTCGTCTCGGTCATTGATTTATCGGCCGAAGCGAACGGCCGCTTCCGCGCCGCCCCGGCAATCCGCTGGCCCGGCCTGAATTGGCTTTGTACGGTCGTGCCTTGCCGGAAGCTCTCGATGCCACAAACGGCCCGGATCGGCGCGAAGGCGTCATTGCGCATGACCCGGCGACGGTCGGCTTGCCTTGCGGTCCAGAAATTGAAAGGCATTGGGAGGCATTTTGGCTTGGTGAGATCCCGGCCATCTCGGGGTCTCCGTCTGCCGCTGATCTGTGGGTTTTGAATTGGCGCTGTTGGGCCTTCCTACACAAGACGCTGATCTCGCCACAATCATCGGATATGCACCACACCGACCGCGGGAGAGACCGGCGATCTCAAGCGCGCGCGATCACAGGGATGGAGGACGATTTTGGGCAGGAGACCCGCGTGCAGCGGTCGCCGCGGCGGGCGCTCGCCCACCCGCCGCGAGGCATTTCCCGTGAATTCCCGGTTCGGCGTATAGAATTCCCGGTTAAGGCGCAAAAAATTCCCGGTTAGCGGACCACATAGATCGGACATATCATGTTGATTTATGACAGATTTATCGCTCTTATAGCCCGTTTTTTTGAGAAAATAGCCGGTTATTTCCCGGTTCAACGGGAATTCTGAACGGACGAGTGATCAGCGACTGTGACCCCCTAATACGGCGCCAGATGCGCTCGGGGGTGGCGGGGCCGGCGAGCTCGGTCGCGCCAAGAGGCGCGAGAGCGTCGAGGATAGCGTTGGCGATTGCCGGGAAGGCCGCGACCGCGCCTGCTTCGCCGCAGCCTTTGACGCCGAGAGGGTTGGTGGTGCAGCGCGTCGGGTTGAAGCCGAGATCGTAGAACGGCAGGTCGCCGGCGCGCGGCAGCGCATAATCCATTAACGAGCCGACGATTACCTGACCCGAACTGGGGTCGTAGACCGCGTGTTCGAGCAGCGCTTGTCCGACGCCCTGGGCGATGGCGCCATGTGCCTGGCCGGTGGCGATCATCGGGTTGACCAACACACCGTAATCATCGACTGCGGTGTAGCGCGCCAGCATGATTTGACCGGTATCGCAGTCGATCTCGACCTCGACGACATGGGCGCCGTTGGGAAAAGTCATCCATTCCCGCGTCCAGTAATGATAGGTGTCGAGCGACATGCCTTTGTCGCGCCCGATCGCGGCGACATCGAGCAGCGGCAACCCGCGGTCCGTCCCCGTGACAACGAAACTACCGTCCGCGAAGCGGATGTCGGCCTCGGCCGCTTCCAGCGCCTCGGCGGCGAGGCGGATCCCCTTGGCGATGATCTCGTCGGAAGCACGCCAGATCGCCGTGCCTCCCATATAGGTCGCGCGCGAGCTGCCGTGCCCGCCGCCGGCCCGGATCAGGTCGGTGTCGCCCTGAACAAGCCGAATCCGCTCATTCGGCAATCCAAGGCGATCGGCCAAGATCTGCGGAAAGGTCGTCTCGTGGCCCTGCCCGATGGTTTGGGTCCCGGTGATTAACGACACGGTGCCGTCGGCTTCGAAGCGGATGTCCACGTTTTCGCTCGGCGAACCGCCGGTGGCCTTGATGTGATAGGCAAAGCCGAGACCGCGCAGCAATCCCTTCGCCTCACTCTCGCTGCGCCGCGCGGCAAACCCCGCGACATCGGCGCGGGCCAGGGCGCGATCGAAGGTGTCCGGGAAGGCGCCGCTGTCGACCTTGTTGCCGAGGGCGTTGGTGACAGGCATCGCCGCGGCCGGAACCAGGTTGATGCGCCGCAATTCGGCGCGGTCGAAGCCGCACTGCCGCGCTGCCCGGTCGATTAAGCGCTCGATGATGTTGACCGCCTCCGCAAAGCCCGGGCCCCGAGTGACCCCGATCGGTGCGGTATTGGTGAGCACCCCGGCGACCTGCAATGCCACCGCCGGGATGCGATAGACCGTGCCCGGCAGATGTACATACTGAAACGTCTGTACCCCGCCGGAGCTGACCAAATACGCGCCGACATTGGCGGTGCTGTTGACCCGCAGAGCCAGAAAACGGCCGCTGGCGTCGAGCGCGAGAGCCGCCGCGGCACACTGGTCCCGCGCCTGATGGTCGGCGATGAAGACCTCGCTGCGGGTGGCGATCCATTTGACCGGGCGACCAACTCGCTTTGCCGCCCACAATGTCAGCACATGCTCGGGATAGACGAAATTCTTGGCGCCGAAGCCGCCGCCGACATCCGGGGCGATGAACCTAACCGCTGCCGGAGCCACCCCGAGCGCACGGGCCGTACTGTCGCGGGTGGCGTGGATGCTCTGGCTCGAAACATACGCCGTATAGCGACCGCGTTCCGCGTCCCAAATTCCGATCACGCCACGCGGCTCCATCGGGTTTGTGACGATGCGGTGATTGTCCAGGTTGAGCTCGACAACATGAGCCGCCACGGCAAAGGCGGCGTCGACCCCCGTCCTGTCACCGGCCAGCCAGTCGAAGCAAACATTGTCCACCACTTCGGCCGCAATCTGCGGCGCCCTCGGTGCGCGAGCGGCAGCGGCGGTGGTGACCGCCGGCAACGCTACGTAGTCCACCGCGACCAGTTCCGCGGCGTCGAGGGCCTGGGCGTGGGTCTCTGCGACGATCAGCGCCACTGGCTCGCCAACATAGCGAACCTTGTCGGCGGCCAAGACGGGCTGCGGCGCGAAGGCGAATCTCTCGCCGGTCTGAACATTGGCTTCTGCTGTCGGCCGCAGCGCTTGCAGCCCATCTGCGCGGGCGTCCGCGGCGACCAGGACAGCCAGCACCCCCGGAATCGCCTGCGCCGCCTGCGTGTCGATACCCTCGATTCGTGCATGCGCGTGCGGCGAGCGGAGCACGATTGCATGGGCCAGACCATTGAAGGCGATATCATCGAGATAGGCGCCCCGGCCGGTCAGGAAGCGCACATCCTCCCGCCGTTTGGGTCGGTCCCCGATACCGGAGCGAACCATTGCCATCGCATCCTCCTGTGTCGGCTCGGTAGGGCAGCGTGTTCCCTCGCCGCTTCGCGGGCTCGACAGTTCGTAAGGCGAAACTTTGCTTGTTCGCGCTCAGCTAAGAAACTGGCAGACGAGCACGAATCATGATCCTGTACCGGCAGATCGCGGCGGACGGCAATTGAATCCTTGTCTGTTTCGCCGACTGGTGGTGGGGGCTAGGCCTATGGCCATCGGTCGCGCCGAGTGCGCTGGCGGCGTCCTCGAAATCGACCTCGCGGGCATCGTCGCGAATTGGCGCTATTTGGCGCGGCAGGTCGCCCCATCGGCCTGTGCGGCCGTGGTCAAGGCCGACGCGTATGGGCTCGGCGCTCTGGCGGTCGCGACCGCCCTCGCCGCGGGCGGATGCCGGCGCTTTTTCGTCGCCACGCTTGATGAGGCGTTGGCGTTGCGCACGGCAATCCCCGATCCGCTCGAGATCGCGGTGTTTAACGGCCCGCCGCCCGGGTCGGCTGCGGAATTCGTCGAACACGCGCTCGTTCCGGTGCTCAATGATCCGGGCCAGGTCGAAGATTGGGGACGCGCCGGCACGAGGCAAGGGCCGCTGCCGGCGATGCTCCATGTCGACACCGGAATGGCCAGGCTTGGCTTGACACTCCGCGAATTCGAGCGGCTGGCGGACGGTCTCAGCTCCTTCAGCGCGATCTGCTGGCGCGCCGTGATTAGCCATCTCGCCTGTGCCGACGAGCCAGCTCACCCGATGAACTCCCAGCAGCGTTCGCGTTTCGCTACGGTGCGATGCCGGTTCGGCGATAAGCCCGCCAGCCTCGCGGCATCGTCGGGGATCTTTCTTGGGCGCGAGTTTCATTTCGATTTCGCTCGCCCGGGGGCGGCCCTCTACGGCGTCAACCCGCTCGCCGGAGCGCCCAATCCGATGCGGCAGATTGTCCGTCTCGACGCAGAGAATCCTGCAAATCCGCGAGGTTGACGCAGGTCAGCCGGTTGGTTACGGTGCATCGCACGTGATGACGGCGGCGGGGCGCTTGGCAACCGTCGCGGTCGGCTACGCGGATGGGTGGCTGCGTTCACTGAGCCATCGCGGATCGGGCCGCATCGGCGGGGTCCGCGTCCCCTTGGTCGGCCGGGTGTCGATGGATCTCGCCGTATTTGACGTGACAGCGGTCGACCCCCTGGTGGCGCGGCCTGGTTGCTTCATTGAGCTGTTAGGAGAGGATTACGGCGTCGACGCCGCCGCCGCCGACGGCCGCACGATAGGCTATGAAATACTGACTGCGCTCGGCCGGCGCTATCATCGGATCTATCGTAACGCAGCGACCGCGTCGGCTGAATGATCAAGCTTCTTGCTTCGATCGGAGCTCCCTTTCTTGGCTTCGTCGCTGCGGCCGGGCGGCTCGTCATCTTTGCCGGGATGGCACTGGCGACAGCTTTTTCACCGCCCTTCTATCCGCGCGCAATGCTGCGCCAGATGGTCGATATTGGCTATTTCTCGCTGCCGGTCGTCGGGCTGACGGCGATCTTCACCGGCATGGTGCTGGCGCTCCAGTCCTACACCGGCTTTAGCCGATTCGCCGCCGAAGGCGCGGTGGCGACGGTTGTGGTTTTGTCGGTGACCCGCGAGCTAGGACCGGTGATCGCCGGGCTGATGGTCGCAGGCCGGGTCGGCGCGGCGATGGCGGCCGAGATCGGCACGATGCGCGTCACCGACCAGATCGATGCGCTGACAACATTGTCAACCAACCCATTGCGTTATCTGGTGCTGCCGCGCCTGATTGCTGGCCTGGTGACCTTGCCGCTCCTGGTTGTCGTCGCCGATATCATCGGCGTCTTTGGTGGCTATCTTGTCGGGGTATACAGGTTCGGCTTTAATCCATCTGCCTACCTCGCCCGCACCCAACAATATCTCGAAACAAGCGATGTTGTATCCGGCTTGGTCAAAGCCGCTGCGTTTGGATTTATCGTGGCGTTGATGGGTTGCTATCACGGCTACTATTCGAGAGGAGGGGCGCAAGGCGTGGGCCAGGCGACGACCGCTGCAGTGGTCTCGGCCTCGATATTGATCCTCTTCTTCGATTACGCGATCACACAGGCGTTGTTTGCCCGATGAGCAGATCGACGCGATGACCGCCGCCGGGACGCCGAAGATCTCCGTGCGCGGGCTGCGAAAGTCGTTTGGCCGCAACCGCGTGCTCGACGGCATCGATATCGACTGCGCGCGCGGCGAAAGCATCGTTATCATCGGCGGCTCGGGCACCGGCAAATCCGTGCTGATCAAATGCGTTCTGGGCCTGCTGCACCCCGAAGCGGGATCCGTCGCGATCGACGGCACCGAGACGATGCGCCTGCGGCGCGCCGGCCGCGAGCGCCTGCTGCAGAAATTCGGCGTGCTGTTTCAAGGGAGCGCTCTGTTCGATTCGTTGCAGGTGTGGGAAAATGTAGCGTTCGGGCTGATTCACGGGCGTGGCATGGAACGGCAGGCGGCTAGGGAGATCGCGCTGGCGAAGCTCGCGGCGGTCGGGCTCGGTCGCGACGTCGGCGAGTTGCGACCGGCCGAGCTTTCAGGCGGCATGCAAAAGCGAGTGGCGCTGGCGCGAGCGGTCGCTGCCGATCCGGAAGTCATCTTCTTCGACGAGCCGACCACCGGCCTTGATCCGATCATGGCCGATGTGATCAACGACCTGATCCTGAAAAGTGTGCGGGAACTGGGGGCCACCGCCGTTTCGATCACTCACGACATGGTCAGCGCGCGCAAGATCGCCGATCGGATCGCGATGCTCCACAAGGGGCGGATCGTCTGGCACGGCCCTGCGGCAGAGATCGACCGCTCCGGCAACCCATTTGTTGACCAGTTCGTTAACGGCCGTGCCGAAGGTCCGATCCAGATGGAAGTGCGCGCTGCATGATCGCAGCCTTAGCCCCAAATCGAATCCTGAGCTGAGTCGATGGCGCGGGCTCAAGCAAGATACGTCTGTCAGGAATGCGGGACGGTTCACAGTAAATGGACCGGCCGCTGCGACGGCTGCGGCGCCTGGAACAGCCTGATCGAAGAGTTGCCGCGCGAGGGTGTTCCCAAAGGCCTCGATCGTCAGGGGGGCCGCGCCCTGGACTTTGTCGGCTTGACCGGGCCGAGCCTGCTGCCGCCGCGCCGGCAGACCGGCATTGCCGAACTAGATCGGGTGTGCGGCGGCGGGTTCGTCTCGGGCTCGGCAATCCTCGTCGGCGGCGATCCGGGCATCGGCAAATCAACCCTGCTGCTGCAGGCGGCTGCGGCGATCGCCTCGGCATCGGGAAAGCCGGCAGATGCCGCCTACATTACGGGCGAGGAGGCGATCGATCAGGTACGCCTGCGCGCCGAGCGGCTCGGCGTCGGGTCGAGCCCGGTGCAGCTGGCCGCGGCAAGCAACGTGCGCGATATCCTGGCCTCACTCGACCGTGTCGACGCGCCCGGACTGGTGGTCGTCGATTCGATCCAGACGATGTATCTCGACACGCTCGACAGCGCGCCCGGCACCGTCAGCCAGGTGCGCGGGGCGGCGCAGGAATTGATCCGCGTTGCCAAGCAGCGCGGGTTCGTGCTGATCCTTGTCGGCCATGTGACCAAGGAGGGGGTCATCGCCGGGCCGCGCGTGCTCGAGCACATGGTCGACACCGTGCTGTATTTCGAAGGCGAGCGCGGCCACCGCTTTCGCATCCTTCGTGCGGTCAAGAACCGCTTTGGCGCCACCGACGAGATCGGGGTGTTCGAGATGAGCGACCGCGGGCTGGTCGAGGTGCCAAATCCGTCGGCATTGTTCCTCGGCGGGCGTCAAGGCGTGGGCTCTGAACCAGCGGTAGCCGAAGGCGATGACGCACCCGATCCGTCCGAGGCCGGGCAGCTCAGCGGCTCAGCTGTGTTCGCCGGCATCGAAGGGACGCGACCAGTGCTGGTCGAAGTTCAGGCGCTGGTCGCGCCGGCTCTGCTCGGGACCCCGCGGCGGGCGGTTGTCGGCTGGGACGGCACGAGGCTTGCCATGATCACCGCAGTGCTCGATGCGCGCTGCGGGCTCTCGGTCGGCGCCAACGACATTTATCTCAACATTGCTGGTGGCTTGCGTATCGCCGAGCCGGCAGCAGATCTGGCGGTGGCGGCGGCGCTAGTCTCGGCGCTGCGCGAGACGCCGGTTCCCGCTAACACCGTCGTCTTTGGCGAAATCGCGCTGTCGGGCGAGGTTCGTCCGGTCGGCCATAGCGAAGCCCGGCTCAAAGAGGCCGCCAAGCTTGGCTTTGCCAAAGCGTGGGTGCCGAGCGGCGGCGTGATGCGGCGTGAGGCTGGTAGCGGGGCCGGACTTGCCACGGTGGGGATAGGTCATCTGAACGATCTAATCGTGCGCCTGTCACCAAAGCGCGCGCCGTTGCTGCCCACGCGAGCCAGAGGACAGGTCGGGGTGGTGTCATGAACGCCGTTGATCTCGCCGTTCTCGTGGTCATCGCGCTTTCGGCGGTGTTCGCGTTCGCGCGCGGCTTCGTGCGCGAGGCGTTGTCGATCGCCGCCTGGATCGGGGCCGCAATAATCACCCTCTACGGGTTCGGTTTCGCCTATGCCATTGTGGTGCGCTTCGTGACGACGCCATTGCTGGCCGATCTCGCCGCCGGCGTAGGGCTGTTCCTGATTTCGTTGATCGGGTTGACGATCCTGACGGGTTTCCTGGCGCGCTTCGTTCATTCGAGCGCGCTGTCGCCGATCGACCGGACCTTAGGGCTGATTTTCGGTGTCGTGCGTGGCGCCGTTGTGGTTTCCCTCGCCTATTTGGTGCTCGACATCAGCGTGCCCCAAACCGATCGCCCCGGTTGGCTTCGGGATGCCAAAAGTGAACCGCTACTTGCCCAAGGCGCAGGCCTGCTGCGCGGCATGCTGCCCGAATCACTGCAGATCAAGAGCGCGTCAGCGATTGACGATGCTCAGCGCGCGCTCAGCCAGACCCAGGCCGCACATGACGCGATGAGAGCGCTTTCGAACCCCGCCGCGGCGCTACCGCCAAAACCCGCGGAAGCGCCGGCGCCGGCCTACAAGCCCGCCGAGCGGCGCGACTTGGACCGGCTGATCGACAACGCGCGATAGCGCGGTCGTAGCATGGCGCCCCACTCGCATTCGGCCGACCGGGCAACCATTTTTACAGAGCCGAAACCAGGATCGCCGATGCCCGCAAACCACCCCTACTGTGCGGATGCGCCGACCGCCGATCCCATCGATGGGGATCATCTCCATGAGGAGTGCGGTGTGTTCGCGGTGTATGGCCATCCCGATGCGGCGGCGCTCGTTGCGCTCGGCCTGCACGCGCTGCAGCACCGCGGTCAGGAGGCGGCCGGCATCGTCGCCTATGACGGGGAGCAGTTCAGCGCCCACCGCGGCATGGGGCAAGTCAGCGACAACTTCAGCTCGAAGGAGGTGATCGCACGGCTGCCCGGGCAAGCCGCGATCGGCCATGTGCGTTACGCGACGACCGGCGAGGTGGCGCTGCGCAACGTCCAGCCGTTGTTCGCCGATTTCGAGTTCGGCGGGCTCGCCATCTGCCACAACGGCAATCTGACAAACTCCTACCAGCTGCGCCGCCGGCTGGTTCATCGCGGCAGCCTGTTCCAATCGACAAGCGACACCGAGGTCATCGTTCACCTGATCGCCACTAGCCTCAAGGAGACGGTCGTCGACCGCCTGACCGACGCGCTGCGCCAGGTCCAGGGCGCTTATTCGCTGGCAGCGCTGTCACAAGACGTGATTATCGGCGTCCGCGACCCGCTGGGGGTGCGGCCGCTGGTGCTGGGCCGGCTCGGGGATGCCTGGATTCTGTCGTCGGAGACCTGCGCGCTCGACATCATCGGCGCCGATTTCGTGCGTGACATCGCCGCCGGCGAGATCGTCATCATTGGCGCGAAAGGGATCGAAAGCCTGCTGCCGTTCGGCCGCCGCGAGAGCCGGTTCTGCGTTTTCGAGCACATCTATTTCGCTCGCCCCGACAGCATCGTCGAGGGCACGAGTGTGTACGAGGCGCGCAAGCGCATCGGCCGGGAACTCGCCCGCGAGAGCCATGTCGACGCCGATATCATCGTGCCGGTGCCCGATTCGGGTGTTCCGGCGGCGCTGGGATATTCCCAGGAATCGGGGCTGCCGTTCGAATTGGGGATCATCCGCAACCATTATGTCGGGCGTACCTTTATCGAGCCGACCGATCAGATCCGCCACCTAGGCGTGCGGCTGAAGCACAACGCGAGCCGCGCCAATCTGGTGGGCAAGCGCGTCATCCTGGTCGACGATTCGATCGTGCGCGGCACCACCTCGATCAAGATTGTCGAGATGGTGCGGCGTGCCGGAGCACGCGAAGTCCACATGCGGATCTCGAGCCCGCCAACCACCCATTCCTGCTATTACGGGATCGCCACGCCGGAGCGCGACCAGCTTCTCGCCGCGCGTTACGACGTAGCGGCGATGGCCGACTATATCGGCGTCGACAGCCTCGCCTTTTTGTCGATCGAAGGCCTCTATCGTGCGATGGGGGAACCCAGCCGCAACCCGCAGGCCCCCCGTTTTTGTGATGCCTGCTTTACCGGCGATTACCCGATCCCGCTAATTGACGCCGATAACGGCAAGGTCTCGGTGCAATTGTCGCTGCTCGCCGAGCCTGCCTGAGGCTAACTGGCTTGAGCGTAGGCTCGATCGCGCCGAGCGGACGGCTCGCAGGTAAGATCGCGCTGATCACCGGAGCCTCACGCGGCATCGGCGCCGCGGTGGCGTTGCGCTTTGCCGGCGAAGGGGCCCATGTTGCACTGACGGCGCGCACGGTCGGCGCGCTCGAAGAGCTCGACGACGCCATTCGTGCCCGTGGCGGCAGCGCCACGCTCGTACCCCTCGACCTGCGCGATTTTGCAAAGATCGACGAACTGGCGGCGGCCTTCCACGAACGCTATCGCCGGCTCGACATCCTGGTCGGCAACGCCGGTGAACTCGGGATGTTCTCGCCGCTCGCCCATATTTCTCCGAATATGTGGGCCGAAATCATCGACCTCAACCTAACCGCAAACTGGCGCCTGATCCGGGCGATGGACCCGTTGCTACGCGCTGCCCCCGCCGGGCGCGCGATCTTTGTCACCAGCGGAGCGGCACGCATCAACTACGCCTATTGGGGGCCCTACGCAGTCAGCAAAGCCGGCCTTGAAATGCTGGTCAGGATCTATGCCGCCGAAGTCGCCAAAACCGGGGTGCGCGCGAATCTGATCGATCCCGGGGTCGTGCGCACCCGGCTTCGGACTCGCGCCTTCCCCGGCGAGGACCCGAGCCTCCTGCCGCCGCCCGAAAGCGTTGCCGACGCGTTCCTCGACCTCGCCTTACCGGAATGCACCCTCAATGGCGAACTCGCCACCGCAGGGCGAAATCTGGAATAGAGTCGGCTCGGCTGCTCAAGCCATCCGGCTTTTCAGAAGCGCCAGGCCGGCGTCGAGCAGGCTTCCACCCGACGGCGCCTGGCCGTTGGGGGTCATCCCGTCAATTAGCTGGGGCAGATGTTGGGCGATCAGGGGTAGCAGCTGCTCGACCGGCAGGCCGGTCTTGCCGGCGATCTGCTGGACCAGCTCGCTACCTAGAATGCCGTGCAGCGCGTCGGGTGCTACCGGCTGGTTCGCCCCGGTGCCAACCCAGGACGCGATCTCGTTGCCCAATCCCGCGGCTTGGAATTTCTCGACCAGGCCACCGAGGCCGCCTTCTTGGCCGCCCAGCGCGGCAACCAGCGCCTCGGGAACACTGGTCGAAGAGCCATCACTCTTGCCGAGCAGCGATCCGATCGTATCGAATAGACTCATCTCGCCTCCTCATTTGGTCGTCTTAGCATTGGTGGTTTTCGAGGCGGTGCGATTCGCGCGACCACCGGCGGCGTGAAAGCCCGACTGGTCGGCTTCCTTTTGGCACATGAAGGCACCGTGTTTTGTCTTACCGTAGAATTTGTCGCCGCTCGTGTGGTACGCTTTTGAGCCGCCAAGATTAACCCAAACGACAGCATCGCCCGGGCAATGGCCTGTTGCCGCCTGCTCAGTCGGGAACTGATTCACAGCGAGCCCGGAGGTAGCGCTCGGCTGCGCCGGGGCAGCCTGGCCGTGGGCAGCCGTAGCCGGATGCGCCGGAGCCGGTTGAGCCCGAACGGGGACGGTTGCGGCGAAAAGCAGGACGGTACAGATCGCTATCGTTCTCAGCATGTGCTCTCTCTCCGCAGAGAAATTAGCCCTTCAGGCACGTGCTCATGAATTTCTTACGAGCGTCCCCGGACAACTTTTGAGAGCTGGCCTGTGCGTTACATGTTTTCATTTTTTGTTGCTGCGGGGTCAATGTCGCCGCCGGCTTGCCGCTTAAGCACTTACTCATAAAGCTCTTGCGCGCATCGCCGGCAAGCTTTTGATCGCCGGCCTGGGCGTTGCAAGTTTTCATAAGTTCCTGTTGCGAGCTTTGGGAATAAGCGTGATGTCCGCAAACGCCCAGCATCAGCACCGTTACGCAAACAGTTGCGAGGACGCCCTTCATGCCAACCCCCGTTTTCAAATGATTGCGGAACGCCGTTACTTGCAAGTAAGTGTCCGATCCTGCCGAAATTTAGACCGCGCAGGTTACCAAAACGCCGGCTAACTTAACCCAGGCGCACCTCGCCTGCAACCGGTTGGGCTCGGCTTTGGTGGATTCGCAAAAAACCAGCAAGCCGCGGCCTCGCGCTTGATCACGAACGCAGCAGAAGCCGCAATCCAGGCGATCAATTGCGGGAGCGCTCAGACCGGTTTTTGGCCGCCCATCGCCTGCTTGATCAGCCCCACGATCACCATCAGTACTCCGCCGCCGACCCCTCCGGAGGCTATCTGACCAATGATCGAGCCAATATCAAGGCCTCCCGCCCCAGCGCCCGCTCCCGCTGCTCCGCCACCGAGCAGCGCACCGATTATTTGAGCCCCGACGCCGCCTCCGACAACTCCGGCGATTGTATTGCCGACGGTGCCGAGGTTGTACTGCTTCAGCAACGAGCCGGCGATGTTGCCGCCCACGCCACCGGCTACAAGTTGGATAATCAGACCGATGATGCCACCCCACATTTCGATTTCCTCCCTCGATTGCGCTTTCGTAAGAATCCGCGGACCGCTCGACTCAGCTGAGATCACGCGAGCGCAGTTCGATGCTTAAATCGCGTGCCGCAAAGCGAGCAGCGCCCGTCAACGTACGTTGACGAAGCTCAAATCTACCAGAAAGGCGTTACGGGACCTAGCCCAACTTATTTGGTTGAAACCGAGTTACTTACCCCGGACCGCGACAGACGACGATCCGCTACGAAAGTGGTCAATTTTTCCGTACCTCCGAAATCCGTGTGGACCAGCTTAGCCATAGCCCTCCCGATCTCTCTTTTGATCTCCCGCCTTGCTGTAGTCGCGGTGCGCCCGATACGCTTCAGCGGGCATCGTAGGGGTTCTTGCCCTGCCGCAGCATCAGTCGGATCGGCGTGCCGGGCAGATCGAACGCCTCGCGCAGCGCATTGACCAGGTAGCGCCGGTACGAATCGGGCAACTCGCTCGGCTTGGAGGCGAAGAGTGCGAAGCTCGGCGGCCGCGTGTTGACCTGGGTGATGTAGCGCAAGCGAAGCCGCCGCCCGGCGACCAGCGGCGGCGGGTGACGCTGCTGGGCCCCGGCAAGCCAGCGATTGAGATCGGCGGTCGCAACGCGCCGGTTCCACACCGCGTCGGCCGCGAGGACCGCGGCCATCATTGCCTCGAGGCCATAGCCGGTTAGTCCCGATACGGGGACGAGAGCGACGCCATCAAGCTGCGGCAGCGAGATCGACAACCGGTCGCGCAGCTGTTTGATAGCCGCGCCGACATTCGTGACCGCGTCCCATTTGGTGGGGGCGAGGACCAATGCCCGACCCTCCTCGGCGACCTGTCGGGCAATCGTCAAATCCTGCCGCTCGAGCGGCTGCAATGCGTCGAGCACCAGAACGACGGTCTCGGCAAAACGGATCGTGCGCAGCGCATCACCGACCGAGAGCTGCTCGATCTTGCCTTCGACCCGAGGCCGGCGGCGCATCCCGGCGGTGTCGACCAGGCGGATCGGCCGATCCCGCCAAGTCCAGTCAACGGCGATTGCATCGCGGGTGATCCCGGCTTCGGGACCGGTCAGCAGGCGCTCTTCGCCGACCAGACGGTTGACGAGGGTCGATTTCCCGACGTTTGGACGCCCAACGATGGCGAGTTGCAACGGCTTTATCGGTGTATTCGCCGCCATGCCCTGCGGCCGCGAACGCTCCGCGGCGAACGGCGACAACCGTTCGTAGAGCTCGGCCAACCCCTGGCCATGCTCGGCCGAAATCTGCACCGGGTCGCCTAGGCCGAGCCGATAGGCTTCGCCGACGCCCGGAAATGTCGCGCGGCCTTCCGTCTTGTTGGCAATCACGACAACTGGCTTGCCGCTGCGCCGCAGCCAATTGGCAAAATGCCGATCTGCTTCGGTGATACCTTCGCGCGCATCGATCAGCAGCAGGGCGACGTCGGCATCGGCGAGCGCGCGTTCGGTTTGCGCAAGCATGCGGGCGGCAAGCGATGCGGGCGCCGCCTCTTCAAGGCCGGCGGTGTCGATCGTCCGAAATTCGAGATCGGCGATCCGTCCGTCGCCTTCGCGGCGGTCCCGGGTCACCCCCGGGGTATTGTCGACGAGAGCGAGCCGGACGCCGACGAGCCGGTTGAACAACGTCGACTTGCCCACATTCGGGCGTCCGAGAATAGCGACTACAAGGCTCATCGGGAAGCGCCGCCGACACAATCAGGGTCAGCGATAGGCGGAAAGCACGGCGTTGTCGGTCAGCACGTAAAGGGTGTTGTTCGCGATAACCGGATCGACAAAGGCGCCTGCCGGCATCTCCTCCCGGCCGAGCGGCTCGCCGGTATAGGGCGAGACCGAAAGCGCCCAGCCATTCGAAGACAGCAGGATCAGCCGGTCGCCGCCCAACACCGGACCGGCCCATTGGATTGGATCTTCCTTCGCCTTCTCGTCCTCGTAGGTGGGAAGCTGGCGCACCCATCGCACCTTGCCGTCGTTTCGCGTCAGACAGATGAGTTCGCTGTCGTTCGACAGGACATAGACATAGTCGCCGGCCACCCACGGGCCGTGAGTGGAGCCGATATCCTGCTCCCAATTGCGTTCCCCGCTTCGTAAATCGATTGACACCATGCGCCCGCTGTGGCTGACGGCGAACACTCGCCCGCGGTCGATAACCGGCCGACCGCGAATATCGGCGAGAGTTGAAACTGCGTCCGCGCTGCGCGTAGCCGCGAGATTGTCGGACCACAACGCCCGACCATTCTCGACGGTAAGGGCGTAAAGTTCCCCCGACGAATAGCCCACAGCGACCACCTCTCCTTCGACCGCCGGGCTGGAGCTGCCGACCAATCCTGCCGTCTCGGGGATGCCGTTGTGGCTCCATAGCCGCCGCCCGTCATCCGTCGCCAGAGCGACCAGCTCATTTTCGACGGTCACGACGTAGATGCGCCCATCCGTTACCGTCGGCCCGCTGCGCACCGGGTCGCCGACGCCAACTCTCCAGACGACCTTGCCGCTAGTCGGATCGAGCGCCAAAACCTGTGCGTAGCCAGTCGATACGTAAAGCCGACCCTTCCAAAAAGCGACCCCGCCGCCGAAAGAGCTACCGGAATTCTCGGCAGGTTTGACGTCCACCCGCCAGATTTGATTCCCGGTTGCGGCATCGTAGGCGCTGACCTGGGAGCCGCCGTCCATCGCGAAAACCCGTCCGTTGACCACGATTGGCTGCGACAGGACCTGCGTATATCGCGACGAGCCTTCTCCAATGCTGGCCTTCCAGACCTGGGTAAGAGTTGGGGGTAGCGCCAGATGCTGCATGGCGTGATTCGGATATCCACCGGGCTGCGGCCAGTCCGGATTGACCACCGGCTTGGGCAAAGTGATCGCGATGTTGGCGAGACCAGGGTCTGGTTTGAGCTGGCGATCGAGGCTCAATACCGAAATTCGCTCGCCCGGCAGCGGCTGTTTCTTGCTTCCGAACCAGCTGCATCCGGCAAGTATCACGCCCACCGACAAGAGCAAAGCAACAGCAGATCGGGACATCTGGAGCCGGGAACCGGGCCTACAGGGCAAGCGCCGCCGCCATTTCCGCAGCCCGGGCGCGCAAACTCCGCGGCGCGGTGAGATCATCGGCGAGAACTCTTATACAGAGCGAGCGCGGCCTTGGCTTCGCCGAGCTTGAGCTCTGCTGCTGCGGTTAGTTCCACCGCCGTCGGGCGCCACGGATTGCCGGGAGCGGTCAGCGGCGCCAGACGGGTGATCGTCGCCTGCGGATTGGCCTCGGGCGTGCCCTGCATGACCGAAAGCACCAGCGCGAGGTCCCGAAAGGCCGGATCTACGCTGCTCGCGTCAGCGATCGAGTCATAGGCCGCGACGGCACCCTTATGATCGCCCGCCCTCGCCAGCAGCGCCGCGTCTTCAAAGGACGCGAGAATCGAGTAGCCGCCGCCCTCACGAGCTATAGATGCGAACACCGTGGCGGCGTCGGCAATCTTTCCCGCACCGGCCAACGCTAGAGCCCCGGCGTAACGGGCCGATTGCGCGCGGCGCTCGGAGAGCTGGTGCGCCTGCCAAGCGACCACGCAGCCGGCGATGATCAGCGCGACCACTGCCACGGCGACCACATAACGTCCGTAGCGCGACCACAGCTTGAGCAGATTGTCGCGACGAAGCTCCTCGTCGATTTCGCGGAAGATGTCGCTCACACAAGCCCCGACCGGCCCTCACTGCGCCAGCCGGTACCACATCTGCTCGTACGAGGGGAGGCAAATCGCACCCGTCAAGGCCGGATGGCGCATTCCGATTGGGGGGTCGCCTTGACAAGCGCGCCGTTCCGTGCCGATTACCGGCTCGCCTGCAACGCCGCGCCGGACCTATTCAATGCACGCCTATCGTACCCATACCTGCGGAGCGCTGCGTCTTGCCGATGCCGGGCGGCCGGCCCGGCTGTCGGGTTGGGTCCACCGCAAACGCGATCACGGCCATCTGCTGTTTATAGACCTTCGCGATCACTATGGCATTACCCAGTGCGTGATCGATGCGTCCTCGCCGCTATTTGCCGCTGTCGACACGCTCAGGCTCGAAAGCGTCCTAACCCTGACCGGTACCGTCGAGGCCCGCTCGCCCGACACCGTCAACCCCAAGCTCGACACCGGCGAGGTCGAGCTCGCAATTGCCGAGATTGAGGTCCGCTCGGAGGCAGATCCGCTGCCGTTCCCGGTCAATGCCGAGGCCGAATACCCCGAGGAGATGCGCCTCGCCTATCGCTTTCTCGACCTGCGGCGCGAGCGGGCCCACGCCAACATCATGCTGCGCGCGCAGGTCATAGCCTCGATCCGCCGCCGGATGATCAAACAGGGATTCAACGAGTTCCAGACGCCGATCCTGACCGCGGACTCCCCCGAAGGCGCGCGGCCCTATTACGTGCCGAGCCGGTTGCATCCCGGCGAGTTCTATGCGCTGCCCCAAGCGCCTCAGCAGTTTAAGCAATTGCTGATGGTCGCCGGATTCGATCGCTATTTCCAAATCGCGCCGTGCTTTCGCGACGAGGCGGGGCGCGCCGACCGGGCGCCGGCTGAGTTCTACCAGCTTGATTTCGAGATGTCCTTTGTCACCCAAGAGGACGTCTTTGCCGCCATCGAGCCGGTCTTGCACGGCATCTTCGTCGAATTCGGCGGCGGCCGGCCAGTTACACCGCCGCCGTTCCCGCGCGTCACCTATCGGGATGCAATGCAGCGCTATGCGACTGATAAACCCGATCTGCGTAACCCGATCGAGATCCGCGACGTTACCGCGCACTTCCATGGTTCGGGGTTCAGGATATTCGCCGATCTGATCGCTTCCGACCCCGGCATTAGTGTCTTCGCGATCCCGGCGCCGACCGGCGGCAGCCGCGCCTTTTGCGACCAGATGAATGCTTGGGCCCAATCGGAGGGCCAGCCGGGGCTTGCCTACATTTTTTTCCGCAACGGCGAGGGCGCCGGCCCGGTCGCTCGGAATCTCGCGCCGGAGCGGACCGAAGCTTTGCGCGGCGAACTCGGGCTCGGCGACGGCGATGCAGTCTTTTTTGTCTGCGGCAAGCCGCAGCAGTTCGCACCGTTCGCCGCCGCCGCGCGGCTAAAGGTCGGGCGCGATCTCGGCCTGACCAAAGACCGGGTCTTCGAATTCTGCTGGATCGTCGATTTTCCGATGTATGAGCTGGACGAGGAGACCGGTAAAATCGAGTTCAGCCACAACCCGTTCTCGATGCCGCAGGGCGGGCTCGCGGCGCTCGAAGAGCAAGATCCGCTCGATATCGCCGCATATCAGTACGACATCGTTTGCAATGGCGTCGAGCTGGCCTCCGGCGCGATCCGCAATCACAGCCGCGAGATCATGTACAAGGCGTTTGCCATTGCCGGCTATCCCGCTGCCGATGTCGAGACCCGGTTTGCCGGCGTGCTGAACGCATTCAAATACGGCGCGCCGCCGCATGGCGGGCTGGCGCCGGGCATCGACCGCATCGTCATGCTGCTGGCGGATACACCCAATATCCGCGAGGTTATCGCCTTCCCGATGAACCAGCAGGCGCGCGACCTCATGATGCAAGCGCCGGCGCCAATCCCGCCCGAGCGGCTCAGCGAGCTCCATTTGCGGCTCGTTCCGCCATCGGAAAAGAAGATGTCTTGAGCGGTATTTGCGGTGCGGCGCCGGTGTTGCGCCGAACCCGCACCTGCCGGGCCGGAATTGACGCGAGCACGCCGCAGGGAGCAGAAAGTGGTTAACGGTCGGTATTGCCGGCTGCGGCCGTCGGCATTGGCGGGAGAGCATTTTGCTTAAGATCGCGCGGCGCCTGAAATCGTCGCTCGTTGCGGCGGGTGTCGTGGTCCTGATCACTGCGGCCCCGGCGGCGCACGGCGCCGAGATCGCACCGCATCGTGCTCTCTATTCGATGACCCTGGGATCGGCGCGCACCGATTCGGGTGTGATCGACGCGAACGGCACGATGGACTATGAGTGGGGCGAGACTTGCGACGGTTGGACGATCGAGCAGCGTTATCGCCTCAAGATGCACTACGCAGAAAGCCGCGACGTCGATATCGCTTCGAGCTTTGTTACCTGGGAATCTAAAGATGGGCTGCGCTACCGCTTTAATCAGCTGCAGACCCGAAACGGCGAACGCGATCAGGAGATCCGCGGCGAGGCACGGCTCGACGGACCTGGTAAGGGCGGCGTCGCCGAGTTCACTAAGCCGCAGCCGCACACGTTAAAGCTCGCGCCCGGCGTGTTGTTTCCCAGCGCTCACACGATCTTGCTGATCGATGCAGCTCGCGAGGGCAAAACTTTCGTCTCACGTCAGGTGTTTGATGGCGCCGCCGATGAAAACGCCGTTCAGGTTTCGGCCGTGATCGGGACCAGGGTAACCGCCGACCCCGCCTCGGCGAAGCTTAGCCCGTTGCTAGAGCGGCTTGGTTGGTATATTCGGCTCGCCTTCTTTCCGGTCGACGCCCATGCCGAAGAGCCTGATTACGAGCTCGGGATGCACCTCCTCGACAATGGCGTCTCACGCGACATGATGATCGATTACGGTGATTATTCGATCCGCGCCAAGCTCGACGACATAGAGGCACTGAACAGGCCGCGATGCTGATCGACGCCTGGTCTTTCAGGCGCTACTCCCGGTCCCGCGGGACCGCATGCGGCGCAACTTCTACGGCTGAGCGCACACCGAGACGCGCCAGGTCGCGCCCGCGGCGTACCGAGTCGTCGCCGAGACGCCCGCGGATCTCGTCGATCGTCTGCTCGAGCCGCCGCGACTGGCCGAGCTCATCATCGAACAAGGTCGGCAGATCGGCTTCGCTGCCGTCTACGAGCAGGTCGACGCCGGCGCTGCAACGCCGCGCCGACCCCCCACAGAAATGATACCGGCTTTTCGGCGAAAAACGCTGGAGCATCGCCGCGGCTGAGGACGGTAAAGCCGCGCGGCTTGTCGAGATCGGAGGCAATCTTGGCGAGAAACTTGCTGTCGCTCAACCCGATCGACAGGCTGATTTCTCAGCGTCGTTTCGACTCGCTGCGCAAGTGTGGCGAGAAGCTGAGCAGGTACCGCGCCGTACAGTTTTTCGGTGCCCGAGAGATCGAGGAACGCCTCATCGATCGACACCGGTTCGACCAACGGCGTGAGCCGCCGCAGCTCGGTGCGCACGGCGCGTCCGACCTCGCGATATTTGGCCATGTCCGGGCGGATCACGACCGCAGCGGGGCAAGCGGCCAGCGCCTTGAACATCGGCATCGCCGAGCGCACCCCGTAGAGCCGCGACACATAGCAGCAGGCAAGAACGACTCCGCGCGCGCCGCCGCCGACGATGACCGGTCGGTCGGCGAGTTCTGGCCGCTCGCGCTTCTCGACGGTGGCATAAAACGCGTCGCAATCGACATGAGCGATCGACAACGTACCGAGTGCATCGTGATCGACGAGCCGCGGCGATCCGCACCGGGCGCATCTGCGGTCCGGCGGAGCAGACACGCAAAGGCTTGCGCAGTCGCGGCATAGCGTGCTCACCCCGAGGGCTCGGGCAACCACAACCAGGCCGCGCCCCGCACCCCGCTCGAATCGCCATGGGCAGGGGCTAGCAGGCGGGTAAGGACCCGATCGGAAAATACATAACGCTGCCACCGCCGCGGGACCTCGTCATACAGCATCCCGATCGCGGAGAGACCGCCGCCGAGCACGATCACGTCGGGGTCGATCACGTTGATCACCAAAGCAAGGCCCCGCGCCAGCCGGTCGCTGTAGCGCGCCAAGGCCGCTCGGCAGTCAGGATCACCGATCTCGGCGGTGTGGGCTATTTCGCAGGCGGTCAGGCTTCGACCTGTATGAAGGCGATGATCCGCCGCCAATCCTGGCCCGGATAAAAAAGTCTCGATGCAGCCCGACCGGCCGCACCAGCATGCCGGCCCCGGCATCTCGTCCGGCCCCGGCCAGGGCAGTGAGTTGTGACCCCACTCGCCGGCGATCGCATTGGCGCCGACCTGGATCTGTCCGTTTACCGCGATGCCCCCGCCGACGCCGGTTCCGAGGATGACGCCGAACACCGTCTCAGCCCCGGCTGCGGCGCCGTCCGTGGCTTCAGAGAGCGTAAAGCAATTGGCGTCATTGGCCAGCCGAACCGGCCGCGCCAGTGCCGTTTCCAGGTCAAGTTGCAGCGGACGACCGATCAGCCAGGTGGAGTTCGCGTTTTTTACCAGGCCGGTCGCCGGGGAGATCGCCCCCGGAATGCCGATCCCGACTGAGGCCGTGACGCCGAGATCCCGTTCTATGTCGCCGATGATGGCGACGATGGCGGCAATCGTGGCCCGGTAATCTCCAGTCGGGGATGACGTCCTGCGCCGCAGCCGCACCGTCCCAGACTCGTCGATGACCGCACCCTCTATCTTGGTGCCGCCAAAATCGATGCCGATGCGAAGGCGCGTCGTCATAGGCTCGATCTTTCTGCTTCGGAGGTCATGACGCGACAACGGCACTCATCAATTATTAAACCCAGACCGTTAAAAGCCAATCGGAGGATATGCGAAACCACGGGCGCCACAGCGTGCTGATGGCAATCACCGGCCGAGCCGTTATTGAGCATCTGTTGACAAGGCCGCGAAGCATGACCATCGAATGCGTGAAACCCGGTAGGACCTGGCATTCGGCCGCTGCGTCAGAGAGTCTTGATCGTTGAGGACAATGACCTCAATATGAAACTCTTCAACGATCTTCTCGTGGCACATGGTTATGATACGCTGCAGACGAAAGATGGCGTCGAAGCGCTGGCTCTCGCCCGGCAGCATCGTCCCGATCTTATCCTGATGGATATTCAGCTCCCAGAGGTCTCAGGCCTTGAAGTCACCAAATGGATTAAGGAAGACAAGACCCTTAGCATGATCCCAATCATAGCGGTGACTGCCTTCGCGATGAAAGGAGACAGGGAAAAGATGCGCGACGGTGGCTGCGAAGATTACATTGCCAAGCCGATTTCCGTGGCTAGCTTTCTGCAAACTGTCGAGCGCTTTCTTTCCTGAAAGCGCGACTTATTTACACCCGTTAGCGTCGGAGCGACCGATGTCCGCACGAGTTCTGGTCGTCGACGACATCGCAATCAACGTCAAACTCCTCGAGGCCAAGCTATCAAGCGAATATTTCGACGTACTGTCCGCCTCAAGCGGCAGCGCCGCGCTGGAAATTGCCGACGCAGAGCTGCCGGACGTCATCCTGCTCGACGTGATGATGCCGCGTATGGATGGTTTCGAGGTCTGCCGCCGCTTGAAAGCCAACCCGCGGACCGCCGATCTACCGGTGGTTATGGTGACCGCCTTATCCGATGCCGCCAACCGGCTACGTGGATTGGAGGCCGGGGCGGATGATTTTTTGACGAAGCCGGTCAATGACATCGCGTTGTTCGCTCGGGTTCGCTCGCTAGCTCGCCTGAAGCGCATGATGGAAGAATGGCGGCTGCGCGACGAGATCTGCGGTCGGTTTGGCGGTTCCCAATCCGTTGCCGAGGAGGGCGGACCGGCACGCGTTCTGATTGTCGAAGAGGATGCGTTCGCCGCTGCCCGGATGTCGGAAACCTTGGCGCTTGCGCACCGGGTGACCGTCGTCGGCAGCTGCACCGAAGCGCAGTCGCGACTTGACGAAGAGACCGAGCTGATTATCGCAAGCCTGACCACGCCGGACGGCGACCCGTTGCGCTTGGTGTCGCAGTGCCGGGGAAATGAACTTTTCCGCCAGCTGCCGGTCTTGCTGATTGCCGCGGAACGAGATCTACCCCGCCTCGCGAAAGGACTCGATCTCGGCGCGAACGACTACCTGATCCGCCCCGTCGATCGCAACGAGCTGTTGGCGCGCACGAACACCCAGATCCGGCGGAAGCGGCTGCAGGACCGCCTGAACGACAACTACCAGCGCAGCCTTTCGCTCGCGCTGACTGATGAGTTGACCGGGCTCTACAACCGCCGCTACCTTCTTGCCCATCTTGACGAGCTTGTCGCGCGAGTTAGCCGCGACGGACTCGACGCGGCGGTTCTGCTGGTCGATATCGACCATTTCAAGCAGGTTAACGACACTTACGGCCATGCCGCAGGCGACGACGTTCTGCGCGAGATGGCCTCGCGTGCGACGAACACGGTGCGCAGCGTCGACCTCGTCGCCCGCCTAGGCGGCGAGGAGTTCGTCGTGGTGATGCCCGAAACCGGCCCGGCCGTCGCTATCGCGGTGGGCGAGCGGCTGCGATTGGCGATAGCGAACGAGCCCTTCACCATTCGAGCGAGCCACGAACGCCTTCCGATGACCGTTAGTATCGGCGTAACCAGCGCCATCGCGGGTGGCGACGATCGCGATCGACTACTCAAACGCGCCGACGATGCTCTCTATTGCGCAAAGGCGGAGGGACGCAACCGGGTCGTGTCGCGCTCGCCCGATTTCGTCGGTCGCCCTCCCGGTTTGACACTGCAGACGCGCGAACACATTCCGCTCTGACCCCCAGTTCGGCTGAGTCGTCGTAGCCGCGCGAAGTGCACTGGATTCGCGAGCCACATCCGCTTCCCCCAAGGTCTGCGACCGGACCGATGACGCCGTGAAGACCCATATCGACCTTGGCCTTGGTCTGCCAATTCGGATCGTCCGCGACATTAGGCATGCACTCTTCGCGCTTCGGTTCGGCTACGAACAGCCCAGAGGCAGCCACCGCAGCAGGTCGAGGAAACAATTGCGGAAGTTCTTTTGTATGCATTAGCGTTTCCTCCGCTGCGGGGGTGATCATGAGCTGTCGGCGATTCTAACCGCCACTGCCTCGGATACTTCCGCCACCGCAGATTTTTGCCGTCGCGCCGCCAGTCTCAGTAGGCCGGTTGCGCACGCGGGCGTCCGGGGCGTAACTCTGGGTCACGGCCCTTGAAGGTGGCCGGCACAATTGCCTTCACGACCAGAACAGTCCGCAAGGTTCGATATCGATGCAGAGGGACATTTGGGAAGAGGGTTTTGCCGAGGCTGGCATACCGCCGGCGGTCGTCGACGCGCCGGCAACCGAGGCGGATATTCGCGAATTCGGAGCGGCGGTTCTCGCCAAATTGACCCTGGCCGTCGGCAAGGACGCGGGGGCGGCGACCGATCGCGATTGGTTTGTCGCCGCCGCGCTCGCCTTGCGCGACCGCATCATCCATCGTTGGCTGGCTGTCGACCGAGCGAGCCAGGCTAAGGGCCGCAAGCGCGTCTATTACCTGTCGCTGGAATTCCTGATCGGCCGGCTGTTCAGCGATGTCGTCGAAAATCTGCGGCTGACCGAAATCGTCCGCGCGGCGCTCGGCGACATTGGGGTGGACCTCGATCGGATGCGCGCCGCGGAGCCCGATGCGGCGCTCGGTAATGGCGGTCTCGGGCGGCTAGCGGCCTGCTTTATGGACAGCATGGCGGCACTTGGAATTCCGGCTTGCGGCTATGGCATCCGCTACGATCACGGCTTGTTTCGTCAAGTCATCAAGGATGGCTGGCAGCACGAATACCCGGAGCATTGGCTGTCATTCGGCAATCCCTGGGAATTCGAGCGGCCGGAGGTGGTCTACGACATCCACTACGGCGGCCGCCTCGATCGGGTCGTCGCGGCCTCGGGCGGGTCGCGCTCGGTGTGGCATCCCGAAGAAACCGTGCAGGCGGTCGCCTATGATACTCCGATCGTCGGTTGGCGCGGGCGGCACGTCAATCTGCTGCGGCTGTGGTCCGCCCGCGCGGTCGATCCGTTACGCCTCGACATGTTCAACGAAGGCGATCACATAGCGGCGCTGTCTCAGCAGGCCCGAGCCGAGGCAATATCGAAGATTCTCTACCCGAGCGACGACACGCCGTCGGGCCGCGAACTGCGCCTGCGGCAGGAGTATTTTTTTGTGTCGGCATCGGTTCAGGATCTCGCGCACCGGCATGTTCGAGCCTATGGCAGCGTCTCTACCTTGCCGCAGCACGCCGCGATCCAGCTCAACGACACCCATCCGAGCATCGCCGTCGCCGAATTGATGCGCGTCCTAGTGGATCTCTATCGCGTCCCCTGGGACCACGCCTGGCGCATCACCCAGGCGACCTGCTCGTATACCAACCACTCGCTGCTGCCTGAAGCACTCGAAAGCTGGCCGGTGGCGCTGTTCGAACGGGTTCTGCCGCGCCATCTCGAAATCATCTACGCGCTGAACGGTGATCATTTGAAGGCGTTGGCGCAGCAAGAGCCAACCCACTCGACTTCTCTCGCCGCAATTTCACTGATCGACGACGCCGATGGCGGGCGGGTGCGGATGGGGCACTTAGCGTTTTTGGGCTCACATCGGGTTAACGGCGTCTCGGTTCTGCACACCGAATTGATGCGCGCTACAGTGTTCAAAGAATTTCACCGCCTTTATCCGGACCGCATTGTCGACAAGACCAACGGCATCACCTTCCGCCGCTGGCTGCACCAGGCAAACCCGCGACTGACAAGACTGCTGTGCGAGGTATGCGGTGCCGAAATTCTCGACGATCCCGCGGTCCTCGGTCGCCTCGCCGGTCAGGCCGACGACCACGCCCTGAAAGAGGGCCTGGCGACGGTCAAGCACGACAACAAGCGGGCGCTCGCTCGCCTGGTCCGCGATCGTCTCGGGCTGCGGATCGATCCCGCTGCGCTGTTTGACGTGCAGATCAAGCGAATCCATGAATACAAGCGACAATTGCTGAACTTGCTGGAAACGCTGGCCCGATACCAGGCGATTAGAGCCAACCCTGAGCGAGACTGGGTGTCGCGGGTAAAAATTTTCGCCGGCAAGGCGGCTCCCAGCTATTTGCAGGCAAAGCTGATCATCAAGCTCGCCAATGACGTGGCCGAAGTCATCAACAACGACCCGCTGATTGAAGATCGACTCAAGGTCGTCTTTATGCCGAACTACAATGTCAGCTTGGCCGAAATCATCATTCCGGCCGCCGATTTGTCGGAGCAGATCTCGACCGCCGGAATGGAAGCCTCGGGTACCGGAAACATGAAATTGGCGCTGAACGGCGCCTTGACAATCGGAACGCTCGATGGCGCCAACATCGAGATCCGTGATCGGGTAGGCGAGGACAACATCTTCATCTTCGGCCTGCGTGCCGAGGAGGTGGCGGAACGGTGGCGGGGCGGGCTCGATGCCGCGGATGCGATCGCCGCATCGCCCGAGCTCGCTGAAGTCATCGGCGCTGTGGAGTCGGGCGGGTTCTCGTCAGACGACCCGCGCCGCTTCGACCGCCTGACCGACCGGCTCAGAAATGGCGACCGCTTTATGGTAGTAGCGGATTTCGCGGCCTATTGCGCAGCACAGGGACAAATCGATGCGCTGTGGCGCTCGTCGGCCGACTGGGGACGGAGCACCATTCTGAACATCGCTGGAATGGCGTGGTTCTCCTCCGACCGCACGATCAGTGAATACGCCCGCGACATCTGGGACGTGCCGGGGAGCTAAGCCGCCAGTGCGTCTTCGAGGATCATTGCCGCGCATTTCTCGCCGATCATGATCGACGGCGCGTTGGTGTTGCCGCCGGGAACCAGCGGCATGATCGAGGCGTCGGCAACCCGTAACCCTTCGACCCCGTGGACTCGCAACCGCGGATCGACGACCGCGTCGACCTCGCGGCCCATCCGGCAAGTGCCGACCGGGTGCAGGTTGGAGACGCCACGCACGCGGATCTCCTCGATCATGTCGGCTTCGCTCTCGACTGCCGAGCCAGGCAGCACCTCCTCGACCACAAACGGCCTCAGCGCCGGCTGGGCAGCGATCTTGCGGCTTAACCGCATCCCATAGATCAACGCCTGGAAATCGTAATCGCTGGCCAGAAAATTGAACTGGATCGCCGGCGGCGCCAGCGGGTCGGGGCTCTTGATTCGCACCGTGCCGCGACCGTCCGGGCGCAGATGCACCGGGCTGAAGGTAAAGGCCGAGAATGGGTGTGGCTTGATCCCGGTACGCAGCCGCTCGAGGGCGCTCCAGCCCGACATGTTGATTTGCAAATCGGGCTGTTCGAGCCGCGGGTCGGTGCGTACCAGCGCGCCGGCATAGATCCCAGCATTCGAGAGATGGCCGGAGCGGCTCGTCGCGTATTGCATCGCCGCCTTGAGCTTGAGCGTCGGGCTCATCGCCATGTCGTTGACGGTTATCTTTTGGGTGCAGCGCCACACCAGATAGGTGTTGAAATGGTCGTGCAGATGACTGCCCACCCCGGGCATGGAGCGCACGACAGGAATGCCGAACTCGGCTAACAGCTCGGCCGGGCCAAGCCCTGAAAGCTGCAAGAGCTGCGGCGAACCGTAGACCCCGCCGGAGACGACAATTTCCCCGCGCGCCCGGGCGGTCTTGCGGCCGGCAGGCGTGTGGTACTCGACGCCCCTGGCGCGGCCGTCCTCGAACAGGATACGGGTAGCGTGCGCATTGGTCGCGATCGTCAGGTTCCGGCGACCGCGTGCCGGGCCCAGATAGGCCCGCGCCGAACTCCAGCGCCGCCGGTTGGTGGTCGTCGTCTGGTAGTAGCCCACGCCTTCCTGCCGGACGCCGTTGAAATCGTCATTGGCCGGGATTCCGGCCTCGATCGAGGCCTGCGACCATGGCGTCGCCGAGTGGCGAGCGGACCGGGTTCGACACGTGCAATGGCCCGCCGACGCCGTGGAACTCGTTGCCGCCGCGTTCCTGGTCTTCGGCCTTCTTGAAGAACGGCAAGACCGAATCCCAATCCCAACCCTCGCAGCCGCGCTGGCGCCAGCCGTCGTAATCGGTTGAGGTGCCGCGCATATAGACCATGCCGTTGATCGAGCTGGTGCCGCCCAAGACCTTGCCGCGCGGCTGGTAGAGCGTGCGGCCGTTGAGCTCCTTTTCGGGCTCGCTCTCGAACATCCAATTCACGTTAGGGTTGGTGAACGTCTTGGTATAGCCGAGCGGGATGTGGATCCACGGGTTGGTGTCGCGCCCGCCCGCTTCGAGCAACAGCACGCGATATTTGCCAGATTCGCTGAGCCGTCCGGCGACGGCGCAGCCCGCCGAGCCGGCTCCGGTCACGATAAAATCGTAGGTTTCGTCGGCTGTCGTCATTATCGTTTCCCCGCTTTCGACTTGATCGAACGATAGCGAAACCCTCCGACCGGGTGAAGAAGGATAAGGCATTGCCCAGCTTTGCTGCCGCGCGCCACCTTAGCATCATGTGCGGCCGCGCCCGTCTGTCCTCCGATGTCAGCGAGATCAAGCTGGTGTTTTCGATACCGCCCGAGCGGCCGCCGCCCAATTTCGCCGCCAGTTGGAACGTTGCGCCCACCGATAGCCTGCCGGTCGTGCGCTACGATGCCAGGGCCGGCGAGCGCAGCCTCGACGTGATGCGCTGGGGGCTGGTGCCGTTCTGGGCTAAGGACATCAAGGTCGGCTTTTCGAACATCAACGCCAAAGCCGAGGGGGTCGACACGCGGCCCGCCTTTCGCGAGGCGTTTCAGCGGCGGCGCTGCCTGGTTCCGCTCGACAGTTTTTACGAATGGAAAAAGCTCGGCAAGGACCGCCAGCCCTATGCAGTGGCGCTCGCCGACCGCCGGCTGATGGCGATGGCGGGCTTGTGGGAAAGCTGGCGGTCGCCGGTCGGTGAGAGGCTGCGCAGTTTTGCGATCGTCACTACCGCGGCCAATGAGTTGCTGGCGCCGGTGCACGACCGCATGCCGGTCATTCTCGGACCCGAGAATTGGCCTTTATGGTTGGGCGAGGCGCCCGCCAGCCCCGCACGGCTAAAGGCGTTGCTGGTGCCCTATCCGGCCGACGACATGGTCATCTGGCCGGTCGACCGGCGCGTCGGCAACGTCAAGAACAACGATCCCTCGCTGATCGAACCGATCGCGCTCGCCTACTAAGCCGATCCTCGGTAGGGTGGCAACGCGCGCGGGCGCCGGTCCTCGCCGAGCGCCACATAGGTGAAGATCGCCTGGGTGACCTTGCGCACTTCGCCCGAGGCGAGATTGCGGCGCCAGGCTTCGATGCGGATCGTCATCGAGCTGCGGCCGGTGCGAACCACTTCGCCGTAACAGCTGACTTCGTCGCCGACAAAGACCGGCTGGTGAAACACCATGCCGTCGACCGCCACCGTGGCGCAGCGCCCGCGCGCTCGCTGGACCGCGAGATTGCCGCCGGCAAGATCCATTTGCGCCAAAAGCCAGCCGCCGAAGATGTCGCCGTTTGGGTTGGCGTCGGCCGGCATCGCCATCACCCGGATCAGCGGCGCGGCTGCCGGCAATTCGGGCAGCGATGGTTGCGGCGCGTTCTCGCTGGTCGAATTCATTACTCTCCAGCCCACCGCATAAAGGCTGTGACGCCCGTGTGTCCTTTGAACGTAGACCGCCCCTCGGGGAGGATGACAATCGGAATGCCCTATCCATATAGCACGTTGTCGTCGCGCCCTGCCCCGGGCTGAGTGGAGGAAACAATGTCGGTTCACGGAAAGTTCAGTCGGTTCCGTCGCTTCGCCGTCGCGGGGATTGCACTATTGGCAACGGTCGGGGTTGCTGGAGAGTCGACGGTCTCCGCCTGGGCGCAAACCTCTTACTATCCGCAACAGACGGCGCCGAATTACTCCTACCAGCAACCGACGACACAGACCCCCGGCTACTCCTATCAGCAGCCCTACGGTAGTTCGAGCTATCCAACTATCCCACCCAGGCTCCAGCTTATCAGGGTGGCTATTCCTACAATCCTTACTGGTCTGGCTCAGCCTGGTCACCGTATTATTCCGCTTGGTCACCTTATTATTCAGCCTCCTGGGGATGGCCGGGATGGGGCGGCTGGTGGGGCTGGCCTGGATGGAATACCGGTTGGTGGGGCGGCTGGGGTTGGGGTTGGGGCGGCGGGGGTTGGGGTCGCGGCTGCTGGAATTGTGGATGTTCGCGGCGGATTCGCGCGCGCCGGATTTGTCGGCTTCCATGGCGGCGGTTTCCACGGCGGCGGTTCCATGGCGGCGGTTGGGGCGGCGGCGGCCACGGCGGCGGTGGCGGCCACCGTTAGGGCAGCGCTGGGGCCGCGACCCGCTTGACCACGGGCCCGAAATGACCGAATTGGCGGCGCTCGGGCCGTATCTCGACCAGGTGCTGGCCGATGCGACGATCCCCGAACTGCCCAACCATTATCGCGGCAAGGTCCGCGACAATTACGATCTCGCCGATGGCCGGCGGATCATCATCGCCACCGATCGGCTGAGCGCCTTCGACCGGATCATCACCGCGATCCCGCTCAAGGGCCAGGTGCTGACCCAGATCGCGCGGTTCTGGTTCGATGCAACGCGCAACATCTGCCCGAACCACGTCATCGAATATCCCGACCCGAATGTGCTGGTCTGCCGGCGGCTTCGCGATCATGCCGGTCGAGATCGTGGTGCGCGACTATCTGACCGGCACGACCGCGACCTCGATCTGGCCGATGTACCAGGCCGGACCGCGCGAGATTTACGGCATCCGCTTTCCCGACGGCCTGCGCGAAAACCAAAAGCTGCCGTCGACGATCATCACGCCGACGACCAAGGCATTCGACGGCGGCCATGACGAGCCGCTGACCGCCGACAGATCATCGCCGCAACTTGCTGGCGCCCGAGCAATGGCGAACGGTGTCGGAGCTGGCGTTGGCGCTGTTCGCCCGCGGGCGACGAGATTGCCCGCGAGCACGGACTGATCCTGGTCGACACCAAATACGAGTTCGGCTTCGACCCCGCCGGCGCACATCGTCTTGGCCGACGAGATCCACACCCCGGACAGCAGCCGCTACTGGCTCGCCGAGAGCTATCAGCGCCGCTTTGCCGCGGCGAGCCGCCCGAAAGCCTGGACAAGGATTTCGTGCGGCGCTGGGTGGCCGCGCGCTGCGACCCCTATCGCGATCCGATCCCGCCGATCCCGCGCGAGATCGTCGCCGAAGCCGCCCACCTCTATGTCGAGGTGTTCGAGACCATCACCGGGCGGCACTTCGACTTCCCCGACCCCGCCATGCCGATCCTCGGCCGCATCCGCGCCAATCTCGCCCGATATTTTTGAACAACTAGCTGGGCGGACCGTTTATGTAGGGTTTCAACGCGGTGTAGATAAAGGCGTTGACCGGGGTGGGGATCGTGTGACGACGGCCAAGCTCGACCACCTTGCCGGCGAACCAAGGCAGTTCGATGCGGTTGCCGCGGACCAGATCGTTCCCCATCGAGGGCATGAGATGGTCCGGCATCGAGCGCATCGTCGCGAGCGCCTGGTCGACGCTGTCGGGCGGCAGCGGGACGCCCTCGGCGAGGCCGACGGCGACCGTCTCGTGCAACGACGCCTCGTAGAGCGGGAAGAGGTCGGGGTCGTCGCGCCACTTGCCGAGCGGCAACCGGGTCAGCGCGCTGAGGCCGCTGAGCGGCGCCAGCAGAACAAACTTGTCCCAGACCGGGACCCTGATGTCGGGGCTCAGCACGCCTTCGAAGCCGGCCACTGTGCAGAGATCGCGCAGTCGCTGCGCCGCGCGTGCTGATCCGGCCGTCGAGTTCGCCGAAGGTCATCCGCTGATAGCGCCGGTCTGACGGATCAGGCCCGGCGCGACGATCGCTCCGGTGACAAAAGCAGTACCGCCCATGACCGGGTCGGGCCCGAGGATCGCGATCAGCCGCTCCGCCGCGTCGATGCCGTTCTGCAGCGGAATCACCGCGGTCTGCGGCCCGATCAACGGACGAAGCTGCTCGCCGACGCGTGTCGACGTCCCACAGCTTGACGCAGAACAGCGCGTAATCGACGGGGCCGATGCTCGCGATATCGTCAGTGGCCTGCGTCGGCCGAATATGGGTTTCGCCGCGGTCTCCTTCGATGCGCAGCCCGTTCTTACGCATCGCCGCGAGATGCGCACCGCGCGCGACGAAAATGACATCCGCCCCGGCTTTGGCGAGAGAAGCGCCGTACGGGCCGCCGATGCCGCCGGTGCCGATGACCGCGATACGCATGCGCTCCTCCTGATCAGGCGCGGATGGCTAATTTCCCTGCAATTGCACGGCCGCAACTTACTTGTACTACTCTGTCGAAATTAGCCAAAGTGGCTATGTCCTCTTAGCATCGAGGAGGAAGACATGCCTAGAATCAAACACATCGCACTGACGACCAAGGATCCGGCAAAGACCGCCGCCTTTTACAAGGAGGCGTTCGGGATGCGCGAGATCCGCCGCAACCCGCGCGGCGCGGTGTTTCTGACCGACGGCTACATCAACCTCGCGATCCTCAATTTCAAGACCGAGAAAGACGCCGATGTCGGCGCGCATGGCGCTAATTTCAGCGGCATCCATCATTTCGGCTTCGAGGTCGAGGATCTCGACGAAGCGGCTGAACGGCTGCGAGCAGGCCGAGGGTCAGCAGCTGACCGCGAAGGACGGCCTCGATATGGAAATGGCGGCCGGCAGCCACCGCAATTTTGAGATGAAATGGGCCGGCCCCGACGGGGTTGTCGTCGACATCTCCCATACCGGCTGGGACAACGGGACATGACCGGCAATTTCACGCTCTGCGTCGGCACCGTCGGCAGCGGCGCTTGGGTTAGCCCGGACGGCGGCGACAGCTGGCGGCGGGTCCGTCGCGGGCTGTGGGGCGAGAGCCGGGTCTACGGCCTCGCGGTGCATCCGCGGGAGCCGCGCACCGTGTTTGCCGGCGCCGATGACGGCATTTACAAGAGCCAGGATGGCGGACAGAGCTTCGAGCGCCTCGATTCGCCGATGAATACGATGGATGTGTGGAAGATCGCGTTCGATCCGACCGATCCGGACACGATCTTTGCCGGCACCCGGCCGGCCGCATTGTTCCGCTCGACCGATGGCGGTCGGCAGTGGCAACGGCTGCGCGTCGACATGGTCGAGGAATGCCCGAATGTCGGGGTGCCGCGGGTGACCGCGCTGACCGTCGATCCCTCTGACCATCATATCATCTGGGCCGGGGTCGAGGTCGACGGCGTGCGCCGCAGCCTCGATGGCGGGGAGACCTGGACGCGGATCGCCGGCGGGCTCAACGACCCCGACATCCACGACGTGGCGGTCCGCACGGCCGGTAACCGCAACACGGTGCTGACCAGCACGCCGCGCGAGATCTTTGCCAGCACTGATAAGGGCGAGAGCTGGCAAGGGCTTGGCGTCGGGAAGCAGTTCGGGCTGCCCTACTGCCGCAGCCTGGCTCTGAAGACGGATGACCCGAATACCGTGTTCGTCGCCACCGGCGACGGCGCTGCCGGCAGCACCGGCGCCATCCAGCGTTCCAAGGATGGCGGGCAGAGCTGGGAGCGGTTGCCGCTGCCGGTCGAGCCGAATTCGCCGATTTGGGCGTTCGCCACTAATCCGGCGGATTCCGGCCTGATCCTCGCCTGCAGCCATTACGGTGAGCTCTACACCAGCCAGGACGCCGGCGACTCCTGGGGCAAATTGCCCCGCGAGTTCACCGAGATCCGCGCCCTGACCTGGGCCCCGAACTGAGTAGCCGGACGTGCGATCGGCCTGACTTGTTGCTCTCCCCTCTGGCCGGGGGGAGCACAGGCTGAGATCGGCCGGGACCCTTGCTTTCGAGGCGCTCGGGGCCATCGCGATCGCCTTCGACCGCCAATGGCTGGCCTCACTAGGGCTATGCCGAGGTGAGCCTATTGCAAGAACGGTACAAACCCCGGCGCCATTGTTGGCCGGGCCTGTTTCGCCTTCGACTTTGACGCTGCGGATAAGTTTCTCGGCGCCGGCCCGATATCGGTCATAGCTGGCGCGCGGTAGGAGCGCGGCAAGAGAGAGCGTCCCGATGCTCGAAACGACGATCGCCGGCAGCCTGCCGAAACCGTCTTGGCTCGCCGCACCGCAGATGTTGTGGGCACCCTGGCGGGTTGAGGGTGGCGCGCTCGCCGAGGCCAAGCGCGACGCCACGATATTGATGGTGAAGCTACAGGAGGACGCTGGGATCGACATCGTGACCGATGGCGAGCAGGCGCGTCAGCATTTTGTCCATGGCTTTCTTGAGCACATCGAAGGCGTGGATTTTTCCCGGCGCGTCACCATGGGCATCCGTAACAACCGGTATGAGGCGCAGGTGCCGACCGTCACCGGGCCATTGCGGCGCCGTGGAAGTGTCCATGGCTTCGAGGCGTCGATTGCCCGCGAGCATACGCGACGGCTGTTCAAATTTACCTTGCCGGGCCCGATGACGATCGTCGACACCTTGGCCGATGCTTATTACGGAAATCGGGTGGCCCTCGCCATGGCGTTCGCGGATTTGCTCAATGAGGAGGCGCGCGACCTGGCGGCGATCGGCGTCGACGTGATCCAGTTCGACGAGCCGGCCTTCAACGTCTACATGGAGGCGGTGACGGAATGGGGAATCGCCGCGCTCGAACGCGCCGCCGCAGGTCTTACCTGCAAGACCGCTGTCCATATCTGCTACGGCTACGGGATCAAAGCGAATATCGATTGGAAATCGGGGCTCGGTGCCGAATGGCGGCAATACGAGGCGATCTTCCCGGCGTTGGCGGCAAGCCGCATCGACCAGGTGTCCGTCGAATGCGCCGGCGGCAACGTGCCGATCGAGCTGCTGGAGCTATTGGCGACGAAGGATGTGCTGCTCGGCGCCATCGATGTTGCGCGCGAGGAGACCGAGAGCGCGCAAGAGGTTGCCGCTACGATCGAGCGGGCGCTGCGCTTCGTTCCCGCGGAGCGGCTCTTTCCCTGCACCAATTGCGGCATGGCACCGATGCGCCGGGGGACCGCAATCTTGAAGCTGCGCGCACTTGCCGCCGGCGCGGCACTGGCGCGCAATCGCCTCGGCTAGACGATAACCGCCTCGGCACTTATCGGTTCAGGCTCTGCGGGCTCGGCTGCAGGCGGGTCAAATGGCGAAACCCCAATTCGTGCCCGCCACCGATGCTTCTTGAGACCGGACCATTCCAACAGATCGCCGAATTTCCACGCCAGTACGCTGCGGCCGCCGAGTGCTGCCGTGGTCCACGGCAGCAATCCTGTCCACGGGAAAAACGGGCTGCGCCGTCCATAGGCCCAGATCTCGACGCGCAATGAGGGGCGCGCGCTTGGTCCGCGGGCGTGGAAGCCGAAGGTATCGGCGACGACCAGCGTGTTGGCCGGAACAGCGAAGGCGCGCGGCTGAGGGAGACCGAGCTCTACCAGTTCGGCCGCATCGATGCGAAACGAGCCTTGCCGCGTCTCGGGGTTCGCCGACCGGCGAGCCGAGAGGCTCATCCGTCGTTCCCATGCGAGGCGCTGCGCGGTCGGCCGGTGCGAGCCGGGAACATAGGTAAAGGGGCCGGCGTCTTCAGCAACGTCCGTCAGAAACAGCCACGCCTTGACGGTCGGGTGAAAGGTATCGGCATGCAGCAGGGTTTGCGGATCGGATGGTCCGGAGCAGGCGTGGCGCAGGATGCTTTGCACCCACACGACGGGTTCGGCGTTGCGGCTGCCCGCGTAGCGGACAAGCCCGCGCCACTCCCGCGATCGTAACAGCGCACCGAGCGCGGGAAGCCGGGCGAGAGTGCTCCGGCTGAGCGCGACCTTGCGGACGATTGTGTCGCCCTCGGTGATCTCACGCAGCGGACCGCGATAAGCTTTGATTTCGGCGACGAGGGCGGCGAACTCGCCCTGCGGCAGAAAGTTTCGACGCAGGACAAATCCGTCCCGGTCGAACGCGTCCCGGTCATCGGCTGAAAGCAGCCGAGCTAGCCGATTGCGGCGGGCACCTGCCAGTCGGTGAGCTACAGCAACCCGGGTGGCATGCAAGCCCCATTGGTTCAGCGACCGGCTGCCGATCAAGCGATTGCTCTCGAACGATTTGGCGCCCGTGAAAATCTGGGCGAACCACCAGGGCGTCATGATCGCCCTGCGCAGTTGCGACACGATCATCGTGTCTGCCGAAGCAACTGCAAACGGCCCCGTGAACGCCATCAAGTGCGGCCAGCAACCGCGATCGGCGTCGCCGAGGTGGCCAAGCCGCCAGCCCGCTCGAGAGCGCGGCCGCTCGCCGGTCGGGCATACGCGGCTTCGAGTTCGATCGATCGCGGCTTCGACCGCGAGCCGCAGCCCGATTTCATTAAAGAACGATCCTGGGATCAGGCAGCGATCGATCAGCACCCGGCGGAAGGCATCGCACAGTGCGGCATCGGGCGGCGCCGCGGCGCGCCAGAAATCGTCGAGCTCTCCCTGAAACGTCAATCCTGGAATATCGTAAACGGCCTTACCGAGAGTGATGACCGGCAGACCTCTGGCCAGCGCTTCGCTACCCACGGTGCTGTTTACCGTGACCACCGCCCGGCTGCGATCGAGCACTTTGCCCAGCTGACCGCCATCGAGCACCGTTACCCTTTCGGCGATCATATATTCGACGGCCATGTGCCCAACCATTCCGGCCCAATCCACCAGCCCGCTGTCTAACGGATGCAGCTTGACGACGAGCCGCGCCGCGGACGGCGCGCACCGGGCGAAAGAGCTCAGGACATGCTCGATCGTCAGATGCATCGCCCGAAACGGGGAGTGGACCCGCATCTGATAGTCGCAGTCGAGTTGCAGAGGAAAGAAAAAGATCGGATCGCCGGCCAACGACTTGATCGCCGCCTCCGCGCGTTGCTTTGCCCGCCGCATCAGCGCCAAGCGCCGAAGCCAGCCCGCATATTCGATCATCTGATGGTAGGGCCGATGCGTGGCGTAATGCGGAAAACGCCACATCCCCGCCATCGATGAAAAATTGTAAAGGACGTCTTCGAATGCCCGCCGGCGGAAGCTGCCCGGAACCGCGGGCGGCGTCGCCGGCTCCGGCAGCCCGCGCGCCTTTTCGCGATACCAGTCGGGGTTGCGCGGCAGTGATGAATGGCCGTTGACACCGCCTTCCTCGAAGGTGACCCAGTCGGGGCGCATATACCCTTCTTCGACGACGCGCACGCGGATCGCCCGCGCTTCGGCGACGCGAATGGCCACGCGATGCAGCGGCCGGCAATCGCCGAACAGAATGAGATCGCTGATTGCTTTGTCGACGATTAGACGGTCGAGAAATTCCGGCCATTCATGCTCGCGGCCGCGGAAGTCGACTGCACCCGGAAGTCGCCAGAATGCTTGGTCGCCGCCGTTGAAATTAACGCGGTATACGGCGTGGCCCCGCGCCGCGAGCGCCTTCCCGAGACGTTCGAAAAATCTCGTCGCCATTCCTTGCAGGAACAAAAATGCGCGATCGGATGACAGCGCCATCATTATCGCCTGCCGATATGTTGCACCGTAGCTGTCGCGTCGGTCAGGTCGCGATGCAATGCCATCCCCCGGACCGAGTCCCGTCGCGCTCCGGGCGAGCGCCGAGACCGTCGCTCCCGATACTGCTACTTTCGATCACCTCGCCGGCCGATGTCCACGAATTTCTGCAATTTCTTATTCACATAAAAACTACGAGGTGACAGGACATGGAAACAACGCGCCATGGTGCGACGCGATCCCCATGCAGGTACACCGGTGAGGTTTCTAAAGCGTCCTTTGACGTTTTCTTAGGGGGATAGGGGATTTCATCCCGAAGGAGCAGGGTTTCCCTTCGAGGTCAGCGCCATGGCGCGCGTGCTACTGGCTGAATTGGATCGCCGAATTCGCGATTTTATCGCCGGCATCCTCATTGATTGCGGCCATGCCGTCGAGGTATGCGCCGACGGCATGGAGGCGGCCACGACGTTAACGATCAAGGGGATCGATGTCGTCGTGACCGATCTGGTGCTTAGTCTCAGCGAGGGCACCATCCTGCGGAAAAATTGCGCGGCGCTCGGGATACCGACGATCACCTTGAGCGGCTGCGAATTCCGCCCCGGTCAAGCACCGGCCAAGCGGCTGCCGATATTGCTCGAAAAGCCATTCCGCTTCGCCGACCTGCAATCCGTGCTCGAGGCTGTGGCGGTTCATTCCCATTCTGTTGCGAGTAACGCGGCTTAAGCCTTCGCCGCGGCGTGACCTCCCCGGGCTAGAAGTCCGGTTTCGGCAGCGGGCGGACCAATCCACGGATCGGCGCCGACGCGGGCCCCTCGTCATCCGCCGCTGTCCAGCCCCATTCGAGCAGCGGCATAGCGGTGTGGGCGAAGCCGAGGATGCGGTCGATCAACGCCGGCGACTGCATCTCGGCATCGTGCAGGGCGGCATGGGCAGTGAACGATTTCCAGCCGATATATTCGGCGACCGCTGTTCCCTTGGCCGCTTCGAAACCGCGCGGCGGGCGGCTCAGGCCCTCGCCGCTGGACATCGGATAGCCCGCCGCTTCGAGCCCGCGAGCGATCGCCAGGAACCCGTCCGGATCGTCAAGGACGGCGCGCCGCAACCGGGTCAGGAGATCAGGCGCGGGATGCCAGAACCCCGCCGCCACCATCGATTCACCCGGAGCGACGTGGAGGTAGAGCAAACCAGGGTCACGTTTGCCGCCTGATCGCGTCAGCACGGCCCCCGCATGGGTCTTGTACAGCCGCTTATCGGGCGAAAAGCGTACATCGCGGTAAATACGGAAAATACCGCGGCCGGGATCGCCGACCAATGGCACCCCGGCTCGGTTGAACGCTGACCCGAGAGCAGTGATCAAGTCGCGGAACGGTGTGAGTACATCGGCCGCATAGGCCGCCTTGCGCGGCTTGAACCAGGCCGGGTCGTTGTTGTCGCGCAATTCGCTGAGAAACACGAACGTCGCCGGCGGAAAACCGGCAAACGTCGCAGCGGCAGTCACCATCGCCGTCCCCCTCTTTTGGGGTAGAACCTCTCAGCTGGCGAGCCGGGCTTATCAGCCGCGACGCCGGGCCCAGAGAAAAAATTCGCGGTTGCCCTCGGGTCCGAGGATCGAGCTTTCGACGATGCCTTCCACCGCCCAGCCGGGCTGAGTGCAGACCCAGGCAGCAACGCGGTCGCATACCGAGCTGTGGATCGCCGGATCGCGCACCACACCGCCCTTGCCGACATGCTCGCGGCCGGCTTCGAATTGCGGCTTGACCAGCGCGACCAGTGTGGCGCGCTCCGCAGCCAGCGCCAGTGGCGCTGACAGCACCGTCGTCAAACCGATAAAACTGGCATCGCAAGTGATGATTTCGACTGCCTCAGGGACGTGCTCGCTCGTCAACACACGCGCATTCACCCGCTCGCGCACGACGACGCGCGGGTCCTGGCGCAATTTCCAGGCGAGCTGGCCGTGGCCGACATCGACCGCATAAACCCGCCGCGCGCCGCGCGCCAGCAACACATCGGTAAAGCCGCCCGTCGAGGCGCCGATATCAAGTGCGATCCGACCGGATACATCGATGCCGAAATGATCGAGCGCATGTGCGAGCTTGACGCCGCCGCGTGAGACCCAGGGATGGTCGCGACCTTTGACGGCCAGTACGGTTTCGGCGGCAAGCCGATCGCCGGCCTTGTCGATTCGCCGGTCGCCCGCGTAGACGATACCGGCAAGGATCAGCGCCTGCGCCTTGGTCCTGCTCTCCGCCAGCCCGCGCTCGACTAGCAGCTGATCAACACGCTGCTTCGCCAACAACCCGAAACAAGCTATGCCCGGGCCGGTTGCTCTGCAGTTTCGCGGCCGAGCGCCGACAAGGCCATCGCCACAATGTGGCGGGCGTTGAGCCCGGCCAGATCATATTGCGCCTGCGGGCTGTCGTGGTCGAGGAAAACGTCGGGCAGCACCATGGTGCGGATCTTGAGCCCGTGGTCGAGCAGGCCGTTCATCGCCAGATGATGCAACACGTGACTGCCGAAGCCGCCGATCGCCCCTTCCTCAATCGTGATCACAACCTCATGTTCGCGCGCCAACCGAGCAACGAGGTCGGTGTCGAGCGGTTTGGCAAAGCGCGCATCGGCGACTGTCGTCGACAATCCATAGGCGGCGAGTTCCTGCGCCGCCTTCATGCACTCGCCGAGCCGCGCGCCAAGGCTCAACAGCGCAATCGTGTTGCCTTCGCGGATGATGCGGCCGCGCCCGATCTCGAGGGGCACCCCCGTTTCCGGCAAGGGCACGCCCACCCCGTCGCCGCGTGGGAAGCGCACCGCCGACGGACCGTCGTCGATCGCTACGCAGGTAGATACCATATGCACGAGCTCCGCTTCGTCTCCGGCGGCCATAATCACGAACCCGGGCAGGCAGCCGAGATAGGTGATGTCGAACGAGCCGGCGTGAGTTTGGCCGTCTTGGCCGACAAGACCCGCGCGGTCGATCGCGAAACGCACCGGCAATTTCTGGATCGCGACGTCGTGGATGACTTGGTCGTAGGCGCGTTGCAGGAAGGTCGAATAGATTGCCGCGAAAGGCTTCATGCCCTCGGCGGCGAGGCCGGCGGCAAAGGTCACCGCGTGCTGCTCAGCGATCCCGACATCGAAGCACCGCTTTGGGAACTTGTCGCCGAAAAGGTTGAGCCCAGTGCCGGACGGCATTGCCGCGGTGATCGCAACGATGCGGTCGTCAGCTTCGGCCTCCTTGATTAGCGCCTTTGCGAAGACCGAAGTATAAGAAGGCGCCTTCGACGTCGACTTGACCTGCGCGCCGGTAACGACATCGAACTTAGCGACGCTGTGCCACTTGTCCTCGGCCTGCTCGGCCGACAGATATCCGTGGCCCTTCTCGGTCACGGCGTGGACCAGGACCGGTCCCGGTTCCTTGCTCTCGCGGATATTCTTCAAAACCGGCAGCAGGTGATCGATGTTGTGACCGTCGATTGGGCCGACATAATAAAAGCCGAGCTCTTCGAACATCGTCCCGCCGGTGATGAAGCTACGGGCTAATTCCTCGGCCCGCCGCGCCGCATCTTCGAGCCGCCGCGGGAAATGTCGCGCCACTTCCTTGGCGATATGGCGCAGCGACATGAAGGATTTCGAGGACAGCAGACGCGACAGATAGGCGCTCATCGCGCCAACTGCGGGGGCGATGGACATGTCATTGTCGTTGAGGATGACGATCAGCCGCGAATCCATCGCGCCGGCGTTGTTCATCGCCTCATAGGCCATCCCCCCGCTCATTGCGCTATCACCGATCACCGCAATGACATTGCGGTGCTCGCCGCGTAAATCGCGAGCGACTGCCATACCCAACCCCGATGAGATCGAGGTCGAAGCGTGTGCGGCGCCAAAGGGATCGTATTCGCTCTCCGAGCGCTTAGTGAAATCCGGACAGTCCGCCACCTTGACGAATGGTGCGGATGCGGTCGCGACGGCCGGTCAGGATTTTGTGGGGATAAGCCTGATGACCGACATCCCAAATCAGCCGGTCATGCGGCGTGTCGAAGACGTAGTGCAGCGCCACCGTCAGCTCGACGACGCCAAGGCTCGCCCCGAAATGACCGCCGGTGATCGACACCGCATCGATCAGCTCGGTGCGCAACTCGTCGGCGAGCTGCCGCAGATCCTGCTCCGGTAGCCGTCGCAGATCCGCCGGAACATCAATCCGGTCAAGCATCGGCGTCCGATTGGAGATCGGGCGATTCGGTTTCGAATCCAATGGTGCGCTCCTCACGTGCGGCGGCTGATCACAAATCGCGCCGCCTCTCTTAAAAGTTCCGCTCTTCCCCCGAACAAATCAAGATGCGCGACTGCTTGGCGGATCAGCAGCTCGGCCTGGGCGCGGGCGCGCCCGATGCCGAGGATGGAGACAAAGGTGGCCTTGCCGGCGGCGGCGTCGGCGCCGACCGGCTTTCCGATCTCGGCTGCAGAGCCCTCGACGTCGAGAAGATCATCGGCGATCTGAAAGGCCAATCCCAGGTCATGCGCATAGCCGCGCAGCGCGATTCGCGGCTCGGCCGGCGCCTTGGCGAGAATCGCTCCGGCCTCGCACGCGAACGCGATGAGCGCGCCGGTCTTCATTCGCTGCAGCCGCGTGATCGCACCGATGTCGAGCGCCTGCCGCTCGGCGATCAGGTCGATCATCTGACCGCCGACCATGCCGGCGGCGCCGGCCGCGACAGCAATCGCCGTCACCAGCTCGCAGCGCACCGCCGGATCGATGTGCGTGTCCGGGTGCGCCAGCACCTCGAAGGCCGCGGTCAGCAAGCCATCGCCGGCGAGGACCGCGGTCGCCTCGTCAAATTCCTTGTGGCAGGTCGGGCGGCCACGCCGCAGGTCGCTGTCGTCCATCGCCGGCAGGTCGTCATGGACCAGCGAATAGGCGTGGACCATTTCGATCGCCGCCGCCACCTGCAATGCGCAACGTCGGGCGATGCCGAACATGCGCGCGCCGGCCAGCACCAGGAACGGCCGTAGCCGCTTCCCCGGAGCCAGCGCCGAATAGCGCATCGCTTCGTAGACCCGTGCTTCGAGGTCCGGCGGGACAACCAACAGCTGATCCAGCGCCGAATCGGTCAAGGATGCCGCCTGCGCCAGGGCCTCCGGAAAGGGCACAGAATCCGACCATGTCGCATCAGTCAAGTTTCGCCGGCTCCGCCGAAATAGCGCCGTCGGGGCCGATCACGATGCGATCGACCCGCTGCTGCGCCTCGTTGAGTTTTCTTTCGCAATGCTGTTTCAGCTGAGCCCCCCTCTCGTAGGATAGGATCGCCTCGTCGAGCTTGACTTGCCCACCTTCGAGCCGCCGCACGATCTGCTCGAGCTCGACGAGGGCTTCCTCGAAACTCATCATCGCGATATCGGCAGCCTCTGTCGGTTCGGCCATCTGCTATT
This sequence comes from uncultured Alphaproteobacteria bacterium, assembly GCA_963774345.1. Classification (GTDB taxonomy): domain Bacteria; phylum Pseudomonadota; class Alphaproteobacteria; order ATCC43930; family CGMCC-115725; genus AP-15. Next base: position 298,802 of record CAVZFB010000057.1, read on the forward strand.
CTTGATAAGATACGCGAGGATCGCAGGGCGTCCTAGCCGCAAGCGGGAATGCAAATACGGCGTCCGTTGCGGATCAGCAACAACTAGACCGACATTAGCACGCGGACATGAGCGGCGACGCTGGCGCCGAGCGCAGTCAAATCATACCCTCCTTCGAGGGTAGAGACGAGCCGGCCTTCGGCATGGCGAAAGGCGATCTCGACCAGCCTTTCGGTGATCCAGGTGTAGTCGGCTTCCTCCAGCATGAGCTGCGCAAGCGGGTCGCTGCGATGGGCGTCGAACCCTGCGGATATCAATAGGAGGTCCGGACGGAAGGCGTCGAGCGCTGGCAGGACTCGCCCGGTCATCGCGGCGCGGAACGGACCCGAGCCCGACATCGGGCGCAATGGCACGTTGACGATGTTGCCGACTCCGGTCTCGCTCGCCGCGCCGGTGCCGGGATAGAGCGGGTACTGATGGGTGGAGGCGTAGAACAGATTGTCGTCGGCTTCGAACGCTGCCTGCGTGCCGTTGCCGTGATGGACGTCGAAATCGACGACTGCAACTCGTTCGAAACCGTGCACCTCGCGCGCCCGCAATGCGCCGATGGCGGCGTTGTTGAACAGGCAGAAACCCATCGCCCGATCTGGTTCGGCATGATGCCCGGGCGGACGCACCGCGCAAAAGGCGTTGTCGGCCTCCTTCGCCACCACCGCGTCGACCGCCGCGGCAACCGCTCCCGCAGCATGGAGGGCGGCGGTGCCGGAGGCTGGTGATAGGACGGTGTCGGCGTCGATTGCAGCGTGTCCGGCTTTGGGAACGGCGCCAAGGACGTGCTCGACATGATGTCGCGAATGAACGCGCAAGATGTCGTCAAGGGCTGCCTCCGGCGCTTCGCGCCGCTCCAGTCGCGCGTATTGCGGACCCGACAGCGCGGCGAGCACCGTGCGCAGACGTGCAGGAGCCTCCGGGTGATGACTGCCGGGATCGTGATCGAAACAGCTGGAATGGGTATAGAGGAGGGTTGTCATCGCGAGACCTCGCAAGCGGAGCGCGTGGAGTGTCGCACACTCGCGCCGTCGCCATAATCCCGAATCGCCACTTTGGCGCCACTCACCGAGCGCAAGTCATTACCGGCGCGCCGCAGCGAGCCCGAGCGCCGCCCAGCCGAGCAGCAAACTCGAGCCGCCAAGGGGCGTGATCCGGCCAAACAGCGCGATCCCCGTCAGCGCCAGCGCGAAGAGGCTGAAGCTGAACAGGAAAATGCCTGTGGCGAAGCACCACCCGGCGACGATCAGCACCAGGTCCGGTTGGTCGCGATGTTCGGCTATCGCCACGACGGCGGTCAGCGCGGCAGCATGGACCATGCCGTAGAGCGCACCAGTGCGCAACAGCTCTGCAGCGCGCGGGTCGGTGCTGGTGAGGTGCGCGGCAATAGCGCCGGCCCCGACCGACAGAAATCCGCCGAGCGCTGCGGCAGCGAGCCAGGCGCGGGTCATCTCTGCGCAGTTTTTTCTGCAAGAGCGGCGCGGTAAAGGGCCAAGGTCTCGCGGGCGACGATCTCCTCAGCAAAGCAGCGCTCGGCCAGCGCCCGCCCGGCACGTCCCATGGCTTCGCGCCGCGCCGGATTGGCGGCTAATGCAGCGATGGCCTCGGCCAATGCGTCGATGTCGCGCGGCGGCACGAGGATACCGTTCTTTCCCGGGCGAACCGCCTCGCGGCATCCCGGAACATCGCTGGCGACAATCGGCCGAGCGCAGGCAGCGGCCTCAAGCAAGGCCTTGGGGACCCCTTCACCGTAGGTCGAGGGCAGCACCGCGATCGCCGCGCGGCGCCAAACCGAGCGCACATCGGCGACGGTACCGAGCCAAGTGATCCCTGGCTCGTCGGCGAGGACGGATAAGGATGCGGCCGATAGCGATCCTGGATTGTCAGCATCGGTCGGACCGGCCAGGACGAGCTCGATCGCGAGACCGCGCTCTCGCAGGCGTCGGATCGCAGCCGCCGCGTCGAGCACGCCTTTGTCGCGCAGCATACGCGAGACGAGGGCGACGGTAACGGTCTTCCCCTCCGGCATCGGCAGCGGTGAAAAATGGCGGATATCCACCCCCGATCCCCGGATCAGCGCGATCCGCTGGGGGTCGATCCCGAGAGCGGCAAGGGCGTCGCCATCTTCCGGGTTCTGCACGACGACCCGGCCCAGGCCGCTTGCAGCAGCAAGGCGCAGGGCTACTCCGAGCGGCCGCCGGCGCAGGCGCGCAGCGAGCGTTGTCGTGGAAAATCCCGAACCGAGGCCCATGACCGAATCGATCGATGCCGGCGCATCATCCTCATGCCGAAACGCCAGCGCGCGGGCGAGCCCGCCAAACAATACCGGTTTCAGGGCCACATGGTGGAGGATGTCGGGTCGCTCGCGGCGGTACAGCCGGATAATCGCGACCACCGCCCGCGCCGCGCCGATCAGCCCGTCCCCACGTCGGCGCCAGGCAATCGGACATAGCGTGAAACCCTCGTCGCGGATCTGCCGGCCATGCGCCTGTACGCGGGCGGCGACGACGACCTCGAACCCGGCGTCGCGCGCTGCCCGCGCGACCGGAAGCCGATGCGAGCAGAAATACCAATCCTCGGTGACCAGAAAGAGGAGTTTCGGGCGCCGCCCGGCCGGCGACCCGGTGGCGGGAAGGATCGAATCGCAAGCGTCCATTCGGCGATCGAGGGCGAAAGGCGGGTCCGTTGGTCTTGTCTCGAGATCACTCCCTCTCTAATGCATTTGTACCAAGGATCGCTTGCACAATCGGGGCGCGGGCGTGGTAGCGGAGGGCCATTCTGGCACGCATTCTGGTGACCGGTGCTGCCGGTTTTATCGGTCGGGGACTATGCCAGGAGCTCGCGGAGCGCGGCCATGCCGTCCAGGGCGTCACGCGCAGGCCGACACAGCCGGTCGCCGGCATCGAGTTGCGCCCGGTCGGGGATATAGGACCGCACACCCCCTGGTCGGATCATCTCGCCGGAGTGGACGTTGTCGTCCATCTCGCCACTCGGGCGCATCGGCCGGTCAACCTCGCGGCCGGCAAGATCGAGGTCGAAGCCGCAGCGGCGTTGGCGCACGCCGCCGCGGCGGCTCGGGTAAGGCGGATCGTCCTTATGAGCTCGATCCGGGCGATGGGTGCGACGACACGGCTAGGGGCGCCGTTTCGGGCCGGCGATCCGCCGCGCCCCAACGATCTCTATGGCCGCACCAAGCTTGCGATCGAGAGCGCCCTCGTCGCGGCGGCGCAGCAATCCGGGCTCGACCTGGTCATCCTGCGCCCGCCGCTCGTCTATGGGCCAGGCGCCAAAGGCAATTTCCAGGCGTTGATCCGGCTCATTGCGAGCGGGCTGCCGTTGCCCTTCGCCGGAATCGATAATCGCCGCAGCCTGATCTTTCTCGGCAATCTTGTCGATCTGGTCGCGATCGCTTGCCTTCATCCCGCCGCCAGCGGGCGGGTGCTGCTCGCGCGTGACAGAGCCGATCTGTCGACGCCCGGGCTTATCCGGGCACTGGCGGCCGGATTCGAGCGTCCTGCACGCCTCTTCTCTGTCCCTCACACCGCCCTCGTCACACTTTCTTTCCTCCCGATGGTCGGGGCGGCGGTCTCGGTCCTAACATCGTCGCTACAGGTCGAGGATGACGAAACCCGGCGGACGTTCGGCTGGTCGCCGGCAGTTCCCACTGAAGCCGGGCTCGCGTCGACGGCGCGCGCCTACGAGGGCCAGCGGTAGTGCGAACGTGGCGCCCCTGGTTCTCGCGCGAAAAGGATAGTTTCCCGGCTGATCCCAGCGGAAATTCGCGCTAGATTAGCCGAGCAGGGGGTCAAGCGTTCCGGGAGGGGTACGTTGCCGAGCTTTGACATCGTTTCGCGGATCGACCTCGCCGAGGTCGACAACGCGCTGGCCGGCATGAACCGCGAGATTGCAACGCGGTTCGATTTCAAAGGCAGCAAATGCTCGATCGAACGCAAGGATGGCGCGCTGAGCATTCTCGCTGATGATGATCTCAAGCTGAAGCAGATGCATGAACTTCTGAAGGTGCATATGACGCGGCGCAAGGTCGAGCCTGGAGCGCTCGACTTCAAGGCGCCAGAAAAGGCTTCGGGCAACACGCTGCGGCAGACGATCGCGCTGCGCCAAGGGGTGGGCGCCGACCTAGCTCGCCAGCTGATCCGCGAGATCAAGGACAGCAAGCTCAAGGTGCAGGTGTCGATCCAGGGCGACGAACTGCGCGTCACCGGCAAAAAGCGAGATGATCTACAAGGTGCGATCGCCGTGCTGCGCGGGATTAAGAACGAGCAGCCGCTGCAGTATATCAATTTTCGCGAATAGCTGGATCGGGTGGGCTCCCCAGCGCTTGCTCACCTCGGCATCAACCGCTATCTAACTGGGCACGCCTCGTCCCCTTCGTCTAGAGGCCTAGGACACCGCCCTCTCACGGCGGCAACACCGGTTCGAATCCGGTAGGGGACGCCAATAATATCAAATAGATATTAGAAAACTTTCCGTTTCAAGCGGCCGTGTACGGCAAATATACGGCAAAGGTGTCGTGGACAAGGGTGGACAAGGGCGGACAATCCGGCCGCCGACGGGAGCTCCGCGCGGCTGGTAGCTAGCGTGAGCCGAGGGGAGCGCGCGGGTGGCAAGTACCTTTTACCAGCACGCTCAAAATCGACAAAGGCCGAGTCCGGCGCACCTACAGCCGCTGCTCGGCCGCATGCCGGTGGCGGCAGTGACCCGGAGTGATATCGAAGGCGCGATGCACGCGATCGCCGAGGGCAAGCCGCGGGCCGCACCAAAACCAAGCCTCGCGCCTGCGCGCGTGCGCGGCGGCCGGGGAACCTCGGCGCGCGCGATCGGGCTGCTTGGCGGCATCTTCACCTATGCGGTGCGCCACGGCTGGCGGGCGGACAGCTCGGTGCATGGCGTAATCCGCTTCGCCGACGGCCGGCGCGAGCGGCTGAGCGATGATGAATTCGCTGCGCTACGCATGCACGCGCACGCGCGCGCGTACCTGTATAAATAGGCGGGAACGGTAGGAACGTAGGAACATATATAATAAAAATGCACGGTAGCAACAACTTAGTTCGTTCCTACAACCGTTCCCACCATGCCGTTCTAGCAAAAGGCGTAGGAACTGAAGGGCTAAGGCCGCGGGGAGTTCCTGACCGGTGGTCATCGTCGACAGCGGGCAGTCAAAACCGGCCGCCCGCGCGATATCTAGACTTTCCAGCCAGGAGGGGGGTTGCCGGAGCATTCAGAGTTCGCGCGCTGGTAAAGATCGATCAGCGCCTCGCGGTCCTCAGGCGCCCATTCGTCGAGCGGTAGGATGCCGGAGCAGTCCCGCCCGCCCGCAGTCCAGCCGTATTTCTCAAACAATTGATATCCAATTTCGAGGCGGTACTCGTTCAGCATGTTGGCGTAATTCGGCACCGCAATGTGAGGATATTGTTTCGCGTAATCATGAAACGCTCCCGCAAAGGCCCGCTCCAATAGCCGTCTCTCGCGCCTCTCCTCATGCGTCTCCGTATAGGGATTGCCGGCCTCGCGCGGATCAACCAGTGGACATCTGTCGAGCAGCACCTGCATTTCTGTCAACTCATCTTTCGCCAAGTCCTCATCCTGGCGGAAGGCGTCGTATAATTCCCAGAAGCGGGCGTTCTCGGCGCGTGACAGTACCCCGAAATCGGGAACCAACTCAGGCTCGTGCTCTCCGCGCAAACCGAGCTTGTCCAATCGCCGCAGGAACTCGCGTGACGAAATCGCTACCCCCACTTGCTGCCGCGGCTGTCTTGACCGCGGGCCTTCCACTGTTCAAGCGCCCGCAGCCGCTGATCAAGTTCGCTCGCTTCGAGCGCCCGAACAAAAGCCTCAACAAGCTTCGCCAACTCGCCCGCCTCACCGGCCGTTATCTCGGCAGAGGCGACTGCGCTGGCGATCGCGGCCATTGCCCCAGCGGCGTCACCCGCACTCTGTAAGGCCGGCAGCTTAAAGTTGAAGGGCCGCTCGCGCCGCGGCGGCAAAATACGGTCGAGACACAACCGCATCGCCGTGCTGTCGCCGGCTAGCGCCATCTCGACGACCTTTCGGGTCAGCGCCTCGGCCTCGCCGTCGAGCAGTGCTTCAGCTGCAAGCGTGGTGCGATGGCGTGCACCCCTGGGCTTGCCGCCGGGATTCCCGGAACGACCTTTCGAAAATGGGCGCCCCCGCTGTATTCTCGCTGTATTTGCAGCCATCGCACTCAGTCCGATTTCCCTCAATTCAGTGCAGGAGCGTGCCGCAAGTTTGCCTCTCCACCACATCATATATGGGGGTCCGCCCTCTCCGCCTCATTATATATGCGGTCCCCGACCGCGCCTAATCCGCATTAGCGATTGTTAGAGAATGCGCGCCGC
>CAVZFB010000058.1:0-7330 GCA_963774345.1 uncultured Alphaproteobacteria bacterium
AAAATCGGCTATTTCTTCGGCCCGGTGATGCTGGCGTGGTTCGCGGTGATCGCGGTCGACGGGCTGATCCAGATCGCCGAGGTCCCGCGGGTGCTGCTGGCGTTGAACCCGGCTCACGCCCTCAGGGTTTTTGTCGCCTCTCCGCTGCGGGGCTTCATCGTGCTCGGTGCGGTATCCCTCGCGATCACCGGCGGCGAGGCGCTTTACGCCGATATGGGCCATTTCGGCCGGTTGCCGATCAGGCTCGCATGGTTCGGGCTGGTGCTGCCGGCCCTCATCCTCAATTATTTCGGACAGGGCGCCTTGATCCTCGGTGACAAGACGGCGATCGAAAACCCGTTCTTTCGCATGGTGCCCGGATGGGGCCTTATCCCGTTGGTGCTGTTGTCGACCGCGGCGACGGTGATCGCCTCGCAGGCGGTGATCTCCGGCTCGTTCTCGCTGTCACGCCAGGCGATCCAGCTCGGCCTGTTGCCGCAGCTCGATATCTTTCAAACTTCGACGCAGGCGCGTGGCCAAATCTATATTCCGCAAATCAATTGGCTGCTGCTGGCGGCGGTACTCGCCCTGGTCTTGGGATTTCGCAGCTCCAGCGCCCTCGCCTCGGCTTACGGTTTTGCGGTTACCGGAACAATGACCCTCACGACGGTGCTGATCGGAGCCGTCATGCACGCTGTCTGGCGGTGGCGGTGGCCAACGATTGCCGCCGCGCTGGTACCGATCGTCACCGTGGACCTTGCATTGTTCAGCTCGAATGCACTGAAGATCCCGAGCGGTGCCTGGTTCCCGCTGGTGATTGCGTTCGCCATGTTCACGATCATGACCACCTGGCGCACCGGCCGCCGATTGGTGCTCGCGCGGATCGAGAACGAGACGATGTCGTTCGCCGATTTCCTCGCAAGTTGCGAAGAGGCGCCGGAGGCCCGGGTTTCGGGCACCGCGGTCTTTCTCAGCACCCATACCCAACATGTACCACCGACTCTCCTGCAAAATCTCAAGCACAACAAGGTACTGCACCGGACGGTACTGCTCGTCCGCGTCGCGACCGACAATATTCCGCTGGTCGCCGGTCCGGACCGGATCAAGGCACAAGAGCTTGGCCACGGCTTTTGGCAGATCGACGCGCATTTTGGGTTCGCCCAGACCCCGAACGTGCCGCGGGAGCTCGGGCGCGCAGAAATCCCAAGGATCAGCCTCGATCCCGGCAAAATCTCTTTCTTTGTGGGCCGGGCCAACGTCAAGTCGACACCGCGGCCTGGGATGGCCCGATGGCGCGAGCATCTCTATGTATTCTTCACTCGGATAGCTACGCGGCCGACCGAATTCTTCCGCATCCCGCCCGACCAGGTCGTCGAGCTCGGCGCCGAAGTCGAGATCTGAGGCCTCGTCGCGCTCGGTTTGTGTGCGCCGGTCGAGCCGAACAGGACGCCCTCCGGCATAATCACGCCGCACCTCTCACCCGGCTTTGCGTTGTGGATCATGTATGGATCTCGAACTAGGTCCCGCGGGTGCGGTCGGGCGCCACGAATGCGACTACCAGGTCGAATCGCGAACGAGCGGTTTCTCGATGTCGTTGCGAGGACAAGTACAGGGGGCACCGACTGCACAGCAGGCCAGGTCGGATTATGTGTTACGGCGGGCGGCCGAGGGCGTTAGTGCGGCAGAGATCGGCGGTCAGCCGGAATGCATCGAACGAACGTCTGCCGTTCGCCGTGCAGTTAGCTCACGAGTGCCGACTCTGCGACATTAGGCGTATTGCGAGTAAACGTAATCAATAGGATCGGGAGACGTGCCGTCCTGGTATCTCGTGGCAGGATTTGTCTGGTATCGCGAGTGAACGGGATGAGCGTTCGCTGTAACGGCAAGGAAAAACAGCCCGACACTGAACAAAATTGATCTGACGATCATATCGGCTTCTCCGTAACTGCTCATGGGGTTGAACAACCCGAGAAATCGAGCAGTTCCTGTTTGCCCACTGGGGCAAGCCGGGGTGGCACTCAGGCGCGGTGCTTAAACGCCAGCTCGTTGCCGGCATCGATGATTTTGCAGTGATGGGTCAACTGGTCGAGGAGCGCCGTGGTCACCTGCCGGGATGGCTGCTCCACGACACCCTGTAGGTGGCCCGCCCGTCGCTTTTTCGCGGGGTATGGCGCAGAGTTGGATCGCACTAGGGAACCAGCTCGACCCGGTCAGCGTGCCGCCGACCACACTCAGTCGATGCGAAACTTGTCGATCGCCCAGCGGTCGATCTCGACGCCGAGACCGGGACCGACCGGAATCTCGACCCAACCGTTGTTCTGCTCGATCGGTTGCTTAAGCACTGCCATCCGGATTGGATGCTCGGATTGGTCAAATTCGAGGAGTGGCGGGATCGGGTGAAGACCTGGCGGATTGTCCGGGAGCGTAGCGATAAGCTGTAACGATGCCGCCAGAGCGACACCGGTTCCCCACACATGCGGGTTGACGCGTAAGCCAAAGGCATTGGCCATGTCGGCGATTTTCTTGCACTCGGAGATCCCGCCGGCGGCACACACATCAGGCTGCAAAATGTCAATCGCGCGGTCGATAATAATCCGGCGGAAACCCCACCGGGTAAATTCCGCCTCGCCGCCTGCGATTGGAATGCGAAGCGCGGCCTTCACCTCGCAGTAGCCGTCGAGATCTTCGGGTGGGACCGGTTCCTCGAACCAAGCAATGTCGAGCTCCTCGATCTGGCGTCCCAGGCGGATCGCGGCTATGGCGTCGTAGGCGTGGTTGGCATCGACCATGATCGTTATCGTCTCGCCGACCGCGCGGCGGATCGCCCGACACAGCCGGATATCCTCGTCGATCCCGAAGCCGAGCTTGAGCTTGATCGCAGAGAAGCCCGCATCGACATGGCGCCGCGCCTCATCGAGCAAATAAGACACTGCGTCGCCGTTGCGTTTTCGGTAGAAGCCAGTCGCATAGGCCTGGACACGGCCGCGCATCGGTCCGCCGATCAGGCGGTGCACCGGCAAGCCGAGATGCCGGCCCTTCAAATCCCACAGCGCGATGTCCACGGCGCTCAGCGCCTCGATCGCCAGCCCCTTTTGCCCGTGATCGCGCAGCCGGTTGTAGAGATTCTGCCAGTGCAGTTCGGTTGCGAGCGCGTCCGCACCGATCAACAGCGGCCTGTAGTAATCGACAATCGGCGCGGTTAGCCCGGGTGGACCGAAGGCTTCGCCCCACCCGCTCGATCCGTCCTCGCCGATGATCTCGACCAGCATTGCGCCACGGCGCTCATACCAAGCCTGCGAGTACGCAAACGGTTCCGCTAGCGCCACCTCTAGCCGATAAGTCTTGATATCCCGAATGTTCATTGGACCGACCTCCGTGCATGCGTCCCCACAGGCTGCGCCGGGTGAACCCCACGCCATCGGGCCTGGAGCTCGCATTTGATTCTCGATCTCCCGCCGCATGCGGTCAGGGCGGTGGTGGCGGATGTTCTCGTGCCGCATCCGGCGCGCCGCATCGAGGAGGAAATTGCGGGCATCGCAATCGCCCAACATTAGAAGTGAACAAATGTTGGACCGTACCTGTTCTGTCCTCGCCGTTCGGCCGCCCCCAAACCATAATTTTAATAGTGATGCGCAAGGGCTTCCAACCTTGGACCCGCTGATGCGAGTTAAGCGGGGCCGATCGTCCTTAGGCCGGGCACGCGCTCAGGTGGCAACAAGCTCGGCACTGCCGAGCCCGCTGACCTCGACCACCGCGTCGTCCCCGGTCGCCGGGAATTGGATCGGTACCATGCGGCCGGTCATCACGATCATGCCGCGGCGCAACGGCGTGCCGACGGTGGCCAGCTTGTCGGCCAGCCAGGACAGCGCGTTCAGCGGGTTGCCCATAACGTCACTGCCCTTCCCGCTGCCGATCTCGCGGACCGTTGATCGTCAACCGCGAAGTGACCCTGGCGAGGTCGATTCGGCGCCAGTCGGTCACCGGTGCCCCGAGCACGACTCCCGCGTTCCACACATTGCCGGCGACCATTGCCGCGGCACTGAGCCGTTTGTAGTCGTGGCACAAATCCTCGAGCAGCTCGATCGCCGCCATACAGCTTTCAACCGCGGCTTCGACCCGAGCCCGGCCGCCACCCTGTGGCAGATCCTCGCCGAGCCGCACCGCGATCTCGGTCTCGACCCCGAGCCGACAATAGCTGCCGATCGGCAGCTTGGCGCCTCGGTGGTGCACCTCGTTTGCGAAGATCGCGCCAAAGCACGGCTCGTCGACGCCGCACAATTTCTGCATGATCGGCGTCGTCAGCCCGATCTTGTAGCCGGTAACGGCGCCGCGTCCGGCCGCGCTCCTGATAAGCTTCGTCGAGATTGGCGGGGAATCAGCTCGGCCGGCAGGATGTCGATCGGCTGCCGTGCGCGGAAGATCGCGGAAATTCGTTCGGCCTTCTGCCGGGGATCGAGAGCGGGCATTAGCAGTCTCCCTTGGCCGGTCGCGTTCCAATCGCGATTCACCCTTCGTCCCCGCGCCACGGGTTGGTCGGCCAACCGAGTTGAGCCACGAGGGGGTGCGCGCCATCTCCCAGAGTCCGTTTACCGGGCATCGTAACGCAAGTGCAGTCCTTGAATTTGCTCTCAGCGGGGTAGTGGCGGCAAGGACGTATCCGTTGCGAAGCGGAATATCGTCGTCGAACGGAAATCCTCCTCCGGCTTCAGCTCCGTGATCGGAAAGTTTGGCTTGTTGGGGCTGTCAGGAAAATGCTGCGTCTCGATCGTGAATGCCTCGGTCTGGCGACAGGTCGTGCCAGAAGACCCGACCACCGAACCCTTCATGCCGTTGCAGGTATAGACCTGCAGACCAGGCTCGGTCGTGAAGATCGTGTTCCGGGCGACCAGCATTACGGCCTACCTCAAGGCCCGGGGCACGCTGGAAAATGCGCAGGCCATGGCCGCGCACGACCAAGCTCTCCGACCGCAGGGTAATGAAATCAAGCTCGACGACGTCGGGCGGATCGCGATTTAGGCTGTCTCTTGCCCTTCCGGGTCAATGCGCCCGGCCGGGCGGGATGGTGTTGACGAGTTGCCCGACGGCATCCGAGATCCGACGCCAGACCGCCACGCCCTTGTCATCGCCGGCCGATGCGAGTTCGTCGGCGCGCGATGCGCTTTCCTCGAGCGCCCTCTCGCCGTAGCGCTTGAGCATCAGGGTGGCGGCGCGCCAGATTTCGATTTCGGGGATCACACCGCGCAAGCGCCTTACCCACGATCTATAAAGCTTTAAGGCCGGCGCTCGTAAGAGGCCGGTGAACGTCGGAAAGGTGGGAGGGCAGCAGGATGCCGCCGATCTTGGCCGCCGAGGATGTCGTCAAACGGATTGCCGCCGAGTGCGCCTTTGTCGACGAGCGCGGGGCCGTGGGCATACGACTGGAGCCGGCAGCCGCGATCGTGCGGCAGTACGGCGATCAATTTCGGGTGCGGCGCCGCAAACCAGTGCGCCGGCCGCCGAAACCACAGCCCCTGCTATGATCGGCAGTGGCGATTTTCGATCATATATTTTGCACCCCGTAACCCATTGACAGAACGGGCATCAGCAACACTCCCGAAAGTTTTGAGGCCCCAATATCGGCTAACTGATCGAAGGCAGACAGTCGGGCTTTTCGTCGGCCCTGCCCCACACCTGCCGTTCGCGGTGCCCGTCGGCATCGGCTCAATTGGGTGGTAAGCGGCGTCGCACAATCCGGAACCGCTCTCGATACATTCCCGCCGCACGAACCGTGAATACCCGGGCGTTGCGGACTTCGGTTGAACCAAGCCGACCGGCTCGGTGTTTACATCCCGGCGGGGAATCTACGGACGCCATGGTTGCAGCTCTGAGCCGTCGACAAGGGAGCGTAAACCATGAAGATCGTCGTCATCGGCGACACCGGCCTGATCGGCTCGAAGACCGTCGCCGTTCTGCGCCAGGGCGGCCACGAAGTTATCGCAGGCTCGCCCAAGATCGGCGTCAACAGCATCACCGGCGCGGGCCTCAAAGAGGCCATGGCCGGCGCACAGGTGGTGATCGACCTCACCAATTCGCCCTCATTTGAAGACAGGGCTGTGCTGGAATTCTTCGAGACTTCCGGGCGCAACCTTCTCACTGTGGAGGCTCCGGCGGGCGTCCGGCACCACGTCGCGCTCTCCATCGTCGGCATCGACCGGACCGACAATGGCTATTTCCGCGGCAAGGTCGCCCAAGAGAGACTGATCGTGGCCTCCGGCATCCCGTACACCATCATCCGCGCGACCCAATTCCTGGAATTCCTCGGCGGCATCGCCGATTCAAGTGTGGCCGGCAATGTGGCTCGGCTTCCGCCCGTCTTGTTCCAGCCCATCGCGGCGGACGACGTTGCTCTTGTGGTCGCGGAGATCGCGCTCGCTGCGCCGCGAAACGGCATCGTCGAAATCGCCGGCCCAGAACGAGCGCCGTTCGACGAAATCGTTGCCCGCTATCTGAAGGGGGTAGGCGACCCGCGTGAGGTCGTGCGCGACCCCGAAGCTCAATATTGGGGCGGCCGGGTCACTGAGCACTCGCTTGTGCCGGTGGGCGAGGCGCGTCTTGGCCGCATCGATTTGGACGAGTGGCTTCGGCGCTCACCTGCTGGGGGCTGATCCTGCATGCGCCAGTCGAAGGATCGGGCTCCATGAAACGCATTTTCTGTTTGGTGCTTGTCGCCACCCTGTCGTTTGGCAGCGTACTTGCGGCTGCGCCGACGTCGAAGAGCGCCAAGGTGACCCTCGTCTACCAGCACGAGCTGCCGAACGTTCCTGGCAAGAGCATCAAGGGCGTGCTCGTCGAATACGGCCCGGGTGGCTACTCGCCTTGTCATTTCCATCCCAAGTCCGCGTTCATCTACGCGACGGTGCTTGAAGGGGCGATCCGCAGTCAGGTCAACGACGGACCGGTAACGACCTACAAGGCCGGGCAGAGCTTTTCCGAGCTGCCCGGCGAGCGCCACGGCGTCAGCGCTAATGCCAGCAATACGAGGCCGGCCAAGCTCCTCGCGGTGTTCGTGGTCGACACGAAGGAGACAGAGCTGACGATCCCTTGCGGGAACTGATGTCATAGCAAATGACCAAGGAGACAATTCCCATGAAGGCAATCGTGGTAACGGAGCAGGCTGCGGGAACGGCCGGGATGAAGCTGGCCGAGCGGCCCGAGCCGCCGGCAGCGATAAACGACGTCATCGTTCAGATTATTGCGTCGGGATTCGTCCCGACTGAGATGGAGTGGCCCTCAACCTGGACCGATCGCCGGGACCGTGACCGAACACCGTCGATCCCCGGCCACGAGCTTGCCGGAGTGGTCACCGCCCTCG
>CAVZFB010000059.1:0-27457 GCA_963774345.1 uncultured Alphaproteobacteria bacterium
CCGCGCGGCTGACGATTTTGCAATAATCCGAGCGCGCTTGGAGGAGCTGCGCCGAGCGCGCCCGAGCAGCTCCCGAAACGGGGGACCGCTCAGAAGTGACCTTATTATCGTGCTCGGAACAGCGAGACGGAGCCTGAGGTCATCGCCCCCCACGCTCGGTTCACCAAAAGGTCTTCGGATAAAGCCTCGAGCGCGCACAAGTCCTCAAAGCACCTCCGGCTTCGCGCGCCTCTCGACGGCGTGTAAAACGCCGCTAGAGCCATCTTGGGTCGAGTTTAGCCGCTCATCGACGACCAAAGAATTGGCCGCCTCCGGCACTGTATCGTCGTTGCTGGTCGTATCGGCGAATGACCGGTCATCCAACGCGGTCGCTCGTGTACGGGCTCAAGACTTCCTGCCTCTCCGGCACCCTATTCGGCTGCGGCCATCAACGGCGGCGCCGCGATATAGCCTTGCGCGAGTTGCCGGCCGGTTTCACGCAGCAGCTTCTTGTCGAGCTCCGCGGTCTTCGCCGGCGGAACGCGCACGACGGTATCGTTGCAGTAAGTCGGGATCACCGCGCCGCCATCGCGGAGCAAGCCGACAGGGTCGGCGCCGGCCTTGACCGCCCGGATGCCGCGCCGGATTTGGTTGCGGAACAGCGTGATCCCGCGATCGGTCGTGCCGAGATGTTCGAGGCCGTGCACGGCGACCGGCCGCTGCGACACCTGGGCCTCGAAATCGCCGGGGCGTCGCTGGCTTTCCTCATAAGTCTCGGCGCCCAGCTGGCCGGGCAGCATGATGCTGCGGTCCGCCCACCAGTCCGGCGTGACGATGCCCTCGGTCTCGCTGACATGGCGGAATTCGATCAGCATCGTATTGGTGTCGTCGAGCGGCACGATCCAGTTGTTCATCATCGGTCCGCTGAACGGATGCTCCTTGTGGCCGGTTTCCCAGATTGGCGCGACCTGCTGCAAATTGGGCAGCACGTTCTCGACCATGCGCGCCCAGATGTTGTCGCCGACACGCCGCGTCGCGATATAAATGATCTTCCGACAGGGGTTTCGACGAATTCCAACTCCGGCAGGACGCCGAACTCGTCGGTGAACACTGCGCCGCTAACGATGGTGTGCAGAAACGCGGTGTGCACCGGGTCCATCGCGTTTTCGAGGATCTGTAGCCAGTTGCATGGGTAAAAATATTTCTGGCCTGGAAAATCATCCGATAAGCCGGCCGCATGAAGCTGTCATAGGTCGGAAAGACGGGGATTGCCTCCGGCGATCCGAGGTAGGCAAAGACGATGCCGTGCACCTCATGGATCGGATAAGCGCCGTGGAAAAGCCTGTCCTTCAGCGTGCTCTCCGGCGGCTCACCCGGAGTTTCGAGGATCGCGCCGTCGCACGCGAAGAGCCATCCATGATAGCAGCAGCGGATCCCCTTCGCGCCGACCAACCCAAACTCGAGCGAGGTACCGCGATGGGGGCAATGCAATTCGACGAGGCCAACCTCGCCGCTTCCGTCACGGAACGCAACCAAAATCCTCGCCCAGGATCCGGAGCTTGAGCGGGAGGTCCCTGAGATCATCGGCGTAGCAGATCGGCTGCCAGAAGCGGCGCATGTATTCGCCGCATAGCGTCTCCGGGCCGACATGAGTTAGCTCAGTGTCTTCCTGTGGAATTTGCCGATGATGGTAAGCGCTGTACCGCGACTTCAAGAACGGAGCCCTGGTCAGCATAGCAGCCCTCCTGTTGACGAACAAATTGGCCGAGTGGCTTTCCATTGTCCGCTGGAAATTCTTCTGCCGGCATAATGAGTGGAGGGGTCGCTGACGGCAATCGAGTACGCGGCCCCTCCATACCCGGATGATCGCGAGCAGGGCACGGGCGCCTCAGGCAGCCGAGGCGCTGTTCGCACCGAAAACGCCGGTAATCGAAAAACCGAACCAACAATCAGCGCAACAACCGCAAGTATTGCCGAACCGCGCCGTCGACGGCGCAGTGCGATGCGATAGCGGCTCCGCCCAATCCGCAACCGCCGGCGTTGAAAGAGATCCCGGTAGCGTACCTCCGTACCTCCCGCGAATTCGCAACTGGGTGAAGTACGGCATGACGCTCCCCAGGTGGCAAAGGTCTATCGGGCCCGGTCGGCCAGATCGAGCGCCTCCTCCGCAAAGCCTGACCGCGATGGGAGCCTGGCCCTTCTAATGGCGCAACGCAGTCAACAATGCCTGCGTCCGGCGGATGGGAGGCTCATCCTGAAAGGCTCAGCCAGCTCGGTGACGGAAGCCTTCCCGGACATGAGGCGCGCGAGGATCGCACGTCGCGTCGGATCGGATAGCGCCGAGAAGGTGCTGCTAAGACGGTCTGGCAACATCAGCGTAAACCGGTAATGGGACGGACCGCTGCTTTCCCTTGGCTGGGCTAGCCTTTGACGGCTAGCGCGGTGAACAGGAGAAGCAGGACGAAGCCGAAAATGGGATCCAGCACAGCGTCCGTGGCGGTCATCGGCGTCGACATCGGCAAGGAGGTTTTTCACCTGGTCGGGTTTGACGTCGATGGGAACATCGCCTTCCGCAGTAAGATCAGGCGATAGGGTCTCAAAGATGCGTTCGAGAAGCTGCGACCACGCACCGTCGGCATGGAAGCTTGGCTGAGCGCGCACTTCGTCAGCAGGGTACTCCGTGGATTGGGACAGATCGAGCCGCGGATCATTCGCCGCTTATTACCGGTTTGAGCAACGGCTAATTGCGCCGCGAGCAAAAGGCGATGCGCGGCAGGCGGTCAGGGGTCGGAACCGCCGAATTGGATGACCTCGCCTCTGCTCCGGCACAGCTTTGCTGTCGTCATCCGTAAGAGGGACAACGTGATCGGCCCGCGAATTGCTCGTATGTGTGCCGACCCGAAATAGGTGAAAGTGCTGGTCATCGAATTGGCGGATCGGTCATCAATGACTGGCCGCGAATGAGATTATCTCTCGTCGGACGGGCGGGCCGAAAGCAGCGTGATCGTCGTCTCTTCGTCGCGGTGCATCAGGCGGCTATACCCCTCGACATCGGCGACGACGATCGCCGCAAGGCGTCTTTCAAGCTCCGCTGCCTCCATCACGGACCTCGCTTGCGTTTTTGGGCTATGCCAATCGAACGCCGCCAGGGAACTTTGCTTTCCCAAATTTTATTTGCCATTTAGGCACTTGGGGGTCTTGCGCGCGGCCGGCGCGCACGTTCACCCGTAACGTGTACGGGGTCGAGCGTGATGATAAATCTCACGGCGGGCAATCGGTCACCGAAGGCGGTGCCGGCCATCCTTGGGATAGGCCTCATTCTTGTCCCCTTGCTCGCCGCTCACGCCGCTGAAGGCCCTGCGCGCGGCCCCTCCGAGATTGTATTCCTCTGTCAAATAATCGCCCTGCTGGTCTGCGGCCGGCTGGCGGGCGAGGTCATGCAACGCATCGGCCAGCCTGCGGTAATGGGCCAGCTGATCGCCGGCATCCTGCTTGGGCCCTCGGTCCTGGGTGCCCTCTGGCCCGCGGGCCAGCAGGCGCTATTTCCACGGAGCGCTGATCAGAAAGCGATGATCGATGCAGTGGCGCAGCTCGGCGTCTTGCTCCTGCTGCTGCTGACCGGGATGGAGACCGATCTGTCGGTCGTGCGGCGCACGCGGCGCGCGGCGTTCAGCATCTCTATCTGCGGCATCGCCTTGCCGTTCATGTGCGGTCTCGCGATTGGCGAGCTGCTGCCGGATACGATGCTGCCCGATGCAAGCAAGCGGCTAATCACCACTTTGTTCCTCGGCGTCGCGCTGTCGATCTCCTCGGTCAAGATCGTGGCGATGGTGGTGCGAGAGGTCGGCTTTCTGCGCCGGACGATCGGGCAGGTCATCGTCGCCGCCGCGATCATCGACGATACGATCGGGTGGATCATCATGTCGGTCGTCTTCGGTCTTGCGTCACATCGCACGATCGATCTGTGGTCGCTGGGCCAAAGCCTGGCTGGGACAGCCCTGTTCCTCGGGGTCAGCTTTACCGTCGGGCGACAGATTGTCTTTCGGCTGATCCGCTGGGCCAACGATCGTTTCGTCAGCGAGCTGCTCGTCATCACGACCATCCTCGTGATCACTGGACTGATGGCGTTGACGACCAACGCGATCGGCGTCCACACCGTGCTGGGCGCCTTCGTCGCCGGGATCTTGATCGGCCAGTCCCCGATCCTCACCAGACACATCGACGAGCAGGTACGCGGCCTCATCGTCGCCCTCTTCATGCCGGTTTTTTTTGGGCTTGCCGGATTGACCACGAACCTCGCGGTCCTTGCGAACACCGATTTGTTACTTCTGACGATCGGTCTGATCGTGATTGCAAGCCTGGGCAAGTTCAGCGGGGCGTTTCTCGGTGGCCGTCTGGGCGGGATGTCCTGGGCCGAGTTGATTGCGCTTGGCTGCGGCATGAACGCACGCGGTTCGACCGAAGTCATCGTCGCCACCATCGGGTTGTCGATGGGGGTGCTCAATCAGGACCTCTTTACCACCATCGTCGCGATGGCGGTGGTGACGACGATGTCGATGCCCCCTTTGTTACGTTGGGCGCTCGGCCGGCTGCATATCACCGAGGAGGAGGCCGACCGGCTCAAGCGCGAGGAGCTTGAGGCAACGGGATTCGTGCCACAGATTGAGCGGATGCTGGTCGCCGTAGACGCGAGTCCAAGCGGGCAATTCGCGTTGCAGCTGGTCGGGCTGCTCGCCGGCGCCCGGCGGATGGCCACGACGGTCATTCACTTCGACTATGCCTCGCTGGAAGAGCCGCACGAGGGCGAACGGCAAGCCGCGCGAACCAGAGCAGTCATCAACGAGAACATCGCGGAAGGCGACAAAGTAGGCCAGCAGAAGGGCGGCATGGTCGCCCCTGTCACTACACGCATCGAGAGGCCGGACGAAGCCGCGATCGTAACGGAAGCGGAAAGGGGTTACGGTTTTCTGGTGATCGGGCGCGAGCCCGCTTCTGAGGGAGGCCAGTTCCACAAGCAGATCGGCGCCAGTGCCGTCGCGTTCTCGGGGCCGTTCGCCGTCACCATCGCCCGCGGCACCGATCGTCTGGAAACGCTCCGCCCCGGCCGGAGCATCCTCGTCCCCGTCACCGGGACCGCCACGTCCCGCCGTGGCGCGGAATTCGCGATCGCCTTGGCGCAGGCCTCACGCGGATCGGTGACGACACTCCATTTCGTTGCCCGGTCCCAGGGTCCGGCCGCCGCGCGGTCCTGGCGGAGCGAGCTGGGAGCCGCGATTGCGCCGATGGCGAGCGCAGATGCCGTCATCGGCGAAATCGTCAGGCTCGGTGAACCTTACGGGGTCGCCGTGAAGCCTGCAGTGCAAAGCGCTGGCACCTCGCAGAACGCGATCCTTCATCAGATCAAGTCCGGCCGCCACAACCTTGTCGTCATGGGCGTTAGTATACGCCCGGGCGAGCAGCTCGACTTCGGCCAGACGGCCGCTGAGTTACTGGATAAGGCCGAATGCTCGCTGATGTTCGTGGTCAGCGAGCCTATGCCGACCGTCGCCGGGACACCCGCAACGTTAGAGCGTGAACCAAGCAACGGGTGATGCCGGCCGCAATGAGGGCCGTCGAGGACATAAGGTGTTTTAGTTCAGGGGTTGAACTAACTCCTTGCCCGCTGCCGCAGCGAACGGCTGGTTTCGGCGCGACTTTGCCGCTGACCGTGGCGCCGGCGAAGGACGGCTGTCCACCCACCCCGGTGGTTCGCACCGGCCGCCGCTGACATGGGGTTTGCGCCCGATTCCGGCCGTTCGGATGCCTACGAGTGAAAGAGTCAAGTCGACCCCTTTTCGAACCTTCGGGCCGGTCGATGAATCAACGAGTTCGTACGCGGGGTCAACCGCGTAGGGTCGTGTATCAAGAGTTGGCCTCCAGGCCCTCAGCTCCGCTTCGACCGATTGTGAAAAACTCCGCGGGCGGATTCCGCTAGAAATATTCGGTCTCGCCAGCGTCTGCCGGTGCATTAATTTAAGGATAGATCCGTTGGATAACTGGACTTGGGGTTTGTCGCTTATAGCGCTGACCATAGCAATCCACGCGGCAGGTGTGACGTTCATGGTCTCCGTGCTGCACGCCATTCGGATTTGGCTGGAGAGCCGGAGTTTTGGCTTACCGCAGGTGGTCGCGATCGCGATTGGCGCGATCACTGCGATGGGACTACTGCTGGCTGTCTTACATGGGATAGAGGCTGCGTTCTGGGCGGCAGCGTATGTGTGGCTTGGAGCTCTCGACTCGCCTGAAGCCGCAATCCTTTACTCCGTCGACTCGATGGCCACACGAGGCGCTTCGGGGCTCATGCTGCAACCGCATTGGAGAATGATGGGCGCGCTCGAGGCGGCCGACGGCATGCTACTGTTCGGTATCAGCACGGCCTTCATTTTCACGGTCATGCAGTTCTACTATCAACATCTCGTGTTTCTTGGGCGTCCAGGCGGCGGCGCGGTCAAAGGCGGATAAACATCAATCTGTAAAATCCAGGTCAACCGATCGATACGTCGACCACCGGACCAGTGCGAATGGCTGCTCCCGACGCAGATGCTCCGATAGCGACATCAATCGGGAATGGCCGGATTCCACCGAGGCTGTTCTCTAATCGGGGCGCCTGGGTCAAGTTCGGTGTGAAACGCTGGTCTTTGCCGGGGTCATGGTTCTCTCCGGGGTCGGTTGCCCGCCCCATGATGGGTGTCAGGGGTGTGACGCCGCGAGGTGTGAAGCGGTCTGACCGGACATATGCCCAGTCGACCCACAGCCTCTGCGCGGTCGTCCGCACCCGCCGTCCCGGCAAGGACAGCGCCTCCGCCGGAGCGGAGCTGGTATGGCGGATCGCGCGTCAGGCGGCCTTTTCGCGCGTCCACCAGAACTCGGTACCGTCGGTCCAAATGCAATGCAGGATGACGGCAATCTTGCGAGCGACCGCGATGCGCGCCTTCCTGGCGCCGATCCGCTTCGCCAAGCGCATGCCCCAGGCTTTCAACGGCGAGAACCGCTGAACCCTGGTTAGCAGCACGTGGGCCGCCTCGTAGAGGCAGGTGCGGGTGAAGGTGTCACCGCACTTCGAGATGCGCCCCTGCCTGTCCGTCTCACCGGACTGATAGCGTGTCGGCGTCAGGCCGAGATACGGGCCGACGTCGCGCGCGTGCTTGAAGCGGCTCGGGTCATCTACGGAGGATAGGAAAGCCAGCGCGGTGATCGGTCCCGGTCCCACGTCATAAAGCCCATCTCTCTACATCATTGAAAGATAAGGGTCGGATGATCTGGAGTTGATGATGATGGACCTTTGCGGGACGTCTTGACGCGTTCGACCAGGTCGTGACCCTCGATATCCCGTCGCTTGATCACCCAGGGCGCGCCTTTGCAGTACTGCTCGGCAGGGATGATGCCAGCCCGGATCCAGCGGAGCACCGTCAGGGGGCTCAGATCAAGCATCTTGGCCGCTTCAGTCAACGTTATTTCGCCACGCTCGGCCCACTCGCCGTCGACGTAGACTGCAATGCAGTGCGTGTTGCGGAAGCCACGTACACGCGACTGCGTCCATCCGTTCAGCCGGCCGGTTCGCTTCCCGGTTCGGTTGAGCATGCCGGCAATGGCCTTGTCGGGCATTAATCGCGCGCATGCTCGGATCAGGTCCGTCGTTTCGGGCTCGACGGCCCAACGCGTCTGACCTCTCCGGTTCTTCCGCACCGTGAGGTGGGTGTGATCGCCGCCCTGCCAATGTAACAGCAGCCGGATTTGATCATCCTCTGCATGCGCCACGACCTCGCGCAACACAGCGCGGATGATACGCTTGCGGGTGACGGCGGTTGCTGGGGCACAACGGGACTGTCGGTAGGACAGCGGGTGTTCGGCCTCGCCGATTGGTATCGCGACGGCACCCTGGCGGAGTATGTAGCCATTGAGGCACGCAACCTCGCGCCGTTGCCGGGCGACGTCGACTTCACGGTGGGCGCGAGCCTGCCAATCTCCGGCCTTACCGCGTGGCAGGGACTGTTCCAGCTCGGCCACCTTCAGGCGGGGCAGAGCGTCCTCGCGCACGGCGCGGCAGGCGCAGTCGGGACGATGGTGACGCAGCTCGCACGTGAGTTCGGCGCTTACGTCATCGGCACCGGACGCGCGGCCGACCGTCAGAAAGTGCTCGACTTCGGCGCGCAGGAGTTCGTTGACCTCGACAACGACGCGCTGGAAGACGTCGGCGGCATCGATCTGGTGTTCGATGTTATCGGCGGCGACATCCAGAAGCGGTCCGCAGGCCTGATTCGAGCTGGAGGAACACTGGTGTCCATCGTCGGGCCGGCCGAGGCGCGGCCCGCCGGCGGCTTGGCGGTCGACTTCGTTGTCGAGTCCGATCGTGCCCAACTGAGTGAGATTGTCCAGCGGGTGCGGGACGGACGACTGCGGACGAACATCGGCAACGTCTCGACCCTCGACGATGCCGTCGCCGCCTTAAACCCGACCGAGCGACGCAGGGGGAAGACGGTCATCCGCGTTCGTCCGTGAGCGACACGCGCCCATCGATGCACGCGGCCGGCCGGCGCTGTCCAGATCGGCCGGCTGCGTCCTATCAGCCCCACCGAGGGCAACCTGGGAAACTACCCCATACCCCCTGGCATTAGATGTCGAACGGGCTTTCCTTGCGGACAGCGTTGTCATTGCCATGCTGATGGCACTTGGGGGCGTTCTGTCGGCGTGCGGGTTCAGTAACACGTTTAATTACGGGCACGGGCAAGGAGCGTGCGAGAACTGCGGCGATGAGCAGTGAGCCGCCTGCGCAAGATGCAGGAACGGCTGTGCCCGGTGCAAGTGCGGCAGCAGGAAACGTCGCCTTCATTGTCAGCGGCACCAAGCCCGACCCGACCCGCAATGCACTGGCAATCAGTTTGAGGGGACGGTCGGGTCACGCGGCGAGTTGGCGATGAGATTAATCCCCCAGCCCGCACCGTCTCGATTAGCAAAGCGCCATGCTCCCCTCATGGCGCTTTTTTCTTATGCCCGGGCACGGCCCGCGTGCGGCCGATCCCGGCGACGGCAACGCCCGCTTTGGGACGGGGCACGGAACGGCGGACCTCGGCCGCGGGCTTGTCCTCGCGCAGCCCTTCATAGACGACATGGCGCAAGAGATTGTCTTCGGTCCAGGTCAGGAATTTAACTTCGACGACAAGCTCCGGCCGCACCCAATGCACGCGGCTGAGCACCAGCGGCGAGCCGAAGCGGGTCGAGCGCGGCGGCGCCACGTCGAGCGGCATCTTCGAAATGGCGAGCGGTTGCAGCCGCCAATACAGCCGCGCGAGTTCGGCCTGGTTGATGCCGGTGCCGACGCGGCCGGCATAGGTGAGCCTTCCGTCGGGATCGTAGTAGCCGAGCAGCAAGGCGCCGAGAAACGGCCGCGCGCCCTCGGGATTGGTCCAGCCGATCACGATGAATTCCTCGCGGTTGAGGCATTTGACCTTGAGCCACAGGCCGCGATTGCCGGGTGCATAGGCGGCATCGGCGCGTTTCGAGACGATTCCTTCGACCCCCAGGGCGCAGGCTTTCTCGTAGAAGGCCGGTCCCATTCCGGTCTGGTGATCGCTGTAGTGCAGCGATGAGTTGGCTCGTTCCAGCAAGCCGGCGAGCAGCACCTTGCGGTCAGTCAGCGGCCGCGCGCCAAGATCCTCGCCGTCGAGATGGAGAAGATCGAACAGAAAGAACACGAGCCCGGCGGCATTGCCGGCGTCGGACGCCATCTGGATCATGCTGAACGAGGTGATGCCGTCCGCGCGCACGCCGCACAGCTCGCCGTCAAGGTAGGCCTGGCGCGCGTGAAGAGACGACACCGCCCCCGCGATCTGCGGATATTTGCTGGTCCAGTTGAGCCCGTTGCGGGTCAACAGCCGCACCTCGCCATGGTCGAGCCGGGCATGCATGCGGAAGCCGTCGTATTTGATTTCGTGCAACCATTGGTCGCCGTCCGGCGCTTCCGATGCGAGCTGCGTCAGTTGCGGCCGCATCCACTCCGGCAGAGCGCTGCGCGCCGCTGTGCGTTCCATATGAGGGTGACGGCGCGTCTTAGTGCGCCATCGCGGCGAGCGGCTCGATCAGGCTCGCGTCGTTGTTCCTGACGTTGCCGACGCGCGCGCTGACCGGCCAGCAGATCATCTCGTCGGCAGGGTAGGGCGCCAGCAGCGACCTCAATTCCGCTACCTCCGCCGGTTCTTCGCCGAGCCAGGCCGGCCATGTTTCGGGCTTGAGGATCACCGGCATCCGGCTATGGATTTCGGCGCACAAGTCGTTGGGCGTGGTGGTGACGATCGCGAAGCTTCGCACCCACTCGCCGCCAGGCGCCTGCCAGTTCTCCCACACGCCCGCGAGCGCCATGATGCCGCGATCGGCGAGCGCCAGCGCATAGGGCTGTTTCCCGGTCGCGGTCTTTTTCCATTCGTAAAAGTTATCGGCCGGCACAAGGCAGCGCCGGCGCTGGAAAGCGTCACGGAAGGCCGGCCTGCTCTCAATGCCCTCGGCCTTTGCGTTGATGTTGGCGAAGCCGACCTTGATGTCCTTGGCCCAGTAGGGGATCAGGCCCCAACGCAGCATGTCGAGACTGCGCTGCTCGGCTTTGGTGTCGTAGCGCACGATGGGCAGGGGGTCGGTCGGCGCCACGTTCCAGCTCGGCGGAAAATTCGGCGTTGGCCGCTCGGGCGGGATCGAGAAGACGAGTTTGATCTCGCTGACGTCGGAGGAAAGGCGGACGCGGCCACACATATCGTGAACATAGCGACGCCATATGCTGCGTCCAAGGCCGTCAACCTCGCCCAAATTCGCTGGACACCCGATGCCCTCGCAAGGCCGCTTGGGTTCATGGGTTTGTTCGTTATGCGCGAAATCCGGGCATTTCTGTCGCTTCGGGCCTATCCCACCATTCAGGTCAGGAGGTGCAGGCCGCGGCGAGGCTGGCCGAGGTCCGCTCCAAGGATCCAAATGGCGAAGAACTCGAGTGAGCCAGCTAACTTCAAAAAAGCCGCTGCGTGGCTATGCGAGCGCCCTCGGCCATTGCAGCGAGCTTGGCCCACACCACGTCTTCGGTGACCCGGCCCATCCCGGCCGAAGTGTCGAAGCCGCAATCGGTGCAGGCCATCACCCGTCTCGGGTCACCCACGGCGCGTGCGACGTTTTCGAGCCGGTCGGCGACGACTTCCGGGTGCTCGACAAAGCCTGTCAAATCGTCAATGACGCCGGCGGCGATGATTTGATCGTCGGCGAGTGGGAATTTTTGCAATACGCGATACTCGTGCTGATGCCGGGGATTGGCGAAGGGCAGCACGAATCCGCCGACATTGGCCTGCTCGAGGAGCGGCAATATGTCGGCGAGTGGAACATCGCGATCATGTGGCCCCTCGTAATTTCCCCAGCAGACGTGGAGCCGCACCCGGTCTCGCGGCACGTTGACGATTGCCTTGTTGATTGCCGCGATGACGCGCTCGACAAAGCCCAGAAACTCAGCAACCGGGCGATCGTTGTAGGTCAGATGGCGCTCGAGAGCGAGATCGGGGCAATCGAGCTGGAGCAGGAAACCGCCTTTAACGATCGCCTCGTATTCGACCTGAATGGCGGTGGCGACAGCATCGAGATATGCCTCTTCGCTGTCGTAGTATTCGTTCTTCATTGCCGCGGCGATGATCCCGGGTGAGGGCGCGGTCATGAACGGCTCGACGAACCCGGGCAGGGTGGCCTCGAGCGCGGTGCGAAAATCGGCGATCTCCGAATTCAACTCGGTGTCATCGACGTAACGCACCTCGCCAATCGCTTTCGGGGGCTGGTAGTTGCCGACCGCCTCGCGCGCGGCAAGCATCTGCGCCATCTGCTGCTTGAGGAGCGGATAGCGTTCGACATCACCGCGCGGCCAGCGCTGCCAGCTGTCACCGAAACCGCTCATCCGGTGGCGAACGTAGAGAAAAAACGCCTCGCGTTGCTGCTCGCCATTGTTGCCGATGTCAACGCCGGCCTCGATCTGCTTGTCGACAATCCGGCGCAATGCCGCCTTGCCAACCCGGTCGAGCTCGGCCCGATCGATCGCCTCGCCACGGGCGCGGCGGACGTAGAGCCGGGTCAGATCGGGCGGCCGTGGCAGGCTGCCCGTATGCGTGGTCAAAATCCGCTCGTCGCTCCACCGCATGGTTTCCTCCGATCTGAGCCAACGTTTCCCGGATCCTCATGGTCATAAGCGCGACTGCAACAAGTTTCGAGCGCGAGAGATGCTGCGGACCGCCGAAGCACCGCATTGCCCACCCTGCCGAAACTCGCCCTATAAGCCTCCTCGCCCGGTATGTCCTTCAAACGTCCGATGGGCGGTCACCTTCAAAGTGTCGGGCAATCCGGGGCTCGGGCGCCAGAACGGTCAGGCTACGCGGGAGTCCGTGATAGCTGGGGGCGGCCGACCGCGCCTTCACGATGGTTCAAGCATTGAGCGCGTCGTAGTCCCGTCGAGTGGTGCCAGTAGTGGCAATGGCCGCTCGCGGCGTTGCGGATTGGGCGGCTGAGGGTCGGCGGCGGCTGCCGGGAGCGGCGGGATATCGGGCCTGCCGTTCAATCTGATCAGGCTTTCGCGGGCATCGGATATTTCTTGAATGAGGCTGTCGAAAACGTAGAGGCGCAACTGCTCGTCCGCCCCTTGCTCGCTTCGCTGCCAGCGCACGGGGCGGTTGGCGAAAGCCTTGCTGTCTTCCTGCCAGAGTTCTTCAAGGATCGCTACGGCTTCGCCGAGCTTGGCCTCGGCTTTGGCGCGCTGCTTACGGCTCCATGCATCCATAATCGCGCGGTTCCCTTTTGGCTTCCGTGGCATCTGGTTTGCCGGTAGCGGGCGCGGCTGTCAAAAGTCTAAAAAGCGCCATTCTGGAAAAATCGGTGCTTAGCGCAGAACGCGTCTCACGGAAAAGTCTTACGGAAAAATCGCGGCGGTGGTGAGTGTGCCGGAGTGTGTCGGAAATTTTTACAGCGGTGAATCCTCTCCTCGAAAAACCGCTCGCCCGCGCTGCGCACCGCCCGATAGGCGAAAGACGATTCCGCGGTTTCGCTCGCCGGTGACGCTTGAAATCGATTTCTGGCTTCAGCGTCGCTATATGTGTGTACGATGGCGGCCGGCAGTTGAGGCCTCGCCCCGTCGTTTGTTCCTCTCTCGACGGGGCCCTTTTTTATCTCGCCGCCCAACCCTCGAAAATCTGTTTCCCGCTTACCATCGAACCTCAGCCAATTTGAGGAGACGATAGGGCATCGGCGGCGTTGTCGTCGCCGCGATGGCGAGGCGCTCGTGAATTGATTTCAGGACAAAGCGTCGGTTGAAGCGCCAGGCGAAGGCGCCGAGGTAGCGCGGCAGATGCTTGGCGCCGACCACCCGGTGGGTGGCGAGCAGGCTGTTGTTGATATTGGCGAGCATGGTGTTGGCCCAGCGGAAAGCGGGATGGCGCGCGGCGGCGCGATCGGAGCCGGTGACGTGGCGCTCATGGATGATGCCCGGCTGCTCGGCAATGCAGCGAAACCATTGGCCGCCGTCGCTGACGACAGTCGTTCCGGCCGCGACACGGGCGCAGAGACGTTTGGTTTCACCCGCCTGGAAACCGCGCACGACCTGGAGGCGGGTGTGCAGCGGGCGGCCATCCGCGGAGGTCTCCACGGCAATGATAAAGGGCGTATGGCCGCGCCGGCCGCGTCCGGCACCTTCGCCGGTGCGTTCGCCGCCGATATAGGCGTCGTCGATCTCGATCCGCGGCCCGGCGGCGCCAAGCTGGTACCGGCGGTCGCGCTCGATCATCGCCTGCATCAGCTTGTGCTGGACCCGCCACGCGGCATTGGTCGAGACCCCGAGCCGGCGGCCCAGCTCGATGTTGGACAGGCCCTTCTTGCCCTGAGCCAGCAGATGCATGGCGCGAAACCATACCCGCATCGGCAGCTTGGTGCCCTGCAGGACGGTGCCGGCGATCAGCGACGACTGATACCGACAGCACCGGCATTGCAGCAGTTGACGGTCGCGGATCTCGCAATACTCTGCTGCCGCGCACCGCGGACACTTGAAGCCCTCTGGCCAGCGCCAGGCGAACCACGCTTTTCGGCAGGCCTCCTCGTCCGGATAGAGCCGCTCGAAGGTATCGTCCGAGAGGCCCTTCTGGTCTTGCACGCGATTGCGAGGCATCGATCTCGTCCTGAAAATCTACGTGTTTTCAGGATCATAATACTTCGATCCTCGGCTGAGTGTCGATGGTAAACAGGATCTGTTTTAACGGCCCGGCGCGCTGGCGGAATTCGAGCGCAGCCTGATCCGAGAGCGCACTCAAGCGGGCCTCGCCGCCGCCCGACGCGCCGGCCGCACCGGAGGTCGCCCGCCGAAACTCACCGACGACGACATTGAGGCCGCCAAAGCATTACTCGCTAACCCCGACATCGGCGTGACCCAAATCGCGCACTGCCTCGGCGTCTCTCCCGCGACGCTCTATCGGTACATCCCCGCCGCGCGAACCGCGAATCTTCCCGGCGGTTGAGAAACGGCGGCTCTACCAGCCAAGAGGCTGATCTCGACTGGGCGGCTCAAGCCGACCCTCAGCCCTTGCAGTTAGAACGCTCTTCATACCCCCGATTCCGGTCATTACCCCAACGAGGCTGGAAAGGAGGCTGAAATCCCTGGGACAGGTCCCAATTGATTTCTTCGCGCCGGTCGTCGACGCTCTGCCGTTCGCGACGCGTGGTCGGGTTGCGCTTCGCTAGATTTTAGGGTCAGCCCAAAATCGGGGACCAGGATCGGATCATGTCCCCATCGCTGAGGCGTGTATGGCTTGCGGCCAGAGCATCGTGCCTCGCGGGGGCCGCGCTTTCTCTGCCATGCAATGTCTGGGCAGGATCGGCCCGGGACTACCTGAACGCGCCGATCGACAGCTGGCTCGCCTTCTACAATGCGGGCTATGCAGGCTCAGTGACGCCGGAGGACGGACTGGATGTAACGGCACGCATCCGCACCAACGTGGTTTCGCAATCCGTCGTCCTGACGCGGACGATGGATTACTGGGGGCGCACGGGCGGCGTGTCGATCGTGCTGCCGTACCTCTTCGTGGAATTGAGTTCCAGCTCCGATCGTACCGCGGTCCACGGTGTTTCCGATATCGGTTTCCTATGGCAAATGAACATCTTCGGCGGACCCGCCCTGTCGCGCGAGGCGTTCGCCAGCTTCGTGCCGCAGACTTTTTCGAGCTTTCACCTGTTCGTTGGAACACCGCTCGGGGAGTATGAACCTCGCCGCGCGCTCAACCCGTCGGCAAACCGGTGGACGCTCCGTCCGACTGTCAATTTCAGCTACACGCCGGACCGCGGCTGGACGTGGCTCGAAACCTACGTGTCGGCCGTGGCTTTCACCCCGAATGACGCGTTCCAGGCTGGCGGCGCGAGCCGTCTGACGCAACGTCCGCTATTCATCGTGGAAGGCCATGCGAGCCGCAACATCACTCCTGGCATCTGGCTGTCGGCGGACGCCTATTACAACGCGGGAGGAGAAACGAGCATCGACGGGATGCCGCAGAGCAATACCGCCGATACGCTACGACTGGGCGCCGGCATGGGCGCGCGTCTCTGGCCCGGCGGCGACATGGTACTGAATGCCGAGTTCGTCGTCGCCAAGCCGGAAAGCGAGCCTTACGCTTGGGGCGTCAGGCTCACCCTCCGACAGTTCTGGTAGGCGTGTGCCGCGCCTCGCATCAGGATGGCCGGGCGAAGGTTATATTGTCATCGATGACGGCGTTCGGACCGATCGGCACCTTACGCGGGTTCGGCAGGTTCATACTGCGGAAGGTTATCTTGTCGCGCCAGACTTTGCGCAGAAAGTCTTCAAAGACCTGGATGGTGAGCTGCTCGCCGGGGCAGCGGCGATAACCAAAGCCGAAAGGCGCAAATCCCGCGTAGTCGCAGACCGGCAGCGGCTTGCCGTCGACCACGCCGAACACCGTGCCGAACGCGCTATTGGCCATGGCTGCGTTACGGCCGTCGTTGACCTTCATCGTGGTGAGGTCGAATGGGCATTTCGCGAAGCCGATCTGTTTGCTCTTTGCCTCGTCAACCTGAGCGCTGGTCGGCACATCACGGTAGCGGCTCGGGTCGAATTGCTGCGGATTGGTCCAGTGCCTGGGATCAAAGCTGGTCGAGGTATGCGGCGATATGATGTAGCCGCTTCGTTCGTAAGGCAGCCCGAATCTGACAGAGGGTGATACGCTGTCGCCGTAGTTGTCGCTCGAACCCGCCTGCCTCGTATCCATGATCGAGGAAATGCTTCCGCCGTTCGGCGAGATCGTGCGGAACAGCTCCATGACGAACATCTCGAGCGGCGTGTAGGGCGCGCCGTTCGCGGCATCCGGATTTCCCGACATCGTCTTTTCGAACGCGGCACGAACGGCGGGATCACCGCCATCCTGGCTGAGGCGCGACATGATGCCGAAGAGCGTGTTGCCCCATTGGCTCAACGCGACAAAGTTATGGAAGCACTCGAAGACGACATCCTTTTTGCTGAAATTCGCACCGTCGCCGGCATTCTTCAGCCAGTACCAGGCGATCGTTTTCTTCGGGTTGGCAATGCGCGCGTTCGCGATGTCGTCCAGCCGCTCATCAATCCATGTCTTGAGAGAATTCAGGAGCGCCCGCACCGTCATGTAATTGTCATATACGATTGGCTGCGTCGGATCGCGGAAAGCGAGAACGGTGTTGAAGCTCTCTCCGATCGTGCGGACCTGCGCAGGAATTGCCTCACCCTTCACCCCGAGGTGCAGGTCCCAGTAAATGTCCCAGTAGTAATCGAGATAGTGCCGTCCGTCGTTCCATTTGGCCACCCCGTTGCACGTGAAGCCACCAACTACCGGCAATCGTATCGGGGAATGCAAAGTTGATCCAGCTGCATAGCCGTTAGTTGGCGTCGCGCCCTCTCAAAGCGGTTGCCGAAAACTCCGATGATCCGCCTCGGAGAGGTGCACCAGATCAGTGATATGATGCAATTGGGCTTTTGCGATGCAGATTTCTTATGCACAATCGGCGCATGATTTACGGCTACGCCCGCGTCTCGAGCGCCGCCCAAGATGAAACCGGACAGGTGCGCCAACTCAAGGCGGCCGGATGCGAGAAGGTGTTCCGCGAGAACATCACCGGCACCACGGCCGACCGGCCGCAGCTTGCCAAGCTGATGAAGGCCCTCGCCCCCGGCGACGTGGTGATCACCCCGGCCGTTGACCGGCTATCGCGCGACACGACCGACCTTCTGGTGATCGCGCGCGACATGCAGCGCGCCGGGGCCGGTATCCGCTCGCTGGCCGAGCCGTTCCTCGATACCACGTCCGACTTCGCCGAAATCATCGTCGCCATCCTTGGCGTGGCGGCAAAGTTGGAGTGTCGCCACATTCTGGAGCGCACCGCGCGTGGCCGTGCCGACGCCAAGGCCAACGGCGTCAAATTCGGCCGCAAGCCGATCCTTACCCCGCACCAGCAGAAAGAGGCCCGCAAGCGCGTTGAAGCTGGCGAGACGCAGCGCAGCGTAGCCCGCAGCTATAATGTCAGTCAGAGTACGATTTCGCGGCTGCCGACCTAAAACAACATCATGCGTGGCGAGAGTTCTCTCGGCGTGACTGTAGAAACCCTGAACCAGATATTCAGATTATCAGCGGTCATTCTGCCCTTCTTTTTGGCATTTGTAGGTTTTGGTGCGTTGATTACCGGCAACATCATCAACGCCCGGAAGGATGCTGAGATACAATTACTAAAACCCCGCTCCATTTCTGAAAAGCAAAAAACAGATTTGCTGCAAGGCCTCAGAAACACTCGTGGGCGGATAGGAGTTATTAGCCGGTTGATGGATGGAGAAAGCGCGGACTATGCCGACCAAATCGCGGCCGTATTCGCTGCCGCTCAATGGACAATCGCGCCCCCTGTGCGTTCGTCGACCAATGATCTTCCCGGCTTTGTGACATTAACGGATACGAATGCAAATCTAGTCGACCTTGGGATCGCTGTCGCTACAGCACTCAACGCGGCCAGCATAGATTGCCGACCAGTACAGCTGCCAACACATACAATCGGCGGCGGCTTACACGCACCGGATCGGCGACAAGCGCATCATCCGGCTCGTCCAGAAATGGCTGCGGGCCGGCATCCTCGAAAACGGGATCGTGACGATCGAGGAAACGGGGACGGGCCAGGGCTCGGTGATTTCGCCGCTGCTCGCGAACGTCTACCTCCACTACGTCTTCGATCTCTGGGCCGAGCGCTGGCGACGGCGTAAGGCCACGGGCGACATGATCATCGTGCGCTATGCCGATGACACCGTAATCGGCTTCGAGCACGAGGCCGACGCCCGGCGTTTCTGGGACGCGATGCGCGAACGGCTACGGGAGTTCTCGCTGTCACTCCATCCGGACAAGACCCGCCTGATCGAGTTCGGCCGCCATGCGGCGCAGAACCGGGAGAAGCGCGGACTCGGCAAGCCGGAGACCTTCAAGTTCCTGGGCTTTGTGCTGATTTGCGGCAAATCCCGGCGGGGCGACTTCCAGATCAGGAGAAAGTCACGCCACGACCGCATGCGCGCCAAACTGCGGGAGATCAAAGAAGGGTTGCGGCAGCGGTGGCACCTGCCGATCCCGGACACCGGGAAATGGCTCCTGCAAATCATCGCTGGTTATTTTGCCTACCACGCCGTGCCGACCAACAGCGCGGCACTCGGCGCATTCCGCTACCACGTCACCGTTCTCTGGCACCGGCGTCTCTGCCGGCGCAGTCAGAAGGCGCGCTTGGTGTGGCTGCGGATGGCGAAGCTGGCCGATGATTTTCTCCCCAAGCCACGGATCCTTCACCCCTGGCCAAGTGTGCGCTTCGCCGTCCGACACCCGAGGTAGGAGCCGAGTGCCCGAATTGGGCTCGCTCGGATCTGTGCGGGGGGCGTTCAGCAACGGACGTCCCTACTGCGAATACGTGGTATTTGGATTCTGCCTGAAAAATTATTTTTGTCGCTGTGTGAGCTAGCTCACACCCTTCGCGGCGACTCTCGGTGATATTTCAGCCAAATTGAGAACCGGGTCAGGAGACCAATTCAATGGTGCAGCAGCTGTGAAGAGCGCCCATGACGGAAGTTCTGGCCCGAGGACCAGCCCGCGCCCGACTGACCACTCATAAACCGGATTTTCGCCTGTCGGCGTGGTTCTGTCTTGTGGATGCGTGAGATCAAGAGGCAAGGGTCTTTTGCAAAATTACCCTGGCTTTTGCAGATTACGTGGCACATTCTCGCCGGAAGGAAAATCAGGCGAAGGGACCCTGGAATATTACCATAAGCTAGCTCCAGCTGCATCAGGAGCAGAACATTTTGACGAGAGGTGATCCGAGGTGGAGAGCCAGACGACAGAGCAGCCAGGTGGTCGGTGGCTCATTTCCGAGGTGATTGTCGGCCTTCTGGTCTTCGTTTTATTTCTGGTGGTCTACATCCTGCTCGGCGAGCAGGTTGGCATGTCGATAGAGTCGGCGGCCGCCAGCAAGCCGATATCGGATCATCGAACCCTAGAAGAAACCTTGTTGCTGGTACGCCACAGCCCGCTGCTGCTCCCGGCAACCACATTGCTTGGCGGCTGTCTCGGAGCAGTCTATTGGCGCCTGATCGGCTTGGCCGGCCGTTATAACCGGTCAGTCGGGCCGGCGCTGGCTGAGGTAGACGGTCGCGAAGATGTTGGCAGCGCCGCGATGCTCCTGGTAGGAGCCGTCACCGGGGTGTTCTGTGCCTTTATCCTGCCTGCGGCCCTGCTCAGTGCTGGATCCGGCTTCGCGGCCTACAATGCCCGGGCGCTGGCGCTGCTCGCCGTGGTGGCTGGGTATGGCGCCTGTAACGCGTTCGGCAATGTCGGCCGACTGCTATCCGAAGTCCTCCGAAGCCAGCAATTGCCACTGAATGCCGCGATGTTGCGCCAGGTTATCGACACGCCGCTGCGCGAGGCCGTCAGTATGAATCTGGATGAGCGCTTCTCCCCACCGCAAACGCCGCGGTATAAGGCCCATATGAGCTGCGATCTACTCCTCTTCGGCCAGTCGTTGTTTCAGGGTAAATCCGAAAGTGACCGGATCTCTCTCTCACCAGGTAACGACTACACGCTCTTAATACGGCTCGACCCGGAAGAGCCGGGATCGGCTCGCTCTATCCTCTTTCGAAACGACTCCGGCCCGGCGGAACGAGAGATCGCCTTCGACATCGAGGTCGAGGCCGACCGGCTGAGCGTCGCGCCTACGCGCGTACGCCTTCTACTGCGCGACGCGGAACTCGCCGCCGACACGGCAAGCGTGAAGCTGCTGGCGACGAATCCGGACATAGTGGATGCCGTAGTCGAGGATGAGATCGAGGCGAGCTTTATCCGCGTCTCGGCCTACTGCCGGGGCAGTCCCGCCGGCCGCCTGCTGCTCCCCTTTTCGGTCCAGCCTGTGCCAGTTTCATGAGCAGGCCTGAGTTGCGCGTGATACTCGCGCCGCTAGGCTCCGACCACGCCCTTCTCTTTTCTCGGCACGATCGGCACCTTGCCCTCGGGTCGCGACCGGAGCCGGGGAGACTGGCACCGTTGAAGGCGAGCCTTACGGAGGATCTTGGCTTCGTCCGGCGTGCGCTCGGCCGCGACGGCGAAGTGATTTCCTGGGAGGCCGCTAGGGCTGCTGTAGCGGAGATTAAGAAGATTGGCGGCTGGCTGCTGCACGACCTGCTCGGTGCCGATTCAGCGCGAGCCGAGGAGCTGGAAAACTTTCTGCGATATATCGTACCTGAATGGCGCGAAGGCGCATCTGGAGAGGTGGAGGCCAGGGTCGAGCCATCGCCGGCCTGCCCTCCCGAACTCGCGACGTTTCCGTTCGAGTTCCTGCCGGTGTTCGACCGAGCCTTGCCCGGCCCGATCCGCAACCTTCACGAACTCGCCCAAGCCGTCTCGGGAGTGCTGGGATACGCGGCCGTTTTGGTTCGCCGCCGCAAAGAGGATGCCTGGACGGAGTTGTTACAACTGAAGCGCGAGGGGGCGAGCGGGCGGGTGCCGGTGATGGTGTTCCGCGACGCGAATTCGCTGCGCGCGGTCAGGGGGGAGATCGCCTACATTGCGCACGGCACGAATGCATTCCGAGTGATCTCGCAATGGCCATCCGGTGTATTACCGCCCTTCGAAGATGCGCTGGCGCAGGCGATGTTCGCAGAGAGACCGGCCGGCACAGCGGCGCCGCAGGTGATGCATTTCTGTAGCCACTACACGGGGGGCCCGTTGAGCTCCTTCGGTTTCGCGGACAAAGTCGCGGAAGCAAGTGCGCGTCAGCCTCAAGGACCTAAAATCGGCCCGCGTCCGGCTGAATGGCCGCCGGCAGGCGCCTCCGCTCGTGTTCCTGAACGCGTGCAAGTCCGCGGCCTTCGATCCGGTCGGCGCGTTGTCGCTGATCGATATCCTGCGTCAGGACGGCAACGCCGCTGTGATCGGCGCTGAGACAAGTATCCCCGATCAAGCGGCTGCGTTCTTCGCGAGGCGGGTCTTCGCGAGGCTAGCGGGGGCGCAACCTCTCGGGCACGCAGTGATCCGGGCGCGGTGGGATCTTCTCGAGGAGTGGCACAGCCCGGCTGGCATCTTTTTCTCGCTACATGGCCGGACGGATCTGCGCATCGGTGAAACAGCTCAGCAAGGGAGCTCGTGAGATGACATCGGATACGACGAACCCAGAGACGATCGATATTCTGGTTCCCGAGGACACCCGCGGCTGGTTCACGACCTCGCAGCCGGTCTCCGTGACGACGCTAGGCGACAACCTGAGGAAGTTCGTCTCGGGGCTGGACGCGGCGTTCAAGGATGTCCCGTCGGCCCTAGCGTCCTACGATCTCGACGAGGTGGAGGTCTCAGTGACCGTTTCGGCCGAAGGCAGCATCAGTCTGCTGGGCTCTGGTGGGAAGGCAGGGGTTGAGGGTGGACTCAAGCTCACCTTCTCGCGCAAAAAGTAGGGGCCAAAAATCCGCCTTTGCGGTCGACTAGTATCTCTCCGCGGTCAGCATTCCGAGAGGATGGAAAAGGCCCGTTCTTCCGTTTGGCGGTGGCAAAGACTGGCGTGCTGACCACGCCGGCTTCTCATGGTCAAGCTCGGCTGCGACTGTTCTGCACGACCGGCATCGCCGCGTATCTTGAGGCGGCACGCTTGAGAATGCGCGAATGCGCTAGCTATGACCTCCCATAAACCCGCGCAGCACCAAAGCTGGAAGATCGCACGGGCGACGAATATGGGTTCGCGGTTCGCGTCGCCGAGTGAAGCGGCCCCCTAAATGACCGGACAGGGTCTACCCCGTGGTTAAGAACCAGGAGTATGACCGTGCCTATGACTGGGCAGATCGACCGGATTGAGGTGATCACGTCGGTTCAGCGGCGACGGCGCTGGTCGCGGAAGAGAAGGCGCGGATCGTCCAAGAGACCTACGTGCCGGGGATGTCTGTGTCGCTGGTGGCGCGGTAGCACGGGATCGCGCCCAACCAGGTGTTCACCTGGCGGCGGCTGTACGCTGAGGGCGCGCTGTCGGCGGTCGGCGCCGGCGAGGAGGTGGTGCCCGCCTCCGAATACCGATGGCCAGCCTTCACCCGCTTCCTCGACGACGGTCGCATCTGCCTCAGTAACAACGCTGCCGAACGCGCCTTGCGCGCCATCGCCTTGGGGCGCCGGGCGTGGCTGTTCGTCGGTTCTGACCGCGGCGGCGAGCGCGCTGCTGCGATCTACACCCTGATCGCCACCGCCAAGCTCAACGACCTCAACCCGCAAGCCTGGCTCGCCGACGTGCTCGCCCGCATCGCCGACCACCCCGCCTCCCACCTCCACGAGCTCCTGCCTTGGCACTGGAAGGCAACTCGAAATCAAGCCGCTGCCGCTTGATCACGGTCCCGCCGCGGTGCTCGGCGGATGGGTGCGGTTATTCGGGGGCAACTCCAGCACGGGGCTCGGGGAAGGATCGCCGCGGGCGCAGGTCGGAAATTTTGGAACATCGAGACGCAGGCCATGTTTTGCGAGGAGACTTGCGCTTTCGGCGCATCCCGCGAGCGCGCGTGCCGCCATCGACAGCGCCGCCGCCTGGATATACTTTCAGCGTGTGATCACGATTACGAAGTTGCGGTTTAATTGGTTTTTAGTCCCGCATAAACTGCGCTTACGTCGGCTCTTTGGATGGCTCTAATGTATATTGCTCAAAAAACCTTCCCGCTTCGAGTTGCCGAATATCCGTTCGGTTCGTCTTGTCGTGGCCTACAATACAATACTACCGCAAATTCATCTTCTCCGAAGTGCCGTTGCAGACTTTGCCATCGTTCACACAGATAAATGACAGCCGCTGCGGTTGGTATATGCGTTAATCCCGCACACACCAGAACAGGTACGGGGTCGATGGCTGAACTCTTCCACGCCGCTGGCCCCTTTGTCTTTAATCCGCATTATTACTGCAGGCTCTCCTCGTGCGTCCCGGAAAAACGCCTTACCTGGAAATCGCACATCCTCCCTCTGTTGTCCTCCCTCTTCTCTTATTACTATTCTCCGTTTATCGTCATCGATGTGGCTTTCAAACATTGCAAAATATCTATACTCGTGCTTGTGTGCTTCGTAATATTTGTCTATATAATATCTTGTCACCGTATTATATATATCTGATCCTATTACCACCACACTTCCACAATCCCTCAGCTCCGCTGTCCAAAATTCCGCATTATCTTTCATATTATTCCAGTCGAACGTTTGTCTTTCTATTATACCATGGTCTGTAACAATATTCGCTCCTCTGTCTTCTTTAACGATTTTAGTTGTGCCCGGATTCACCATTATCGACGCAACCTCCTCTATATTCGTTTGACTACATTGTCCCTCATTTTGTGCCGTCTCCATCACTACCTTAACTTCTGTTGGTTGGTCAGTCGTTTTTTCCCCTCCCTCCTTTAGAACTCGGTTGGATTGAAGCGCCTTCGGCAAGGTGTACCGACGCAAGAGGCTCGTCAGGAGTTGGCTGTAAATTTGTCGGTACGGGACTAATTCTAATGTCTACATCAGTACGTTCGACCCGATACATAATTTTTCCCAGCCAGTCGTCTGCATTGCTCGAAGCCACTGGTTTAGAGGCCGCTTAGTTATTATGGCTCTAATAGAATGCGCCGCTTGATATTCCAACCGTGAAACAGCTGCGCCAAAATAACCTGGACTTACAGACTCCAGCGCAATGGTGCCGTTTTTCTGTATCTGAATGTTTGATAGGAATATGGTTACCTTTGCCGATACATTGTCTAGGCCGAAAAATGCATTTGTTGTACGCCGTTGATGGAAACTTATTCCGCCCGTAATCCCTGCAACGATTATGAGCAACGCCACCGTCCATATTAAATTTGATACAATACTAGTGTAAATCCCAAGGAACAATGTGTTGGTGTGGATAACGTTAAAACGCAAAAGCCATGTCAGAATAATTGCTATGATTGCGAGAAAAATAATTAAGATCGCCCATGAGCCAAACAATTCTCCTCTAGAACGCATATTACCTATTTCATGGCGTGCTGGCATGAGTTCCCTCCGCTTTCTTCAGGGTGGAAGATATCTCAAAAAGCAAAAAGGTGCCGGGAATTTAGGGGGTGGAGGTTGGGTGTGGGCGAAGGACGATTAATCCGGCATTCGCCAGATGCCCCGGCGGCTTTGAGGGTAGGATTGTGCCTTTGACCGGTTTGCGCAACGGCAAATCGCATCCAGATGAGCAAGAGGCGATCCGAAACGTTGGATGAACGGCACCCTGAACGCTGGCGCCGTCGTTTTGCTCGCACCAAGGCGGACCTCTCCCCTTGTCGCCTGCCGCACTTGACCTCTACGCCCGTCATGCCGGCGCGGGCGGCGCCCGCAGCCGGGCAATGAGCATCAGTATATCCGCGAATCTCTGTTGCGACACCGTGACCTCGGCCAAACGTGACGTAGCGGCCATTGGCTGACCACCTTGGCGCCGATCTTGATCAGCTTTCTCGCGCAAGCTGGTCAGCGACCAGGGCTCCGCCGTCCTGGGCAGCGCTTTAAAGAACGCGAGTGCCAAAAAGTGGCGATCCCTGGCTACACGGATCGGTTAACCCAATTTAGCGCGTGTGGCATTTTTTGGCCCAATCGGTTCAATGCCGACCGGGATTGGTTAGCATTAAAGCGACAGCATGCTTTTGTTGGAGAAAGGAGTGTGCAATGCCATACCGCATTACACTTCGATCCAGAACCGACGGGAGGATCATTGGTTGGTATGATGGCAGTAATGGCAGGTGGTCGACCGATCGCAAGCGGCAGAAGCACTTCGACAACAAACGGGATGCCACACGAGTATACCTTGAACTGCGCCATCTCTGGCCGCGCCATGCCAAAGTTATAAACATCGAGCCGGAGCAGGACGCCCCGAAGGTCGTGCCGCCGATGTGCTGAGTTAAGCGGCTCAGCAGCGCGGCGGTCGGCCCAGAATCCGGTCGGACAGGCGTAACACCAGCAATGGCGATCAATGCGGTCGCTACTTAATTGGTTCATATATCCAGATCGCGGGGGGCCTTGAGCCATTTTCCCTGACCTAAATCGAGCCTTCACTTTTGCACAGCCCTTGCAACGATCGGATGCCCGACGAAGCCGGTAGAATTGACGGCGGCAGATCGTTGCCTCTTGCGGGCGCATGGCCGCGCTGCGGCGATCGCCTCCTGTCGATAGGGTCGGATAGTTGCCCGCCCACCGCGCCGACGGCGCATCGAAGGGTTCAAGGAGTTGGTCGTCGCTTGCCCGCGGGCTTATTTGGCGGCGTCCAACTTCCGATCCAAGCCCGCGGCAGCGTAGCGGCTCGCCGGACGTTTGAGCCCGAGATTTTCTCGCAGCGTCTTGCCCTCATATTCGGCACGGAACAGCCCGCGCCGCCGCAACTCGGGCACGACCAGCTCCACGAAGTCCTCGCAGCCGCCCGGCAGATGCGCTGGTGTAATGTTGAAGCCGTCGCAGGCGCCGTTCTCGAACCACTCTTGCATGGCGTCGGCGATGTCAGAAGGTGTCCGATCCGCGCCGAGCCCGTGACACCGGTACGGAGGTACAATTCACAAAATCGTGGGCTTCTCCTGTCTCATCCGCTCTCGGAGTTGAGCGCTCCCACTGCGCATTCCCAACGTGCCGATCGCATCGTCGGGCACCGGACCGTCGAGCGGATAGCCCGACAGATCGCCAAACGCGGCGTATAGCGAAGCAAGGCCGGCCAGCGGATCGACCAGCTCCTGAAATTCATCGAACTTTGCCTGGGCGTCCGCGCGGGTACGTCCCAAAACCGGACAGAACCCGGCATGATCTTTAGGTCGTCCGGCTCGCGACCGAATTTCGCCATCCGCCCTTTCACATCGGCGTAGTACGCCTGCGCGGCGTTAAGCGAGCCGTGGATCGCGTAGATGACATCGGCGGTCGCCGCGCCGAGTTCCCGGCCTTGCTCGGAGGCGCCGGCCTGTACGATTACCGGATGGCGCTGCGGCATGCAGGCCACACTCAAAGGCCCGCGCACCTTAAAGAACCGACCATGGTGATTGAGCACATGCATCCTTGCTTCATCGAAATAACGCCCGCCCGCCTTGTCGAGCAGCAGCGCGCCGTCCTCCCGACCGTCCCACAGACCCTTGACCACGTCGACGAACTCGGCCGAACGCGCGTAACGGGTGTCGTAATCCAGCGTTGTTTCCAGCCCGAAATTCTGGGCTTCGTGCTCGGACCATGACGCAACCACGTTCCAGCCGGCGCGACCCTTGCTGATCAGGTCCAGGGTGGCGAACCTGCGGGCGATGTTGTACGGCTCGTTGTACGTGGTGGATGCCGTCGTCACGAGACCGATGCTGGTCGTGACCATGGCCAACGCCGGCAACAGCATGGTCGGCTCCAGCTCGATCATGTCCCGGCCGGTCCGGGCCAGCGAGCCCGGCGGGTTGTCGCCTTGGCGAATTCCGGCGCCATCGGCGAAGAAAATCATATCGAGCTTGCCGCGCTCGGCGATCTGTGCGCTGCGTACGTAGTGCTCGACCTGCAGCGTACCGTCGGCCAGACGTCCGGGTGGCGCCACGCGGCCGGGTGGTACCCATGGCCGCGGATCGACATTCCGATCCGCACCATCTTGCGCTGGTTCATGGCGGTTCCTTTTGCGCTCGATTTGAAGGCGTCCGGCCTTGCGGTGTGCGATACTTAAACCGATCGGGCGGGGATGCTTCGGCGACCTCGCCTTGCTCGCGCTGGCGGTCAAACTCCGAGGGCTCGATCTGACCGCAGCGGAGGCAGTTCGGCAACTCTTTTCGCCGCGGCTGTGGCAGCAGCGTCCCGACCGGGCGCATGATTGTGCCAATTCGCGACACACGAACAGAAGGACCCCAGGAGTCGGGTTTCACGCATTTCCCATCAGCCCCTTCCCGTCCCGC
>CAVZFB010000060.1:0-92425 GCA_963774345.1 uncultured Alphaproteobacteria bacterium
AGCCGTGGCGCCGATGTCCATGGCGTGGCATGGAGTCATCCGGCCGGGTGATCCCCTTGATCATGAATGGGCCGTCCCACTGCTCCCGCAGCCAGGCGAGGTCCTCCCAGGTGGCCGGGGCGGAGCCCATCCACTGGCCGTAGGCACCGAAGAAGCTGGGGACCTGCGCATCACGCGCGGCGGAGTTGGGCACGCCCAGGTCGGGCAGGGAGCCGCTGGGAAGCCAGCGGGCCAGGTAGCCGGGCCCCGACCGCGACCTGCGGGACGTGCCGCAGCATGGCCTTGAGATCCAGCAACCAGATCCGGCTGCCCCAGTCGCGGCGGTGATCGAAGACCCAGTCGAGGGTGACGATGAGCCCCTTGGCCCCGGCCGCCCTTGCTCTCTCCGCCCGGGCCAGGATGTCGTCCCGGCTGCCCGCCCAGTAACACTGGAAGAGCAGCTTGTCGGTGACCTTCCCGATCTCCTCGACCGGCTTGGACGCGAACGAGGACAGCCCCATGACCGTTCCGGCGGCGGCCGCGGCCCGCGCCACCGCCACCTCACCGTCCGGGTGCACGGCTTGCACCCCGGTGGGGGAGATCAGCACAGGAAGGCTGACCTGGAGGCCCATGACGGTGGTGGCAAGCTGACGTTCCGCGGGCAGCCCGGCCACGTGCGGCCGGACGCGGAGTTCGGAGAACGCCCGCACGTTGTCGTGCATGGTGACGCCCGCCTCGGCACCGGCCACCACCGCCAGGTACACCGACCGGGGCAGCCGCTGCCTGGCACGGCGCCGCGCCTCGGCGACCGTCTCGAACCAGTCTCTGGTACTTGCCATCTCGGGGTCTCCTGACTTAGTGGCGGCGGGCAGCGGCGCCAGCGCGGCCCGCGCCACGGGGCTCTTCGGTGAGCGTCGCCGGCGAAGCCCGCCGCGAGCGCCCGGAGGGCGGCATCGAGGTACACCGTGAGGTCGGCGTCGGCGTGCACGACCCACCGGTCATAGCCCGCCCGGCAGGCGGCAAGGGTGGCCCAGGCCCACGGCCAGCGGGTACAGCGAGTCGGCCGGCTGGCCGGTGCGGCGTGCCACGAAATCGCTGATGGCGCGCTCCCACGCGTCGTAGTGCACCGCCGCGCTGGCCATGAGCGCGGGCACCGATCCGATCAGCGCCATCCGGGCGCGCAACTCGGGCACGTCGGCCGCCCGGTAATGGTTGGCCGCGAGCACCGCCTGCCGTACCGCCGCCATCACCGGCAGATCGTCCGGGACCCCATCGAGCAGGGTGCGGATGGTGGCGACCTCGGTGTCGAACGCACCCCACAGCACGTCCGGCTTCGAGTCGAAGTAACGGAAGAACGCCCGCCTGCTGACCCCCGCCTCGGCAGCTATCTGGTCGACCGTTGTCTCCTCGAATCCCCTGGCCGCGAACAGCCGTAGCGCAATGACTTCCAGGGCTCACGCCGGCTGGTCCCAGGCGGGCGCCCGCGACGCCCAGCGCTGGCGGGAGGCGCAGCCACACTCATCGGCCGGTTCCCCTCTCCAGTCCCCGCACGCTCTGTTGCCCTGGGCGGCAAGCCGCCCCTGGAACCCCCAAGTGCTAGCCCAGGGGGGCGACCCCCTGGAACCCCCGCTGGCTCAAGCCCCGTTCCTTCGTTACGGGGACTTGGCCCTGTTAGCCTGCCTATATTCGGCACACTGTGACGAATATAAGCTCGGCTGTGAACGCCGCAAAGGAGCCACCATGGCCGACGCCGCCACTGTGGAGCTGACCGAGGAGACGGCCGTCATTGGCGATCTCGTGACCTGCCGGGCGATGGGCGAGGGCTTCACTTGGGATACCCAGGACCGCGCCCGCGACATCGCCGCCGCACGGGCGGCCTGGGAAGTGGCGAAGACAATGATAGCTGACCCGTCCTACCGGCTGGTATTGCTCGACGAGCTCAACATCGCGCTGCGCTACGACTATCTGCCGCTCGACGAAGTTGTGGCGGCGCTAAAGGCCAAGCCGCGCGATCTGCACATCATCGTCACCGGCCGCAACGCCAAGCCGGGGCTGATCGAGGCCGCCGATCTGGTGACCGAGATGACCCTCGTCAAGCACCCGTTCCGCGGCGGGGTTAAAGCCCAGCAGGGCATCGAGTTCTGACCGCGCTTGCGCTCATGCTCCAGGGGACAGGGTCGGATGTCGGCAAATCGCTGCTGCTGACCGGGATAGCGCGTGCGTTTACCTGGCGCGGATTGAAGGTACGGCCGTTCAAGCCGCAGAACATGTCGAACAACGCAGCGGTAACCGCCGATGGCGGCGAGATCGGGCGGGCGCAAGCATTGCAGGCTCGCGCTTGCGGCATCGAGCCGATGACCGATATGAACCCGGTCCTGCTCAAACCGCAATCGGAGAGCGGCGCGCAGATTGTGCTTGATGGCCGGGTTTGGGGCGACGCCTCTGCAGGCGAGTATCGTCGGCTGGCGCCGAGCCTGCTGCCATCGGTCCTCGCCGCGTTCACGCGGCTCGCCGCGCCGGCCGATCTTGTCCTCGTCGAGGGAGCGGGCAGCCCGGCCGAGATC
The DNA here is from genome assembly GCA_963774345.1 of uncultured Alphaproteobacteria bacterium. Lineage (GTDB taxonomy): Bacteria > Pseudomonadota > Alphaproteobacteria > ATCC43930 > CGMCC-115725 > AP-15. The sequence continues at coordinate 2,544 of CAVZFB010000060.1, forward strand.
AATCTGCGTGCGGGCGACATCGCCAATATGGGGTTCGCCGAAGCGGCGGACGTCCCGGTCGTGCTAATCGGCGATATCGAGCGCGGCGGCGTCATCGCCCAGCTCGTCGGCACTTGCGCGCTGTTGTCCGACAGCGAACGGGCCTTGCTCGCCGGCTACATCGTCAACAAATTTCGCGGGGATATCCCACTCTTTGACGGCGGCGTCATTGCCATCGGCGAGCGTACCGGGCTGCGTTCATTCGGTACGGTGCCGTACTTCCCCGCTGCCTCATTATTGCCGGCGGAAGATTCGCTGGCACTCGCTCCCGCCCCCATGCGCAACCCTCTCCCCCCGCCGGGAGGAGAGGGAAGGGTGAGGGGGGGTGCGCCGCAGCCAGCCGTAGGCGTCATCCGCATTGCCGTGCCGGTGCTGCCGCGCATCGCCAATTTCGACGATCTCGATCCACTGCGCGCCGAGCCGGAGGTCGAGCTGATCATGGTCCAGCCCGGACGGCCGCTGCCGCGAGATGCGGCGCTGGTGATTCTGCCGGGTTCGAAGGCGACACTCTCGGATCTCGACTTCCTGCGCCGCGAGGGTTGGGACATCGACATCCTCGCTCATCGCCGCCACGGCGGGCAGATCCTCGGCCTCTGCGGCGGTTATCAGATGCTCGGGCGGACGATCGCCGATCCGTTGGGCATTGAGGGGCGCGCGGCGACGGTGCCCGGTCTCGGGCTGCTCGAGATCGACACGGTTCTGGGTGTCGAAAAGCGGCTGCAATCGATGACGGGCGTCGAACTGGCCACCGGGATGCCGGTCACCGGCTACGAGATGCATCTCGGGATGACGACCGGGCCGGGGCTGGAGCGGCCGATGCTGCGACTGGCGGGCCGAAACGACGGTGCGGTCAGCGCCGATGGCCTTGTCGCCGGCTGCTATCTGCACGGGCTCTTCGCCGGCGATCCGTTCCGCGTCAGCTTTCTCAGACGCCTCGGTGCTGTCTCTGGCGATTTCGCCTATGAGCATCAAATAGAGGTCACCCTCGACGCGCTCGCGGACCATCTCGAACGCCACCTCGATCTTTCGGCATTGCTCGCCGCGGCGCGGCTGCCCGGTCTTACATCAGCAGGCTGAGATGGCCGGCGAGCCAGGCACCCAACACCAGGCCGCCTTCGAGCAAACAAGCGAGCTTGTAGAGGCTCAGCGCCCGCACGACGTCGGCTGTCGTCGCGCTGCGCCGTACCGTCGCCGACCCACGGATCAGCGACCAAGCCCTCGGGATATCGTCGCGGGCCGGCCAATGCCAGACCGAGCGCGCCCGCCATCGCCCCCTCGGGCCAGCCGGCATTCGGCGAGCGGTGCTTGCGGGCATCGCGCAGCATGATCGCCAGCGCCCGGCCGGGCCGGCCCTTTTCAGCAAACAGCGCCGCCCCCGCGATCAGCAGTCCGCTGATCCGTGCGGGGATCAGATTGGCGAGATCGTCGAAGCGCGCTGCCGCCCAGCCAAAGCTGCGATAGTGCGGGGTCTGGTGCCCGATCATGCTATCGAGCGTGTTCGTCATCTTGTAGGCGAGGAGTCCCGGCAAACCGAGGACCAGATACCAGAACACCGGCGCCACGACGCCGTCACTGAAATTCTCAGCCAGGCTTTCGATCGCGGCCCGGGCGACGCCGTAAGCATCGAGCCTCATCGGGTCGCGGCCGACGATATGCCGCACCGCGTCGCGCCCGGCTGTCAGCCCGCCCTGACCTAGTGCTTCCGCGACGGTTGCGACATGCTCGAACAGGCTGCGCTGGGCGACCAGCACCGCGATCAGCAGGATCTCGACCGCCGCGCCGACAAGGCTGCCGCAGCAGGCCCGATGGATCGCGAGCCCGATCGCCGCGGCCAGACCGACCAGCACGATCACGGCGACGATGCCGCGCATGCGTCGTGAGGCTTCGCTGCGGTTTGCGCGGTTGAGCTTGCGGTCGAAAAAAGCGACGGCGCGGCCGGCCAGCACGACCGGGTGGGGGACGCGGCTGAACAACGCCGGCATGTCGCCGAGCTGTGCGTCGATGGCGAGACCGGCCACGAGCAGCAGCAGCGGATTGGCATCGAAGCCGGCGATCATCGCCGCGGCAGTCTCGGTCGCGACCGGGGGAGGGTCAACCGATGACCAGACCCAGTGCGGGTTAGCGGATGCGACAGCGGCGATCCCGAAATGATCGGCCGATGCGGACCCTCGTAGCCGGAAGATGAGGGGCGGTGGGAGAGCGAATGTGTTCGACAGCTTTGTTATGGTGGATTGGAGCGCGGCGAATCAGCGGAAGAAGGGGCGTGACAGCATCTGGATCGCCTGGCTCGGCCCAGATGGCGAGCGGCCAGCAGAGAATCCGGGGACTAGGCATGAAGCGAAAGCGCTGCTCACCGATTGGCTCGCGGCAGCACGGGGGAACGGCGAGAGGGTGCTCGTCGGTTTCGACTTTCCGTTTGGCTACCCTGCCGGCTTCGCTGCCCGGCTCGGTCTTGCCGGCCCGCCCTGGCGCGCGGTCTGGGACGAAATCGCTAGGCTGATCGAGGATGGGCAAGACAATAAAAACAACCGCTTCCAAGTCGGTGCCGCACTGAACCGCCGCGTTTCCGGAGCGCAATTCCCGTTCTGGGGGTGCCCCGCCGGCGCGGCTGGACGGTATCTCGCTCCGACGCGTCCCTTTTACGATGATGGACTTGCCGAAAAACGGCTGATCGACACCTGGATGGTCGGGGCGCAGCCGTGCTGGAAGCTCTTCTACACTGGCTCAGTCGGCGGTCAGGTACTGACCGGCATCCCGGTGGTGCGGGCGTTGCGCGATGATCCGCGCTGGGCCGACGACGCCCGAGTTTGGCCATTCGAGACCGGACTTGGCGTTGGCGACGACGCCGGTGTCGTCTTCGCCGAGATTTGGCCATCTTGGTGGCAGGCCCGATGCGAACTCGGTCCGCCAAAGGACAAGGCCCAGGTTCGCACTGTCGCCCAATTCCTCGCGGCCCGCGACCGCACCGGGGAACTCGCGGCCTTGTTCACCGGCGACCCCGGTTTGACGCCGACCGAGCGCCGGCGAGTGGAGACCGAGGAAGCGTGGACCTTGGGCGTCACCGCCCCCGACAACGCCCGATCGCGGCGTTTCAGCCGACCGTGAGATAACGGTTGCCAATGAACCGCGGCGCCAACGCTGTTGCCGGCTATCCCCACTCGACGGCAATAATCATCCGAGATCACCGGGGAGGGCGGTTGTGCAGGAAGGTCGCGATCAGCGCATTCTGTTCGTGTTCCGTCACGGCGAAACCGATTGGAACCGCGAGGGGCGGCTGCAAGGGCACACCGATACCCCGCTCAACGCCACGGGCCTGGCTCAGGCCGAGGCGTTGGCCCACCGGTTACGCGCGCACCGTCTCGACGCCGTCTTGTCCAGCGATCTCGCGCGCGCGCTGACGACTGCGCGGATTGTTGCCGAGACGCTGGGCTTGCCGCTGGCGACCGATCTCGGTCTGCGCGAGACCAATGTCGGCGCCGCCGAAGGCATGATCTGGGCCGACGCCAAAGCGCGTTTCGGCGAGGAGCTGACCGAGCGCTGGTACAGCGACAACGATGTGGCCTTCCCCGGCGGCGAGACCGGCCTCGCCACCCTGACTCGCGGGCTGGCGGCATTGCGCCGGTTCGCCGTCGCGCATCCCTACCGACGGATCGGCGTGTCGACCCATGGCGCGATGGTGCGCCAGCTGGTCAAGCACGCGCTGCCGCCGGGCAGCCCGCCGGCCAGGGCGCCCAACACGGCGCTCTTTGTCCTGCATTATGAACCGGCTGCCGACCGCCTCGTCCCGGTTCCTGAAAACGAGATCGAGTGATCCTCAAAACGGCCGGTCGCCGCTGATCCGCGGATCGGGCCTCCTATTCGAACTGCATGCTGATGGTTTCGGCGACCAGCGCCGGGCGCGCCGCACCCTCGACCTCGATCGTGTTTTCCGAGGTGATGCGCACGCCGCCGCCCTCGACCGGCTCGACCGATTTGATCTTCTGGCGCAGCCGGATGCGCGAGCCGGCCGGCACCTGCCCGGTGAAGCGCACCCGGTTCGAGCCGTAATTGAGCCCGCGCGAGCGCTTCTTGACGCGGTAGATCGTCGCGGCCGAGCCGCGGCACCAGCGACAGGGTCAGATAGCCGTGGGCGATCGTCTTGCCGCCCGGCATCTCGCGCTTGGCGCGCTCGACATCGACATGGATCCATTGATGGTCGCCGGTCGCGTCGGCGAATTTGTCGATGATCGCCTGGTCGACGGTGAACCAGTCGCTGACGCCGATCTCCTTGCCGACATATTGGGCGAGATCGGCCGGCCGCTCGACCTCGATCATGTCTTCTTCCTTTCTGGCATGTGCGCTGCACCTTCGATGGCGCCCGTTCTTTCTCGCGCGCCAGATTAGGAGCCCGGTCCCGCCATCGCAACGGATGCGCTATACCAAGATCGCCCTGTTGACCTTCGGCGCCGGCCTCGTGCTGGGGCTGGTCATCGTCGTGATCGAGATCGATTGGCTCGATCGCGTCGCCAGCGGCCGATGGCGCTCGGCATCGCGGCGATCCCGTTCGGCATGATCGTCGACTGGCGGCTGGCGACCAAGTCGGCTCGGCAGCCGCCCACGAGCGACGGCAGCAGGACCGGCAGGCTCGCCGCCAAGGCCGCCGCGACCGCGCCGCAATCCGCGGCCGCGCAAACCCGCGCCGTCGAAGCCAAAGCGATAGGATCGAAGCGATGGGATGACGGCAGCGCGTCACCGTACTAGGATCGAAGACGGAGCACGCGGCGCGCTGGGCCGCGACTCTGATGCGGAGGAAGACGGATGGCAAAGAACAAGATAGCGATCGTCGGCGCGGGGGCGGTCGGCGGCTATGCCGGGGCCCATATGGTGCAGGCCGGCGAGGACGTCACCTATATCGATCCGTGGCCGGAAAACGTCGAAGCCATCCGCAAGGACGGTCTGCGGATCACCCATATCCGCGATGTCGAGCCGTTCACGGTCAAGCCGCGCGCGCTGCATCTGACCGAGGCGCAGCAGCTCAGCAAGGAAGCGCCGATCGACATCGCCTTCGTCTGCATGAAATCCTACGACACCGCCTGGGCGACGACGATGATCAAGCAGTATCTGGCGCCCGGCGGCTATATCGTCTCGCTGCAGAATTGCATGAACGAGGAGACGATCGCCGGCATCGTCGGCTGGGGCAAGACACTGGGCTCGATCGCCAGCTCGATCACCGTCGAACTGCATGCGCCGGGACAGGTGCGCCGCGCCGCCGGCAAATCGGGCTCGCGCCACACCGTGTTCCGGGTCGGCGAGGTGCACGGCCGGATCACCGACCGCGCCAAGGAAGTCTGCCGGCTCGTCGGCTACTCCGACAGCGCGATGGTGACCGAGAATTTGTGGGGCGAGCGCTGGTCGAAGCTGGTCACCAACGTCATGGGCAACGGGTTGTCGGCCTGCACCGGCCTGATCTCTCGCGACATGATCAAGAACGACGCGATCCGGAATTTCTCGACCCGGCTCGGCAGCGAGGCGATCCGCGTCGGCCAGGCGCTCGGCTACACTTTCGACGAGGTCAGCCACATGGACCCGGAGACGATCGCCCGCGCCGGCGAGGGCGACGCGGCCGCGACCAAGGAAATCGACGAGCATCGCCTCGCCGAAGCCAACCGGGCCGGCGGCGGCGAGCATCGCCCGTCGACCGGCCAGGACATGTTCAAGGGGCGCCGCACCGAGATCCAGTTCCTGAACGGCTTTGTCGTGCGCAAGGGCGAGGAGGTCGGAATTCCCACCCCGACCAACGCGATCCTGACCGACATCGTCACCCGGGTCGAAAAGGGCGAGTTGAAGCCCGACCCCAAGCACATCGTCGATCTGCGGCTGAACTGAAAAAGACGCCACCCTTCCACTCCCTCGCGGGTCAAGCCCGCGGGCTTGCGACTAACGTCGCGATGGGCCCCTCCCCCTCCGCGCAATGCGGGCTTGGCCCGGTCATCCACGGAAGCATCGCGCGGATAGAAGACGTGGATGGATGGCCGGAACAAGTCCGGCCAAGACGATTGCTTTGAAGCAGGTAACTGGGAGCTAACTGATGCTCGCTCTCGTCAACACGCCCAACGGCACCGCGCCGGTCGAGTTGCGCGAGGTGCCCGAGCCGGCCCCGGCAGCCAACGAGGCGGTGGTCGAGGTGCGCGCCTTCTCGCTGAACCGCGGCGAATTGCGGCTGATGCAGGTCCGGCCCGAGGGCTGGCGGCCGGGCCAGGACATCGGCGGCGTGGTCTTGCCATCAGGCGGCCGACGGCAGCGGACCGAAAGCCGGGACCCGTGTCGTCGCGCTTGACCGACAATGGCGGCTGGGCGCAACGTGTCGCTGCGCCAACCCACCGCCTCGCGGCATTGCCGGAAAACGTCCGCTTCGAAGAGGCAGCGGCCCTACCGGTCGCTGGGCTGACGGCGCTGCGCACTTTGCGCCACGGCGCGCCGCTGCTCGGCAAGCGGGTGCTGGTCACCGGCGCTGCCGGCGGCGTCGGCCACATGGCGGTGCAGATCGCGGCGCGCTCGGGCGCGCATGTTACCGCGGTCGTCGGCTGCGCCTGAGCGCGGCCGACATGTGCGCGGCGCCGAGGCGATCGTCGACGGTATCGACAAGGCGGAGGGGCGATTCGGCCTGATCCTCGAAGCCGCCGGCGGAACCTCGCTCGCCGCGGCGATCGCACGGATCGAGGCGAAGGGGACGATCGTTATCTTCGGCAACTCGTCGGGCGAGCCGACGTTCGATCAATTTCCGCGACTTTGCCGAGCACCCGAATGCGCGCATCCAGAGCTTCTCCTATTTCACCTCCGAAGCCGAGGAGCGGTTCGCCCCGGATCTGCGCCTTGCTGGCGTCGCTGGTCGGCGACGGCTCGCTGAAGCTTGCGCTGGTCGAAAGCAGCTGGCGCGATCTGGCGCGCATTGGTCCTCGAATTGCGCGACCGGCATATCGCCGGCAAAGCTGTGTTCCGGGTCGAGCAGAGTTGAGCCGGTGTGCGAGAGAGAGGCGAGAATGGCGGCTGACCGCATCCATTTGAGCGTCGCCGAGGCGCGCGAGCATTCCGAACGGGCGCTGCGCGGCATCGGCTACGATGCCGAGGAAGCCCGCATCCTCGCCGACCACATGATCGACGCCGCGCTATGCGGCTATGAATATTCGGGGCTGGCCAAAATCCTGAACATCCCCGAGCACCGTCGGTTCAAGCGGCCGCGCCATCCGATCGCCGTGATCCGCGAGACCGAGGTTTCGGTCCTATACGACGGCGGAAACAATGTCGGCATGCTGGCGATGTATCACGCCACCCGCTCTGCGATCGCTAAGGCTGCGGCACACGGCTTTTCGGTCGTTGGCGTGACCAACAGCTGGATGAGCGGGCGCAGCGCCTATTACGTCGAGATGATCGCCAATGCCGACCTCGTCGGCATCCACACCGCCAGCTCGTCGCGCAGCGTCGCCCCTTTCGGCGGCACGCGCCCGATCCTCGGCACCAACCCGATCGCTTTCGGCATGCCGTCCTCCGAGGGGCCGGTGGTGCTCGATATGGGAACCTCGGCGTTCATGGGAACCGAGCTGGCCTTGCGTGAGCGCCTCGGGCAGCTGTTGCCGGAAGGTGTGGCGATCGATTCACAAGGCCAGTCGACACGCGACCCGACAGAGGCGCGGCTCGGAGCGTTGCTGCCCTTTGGCGGGTACAAGGGCTATGCGCTCGGCTTCATCGTGCAGGCTCTGGGCGTGCTCGCGGGCTCGGGCATGGACCCGGACAAGGATGACGGTTATCTGTTTGTCGTGTTCAAGCCCGATCTTCTGGTTCCGCTCGACGAGTTCAAGCGCGAGGTCAGCGGGCTGGTCGACCGCATCAAAAGTATTCCACGCCAGCCGGGGGTTGAAGAAATCCGCATCCCCGGCGAGCGTTCGTTTCGCAGCCGCGAGCGTCTGCTGCGCGAGGGCATCGAGATCGATCGCATGGTCTATGACGCGCTTGCCGCGCTGCACGCCTGACCCACGAGGCCCAGCCTGCGGCGCTCTACCGGAACCACGACATGAAATCAGGGCCTCGCTCATGGCTGATGGCGCCGGTTCACGTCGCGGCGCTTGCCACCGGCTCGAAGTCGTTCCGCGACAATCCGGTCATTGGCAGCCCGACCCTGAACCGGGCGGGGCTACACATCGCGCGCATGCGACTGGCCCATCGCATGGCCGAAAGACGTCGCGAAAGATTGGCGCGGCTGATCTCGAACGACGATCGGGCCGCCTTCGCGCGTGACGGGTTTGTCGCAAAACGCGACTTTTTGCCGCCAGACGTCTTTGATGCGCTTAGGCAGCAAGTACTTTCGTTCGCGGCGCCGGCGCGTCAGCAGTTCCAAGGCGACGCGATCACCCGGCGGATCGCTCTGGACAGGCGGGCGTTGATGAGTCTTCCGGCCGTGCGCGCCATGGTCGAGAGCCCGGAATGGCTGGGCCTTGTCCGCTATATAGGCTCGTACCGGCTGGAACCGTTTATTTATGTTCAGACGATCTTTACGCACGCCCGCCCGGCCGCGCCCGATCCCCAGACCCGGCTGCATGCCGACACCTTTCATCCGACCGTCAAGGCATGGTTTTTCCTGACCGACGTCGGCGAGGATCAGGGACCTTTGATCTACGTCCCGGGCTCTCATCTGCCGACGCGGCGGCGTCTCGCCTGGGAACGGCGTGCGTCCCTGACGGCTTGGCAGAGCGCCGATTTTCAATCCTCTCGCGGCTCGCTTCGAATCAGCGCGCCGATGTTGCGGCGCCTGGGATTCGAAGCGCCCAAAGTGTTTGCTGTACCGGGGAATACGCTCGTGGTCGCCGATACGATGGGCTTTCACGCGCGCGGCATCTCGACGCGTCCCGCTGCCCGCAGCGAGATTTGGGCTTACGGTCGGCGCAATCCGTTCCTGCCCTGGCTCGGGCTGGACGCGTCCGGTCTGCCCCTGGTAAAGGGCCGCGCCGTGCCGCTTTACTGGTCGGCGATGGATCTTTGTGAGAGGCTGCGTCTGGGCCGCAACCCGTGGCGGCCGGCAGGCATCGTGACCCCGCTTAGCCCGCCGCACCGGTCCCCCGGAGCGGAATGAACCTTGCCGCGCGGATCGGCTTCACCTTTGGCGATGGCGGCCGGCGAACCGAAATTGCCACGCCGGCAGCACCTTTAGTTGTCCTCGCAGCGGTTGACATTAACGCTGTCATCGACGAGGACAGCTAAGACAGAATTCACAGATAGTCGAAAAACGGATGCCTTGGGCAACGGTTACGATCACGAGGGGGCAAATGGTGAAAGCTGGCGTTCCGGGGCGACCGTCCGGCTGTTATGAGTGACGGATCGATCGCAATCGTCGGAGCATCCTGCCGCTTTCCCGGGGGTGACGGCCTGGAGGAATTTTGGCAGCTGCTCGCCTCCGGCGGAGATGCGGTCTCGGAGGTCGATCCGGAGCGATGGTCGACCCGATTTTTCTACCACCCAGATCGCGGTGAACCGGGCAAGAGCTACACTTGGTCGGCCGGGCTGATTACCGGCGTCGACCAGTTCGAGCCGGCCTTTTTCGGGATCTCTCCGCGCGAGGCGGTGCAGATGGACCCGCAGCAGCGGCTGCTGCTCGAACTTGTCTGGCATGCGCTCGAAGATGCCGGAATTCCGGCGAGCCGGCTCGCCGGAACCCAGGCGGGCGTCTATATCGGCGCGTCGGCGACCGATTACTCCGATTTGCGGCTTGGCGACCCGGCCGGCGCCAACTCGTATTTCATGACCGGGAATGCGCTGAGCATCCTCGCCAACCGCATTTCCTACGTCTTCGATTTGCGCGGGCCGAGCCTCGCCGTCGACACCGCTTGCTCGTCATCGCTGGTCGCTCTGCATCAGGCCTGTGAGGCGATCCGCGCCGGGCGGATCGGCTGCGCCGTCGTCGGTGGCGTCAATCTGCTGTTGACGCCTTATCCCTTTATCGGCTTCTGCCGCGCCTCGATGCTGTCGCAGGCGCGGCCGCTGCTTCGCCTTTGATGATCGGGCCGACGGATATGTCCGTGGCGAAGGCGGTGGCGTGGTGATCCTGAAGCCGCTCGCCGACGCGCTGGTCGCCGGTAGCCCGATTCGCGCGGTGATCCGCGCTACCGGCATCAATTCGGACGGCCGAACCATCGGATTGTCATTGCCGAGCGAGGCGGCGCAGGCATTGCTCCTGCGCTCGGTATACGCGCAGGCGGAGATTGACCCGGACTTGCTGGCGTTTGTCGAGATGCACGGGACCGGGACGCCGGCCGGCGATCCGGTCGAAGCGGCAGCGGTTGGACACGCTCTCGGGCAAAGACGGCGCGAGCCGCTGCCGATCGGGTCGGTCAAGACCAATATCGGTCATCTGGAGCCGGCGTCGGGCATGGCCGGGCTGCTGAAAGCAACGCTCGCGCTCGATCACGGTGTCATGCCCCCGACCCTGCACTGTGCCAGCCCAAACCGGAATATTGCATTCGACACGCTCAACCTACGCCTGTTGCGCGAGGCTGAGGAGCTGCCGACCGAGCACCATCAGGCCTATGCTGGGGTCAACTCGTTCGGGTTCGGCGGAACCAATGTGCATGTCGTCCTCGCTGCGCCGCCCCGCGGGGAGGAGAGCCCGCGGCAACCCGGTCCAACACCGCCGCTGCTGATCTCGGCTGCCGGAGAAGCCTCGCTTCGCGAACTGGTCCGCGGCTGGCGCGGCGCTCTTGCCGCCTTGCCAGACGACCGGATGTCCGAGGCGGTGCGGGTTGCCGCCCGCGGGCGCGACCATCATCCGCATCGGCTGGTCGTCCTCGGCGCTGATCGGACCGCCGATATCAGCGTGCTCGCAGAGCTTTCTCGACGACCGGGCGACGCCGGATCTTGTTGCCGGAACTGCCGTCAGCGGCGCGAAGCTCGCCTTCGTCTTCTCCGGCAATGGCGCGCAATTCCCCGAAATGGGACGAGCCGCGTTGCGCGCCAACCCGATTTTCCGTAGCGCGATCGAAAACGTCGACGGCATATTACGTCCGCAGCTCGGCTGGTCGGTTGCGGAGATGATCGCTCGCGGCGTCGACGCCGAGCTGGTGTCGCGCACCGACATCGCCCAGCCGCTGCTGTTCGCCATCCAGGTCGGCATCGTTGAGGCGTTGCGTGAGCTCGGCGTCCAGGCTTCGGGATATCTCGGGCACAGCGTCGGCGAGATTGCGGCTGCCTGGGGTGCCGGCGCGCTGTCATTGGCGGATGCCGGACGCGTCGTCGTCGCCCGCAGTCGCAGCCAGCAACGAACCCAAGGCTCCGGCCGAATGGCGGCGCTGGCGCTCGACCGTGATGCGGCGGGCGACTTTCTCGCCGAACTCGGCAGCACCGCCGAGATCGCGGCGTTCAACGCCACGCATTCGGTGACGATTTCGGGTTCCCGCGAGGAAATCGAACGCCTCGCCGGCGAAGCGCGCAGCCGCAATCTTTGGTGCCGCCCGCTCGATCTCGATTTCGCGTTTCATTCTCAGGTGGATGGACCCGATCCACGACGAGCTGCTGGCGAGCCTCGCCGGCATCTTGCCGTTGCCCCCGGCGGCGCGCCTGGTGTCGAGCGTCACCGGCGCCGCCATCGAAGGCGCCGAGCTCGACATCGATCATTGGTGGCGAAACATCAGACGTCCGGTGCGCTTCGCCGAGGCGACCGCCGCATTGATCGGCGAAGGCTATCGAATCTTTGTCGAAATCGGCCCCACGGCGATCCTCCACTCCTATTTAGCGGACGGGCTGCGCACGGCGGAGGTCGAAGGCCGCGTTCTCTCCAGCCTTTCGCGCAATGACGGCGATGGCGATCCGTTTCCGGCGATCGCCGCACGTTGCTATGTCGCCGGCTACGACTTACCCGCGACGGCGCGTTTCGATGGCCCTGCTGACCCGCGCGGCGTCCCGCTCTATCCGTGGCAACGCGAGCGCTTTTGGCTCGACAAGACGGTCGAAGCCAGCGACCCGGAAAGCCCGCCCTTCGACCACCCGCTGCTCGGTTTCCGCCAGCGCGGCCCGCTGCCGCACTGGCTCAACCATTTGGACGCGCAGGTGCTGCCGTGGATCGCGGACCATGCGGTTGAAGGTGTAGCCGTCCTCCCGGCGGCTGCGATCCTTGAAATCGCGCTTGCGGCGGCGCGATGGCGCTGGCCGGAGGCTGCGGTCCTGGAAGCCGTCGATGTCGAGATGCGGCGTCCGCTGCCGTTCGACAAAGAGCGCATGCGCGAGCTACGCACAACACTCGTCTCCGACGACGGCGATTGGGAGCTGGCCAGCCGTCCGCGGCTGTCGAGCGAACCGTTTACGGTTCATGCCGTGGGCCGGATCTCCCCTGCAAGCGATGCGCGGCCGGTCCCGCGCTGGGCCGATGGCGCATCCGGCGGGCGGTGCATTGACGCCGAGACCCTTTATCGGCTGGCGCAGCGTACCGGGCTCGATTATGGCAGCCGCTTCAGAACAGTCGATCATGTCGACGTCGCTGCGGTGGATGCCGCCATCGTCCATCTCGATCCGGCTCCGATCGGCGAGCCCCTTGATGCTTATCTGCTGCATCCTGCCTTGCTTGATGGCGCCTTGCAGGGCCTGCTAGGGCTCTTGGCCGAGCATCGTCAAGAGCTGCCGGGCGTCGGATTTCTGCCGTGGCGTTTCGGCCGGGTCCGGCTGACGGCGCCGTTTGGGCGGGCCGCGTGTTGTGCGCGGCTTCGCCTCACGCGTGTCGGCGCCCGATCGGTGTCGGCGGACATTATGCTCTACGACAAGGCCGGGGCGGTTATCGCCGAGCTCGTGGATTGCTGGTTGCGCCGGGTCGAGCTGGGCAGGCGGGTGTCGGCGGACGGGCGTTTGTTTCGTGTCGATCTCGTCCCGGCGCCGCTTTCAGAGCTCGATTGTCCGGGGGTGCTGGCCCAAGCCGGCGGTGCTTTGGCGCGACGTTCAGCAGGCCACCAAGCAAGCCTCGGGCAAAACGACCACGCGCTGCTGCTCGACGCCCTGGTCGGGGCGATCGCACTTTCCGCCTTAAGCGAACTGGTCCCATCCGGCCGGCCATTCACGATCGGCGAGCTGATCGACGCCGAACGGATCGCACCGGCTTCGCGCGGGCTCCTGGAGTGTCTGTTGGCAGCGCTGGAACGGCTCGGCGCCGCAACCGAGAGCGAGGGAGAGTGGCGGATCGATCCGTCGAGCGACATGCCCGACGCCACGGAAATCTGGCGCCTGTTGCTCGCCGATGCCCCCGATTTGGTCGCTGAGCTGGCGCTTGCCGCGAGCGCTTTGGAAGATCTGCCGAAAATTATCGCCCAAGGTCCGGGGCATGCGACGCCTTGGCTATCACCGATGGTCGAGCAACTGCTACAGGCGTCGCCGGCAAGCGTCGCTAGCCTCGACTTGCTGTGCGATGCGCTGGACGACCTCGGGGCTGCGTGGCCAGAGGACCGGCCCTTGCGGATTCTTGAGGTCGGTGCGGTCAGCGGGACCACCTGCCGCTTGCTGAAGCGCCTGTCCTCGTCCGGGGTGGCGTTGGCCTATCTGGCGACGAGCGCTGACGCCGGGCAGATCGATCGGCTCTCTGCGGTGACGCATTCCTTCGTCGGCGCCGATGCGCAAACTTGGTCCCCGGGGGATGGGGTAGATGCGCTGGGCGAGGCGCGCTTCGATATTGTGTTGGCCGTAAATGCCTGCGCCCGTTTGCAACTCGACGCCGCTGCGCTCGCCGTTATGCGTGACCTCCTCGTCCCGGGCGGGCTGTTGGTCGCGGTCGATCCCGAGCCGAACGCCTTTTGGGACGTCGTCTTTGGGCAGGCTGTCGGATGGTGGCCGACTGCGTCAATGGCCGGCGCGGTATCGCCGATGCGCTCAGGCGAGGAGCGGCGGGCCGAGCTCACCATCGCAGGTTTCCACGCCGTCGGCGCTGCCGGCGTGGTTGCGTCGCCGTGGCCCTGCGCCCTGTTCTGGGGCAGCGCCCCGGCGCGCGCAGAGCCGATCATCGTGGAACCGCCATCGTCGCACCGAATCACCCTCGTCGGCGGTGATGGATCCTTTAGGGCGGCGCTGCTGGATCGATTAGCGGTAGCGGGCCATAGCGTTGAAACAGTGGACAATCTCGATTTTCCGGACGCCGCCGGGGCCGGCGCGCGTCTTGAGCGGGACCCTGGCGCGGGCGAAATCGTTCTCTTTTTGGCGGATCAATCGGATGGAGATAATCGCGGCGCAGCGCACCAGATCGCAGCGCTGGCGCCGGTCGCGCTCGAGGCGGAGCGGAGGCGGGCCGCGCTCTGGGTTGTTACCTGCGATGCCCAGCAGGCCGCAATTGCCGGCGCCGACACAGCCGTAGGTCCAGCGGGGGCCGCGCTCTGGGGTCTGGCGCGGGTGCTCGTTAATGAATTGCCGCAGCTGTCGGTTCATCTTGTCGATCTCGCCGGCGATACGACCCCGGGCGAACGCGCCCGGCAGATCGCCGCAGAACTGGCCGCTGCCACGAAGGAACCCGAGATCGTCTGGACGCCGCATGGGCGTCATGTTCTGCGGCTGCGGCCCGGCCTTCCGCCCCGCCGGGCGCCGCGATCGGAAGTGCTGACCCTGACGAGTCGCGAGCCAGGTGGGCTCAATTCGTTGAGTTGGAAGGACGGCCCGCTAGGCCCCCTTTCCCCGGGCGAGGTCGAGATTGAGGTGCATGCCGCCGGTCTCAACTTTCGCGACGTGATGTGGGCGATGGGGCTGCTCCCGGAGGAAGCACTGATCGACGGCTTTGCCGGTCCGACTTTCGGGCTCGAATGCGCGGGAATCGTGCGTTCGATAGGGTCGGACGTCCAAGGTTTAGGCGCCGGCGACCGGGTCATGGCCTTTGCCCCAGCGGCACTGAGCACGCGCGTCGTGACGCCCGCGGATGCGGTCGTTGCGATCCCACCCGATGTGAGCTTCTCCGCCGCCGCGACGCTGCCCGTGGCCTTCGTTACCGCGGTCTACGCCTTGGGCTATTTGGCACAGCTCGCACCGGGCGAGCATGTTCTGATCCACGCAGCGGCCGGTGGCGTCGGGCTCGCCGCGATCCAATTCGCCAAACATCGCGGCGCGATTGTCATCGCCACCGCCGGTTCCGAAACGAAACGAGCGTTCTTGCGCCTCGCCGGCGCCGACCATGTCCTCGATTCGCGCGACCTCGCCTTTACCGACGCGGTGCGCGAGATTACCGAAGGGCAGGGGGTCGATGTCGTACTGAACTCGCTGAGTGGCGAGGCAATGGAACGGAGCCTCGAGTTGCTAAAGCCATTCGGGCGCTTTCTCGAACTCGGCAAACGCGACTTCTACTTCAACCGGCGCCTACATCTGCGCCCGTTGCGCCAAAACGTCTCGTATTTCGCAATCGATGTCGACCAGTTGCCGCTGCGCCGACCGGCGCTCGCCCGGCGGCTGCTTGCCGAAATCGCGACCCTGCTAGCCGAGGGCGCGATTCGGCCGCTTGCGCACCGGCTCTTTCGTTTTTCCGAGATCGACGATGCCCTTCGCCTGATGCAGGCGTCAGGTCACATCGGCAAGCTGGTTCTGGTTCCTGACGAGAAGGCCGGTGCCATTTTGTGCGAGCCGCCGGACTTTGCAGCGCGCGGTGACGGCACTTATCTGGTCACCGGCGGGATCGATGGGTTTGGCTACGAAGCAGCGCGCTGGCTTGTCGCGCACGGCGCCGGCTCTATTGCGCTCCTAGGCCGTCGCGGGTGGGAAACGCCTGGGTGCGCGGCACGGGTTGCGGCGCTTGAGGCGGCGGGCGCCGAGGTCCGTATTTATCGCGCGGACGTCGCCGACCGCGCTTGCCTGGCCGCAATACTTGACCAGATCCGAGCGGTGCAACCGCCGCTGCGCGGTGTCGTGCACGCCGCCTCAGCGATCGACGACGGGCTCGTCGGCGAGATCGATCTCGCCGCGATTGAGCGGATCCTGCGCCCAAAGCTCGGCGGCGCCCTTGCCCTCGACGCGCTGACGCACGCCGACCCGATAGAGCTGTTTCTGTTGTTTTCCTCGGCGACGACTTTGCTCGGTGCCCCGGGGCAGGGCGCCTATGTGGCGGCGAACACGGCGCTGGAGGCGCTCGCCCGCCGTCGTCGCGCCGACGGCAGGCCGGCACTCGCGATCGCTTGGGGTCCGATCGAGGATGCCGGATACTTGGCCCAGAGGCCCGAGATCCGCATTGCGCTGGCGCGTCGACTTGGGGCTAAACCGATACCCGCCGCACAGGCCCTGGCAGGCCTTCCCGCGATGATCGCAAGCGGGCTGCCGGTGGTCGGCTTGGCCGAAGCTAGCTGGACCGAGGCGGGCCGCTTTCTGCCGGTGCTGGCGACCCCCCTATTCTCGGAGATCCGCGCCAAGGCTGGCCCTGCGGCGAATGACGAGGCGCTGGCCGATCGGCTGGCCGAGATGGATCCGGACGCGGCGCTGGCTCTGCTGAAAACGGTAGTCGCCGAAGAGGCGGCGCGGATCCTGCGGCTTCCAGCCGGGGGCTTCGATCCGCGGCGGCCGCTCTCGGAGATGGGAATGGACTCGTTGATGGCGGTCGAACTTCGTCTCGCCCTCGAAAGCCGGCTGCGGATCGATCTGCCGCTGGTGTCTCTGACCGAAGGGACGAGTGTGGCCTCGATCGCGGCTCGTCTTGGCGGCGCGTTGGGCGCGGGTGCAAAGAGCGCCGAAATCGTCGCGCTGGCAGCCCGCTACGAGGGTATCGGCGAAACATCTATCGCGGCGGAGTAGTCCGTTGGCGGCGGGGCGAAACCTCTTTGGGTTGTCGCCGCAAGCAAAGGCGCGGCTGCTGGAGAAGGTCGCGGCTGCCTCCCCGTTGCGGGGGATGGCTCGCTCTGATCACCGCGGAGCGCAAACGGGCGACCTGGTCGCGCGGCTTTCGGTGGCGGAGCTCGAAGGGTTTAGAGAGATCCGCATGATCCGTGAAGCTGCGGAGTTCCTCGGGATCGCCGATCCGTTCTTCCGTGTGCATCAGGGCATAGCCGGTGCGGAGACAGTGATCGACGGCAAGAACTACGTCAACTTCGCCTCCTACAACTACGTCGGGCTCAACGGTCACCCCGAGATCACGGCGGCGGCGAAGGCGGCGATCGATCGTTACGGCACCTCGGTCTCGGCGAGCCGTCCGGTCTCCGGCGAACGTCCGGTTCATCGCGAACTCGAGCAAGCCCTGGCGCGACTGCACGGCGCCGAAGACAGCGTTGTCTTTGTCGGCGGCCATTCGACCAACGTGACCGTGATCGGGCATCTGCTTGGTCGTAACGATGTCATCGTTCATGACGCGCTGATCCACAACAGCATCGTCCAAGGCGCGATCCTCTCTGGCGCCCGCCGCGTGCCATTCGCCCATCTCGACCATGCGGCCGCCGACCGGCTGCTCAGTCAGCTGCGCCCGCGCAATGGGCATACCCTGCTCGTTATCGAAGGCCATTACAGTATGGACGGCGACGTCCCCGATCTGCCGGCGTTCATCGCCATCGCCCAGCGCCATCGAGCTTGGCTTATGGTCGACGAGGCGCACGCCCTGGGTGTGCTGGGACCGCGCGGTTTCGGTACCGCCGACCGGTTCGGCGTCGATCCGGGCGAGGTCGATATCTGGATGGGAACGCTTAGTAAGAGCCTCGTATCCTGCGGCGGCTATATCGCCGGACGAGCCGAGTTGATCGACTATCTAAAGTTGGCGGCGCCTGGTTTCGTATTCTCGGTCGGGATGGCCCCGCCGGCCGCGGCGGCGGCTCTTGCCGCTATCGAATTGCTGGAGCGGGAGCCGGAGCGCGTCCGCCGCGTCAATGACCGAGCGGCTTTATTTTTGCGTTTGGCGCGTGAAGGAGGCCTCGATGTCGGTGGCTCGATCGGCGCCGCGATCGTGCCGATCATCACCGGCGGCTCGATCCGCGCTGGGCGACTGGCGCAGGCTATGTTTCGGCGGGGGGTCAATGTCCAGCCGATCCTCTACCCGGCGGTGCCGGAGCGCGCGGCGAGGCTGAGATTTTTTATGACTGCGGCGCATAGCGAGGAACAAGTTCGCGACACCGCGCGGATCTTATTGGAGGAGAGTCTCCAGGTAGCCTCTGAGCCGAGCGATTTGGCCGCGGTCGCGCGCCATCTCGGCAAGATGGCGTTGTCGCGTCGCTAGCCCGCAGCGGTCACGTTCGGCGACGGTTATCCGGCTCTGCCGGCGAGAGCGCAGATCTGTGCGATCAGCGCGTCGACCGCGGCGAAATGGTCCTGCCATCCGGTCGTTTTCCAGCCTGCGAGGCGTTCGAGTTGCGCCTGACGCCGCAGCGAAGTTTCCGATGAATAATCGATAATCGCTTCCCGCCAGCCACGACTGTCAAGCGGGTCGAGAAATTCCGGAATGCCGGCGCCATTCTCCCGTAATGCTGCGAGATCGCTGCACAGCACGGGTACGCCGAGACCCAAAGCCTCGACCATCGGAAACCCGAAACCCTCGGCGAAGGACGGCAACAACAACGCGCGTGATCCCTTGAGCATGCGCGCCATCTCAGCATCGGGGACGTGGTTGCGCTCGAGGACGATCCCTCGTAATGCGGGGCAGCGCTCGAGCATATCGACGGCGTTTCCGCTCTCCCATCCGCGATGCCCGACCAGCACGAGGCGGGGGGCCCGCGGTCCGCACTCCGCGACCAGTCGGCGCCAGAGATTGAGTAGCAGCAGGTGGTTTTTGCGGGGCTCGATCGTGCCGACGCAGACGAAATAGGGCGCCTCCGGCAGTGGCGGTCCGCCTGCCGTGACCTCCGGCGGGTCGACGCCGAACGGCGAGACCAACACAGTGGGGGTATGGCCGCCGCGGTCGAGGTGCGGTTGAAGAGCGTCGCGGGTCGCGGCCGAGCCGACAATCACAGCGTCGGCCAGCGACGCCGCCGTCTCGATCCGCCGGCGGTGCCGCAAATCCTGGCCGGGTCGAGCGTATTCGGGAAACTCGATCGGGATCAGATCGTGTATCAGGCAGACAAAGCTCGCCCTGCCTCGTCGCTTGAGCCGGCCGATCAGCCGGCGCCGTTCGAGATGGTGATGCGACACCAGTAAATAGACCGGCCGGTCGACAGCGGTCGGCAATCGTGCGTGGAAGGCGCGAGGTCCACGCCGCAACGGCTCGAGCCGCAACCGCCGCGCCAGCCGCCGCACCCGCCGTTGACGAGATGGTGATGTCGCGGCTTCCCGCCACACTGATGCCAGCGCCGCGACGTAGTCATCGGCGGCCGGCCGCGGCAATAGCCCCAATCCTCCCCAAGGGGTGAGCGCAGCGAAGCATAGCGGCGCACCTCCGCTGATCAGATGTTCCGCATAGGCGAGTTCAACGCGGTCGATCCCGGTCGGGGTCCCACGCTCCGAGCGCGACAGCAAGCGCGAAATATCGAAGACGATCACTCATGCCTCGTGCTGACTACGCCGGGCGACGCCTGTGCGGCGTCAATCAGGACTGGTGCTCGAGATAATCTTTGATGCCCTCTTCGAGCGAGTGGAAGGCGCCGGGGAAACCGGCGGCGCCCAATTTGGTCACATCCGCCTGCGTGAAATATTGATATTGCGCGCGCAAAATGTCTGGGGTGTCGATAAAGCGGATCTCGGGTCGGCGGCCCAATTGGGCGCCCAGCGCATTGACGAGATCGAGAAAACTACGGGCCGTCCCGCTACCGACATTGAACAGACCGTTGATCGTCGGGTTTTCCAGAAGCCATCGGACCACGGCGACGCAATCCTTGATGTAGACAAAATCGCGAAGCTGCCCGCCATCGGGGTAGGCTGGATTGTGCGAGCGGAACAGCGTTATCGGTTCGCCGTCATTTAATAACGGGCGAAGCTTGCTGACCATCGACTGCATCGGGCCCTTATGGCTTTCATTCCAACCATAAACGTTGAAGAACTTGAGACCGGCCCATTGCGGCGGTGTCGGCAGGCCGCGCGCAACGTCGCTGATCAGTCGACGGTCGACGAGGTGCTTGCTCCAGCCATACGGGTTGAGCGGGCGCAGCGTTGCGAGGGCTGCTGGACTTTGGTCGTCGGCAAAGCCGGATCTGCCGTCGCCATAGGTTGCCGCCGATGAGGCGTAAATGAAACGCACCTGATTAGCCGTGCACCAGTCCCATAAATCTAGGGTTAGGCGAACATTGCTCGCGACATAGCGGTCGATATCAGTCTCGGTTGTGGTTGCGATCGCTGCCATGTGGATGACCGCGCCAATCTTTCCGCCATGGCGGCCAAGCCAGTCGAACAGCGCCTCGGGGCGAACCAGGTCATGGAGTTCCGCTGCCTCGATGTGCCGCCACTTTTCATCCGATCGCAGCAAGTCTGAAACGACTACGCGCAACCCCGCCGAGGCCAGGTCGAGGACGATATGCGACCCGATGAACCCCGCCCCCCCGGTCACCACGATCACATCATCACTCCGAGATCCTCGATCATCGGCATCAACCCTCAGCGCGATGGACCGATGCTCCGACCGGCGAGAGCGCCCGAGGCCGCTCAATTGGGGAACCCGTTTCTATCCCTTGGGCGAGTCTCGGGCAAAACTGGTCTGCCAGCAATCCGGCCCCGCCATTGCGGCGGGCAGAGTGACCGGCGTTGCGCTCGCCGCGCCGCAGCTAAACGATCTGCAGTTGCGCGGCGATTAGACGCGACGCATAAACACCCATCCATCCCGCCCGGTCCAGCCAGCCCTTTTCGTTACGCGGGGGACGAATCGCCCGGATATGCGCGTTGGTGATTTCGGATAGATCGTCGATCGGATGCGGTGGGTCGAACTCGGTTGACCAGAAGAAGCGCGCACGGCCTGCGACCTCGTGCTTGGCGACCAAGCAATTCGGAGCGCCGCCGGCCCGATTATAAAGGCCCACCGCCGAATAGCTCTCCTGGTGGCTCACGATCATCACGCCCTCCGTCCCGGGAAAGGCGTATTTCATTGCCGAGAACCACCGACACAACGCCGCGAGCTCTACCTCGGTGAACTCGTATCGGCTCGGCGTGATATAGCATGATCCATTCGCCGGTGCTGACCCGCCCTGCACCGCCAGAGGAAATGCCACGACATTAGTGCGCCCGGACGCCTGTTCCACTTTCCCCCCGCTTCTCAGGCTACGCCACTGCAGCTAAGTCCCCGCTCATGCGCCCCGTATGCTCGCCGCTTACCGCATAGCAGCGAACCGGAGAGGCGCAGTTTTGCTGACTACTTATCCATCGGCGATGGATACAGCCCTCTGGTCAAATTCGACTAGAACCAGTACTATCGGGCCTGAAACCAAGTCAATTGAGCCAAGGCCATCCTACGTTTTTTCGGCGCGTCTGTGGCGGATCCGCAACAGTGGCAGAAAAGAGACACCTTGTTAAACCTATGGTTTCGCACACGCGCGGGACGGACGGCTGCCCGATGCCGGGATCACCTCCTTGCTGCGCCCGGGATTACGCTTGACCTGTATTACTGGCTCTGCTAACACTGTTTTCGTGATCTGCGTGCGAGACGAGTTGCGACTTACGCTCTCGGCGTCCTAAGGGGCGCCGACACAGGTTGTATTCGTTCCCGGCTAGGGAACCCGTTCTGCTCGGTCTCCGCAATGTCCTCTAGTCTCCCTATCGACCGCTTGACCATTTCCGCTGTGTTGTGGGCGCCCGGTTCGCGGACTGTGCTCCGGCGACTTATAGGCGGCCGGCGGCGCTGAGCGATGCTGTCGGCCGTGAAACCTCTCTACCCCGATTGCGGCGACTGCCGCAGTGGCTAGTCCGCACCAGGAGTTTCCAATGTCCGAAATGCCAATTCACAAATACCGCCGGTTTGCCCCCGTTCATCTGCCCGATCGCCGTTGGCCGGCGCAAATCATCGACCATGCACCCTTGTGGTGCAGCGTTGATTTACGCGACGGTAACCAGGCTTTGGTCGAGCCGATGGGACCAGACCGCAAACGCCGCATGTTCGACCTTCTGGTTAAGTTAGGTTTCAAGGAGATCGAGGTTGGCTTTCCGGCCGCGTCCGAGACCGATTTCACCTTTATCCGCGGGCTGATTGATCAGGATCTCGTGCCCGAGGATGTCACCATTCAGGTGCTGACCCAAGCGCGCTCCGAGCTAATCGAACGCAGCTTTGAGGCGATCCGCGGCGCCCGGCGTGCCATCATGCACCTTTACAACTCGACCTCGACTTTGCAGCGTCGCGTCGTCTTCGGCCTAGACAAAGGCGGCATCGTCGACATCGCCGTCAACGGGGCGCGGTTGATCCGCGATCTCGCAGAAACCATGCCGGAGACCGAAGTGCTCTACCAATATTCGCCGGAAAGCTTCACCGGTACTGAGCTCGATTTCGCGGTCGAGATCTGCGAGGCGGTAATGGATGTCTGGCAGCCGACCCCGGCCAAAAGAACAATTCTGAACCTGCCCGCGACTGTCGAGATGGCGACGCCTAACGTCTATGCCGACCAGATCGAATGGTTCGGCCGCAACATCCGTGACCGCGACAGCATCGTGTTGAGCCTGCACCCGCACAATGACCGCGGCACCGCGGTAGCGGCGACCGAGCTCGGGGTCATGGCGGGCGCCGATCGCGTCGAAGGCACCTTGTTCGGCAATGGCGAGCGGACTGGCAATGTCGACATCATCACCCTGGCGTTGAACCTGTTCAGCCAGGGGATCGACCCCGGGCTGGTGATCAACGATATCGACGACATCGTACGTACGGTCGAGCACTGCAATCAGCTGCCGGTCCATCCGCGCCACCCCTATGCCGGCGAACTTGTCTACACGGCCTTTTCCGGCTCGCATCAGGATGCGATCAAGAAGGGCTTCGAGGCATTGGCCAAGCGCAATGATTCGCTGTGGGAGGTGCCCTATCTGCCGATCGACCCCAAGGATCTCGGCCGCACCTATGAGGCGGTGATCCGGGTCAACAGCCAGTCGGGCAAGGGCGGGGTCGCCTATGTGCTCCAGGCCGATCACGGGCTCGACCTGCCGCGCGGGCTGCAGATCGAGTTCAGCAAGATCGTGCAGGAAGTCGCCGACCGCACCGGCAAGGAATTGACCAGCGCCGACATCTGGTCGCTGTTCGGGGAGACTTATCTGCGCCAAGACGGGATTGTTCTCGGCGACTACAGCATCTTTCCCGAGCCGCGCTCCGCGGAACGACGGCGGATTGCCGCGTCAATCGTCATCGACGGCGCCGAGACGCGGATCGAGGGAGTGGGCAACGGTCCGATCGCCGCTTTCGTCGACGCGCTGCGTGGCCAATGCGGGATCGAGCTGACCGTCGCAGATTATCGCGAGCACGCGATCGGCGCCGGCGCCGATGCCCAGGCCACCGCTTATGTCCAGATCCGCGACGCCGGCGAGGCAACCCTCTACGGCGTGGGCATCGACGCCAACATCGTCACCGCCTCATTAAAGGCAGTCGCCAGCGCCGCCAGTCGCACCCGCAGAGCTTAATGGTGCAGCCGCTCGGCATTTGCGAATCGCTCAACAAATCCCTCCCTCCGCTTTTGCGGGCGGAGGGGCTCGGGGTGACGGACCGGCCGTGACGGGTTTGCGTCTCTGCGGTTGTTCACCGAGCCGACCGCTCGCTTGATCCCGGCGGTGCGATTGCAGACAACCCAAAAACCCGCCGATAGGGCAGCAAGCGTCTCGTTTTGATGCTACGCAAGGAGCAAGCTGCTTCAATAACCGGTCATAGATATGCTCGCGCCTACAGTTAACTCCTGGCATATACAGTAATGGTTGCTCCGACAATCACGAGCATCAATCCTGTCGCCATTAGAATGTTGGGAAATTTGTGCTCAATAATCAAACCGCCTATATTTACTATGCATACCCCGTCACGATCGAAATAATTCCCGCATTTAATACCAGTTGCCATGAATATAGGCGCTGAAATAGGTAATTTCCGGCCAATATGACCGTAGCACTGGAAACCAAGAAGCGATAATTTCCAGGAGGGACGAGATCGTACACCGGGGTCAATAAAGTCGGCAATAATTTTCCAACTATAAATGTTAATCCGGAATAAATTAACAGCTGCGCAGCGACTGCGGTCCCGATCGCATAGAAGAGTGGCATTGTAAACTCCTCGGCTTATCATTCGTCCGATGATGGCGTTGCTAGCGGTAACGGAACATTTGTGGCGTTATTGCTACCGAACTTCGTCTAATAAGGAGAGATCGAAAGGAGCTTGCGCATCGGTTCGGAGACAAACGGGTGACAGAAATGCGCTGAGGGCCAAAGATCGCACGATTATTGGTCAGCTGGTTGGGGATAATGTTCCGGCCGGATGAGCCGCCGGAATCACCAGGATCGACGAAGGTCGGATCGCCGAGATATTTGACGCCGACATGACAATTTTTGGACGCGTCTTTCTACCGTCGCATTTAATGTGAGGCGTCCTCAGCGCTACCCGGAGGATGGCCGTGGCGCTTCCATCAGATCGAGCTGCAAAGGGCATCCTAGCCGAGGGGGGCCGATGGCCGCCGATGCTGATTGACACGTCATGATCGGCGACCCGGCGGCGGGGGAGATCCGGGTTATCAAAGCTCAAAACGTGCGAAGCGAGACCGCGATCGGCTAATTGCCTGCACGGCCGCGCCAGTATTATCTGGGAGGCTCACCAGTTGGAAGCCCTGGAATCCGGAATGGTCGGTGTCATCTTCGATGGCGCGGGAGAAGCGTTGCCACCGGAACATCTCGCGCAGCAGCTTGGCTGCCAAGCCGGCGACACGGACGTAATAACTTACGCGGTGCGAACCCTCGGCTTCGTACACGTCGCACCGATCCGTGACGCGCTACTTGTCAAATTTGACCCGTCGACGGTCCTTCATTTGGCCGCCTTGGCTGCCTTGTACAAGGTTGTCGGACAGGCTCCCAAGCGCCTGGTCCTTGCCTATCCCGGCCAGGAGGGCGGTCTCGATCATTATCAAATTTTCAGCAGCTTGATCGCTGGTCTAAAGCGGGTGGAAGCCGCGCTGAACAGCACCGAAGATGGGATTGAGCCGCCGCCCCAGCCCTCCGAGGGTTTCCCGGCCGATCGCCGCTTTTGTCAGCTTCTTGGGGAACAGGTTTCAAATAGGAAACCACCCGCTACGATCTCAGGAATCGCTGTAAAAACGCAGGCCGGCGACTATTCGGAAAGACTGTGGAAGCCCCTTGATTCGATTGCATCGGAAGACAAGTGGCTAGGTCAGCTGTTGAGCATTTGGCGTAACGCGCGCCAGGGATCGCGGCTGCCGGCTAGCGAATCGATCGATCCGCTCGAGGTGTTGAACATTGCGCGCGGCCGCGCGCACATCGTAGATACCCGTGACAGCGACCCGATGGGCTATCGATTTCGCCTCTGGGGGACAGTCAACCCGTACCGCGGCGCGTATAAAAACCAAACTCTCGCCCTGATGCCAGCGGGCTTGATGCGGGAGGATGCCGTCGAGGATTATTGGGAGGTCGCCGCATCAGGCGTTCCGACTTATCAACTGATTTATCGTACCGAAAATCATCAGCTTTTGTCGTACGCCCGCTTACTGCTGCCCCTCGCCGCGGACGGCCGGCGTGTCGACCAGCTGGTGGTGCTGATAAACGAGCGCCGGCTGCCGGAACTCGAAGCACGTTAGGCCGCCGCGGCGCTCAACGGCGGCGTGACCAAGGAGGCCAGCGCCTCAGCCCGAGTCGAGTGGCACAGGTGCACAACGGCCTCACGGCTTTCCGGGGGAAACCATCCATCCACGAACCGGCACGCGCGCGCGAACCCATAGGCCTCTACTCCCAGGGATATCGCCTTGCGGTCTGCAACCACACTTGGATCTCGAGGATCGATCAGGATCATTGCGCTGTCATGGTCGAATGGCCTATTTCGCAGCGCGATTGCACATGCGAGGCGGGACATGACGGTGCTCAGTCGCGGCTGCCTGGAGGCGCCACGATAATCCTTGCGCACCCAGAGCCCGCCGGCATGGGCAACTTCACCGCCGAACGGCGGGATCGCGCATTCGACGACGAACCGGGGGTCGGCCGGGCGTGCTACGCCAAACCACAGCGCCTGAGATCGAATCAAGCGGTAGAAGTCATCGACAATAAACCGGCGCACGCAATAAGTGGCTATCGGGTCGCCCTCTTGATTTTGCGCCAGCAGCCAGAAATCGTCGGCGCCGAAGCGCGTGAACACCGGGTCGAAGGCTTGATTCACATGAGCGTCGCCGTTGGCGTGGCGGATCGCGGCATAGTCCCTAAAGTTGCGCCGCACGCACAGCGATATTCTGACAGCAGCGAGGAGTCCAATATATCCGTCGATCGCTTGTTGGACCTGACCGCATTCACTGATGCTTAATGTGTTCATGAGCTCCCCTGCCATAACTGTGTCTGCGAGTGCTCCGGCTGAGAAAATCTCGACAAGAAAAGGAAAACAGAAGATGATTGAAGTATGCTTAATTTCAAATATTAGCTGTTAATTTAAAATTTTTAACTGTAAATTTAACGCCGTTAACTTGATCTAAACGCTTCGCCGTTTCCCAATGGGCCACTCACGTCGCATCATCACAGAGCGCGCTGTTCCCGATCGCGAGCTTCGACAACAATTTGGAATTACCGGTCGACGCCCGTAGGGCATCCCTCAAATCAACGTAAACCGCCTTCGGCGGAACGAGGTCGCCCCGAGAGGGATCTGTCCGAAGCCTTAAATCGCGAATGTTGGTGGCGTAGTCGCTTGTAGTAGCACGCCAGACGTTTGCCACCGTGGCCTCACCGTGGCGAAGGCCGGGATCCATGTCAGAATGGGCGCCAGGGGCCGAAGCTTGTCCTCAGGCTGGGCCCGTGGGCAGGTGTGGCAAAATATTAGGCGCTATCTGTAAAGAAACTATCCACCAGATACTTGTTAGACCCTGCTGCGGCGCAAGCAACTGCTGAATTGCGCTCAGTACGCGACGAGCGCCGTCCACGGTTGTTCCACATCAAGTACGCGCACCAGATGCGTCGGTGAAACGCCGAATAGGGCAACCGAACAGCCGCTACAGCAAGACCGCGTAGAGTCCCGATTCAGGAATTACGAGGGATCTACACGGCAAGTCGTGCCCGTCGACGCTGAGCCAGAAATTGCTAGCTTCACATATTGCTATCACATTAATCCGGATTTGTCAATGGCTCCTTCCATGGTCGGTCATTGCGATGGCACGTGGTCAGGCCACCCGGTCGCCCTGCCGGATCTCGACGGTGCGGTTGTCGACGGCGGGGAGCATGCGGGCGGGATCGCGGGTCACGACGATGTCGAGCACGGTCGGGCGGGTGCGCTCGGCAAGACCGGTGGCCAGCGCGGCACCGAGCCGATCGGGGTCCTCGACGCGAATGCCGTTGCACCCCATGGCGCGGGCGATCGCGGCGTAATCCATTTCGACCAGGTCGGAGGATTGGTAGCGGCCGCGGAACATCGCGTGCTGCAGCGCCTTGACGTAGCCTGAGGCGGCGTTGTTGACGACGACCATGGTCAGCCCGATCCCGGCGCGGCGCGCGGTTTCCAGTTCTCCTAGCGTCATGTTGAAGCCGCCGTCGCCGGTGATTGCGACCACCGGCGTCGCCGGCGCGGCCAAAGCCGCCCCAATCCCGCCCGGCAGCCCATAGCCGATCGAAGCCAATCCGCGGTCGGGGATGAAGCGCCGTCCGGCAATCTTGGTATCGTGGAGCAACCCGGTCCAATGTCCGGCAAACCCGCCATCGGCGACCAGGATGCTGTCATCGGGCAGCGCTCGGTTCAGCTCGCGGCAGAGCCGCGCCATATGGATTGGCCGCTCCGCCGAATCGAGCCGGGCTGAGGCTTCGTCTCGCCAGTCCGCCATTCGCTTCGGGATCTCGGCGACGTAATCGGCACGCGCCGCGCGGGCCTGCCGCTCGTCCTCGGCGAGCGCCTCGGCCAGGTCTTCAAGCCCAGCGCGAGCGTCGCCCCACAATGCCACTTCGGCCGGCAGGCAGCGGCCGATTTCCTCGGCGAGGATGTCGAGATGGATTAGTGGGATCGGCCGCGATGGCAGCGCATAGCGCTTGGTCGCGATCTCGCCGAGCTTGCAGCCGACGACAATCAGGCAGTCCGAGGCCTCGATCAGCTCGTTGGCGATGCGCGAATAGCGGCCGAACAATCCGGCCGACAGTGGGTTGGCGCAGGCGATGCCGCCCTTGCCGCTCATCGTGTGTGCGACCGGGATCGACTGCGCCTCGGCGAGCGTCAGCAGCGCCTGATAACCTTGCGACAGGTGAATCCCGCCGCCGGCCAAGATCAGGGGCCGTTTGGCGCGCGCGATCAGCGCAGCAGCGCGGGCGATGTCGGCGCGGTCGGGGCGGATCCGCCGTGACGGCGCGCGCAAGGTCGTCGGATCGATCGCGAAATCCTCGGCGGCGAAATCGTGCTCGCCGTGGCAGACATCCTCGGGCACGTCCACCAATACCGGTCCCGCGCGGCCCGATGTCGCCACCGCAAAGGCGCGGCGCAACAGCTCGGGAACCCGGCTCGTCTGCTCGACCCGGATCAGCTCCTTGACCGCCGGCCGCAGGATCTCGACCTGTCGGCATTCCTGGGTCATGTTTTTCCACGAATGGGCGCGGTTCGTGTCGCCGGCAAAAGCAATCATCGGTGTGCCGGCGTTCAGCCCTTCGATCAGCCCGGTCACGAGATTGGTGGCGCCCGGCCCAAGCGTGCCGTCGCAGATCCCCGGACGGTTGGTGACCCGCGCATAGGCCTCGGCGGCAAAGGCGCCGCAGCGCTCGTCGTTGATCAGAAAATGCCGCATGCCGAGCTGCGCCAGCGCGTCGTAGAACGGCAATAGCTGGAACCCGCCCATGCCGAACATCGGCCCGACTTCGGCGAGCCTCAGCATCTCGGCCATGGCGCGGCCGCCGCTCATGCGGCCGGAGGGGCGGTTGCTGGCGCGCGGGGCGTCGGTCATTGGCGTCTCCCGAGTTCGGCCGCGATGCGGCGGATTATTGCCACAAACTCGCGCGCGCTGATGCCCGGAGCAATGCCGAGCTCGGCGGCGTGCGCGTTGACACGCGATACGATACCATCCTCATAAGTCGAGCGGGCGTCGCCGATGCGGGCGCTCGCCGCGGTGACCGTGGCGGCGAAGATTCCGCGGGCGTCGAGCGCCGGCAGCCGGGTGACCCCGGCCTCGTCGATGCCGATCCCGGCATCGTTATAGAGAGCGGCGAGCGCATCGTATTTGAGCGCGGTCTCGGGCCTGCCACCCAACAACCCGCCATGCGACCCGGTGACGACAATGGTTCCGACATGCTCGGGGCCGACTGCCGAGGCCGAGTCGAGCGCCCATACTGCCGGCGGCTCAGGTATCAGCAAAAACGCTGACTCCACTGCAGACGGCGGCTCGCGCATACCCGGGACAACCGATTGCAGCGCCTCAGCCGCATCTCGGCAGGCGATGCCCGCGCGGCAGCCGAGCGCAATCGCCGGCGCGTTCGCGTGGGTGACGACCCCACGCGCGATCATGTCGGCGCCGTCGCCGATCCTCGCCGTCAAATGCCCGACCGCGGCGGCGGGGATGCCCAATGCCGCGAGGTAGTCGAGCCCGGCAATGCCGGCACGGTCGCGCCCGACCCCCGCGTCGTTGAAGATCGCTGCGCCGACGCCGAGCTTGGCTGCGAGATAGGCGGCATAGAGGCCGCCATGCGAGCCGTTGACGACGACCGCGCCTTTAGCTTCGCCGCTCACGCGGGTGATGCTGTCGGCGGTCAGGATCGGTGCGGGCGTGGTGGGCATGGCGTCGTCTCTGGAGATGCTGGACGATCGCCATCATGCCGGGGTGGGCAAGACCGCCACAAGTGCCGCGTCTGTCCCGCTGGCTGGACCGGCCGCTATCCGGCCGGTATCGTCGTCCAATGAAATTCGCGGTGCTGCAGTTCTTCAGCTGGCCGGAACGGCGGGTCGATCTGGCAACGGTCTATGCTCGCGCGCTCGAGCGGATCGAGATCATGGACCGCAGCGGTTACGACGCGGTGTGGCTCGCCGAGCACCATTTTTCGAGCTTCAGCGTGTGTCCATCGGTGCACATGGTCGGCGTGCTGGCGGCGGCACGCACCCGCCGGCTGCGCATTGGCACCGGGGTGTCATTGGCGCCGTTCTATCATCCGTTGCGCCTCGCCGAAGAGGTGGCATTGCTCGATCTGTTGTCTGGCGGGCGGGTCAATTGGGGCGCCGGCCGCGGCTTTGCCCGGATCGAGTTCGAAGCTTTCGGGGTGCCGCCCGACGAGAGCACATCGCGGTTCCGCGAGACCGTCGAGATCGTCCTCAAGGCTTGGACCGACGAGCGGCTGAGCTTCGCTGGCCAGCATTTCCGGTTTGACGGTATCGAAGTCTTGCCAAAGCCGGCGCAGCGTCCGCATCCGCCGGTATGGATGGCAGCGAGTTCTGAAGGAGCGATCGAATGGGCCGCCGACCGCGGTTTCTCGATCCTAATGGACCCGCATTCCTCGGCCACGGAGATCGGCCACAAGCGCCGGCTTTATGCCAAGCGCCTGATCGCGGCCGGCTTTTCCGACACAGGCCGCGACATCCCCGTGGCCCGGCTGGTGGCTCTAGGCCGGAACGCGGCCGATGCGGCGGCTGTGGCGCGCAACGGTGCTCAATGGATCGTCAATTCCTATCTCGGCGCTCAGCACCGTCCGGTGATGCAGTCGAATTTCACCCCCGAGGGCGTCGACCCGATCCGCCGCTACCTCGACGAGGTTATTCTGCACGGCACCCCCGAGGCGGTGCTCGACCAGATTCTCCAGTTACGCGACGAGATCGGCCTCGATTATCTGCTCTGCGCCCCGCTCAGCCACGAAACCTTCATGCTGCTGACCGAAAGGGTGCTGCCTCGCCTCGCCTGAGCACACAATTTGGCCCGAGATTGCTTCGTCGCCTATGCCGGGCATTCACCCCAGTTCGAGGCGGATAAGTGACGGGCGCAGCGAGCCTTGTCCGGAGACGGCGAGAGCGAGGCGGATATGGGGCAGGGGGGTTGCTCCGGCGAGCCGCCAATGGGTCGGGATTCCGAGCTCCCTGGGGACGATTGCGTGACCGCGGTCGGGGTCAACGGCAAAAAGCTGAGGTTCGATGCGCAGCCCGTGCCCGGTGGTTTTCACGATCGCCTCCTTTAATGTCCAGATCCGAAAGAACATCTCGACGCGCTTTACCTCCGCAATCCGCTTGAGTAGCCGGCGCTCGGATGGGTGGAACCAGCGTCCGGCCATCTCGGCGACGTTGATCGGGCGGCGAATGTCCTCGGCGTCGATCCCGATTGGCGCACCGTGCAGGATCGCGCAGGCGGCGAAATCACAGCTATGGGTGAGGTTGAACGACGGCACCGGCCTGCCATCTCGCCGCGGCATTAGCTCCGGCCGGCCGAGCGGGCTAAGCACAAAATCTGGGTCCTCACCGCCGAGGGCCTCGCGCAACATCCGGCGCAGCATTGCGTGAGCGGCGATGTAGGTCGCTCGGTCCCGATCGAAATGAAACGCACGCGCCCGACGCGCCTCCTCCTCGCTCAATTCCGCGGTCAGACCCTGGATTGCGGCCTGATCGAGGTCGTCGGCCGTGGTCCAATACACCCTCGGCTCGGGCGAATGGTCCCGCGACATGGCATCATCGGTTGATGCGGGGGCGGCGCTGTGCTGGGATGGGGGCACCGACATTCGGGAGGACGATCCATGACCATCAAGGTTGGCGACAAGGTGCCATCGGTGACGTTGCGCTATGTGAGCCCGGACGGGGTCCAGGCGGTCACCACCGACGATTTTTTCCGCGGCAAGAAGGTCGCGCTGTTTGGCGTCCCCGGCGCTTATACGCGGACCTGCTCGGAGCGGCATCTCCCCGGCTATGTTAGCCATGCGGACGAACTTAAGGCCAAGGGCGTCGACACCATCGCCTGCATCGCGGTCAACGACCAGTTTGTCATGGATGCCTGGGGCAAGGAACGTGGTGCTGACCGGCAAGGTCGTCATGCTCGGCGACGGCAGCGGCGACTTCGTGCGGGCGATCGGGCTCGAGCTCGACCGCATCAAGGAAGGCATGGGCGTCCGTACGCAACGCTATTCGATGTTGGTCGAGGACGGCGTCGTCAAGGCGTTGAACGTCGAGCAGCCCGGACAATTCGACGTCTCCAGCGCCGAGACGATGTTGAAGGCGCTTTGACGCCAGCGCCCCTGCGATGAGAAAAGCCTGGCCGGCCGTCGCCGCGGCGCTGATCGCCGGCGCGTGCGGCCTGCCGGCCCAGGCGCAGCGGGCGATGCCGGCATCGGGTGCCGCGCCGGGGCAAAGACCGCTGATGTTGCAATCGCCGCCGGCCGACATCGCTATGCCGCCCGGCTATGATCCGCGGCTCGGCGCCGATCGGTCCGGCGGCACCGGCGACGGCTGTAATCCGGCCTGGCCGTGCCGATTGCAACTGTTCGGGGTAATCGACAAAAACGGTGGCGTCGGGCTCAAGGGCACCGCGCTGACCTGGTGACGCGGCGCAGCCGGGCGAGAAGGCGGGGGGCGATCGGGCGGCGCCGCAGCGACGAATTCCCGTTGAGCTCGGTTACCGCGGCGAAATTCCCGTATAACCGGGAAATAACCGGGAATCTTCTCAAAAACGCCCCGCATCGATCCGAGTCTTTCCAATATATCAAATGGTTGAACCCAATTCCCGTTGCCACTAACCGGGAATTCAAATTCCCGTTAAGAGCGTGGAACCGGGAATTATCCGGGAATAGCCACGAGCGCCCACAGCGCCCCGCCACACCCCCCGCAAGCCGCCCGTTCAGCCGCAACAGCCGCCTCGCCGCGCCGGCCAGCAACACCGCCCGATGGCGAGAAAAATCGCAAACCCGATCATGCCCGCCCCATAACACGCGCTCATGGCAATTTTCGGGTGAGCCCGCGCGGGACCGCAAAGCGCGTTGGCCGAAGGCGCAACCCGCCAACCCCCGGCTTTCCGCCGGGGTCATCCCGTTCTACTTACCGGGATTGGCGAGTGCCCTTGTCAGATCGCGGCCGCCATAGAGGACGCGATCGATGGTGATCCGGTCGCTTGTGACGTGGAATGCGATCGTCACCCGCCGTCCAAAGCCGATGACGCGGAGCCCGGGACGCAAATCGTCGCGGCGTCTCTAGCACTCCGGGAACGTCGTGAAGCCGAGGCAATAGGAGACGATCCGGTCGGTGTAGGCGCGGGCGCGCGCGGCTCCGGCTTGACCTGCGATGTAGTCGTATAGTTCGAGAATATCGTCCCGCGCTTCGGGCGCGAAGACGACCTCAAGACTCACGCTTGCCGCTTTTTAGCCGTTCCGCATGATGGGAATCGAGCGTGGCCGTTACTTCGCGGCCGGAAATGGCGCGATCGGGATCACGCTGCATCGCGTCATAGACCGGGACTACCTCCTCTTGCAGCCAGCGATCGATCGCCGCTTCGCGCTCTTGCAGCGCCTGCAAGCCGGCACGGACAACCTCGCTCGCCGACGCGAAGGCGCCCGACGCAACAAGCAAATCGACATACTTCGCCTCTTCGGCCGAAAGAGGCACCGTGTGTTTCTCCCGAGTGGTCATCAGCCATCCTCCAACGCCAGACAAATATAGAGGCCCGTCGCGAACCGGCGAAGTGGAGCGAGCCGCATATCAGGATGCGACCCGCGCCGCGACCGGGAATCGCCACGAACGCCCACCGCGGCCCGCTGCACCCCCCGCAAGCCGCCCGCTCAGCCCCAACAGCCGCCTTGCCGCGCCGACCAGCAACACCGCCCCGACGGCGAGAGACATCACGAACTCGATCATGCCCGCCCCATAACATCAGGTTATGTCAATTTTCGGGTGAGCATGCGCGGGACCGTCGGGCGGGTCAGCCGAGGGCGTCACGCGACGCCTCGACATGGACGGCGGAGGCCGCGCTAAGCAGGCCAATTCAGCCGCTCCATTTCCCGCGCGAATTCGAAGCGCAGTTGGGCCGCTTCGCCATCGGGCAGCCAGTTGGCCATGTTGGGAAACACGGTCTGCCACATCCTGGCGTCGCGCTCCGACCACGGCATCTTCTCAGCACATCGCGCTTTTTCGAGTAATGCCTTCAAACGCTGGCGAACCTTTTCCGGGTCGGGCAGATAGCGGGGAACCGGCGCTTGCAGACGATCGCCGCCGTCCCCGAACAGGCTGCCCTGCGCCGGCCCGTGCCCGAACAGATCGACATCGTCCGCCATTGTCGCATTGTCCTCCGATCGGTAGGCGGCGTTAGGAGGACGGTACTGGTGCGTGCGTGGCGGTCAAGCCATCTGGCAATTCGCCAGCAGAACCGCGGGAACTTGGCGGCGAGGTCGGGTTCGGCCGCCGCGTATTTTCGCGACTCGGCTCACGCGGCTTCGCGCAACGCTCCTTCGGCTAGGGTCGGGCCGGCGCAGATTCGTTCGAGCAAATCCGCCTGGGCCGGTTCGAGCGCGACCAGGCGTCCAAGCACGTGCAAGACATTCAGCAATTCGGTCGTGTATTCGGCCGGCCACGCATCGGGCTGAATATCACCGAGCGGCGAAGGCGTGCGACGCTCGCCGATTTGCGGACGTTCCCGGTTGCGCTTTCGATAACTGAACCATTGCGTCAGGACGTGCTTGCCCGACACTTGGTAAGCCCAAACCGCAGGCGGGACGTTGTCGATGTGACCGCCTCCGACCCACAGACGGCGATTGGCGGCTTCGTATGAGATCGTGTCCGGCATGTGCTCGGGATCAGAGGGGATGGTGCCGTGGGCGGGAATGCGCGGCGCGTCTTGGGCGAGGCGCGGCGAGCGCGCAGGCCGCCCCTCCGCTGGATCGGCGAAGCGCTCACCGAAGGTGTGTAGCCAAATTACCTCGCGGCCGAGACGGACCGCCTCCTGGAATAAAAATGGGTCGCCCGTCAACGGAATCCGTAAACCCGGCTGCAGGAGATCGGGTGCAAATTGGGCAGTGTAGGCCGGATTAGCGGCGACTGCCGCGAGATAGGCAAGGACATCCTCTGCCGAGACCATCCGTCCGTAAATTTCGCTGAGCCGGGTATGAATCGCAGTGTGGATGTTGGGATCGGTCGCGGCGGCATCTGCCCAGAGCGGGAACGCACGACCACCGAAGGAGCCCTTGTAGTGGTCTAGGTCAGGAACCGATGCAGTAAAAGTTAAAGCTGCGCCAGAAGTAGGCGAACTACGAACGAGCGCAGTCAAATAGACCTGTCGTCCAGAATGTGCCTTCCAGATAGTCGGGTTGGGCCGATTGATGAGACGATAGTCTGGAATAATCCATTGCCTATCGAAGGACCTGAAACCGTACCGGATCGGAGCGACCGCCTGCCCTTCGTCTGATGCTACCGACATCATCCGGGCTTCGTGACCAACAAGACTTTCGGACGGGACCTTGGTGGTATGCCTGTCCCCCAACTCGCCGTGCGGCATGTGCGGGTGAAAGAGCAGCTCCTTGCGCTCCGCATTGTTCTCCCGGATCAGCGCATCCCACCGCCGCCTCAGCAATTCGGCATCCGGCGCGATGACCCAGGTGCGGCCTGGCATTACACCGGAACCGTTGTAGACAAAGAAATCATCCAGCGCCGGGTAGGTGTCCCACTCGCCAGTCGATGCCGGCAGGAAAGGGGTGCGCCAACCACTCGGGCAATCAGTCCATCCGCCGCTGTCGAGTGTAACGGTGGAAATTGCCTCGAACTTGTCTTCGCGCGTACCAACGGGCAGAGACCGGAACCGCACGCGCCCTGGCACCGTTGGGTCGCAATCCGCAAGCCGAAGCGCGAGCACGATGCATACCGGTTGCTGCACGGCCTGAAACACGCGCGAGGCGACCGGCGGCTGGTGGCCTTCCGGCGAGCAGTCGATCACCCAGATTTCGTCAGTGTCGCGCCGTAGATCGGAACGCATCTTCTGAAATCCGGGGCCGTTAAGAAAACCTGCCACAGTGATGAAGCAAACGACGCCCTTCTGTGAGGTCGCCGGCGGCGTGTCCGGAGTTACGATACTGCCACCAAAGACTTTCCAGGTGGCCCAGCGCCAGAAGTAGATGTACAGATTTCGCAAGTGCTTGGCATGCGTCCCCAGATGCCAAGCACGCGGCGGAAACCATTCCGCAAGCGGGACCACGGTGTTCCCGGTGCCGCTTTCGACCCATCCTCCCCAGCCTCTCGCCTTTTCCTTGTACGGTGGATTGCCGATCACCACAGTTATCGGCTCCACGCGTTTTATCCGATCGGCGGTCCGCCTCGACTCGGCCAAAGGTCGTAAACCCGAGGAGATGTACTCATGCTCTTCGTTGGGATTGCCGAGCGTATCCGTTAAGAACAGGCGCAGGTCGATATGCTCGGGCTCGGCCGTGTTTGCCCTGAGCAAATCGAGCACCTCGGCCGTCAGCCGAAGTTGTGCCACCGCGAACGGCCCAAACTGGATCTCGAAGCCGATGATCCGTGCAAGAGCTGCGCGGATCGCCGCGGGAACGGCACCCTCGCCCTGATCCTCCTCAATTCTATCCGCGATGCGCTGAAGCACACCGAGTAGGAAGGTCCCTGTCCCCATCGCCGGGTCGGCCAGTGTAACATCCTGCGAAGCCAAGCCCTCCGCGACCCCAAAGCGTCGCTCGTCGCGCAGCACCTCGTCTACCAGCCGTACCATGGCGGAAACGATCTCCGGCGGCGTGTAATAGGAGCCGGTTTTTTCCTAAGTGCATTGTCGTAGACGCTCAGGAAGAGTTCATAGAAATAAAGCCATGCCTTGGGGTCACCCTTACTAATCGTCGGCCAATGCACAACGTCGAGCACGCGAGTGAGCGTGTTGAGCGAGGTCTTCAGCGCAGCTTGATCATCCACATCGTCGGTCAGCACCCGAAGCGCCGTGACAATCAGAAGATTTGTATGCCGCAGCAGCGTCGCGACGCGATCGAGACCGTCCGAAAGGATAATGCCTTGAGCGCGAGCCATCAGCAGACCGAAAGTAACCGCCTGCGCGTAGCCATCGGCGAACGCCTCGTTCGAAGCGCCGGGGAACAGCGTTCGCCGCCAATCGGCGGCTAGGCCGGTCAACGCGGCGCTGCCAATCTCCATCTGCTCGATGACTTCATCTCGCAACAGGCGGCATAGGCGCGCACTCACGTTTGCTAATTGTTGGGCGGAACTGGGTGGGATGGGATCCCAGTTAAGAAAATCTGTGAATAGCCGGAGCAGGCCTGCGGGAGCGCGCAACGCGGCGCCGGCGCTTTCGACCGAGCCCTCCAGCCGCACGATCTCGTCCCGAAGTACCCCGTCTTGCCAAAGGCTGAACGAATTGCCATCCGAATAGACGAGGTTAGGCAACAATTTGAGTTTCTGCCATTGCTCCCTGTCGTGTGGGTCGTCGAACCGGCGCGGGTCGGCCCCCTTGCCTGGCGCCTTTAGCTCGATGAACCCGACCAGGAGGTTTTGCTTGGTTACGGCGAAGTCGGGCCGCGTCTTCAAGTCCCGTAGGGAGGACTCGCCGATGAGGACGACATTCGCGGCCCATCCGAGCGCCGCAACGATGTCCTGGACCAGCTGGTCCAGCGGGCCGCGAAGTTGATCTTCAGGTGAGCCGGCGGCTCCTAATCCCGAGAATTTGGGCTTTAGGGTAGCGCCGAAGCGCGACACCGCGTCTCTGAAGGGGTGGGTTCTTTGCACAGGATGTCAAACGCGCTGGTTGGCATGTTCCCGCCCTATCTGACTGGAAGTCAGAAAAGCGTCAACACGCGGGCAAGGGCGATGTAGCAAAACCGCCATTCGTCGCCGAACGCAATTCGTGCTGATAACGACCTAGTCGTCCAGTTCAAACTTTCGCCAACTGCTATCGAGCTGGGTTGACAGGGCGGCGGGGGACAGCGCGGAGGTGGCGGTGGCAATTCTTTCGAGCATACGGCATGAACCGCGCCCAAAAGCCGGCGGCGTGATGACGACCCTACTCCAGTGGGGCTGACACCTTCCTCGGTATATAGCTGAAAAGCCGGCATCCGCTGCCGAGGTGGATCCCGGCTTCCGTGTTCCGTTTCGGAAGATTGGCGGGAAAGCAGCGAGGTGATCCCTAGCAGGCGGCTCTGATCAGCAAGAGCTGCTTGAAGAGGGCGGCCTTTTAAGCCAGATCAAGCTGGTTCGGAGATCGACGGGCAAGAATATGCGCGAAGTCGGCGCCTTCTAGGCGAAAAACAAGCTCGGCCAACTGCTTGACCAGGTGGAGCGCGGCGAGGAAATCGTCATCACGCGGCACGGCAAGCAAGTGGCGCGGCTTGTCCCGCCGCAGCAAGCCGTCAACCGGGACCGGGCGCGGGCCGCCATAAGGCGCATCCGCGAGCGCGCCGAGAAGCTTAAGCTCGGGCCTTTTGAATGGACCGAGTGGAAATCTTACCGGGATCAAGGCCGGCCGTGAGCCTGGTCCTCGACAGTTCGGCGACACTCGCGTGGATCTATGCCGAAGAGACCACGGACGCCGTGCGGCAAATATTTGAAATGGTCGCTGAAAACGGCGCGGTCGTGCCGGCACTCTGGCGCCTCGAAGTCGCCAACGCTTGACCGTCGCCGTTCGCCGCGGCCGCATCGGTGT
The DNA here is from genome assembly GCA_963774345.1 of uncultured Alphaproteobacteria bacterium. GTDB lineage: Bacteria > Pseudomonadota > Alphaproteobacteria > ATCC43930 > CGMCC-115725 > AP-15. The sequence continues at coordinate 41,150 of CAVZFB010000060.1, forward strand.
CGAGTTCCGTGATGCGGCCCTCGCCGATCTTGCGCTGCTCGACATCACGACCGATCCGCACAAAGACCCATAGCTGGACGAAGATCCTCAACCTCGCCGACCGGTTTCGCCTGACGCTGTACGATGCTGCCTATTTGGAGCTCGCCCATCGACGTTCGTTGCCACTCGCCTCGCTGGACCAGGAACTGCGCGCCGCAGGCCGCGCTCTTGCGGTTCCGTTGCTTGGGGGCGCGGCGTGAGGCAACGACAGCGGCGGAGGCGGTTGACAGCCGCACGCGCGGTGGCGCGAAGATCGCGGCAGGCAACTTTTCGGGCGCACGAGCATGAGCGGACTCGAACCTATTCCTTATTCCGACGCGCAATTGCGCGCGATCCTGCGGCGGGTCAAGACGATCGCGATGGTCGGGGCGTCGCCCGCGATCCGCGGGTCGAGCCCGGGGAGGAACCGGCCTGGCTGCTTGGTGGCTGTGACTATGGTCGAGGATTGGCGGCAGCACCCCCACCCACCCCTCCCCCATCGAGGGGGAGGGTTTGAGAATGCGTCCCTGTAGAAGGGGAGCGCCAAAAAATGCTTCCCGCATCGAGGGGATGGCGGACAGACGATCTCGCAAGGTCCGGTTCTCGTTATCGACCGCTATGGTCCGCGCCGCCAGGGTTGCCGCCGCGTGTGACGGGTGTGCAGGATGCGGACCTCTTCACCGGCGATTTCGTAATATATCCTATAAGGATAACAGACGAGTGGCAGCGCGCGGACACCTGGTTCGTCGGTTTCCGGGGCGATCAGCGGGAAATCGGCTAGCCAGCCGATACGCGTACGAATCGCCGCCATAGTGGCGGCTGCCGCCCGCGGGTTCCGTTCCTGCAGGTACGACCGAATTGCCGCAAGATCCGCGCGAGCACGGACCGTGTAGCGGATCCTCATTCTTTGCGGCGAGCCAAATCAAAAATCGCCGCTATCTCGTCGTCCGTGGCAAACTGGCAGCGGCTCGCCTGCGCCAATCCTTCGCGCACCGCCGCCCGCGTCGGGTCGTCCAGCGTTTCCGGTGCGGTCGCCCGCGACGCAACGATCAGCAACAGTTCGGCAGCAGCGTCCTGATCGGCGTCGGGGAGTTCGCGGATCTTCTCAATCGCCTGCTCGAGGAGCTTGGTCATTGGGCAACTCCAGCCGGCCGAACGTAACCGGCCAAGGGCGCAGCTGATATAGCATCGTCGGTGGGGGATCGGCCATTGCAGCGTTGTCGGCGAGGGATTTCTGGAGTTGGGTTGACAGGGCGGTGTGGCGCGGCGTGAAGATGGCGGCGGGCGACTTTGGTGGGTACAGGCGATGAGCGGGCTCGAACCCATTCCTTATTCCGACGCGCAATTGCGCGCGATTCTGCGAGCGGGTGCGCACGATCGCGATGGTCGGCGCGTCGTCGAACTGGAACCGGCCCAGTTACTTCGTCATGAAGTATCTGCAAAACAAAGGCTACCGGGTGATCCCGGTCAACCCCGGCATCGCCGGCCAGACCCTGCTCGGGGAAAACGTCTACGCCAACCTGCGCGACATTCCGCAGCCAGTCGACATGGTCGACATGTTCCGCGCCGCGCGCGAGGCACCGGCGGTCGTCGAGGACGCGATCGCGATCGGCGCCAAGGTGGTGTGGATGCAGCTCGGCATCCGCAATGACGCCGCCGCGGCCAAAGCGGAGGCGGCCGGCATCGAAGTGGTCATGAACCGCTGCCCGAAGATCGAATTCGGGCGGCTCGGCGGCGAGTTGTCGTGGAGCGGGGTCAACAGCGGCATCATCCGCAACCGCCCGCCCGAGCCGCCGCTCGCCCGCCGGGTCAAAGAGCGGCCGGCGGCCTCGCACAACATCGTGCATGGCTTCGAGACCCGGGCGGTCCATGCCGGCGCCGCGCCCGACCCGGTGACCGGGGCGCGCTCGACGCCGATTTATCAGACCGCGGCCTATGTGTTCGACGATGTCGACCACGCCGCCTCGCTCTTCAACCTGCACAATTTCGGCTACATCTATGCGCGGCTGAATAACCCGACCGTCTCCGTCCTTGAAGAGCGGGTCGCGAGCCTCGAGGACGGGCGCGCCGCGGTCGCCGCCGCCTCGGGCCACGCCGCGCAGTTCCTGATTTTCTTTACTCTGCTCGAACCCGGCGACGAGTTTCTCGCCTCGCGCAACCTTTATGGCGGCTCGCTGACCCAGTTCGGGCTGTCGTTCAAAAAGCTCGGCTGGAAGTGCCATTTCGTCGACCCGGCCGACCCGGAGAATTTCCGCCGCGCCATGACCGCGCGGACCAAGGCGATCTTTGTCGAGAACCTCGCCAATCCCGGCGGCATCGTCGTCGATCTCGAAAAGGTGGCGGCGATTGCCCACGAGACCGGCATCCCGCTGATCGTCGACAACACCCTGGCGACGCCCTATCTGTGCCGGCCGTTCGATTGGGGCGCCGACATCGTGTGCCATTCGACGACCAAGTTCCTCTCCGGCCACGGCCATGCGCTGGGCGGCATCGTCGTCGAATCCGGCCGGTTCGACTGGGCGCAAGGCGACCGCTTTCCCTCCCTGACCGACCCCGAGCCCGCCTATCACGGCCTCAAATTTTACGAGAATTTCGGCGATTTCGCGTTCACCACCAAAGCGCGCGCCGTGGCGTTGCGCGATTTCGGCCCGACCCTGTCGCCGATGAACGCGTTTCTGACCTTGACCGGCATCGAGACCCTGCACGTCCGCATGGACCGGCATGTCGAGAATGCCCGTAAGGTGGCCGAATTCCTCGCCGTTCACCCGCGCGTCGCCTGGGTCTCCTATGCCGGGCTCAAGGACAGCCCGTATCGCGAATTAGCGGCGAAATACCTGCCGAAAGGGGCGGGTGCGGTCTTCACCTTCGGCGTCAAGGGCGGCTACGAGGCCGGGATCCGGTTGGTCGAAAATGTGCAGCTGTTCTCGCATCTCGCCAATATCGGCGACACCCGCAGCCTGATCCTGCACCCGGCCTCGACCACCCACCGCCAGCTGACCGACGAGCAGCGCGAGGCGGCCGGCGCCGGCCCCGATGTCGTCCGCCTGTCGATCGGCCTGGAATCCGCGGACGACCTGATCCGCGACCTCGACCAGGCCCTCGCCGCCGCCGATTCACTGTGATCCGAGCCGCCCTGGCAAGATTCCTTTGGCGGTCGCACTTCGATCCGGGCCAATATGATGGATGGCGCGCCACACGCGCTCGGGGGTCGCCGGCATTTCGATGTGGGTCACACCGAATTCGGCGAGCGCATCGACGATGGCATTGACGACGACCCCGAGCGCCGGTGTGGTTCCGCCCTCGCCGGCGGGGCGGATGCCGAGCGGGTGGGTTGGCGTCGGCACCTCGCTGAGCTCGGTCGCGAAGAGGGGCAAAGTGTCGGCATGGGGCAGCGCGTAATCCATCAGTGACCCGGTCAACAGCTGCCCGCTCTCCGGATCGTAGACGCATTGCTCACTGAGCGCCTGGCCGACGCCCTGGACGATGCCGCCATGGACCTGGCCGTGGACGATCATCGGATTGACCGCGCGGCCGACGTCATCGACGGCGGAATAACGGACCAATTCGACGACGCCGGTCTCGGGGTCTATTTCGACCTCGCAGACATGGCAGCCATAGGGGAAGGCGGCGAGATTGACGGTCTCGTCGCTTTCGGCGGAGAGCGGCCCGCGTAATTCGTCGGGAAGATCGTTGCGCCGCGACGCCTCGCCGGCGACTTCGAAGATCCCGAGCGCGCGGTCGGTGCCCTTGACCGTAAAGCTGCCGTCGACGAATTCGATATCGGTCGCGTCGGCCTCCAGGACATGGCTCGCGATCTTCAGGCCTTTGGCGATGATGTCGCGTGACGCGTTCAGCATCACGATGCTCGCCAGACGCAAGGCCCGTCCGGAATGCGAGCCGCCGCCGACCGACACCCGGTCGGTGTCGCCGGTGACGAGCCGCACGCTGTCGAGCGGTACGCCGAGCCATTCGGTCACCAGTTGCGCAAAGCTGGTTTCGTGGCCCTGCCCGTTCGACACCGTGCCGATGACGATTTCGACAATGCCCTCCGGCAGCACCGTCATTTCGGCGCGTTCGCGCGGCGTGCCGGTAGCGGTATCGACATAATTGGCGATGCCGACGCCGCGGTATCTGCCGCGCCTTGCGGCCTCGGCCCGCCGGGCCGGGAATCCGGTCCAGTCGCCGAGCGCCAGCACCCGCGCCATCGCCTTGTGGTATTCGCCGCTGTCATAGACCATGCCGAAAGGGTTGGTGTACGGCATGGCGGTTTCGGGGACGAGGTTGCGGCGGCGCAATTCCAGCCGGTCGAAGCCGCATTGACGTGCGGCGCGATCGATCAGCCGTTCCATGACAAAGATGACCTCGGGGCGTCCGGCGCTGCGATAGGGGCGGGTCGGGATCGTGTTGGTCATCGCTGCCCGGGCGCGGAAATGCACTGCCGGCACGTGATAGATGCTCGACATGATCTCGACGCCCTTGACCAGCGGCCCAAACGCGATCGGGTAGGCCCCGACATTGGAAATATTCGAGCCGCGCATCGCGAGGAAGTTTCCATCGGCGTCGAGCGCCAACTCCGCAGTGACGGCCAGATCGCGCGCCTGGTAATCGCACAGAAACGCTTCCTGCCGCTCGCAGGTCCATTTGACCGGCCGCCGGACACGGCGCGCCGCCCAGGCGACTAGGGCAAATTCAGGGTTGAACGCGCCGCGCGTACCGAAATTGCCGCCGACCTCCTGCATGACGACGCGGATCTTGTCTTCGGGAACGTCGAGGATCTTTGCCAATTCCTGTTTTGGCCGCACGGCGCCGCCGATCCCGGCATAGAGCGTGTAGCGCCCGGTGTCGCGGTCATAGACGCCGGTCGCGGCGCGCGGCTCCATCGTCACCCCGACAATGCGCTGGATCCACGTGTCCAGCTTGACGATATGGGCTGCCCGGGCAAAGGCGGCGTCGGTGGCGGCGGCGTCGCCAACCTCGGCGTCGAGGCTGATATTGGAGGCGGAATCCCCCCGCGCGAGCGGCGCCTCGGTCCTCACCGCGGCGAGAGCCTGCGTTACCGACGGCAGCGCCGCATAATCGACTTCGACTCGCTCTGCCGCGTCCTTAGCCGCAGCGAGGCTGGTAGCGACCACCATTGCGACGATTTCGCCGGCATGGTGCACCGCGTCCACCGTCATCGGAAAATGCTCGGGAACAAAAGTCGGTGAGCCATCCGTGTTCGCCAGCGTGATGTCAGCCGGATGCCTCGTCCCGACCGAATGCGGTATCGCCCGCACTCCATCCGCCAGCAGATCCCGCCCGGTCAGCACTGCAAGTACGCCGGGCGCCGCACCGGCCGCACCCGTATCGATCGAGCGAATGACCGCGTGCGGATGCGGCGAACGCACCATCACCGCGTAAGCTTGGTCCGGAAAATTGAAGTCGTCGCTGTAGCAGCCCCTGCCAGTCAACAGCCGATAGTCTTCCCGGCGCCGCACCGGCTGCCCGATCCCCGCCCCGTTGGCGCTCGCCCGCATCGATGCCTCATTCGTGCTTATTGTTTGTTGCCCGATTCTAACCGGGTTGCCCAGAAAAGCGACCGAGCGTTTGGCCTTTTCGGTCGCGAGCTATGGACGTCTCGACCGAGGCAATGCCGCGCAGTTATGGCGCTACGCGCTCCTCGGAGCGTCAGCCGCGGTGAGCAGTGAACCTCCAGCTCTCGCCCAGATGCGCGAGGAATGGGCGCGAGGATTCGACTGCGAGCTTAACGCCAAGCTCGGAGAACTTGGCCGAGCCGCCGATCCAGTTGTCAAAGCTGGCGCGCGCGAAACTGGCATTGACCGCAATCGCATCGGAGAACGATTTGACCGCGAGCATCTCGATCGCGGTGCGCGTTACCGTGTCGATGCCGCAGCGCGCCAGCCCCGCCATCTCCTCGCTCAGCGCGTCGAACCCGCGCGCCATCGCTGCGCGCGACTCCTCCGCTGCAACGAGGGCCTTGCCGCCGAAATCGGCGAGTCCACCGCCCGTACCGCTGATTGTCGGCACCAGCGAAGTGCGGCGCGGCATAGCCACATCCCGCCGCCTCGGTGCCACCGCAGGATCTGGTTCCGCCGCCTCGTGGGGCGGAATTTGGATTGGCGTTTCGGCCGGGACAGCTTGAGGGATAGGATTTTCCGGCGGCGGCGCGATACGCCCAGAGCGTTTACCCTTGGTTTCCATCTGGTGATCCTCGCTTCTGGCCACGCCCTTCTTGCGCTGCAGGAGAGGAATTTATTCTAGTCGGGCCCTACTTTGCAACTTAAATTGTGCATCGCACAAAATTCTGCCATGAGTAGCGGTCAAGAATTGAGCCATCGGCGCGCAACGGAAGCCTGTGCGCTGACCCCGCTGATCCTGGCGCTCAATGATCACCCAGGCAATCCGCACCAGCCGAAACACTACGAACATAATTGGTGAATTTGCCAAAGGAGCAACGGTAAAACTGGACAGGGATGCCGTTTTTTTCTACTGTCCTTGGTGACGGCTGCGTAGAATCGGTGATTCTGTGCAGTCCAGGGGGAATTGGGGGTGGTCGTGACACGGGTAAAGCGTCAGAAACGCGGCGGGTCCCGCGGGGGCGGGTCTCGTACGTCGAGAATTATTGGTGTTGCCATTGCCGTTGCCGGAGTGGTCTGGCTTGGCGCTGGGGGCGCACAGGCCGCGCTACATGGTCGTCATCACATCCGGCTAGGGACCGTTGGGTTCGCCCCGGCGAGGGTCAGCGGGTCGATCGTGCTGGACGCCGACACCGGTCGAGTGCTGAGCGAGAACAACTCCGACACCATCACCTATCCAGCCTCGTTGACCAAAATGATGACCTTGTACCTGACCTTCGAGGCGCTGAACACGGGTCGGCTACGGCTCGATCAGTATCTGCCGGTCAGCGTCGAGGCGGCGAGCATGTCGCCGACGAAGCTCGGTCTGCGGCCGGGCGATTCGGTCGACGTTCAGGATTTGATCCTCGGCATCGTCACTCGCTCGGCCAACGATGCCGCCGCGGTGTTGGCGGAAGGTCTCGCCGGAAGCGAACCTGCTTTCGCCGAGAGGATGAACAGCAAGGCCCAGAAGCTCGGGATGAGGAGCACCTTCTATCGCAATGCCTCTGGCCTGCCCGATCCGGAGCAGCACACAACGGCGCGCGACACCGCCCAGCTAGCGCTCGCTCTGTATCACGACTTTCCTCGTGAATACCGATATTTTTCGACCCGTGAGTTCAATTTTCGCGGGAGAATGGTTGTCGGACACGATCATCTGCTCGACTGGTATCCCGGAGCCGACGGGATCAAGACCGGATACATCCGTGCCTCGGGCTTTAACCTCGCCACTTCAGCAGTGCGTGACGGACACCGGCTGATCGGCGTCGTTTTGGGTGGGGTTTCGGGGGGCGCGCGCGATCGCGAGATGGCGGCGCTGCTCGATCAAGGGTTCGAAGCTCTCGGCGTCCCGGGTTCTATGATGACCGCCCGTCGTCAGGTACCCGCGCCGCTGCCATCGATGACGCCGACGCCACAGCGTGCGGTCGTCGCCGCGAATGAGCAGCCCGCGCCGCCGCCGCGAGCGAGGCCCGGGCTCCTCGGCAGAACTGCGACGCGTCTTGCTGCAAATCTCTCGCCGGTCGGCAAGGCCGAGGCGGCAACGTTGCCACATGGGTCGCCGCATCCCGCACCAGCACCGGCCGCCGATCGCTGGGGGATTCAGCTCGGAGCGTTTCACTCCCCGGCGGCAGCCGAGAAAGTCGCACGGACGGCAGAGGCCCTGCCCATCGCCAAAGGCAAACCCCTGCACATCGTCGAGCCAGGCTGGGCGACGAGAAACCGCCTCTACCGTGCGCGCCTGCTGAACTTCTCACCGCGCGAAGCCCAGAGCGCGTGCGCCCTGCTCCATAAGAAAATCTCGAGTGCACGGTTGTTTCCCCGACAATTCTCAAAGTAGCCGATCGGTAGCAAAGACGGGGCGGTCGAAGCCCGCGACGTCGCGGGTAATCCGCCTCAAGAATCGGGCAATGCGACACCGCTGGTAGCAAGTTGGGCGGAGAGTGCGGCCGTCAGACGCGCAAGTCCGTCGGTGGTCGTAGATTCGGCACGAGCGACCAGCACGTCCTGGGTGTTCGAGGCGCGCAACAGCCACCAGCCATCGACGGTGCGCACGCGCACCCCGTCGATCTCCGTCATCTCCGCTGCGGCTTCGCGCAACCGTTCGCCGACCTCGCGTACAACCTCGAACTTGCGTGTTTCACTACAGGGAAAGCGCAGCTCCGGCGTATTGACGACGTGCGGCAATCTGGCCCGCAGCGCGGCAAGGCTTTCCGTTGAGCGCCCAAGAATGCCGAGCAGCCGCACCGCGACATAGACCGCATCGTCAAACCCGTAATAGCCGTCCGCATAAAAGATGTGCCCGCTCATCTCGCCGGCCAGCGGGGCTCCGGTCTCGGCGAGCTTCGCTTTGATCGGCGAGTGCCCAGTCGCGGTCATCACCGGGCGGCCACCCATCCTGGCGATCTCGTCGAACAGAACCTGACTCGCCTTGACATCAGCGAGGATCGGAGCTCCCGGATGCCGGGTCAGCACGTCGCGCGCCAAGACCACCATCAGCTGATCGCCCCACCAGATGTCGCCGCGCGCATCGACCACTCCGATGCGATCGCCGTCGCCGTCGAAGGCGATGCCGAGGTCGCAATGCTCACGCGCCACCGCCTCCTGCAGCTGAACGAGATTTTCCGGTACGGTCGGGTCCGGATGGTGCGCCGGAAAACGGCCGTCGATCACTGCATTCAGCAGGATATGCCGGCCCGGCAACCGAGCTGTCAGCTGCTGCACGACCTCGCATGTGGCGCCGTTTCCGGGGTCCCAGGCGACAGTCAGCGGGTGCGATCCGTCATAATCCTGCGCGACCCTATCGACATAGGCGTCGCGAATCGGGCGTTCTTCGACCCGGCCACGCGATGCTGCCGGAGCGCCGAGTCCGAGCGCAGTGTCGCCCAGAGCGCGAATCGCAGTGCCGTAAAAAGGCTTGCCGCCGAGCACGAATTTGAACCCGTTGTAATCGGGCGGGTTGTGCGACCCGGTGACCATGATCCCACCATCGACGTCGAGTGTCGCCGCCGCATAGTAGAGCATCGGCGTTGGCCCTCGGCCGATGCGCACAACATCGGCGCCCTCCATTGTGAGACCGTCAACCAACGCGGCCTCAAGCTCCGGTGAGGTCAGCCTTCCGTCATAGCCGGCAGCGACGCGGCTGCCGCCGGCCGCGGCGAGGGTCAGCGCGTAGGCGCGTCCGACCGCCCGCGCGTCGGCGCTCGACAAGGTCTGTCCGACGATGCCGCGGATATCGTATTCGCGCAGGATCGTTGGGTCGAAGCGATGGGGCATCGGCGTCTCCGCTTACAGATAGGTCTTCAGGACCTGGCGCAGCTCTTGCCCGAGCTCCGGATGCTGCAGCCCGAGAGCGATGTTCGCTTCGAGATAACCAAGCTTGTCGCCGCAATCGAAACGTCTGCCGTCGAAACGAAACCCGTGAAAGGCCTGGCCATCCTCGATCAACCGTTCGAGCGCGTCGGTCAGTTGGATCTCGCCACCGCTGCCGGCCTCGGCATGCGCGAGATGCTCGAATACCTCAGGTTGAATGATGTAGCGGCCGATAATTGTTAATGTCGATGGCGCAGCGGCCGGTTCGGGCTTCTCGACGACACCCTGTGCCCGGACCAGGCGGCCATCGTCGGAAACGACGTCGAGCACGCCATAGCGTCGCGTCTGCACGCGGGGCACCTCGATCACCGCCACCAGGTTGCCGCCGGTCTCGTCATAGGCCTCGACCATCTGCGCCAAGCACGGCGTGTCGCATACCATCAAATCGTCGGCGAGCAGCACGGCGAAAGGCTCGTCGCCAACTAGACCACGCGCGCACCACACGGCATGGCCGAGGCCGAGCGGCATCTGCTGCCGGGTATAAGCGATCTGCCCAGGCTCGGGCAGCCCCGCCTCCAGCTCTTCGAGCAAATCGGTCTTGCCGCGCTCGCGCAATGTTGCTTCGAGCTCGAAGGCTCGGTCGAAATGATCGTCGATCGCGCTCTTCGCGCGGCCCGTGACAAAAAAGAACTGCTCGATGCCCGCCGCCTTGGCCTCTTCGACTGCATAATGAATTAGCGGCTTGTCGACGATCGGCAGCATTTCCTTCGGCATCGCCTTCGTCGCCGGAAGGAATCGGGTCCCGAGCCCGGCGACGGGGAAAACGGCTTTGCGGACGCGTTTGTGCATGAATGCCTCGATTGTACTCCGGCGGCCCGGGACAAGATGTATGCCATCACGCTCCGCCCGGCAAACCGCGCGACCAGACATGCTAACGTCTGGCGTACCCGGTCATCCCCCAAACGTGAGGGCAAGCAAAAAGAGGACCGAGATGGAAAGCGGCAGCGCGATCGACAACCGGCTGTTCGTTCTGATCCTGCAACATCCGCGGGAGAAAAAGGAGTTCTTGGCGACCGCGGCCCTGACGGTTTCCATGCTGCGGCGGGCCAAGCTGGTCGTGGGTCTGTCCTGGCCGAATTTGGGGCGGGCGCTCGGACAGCCGGCCGATCCACGGCGCTGGGCGGTGCTCTACCTGGGTTCGATGCGTCCAAGGGCGTTCGGTCTGGAACACGACCTCATTGCTCTCGATCGCCACGGCCAGCCGGCGGCAGACCAGGAGGAGATGCTGCGCGACCTCGACGGCGCAATATTGCTTGACGGCAGCTGGAGCGAGGCGAAGTCGCTGTGGTGGCGCAACCCGTGGCTGATCAAATTGCGCCGGCTGGTGCTCGATCCGCAGCGCCCGTCACATTACAACCGGGTGCGCCGCGAGCCGCGCCGCGAAGCACTGTCGACGATCGAAGCCGCGGCGCTGCTGTTGAGCCGCATCGAAGGACGGCCGGCGATCGAGGCCGCGCTGAACGGTGCGCTGGACCGCCTGATTGCCGAGTCAGGCTCTCCGGCTAGGACCCAGGGTTACGGGCGGGTCGCGAGGTAGATCAGGATCGCAGCCGCTGCGCCGACATTCAGCGACTCCAGCCGGCCGTTGCCCGGAATCGTCACGATTTCGTCGCAGGCGGCGAGGGTCGCCAGGTCGAGACCCATCTCCTCGTTGCCCAAGATCAAGGCTGGCGGCTGACCATCAGGACGTCTCGCAAGGGGCGCGCCGAGACCGAGGGCGGTGCCGACGATGCAGTACCCCTGCCGCAGCCCTGCCAAGGCCTCCGGCAGCGGCGCCCGGTAGAGAGTCAAGTGCTCGAGTCCGCCTTCGGCCACGCGATAACTAGCATCCGAGGGGAGCGCCTGCTCCGGGCGGTCTGCGAGCAGCATCCGCTCGATGCCGAAGAACGCCGCGGTGCGGGCGACGGCGCCGAGATTGTGCGGATTGCCGATACCGTCGAGGACCAGAAGCGGTTTTCCGTCCTGCGCCCAGGCGGGCGCCGCCGCAGGATGGAAGGCGCCAAACGGCCGTGGCCGGGTAATCGCAGTGATGCCGCCATGCAGCACGGTGCCGGCGACACGCGCCAATTCCTCTGGGTCGATCTCGCGGTACGGCTTGCGGGCGTGGGCGAGCACTGCGCAAAACCTACCCGCTGCGCCGCGTAACCGGGGCTCGAAAAACAGTCTTTCGACGCGACCTGGATCGGTGTCGAACAACGCGCTGACGGCAGCGAGCCCGCAAACCCGCAGCAACGTGCGCTCGTGCAACAACCGCCCGCCGCGAGCCCGGCGGTCGGCATTTTCCCGACGCGGACGCCGGTGGAGCACGGCAATCATTGCGAAGGGGCGCCGCCGGCAGCGGGCGCGGCATAGAGCTGTGCTGCGTCCCGAGCGAGGGCGGCGCGTGAAGCTGGGCGCAGATACATCATATGCCCCCCCGCATAGACGCGGAGCCGGATCGCGTCGCGCGTCGCCGGGGGAACCTGCAGCTGCCCGACCAGCCAGCGCGACGACAGATAAGGCGTCACCAAGTCATAGCGGCCGTTGGCGATCAGCACCTTTGTCCCGGGATGCGCAAGCAACGCCGCCTCGAGCGACGCCATCGGCAAGCCGCGACTGCCTTCCTCGCGCTCGCCCTCCCAGTTCCACTGTCGGGAGACATCGCCGACCAGCACTCGATAGGGCCGTTCGGTGCGATAGCCCAGCGTCTCGGCGACATACGCATTGAATGCAGATCCGAAAGCGGCGGCGGCGGGCTGCAACAAGGGGTCGCCGCCTTCGTTCTCGCCGGCGGGGGCAGGCCGGACGATGGTCCCGTCGTAGAGGCTGACCCTATCGCCTCGGTCGCGCAGGACCTCACGGGCGAACACGTGGTTCGGGACGCGCGCTCGCCAGTGGCGGACGATGCCTTCGCGAAGCCCAATCATCCCGGCGACTCCGGCGATAAAGGAGTTACCCGGAGACGGCCGGCCCTCCAGACCGGCGAGGCCGACGAGGTAGTCGGAGAGGGCGAAATGCTCGACCGCCGCGAGGTCGTTGACTGCCGTGGGCACATGCAGCGCGGCAGCGGTGGCTGCATAGGTCGGCAGGAAGAAGCCGGCGGCGAGCAAGTCGCGCTCGGTCGGATGCAACGCCGACAGGTCGAGCGCCGGCGAGATCAGCACCAGCCCGCTGACCGTCACGTCGACATCGCGCGATAATGATCGGGTCATCGCCGCGGCTCGGAACCCGCCATAGCTTTCGCCGACGAGATAAACCGGCGAGGGCCAGCGCTGGTGACGGGTCAGCCACAGCCGGACCACGGCATCGAGCGAGTTGAGATCGGCATGCACGTCCCAGAATGGCTTGTCCGGATTTTGCTCTTTGCCCTCGCCGCGGCTGAAGCCGGTGCCGACCGGGTCGATAAAGACGAGATCGGTAAAGGATAGCCAGGTCGCCGGGTTCTCGACCAGGCGAACCGGCGGGCTCGGCGCATCGCCGGTTTCCGGCGTCTCCATGACCTTTGGCCCGAGCGCCCCCAAATGCAAAAACACCGAGGCCGCACCCGGTCCGCCATTGAACACAAAGCTGACCGGCCGTATCGCGCCGGTAGGGGCCGCTGCAAGATAAGATACCGTAAAGATCGTGGCAGTCGTCGCCCCCTTTTGGTCGGTCAGCGCAAAAGTCTCGGCGATCGCGTCGTAGTCGAGGCGATGATCGGACGGCGTGATCGCGTGGTGGGTCGCCACTCGCGCCGGCAGCACATTGTCCGGCTTGTCATCAGCGCGTGCGCCGGCGCTGCCCAACAAAATCAGGACGAGGCCGGTGATCGCAGCAGACTTGATCATAGGGCGCCTTCTAATCCCGCCGGCGCTTCTTTGATGAGCTAATGCATCGGCGGCGCGAGCAGCCATCCGGCCGCTCGCGCCGTCCACCACAGTTATCAGCTGGTCACACCACCGGGGAGCGGCCGCCGTCGACGTTGATGGCGCAGCCTGTGACATAGGAGGCAGCGTCGGAAGCGAGGAAGCAGGCGACGTTGGCGAATTCCTCGGCCCGGCCCATACGGCCCATCGGCACCCCGCGGCCGGCCTGGGCGATAAAGTCCTCCAGCGAGACGTTCGCTCCTTCGCGCTGATGGCGACGGACGATCTGGTCGCTGACGATGACCCCAACATGCAGCGAGTTGACCAGCACATTGTGGGGCGCGCCCTCCATCGACAGCGCCTTGGTGAAGGCCATCTGGGCGGCGCGGCTGACCGAAGTCGGCGCGCTATCTGGCCCCGGCGCTTTCGCGCCGATGTTGAGAACGCTGATGATTCGGCCCCATTTGCGCTGCTTCATCTGCGGGAAGAGCAGGCGGCAGAAGCGGATCTGGGCAAACAATTTGAGGTCGAGATCGGCCTGCCACTGCTCGTCGGTCAACGTCTCGGACGGGCCGCGGGTCGATTGGCCGGCGTTGTTGACGAAGATGTCGACCTTGCCGAATTCGGACATGATCTGGTCATGGGCCGCCTTGATTGGGGCCATTTTCGACACGTCGCAGCTGATCGCCGCGATCTTGCCTCTCGCCCCCCGCTGGATCTGGCCCTTGGCATCGGCCAGGGTTGCCGGGTCGCGTGCAAGGATCGCAACATCCGCTCCCGAGGCGGCGAATTCCTTGGCTATCGCCAGACCCAGACCCTTGCTGCCGCCGGTGACGATGGCGCTTTTTCCGTCGAGTCGAACTTCCATACTCGGTCTCCTTCCCTTGAGGTTGCGAACTATTGGGTCAGCCGATCGATCTCTTCCAAATCGTCCGCCGTCAATCGCCATACTCCGGCGGCGCTTACATTCTGCCCGACTTGTTCGGGCGTCGTAGCGCCGGCGATGACGCTCGCCACTGCCGGGCGGTGCAGCAACCAGCCTAGCGCCAATTCGAGGAGTGTATGGCCGCGCTCGGCCGCGAAGCCTTCGAGGCGCTCGGCGAGCGCCCAGTTCGCCTCGGTCAGATAGCGTTCCGCCGCCCTTGTCTCCGAGCTGAGGCGTGCTCCGCGCGGCAGTGGCGTGCCGCGCTTGTACTTGCCGGTCAGCAATCCGTTCGCGAGCGGGCGAAACGGGATCAGCCCAAGCCCGTAGGCTTCCAGGACGGGCATCATCTCGCGGTCGAGGTCGCGGGCGAGCAGGCTGTATTCTTCCTGGCACGAAACGAGATGGTGCAGCCCGAGATGCTTTGCGGTCCACTGCGCCTCCACCACCTGCCACCCCGGCAGGGTAGAGCAGCCGATGTAGCGGACCTTGCCCTGACGGACCAGATCGTCGAGCGCGCGCAGGGTCTCCTCGATCGGGGTCAAGGGGTCGGGCTGGTGCTGCTGGTAGAGATCGATCCAGTCGGTCCGCAGCCGCCGCAGGCTGGCCTCGACCTCGGCCACAATGTAGTGGCGCGAGGCGCCCTCGAAACGGCCCGAGCCATCCATCGGCCGGGCGAATTTGGTCGCTAGCACGATGTCCTTGCGGCGGTCGCCGAGGATCTGGCCGAGACAGGTCTCGGAACTGCCGCGCGGATCGCCATAGGTGTCGGCCTCGTCGAAAAAGGTGATGCCGAGATCGAGCGCCTTGTGCACGACCCGACGCGTGGCCTCGAGATTGATGCGCCCACCAAAATTGTTACACCCGAGCCCGATCGCCGACACGCGAAGCCCGGATTTACCCAAATTCCGCTGTTCCACCAAACAGTTCCCTCTCGCCCTTTCGCCGGACACTATAGAGCTTCGCCCGAGAGGGAAAGCAGCGAGGGTTTGGCGAAGGCCGAGCAGCAATCTTCAATTGAATAGGTGAATGCAGGGTCTGCTGCACCTGCAGCAAATCTGCAGCAAAATCTCCTCTGAGGGTTGATGTAGTGTTCCCGAGCGTTCCCATTCGGCGGCTAAGGTCGAGCGACTGAAAGCCGGCCTGCAACGAGTTCGGAATGTACGATGTGAAATGGGCAATTTTACGGCTGGGCCGGACGGTATGGCCAATGGGCTGTACCCCGGTCAGACGGGAGGGTGAGCTCGATTTCGGCCAATATGCGCTCCGAGACGAGGAAGACGCAGCCCGCAATAGCGAACTCATAGCCTGCGGCTATCGCGCTATCCGTTTTTGGAATAATCAGGTGATCGGTGATCTCGATGGAGTTCTCCAAGTTATTCGGCGAGAGCCGGGCGGGCGGTAAGCGCGGGAGTTCCCCCACCTCACCCTGCCCTCTCCGCCCCCAGGGGCAGAGAGGGAGATCAAGAGGGGGCGGAATGGCGAACGCACTTTATTACGGCGATAACCTCGACGTGCTGCGCAACGAAATCGCCAGCGAAAGCGTCGATCTGATCTATCTCGACCCGCCGTTCAACAGCCAGGCTAACTACAACGTCCTGTTCAAGAGCCCGGCCGGCAAGGCCGCCGACGCCCAGATCGAAGCCTTCGAGGACACCTGGCATTGGGGCGAGCAGGCGGAGCGCGCCTTTGTCGAGGTGCTCGCCTCGCCGGCTACCCAGGCCGCCGAGTTGCTGCGCGCGATGCGCTCGTTTCTCGGCGAGAACGACATGATGGCCTACCTGGCAATGATGGCGGTTCGGCTGATCGAACTGCACCGCGTGCTGAAGCCGACCGGCTCGCTCTATCTGCACTGTGACCCGACCGCCAGCCATTATTTGAAACTGTTATTGGACTCTATTTTCGGCTAGCAAATTTTCAGGCGGAAATCATTTGGCGTCGTACTACAGCTCGGAAATCGCACACACGATTTCCGCACGTCCATGACACAATTCTTCAATTTGCCAAGAATGGCCCGACTGTCACCTTTAATCCGATTAGATTCCGCTGGATCCTCAATGGATCGAGAGCGCTTACCGGCACAAAGATGAACGAGGTCGATTTACGCTTGATAATTTGACGGCCGCGGAGACGAGAAACGGGCCAAGCGGCCAGCCGTGGCGTGGCTACGATCCAGCTAAAATTGGTGCCGGCCGTCACTGGAGATTCCACCTGATAACCTTGAACGACTGGATAGCGAAGGATTAATTTATTGGCCTGAAAGCGGTGGTTTCCCCCAATACAAGCAATATCTAACCGAAGCGAGCGCAACATCTCTCTTGGCGATTTATGGACTGATTTGGGCGTTCGTTTGCTTGGACGATCATCGAGCGAGAGACTGGGATATCCCACGCAAAAGCCGGTCGCTCTGCTCGAGCGCGTCATCAGAGCATCATCGAACGAAGGTGATATCGTGCTCGACCCGTTCTGCGGCTGCGGGACGACGATCCACGCGGCGCAGAAGCTCGGGCGGGCGTGGATCGGCATCGACATCACGCATCTCGCGATTTCGCTGATCGAGCGACGGCTGAAGGATGCCTTTCCCGGCGTCGCGTTCGAGGTTCACGGGACCCCGAAGGATCTGCGAGAGCGCGCACGATCTCGCGCGCCGCGACAAGTATCAGTTTCAATGGTGGGCGGTGTCGTTGGTCGATGCCCGGCCCTATGGCGGCAAAAGGAAGGGTGCCGACGGCGGCATCGATGGCATCCTGTTTTTCCGCAGCGACAAGGACAAAATCGAAAAGGCGCTGATCTCGGTCAAGGGCGGCGACAATGTCGGGGTCGGCATGGTGCGCGACCTGATCGCCGTCGTTGAGCGCGAGAAAGCGGCGGTCGGCGTCTTGATCTCGTTGGCCCTGCCGACACGCGCGATGGAGCGCGAGGCGGCCGCCGCGGGCCTGTTCGAGGGGCCGTTCGAGAGGGTGCCGAAAATTCAGATCATCACTTTGGCCGAGCTGTTTGACGGCAGGCGTCCGCGCATCCCTCGCATCGACGCCGCCGCCACCTTCAGGACTGCGGCCCGCGAAAGCACCAGCGGGCAAGGGCGTCTGCTGTGACCGCTCTGCCCTCTCCGCCCTTCAGGGGGGAGAGGAAGGGGCCCGTTGCGCAGCAATGGGAGGGTGAGGTGGGTGCAGCCGGAACGCGAGACCCCCACCTCACCCTGCCCTCTCCGCCCCCAAGGGGCGGAGAGGGCGAATCAGCCGGTTTGGGGGTGCATTTCAAAGCCGGCGGGGCGGCCGGCGCGTTTGGCGGCTTCGGCTGGCGGCAGAGAGGGTTCCCAGAGATTGGCGTCGAAGCGGTAGCCGTTGACCTTGTCGGCTTCGCGCGAGACGACGTAGAGCAAGGGCGGCACCATTTCGTCGGGCTCGACGAGGCGCGCGGCGCGGCCGTCGCGGCTCATCGCGCGCATTTCCTCGGCCATGCCCGGCGTGTTGGCGCCGGCGCCGGGGTTGACGATGTTGATCGTCAGCCCAGTCCCCTCGGTTTCCTTGGCCCACACCTCGGTCGCCATTTCGAGCGCCGCCTTCGAGGCGCCATAAGGATGGGTGCCGGCGCGGTTCATCGTGTCGAGCTTGGTCGTAACATTGACGATGCGGCCCCAGCCGCGCGCGACCATGCTCGGCGCTACTCGCCGCGCCAGCCGGTCGCCGGCGAGATAGTTGGTGGCGATCACGTTCTCGACGATCTCGTCGCCGACCTCCCAGAATTTCTGGATCGTCGGCCGCCGAAAGCGCGGCGGATCGATATAGGTGAAGGTCAGCCCGGCATTGTTGACCAGAATGTCGACCTGGCCGAATTGAGCTTCGGCCGCCGCGACGATCCGGTCGCATTCCCCGGCCCGGCGCAGATCGGCGACCAGCGCTCGGATGCGGTAGGCCAACGGCGTCTCCGCGATCTCACGCTCGATTTCGGCGACGTCGGTTTCGATATGCCCGACCGCGAGGACCCGGTGCCCTTCACGGGCGAGGCCCAGCGCCATCGCCCGGCCGAGGCCGCGCAGTCCGCCGGTGACGATCGCATTGCACTTTTCCATCATCCCTCCCGTTTCCACAATTTCACCACAGAGACACAGAGAGCACAGAGGAATTAAAGAACAAATCTACGGATACCGTCCTTGACGACGACGTTATTGAAATTAATCAAAAGGCCTACTTTTATGCGGCTTAGCCGCAAATAAGTCAGTATCTGCGCCTCATGTATCGGCAGCAATCTGTCAACGGCTTTTACTTCTAACAATAGCTTGTAATTGACAACAATATCGATGCGGTAGCCGCAATCAAGTCGAACGCCTTTGTAATTGACTGCGAGCGGAACCTGCCGCGCGAAAGTAATCCCGTTCTCCTTGAGCTCATGACAAAGACATTCTTCATATGCCGAACTCGAGAAGTCCGGGTCCGAGTTCGCGGTGAACGGCGATCGCCAGCCCTATGACTTGTTCGGTCAACGGATCGCGAGGCGCGATGATGTCCACTTGCCCTCTGTGGCCTCTGCGCCTCTGTGGTGAATTTAAACCTGGGCGAGCGCCATCGGGGAGTCGGCGAAGGCCGGCATGATCTGCTCGGCGAAGGTGCGCAAGCCGGCGACCGAGGCGCCGGGAGCGGCGAACAGCACATTTTCGACACCGCCGGCTTCGAGCCGCTTCAGCTGCGCGATGATCTCTTCGGGGGTGCCGAGCAACGGCGCGTCGTCGAGCACGAACGAATCCTCATCCTCTTTGATTTGGGCGTAGTAGTCCGCGCCGGGGCCGCGGGCGAGATCGCCGATGTTCTTCAGCACCTGGCGGCGGGTGACGATCGCACGCCGTCGTTCTTCGTCGTTGTGGACGATCTGCAACCCGCGGGTGACACCGACCGACATCGGGTCCCAGCGCCGCCCGACCCGTTCGCATTCCTGGCGGAAGGTGGCGACGCGATCGATGATCAGATCGGTCGGGGCAATCTGGTCGAGCAGCAGATTGTAGCCCTCGCGCGCGGCACGGCGGATCGACTCGGCACTGCCGGCGCCGAGCCAGAACGGCGGGTGCGGCTGCTGGATCGGGCTCGGCTCGACGACGACGTTGTCGAAGCGCCAGCGCTTGCCGTGATAGGAGAACCGGCCGGGCGAGGTCCACGCCTTGCGGATCACCTCCATCGCCTCGTCGAAGCGCTCGGTCGCCTCCTCTGGCGCGATGCAGAAGCCGGAGAATTCGTAGCTGCGATAGCCCTTGCCGACGCCGAAATCGAGCCGCCCGTTCGATAAGAGGTCGAGCGTCGCCGCCTGCTCGGCGACCAGGATCGGGTTGTGCCACGGCAATACGACGACCGCGGTGCCGAGGCGGATGCGCTCGGTGCGCGCTGCCAGATAGGCGAGCAGGCTCATCGACGCCGAGACTTGGCCAAAGCCGGTGAAATGGTGCTCGACCAGAAAGACGCTCGAAAAACCGAGCTTCTCGGCCTCGACGACGTAATTGACGAAGTCGTGATACGCGGAACTGTCGCCGGCCGGCCCACCCTTGGCCCGCGCCCCGCCAAAAAGCCCGAATTTCATGCCGACCTCCGCCAACCGCTTGAGCGATCATATTTCGCCGGCCTCGTTCGGTCGAGACGCTGGGAACGGTGAGTAGAAAAGGCCGTCGCATGCGACGAGAGCAACATCGGATCTTACCGATGGCGATTATCGCTGGGCTCGCCTGGATTGGGGCGGCGCCGGCGGAGGCCGCCGACTGGGCCAAGGCCCGGGTCGTCACCGTCGTGACCGTCGAATACAGCTTTCTGCCGAACCATCTGGTGTTTCGCCGCGGCGTCGCTTATCGGCTGCATGTCGTGAACCGCGGGAAGGAACTGCACGAGCTTACCGCCCCGGATTTTTTCAAGACGGTCGAAATGCGCAACCCCGGGGCGCTAAACCGGAAACAGACCGAGTTGGTGCTGCAGCCCGGCGATCAGAAGGACCTGTATTTTGTGGCGAAACGGCCGGGGCGCTACGACATGCGCTGCGCCGATCACGACTGGGCTGGAATGACTGGGGACATCTTCGTCAAATAACGAAGCCGGTAATCCAGGGGGAGCAGGCGCCTCAGACGGCGACGTAACGGCGCTCGCCGGTCGAGGGACGGTAGTATACGGCGATGAGCTTGCCGCTTTCGGGGTCGACAAAGCGCTCGTCGGTCGCGACCCACTCCGGGCCCGGGAGGCTACCGGCCACGTGTTTGTAGCGCCAGCGCTCGAACAGGATCGCGACGACCAGCAAGAGGCCAGGGAGAGCGAGGCGCAGGGTCACGCCGAGGCCACAGCCGGCATGCGCGAACGCAGCCGCGCCGGCCAGCAGAGCAAGGCCGACGACGAGCAGAGCCGCGCGCAGCACTCGCGGGATCATCCGGGCAGGGGCTCGACGACGGCCGCCGTCCCGTATGCGACGATCTCGCTCATCGTCTGACCGATCTCGGCGGAATCGAAGCGCATCATCAGGATCGCGTTGGCGCCCATCACCGTGGCGTTTTCAACCAAGCGGTCGATCGCGTGACGCCGCGCCTCCTCGAGCAGCAAGGTGTATTCATTGATCTCGCCGCCGACGATCGAGCGCAGCCCGGCCATGATGTTGCCGCCGAGACCGCGGCTCCTGACGACGACTCCAAAGCATTGGCCCTTAATCTCGGTTACCTGGTGGCCGGCGATATTTTCGGTGGTAACAACCAGCATGATTTTCTCCGTGGGGTGGGGCGCTGAAGCCTGGCCGAATCGCCCTCTCGGGTCGGTAAAGATGTCGCAGCCAAGCAAGTGAGCGTACTTATGATCTCATAGGCTTACTATTATGCAACCCTGCAATGATCAAACGTTCGGTTGCGGGTTCGGCTGGCGCGGCGCTACGCTAGAAAACGGGGTATCGGGAGAGGAGTGGCGATGGCGATGGGCACGGACTGGACCCGCAGCGAGGTCGAGGTGGCCGGAGGCAAGCTGCACTTCGCGCGCGCCGGCGGCGGCCGCCCGGTTGTGGTATTGCATCACGATATCGGCAGTCCCGATCAGCTCGAGTTTTACGACGCGCTGGCGGGCCGTTTCGATGTGATCGTTCCGCACCACCCGGGTTACGGCAAATCCGAACGACCGCAATGGCTGCGCAGCGTCCGCGACGTCGCCGTGATCTATCAGTGGCTGTTGTCCGATCTTGGCATCGAACGGGCCTCGCTGGTCGGGCTCGGCTTTGGCGGTTGGATCGCGGCTGAGATGGCGACGATGGCGCCGACCGCGCTGCACCGCCTGGTTCTGGTCGGTGCGATGGGGCTGAAGCCGCCTGAGGGCGACATCCTCGACCAGGCGATCATCAGCTATCTCGACTATGCCCAGGCCGGGTTTCACGATCAGGCGGCGTTCGCCCGCATCTACGGCGACGTGTCGACCGACCAGCTGGTCGATTGGGATCTCTGCCGCGAGATGTGCTTCCGGATCGCCTGGAAGCCGTACATGTACAGCCAGACCTTGCCGCATCTGTTGGGCGGGGTGAGGGCGCCGGCATTGGTCGTTTGGGGCGACGACGACAAGATCGTGCCGCGGAGCGCCGGCGAACTCTATGCGGCGGCCTTGCCCAAGGCGCGGTTCGAAATCGTGCGCGCATCGGGGCATTGCGTCGACATGGAGCAGCCCGAGGCGCTGGCGCGGCTCGTCAGCAGTTTCATTGCCGAGAATTGAGGGACGCCCGCGTCGCGTTCGCACGGCGCGGGGCGAGAGGAACAGGAGGAAGCCATGCATGTGATGTATTTCACCGAGCAGCCCATGTCCGCCTATCCGGCCGATATCGGCCTCGAATTCGGCGCCACCGCTCTGATGTTCTCGAATAAATATTACGATCCGGTTGCCGGCAGCCGGCTCTACAATGAATACCTTGAGCAATATATTTACGCCGAGGAGATGGGCGTCGAAGGCTTCATGTTGAACGAGCACCACAACGCGCCGTTCTGCATGCAGGCCAAGTGCAACATCTTCGCCGCGATCCTCGCCGCTGTGACCAAGAAGGCGAAGATCGTGCTGCTCGGCAACCCGCTGCCCTTGGCCGAGAACCCGGTGCGGCTCGCCGAGGAATTGGCGATGAT
The DNA here is from genome assembly GCA_963774345.1 of uncultured Alphaproteobacteria bacterium. Classification (GTDB taxonomy): domain Bacteria; phylum Pseudomonadota; class Alphaproteobacteria; order ATCC43930; family CGMCC-115725; genus AP-15. The sequence continues at coordinate 63,503 of CAVZFB010000060.1, forward strand.
CGACATGATCTCGCGAGGGCGGCTGGTTTCGGGGTTTGTGCGCGGCGGCGGCCAGGAGCAGCTCGCCAATGGCGTCAGCCCGGCCTACAACCGCGAGCGCTTCGAGGAGGCGCACGATCTGGTCGTCGCCGCCTGGACCCGGCAAGGACCGTTCCGCTGGGAGGGCACTCACTACCAGCACCGCGTCGTCAACCCGTGGGCGGTGCCGTTGCAAAAACCCTATCCGCGGGTCTGGATCCCGGGCGTGCTGAGCAAGGAAACCATCATCTGGGCGGCCAAGCAGCGCTATCCCTATATCGCGCTCAACACCTCGATCGAGGCGACCAAGAACATCTGGAAGCTCTATGATGAGGTCGCGCGCGAGGTCGGCTATGAGGCGGGGCCGCAGAACCGCGGCTATCTGCAGCAGGTCCACGTCTCCGACAGTGAAGAAAAGGCGGAGAAAAACGCCCGCCAGTTCCTGTGGATGCAGGGCGAATTTACCGGCCTCGCCCACCCGGTATGGTCGAACCCGGCGGGCTATTTCTCGCCCGAGTTTCGGCGGAATTTTGTCGAGTTTGCGGTAGGACGGGCGGAGAGCCCGCGCGGCCGGCCCACCTTCGAAAAGCAGGTCGCCGACGGGCGGGTCATCTATGGCACGCCGAAGACGGTCATCCCGAAACTGCGGCGCGTGCTCGAAGAGACCCGGCCCAGCATCTATGGCTTGTGGGGCAATGACGGCAACGTCAGCAACGAGGACGCGCGGACCTGCATCCGCCTGCTCGGTCAGGAAGTCATGCCGGCGATGCGCGAATACGGCAAGGAACTCGGCCTGACTGACCCGTTCGAAGCCGACGCTCCGGTGCATCTGCGCTATTCGACCGACATCAAGCAAATGCCGCAGGCAGCGGAGTAAATTCCGAAGGATGGCGTCGTCCCGGCAAAAGCGGGACCCGCTTCCAAGCGCCGAGAGCCTCGGGTTACAGAGTGGGGCCGAACTCTCTCACCACACCCCGTCCTCAATGCGCCATCAGCACCGGGATGGTCATGCTGGCGAGGATCGAGCGGGTGGCGCCGCCGAGCAGCAACTCGCGGACGCGCGAATGGCCGTAGGCGCCCATCACCAACAAATCGGCGCCGAGATCGGCGGCGCGCGACAACAGCAGCTCGCCGATTGGGACATCGGCGGAGACGGTGCGCTCGATCTGCGCCTTGACGTCGTGGCGGGCGAGATGCAGCGCGATGTCGGCGCCGGGGATCTCACCGTGCCCGTCCGGTCCCGGCTGCGGGTCAACCGCCAGCACGGTCACGGCATCGGCCGCCGCCAACAGCGGCATCGCGTCGGCGACCGCGCGGGCCGCCTCCCGGCTCGCATCCCACGCGACCAGCACGCATTTTCCGATCACTTCGAAATGGCCGGCATAGGGCACGACCAGGATCGGCCGGCCGGAAGCAAGCGTGACCCGCTCCGGGCGCGGGCGGATCAGCGCCATTTCGTCGCTGTCGGGATCGCGTTGGCCGAGGATCGTCAAATCGCTATAGCGCGCATGCAGAGCCGGATCGGCTTCTTCACCCTCGGCAACTGCACGCCACTCAGTCGATAGTCCATGCAGCTGAGCCGCATGTTCAAACGCCTGGCGCAGCTCCCCTGCCTGCTTCAACGCCCGCTCGCGCCACTCGCGATAGACCGGTTCGAGGACCGCCAGATCGGGATAACCGGCGCGCATCGGGAGTTCGATGTTAGGAATCGGATAAAGCCCGATCAGATGCGCCGAAAAGCGCTCGGCCAGTGCGGCGGCTAAGGTGATGCGCTCGGGTGTGTCGGCCGCCGAATCGAGCACCACCACCAGATCCCTGTAGCTCATCGATCGCTCTCCTCGCGACGTCGCGGGTCGCCGTCTTGCGTGTCGTAGCCTATCCGGCAAAGCGTCCCCGCCGCAACGCGCGTCGCCGGCACGGCTTGCTTCGGCGCCGGGAATGAGGGAAGAGAGGGACAAAGCTGATCAGGGAACCCGCCCGATGCGTCTGCCAGCCCTCGCCTGTCTTGTTTCTTTGGTTTCGCTCGCTTCGCTGGGCGGCTGCATCGGCAACGACCAGGTGCGCGTGCAGAGCTTTTCGGCCGGCGCCAACGGCAGCTTCACCTACAGCGCCGGCACCAACACGGTCATGACCCCGAACAGCGACGGCGCGGCCGAGCGGATCCGCCGCGTCTGGCTAGCGGAAACTCTGGGCGCGCAGGGAATGTGCCGTGGCGGTTACGTCGTCTACCAGCGCAGCCTGGTCGTCCCGCCGCAGTCGACCGCTCTGGCTGGGACCCCGGGATCCGTCGTCCCCGCAGTCGCGCCTTCCGCTCCGGCCTATTTCGGCAATGGCGGTGACGTCGTCTATACCGGGAGCTGCCTGTAGGGTCAGTGCGGGGCAGCGGCGCCCCAGCACTCAAGCAGCGGTCCCGATCTGCCGCAGACCGGATCGGCAGCGGGCAGCGGAACCGCGGCGATGTTGGCCAGTGCCCGGCCGTGCTCGGCTGCCCCCGGCACGCGCATGTCGGGGCCGTGGCCGCCCGGATAGGCGCCGATGACGAGCAGGTCGGGGCTAGCACCCTCGCTCTTATGAGCGACCCCCGCCGGGATCACGATGACGTCCCCGGCACGCACCTCGACAATCTCGCCATCCTCGCCGCCGAGCCGCACCCGGGCCGAGCCGGCGACGATGCCCAGCACTTCATGCGCGGTGCTGTGATAGTGATGGTACGCGTAGATCCCGGCGCGCCATCCTCCGCTCCAACCATTGGCGGCGAACCGCGCCTCACAGGCGGTGGCGGCGCCAGGGCCAGTGGGGAGCGCGTTGCGATAGACGATCAGCGGCAAACGCGGATTGTTGGGGACGCGGCCGTCATCGGCGAACAGATGCTCCTCGATCACCGGAGCGTCCGGTTTGTCGACCATGGGGTGTTCCTTTCATGCGAAGACACAGGCTACATCGTGGTCGCGGCCGGGCCAAGTGAAATCACTGCTCAGGGGGAATGGCGAGCGCCCGAGTTCAAGTTGCCGCGGCAGCGCCTTTACTTTTGTGAAAGGTTGAGCACCGCCGGCCAATTAATCCGAGGGATGTTGTCGCGCGCCGTTAACGACGATCAGCAGTGAGCTACACTTGCCATGACGCTGTCTGTCGGGTATTGATGGCTTTGCCGCAAATCGCCGGGTGCGATAGTGCGGGCCGGACTATGGATTAGATTTAGGCGCGCCCAGCATGGAATACCCGGTCAAGACCGTCTGTGTCGTCGGCCTGGGTTATATCGGTCTGCCGACTGCGGCAACCCTGGCCAGCCGCGGTATCGAGGTGATCGGCGTCGACGTCAACCCGTGCGTGGTCGCCGCGGTCAATGCCGGGCAACCTTATTTCCCCGAGCCCGATCTCGATATGCTGCTGCGCGCCGCGACTACCCTCGGCAAGCTGCGCGCCACCGCCCGGCCGGAGCCGGCGGATGCGTTCGTGATCGCGGTTCCGACCCCGTTCAACGAAGACCGCTCGCCCAACCTCGGCTATGTCGACGCGGCGGCGGATGCAATCGCCCCGCTGCTCGCCTCGGGCAACGTCGTGATCCTTGAATCAACCTCGCCGGTGGGCACCACGGCGCGGCTGGCAAAGCGCCTTGCCCGGCTGCGGCCCGATTTGCGCTTTCCGCCGGCGCACCATGCCGAGCCGCTCGACGTGCACGTCGCGCATTGCCCGGAGCGGGTATTGCCCGGCCGCATGGTTCGCGAGCTGATCGAGAACGACCGCATCATCGGCGGGATGACGGAGGCCTGCGCCGAGCATGCCGAGGCGGTGTACCGGGTATTCTTGCAAGGAAAACCCTTCCGCACGAACGCGCCAACGGCGGAGCTGGTCAAGCTGGTCGAGAATGCTTATCGGGACGTCAACATCGCCTTTGCCAATGAGTTGTCGCTGATCTGCGACCAACTCGGTCTCAATGTGTGGCAGGTCATCGAGCTGGCCAATCGCCACCCGCGCGTGGCGATATTACAGCCGGGCGCGGGGGTAGGCGGGCACTGCATCGCGGTCGATCCGTGGTTCATCATCTCCTCCGCGCCGGAGCGATCGCGGCTGATCCGCACCGCCCGCGAGGTCAACGACGCGAAGCCGGGGTTTGTCGCAGCGCAGATCCGCGAACGGGCCGAGCGCTTCAAGCATCCGGTCGTCGCGTGTCTCGGGCTGACCTACAAGCCCGATGTCGACGATCTGCGCGAGAGCCCGGCAATCGCGATCGTGGCGCAACTAGCGCGCGGTGGGCCCGAACGGATCCTGGTGGCTGATCCAAATTTGCGCGCCCTGCCCCAGGAGCTGGCGGAGTTTTCGAACGTCGCGCTGTGCGAAACGATCGCGGCGGTTCGCCAAGCCGATATCGTCGCGATTCTGGTCGCGCATTCGCCATTCCGCAGGATCCCGCAGGAGGAGCTGCTCCGCCGAGTTGTTATCGATGCGACCGGCCTGACCCACGGCTCGGGCTGAGCGGCGGATGCGGATCCTGTTCGTCTTCGGCACGCGACCCGAAGCGATCAAGCTCGCGCCGGTGATCCGCGAATTGTCGGCGCGGCCCGAGTTCGAATGCAAGATCTGTGTCACCGGACAGCACCGCGAGATGGTGCCGCAGTTTCTCGAACTGTTCGAGCTGCAGCCGGATTGGAACCTCGACGTCATGCGCCCCGACCAGGATCTCGCCTACCTGACCGGGGCGGTGCTGTCGGGGGTCGGCGGGGTGCTCGACCGCTGGCGCCCCGAGCGGGTCATCGTGCAGGGCGACACGACGTCGACCTTCGCCGGGGCGCTCGCCGCCTTTTATCACAAGATCCCGGTGGCGCATGTCGAAGCCGGCCTGCGCACCGGCGACATCCATGCGCCGTGGCCGGAGGAGGTGAACCGCCGGCTCGTCGCCCGCATCGCCGATCTGCATTTTGCTCCGACGGCGCGGGCGCGCGATCATCTGCTGCGCGAGGGGATAGCGGGGGAGCGCATTCTGGTGACCGGAAATACCGGGATCGACGCCCTGCTGTGGGTCTCGGGCATGATCGAGGCCCGGCCCGAACTGTGCGCTCGGGCCAGCTCGCTGCTGGGCGGACGCTTCGCGGACAAGCGGATCATCCTGATGACCGGGCATCGCCGGGAGAATTTTGACGGCGGGCTCGAACGGATCGCGTCCGCGATGGCGCGGATTGCGGCGCGGCCCGATGTCGGCATCGTCTTTCCGGTGCACCCGAACCCGAACGTGCAGAGCGCGACGGAGCCAATGCGCCGGCACGAGAACATTCTGCTGATCGCGCCGGTCGACTATCCCGAACTGGTGCATCTATTGAGGCGATGCCACTTCGTCGTCACCGATTCGGGCGGGATTCAGGAGGAAGCGCCCTCGTTCGGCAAGCCGGTGCTGGTGACGCGCGAGGCGACCGAGCGGCCCGAGGCGATGGAGCAGGGTCTCGCCGAACTCGTCGGCACCGACGAGCGGCTGTTGTTCGAGGCGATGAGCGCGCTACTCGACGATCCCGAGGCCTACCGCCGCATGAGCAGGGTCGCCAACCCCTATGGCGACGGCCAAGCGAGCCGGCGCGTGGCCGAACGGCTCAGCATCGATCGGACCTGCGCAGATCGGATCGCCATCGCCACCTTATGCTGACCGCCCAACCACGGCGGTCGAACCGCGAGCGCCGGTCGCCGACTCCGCTCAGCCCCGGCAGAGCGAGGCAACGGCAGCCCAGATCGCGGCCCAAGTTCCAAGTGACAACGCGATCATCACAATCAGCGCGGTGAGCCGGCTTACCCGAGGGATAGTCTCGTCAGCCGATAGTTCAGCAACCACCGACGCAACCCATTGGCGGCCCTCCTCGGAGACAGGATTTTCGGAGACGGCATCGCTGTTCACCGATCCCTCCGTCTGCGATCGAACACGCTCGGCGGTCGGCGTGGCCCTGTGACCCCCTCCATCGAGCGATCGCCATTTTGGCGACGGACCAACAATCGGCTGTCCCTGAACCGTCAAAAAGTCGTCCACTAATTTTTTATGTTCGCAGTAACCGATTCTGGCGCATAGCCATAATGCGCGATCGTCTGGTCAGTCCTCGACGATATTGCCCGAAAACAGATAAAATGACCGGTGTTTTATGTTGCCTGAACGCTTCGACGATCGTATCTCTCGGCCATGTTAATCGTAGATTGTTGTGCCGGGTGTGTCGTTATGGCCGATATTTATACTTCCGAAATAAATGGACCTTCCGGGCAGAGACGATCAGACAGCGAAGATCGGCTCTCGCCAGTGACTGCGGTCTTTGCCATTTTCGCCATTTCCCTTCTGCTCTGGACGCCATTGCTGTTGCCGGTACTGAGGTTGCTCCACGGTTAAAAAAACAATCTTGCACCCCCGGCGACGCGAGCGTTGCCCCGATCGATCAATCACCAGAAATTCGATAACCCCAGGCACGAATTTGCGCTACCCCGGCCTGATAGCCTTTGGGCGTCAGACTGAAGGAAAAGTGGGTTCGTGTCGTAAAGACGTCGATCAGGACCAAGGAGCCGACTCCGAGTTCTCTGACGGCAGATAGGGACTGGGCCGTTGGAAAGATGCAGTATCGTGTCGCCCGGCACTCGATCGGCGGATTTCTGTCGATCCGGAGCACTGCTCTGACTGGAGTCGGATGACCGACAATTCCGATGTTTCCGGTTTCGAGCATGACGACGAGGGCAAACGAACCCTTGCCGTCGTCTCCGGTTTGCCAGAACGGCACCGTGATCGAGCAGTCCGTGGCGGGGCTGCCGAGGCTACCGCCGCATTCCGTGACCCACTCATCAGCGCGGAACCGCAAGGTTGCCGAGGCAGCGCCTGGCGCGCACAGGAGAGTCCAAGCGGCGAAAACGAGGATCGCCGCCGACCGGCCCTGGCATCGCGTCCAGCGCGCCGGCGCGCGTCGCCGATGCCAGAGTTGGCCCAACGCCCGCCCCGCGGCGGGGCCGATCAACACAATTGCGCGCAGCACCATCGACCTCAACGACGTTGTTGCGATCGGTGCGATCCTGCTCCGCCCCGCAAGATGGTCAAGAGACAAGGAGTGGTGCGGCATCGGTCCCCTAGCGTTGAGCGGCATCACCGGTCCGGCTATCGGGTGGCTCTTCTCTCTTCATTAGGCTGCGGTTGACCAAGCGTCCCTCGGATCGGCCGGCGGCAAGTCAGCTTGCGCATGAAATCTTAAGGTTCACGGGTTTCGAACCGGTGTCATCTAAAATTAACCCTGATTCTGCTTCCCAGCGTACTGAAACAGCGTTAGGTATAACTGTCTCGTGTGAGAAACCACTGAATGAGGCGGTGTCGATTTTGTTTGCATCGAGGCTTTTTGCAACATGCCGTACAACTTTGGTGGAACCCTCTGGGCCTGTCGGCGTTCGCGCTGACGCGCGTCTTGACCGGCAGCCGAAGGACATTGTGGGCGACGGACCGGCTTTGGCGGTCGTCGGGAAGCGCAGACAGCCCAGCTGACCCGTAATTGATCCGCAACTGATTCAGGGCTCCGAGATGGCTCGTTATTTGGTGACCGGCGGCGCCGGGTTCATAGGCTCACATCTCGTAGAGTCATTGCTCGACGACGGGCATGCCGTTCGCGTTCTCGACGACCTCTCGAGTGGAAATCGCGACCGCCTTCCGCGCATGGTCGATTTCATCAAAGCCGACATCGCCAACCCCGACGTGGTCGCACATGCGTTCGATGGCATCGACGGCTGTTTCCATCTGGCTGCGATCGCGTCGGTCGAACAGTGCAACCTCGAATGGCTGCGCACCCACCAAGTCAATCTTTCCGGCACGATCAACATTTTTGCCGAGGCGAGGCGATCACGCGGGGAAATCCCGGTGGTCTATGCCTCGACTGCTGCGGTTTATGGCGACTATAATACCGCCCCGGTCAGCGAAGACCATTCCGCCATCCCGCTAAGCGCCTACGGCGCTGACAAGCGGGCGTGTGAACTGCACGCGCGCGCCGCGGGTGTGACCCACGGGTTACGCACAATTGGTCTAAGATTTTTCAACCTGTACGGCCCGCGCCAGGATCCGAGTTCGCCTTATTCCGGAGTTATCGCGATCTTTCTCGATCGGTTGCGCCGTAGGAAGCCAGTCGAGATCTATGGCGACGGGGGACAGGTGCGCGATTTCACCTTTTTCGGCGATGCCGTTTCGGCGCTACGCCGTGCAATGCCGGCGGCAAACCCCCGGGCCCCAGTGTATAACATTTGTACCGGAAAGGGCACGACGATACGCCAGTTGGCCGAGACGATCGCCGCGCTGTGTGGGACTGAGCTGGTTATCGACCACCAGCCGCCGCGTGGTGGCGAGGTGCAGAGTTCAATCGGTGATCCACGCCTCGCGGCTGAGGAACTTGGCTTTCGCGCCCACACCGCTCTCCCCGAAGGTCTAGCGGCAACACTAGACGCACTTGTATCGTGCGGTCGGGCCAAGGTGCGCGTCGTCGCTTAAATCGGCGGTCCGCGGCGCCGGGGTCTTTGTCGCGAGCGAAAGCCGCAACGTCAGAAATCGAGATCAGCATAGTGCGTCGGCGGCGGGACTCCTGGTACATGATCGGCCAGGATCGGGCGGAAGCTCGGGCGCGACTTGATCCGCGCGTACCATTCCTTGGCCGGCTCGTGAGCGTCCCAAGGCACGTCGCCCATATAGTCGAGGCTTGACAGCTGTGCCGCGGCGGTGATGTCGGCGATCGAGAAATGGTCGCCCGCGAGCCAGCGGCGGCGTTCGACCAGATAGCCGATATAATCGAGATGGTGCGGCAGATTGGCGTGACCGGCGCGAATCGCCTGCGAATTCGGCTGCCCCTGGCCACGATATCGTTTCATCATCTTTTCGCCGAGTAGGTTCTCGGTGACTTCGCGGTTCATTTTGATGTCGAACCACGCAGACAGGCGCCGCACCTCGGCGCGGTCGATCGGGTTGATCCCGATCAGCATCTTTTCGCGATACACCTCGTCGAGGTATTCGATGATCGCCGACGGATCGGCAAGGACGGTGCCGTCAGGCTCGATCAGTACCGGGACGTCGCCCGCCGGGTTTAGCGCCAGGAACTCGGGCCGTCGCTCCCAGATCTTTTCGGCCTTCAGGGTAAAATCGAGGTTCTTTTCTTTGAGCACCACGCGCACCTTGCGGGCGGCGGGGGAGAGTAAAAGGTGATAGAGAACGCGCATGCTCCCGATTGTAACGATCAGCTCGGCGCGCAAACAATGCTTGATTGCAAGGCGGGGGCCGCGCTGGTCCGCCATCGTCGCGGCCGATCAGCGGGCCGCTGTGCAGCAGCCGCTACAATTTCTCGAACACGGCGCAGGTGATGCGATATTCGGCCATCAGCCAATAGAGCTTCGCCATCGAGCGCTTCCATTTTTCCAGCGACACAAACGGCGCTGGGAAACGCGCGACATGACGCAACAGGATCCATGGGCGTCGGTGGACATCGTCGCGATAGGACATACCGGCGCCGATGATTGCGGCATCGAGCAGACGGGCGCCGGCGAACAACGCCTCGAGTTCGGCCGGGCTCGGCCGGTACATCGTGTCGATCGGGTCGCGATGGTGGGGGTAGCTGAACGGCGCCGTGACAAAAGCAAGCCCTGATTTCGGCAAGATGTCGAGGCAGTGACGGGCGAGCCGATCGGGCTCGGTCACATGCTCCAACAGATTGCAGCATAAGAGGGCCCGCGGCCCGAGCGCGAGCAGCTGGGGCAGGTCGGCAGGATCGGTCAGATCGGCGCGCAGGTCGATCCCCGCCTCGTCACGCGTGTCGACATGCACGATTTCGACGCCGCGGTCACGCAGCGGCCGGAACAGGCTTTGCTCGGTCCAGGGTTGGGTTTGTTCGCGGAACGCCGCGGTACTGCTGCCCAAGTTGAGCAAAGGCGACAGCCGCTCGGGGGCATACCTGTCGAGCGCGGCATATAGCCAACGAGCCTCGGTTTCGAACATCCTGCTCTCGATCGCGCCCCGGGAATTCTACCATGCCCAATCGCGCCACAGCGCGAAAGAGCGCCCACAGGGCCATGGCGGCAGTATCAGGTGGATCGCGCTAATATGGCGTACCGTGACGATGCGCGCCGCTCTCACTAAGCGCCGACGCCTTTCCAGAGGCGACCCCGCTCAACGTGTTCATGGCGTGGAACGAAGCGCGCTATGCAAAGGATCGTCGCTATCGGATCATCCGCGACATCCATTGGATGCTGCACGATTTCGGCAGCGAGATCTGTCTCGCTCATCTCGCGGGTCAGCCTATCGCGTTGCGACGCTCGGGTGGCCGGATCGTCGTCGCCCCGGCGGCGCAGGCCCTCGCCCGACGGTGTCTCGACGAGTTCGTCGGCACCCCTAGAATAGTAGCTGCGCAGCAGGTGATCGAACTCACTACAGGCCGCCATCGGCGAGACTGATCCCTACCGGCATGCGGCGGTTTTCCGCGCGTTCGAGGAGCTGGCCCGACATGTCGATCTCGACGCTCTGGCCCGATTGCAGCCGCAGCGAATTGCGCCGGAGACCGGATCGCGCCGGCAACGTATCCTGGTCATCAAGCTCGGCGCACTCGGCGACTTCGTCCAGGCGCTCGCCCCAGTGCCGGCAATTCGCCAGCATCACGCCGGCGACCATATCGCCTTGCTGACCACCGCGCGTTATGGCGCGCTGGCGGCGCGGACCGGGCTGTTCGACGACGTCCTGATCGATCGCCGACCAAATGGATTAGATGTTCCGGGCTGGCTGGCGTTGCGCCGGATGCTGCGCCGCGGCCGCTTCGACCGGGTCTACGATTTCCAGACCTCCGACCGGTCCAATTTCTATTACCGGCTGTTGCGGCCGGGCGAGCCGCCCGAATGGTCGGGGATCGCGTGGCGCTGCTCACATCCCCATGCCAATCGCGGGCGCGACCGGCAGCATACGATGGACCGGCAGGCCGAACAGTTATTGATGGCGGGAATTCACCCGGTCCCGCTGACACCTTGGTTGCCTGCGGCGGGATCGTTGCCTGCGGCGTTGGCCGGCCGGCGGTTCGCCCTGCTGATCCCGGGCTCCTCGCCGCACCACCCCGCAAAACGCTGGCCCGCAGAACGCTATGGCGAGCTGGCGCGCCGGCTGTCGCGCGCCGGCTGTCTGCCGGTCGTCGTCGGTGTTGCCGGCGAGGACGCGCTCGGCGGCGCCATCCGCGCCATCTGCCCTGAGTGTGTCGACCTGATCGGCCAGACAGACGTGGCCGGGCTGGCGGCGCTTGCGAAGGCAGCCGCGCTGACGATCGGCAACGACACCGGCGCCACCCATGTTGCCGCCGCCGGCGGCAATCCCGTCGTCGTGCTGTTCTCCGGCAATTCAGACCCGGCCCTGTGCGCGCCTCGGGGTGCGGCGGTGCGCTTGCTGATCGAGTCAGATCTCGGCCGCCTCTCGGCCGAGGCGGTGTTTGCTGCCGGGCTGGCCGCGGCTCAGGGCCAAAGTGCCCGGACTGCCGCCTGCTGACGCCCTCTTAAAAGCGCTCGACCCAGGGCCGCAGCTCGACTTCCCAGGTCCAGGCCGAGCGCGGCTGATGGAGCACGCCGAGATAGGTCGCGGCGATCGCGTCGGGGTCGAGCATGCTGTCGGGCTTATCCGCCGGTTCGACCCGACCAGGATTGCGGATCGCGCCGTCGATGACGAAGTGGGCAACATGAACGCCCTGCGGCGACAGCTCGCGGGCCATGCTCTGGGCGAGGCCGCGCAGCGCGAACTTGCCCATCGCGAACGCCGCCGACAGCGGATAACCCTTGACGCTCGCCGAGGCGCCGGTGAACAGCACCGCGCCGTGGCCCTTGGGCATCATCCGGGCGACGGCTTCGCGCGCGACCAAGAACCCGCCGAACGCGCTGACCATGATCGCACGCTCGACCTCGGCCGGCACTAGCTCGGCGACCGGGCCGCGGGCGCGGGCGCTGGCATTGTAGACTACGACCTCGGGCGCGCCGATCGCGCTTTCGACCGCGGTGAACATCTGGGCCACCTGGGCTGGGTCGACCGCGTCGCAGGCAAAGGCCTTGGCTCCGGTTTCGGTGCAGAGCGGCGCTAGCTTCGCGGCGTCGCGCGCGGCGAGCGCCACGCGCATGCCCTCGCCGGCAAAGAGCCGCGCCAAGGAAGCGCTGAGGCCCCGCCCGGCGCCGACGATCAGCGCGGATTGATAGCTCGGCTTCGGCATGTTTGGTCTCCTCTGGTGATGGTTTGGGCGTACCCCTGTGCCACAATAGCACCCGCCCCGCCCTTTTGATGGAGGCGTTATGAGCGCGCCGCACCGCATCGAGCCCTGGCCCAAGAAGTTCGCCACCGTCGGCGGCAAGCGTATGGCCTATGTCGAGCTTGGCGTCGGCGAACCGGTGTACCTGTTCCTGCACGGCAACCCTACCTCGTCCTATCTGTGGCGCAATGTCATGCCGCAGGTCGCCGGACGCGGCCGTTGCCTGGCGCCCGACCTGATCGGCATGGGCGATTCCGACAAGCTCGACGATCCAGGCCCGGACACCTACGGTTTTGAGATGCATCGCGACTATCTGTGGGGCTTTATCGACGCGATCGTAGGCCCGGACCAGCCGATCACCATCGTCGGCCATGATTGGGGCTCGGCACTCGGTTTCGACTGGGCGAACCACCACCGCGATCGAGTCGCTGGCATCGTCTATATGGAGGCGATCGTCCGTCCGCTGGCTTGGTCCGAGTGGCCCGAGGCTTCGCGCCGGGTATTCCAAGGCTTCCGTTCGCCGGCCGGCGAAAAAATGATCCTCGACGACAACATGTTCGTCGAACGGGTATTGCCGGCCTCGATTCTGCGCCGGCTGGATCCCGCCGAGATGGACGAATATCGCCGCCCCTTCGCCGGATCGAACCTTGACCGCTGGCCGACGCTCGCCTGGCCGCGGCAAATCCCGATCGACGGGGAGCCCGCTGCGGTCGCGGCACTGGTCGGCGGGTATGCCGAGTGGATGGCGCGTAACGAAATCCCCAAGCTCTTCGTCAATGCCGAACCCAGCGCGATCCTGGTCGAGGCGCAGCGCGAATTTTGTCGCGGATGGCGCAACCAGAGCGAAGTCACGGTCGTCGGCAGTCATTTCATCCAGGAGGATTCCGGCACTGAAATCGGCCAGGCAATTGCCGCCTGGAGCAACCGCCTGCACGCGCCGTCGACAGCGCGCTAGCGCACGAGCCCACCGATGGTGCCGGCGTGAAAGCGGGCCAAATCTTCGGGACCGAAAAAATTGATGTCGCCCGGGGTGGCGAGACCGATCGCTGCAGCAAAACCGCCGAGCCGGATTGCGAGATCGCGATCGCCGTCAAGCAGCCCGTGGAGCAGCCCGCCGACGAACAAATCGCCGGCACCGATGCGATCGATGACATCGACCGCATAGCGCGGCGCATAGCGGAACGCGCCCTCACCGAGAAGCAAGGTGCCGGGCTCGGCCTCGGGCGGCCGTGTCAGCGCCACTAGCGAAATGCCGTAGCGCTGGGCGATGGCCTCGGCGAGGGGCTCGCCGGCTTCGGCAAACCCCAGCACGTTCTGCGCGTCGCGCTCGGCGAGCACCAGCAGACGCAGATGAGGCGCCACGGCATCGAGCACGGCGCGGGCCTCGTGCGGGGTCGTCAGGGTGGCGCGATAATTCAGATCGTACGATACCGGCTTCCCGGCCGCCGCGGCGAAGGCGGCGAGTTGCATTACCAATGCCCGGCAACTCGGACCCAGCGCCGGGGTGATGCCGGAGAGGTGCAGCCACGCGCTCGACCGGATCAGCGCCTCCCACGGCGCGTCTTCGAAACCAAGCTCAGAGGCCGCCGAATGCTTGCGATCGTAAATGACGCGGCTGGTACGTGGCTCGGGGCCGGGCTCGTAGAACATCAGGCCCAGACGCGCATCGGCAATCCAGCGCACCCAGCGCGTGTCGACCCCGTGGCGGCGCGCCTCGCCGTCGACGATCCGGCCGAGCGGCCCTTCGGGCAACCGCGACACCCACGCAACCCGCCGCCCGAGCCGCGCCAGCAGACAGCCGACATTGAGCTCGCTGCCGCCGACGCCGATCTCGAAATTGCGCGCCTGGTCGAGCCGCTGCGCACCCGGCGGCGACAGGCGCATCAACGTTTCGCCGAGCGTCAGTAAGTCATACTGCCCGTCCGGCGCGCCGCTCATCGGCGCAGCGCCGCCGGCTGCGGTGACGATCTCCTGGAAAGCACCTCGACGTCAGAGATGGCGCTGCGTCCGGCGCAAAAAATCGATAAAGATCGCCGCCAACAGGCCCTCCTTTTTTTCCCAATCCTCGAGCGCGACATCTTGGTCGGGCCGGTCTTCGGTCAGCACCTCATAGTATTCGCTATTCGGCATCAGCCGGTGCGCGATTTGAGCTGGCACTCGCGGATGCACCCGGTCGTTGCCGGGAACGATGCAGGCCGGCACCTTTATCGACCGCAACTCGGCCGGGCTCAGCCCGATGACCGGATGTTCGGCGCCCTCGTTGAAGCTGCGCCGCCAGCGCTCCATAACCGCAATGAAACTCTCGGTATCGACTGCCGTCAGCCGAGCGCGGTTGGCCGCATTAGCCCTAATCAGCTCGCTGAAATGCTCGCTGGCGCAGACCGCCTCCATACCGCCTGCCTGAGCCATCTCGATAAACTGGGTATAGTAATTCTGCACTAGGCGCTCGGCCGCGTAGGCGCCGCCAGTGACCCGCCACAGCAGCAGCCCCCGCACCGCAGCCGGATGGCGCAAGGCCAACAGCAAGGCCAACCGGCACCCCGAGGAGCTGCCGCCGATAAACGCCGGCAGCGCATCGAGCTGAAATAGCAGTTCGCGCAGATCCTCGGCCCAGATTTCATTCTCCGAATTGCCGCCCTCGAACGACACGCCGGAGACGCCGCAATTGCGCCGGTCGTAGATCAGCACCCGGGCGCCAGCCTCGGCGATCTTCTCCGCCAGGGGCTTGACCCCGACAAGCCCGCGCCGCCCACCCGGCTGCATCGCCACCCACGGCCCGCGTTCACCCAGCACCTCGTAGTTGATGTCGACATCACGGACCGTGGCGACCGGCATGGCTCTCCCCATGGTCGAACATTCTCAATTCTGCCATCCTAGCCGATATCCCCCCGTGGCGGAGAGGAATCGACATGCAGGTTGGCGTCTTCTGTTTCCCGACCGGTTACGGGATCGACATCGCCGAGCTGGCGCATGTGCTCGACGACTACCGCGCGGCGGGGATCGCAGGCGCGCTGCTCGAAGTGCCCGATCTGAACCGCTGCGAGATTCTGCGCCTGCTCGACAACTGCAATCCATTGGCCGCAGCGGGGTAAAGGGCCGGCATATGATCCGCGAAGAACTCGTCTTCGTCGCGACCTGCGACATCTCCGGGCATGTGCGCGGCAAGGGGTTCCCAGCGCGCGAATTACCAGGGCGGCTCAAAAAGGGCATCGGCTGGACCGGCAGCAATCTGATGATGTCGCCGGGCGGCCCGATCTGGGACACACCCTTTGGCACCGCCGGCGATCTGATGATCGTCCCCGACCCGGCGGCCGAGGTGCGGGTGGATTTCGCCGACGGCTCGGCGGTCGAGCACTTCTTTCTCGGCGACATTTGCACCACCGACGGCGCCGCGTGGGAATGCTGCCCGCGCGACTTCCTGCGCCGCGCCGCGCGCGAGCTAGAGGCGACAGCCGGCCTGCACCTCGTCGCCGCGTTCGAGCAGGAATTCGTCTACACTGGCACCGATGACCGCCCGGGCGACGCCTATGCGCTCGGCGCCTTTCGCCGGCAGGGCAGTTTCGGCGAGGCATTCATCGCCGCCTTGCGCGCCGCCGGACCCGTTCCGGACAGTTTTCTCCCCGAATACGGGCCGCGCCAGTTCGAGGTGACGGTTGCCCCGCAGCAGGCCTTGACCGCTGCGGACCACGCAGTGATCACCCGTGAGATGGCGCGCGCTGTGGCGCACCGCCTCGGGCATCGGGTGATTTTTTCGCCCAAGCCCGACCCCGACCTCGTCGGTAACGGCGTGCACATTCATATGAGCCTGTGGGATGAGGAGGACCGGCCGGCGACCCGCGCAGCCGGCGAGAAACTGGATTTGAGCAAACCGGCACAGCATTTCTTTGCCGGCGTCCTGCACCACATGCCGACCATCTGCGCGCTAACCGCACCCTCCCCGGTCTCCTATCTGCGACTGACGCCCAATGCCTGGGCGCCAACCGTGATCGATCTGGTGCGGCAGGATCGCGGCGCCAGCCTACGGATCTGCCCTGTCTTCGCCGCTGCGAACGCAGACGAGACCGCGCGCCAGTTCAACATCGAGTTTCGCGTTTGCGACGGCTCGGCCAGCCCGTATCTGGCGCTTGGCGCAGTGATCTTCGCCGGAGTCGACGGCATCCGCCGAGCCCTGCCATTGGCGGAGACGGGGACGGCACCACTCTCCCTGCCATCCTCGCTCGACCAGGCCCTCGACATGCTCGCAGGCAGCGAACTCGCCGCGCAATGGTTCGGCTCTGTCCATCGCGACGCCTATCTGCGGTTCAAACGGGTCGAGGCGGAAAAGGTCGCTGCTCTATCGCCGGCCGAGCTGTGCGCCCACTACGCCGAGATTTACTAAGCAATGCTATACGCTGGTCATTCCGGGGCGCGGCAAAACTGCGAGTCCGGAACCTATGAACACCGGATGGGGACCGGGTGGGACGGGTCCGTGTTCATGGTTTCCGGGCCTGTTCCTTCGGAGCATCCCGGAATGACGGAAGTTGCGACGAGAGGACAATGACCGGCACAAACCTGCTCGACCCCGACGAACCGGGACCGGTAACCTTCGACAACGAGACTGGGCAATCGGTTTTCTTTTTGACCTGCGACCATGGCGGCCGCGCGATTCCGCGGCGGCTCGGCCGGCTCGGCCTCGCCGAGCCCGATACGATGCGCCACATCGCCTGGGACATCGGGATCGCCGGGGTCGGCCGGCTTCTTTCCCCGCTATTGGACGCGGCGTTGATCGTGCAGACCTATTCCCGGCTGGTGATCGACTGCAACCGCGACCCGGCAGCGGCGAGCTCGATCCCCGATCTTAGCGAGGACACCGAGATCCTCGGCAACCGCAGCTTGACACCAGCTGGCCGCACGGCGCGGGTCCAAGAGGTGTTTCGCCCCTATCACGATCGGATCGCGGCGGCGCTCGACCGTCGCCAAGCCGAGGGCCGTGCCTCGGTGCTGGTGGCTCTGCACAGCTTCACCCCGGTCTTCAGAGGCGCGTCGCGGCCGTGGCATGTCGGCGTGCTGTTCAATCGCGACGCCCGCCTCGCCCAGCCGCTCCTCGGCCTGTTACGGGCTGAAGGCGATCTGACGGTCGGCGAGAACCAGCCCTACCGGGTCACCGACCTGACCGACTATACTGTGCCGGTACATGGCGAGCGCCGGGGCCTGCCCTATCTCGAAATCGAGATCCGCCAGGACCTGATCATGGAACCCGAGGGCCAGGCCGCTTGGGCCGAGCGCCTAGCTCGCCTCCTACCTGCCGCCTACGCCGAATTCCTGCGCGCCTGAATCCGCCATAACGCTATCGGGGGTTGCGCGCGGTCACCAGGAACACCGTAGACGGTAGCACCTTTCCGTTGTCTTTGGCGTGGGCGGCGAAGGCTTCCTCGATTTCGCGTTGGATCGTTTGGCGGGTGGCCGCATCGGGTTTCTTCTCATCGATCAGCCGGCCGGAGGGGCCCATGATGCAGGCGTGCTCGGCCTCTTCTTGCGGCGACGAGGCGAAGATGCCCGGGGCCTCGCGGTGGATCTCGATGCCCTCGAATCCAGCCGTGCCGAGGAACGAGCGTACATAATCGGGGTCGGCGAACGCCATCGGCCCAGGCGCGCGGGCGGGCTTGGGCTCGGGCGGCCCCAGATGGCGCAAGACCACCTCGTAAGGGATCAGCCAATGCCGATTATCCGCGAGCGGTCCCCAGCAGGCGAAACACAGCCGGCCAGCGGGGCGAGCCGCGGGACGCAGATTGGTGAATGCCGCCGCCGGATCGCTGAAGAACATGACGCCAAAGCGCGAGGCGATCAGGTTGAAACGACCGGGCTCGAACCCGTGGGTCTGCGCGTCGGCCTGCATCAGCGAGATGTTTCGCAGTCCGCTTTCGGCGATGCGCTTGCGCGCGCCGGCGAGCATTGCATCGGAGATGTCGGCGCCGACTACTTGCCCGCGTTCGCCGACCGCCTCGGACAACGGCACCGTGAAGGCGCCGGTGCCGCAGCCGATTTCGAGCACCCGCTCGCCCGCCAAGACTGCCGAATGCCGCAGCAGCAGATCGTTGACGGCACCGACCCGACGTTCGACAAAGCCTTCGAGTCCGACCCAGCGCGGGCCGGCGACCGTGTCCCAATATTCCTGCTGTGCCGCATTCGCTGTGCTTTGTGTCGCCATCCGCGTTTGCTCCCATATCGCCGGGTCGTTAACCGCCCAGACTCTCACACCCGAGCCGGAGTGGCGCAATGTCTTCCTGTCGCATCGATGCGGATGCGGCCGATTCGGGCACTCCACGCCTACTGACGGGCTCTTTGCCGCGCTGGACAAGGGGAGGTGCCGGCACGTACCAGAGTGCGCTAATATTAACCGGCGCCGGAATGTGGCGCAGTCACGAGAGTGAGCGATGAGGTCAAGGGCTGCGGGCTCGGGAAGCGGCGAAACGCTCGGCGCGGATTATGTCGAGCGCGCGCGGCAACTCGGGCCGATGATCGAGGCGGCTGCCGATGAAATCGAGCGCCACCGCGATCTGCCCGAGCCGATCGTCGCGGCGTTGGCCGAGAACGGGCTGTTCCGCCTGCTGCTGCCGCGTTCGTTGGGCGGCGCCGAGCTGCCGCCCACCGCTTATGTCCCGGTCGTCGAAGAGGTTGCCAAGCACGACGCCAGCGTCGCCTGGTGCCTCGGCCAGGCTTGCGGCTGCACGATGACGGCGGCTTATCTCGCGCCCGAGGTGGCGCGGGAGATTTTCGGCGGGGAACGCGGGATCGTCGCCTGGGGCCCGCCTGGCCCGGCCGAGGCGCGGATGGCGCCGGGCGGGTATCGCCTGACCGGGACGTGGAGCTTTGCCAGCGGCAGCCACCACGCGACCTGGCTCGGCGCTCATGTCGCGGTCTTCGCCGAGGACGGCACGCCGCGCCTGCGGCCCGACGGCAGCCCGGTCTTCCGCACCCTGCTGTTCCCAAAACCGCAGGCGGCGATGACCGATATTTGGCATGTCATCGGCCTGCGCGGCACCGGCAGCGACAGCTATACAGTCACCGGCTTGTTCGTGCCGGAAGACCACGCCGTCGAGCGGAGCGCCGACGCCAAACCGCGCGAGACCGGCCTGCTCTATGCCTTCAGCAGCAGCAATGTTTATTCCGCAGGGTTCGCCGGGGTGGCGCTCGGCATCGCCCGCGCCGTACTCGACGCTTTTGTCGAGCTTGCCCGCGACAAGATTCCGCGCGGCGCCAAACGCACCCTGCGCGACAACAATGTGATCCAGGCGCAGGTCGCGCAATCCGAGGCACGGATCAGTGCGGCCCGCGCGTTTTTGTTGGGTGGGCTGGAGGACATCTGGCGCGAGGCTGGCCGCACCGGCCAGCTCACCCTCGACCACAACGCGACGATTCGGCTCGCCTCGACCTGGGCGATCCATCAGGCACGCGACGCCATCGACACCCTCTACCACGCCGCCGGGGCGACCGCGATCTTTGAAGAAAACCCGTTCGAGAGGCGATTTCGCGACATCCACACTGTGGTCCAGCAATACCAGGGCCGTCAGGTACATTTCGAGACCGTGGGCCAGGTTTTGCTCGGCCTCGGGCCCGAGAGTACGATGTTCACCTTTTAGGGGCGATGGGCAACTGACCGAGATGGAGCCTCCGACCCTCCCCGCGTACGATGGCCGGGCCAGAGCGGGCCGATCCGGCCCTGCCGACCGAACTCCCGGCCGGCGTCACTGGTCGCTCGACGATATTCCCTGGCAGGCGATCCGTCTTGACCTGGTCGCCGGCCATGAGGCGCTTTTTTACCTGATCGCCTCGGCCTCGCTGATGGAGAGCGCGACCGACCTCTATACCGCCAACTTGATCGATTACTTTGCCGGCGACGACGAGGTCACGTCGTGGCTGGAACGGTACTGGCTTCCGGAGGAATTGCAGCACGGCCGGGCATTGCGCCGCTATGTTGAGGATGCCTGGCCGGACTTTCCGTGGGAAGCGGTGCGCGAGCGCTTTGTCGAGGAATTCCGACCGTTTTGCGACGAGGCTCTCGAGCGCGCACGCGGCCTGGAAATGGCGTCAAGGTGCGTCGTCGAGATGGGCACCGCCAGCTTTTACACGAGCCTGTCGCGCGCCAGCCCCGACCCGGTGTTGGCCCTGTTGACCGGCCGGATAGCCGAAGATGAGGTCCGCCACTACAAGCATTTCTACCGCTATTTTCGCAAATATCGAGATATCGAACGCCCAGGCCGGGGCGACATAGCCCCGGCATTGTGGCGGCGGCTGCGCATGACCGGGGGCGAGGACAGACTGATCGTGCTCAGGCACGTCCATCGCGCGCGGCATCCGCACGCGGCGTTCGACGCCTCCGTCTATCGCCAACTGCAAGGGCAGTGCCGGAAGCTGCTGCGCCCGTATTTCCCGATAAGAATGAGCGTGCGTATGGTGCTGAAGCCGCTTGCCCTGGGTCCGCGGGCCCAACGGGTGGCGCTGCCGATCGTCACCGCGTTGGCCCGGCAGGTCGTGCCGTAGCCCCCATGCGGAGCAGGACCCGGCGTGATCAAAGGCGCTTGCGATTCCGGAACAGCGCGTCGGTTTCGGCCTCTAGAACGTGGCCTAGAATAACGCCATGATAAAAGGGTGAAGCGCCGCTCACCGTGGTGGCCGGGATCAGGATTTGATTGATGCCGTACTGCGCCAGCTTCGTGATCGGTGTGCCGTAGACCACGCCGCCCATCCCTGCCCAGACCATCGCGCTCATGCACATCGGGCAGGACTCGCCGGTGGTATAGAGGATTGCTCCACCCCAACCCCGATTGCCGTGCTGGGCGACATAGTCGTTCATAGCGACGATCTCGCCATGAAAAGTCGGGTTGGCAGCGCTGTTATTGACGCCTTTCGCCAGCACTTGGCTATCTGCCGCCCGCACGATCACGGCGCCGAACGGAAAGGCCGGATTGACGCGTGCTTCCGCGATCGCCAGCCGCATCGCCTGTTCATGGACCCGCAGCGGGATCTCAGATGGGTTAAGCGAATTCACCGGAGCCACGCCCGCGGGCAAGCCACTGCCGCAAGCAGCCGCGGCAAGCGTCGAACCGAATGCCCTTCTCGACCACATGACTACCTCTACGACATGCTGCCGCCGGGCGATCCACCAAAACCGACTGCGAGGTCGCCGTCCGGCTGATTGACGAAGATCAGCACAACGAGAATGGTCATGTAAAAGCGAAACGCCGCCTCTTGGCCATTCCACATCGCCGATTGCCACATCTGAAACCATTCTCCGCCGACGACCATGAAGCCGAAGAACCACACCAGAAAACCGAGCCCGGCGCCGAGAGACACAAACCGCTTGGCCCGGTTGAAGGCCGCGGCGTCCGATCGCAGGCGTCTGCCAAGGACAACGGCCGCAACCACCAAGACGGCGCCGGTCAGTCCTTCACCGGCGATGATCAGCGCATAGCCCGCCTGCCACAAAGCCGGGGAGGTGATGCGGCGATAGAGCAGCGCGTTGCCCGGGAAGGTCGTATCCATGGTCAGCACGTGGCGCACGAAGGCATAGTTCGTATCGTAGTCAGTCAGATTGTCGAAGGTTACCAGCAGGGCGAAGATGGCTAGACATCCGACCATGATCACCTTGACGATGCGGGCTTCGATCACGGCTTGATCTCCTCGGTGAGCGCGTAGCCGCCCGTGAGAATTCGTTTAACTCGTCCAGCGATCAGAAAATCATCGCTGAATTGATGGTTGCAAAGAGGAGCCCGGTTATGGGCGCCGATGTGCTGGTTAAAAATGCGTGGTACGTGGCTGGGCTGTCGAAGGAGTTTGCGGCGCAACAGCTGCAAGGGCAGGTGATTGCCGAAAAGCCGATGGTGCTGTGGCGCACCGTTGACGGTGCCGTCGTCGCCTTTGACGAGCGCTGCTGCCACAAGCGCATGCCGTTGTCGGCGGGGCGGTTCATCGAGGGTGGCCTTCTCGAATGCGCCTATCACGGGTTGTGCTATGATGCGTCCGGCCGCTGTGTGCGCATTCCGTCACACCCCGACGGCCGCATCCCGCCGCAGGCTCGTCTGCGTGCGTTCCCGGTAATAGAACGGGACGGGCTTGTCTGGGTATGGCCCGGCGACCCGGGCAAGGCTGCGACCGAGCTTCCGCCGCGGCTGCCCGAGATCGCCGACCCCGGCTGGGCGACGGCCGATACCGGGCCTATGGCGGTGCCGGCGAATTCGCTGCTGTTGATCGAAAATTTGCTCGACATCACGCATTTCTATCCGCTGCACGACGGCAATATCGGCGATGTCGAGAACAGCCGGATCCCGGTGCGGCTTGAAGAGGGTGTGCGCGACGGCAACCCCTATGTCGGCACGGTCCGCGAAGCGCGCGGCTACAACCAACCGCCCTTTCTCGAAGATTATCTCGGTTATGACGTCGTCGACCGCGACCACACGCATTTCATGCTGAGCCCGGCGGTGACGCGGGTCGAGATGCGGGTCTGGCCCGCTGGCCGCCACGGCGACCCGAGCGTCGAACGCGGCTATGTGATCATCCACTCCCACACACCTGTTGATCGCGGCAATCATGTTTGGCGCCTGATCATCAACATGCCAGCCGGGCAGAAATGCAAATCCGACCCGAGCCGGTCGGCGGTCGAGCGCTTTATGGAAACCTTCCCCGCGGTCATCGCCGAGGACCGCTGGGCGCTCGAAAAGCAGCAACAGATGTTTGCCTATCCCGACGACGGCTATGTCGAGGTGTTTCTGCGGCCCGACCGGGCCTTACGCCGGGCGCGCGAGATCCTGACCGGTCTCGAACGGGCGGAACAGATGCCGCGCAGCGTCGCCGCCGAATAGATCAGCGGCACCCTCCCGGCGGCTCACATCCCCGATCCGGGACGACGAGTTGGTTGCCTAGACGACCCGCCCCCTTGCGTGCGACGAGACGACGGTAAAGTCGTACCCGTCAGGCCCCGCGAGGTGGAAGGAGTCATGGATCCTCCCCTTACTGATGTCGGAGGGTCCGAGGCCTTTGGCCGCATAATCGCTCCGCGCTGCTTCGATATCGTCCACCATCAGATCGAAGGGCGCCGCGGAACCGCTCGCCGGTGGCTGTTCCGCCTTCCTGACGACGACATGTGTGCCGCCACGGAGCTCGAGGACCGCGAGGTGGGCGTCGGCAAAAATAGGGCGTAACCCAACTGATTCGAGCCACCGCTCGGCGGCGGCGACATCGGTTGCCGGAAGTCGGACATGGCCCACCGCTACCGGTGGCCGCTGATCGATAGTCTGTGACATAGTTCCTCCTTTCGGCTGAGCGTAATCCAAGCTGCGCCTTCAGGCGGTCAGCACTTCGAGGAGATGGCCGTTCGGGTCGCAGAAGTAAAAGCCGCGGCCGCCGTGGCGATGATTGATCGTCATGTCCTCATGCGAGCGCGGTCCGCTGCCGTAGGTGATGCCCTCTTTGAGAACCCGGTTGTAGATCCCGTCAAACTCGGCCTCGCCGACCTTGAACGCGTAATGATGCCGCTCGAACTTTTCCCAATTGTCGAAGTCGATGGTCAGCTGCTCGTTGATCCTGACCGGCGCGAAATGCGAGACTGGGCCGTTATATTCAAGACCAAAGATCCGGGCGAAAAACCGGGCGGATGCTTCCTTGTCGCGGGCGGGCACAACGGTGTGGTCGAGATGGATCGTCATGGAGTGCTTCCTCGTCGTGTTTCGATAAAGATGAGCCTCGTCGCCGCGGTCGGCAAGCTCCGCGCCCCACCACTGGATCATGAAAGGGAGCTGTGATGTACAAAGCTTCAGCCGACGTGACCCTGCCGACCTCGATCATCGGATCCCTGCCGCGGCCGAGCTGGTACACTGCCGGGCTCGGCACGCAGAACTTCCTCGAAGCAATGATGAATTTGCGCTACCGCGAGCAATACGAGGATGCGGTCTCGGTTTATCTGCGCGCCCAGGAGACCGCCGGGCTCGACATTGTGACCGATGGCGACGCGCATTTCGACGAGCAGATCAGCGGCATGAGCTGGCAGAGCTATCCGCTGACCCATATGGCCGGGTTTTCCAAGGAGGCGACACCGAGCGTCTATCAGATGGGCGCCGGCGGGCAGCCGCGCGGCCATATCCTGCACGACTTCCTCGAAGCGCGGGTATTGCCGCGGATCATCGGCGCGGTCGGCCCCGGCAACCTCCAATACGCGGCGATGTGGAAGACGGCGCAGCGGCTGACCAGGAAGCCGGTCAAGTTCGGCACGATCCTGCCGGAACTCCTCGCCGCCTCAGTCGCCGACGACTACTACAAAGACCCGGTCGAACGGGTCTGGGCGCTAAGCGACGCGCTCAACCAGGAACTCCATCAACTGGCCGATGCCGGCTGCCCCGTGATCCAATTGGAGGAGCCGCAGATCCACATGGTGCCGGTGCGCGGCAAGACTTTCGGCAAGCTTGGCGAGGCCGAACTGGTCGAGGTGTTCAACAACACGGTCAAGGGTCTGCGCAGCAAGACCGAGATCTGGTGCCATACCTGCTGGGGCAATCCGGCGCAGCAGCGGATCTTTCAGGAGATTCAGAGCTATCGGCCGACCCTCGCCGCCCTCGATCGGGTCGGGGCCGACGCGATCACCTTCGAGACCTGCTCTTCGGGCACCGGCGATCTGCCGGCGATCGGCGAGACGATAAAGGACAAGAAAGTCGTGATCGGCGTCATCGACCATCACACCTTGCAGGTCGAGCGGTCGGATCAGGTCGCGGCATTGATCCGCGAAGCGTTGAAGTATGTTCCGCCCGAACGGCTGATCATTTCCTCCGATTGCGGCATGGGCCGCGAAGGCATGAGCCGCCGTCACGCGGCCTACAAGATGGTGGCAATGGTGCAGGGCACCAATCTGGTCAGAAAGGAACTCGGCCTGCCCGAGGCCGAATGCCTCGCCGCCGACCCGCGCTATTCACTGGCGACACCGCGAGCGCAATAAGCCTGGGGTGGGGACGAATTCCCGTGTAACCGGGAAATATGGTCAATTCGAGGGTTTGAGCATAGATTTCTACAAGTTACCTCAATAGGTTGCGCGGCAATACCCGTGCCGAGAAACCGGGAAATTATTTCGCTGAACCGGGAATTTTTTTGACGTAACCGGGAATTAAATCCCGCGAACCGGGAAAACAATAATCGCTGCATCGCACGTATGCCCTCTGCCGAAATATCGCTCGTCGGGAAGCTACGACACCTTTATGGCAAAAGTCCGGGACGGTGCTGCAGGCCGCCACACTCCGTCCTGGCGCCCTTCTGGGTGGGCACAGTTGTATTGGTGGCATGACGGCTCGTTTCCGCAGCCCTCTCGTGGTCAAAACCTAACGCTTGGTACCGGTCCGAAAATCCGCTTATACCGCACGGCGGCGGTTCGAGTTCGTGGCGCTGGCGGTCGGTTGTGCACCGAAACCGGCCGGTATCCGAAACCCTGCACAACAACGGACAGGGTATTCTGAAGGCGAAGCCGCCCTTTCTGCGGACGACGACGGCCGAAAGCGGCCAGCTTAATGCCGCGCCCTCGGGCATACTGATCCCATGGAACTGGATCACGAAGCCTGCTATCGAGCGTTATCGACCCGTGATGCGCGGTTCGACGGACGGATGTTTACCGCCGTCCGCACGACGGGGGTTTATTGCCGACCGATCTGCCCGGCGCGTACGCCAAAACGGGAGAACGTAACGTTCTACCCCACAGCGAGCGCGGCGCAGGAGGCAGGTTTTCGCCCGTGTCTTCGGTGCCGCCCGGAGAGTTCTCCGGACCTGTCGGCTTGGCGAGGCACGTCGAACACCGTTTCGCGCGGCTTGGCGCTGATCGCCGAAGGCGCGCTCGATGGCGAGGCGGTTGATGCACTAGCGGAACGGCTCGGGGTCGGTGAGCGGCAATTGCGGCGGCTGTTCAGGCAGCACCTGGGAACATCGCCCATCGCTGTCGCTCAGACACGCCGCGTGCTCTTTGCCAAGCAGCTCATCGTCGAGACGACCATGCCGATGACGGAAATCGCCTTGGCGTCTGGCTTCAGCAGCATCCGTCGCTTCAACGCGATATTCCACATGCTGTATCGGCGACCGCCTCGCGAGCTGCGCCGGTCGAGCAGTGCCGGCGGCGAGCAGACAGGCGCAGAAGGCATCACGCTCATGCTGCCCTATGCACCGCCCTACGATTGGGATGCGATGATCGGCTTTCTCGCGGCAAGGGCGATTACCGGCATCGAAGCGATTGACGAGAGTAAACGCTACCGGCGCTCGATCGCATTGGACGGTGCGCAAGGGGCGATCAGTGTTCAACCGGACGAGCGGGAGCGCGGCCTGCGCGTGACGATCCGCTTTCCGCGCATCGCATCGCTTGCCACGATTGTTCGGCGCGTTCGACGCGTTTTCGACCTCAGCGCGGACCCGCTGGCCATCGGCGAGGACCTTGCTCAAGACCCGCTGCTTGCGCCGCTGGTCGCCCGGCGTCCGGGCCTGCGAGTGCCGGGCGCGTGGGACGGCTTCGAAGTCGCCGTTCGCGCCATGCTCGGCCAGCAAATTACCGTAACGGGTGCCTTGAAACTTGCGGCGAGACTGGTCGCCGCCTATGGCGAGAAGCTGTGTCCCATCGACGGGGAGAGCCTGACGCATACGTTCCCGACACCCGAAAGATTGGCTCAAGCCGATTTGCGATCGCTCGGAATGCCCACTATCCGCGCGGATGCGCTGTCAGCACTGGCTCGCGCTGCTGCCGCCGATGCGGGTCTTTTCCGCCCTACGCAGTCGCTGGAGGGCGCAATAGCCAAGCTCCGCTCGCTGCGCGGGATCGGCGAATGGACAGCGCAATACATTGCCATGCGCGTGTTGCGTGAGCCGGATGCCTTTCCCGCCGCCGATATCGGTCTTATGCGAGCTTTAACACCTCCGGGCGGCACGCGGCCCGCGGCCAGCGAAGTCCTTGCTAGAGCGGAGGCCTGGCGACCGTGGCGAGCCTATGCAGCTCAACACCTCTGGACAGGCGATGCGGAGGCAGTGAGAGCGAGCGCCCGCACCAACTCAAAGGACAATCTCGATGCCCAACCCGATGCCACCTCAAACGTTCTTTATCGACCGGGCCGAAAGCCCGGTCGGGACGATGCTCCTCATCCATGATCCCGAAGAGCGTGTACGAGCTCTCGACTTTCATGACTTCGAAGCCCGGATGCGGCGGCTCCTCAGGCGGCATTACGGTGAGGATGGAAATGATTTTGTCGTAAAGAGCCGCAAGACACCGGCGGCAATTCGGCACGCACTTGCCGGTTATTTCGCGGGCGATCTAACCGCGATCGATGCCATTCCGGTCGCGACGGCTGGCACTTCGTTTCAACATAAGGTCTGGGCGGCGCTTCGCGGAATTCGGCCGGGGACAACGTTAAGTTATGGCGCGTTGGCGCGAAACCTGGGACGGCCGAACTCCGCTCGCGCCGTCGGCCTTGCTAACGGGGCCAACCCGATTGCCATCGTGGTTCCTTGCCATCGCGTCATCGGCGCGGATGCCAGCCTTACGGGCTATGGCGGTGGCGTCGACCGCAAACGGTGGCTGCTCGCTCATGAAGGCGCTGCCTTCGAGGACCTAGCGGTAGGGCGCGTCTCAAACGCAGCCTGATCTACTAGCTCGCGAATGCCAGCCGTCGCAGACCAACCGGATCAGCCGATAGCAATCCCCTCCGGCACGGGTCAATTCGTTGTCGGTGCGAGCTGCGCGATCGCGGCAGTGCCGCTCTCTCTGCGGATGACGATGTCCGGAAGCGGCCAGCTTAATGCCGCGCCCTCGAGCATACTGCGTCATCACGAACGAGGGCCCTCCTTATGACCGATATTATCCTGCACCATTACGAAACCTCTCCCTATTCGGAGAAAGTTCGGATTGGTCTTGGTCTCAAGGGCCTGGCATGGGGATCGGTGGAGATCCCCGTGATTATGCCAAAACCCGACCTGACGGCGCTGACAGGAGGCTACCGTAAAACGCCGGTGTTGCAGATCGGCGCGGACATCTATTGCGATAGCCAGTTGATCATGCGCGAACTCGAGCGCCGGCACCCCACCCCGAGCTTTTATCCAGCCGGCCGCGGCGCGGCCGACGCGCTTGCCTGGTGGGCCGAGAAGACAACGTTCAGCCCAGCTGTCAGCATCGCATTCGCGAAGAAGCCCGACGCGTTGCCCGAGGGATTTCTTGAAGACCGAGCCAAATTCTCCGGCCGAAATATAGACCCCGCCGCAATGATGGCGGCAGTGCCGAACCTGCTCGATCAGCTGCGCGCGCATTTCGATTGGCTGGACCAGAGCCTGGCTGACAGTCGATCATTTTTGCAGGGCTCCGCCGCTAGCCTTGCCGACCTCGCCGCCTACCATCCGATTTGGTTCTTGAAACAAAATTTCGGACCAACAGCCGCGCCGCTCGACGGCTTTCCGAGGCTGCTGACTTGGACCGAGCGCGTCGCCGCGATCGGCCACGGCAAGCGGAGCCAAATGACTTCGCAAGAAGCGCTCGATGCCGCAAGGGCTGCCACGTCGATCGTGACCGCAACCGCCGACCCGCGGGACCCCAGCGGCCGGAAGCCTGGCCAGACAGTCAGCGTCGCTCCGGACGATACCGGACGCGATCCGGTCGTCGGTGAATTGATCGCCTCGAGCGCCGATGAGATCGTCA